>CAVXIJ010000007.1:0-259471 GCA_963761765.1 uncultured Actinomycetota bacterium
ACGATCACGGACAGTTGCTGCGTTCGCGTTCGCTATGGGATACGACTTTGGCGCTGCCAGCCGACGCATTGTCGGCGGGCGAGCAGCATCATCATGAAGTATTGGGTCCCGCCAAGGCGCATCTGCTGGTTTCCGAGCGAGGAATTATACTTACGGCGGGCGATCGGCGCGTGCCGGTGCGTGTTGCCGTCGCTGCCGATCTCGCCCGGGTGTCGGCGGCTGCTACTAGTTTTGCGAAGGACCTAGTCGTTGCACTTGGTCTTCTTGGGATAGTGCTGGCAATCGCCACTTCAATTCAAGTCGGGCTCGGCCTGCGCCCGCTCGATGCCTTGCGCCGGGGCGTCGCCGAGATACGGTCTGGCCGCCGTCAGCATCTACCGGCCGCCGTACCCGCCGAGGTCCGGCCGCTGGTCGAAGAGGTTAATGCCCTGCTTGACGCTCAGGAACAGGAGATCACACGCTCGCGCAGCCGGGCGGCCGATCTGGCCCACGGCCTGAAGACGCCGCTTGCGGCACTGGCTGCGGACGCGGCCCGACTGCGCGAACGGGGTGAAGCGACGATCGCACAGGATATCGAGGCGGTCGGCGATGCCATGAGCCGGCATGTCGACCGCGAACTGGCGCGTGCCCGCGTGCGCGGCCGAGTGCGCTATCGCGCCGGAGCATCCACTGAGTTGGCGGCCTTGGTGCGTTCACTGGTGGCGACCCTATCGCGGACACCGACCGGGCAGCGGGTCAGATTCGAGTCGAAAATTCGCGACAATCTAAGCGTGCCGCTCGACCGCTCAGACCTTGCTGAAGTGCTCGGTAACTTGCTTGAAAATGCCGTAAGGCACGCGGCGACGTGTGTGTCTATTACGAGTGACCCGTCGGCTGGACCGTCGATCATAATTGAGGATGACGGCGCAGGAATTGCGCCGGAGCAACGCCTACATGTGCTTGAACGCGGCGCGCGCCTCGACGAGCGTGGCGACGGCGCAGGGCTGGGACTTGCCATCGTACAGGATGTGCTCAACGCCTACGGATGGCGGCTCGACCTGGCCACTAGCCACCTTGGTGGTTTGAAAGCGACTGTTGTAATCGACCGCATAGACGAAGAAACAGTGCAATATTAAAGCGTCGTTGCTGCATTTTTTGAGCTGCCAAGGCGATTTCGGCGCTGATGAACCGCCATTTACGGTCCGATTGGGTGTCATTACGGCTTATTGGGGCTCATTTCTAGCCCCGCAAATCCTGCAATAATGTGTCGTTGTAGCGCTCGATCACCGTGCGCAGGACCTCATCGCCCGGCCTTTTCCACCAGTCTAGAGTTGAAAATATCTCCACCTCGGTCAGACCCTTGTAGCCGGCCTTTTCGATCCATGAGCGAATGCGCGGGAAGTCGATAACGCCATCACCCATCATGCCGCGATCGAGTAAAAGGTCGCGCGTCGGCACCAGCCAGTCGCAAATGTGGTAGGCGAAGATACGATTTTCACGGCCGGCGCGCGCGATCTGCGCTTCCAGCTCTGGGTCCCACCAGACGTGATAGGTGTCGATGGCGACGCCAACATCGGGCCCAAGCTGCCCCGCGAGATCGAGCGCCTGTTTGAGCGTGTTCACGCAAGACCGGTCGCCGGCATACATCGGATGCAGCGGTTCTATGGCCAAAGGAACATTCGACGCGCGTGCGTGCGGCAAGACGGCGGCAAAACCGTCCGCCACCATCTGGCGCGCTTGCGCCAGATTGCGCGAACCTTTCGGCAGGCCGCCGACGACGAACACCAGACATTCCGCGCCAATGGCGGCGGCTTCATCAATGGCGCGTCTGTTGTCGTCGATGGCCGCCTGACGTCCGGCGGCGTCCACAGCGGGAAACATGCCGCCACGGCAATAGCCGGACACGCGCATGCCGTTATCCTTGATGACGCGCGCGGATTCGCCGAGACCGATCTTGGCGACCTGATCGCGCCACGGATCGACCGCGGTGACGCCGTGGCGCGCGCAGGCTTCCACCGCCTCGCGCAGATTCCATTGCTCGCGCACGGTGGCAAGGTTGATCGAAAGACCGTCCGTCCGCATCTTCACTCCACCTTCACTGTCGGGCGCATCGCGCTCCAGTCTGGTACCACGGCGGTGGCGAGACCTTCCGCCTGCGCAATCGTGCGCAACGACACCGCGCCGTCCCGTATATCGAGGCGGGCGCGGCCGTTGCCGGCGCGCCGGTATAGATCGCCGTGGTAGCTGAGGAAAGCGTCCTGCTCGGACTGCGACGCGCCGGCCATGCCGTCAACATAGTGATGGCCATTGCGCTCGACATGCGTGGCGCCGACCAGCGACGCCAGCAGCAAATCCTGCTGCACCGCGACGCCGCCTTGCGTGGTGAGGTCCTCCGCTGACATGACGTAATGGCCGTCCCCTTTTGCATTGTAATGCGCGACACGGGCGCTGTTGAGCAGTGCGCGATAAAAACCCTTGCAGGACTTGGCCGAAATGCCGCGATAGCCGAGTTCGCGGGCGCGCGGAAAGACGTCGAAGTCGTTGTCGGATTCGTCGATTTCGACGGCGATCTCGCCGGCCAGACTGTGGATCGGCTCGCTTAGCGCCCGCGCGCGCGCGATCGGTTGTTCGAGCAAAAGCAGCGAGGCTTTCAGCCGCGCCAGCCGCTTGTCTTCGCCTATATGTCGCCAGAGCGCGATAACGGCATCGACGTTGTCGTATTGCTCGTTGCCGTCGAGCGTCGCCTTATAGGGCTCGGCGGCGCGGTCGAGCACGGCGGCAATCTGCGCTAGGCGCTCGACATCCGCTGCGAGGTCGCCGCCGACCTTGAGCTTGAAATAGCGGTGACCGTACGCCGCGATGACCTCTTCCAGACTTTCCGGCAAGCCATCGTCGAGACGCTTGCCCACCGTATCGGCACGCGTGATGGCGTCAACCAGACCGACAGTGTGGCGCGCATAGATAGCGTCGGCGGCCTTCAACCCCTTTAAAAACTTTCCGAGATCGAAATCGGCGAGATCGGGCGTCAACGAAGCATCAAGTCCGAGCCGGTTGTCGCGCACCAGCGCGGCGGCAGGAGCCTTCTCGATGCGGCCGAGCGCGTCGATGATGGCGCGTTCGATCAATGCGACGCCGAAGGACGCCACCAGACCGTTCAAGCCGGCGGCTTCGCATTCTTTCCGGTGCGCGCTATTGGCGGCGGCCGAAATGCCGAACGCCGTACGCTCGCCGGCGCCTATCATATTGCGCCGCGCGATTGCGACCGAACGGCGGAGCTGATTGAAATTATCCTCGTTGCTGAGTTCCGCCGACTTGTCGAACCACTTTGGCACCAGAAGCTCGGCCGAGACGCCCTCGCCTTCGCGGCCGTCCGCAAGCCGTATGCGCGCGCGCAGGAACATCTGCGGCGCCTCCCGTAGCGTGACAACGCCGAAGCGAAACGGCAACCGCAAGGTCACCGGCCGCTCGAATGCCTGGGCTTCGATCAAACTTAGGCGGGCGGCATTTTGGTTCATCGCGGTATCGCCTCGATCAAGCCACGCACGTAGCCGATAGCGCGCGCGGCGCAGGTCGGCCCGTCGGGCTGATAAATGAACGGCTCGACGCTGAAGTCGCCTGCATAGTTAGCATCGCGCAGTGCGGCCAGGATCGGAGCGAAAGCCATTTCGCCCTCGCCCGGTCCGCGCCGATTTGGATCGTTAAGGTGGACATGCGCGATCAACCCTGTCGGCAGCCAGCGTTTGACCACGTCAGGCATCGATTCAGCCTCGGTTGCGCCAGCCGAACTGCAATCCAGCATGGTGCGCAACGCCGGGTTGCCGATGGCGGTGACGATCGCCGCCGCTTCCGCGATGGTGTTGATGTGGTCGGTCTGCGCGCGCGATAGCGGTTCGACGCAGTAGACAACGCCGGCGCTGGCGGCGGCGGTCAGCGACCGCGGCAAAGCATTCGATGGCATGCTTGCGGCCCTCGTCTTCAAATCCCGGATCGAGCTTGCGCTGATCCGGTGAGCCGTGCACCAGCACCTTGCCACCTAATTCGGCGGCAAGGCCGCACAAATCCCGCATGACGCCAATGGTCCGCTCGCGCTGCACGGGGTCGCGCGAGGTGATCGACAAGCCCTCTGGCGCCCGCATCAGATAGTGCAGCCCGGAGATGACGATGCCGGCATCGCTGGCCGCGCGACGTAGCGCGGCGCGTTTGGCGGAGGACAAAAGGTGCGGTTCTGCATTGAGAGTATAAGGCGCCAGTTCAAGGCCGTCGTAGCCGAGTTCAGCGGCCAACTCGCATTGCCGCTCGAACGGCAGTGCCGCGATCACTTCATTGCAAAGGGACACCATCATGCAATCATACCGGCCGAAATTCATCGATTTGGCGCAAAACGCCGCACATTCCGTAGCTGACTTTTGCGTCGCTCTGCGCCCAGCACACAGCCGGTGACATAGCGGTTGCCGCCGCCAGTCGGCGCAAGGCAGTCGTTGCCTGCCGCAATGATCCGCCTTCGATCACATCGGCCATCGACTCCGTCCGGGAAGCAAGGGTCTGGCGATGCACGGCAAGGAACCGCTCAAGCTCGCGCGTATAAGCTGGCCGATCGGCCTCCCACAGCCGCATCAGGCCGGCGTAAGCGTTGGCGGAAACATCGCGCCGTGTCAGTCCGCCTTCGAGCCCGGTAGAAACCAGCGCCCGCATTTCCTCGTAGCGTTGGGGGTCGGCGTCCACCTCCTGACCGAAATAGATGCGCGCGTCGCCGCGCTCAGGCAGGCCGGAATTACCCATGATCGCCAACACCCGGCAATGGTCGATGCTGATCGAGCGGTGCAGCGTTCCGGCGGGGAATTGAACGAACGTCCCGGGCTCGATGGCGACACGCCGATAGCCGCGTTCCGGGTCGTGAAGTTCGATGGCGCCGCTGCCGGACAGTCCGAAATAGGCTTCGTCGGTGATCGCGTGAATATGAGCGCAGCCGGCCTGCACGCCGTCGGGACCAGGGCGCTGATCGTAGATATCCAAAATCGTAAGCCCGATACCGCCGATGAGCGCATGCGTCATCGATCGTCTCCGGATCTCGCCGGCCCGGGACCGCCTGGTTCGGTCGATGGCGGGCTCGATAACGACTTGCCAGTGACGAGCCGGCCGAGATCGACGAACGGGCCGAGCAGCAACTCGCAATAGGCGCGAACGAAGGCGAAGACGGTATCCGCCAGGATGCCGAAATAGACGGCTGCGGCGCCAGGCGCGGATGGGGAGACGCCTTCGGCTGCGTTGCCGCGTTTCGATCAACCAGCATCACGAATCAGCGCAAAATGCGCGCGCACAAATCCGGTGACAAGGCCGACGGTCGCACTCATCGCGCCCTAAATCCTTGGGCCGATGTAACGCCGGCACGGGCCAATACTCATGACGATCGTACCGACACACATGAGCATGAGAATGACCGAGATCGGCCGGGTGAAATAGAACATGAAATCACCGTCATGGATGACCCAAGAACGGCGGAAACTCTTGTCGAAAATGTCGCCGAGCACGATGCCGAGCACCAGCGGCGCCATTGGATATTTCATCTCGCGCAGCACGAAGCCGAGGATGCCGAATATGACCATCACCCAGACGTCGAACATGCGCTGCTGGATCGAGTATGAACCGATCACGCACAGCACGAAAACCGCCGGCATCAGGCGTTCGCGCGGGATCGAGAGAACCTTGAGAAGGAGTGGTGTCAGCAGGATGCCGAGCACGAACATCGCGATCGACGCAAAAAAGAACATGACGACGACTTCGTACACGAAGCTCGGCGATTCGATCATGATCATGGGGCCAGGCCGCACGCCGTGCAGCACCATGGCCGCGAGCACGATTGCCGCGGGCGCCGAGCCGGGAATGCCGAGCGTCAACACGGGAATAACGGCTCCCGGCGCCGCCGCGCTGTTGCCGGTCTCGGCCGCCATCAGGCCTTCGACCGAGCCCTTGCCGAACATTTCCTTTTCCTTGGAGACCCGGCGCGCGGCGGCATAGGACACCCAGGCACCGATATCCTCGCCGACGCCGGGGATGATGCCGATGATCGTGCCAATCACGCCGGAACGCGCGATCGTGCGCCAATATCGCACAATTTCGCGCGGGTCGGGAACGACGTCGAGAAGCCTGACCTTTGCGCGCACGATCTCGGCGCGGCGGTTGTACATCACCGCGATCACTTCGGAAAAACCAAATGCGCCGACCATTGCCGGGATCAGACCGATACCGCCCTGCATTTCCGTGAAACCGAAGGTGAAGCGGTCGGTCATATACAGACCTTCCTGACCGATCATCGCCACCGAGAGTCCGAGGAATCCGGCGATCCAGCCCTTGATTGGATCCTCCATCGCCGTCAGTTGGCCGGAGATGAGAACGCCGAAAATGGCAAGCCACAGGAACTCGTGGGTCTGAAATTCCAGCGCATAGTCCGCAAGTTTGGGCGCGATCGTGGCTAGAAAGATCATGCCGATCATTGTGCCGAGGAACGAGCCGGTGGTCGCGGTACCCATCGCCGGCCCGGCGCGGCCCATGCGCGCGAGCGGATAGCCATCAAGCGTCGTCGCCGCGTTTGCCGGCGTGCCGGGAATATTGAGGAGAATGGCGGTGCGGCTGCCGCCGTAGATCGCTCCGACGTAGAGGCACATCAAGGATAACAGCGCGGCATTCGGTTCGAGCTTGTAGGTCAGCGTCGTCAACAGCGCGAGACCCATGGTCGCGGTCAGGCCCGGCAAAACGCCGATGATGATCCCCAGCAGCGTCGCGCCGACGACGTAAGCAATAACGTCGAGGCTATTGAATTTTCCAAAGGCGACGGCGACGTAGCCGGCCGTCTGGATCAGATAACTGACGATGTCCTGCAACATGGCGAGCATCTGGTTCTCTCAGGGTAATTGCACGAAGAACTGTTTCTCGAAAACATAGGAGACAACGAACGCCAAGATGGCCGCCTGAAATGCCGCCGTAATAACGAGCCAGACAAAGGGTGCGCGTGCCGGGGGAACGAACGAAAATATTGCCGCGATGCGGGCGGCTGTCGCAGGCGCGTACCTATCGAGCGACTTCCAGCGCCGCCCGGCGATTTCCGGCGCGAGCTTCCATTCGGCAATTACGATGAAGGTGAAGATGAACCCGAAGGTCAAGAAGGCATAATCCAGATCGTCGCCGGAAAAATTATGTCCAAGCAGACCAACATACATCGTGCCGCCGGCCGCAACGGCGAGTGCGCGTCCAAGAGAGCGCTTGTTTTCGCTGTACAACGCGGTGACGCCGTGGAAACGGTGACCGTCCTGTGAGACCGCGCGGACGATAAGAACGACCGCCATTATCGCAATGACGAACCCGAGAAACAACGGAACCCGCCCCGGCTCGCCGCCTTTCATGATCAGGCCGCCGGCGCCGGGCAGCGTCAAGCCTTCGCCGATCAACATGGCGGAGACGAGAAGAAGGACGAGGCCTGTCAGAAAATCGGCTCTAGGCATGTGGCTTCCGGCAATGTGAACGACGCGCCCTGCGCGGGCGCGCCGTCTGGGGGTCAAGACACGTCAGTTCGGTTTCGGAATGCCGATCTTGTCCGGGCTTACTTTCGACTTGCCGCCATCGTGAATCGCCCAGGCATTGATCTGCACGACCGGGAAGGCAGCTTTATAGGCGGCGTCGCCGCGCAACACGAGCACCGTGAGACCTGCCGATTCGGCGTACTTCTTGAGCCGGTCGGATGACTTGATCTTGCTGTCCCAGACTTTGTTCATGGTCTCGACGACCTCTTTCGGCGCATCCTTGGGAATCCAGATGCCGAAATGGACCGGGCCAGCCGCGATCTTGGGCAGCGCCTTCTTGATCGACGGGATGGTGCCGATACCGTCGAGGGTCACATCCTCGTCAGTATAGGCGGCAAGTGGCGTCAGCTTCTTGGCGCGCAGCATCTGGTACTGCTCCGCAATGAGCTGTGTCGTGATCTGTGTCTCGCCGGAAACCGCAGCCTGAACAGCTGGATTGCCGCCGTCATAGGTGACCATCTTGTAGTCACCGCCGACCGCAGCCTTGAGCGCTTCGGATGACGCGCCGCCAGCCGAGTTGATGCCGCCAGTTGCAATCGTGACGGTCGCCGGCGCATCCTTCATGGCCTTGGCGATGTCGGCAACCGACTTGAACTTCGAATTTGGGTTCACCGACAACACGGTGTAGTTCACCGTGGCGAGGTAAAGCTCCCAATCCTTCAAATGGGTATCAATGGCGCCTGTCACTATATAGGTGCCAAGGTCTTTCGATGCGCCGCCAGTCCAGGTGTAGCCATCATGCGGTGCGTCAAGCGCGGCTTTGGTTCCGACCGCTCCGGCACCGCCGGTCTGGTTCACCACGACCACGGTCTGTCCAAGAGCGCCTTCGACTTCCGCGGCCAGCACGCGTACGAGCTGGTCGGTGGAGCCGCCAGCGCCCCAGGGGACGATGAAGCGAATTGGCTTGCTGGGTTTCCACGAGTAGCCCTGGGCCGAGGCGGCGCCTGAAAGGCCGATGACCGCTGCGGCACTTAGCATCAAGATGCGTAACATTGTAGTCCTCCCTTGGTTGTTATGTCGTCGTTTCATAATTGCCGATCTTGCGCCGGCTCTTTAGGTACAGCCTAAGACAAACCCTGCACCGCCAGCAATTTGCTCATGCGCGATGCCGCCAGATCGGGATCGTGCAGCACGCGCGCCTTATCGGCCAGGCGGAACAGTTCGGCGAGATGCAGGATCGAGCGCGCACTCTGCTGGCCGCCGACCATGATGAAATGGTCCTGCAAGCCGTTGAGCCAGGCCAGGAACACGACGCCGGTTTTATAAAAGCGCGTCGGCGCCTTGAAGATATGACGCGACAGCGGCACCGTCGGCTCCATGATGCCGTGAAAGCCTTGCAGGTCGTTATTGGCGAGCCGCGCCAGCCCGGCGGAAGCCGCCGGCGCGATGGCGTCGAAAATGCCGAGCAGCGCGTCGGAATAACCGTCCTCGTCGCCGGCGATCAGTTCGGCGTAGTTGAAATCGTCGCCGGTATACATGCGCACGCCTTGCGGCAGGCGCTTGCGCATGGCGATTTCTTTTTCCTTCGACAGCAGCGAAATCTTCACGCCATCGATCTTGGCGGCGTTGTCGGTCATGACGCGAGAGACAGGTTTCCATCGCCGCGGTGTGGTCGGCGTGCCCCAATAGCCCGCGAGCGCGGGATCGAACATTTCGCCGAGCCAGTGGATGATCACCGGCTCCTTCACCTGACGCAGAATGCGGCCATAAACTTTCTCATAGTCGGCCGGCGATTTCGCCGCGCGCGCCAACGCGCGCGAGGCCATCACCACGAGCTTGCCGCCCATCGCCTCGATCGCTTCGATCTGCTCTTCGTAGGCGCGGATGATGTCGTCGATGGTGACATTGGCGCCCGGCTCGAGATGATCGGTGCCGACGCCGCAGCAGATTTTCGCGCCCGGGCGCGACTTTGGCGGCCTCCAGCGCGTGCTTGATCAGGGTCTGGGCGCCCGACCAGTCGAGCCCGCCGCCGCGCTGCGCGGTGTCCATCGCTTCGGCGACGCCGAGGCCGAGATCCCACAGATAATGGCGGAAGGCGATGGTCTTGTCCCAATCGATCATTGGTGTCGACCCAAGGATCGTTGTCGGCCAGCGGATCGGCCACCACATGGGCCGCCGCATAGGCGATGCGGTTGAAACGCGCGGTTTCCGCCTTGGACGGAAAGCGGATCGGCTCGCCAGTGGTGTAGGGCGTGAATTTGCGGTCGGCGTTGGGAAGCGAAAGTGTCGCCACGGTCCTGCTCCTATAGTCGCGCGTTAGATCTTGATTTCCGGCACATCCATCCAGCGCCGTTCGGCCCAGCTCTTCAGGCCCAGTTCGGCCAGTTGCACGCCCTTGACGCCTTCGATCAGGCCGTGATGCCAGGGCGTGTCGGCGCAGACATGGCGGATGAAATCCTCCCACTAAATCTTGAAGCCGTTTTCGTAAACGATGTTGTCCGGCACTTCTTCCCACTGGTCGTAGAAGTTCATGGTCTGCGGCACGTCCGGATTCCAGACCGGGCGCGGCGTGTTGACGCGATGCTGGGTCCAGCATTTGGTCAGACCCGCGACCGCCGAACCATGCGTGCCATCGACCTGGAAGGTGACCAGATCGTCGCGCCGCACGCGCACATCCCAGGACGAATTCATGTGCGCGATCACGCCGCCGGCGAGCTGGAAGGTGGCATAGGCCGCATCATCGGCATCGGCATCGTAGGTCTTGCCGTTTTCGTCGACGCGCTTCGGGAATATGCGTGGCGCCGAGACAGCTCACCGCCTCGACATTGCCGAACAGATTGTCGAGCACATAGCGCCAGTGGCACAGCATATCGAGAATGATGCCGCCGCCTTCCGCCTTCTTGTAGTTCCAGCTCGGGCGCTGCGCCGGCTGGCCCCAGTCGCCTTCGAACACCCAATAGCCGAACTCGCCGCGCATCGACAGCATTCGGCCGAAGAAGCCGCTATCGCGCAGCATCTTGATCTTGCGCAGGCCGGGCAGAAACAATTTGTCCTGCACGACGCCGTTCTTGAGCTTCTTGTCCTTGGCCATCCTGGCGACAGCGATCGCCTTGTCGAGCGTATCGGCGACCGGCTTCTCGCAATAGACGTGCTTGCCGGCTTCCATCGCCTGGATCAGCAGATCGGCGCGCATTTGAGTGGTGGCGGCGTCGAAGAACACTTCGTCCTTCGGGTCTTTCAGCGCCGCGGCAAGATCGGTGGTGTAACGCTCGATGCCGTATTGCTTGGCGAGCGCCGCGACCTTCTCGGCGTTGCGGCCGACCAAAATCGGATCCGGCATCACGCGGTCGCCATTCGGCAGCGTGACGCCGCCCTGCTGGCGGATCGCCACAATGGAACGCACCAGATGCTGGTTGAGCCCCATGCGCCCGGTGACGCCGTACATAACGATGCCGAGCCTGCGGTGACCCTTCAGGCGCTCCGTACGGCCCTGCCCGGTCTGAAAGTACAGCTGATGTTCGGTCTGACCGAGTGCAAACGCGCCACCATCATGCCGCCCGACGGTGACCTGGACCGGCCCGGCTCAAGCGGGCGGGCACTGCCCGGGACCGAGGTCTTCGTCGTCGACGACGAGGGACGCCGCAGGCCGCCGGGTGAAATCGGCGAGATCGTGGTGCGCGGACCGAACGTCATGGCCGGTTATTGGCGCCGCCCGGAGATCACGGCGCAGCGCTTCCAGCGCGCGGAGGGACTCTTCCCTCAGCTGAACACCGGTGACTACGGGTGGGTGGACGAAGAGGGATACCTCTACTTCGACGGCCGACGCGACGACATCTACAAGGAGAACGGCTTCCGCGTCAGCGCCACCGAGGTCGAAGCCGCCGCCCGCCGGGTCCCCGGCGTCACCTCGGCCGCCGTGCTGCCGCCGCACAATGCGGAACCGGCGCGGCTCTTCGTGGTCGGCAGTCTGCCGCCCGCCGAGGTGCTCCAGGGCATGCGGGGACAGATCGAGGAATTCAAGATCCCTCGGAGCTGCCGGACGCTGGACGCCCTGCCGCTCACCGCCAACGGCAAGGTCGACCGCAAGTCGCTCGCTGCGATGATGGAGGCCAGCCGTGTCCCAGTCGAGTAGCGCCGTGCTCTCCGCGCTGCCGGTGCCGCCGGAGATCCTCTCGGCCGTGCCCACACCCGCGTACGTCTACGACGTGGCCGAGGTCCGCCGCAGCCACGACGCGCTCCGTGCCGCACTGCCGGCCGGCAGCGGCCTGTACTACTCGCTCAAGGCTAATCCGCACCCGGCGCTGCTGACCACGCTGCGGGAGCGCGGAGCGCAGCCCGAAGTGTGCTCGCTCGGCGAGCTGGATGCGGCGCTCGCCGCGGGCTGGCACCCCGCCGACGTGCTCTACACCGGGCCGGGCAAGCGCAACGAGGAGATCACCGAGGCGCTGAGCCGGGGTGTGCGGCTGTTCTCCGTGGACTCGCCGTACGCCATCGAGCAGTTGGAGCGGCTCGCGGCCGGCCTGGACGTGGTGGCCCGCTGTCTCCTGCGGGTCAACGACGACCAGCCGGTACCCGGCCAGGGGCTGACCATGACCGGCGTGGCCTCGCAGTTCGGAGCCGACACCGGGTGGGTGATCGCCGAGCCCGAACGGTTCGCCGGCGGACCGCACGCCGAAGTCGTCGGCCTGCACCTGTACATGGGCACCAACCTCACCGAAGCCGACGCACTGCTTGCCCAGTTCGCCCGCACGCTGGATACCGCCCGGACCCTTACCAAGGCGCTGGCCGCCCAGGGAGTGCGGATACAGATCCTGGATCTCGGCGGCGGATTCGGCGCGCCGTTCGCCGCGGCGGGCGACCGGGTCGACCTGACAGCCCTGCGACCGCAGCTGACGGCGTTGCTGGACGAGGAGCTGCCCGGCCGGCAGGACCACGGGCCCCGGATCGTCTTCGAGTCGGGCCGTTATCTGGTGGGCACCGCGGGTGTCCTGCTGACCGCCGTGCTGGACGTGAAGCGATCACACGGCAAAGACGTGGTCGTTCTCGAATCCGGCATCAACCACCTCGGGGGCATGTCCGGACTGCGCCGACTGCCCTCCCTCACCCCGCACCTGGTGTCCGATGCCGCCACAGAGCCGCGAACGGCGGCCCTCAACGGCCTGGTCACCGGCCCACTGTGCACCCCGCTCGACACCTGGGCGCGCGCCGCGAAGTTGCCCGCGCTGCGGCCGGGCGACCTGGTCGCCGTTCCCAATGTCGGCGCCTACGGACTGCACGCGAGCCTTATCGCCTTCCTCGGCCACCCGCTGCCCGCCGAAGCCGTGATCGACGGTGACCGCCCCGGCGCGGCTCCCGAAGTGTCCCGGCTGCACCTGCACCGCACCACCGTCCCGGCCCTGGCCGGCACCAACCTTGGAGTGAAGTGATGGACGCTCGTTTCACCGAAGTGCTCACCCCGTTCCTGAAGTTCCTCGGCGACCAGGAGATCACCCCGGACGCCAAGCTGCGCGAGCTCGGCCTTGACTCGATGCAGGCCATCGAGCTGCTGTTCGCCATCGAGGACACCTTCGGCGTGACACTGTCCGACGACGACATGAACGACGACACGTTCGCCACGGCCGGCAGCCTGTGGACCGTGGTGCGCGCGGCCATGGGCGTGCACACCTCCGCCGACGACACTCAGGTGAGTGCGGCATGATGACGACCTCACTCGCCGCACCGCGCCCCTCCCACCTCGTCGAACCGCTCACCGTCACCAGTCTCGGACAGCGCACCGAGCGGGTCGGCGCCGTCGCGGCCCAGCATGTGGCCAGGACCGACCGCGACGCGACCTTCCCTGTCGAGGCGCTGGCCGCACTGCGCCGCTCCGGTCTGCTCGGACTGCTGGTTCCGCAGGCCTTCGGCGGACGTCGGCGGCACGCTCGACGACGTGCTGACCGCGAGCATCGCGCTCGGCAGAGTCGACATGTCCGTGGCGATGATCTTCGCGATGCACTGCCAGCAGGTTGCGGCAATCGTGCGCTACGGCAACGACAAGCTGCCGCGACGAGCTGCTGCCCGACATCGCCGCGGGCCGAGATCTACCTCGCGTCGGTCACCACCGAGGCCGGCAAGGGCGGGCACCTGCTCAGCGTCCGAGTCGGCCCTCGGCACCCGCGACGGCGATGCTGCTGCTCGACCGGCTTCGCCCCATCGTCACCGGCGGCGCATACGCCGACGGCTTCCTGATCACGGTGCAGTCTCCGGCCTCGGGCGCACTCGAGCCAGGTGTCGCTGGTGTACGCCGCACCGGGATCAGCTCGACCATCGAGCGGTCCGGCGGCTGGCAGCCGCTGGGCATGCGGGCCAGCCACAGCGTGCCCTGCAACTCGCTGGCGACCGGTTCCCGCCCATCAGGTCGTCGGCGAGCACGGAGCGTTCCGGGACGATCGCCGCTCGACGTGTTCGCACCGATGGCCCATCTGGGCTGGTCGGCCTGCTGGCTCGGCACCGCGGCGGGTGCGCTCTCGCGGGTCGTGAAGCTGCTGCGCACGCCCGCAGAACCGGGGCCGCACCAACCTCGACTCCGAGCTGTTGCTGACCCGGTTGTCCCGGGCGCGGCAGCGGCTCGACGCGGTGCACGCGCTGCTGCGGCGCACCACCCAGGAGGTCGTCGTGCGACCGAGGACCTCAGTCTGCCCCGTGTCCAACTGCTGCTCAACGCACTGAAGATCACCGCAGCCGAGGAGTGCTACCAGGCCGTCGACGGCCTGGTGGAGCTGTTGGGATGCGGCACGGCTACCTGCAAGGACTCGCCCGCCCGGCTGGAGCCAGCCTTGCGGGATCTGCGCTCGGCGCGTTGAACTACAGCAACGATCGGCTCCACGCTGGTGGACGGCAAACTGGCGCTGCTCGACCCGGAGGTGCGTCTTGCCTGAGCGTGGCCGGGCAGCTGGTACGACCGGCTCCGCGATGCCGCGAACGGGCGGCCACCGCGCTGGCCGCCGTTCGCCGCCGGGACGCCTCGGTATCCCAGGTGTGGGCGGCCCTGGGCGCGGCGGGGGTGCTGGCGGGACCTCTACGACTGGGACGGGTCCGCAGCGGGGGGCGCCGCCCCGGGCCCGGAGCGGCTGCCGGCCTGCTCAGCGCGGTGGACGCCCGGGGCGACAACGGCGTGACCCTGAGCGTGCTGGTCCAGGTGGCCAGCGCGGTGCCGGTGCTTCCGCCGGCTGCGCCCGCGGGAGGTGACCGTACGACGGGCCCTCGAGCGGATTCTCTCCGGTGCGGCGACCGTGTCGCTCGCCGCGACCGACCGGCCGCCGCGGGATCCGACCTGTCCGCACTGGGTACCGAGGTGGCACTCGGCCACCCACGAGCTGCTCCTCAGCGGCGGCAAGCGTTGGATCACCACGGCGTGCGAGGCCGACTACTTCCTGGTCCTGGCGCGGCACCGGCCGGGCCGGCACTTCACCAGCTTCACCTGGGTGCTGGTGCCGGCGACCGCTCCCGGCGTGGCCGTACTGCCGGCTGACACCGACCTGCTGTCCGGATCCGGTACCGGGCATGTCGAGTTCACCGGTGTCCGCCTGCCTTTGGACCACGTTGTGGGCCGGCCGGGGCGCGGCATGGCGACCTTCGCCCGGCATATGGGCACCGAGCGCCTCGCGGGGGCGCTGTGGGCGGTGGCGCTGACCAGCCGGGTGCTGGCCGACACCAAGGAGTCGCTGACCGAGCGGCAGGTGGACGGCCGGTCCCTGTGGCACAACGACGCCGTGCGGCAGCGGTTCGCCACCTGCCTGGTGCAGGTGCGGCAGCTGCGTGCGCTCTGCGAGAGCCTCGGCGAGCGGGTCGTGTACCAGCACGACCTCTCCGCGGCGGCGCTGCTCAAGTCGGCGGCCGGGCTTGTCGCCGACCCGGTGCTCACCGCGTGCGCGCAGCTCCAGGGAGCCGACGGCTTCAACCGCGGCCGTGCACAGCACATCCGCAGCGAGGCCGGCGTGTTCGGTATTGGTGGCGGCGTCACCGAACTGATGCTGGGCACGGTGGCCGACAACGCCGACTTGGTGCTCGGGGAACTACGCCCATGAGCGTACTGATGGAGCAGGTGGCCCCCGGTCTGTGGGTGGCGCGCGGCAGATCGCGCGACTGGATCCGTGCCGAGACGCATCCGCATGACCGGGAGGCGGCGGCCACTCTGCCACCGTGGCGGGCGGCGGAGTTCCTCTCCAGCCGGGCGCTGCTGCGCCATCTGCTGCGCGTCACCTATCCCGAGCTGGCGGGGGTAGCGGTGCACTCCGGTGAGCACGGACGGCCCGTCCTCGCCGGGCATCCGCAGACGGGCATCAGCATCTCGCACGACGGTGATGCCCTGGCCGTCGCGGTCGCCCGGCACCGACAGGTCGGCGTCGATGTGCAACGGCCTCCGTCCACCGTGCCCGAGGCGCTGCTGCGCCGCTGCCTGCATGACCACACGGAGCGTGTCACCGCGCTCTCCGAGCGGCAGCGGGCGGCCGAACTCGCCTGGGTCTGGACCGTCCAGGAAGCCTGCGTCAAGGCGGCCGGCACCGGGCTCTCCGGCCGGCCGTGGATGATCGACATCCCTCCCGGGCAGCGTCACGGGCAGTGGGGCGACTTCTCGTGGATCAGCCTGCGAGGGCGTTCGCGTACCCCGTTGAGCTGCGCTTTCTCTGCCCAGCACGGCGAATTGGAGACACTGTGTTCCTGACTGGTGCGCCGGCCACGATGCCGGATCTGAGCTGCTACACGACAAACCTGCTCGCCTATCTGGAGTCCGATGTGCCGGACGTCCGGCGCCGGCTGGCACAGCAGGTCCGGCTTGCGGTGCGGGTGGATGCACCCGACGAGGAGTTGGTCTTCTCGCACCATCCCAGGATCGACAGGACCGAGGACGGCCGCGAGCTGGCCTATGCGAGTGCGGCCGACTGGCCGACCGCGCGGGCCGCCCTGCTCGACGCGCTGTGCCGGGATGCGCGGGTACTGGCCGTCGGCAACACCCGTCAGCTGCCCTGGTCACCGGCGTACGGCCAGGCGGACGCCCCGCACTGGCTGCTGATCCGGGACTACGGCGACGGCCGCTGGCTCGTGACCGACCACTTCGCGGCGCTCACCCCGTTCGGTGACCAGGAGCCCTATCTCGGCCGTCTCCACGATGCCGAGCTGGCCCGGGCCCTGGCCCTCCCGTCAGACCAGCCGCGCGAGATCGCCCGCCGTGACCGGCTCGCGCTCGGCCAGGAGATTCCGGTTCCGCCCGCCCGGTACCGATGGCTCGACTGGGCGCCGGCGAGTGCGGTGCCCGGCACCAATCCCGGCCCGGGGAGCTGGAGCTCTGCGCTGGAAGGGTCGCTGACCCGGACGGCAACCGTCCTGCGTACCGATCCCGCGCGACTGCCGAGCTACGTCGACGACCTCTGGGCAGCCGCCCGCCACCACACATATCAGCTCGCTTTCGCGGTCGCCGCCGGAACGGTCGACCCCGAGCTGGCCGCCAAGGCGGCGGCAGCCTGGGCCGACGTGCCCAGGACCCTGCGGTTCGCCGCCCAGTCCGCTGCCCGCGGCCGGCCGCGTCCCTCAGCCGTCGACCGCTGCATCGAACTGCTCATCGTCGCCCAGCGCGACGTGGGCACTTTCCGGGAAGGATGAGCATGGACCGCACGGGACGCACGCTGTACGAGTGGTTCGCCCATTCCGTCGCCCGGTACGGTGACGAACCCGCTCTTGAGGTGGGCCCGGAACAACTGACCTACCGTCAGCTAGACGCACTCGCCGAGAAGGTGGCCGCGGAGTTGCTGGCGGCGCTCGGCAAGGTGCCCCGCCGGGTCGGTCTGCTGGCCGAGCGGAGCGTGCTCGGCTACGCCGGTTATCTCGCGATACAGCGACTGGGCAGCACGGTGGTGCCGCTCGATCCGTCCTCTCCGGCCGCCCGGAACACGGCTGTCGCCCTCGCGGGTGAGCTGGACGTCGTACTGGTGGAAGACGCCGTCGAGCTGGCCGCCGTCACCCTGCCGGTGCCGGTCCTGCCTCTGACCAGGACGACAACCGGGCCACTGCCCGAGCTGCCCAGATACGCAGGCGATCCCGACGCCCTCGCGTACATCCTGTTCACGTCCGGTTCGACCGGCACCCCGAAGGGCGTGCCGATCCGGCACCGCAATGTCTGTGCGTATCTCAGCCATGTCGTACCGCGCTACGAGATGCGACCCGGCAGCCGGGTGTCGCAGACCTTCGACCTCACCTTCGACCTGTCGGTCTTCGGCATGTTCGCCAGCTGGGGCGGCGGCGCCGCTCTGGTGGTGCCGGGTCGCGACGACCTGATGGCCCCGGCTCGGTTCGTGGCCGCGAAGCAGTTGACTCACTGGTTCTCGGTGCCGTCGATCGTGTCTGTTGCGCGGCGGCTGCGGAGTCCGGCGCCGGGCAGCATGCCGTCACTGCGCTGGAGCCTGTTCTGCGGGGAACCGCTGACCGTGCAGCAGGCGCAGGCCTGGCGAGCCGCAGCTGCTTACAGCGAGATCGAGAACCTCTACGGACCGGCCGAGCTCACGATCAGCTGTACCGAGTACCGGCTTGCCCGCGAGAGGGCCGACTGGGTCCGGCACACGAGCGGCACGGTACCCATCGGCACGGCATACCCAGGCCTGGAACGGGTGGTGCTGAATCCTGCGGGCCGGTCCTGCGCGGAGGGCGAACTGTGCGTCCGCGGCACCCAGCGGTTCGCCGGTTACCTGGACCCGGCGGACAACGCCGGCCGCTTCGTCTCGTATGACGGGAACCGGGCGCGGGTCTTCGACGGCAGCACCGAGCTGACCGATGACCTCTGGTACCGCACCGGTGACCGGGTCGCCTGGCTGGATGGTCAACTGGTCCACCTGGGACGGCTTGACCAGCAGGTGAAGGTGCACGGTCACCGCGTGGAGCTTGAGGAGATCGAGGCGACGCTGCGCGAGCTGCCCGGCGTGCGGGACGCCCTGGTCGTGGCGCTGCCGGAGGCGGCCGGCGCATGGGCCCTGGAGGCCGTGTGCACCGGGTCGGAACTGGCACCGCATCGGCTCCTGACGGCACTTCGCCTGCGGCTGCCGCATTACATGGTGCCGCGTGGCATCACCGCCTACGACGTACTGCCCCTGAACGCCAACGGAAAAGTGGACCGCAAGAGCGTCACCGCCGAGATCGCCGCCCAGTACACCTGAAGGTGAGAAGCAGATGACGACCGAAAGCCTCCTGACAGTACCCGCCGCGATATCGGACGAGGTGTTCCGTTACTCGATGGCACGTTTGCCCACGGGTGTCGCCGTGGTCACCACACGTGGGCCGGACGGACCCGTCGGCTGCACGGTCAACACGGCCATGTCCCTGTCCGTGCGCCCGCCCGCACTGCTCGTCTCCCTCGCCGCCGGGAGCCGTACTCTGGACCGCGTACTGGAGAGCGGCTTCTTCGCGGTGAACGTACTGCCGTGGTCCGCCCGTCACCTGGCACGGCAATTCGCGGCGGGCACGGCGGCGCAGCGCTTCGCGGACGTCTCCTGGCAGCCGCAGCACGGCGTCCCCGTCCTGGAAACGGCCATAGCCGCGGTGGTGTGTGAAGTCGGAAACACCATCACCCTGTACGACCACACCCTGGTCGCCGGCCCTGTCGTCTGGACCCGCGTCAACGAGCAGCCTGCCATGGTCCTCTACGGTGAGGAGCAGCACAGCGTGGGCGGATGAGCCGCGACCGGCCGTCAGGTCCTGCTGTCAGTGCCGTTCGTGCTGATCATGCCGTCCGAACTGTCCGGGTGCCTTGGACCCGAGACGATCAGACGCGCCGGCGCCTGCGCTTATCACCGGTCCGCGCAGGCGCCAGGTGCGCGAACGGCGCCTTCGCCGGTTCCGTACGGGGGGCGGCGCTGGCGGATCCACGTCTGCAGACCTCTTGACGCCTGACGATGCGCACGCTCACACTATGGACCTATGTTAGCGCTCACAGACCGTGATCTCCGTGCTGGGTGAGCGCACGTCGACGAGGGTCCGGGCGGACGAGCCGTTGGCGTTCGGGGGCAGGTCATGCGGTACGGCCTGTGTGGACGGGAGGCACTCATGAGTCCGGCCTTTCGCGGCACACCACCAGTGGTGCGGCCCGGCGAGGAGGGGGCCGGTCCCCGTGAGTCGATGCCGACGGCAGGCGCCGCCACCGGCGGTCAAGCTCGCGAAACGTCCTTCGACGCGGTGCTTCGGCTGCCCGCTCGGCCCGAGAGCGTCGTCGCCGCGCGCCGCGTGACGCGCTGTCTGCTCCCGCACTGGACCGTGCCGGCGCAGGCCTGTGAGGATGCCGAACTCATCGTCTCCGAGCTGGCCGGCAACGCGGTGCGGCACGGGCGTGCCGAAATGACCGTCGCCTTGGTGAGGCGTGGGCCCGAAGTGGAGATCATCGTGCACGATTTCGGCCCGTGCAGGGCCGACCGTCGGATGCCCGAGTCGCAGGCCGAGCAGGAGTACGGCCGTGGACTCGTGATCGTGCAGGCGGTGGCGGACCGGACCCAGGTGATACGTGATCAGGCCGGTTGGCGGGTGAGCGCTGCCGTATCCGCCGATGCCCCGAAGGTCTCAGGAAGCTGATCTCCGGCGCTGAGCGCTCATCGGCTCTCGCGGTCGCGCCGTCGACGCGTGCGTCGCCGGGCAGCCGAAAAGGGATCGGCGTACGTGTCGGGAGGGCTTGCGGCCCACCAGCGGGTGCGTAATGCTGGCGCAGTGTGCCCTTGACGTGATCACTGTGAGCGCTAACAATGAGCTCGTCGCTGATCGGAGGATCATGTCGCAGACCGCGGAGAGCGCTGCTTTCCGGCGTCCGCCCACCATGGCGGACGTCGCCCAGGTCGCCGGGGTGTCGCATCAGACTGTTTCGCGGGTGCTGAGCAATCACCCCAATGTGCGCGAGTCGACCCGGGCCGAGGTGCTGCGGGCGATCGCGGAGTTGGGATACCGGCGCAACTCCTCGGCCAGGGCCTTGGTGACCCGTCGCACGCTGACCCTCGGGGTGGTGGCGTGCAATCCGATGCTGTTCGGGCCGGCGAGCACGCGGTTCGGGCTGGAGGAGGCGGCGCGCGACGAGGGGTACATGGTTGCCGCTGTGACGCTGAGCCGGTTCACCGCGAAGGCGCTGGAGGAGGCGATCGACCACCTCAGCCAGTGGGGGGTGGAGGGCATCGTGGTGATAGTGCCGCACCGCGCGGCCGTCGCCGCACTGGCGGAACTCAGGCTGCCGTTCCCGGTGGTGACGGTGGAGGGCGGGCACTCGCTGCCCATTCCCGTCGTCTCGGTGGATCAGGAGCTGGGTGCCCGGCTGGCGACCGGCCATCTGCTGGCCGCCGGGCACCGCACGGTGTGGCATGTGGCCGGGCCTCCGGACTGGCTGGAGGCCGGGGCCCGGGTGGCGGGCTGGCGGGCCACGCTGGAGGAGGCCGGGGCGCAGGTGCCGGAGCCGCTCGTCGGTGACTGGACGCCCCTGTCAGGTTACCGGGCCGGCCAGGAGTTGGCCGGACGCGTCTCGGCTGGCGCCGCCCGGGGCACGTCGCCCGAGGTCACCGCGGTGTTCGTGGCCAACGACCAGATGGCTCTCGGGGTCGTGCGGGCCTTCCAGGAGGCCGGTCTTTCGGTGCCGGGCCATGTGGCCGTCGCCGGGTTCGATGACATCCCGGAAGCCGAGTTCTTCGTCCCGCCGCTGACCACGGTCCGGCAGGACTTCACCGCGGTCGGGCAGGCCAGCATCCGCCTCCTGGTGGCCCGGCTCGAATCCGGCACCACCGCCAGGGACAGCGAACGTGTGGTGATCGAACCGCGGCTGATCGTGCGCCGCAGCAGCACGCCGTCCTGACTGATCGCGCGCGGCCGGGTCGCGCACCCGCTGTGCTGGCGGTGGCCGTGAAAATCGACGGCGGTTGTCCGGGCGTGCTGGTAGACGTCCCGCGTGGCAAAGACGCTTGAGTTCGCCGTTCTGCTGCGGCTGATCGACGAACGGTCGGTCGCGTTCCGGGCCGCGGTCGCCGCCGCGCCCAGCCTCGACGTGCAGGTGCCGACCTGCCCCGAGTGGACGCTGTTCGATCTGGTGCAGCACCTGGGCGACAGGCGCCTCTTCTGGGCCGCCGCCGTCGCCGCAGGGCCTGCCGACGCTCGCCCGGCCGAGGCCGCCTCGCAGAGCGCGCCGGCTGCGCCTCGGGAGCGCGAGGCGCTGCTGGCCTGGTTGGCCGCGTCGACGCAGCAGCTGCTGGACGCACTGCGGGAGGCCGGCCCGGATCGCGGTTGCTGGACGTGGTGGGGTGCGTCTCAGTCGCCGCAGACCTGCGGTGCCGTCGCTCGGCACCAGCTCCAGGAGATCGCGATGCACACGTACGACGCCCAGATGGCCCTGGGTGCCCCGCAGCCGCTGCCGGGCGAGGTGGCACTCGACGGTGTCGACGAGTTCCTGTCCACCTGCTGTGCGACGACGAGTGCCTGGCCGCACCAGCCCGCCGCCGTCGACTTCCATGCCACCGAGGGTCGCTCCTGGCGCCTGTTGCTCTCCGCCGACGGCGCACGGGTCACCCGTCTGCCCGCGCCCGGCACTAGGCCCGCCACCGCTGCCGGCGAGGACCCGGACGCGGCCGACGCCGCCGCCCGGGGCACGGCCGGTGAGCTGGTCATGGCCCTGTACGGCCGTACTCCTGTGGACTCCCTGAAGCTCGACGGCGAGCGACATCTCTTCGACCTGCTCCAGGCCTGGGAGCCGGAGGAGTAGCACGTGGCGCCGCGCCGCGTGTTCGACCACCCAGCGGACCTCGCCGCAGGCTGCGCCCAATCTCTGACAACACCCGTCGCGGCGCCGGCGGAAATCTTCTTCCGTTGACAATCTTGCAGGTCACCCACCCTTTCGGGGTACGGTGCCTGCGCACCCCCGTACTCACACCGTGCCCGCGGACACACCCCTTTCGCGCACGGCGCGCACCATCCCACTCCGTGGGCAGGCCCAGGACCGGCCGGCCGCGGCGAGCGCGCGAACGCCCTGAGCCGAAGGACCGCTGTGTCGTCCCCCTCCCTGTCATCCCCGTCCGCATCCCGATCTCCCTCCATCGCCGCCCGCCTGGACCGGCTCCCCGTCAGCGGCTGGCACCGGCGGCTGATCGTCGTCGTCGGGCTCGGCGCGTTCTTCGACCTGTACGAGGTGTTCCTCGGCGGTGTCCTCGGCGCGGTGCTCACCGAAACCTGGTCGCTGAGCAGTACACAGAAGTCGATGGTCATCGCCTCCGCGTTCGTCGGCATGTTCGTCGGCGCCAACGTGCTGTCCATCGCCGCCGACCGGCTCGGCCGCCGTCGGATGTTCCTGGTCAACCTGGCCGCGTACTCGTTCTTCTCGCTGGCAGCCGCGTTCGCGCCGAACCTCGACGTGCTCCTGGTGCTGCGTTTTTGCGCCGGCCTCGGACTCGGCGCCGAGTTGGTGCTCGTCGACACGTATCTGGCCGAGTTCCTGCCGCGCCGGGTGCGCGGACGGCAGATCTCCTGGGCCTACACCATCGGTTTCGTCGGAGTGCCGATCGCGGCGCTGCTGGGCGCGCGCCTGGTCGCCTCGCGTGACCTGCTGGGTCTGGCCGGCTGGCGGTGGCTGCTGCTGTTCGGTGCGATCGGCGCGTTCGTCATCTGGGCCGCCCGTAGCCGCCTGCCGGAGTCGCCGCGTTGGCTGCTCGCCCGGGGCCGCGCCGATGAGGCGTCCGCCGTGGTCACCGATATCGAGGAGCGGGTGCGCGCCGAATCGGGCAAGGAGCTCCCGCCGGTGGCCGACGACGAACCGGCCGCGCCGGTACGGCCGAACATGCCGCTGCGGGAGATGTTCTCGGCCGCGTACCGGCGCCGCACCGTGATGCTGTGGATCTTCCAGGTGCTGCAGACGGTGGCGTACTACGGCTTCGGCTCGCTGGCACCCGTGGTGCTGCTGTCGAAGGGCTTCGAGGTCACCCAGTCGCTGACGTTCGCGGCGCTGAGCTTCCTCGGATACCCGATCGGTTCGGCGCTCGCGGTGCCGCTGATCGACCGGATCGAGCGCAAACTGCTGATCATCGCGGCGGCGGTCGGCATCGGCGTGTTCGGCATCGTGTTCGCCGCGGCCCGGACGCCGTGGCTCATCGTGGTCGCCGGGTTCCTGCTGACAGTGTGCAGTAACGTTTTCTCCAACGCCTTCCACACCTACCAGACCGAGATCTTCCCGACTGGTATGCGCAGTTCAGCGATCGGCATCGCCTACTCGCTCTCCCGGCTCACCTCCGCCATCCTGCCGTTCGTGGCGATCCGGGTGCTCGACTCGGCCGGGGCCACCGCGGTCTTCACCGGCTCGGCCGTGCTGATCGTGCTGCTCTGCCTCGACATCGGCCTGCTCGGGCCGCGCAGTACCGGGCGCAGCCTGGAAGCGGTTGCCGAGCAGGTGGCGCTTCCGCGGCAGCGCGGCGAGCAGGCGGCGACGGCAACGGAGGCCGCGGACAGCTGAGTTGGTGCGGGGCCGCGGCCCCGCACCAACGCGTGGGGTTTGCTGAAAAGTTGGCACGCGGCCTTGACGGATGTTTGGTCTAGTCCAACCATGTCTTCAGTCCGTCGGTTTCCGATTCCGCAGGCGGTTGCCCCACCTGACCCTCGGCGGTCACCACCGGAACTGGCGGTTCCCCCACGCCGTCATGGAAGGACACGACTATGCGCCGACGTCTCTTTGGCATGTCCGGATCCGGAAGCCGGGTCTCCCGCGTCGCGGTGGGCGCGGCGGTGGCCGCCCTCGCGGTCGGTACGGCGATCGTGGCGGGCCCCGCGGCGTCGGCGGCACCGCCGGCCTCCCTGGCGGCCGGCAGCGGCTTCGCACCGTACACGGACATGTCCAACTCCAACGAGGGGTTCCTCGACACCGCCATCACCAGCCACGGCGTCAAGTCGTTCACCGCCGCCTTCGTGATCGGTATCGGCTGCAACGAGATCTGGGGCGACACCCTGCCGGTGGGTGACGACTCCTTCACCGACCCGTTGATCAACAAGGCCAAGTCCGAGGGTGCGTCCGTCATCATCTCCTCCGGCGGCGCGGCCGGTCTTGCGCTCGCCTGGTCGTGTTCGGACCAGAACGCCATCGTCGCCGGCTACCAGAAGATCATCGACTCCTACGGGGTCAACTCGCTGGACTTCGACATCGAGGGCGCGGCCATCGCCGACACCGCCGCCGCGGCCCGCAATATGCAGGCGATGAAGACGCTGAAGGCGGCCAACCCCGGCCTGACGTTCTCCGTCACCCTCCCGGTGCTGCCCAGCGGTCTCACCGCGGACGGCGTCAACATCATCCAGGCCGCCAAGAACGCGGGCGTCAAGATCGACGTCGTCAACATCATGACGATGGACTACTACCAGGGCAGCCAGGACATGGGCCAGGCGGCCATCTCCGCGGCCCAGGCGACCCTGGGGCAGATGCGCTCGGTTGACTCCAGCTACGGCTACGGCAACCTCGGCATCACCCCGATGATCGGCGTCAACGACGACGGCTCGGTCTTCTCGCTCGCCAACGCCTCGTCGGTGGCGAGCTGGGCCAAGGGCAATGGCGTCGGCAGGCTGTCGTTCTGGTCCGTGAACCGTGACGTCTCCTGTGGCGGGTTGGCTCCGCAGCGGGAGGCCAAGCCCGACGCGTCGTCGACGTGCAGCGGTGTCTCGCAGAGCCAGCTGGCGTTCACCGACACCTTCAAGTAACAGTCTGACAGCCCGTCAGGAGTGACCGGGTGTGGCCCGGAAAGTCCTCCTGCCGGGCCGTCCCGCACGGGTGGATCAGTCTGCCCTGTCCCGCTACAGCAGAGGGTCTTCGCAGGTCACAGCCGTGCGAAGGCCCTCTGTCCGCGGTCCGCCAAGGCGTCGGAACCGGTCCCGCAGCCCGGTCAGCCGTCCTGTCCGCCGAGCGCCGCCTTCACCCGTTCCGGGGTGAACGGCAGAGTGCGCAGGCGTGCGCCGGTGGCGGCGAAGACGGCGTTGCCGAGGGCGCCGCCCAGCACGCCGATGGCGGGCTCACCGGCGCCGAGCGGTGGCTGGTCCGGGTGGTCGATGAGGATGGTCTCGATCTCGGGAACCTCGTTGAACCGCACCACCTCGTACTGCCGGCCGGGATGTTGCGTGCTGGTCTGCCAGACCACGGACGTGATGCGGTCGTCGGTGTACTGGACCTCTTCCTTGAGGGTGCGGCTGACGCCCTGGACGACATTGCCCTCGATCTGGTTGCGCAGCCCGTCCGGATTGATGATCAGGCCGCAGTCGTGGGCCACCACGACCCGGGCGACGCCCACCTGCCCGGTCGTGCGGTCGACGTGCACCTCCACATAGGCGGCGACGTAGGCGTTGACGACCTCGTACTGCTGGAAGGCCACCCCGGCGCCGGTGCCGTCGCCGCCCGCGGGCCTGCTCAGCCAGGCCGGCCGCAGCGCCGCGCAGACCGCGACAGCGCGCGGGTCGCGCAGTGACGCGATCCGCAGCTCAAGCGGGTCGTGGCCGCCCGCGTGGGCGAGTTCGTCGAAGAACGACTCATTGGCGAAACTGTTGGAGAACCCGCCGAGCGAGCGCAGTGCGGTGGTCCGCGGCAAGCGGTAGGTGAGCGGGCTCGACGGGGTGGCAACGGAAGGCCCGGTCGTCTCGAAGGTCTTGACGAGACGGGTCTGAACCCGCTGGAGGACGTCGTACGTCACCGGCGAGTTGCGCCCCGAGGTGTCCACCGAGGAGCCGGGCAGCGGATCGGGCAGCAGACCGCTCAGGGCGCCCGCGAGCAGGGTGCCCGGGTTGCGGGCTGAGGGGCGGCTGTTCGCGGTGGGCGCGTGGTTCAGGTGCGACCAGGCGGTGATGCCGTGCTCGTCGAGCGAGCCCTTCATGTCGTGGGCCTGGGCGCCGCCGAGCGGTTCCCAGCCGTGCTCGTCCATACGGGTCCACTGCACTCGTACCGGTGTGTGCACGGCCTGCGAGAGCAGCGCGGCATCGGCCGCCGCGTCGTCGGCGCCGTTGTGGCCGTAGCAGCCGCTCGCCTCCTCGTAGACCACGTGGACCAGGGACTCGTCGAGTCCGAGGAGCAGGGCGAGGGCGCCGCGCAGCGCAGCGCGGTGACGTTCTGTGTGCCGGACCAGATCGTCGCCTGGAAACCGGTGTCCGGGTCCGGCTGCGCGCGGACGTCGGCGACGCCGGTGGAGGCGCCCATGCCGCCGTGCATCTGGAACGGCGAGAAGTACTGGGCGCTGAGCACGGTGTCCGCGGTCGCGAACACCGCGTCCACGTCGTTGTCGATCTCGACGTCCGTGCCGTACTGGTTCGCCGGGTCGCGCAGCGCGGTGGGCAGGTCTTCCTGGGGGATCAGTTTCGGGCCTTCGCCCCAGGTGACGGTGATGCCGGTGGCGGGGTCGGCGGCGCGGGCCGCGGCCCACTCACAGGTGGCGACCACCCCGATGAACCGGTCGTGCCGGACGACGTCTACGAATCCCTCGATGGCCCGTGCGCGGTCCAGGTCGCCGATGACCGGATCGCGGGAGTTGCGGCCCGCGGGGCGCACCACACGGCCGTGCAGCACGCCCGCGGGGGTGACGTCGGGCAGGAAGTGGAAGGTGGCGTCCAATTTGGCGGG
This sequence comes from uncultured Actinomycetota bacterium, assembly GCA_963761765.1. GTDB lineage: Bacteria > Actinomycetota > Actinomycetes > Streptomycetales > Streptomycetaceae > Streptomyces. The sequence goes on from CAVXIJ010000007.1 coordinate 27,103, forward strand.
CAGGTCGACGCGGGGCTGCTCGGTGCCGACCACGGCGTAGTCGCCGGGGGCCACCAGCGGGGCGCCCTCGTCGAGCGGGACCACCGAGACGCCGTCCGCCAGCAGGGTGGCGTAGGCGACCTGTGTGCCGTCGCCGCCGCGCACCCGAAAGCGCCCGTCCTCGGCGATCAGGTCGGCCGCGTCAGTACCGAAGTGGGCGGCGGCGCGGGCGAGCAGTTCACCGAAGGTCGTCGCGGCGGCCTGGCGCAGCTGGACGCCGCCGTTTTGGATGCTCTTGGAGCCGGTGGTGCCGCCCTGGCTGACGGTGAGCAATGTGTCGCCCTGTACGTAGGCCACGTCCGCGACGCCCAGGCGCAGTTCCTCCACCACGATCTGGGTCAGCGCGGTCTGGATGCCGGTGCCCAGCTCGACCTTGCCGCTGTAGACGGTGAGCGCGTCCGGGGTGAGGACCAGCCAGGACTCGGGGTCGTCGGGCGCGCCGTCCTCGGCGGTGACCCGGATCGAGCCGTCGTCGGCCTTGGGGGAGTCCGCCGTGCGGGGCGCGGCTTGGGTCTGAGCGGGGCCGCGGAAGGAGAAACCCACCGCCAGGGCGCCCGTGCCGATGAGGAAGCCGCGGCGGGAGACCGGGGCGGGCGGGGCGTTCACTCGGCCATGTCCTCGGCGGCGGAGCGGATCGCCGCGGTGATCCGGGTGTGGGTGCCGCAGCGGCAGAGGTAGTTCCGGCTGTTGTCCTCGCTCGCGCCGGAGAGGAAGGCCCGTATCTCGTCGATGGACGGCACCGCGCGGTTGCCCGCGGCGATCCGGCCCTCCAGCCAGCCGAGCGCTCCCATCACCATGCCGTTGAGGCAGAACGCGCACTGCCCGGCCTGCAGGCGCTCGAACGCCTCCTGGAGCGGGTGCCGCCGCCCGCCTTGTGCCAGACCGTCGAGGGTGCGTATCTCCGCGTCGTCGGGCACGGTGTGCACCTGCGTGGTGCAGGACCGGGTGGTGGCGCCGTCCATCAGCACCGTGCAGGCGCCGCACTGGGAGACACCGCAGCCGAACCTGGGCCCGCGCTGGCCGAAGCGCTCGCGCAGCCAGTACAGCAGCGGCTCCGACGTCTCGTCGTCTCCTGTACCGGCTGACTGGTACTCAGCTCCGGTTTCGGCGCCGTTCAGCCGGATCGTACGTAATGGCATGCTCGAATCCCAAGAAAGTCCGTGCCGCCGCCCGCGCCCGATGCGCGAGGGGTGCGGTGTGCGGTGTGCTTCGACGGTAGGCAGGTGCGCCGTCACGGACAAGGTTCTGGACCTTTCCGGTCCCGGGTGACCCGTTCGCCCCGTCAGCCGTCCGGAGCACACGGACTGCCGTCGGACTCCAGTGGGGATTGACTGGGTGCATACGGTCCGAACCGGATCGCTGAGGAGGCCGGTGCGGTATGGATCCTGACTACGGCGCGGCGCTGCTGAGGACGCTGTTCACCCAGGCGCCCGTCGGGCTGCACGTACTGGATCTCGATCTGCGGGTCGTGCGCTTCAACAGCGGCGCACCCGGAGCGAGTGACCTCGCGCCCGATCAGATTCTCGGCCATCAGTGGCGGGAGCTGGGGATCGCCACCGGCGACATCGAGCGCATGATGCGGAGCGTGCTGGAAACCGGGGTGCCGGTCCTCGACTACACCTACCAGGTGGGACTGCCGCTCTCCCATCCCGAGGAGCACACGCTGTCCATCTCGGTGCTCCGCCTCGAAGAGCTCGACGGCCGCCCCATCGGCCTCGCCGTCACCGTCGTCGACATCACCGAGCGGGAGCGGGCCAAGCGGCGCCTGGAGCTGCTGTACCGGGCCGGTGAGCAGATCGGCAGCACGCTCGACATCGTCCGTACCACCCAGGAGCTCACCGACGTGGCGGTGTCCGGACTCGCCGACATCGCCGCGGTCGACATACTCGACTCGGTGCTGAACGGCGACGCTCCCGCGCCGGGGCCCGTGGCCGAGCGGGTCGCGCTGCGCCGGGTGGCCTTCGGCGCCGCGGCGGGCACCAAGGTGCGCAGCGCATACGAGACCGGCGCGGTGCGGATGATGAGCTACGGCACGCCGTACGCACTGACCCTGAGCGACCTGCGGCCCCGTCGGCGGGACATGCGGCCGGACGAATCCTGGCTGGCCGACGACAAGGAACACATGGACGCGGTGCGGGCAGCCGGCGTGCACTCCATGATCGTGGTGCCGCTCGCGGCCCGCGGGGTCGTCCTCGGCCTCATGGCCCTGTACCGGACGCACGGCTCGCCGCCCTTCGAGGAGAGCGACGTCGGCCTCGCCGCCGACCTGGCGGGCCGGGCCGCGACCAGCGTCGACAACGCCCGCCGCTACACACGCGAGCACGCGCTGGCCCGGCTCACCCAGCGCAATCTGGTGCCCGCCCGGCTGCCCGAGCACGCCGCGGTCGAGACCGCGTTCAACTACCTCCCGGTCGCCTCCGGCGGTGTGTGGTACGACGTGCTCGCGCTCTCCGGTTCCCGGGTCGCCCTGGTGGCGGGCGAGGTGTCGGGATCCGGCATGCCGACGGTGACCACGATGGGGCGGCTGCGCACCGCGCTCGGTGCGCTGGCCGCCATGGATCTGCCGGTGGAGGAGCTGCTCGAACGCCTCCACGACCTGACCGCGCAGCTCGGCCGCGAGTACCCGGCGCACGAGGAGTCCCCCACCGAACTGACGGCCACCTGCCTCTACGTCGTCTACGACCCCGTCACCAGTGACTGCACCGCGGCGAGCGCCGGCCATCCGCTGCCGGTCGTCATCCGGCCGGACGGGCGAAGCGAGGTCCTGAACGCGCCGTGCGGGCCTGTCCTGGGCCGTGGCGTGCCCCATTACACGCCCACTCGCAGCACTCTGCCGCCGGGCAGTGTGCTCGCGCTGCGCAGCGCGACACTGATCAAGGACGACTCCGAGGACGAGCTGCGGCTGTACCGCGAGACCCTGAGCGGTTCCGAGACCGGGCTGTGGGACGCGTGCGACACGCTGCTCTCCGCGCTGATCCCGGCCGAGCCCGCGGCCGACGCCATGCTGATGCTCGCCAGGACCCGCGCCTTCGGCACGCAGGAGGTGGCGTCCTGGGAGCTGCCCGGTGTGCCCGAGAGCGCGAGCCAGGCGCGCCGGCTGGTACGCGACCAGCTGGCCCGGTGGGACCTGGACGATCTCGACTTCGGCACCGAACTGGTCGCCAGCGAACTGGTGACGAACGCGGTCCGTTACTCCGAGGGCCCCGTGGAGCTGCGGCTCATCCGCAACGACAGCCTGATCTGCGAGGTCTCCGATGTGAACAGCGCCGCCCCGCATCTGCGGCGCGCCGAGGACGACGATGAGGGAGGACGCGGCCTGTATCTGGTCGCGCAGTTCTCCGACCGCTGGGGCACGCGGCACACGCCCGGCGGCAAGACGATCTGGACCGAACAGCCCGTGACCTGAGGTGCCTGCCGCCCACTGTGACGGGGCGGGTCATCCCTCGCGCAGCAGGACCACCTCAAGGGTGCGCGGACCGTGCACTCCCTCCACCCGGTCGAGTTCGATGTCGCTGGTCGCGGAGGGACCCGAGATCCAGGTCAGAGGGCGTGCCGGGGTGAGCTGTCCGAGGGCCTGCGGAACGGACGACACCACCTGGGAGGGGACGCGTACGACACAGATGTGGTGGTCGGGGACGAGAGTGATGCGTCGGCGGCCCTGGTCGGGCCCGCCGTCCAGCACGATCGTGCCGGTCTCGGCGATCGCCACCGCGCAGCCGGTGACGACACTGTCCACTCGGTCGAGTTCGTGTGGCGTGCTCGCGGCGCGGTCCGCGATCCGGGCCGGTCCTTCGGTGTCGGCGGCGGGCAGCCAGTGCGCCGGCAGGCCCGGGGGCACCAGCACCGACTGCGCGCCGCGCGCGGCCAGCAACCGTGCCAGCAGACCCGCGATGCCGTCGGCGCCGGTGCGGTGCACGATCGCGCGGTAGTCGGCGAGGTTCTCGGCGAGCAGGTCCACCGTCTCCTGTGCCGTGCGCTGTCCGTGCACCCGCAGATAGCCGCGCTCGACGGCCTGCGCGTAGGAGTCCTCGCCGGCTTCTTGGTCCGGCACGTCGGTGAGCGCTCTGCGCACCCGGCCCAGGATCACGTCCCTGCTGCTCACTTGGGGTCCTCTCGGCCGTCGACGGGGGGCTGCGGGGTGTCCTGGGCGTCCACGGAGTGCGGTGTGGGCGTGCGCGTCTGGGTGCGCTGCCACCAGACGCGGAAGGACTCGGCGGGCAGCTTCGGCAGATCGCGGGTCGCGCCCCACGCCTGGCCTGGACCGGGCAGGCGGCGCGGTTGGATGTGCCGCGCGGCGGACGCCAGGCGCTGCCCGGCGCGCAGCGCGGCCGGATGGCCGAAGGCCCAGCGTGCCGCGCGCATCGCGGCGCGTTCCGCGGCGTGCCCCCGGGCCGGCTTCAGCGTCACCCGGGCGCCCTGCCGGGTCACCGGACCGCCCTCGACGATCCGCTCGCGCAGATGCACCAGGACCTCGGGGATGTCGATGGCCACCGGGCACACCTCGTAGCAGGCCCCGCAGAGCGATGACGCGTACGGCAGCGAGGCGTCGATCTCGCTGGCGGTGCCGCGCAGCTGCGGACTGAGGATCGCCCCGATCGGCCCGGGGTACACGGACCCGTAGGCATGTCCGCCCGCCCGTTCATACACCGGGCAGACGTTGAGGCAGGCCGAGCAGCGGATGCAGCGCAGGGCCTGCCTGCCCACCTGATCGGCGAGGGTGTCGGTGCGGCCGTTGTCGAGCAGCACCAGGTGGAAGGCGCGCGGGCCGTCGGCGGTCTTGGAGTCGGTCGTGCCGGTCCACATCGACGTGTACGGGTTCATCCGCTCGGCCGTCGAGGAACGGGGCAGGGTCTGCAGGAAGACCTCCAGGTCCCGCCAGGTCGGCACGACCTTCTCGATGCCGACGACGGAGATCAGCGTCTCGGGCAGGGTCAGGCACATCCGGCCGTTGCCCTCCGACTCGAAGACCACCAGCGTGCCGGTCTCGGCGACCATGAAGTTGGCCCCGGAGACGCCGACCTTCGCGCGCAGGAACTTCTCCCGCAGATGCAGCCGGGCCGCCTCCGCGAGGTCCGCGGGCGTATCGCTGAGCCCTTCGGGCGCCGGTCGGCCCCATGCGCCCATCTCGCGGGTGAAGATGTCCCGGATCTCCCGGCGGTTGCGGTGGATGGCCGGGACGAGGATGTGCGAGGGCCGGTCGTTGCCGAGCTGCACGATGAGTTCGGCAAGGTCGGTCTCGTAGGCGTGGATGCCCTCGGCGGCGAGGGCTTCGTTGAGCCCGATCTCCTGGGTGGCCATCGACTTCACCTTGACGACCTCGTGCTCGCCGGTCTCCTTGACCAGGCGGGCCACGATGCGGTTGGCCTCGTCGGCGTCGGCGGCCCAGTGCACGGTGCCGCCCGCCGCGGTCACCGACTCCTCCAGCTGCACCAGGTAGCGGTCGAGATGGCGCAGCGTGTGGTCCTTGATCTGGCGTCCCGCCTCGCGCAGCGCGGCCCAGTCGTCGAGTTCGGCCACGGCCTTGGCGCGCTTGGCGCGGATGGTGTGCGTGGCGTGGCGCAGATTGCCGCGCAGAGTCGTGTCGCGCACGGCGGCGCGTGCTGCTGCCGGAAAGGCAGGCATGCCGACGAACAAGGAGGTCGGGTGCGGGTTGGCGCTCGGTGCGGAGGGGTGGTCGGGTGACGGGTGGGCGCTCATGCGGTCGGCTCCTCTTCGGTGCTCGCCAGGATCTCCGCGATGTGCACGGGGCGGACCGGGGTCTGCAGCCGTGCCATGGTGCCGCCGATGTGCATGAGGCAGGAGTTGTCCGCCGCGCACAGCACTTCGGCACCGGTCGACTCCGCGTTGCGTACCTTGTCCGCACCCATCGCAGCGGAGACGTCGGGGTTCTTCACGGCGAAGGTGCCGCCGAAGCCGCAGCATTCCTGTGCGCCCGGCAGTTCCACCAGTTCGAGCCCGCGTACGGCCGCAAGCAGTTCGCGCGGCTTCTCGCCCAGGCGCAGCGCACGCAGTCCATGGCAGGTGGGGTGGTAGGTCACGGTGTGCGGGTAGTACGCGCCGACGTCGGTCACTCCCAGCACGTCCACGAGGAACTCGGTGAGTTCGTATGTCTTGGGCACGACCGGTGCGAGTGCCGTGGCCAGCTCGTCGCCGCGGCCTTCCTGGCGGGCCCGTTCGCCGAGCCGTGGATACAGCTCGCGCACCATTGCGGCGCAGGAACCCGAGGGAGTCACGATCGCCTCGTATGCCCGGAAGACATCGGAGAACTGGCGGGCGAGTGGCTCGGCCTGGTGCCGGTAGCCGGTGTTGTAGTGGGCCTGCCCGCAGCAGGTCTGCGCCAGCGGGAAGTCGACGTCCACTCCCAGCCTGGTCAGCAGTTTGAGCACGGCACGGCCGGTGTCGGGGTAGAGCGTGTCGTTGACGCACGTCAGGAACAGGGCGACACGCATCGCGGGTACCTCTCATCGGTTGTCGGCCGGTCATCGGATGGGCGCAGACTACGCGTCGTCGACAGCGGACGCAGGCCCTGTGCTGTTGCGGCGCCGGGGCCGAGGGCCGGCCCGGGGGACCGCCGCCGGGCCGGCTGTCTCATGGTGCGCCGGCGCCGTCTTGCGCGTCGAACTCCCGGGCCCTGCGGTCCCACGCCTTGCGGTCGCCGGACGGCTCGTAGCGCCCGAGGGGCTGGGTGGCGGCGAGCAGGGCACGCATTTGCGGAAGGTCACCGACGACGCCGCGGGCACGCGCCTGGACGAGGACGTTGCCGAACGCTGCCGCTTCCGCCGGGCCGGCGACCACCGGCAGCCCGCAGGCGTCGGCGGTTAGCCGGCACAGCAGGGCGTTGCGCGCTCCGCCGCCGACGATGTGCACCACGTCCGCGTGCCGCCCCGCGAGCCGCTGGGCCTCGTCGATCGCACGCCGGTGCGCGAGGGCCAGCGAGTCCAGGATGCAGCGGGTGACCTCGGCGGGCGTAGCGGGCACGGGGTCCCCGTGTGCCCGGCACGCTGCCGCGATGCGTTCCTGCATGCCGCCCGGTGCGAGGAAGACCGGATCGCCCGCGTCCACCACACTGCGCAGTCCTGGCAGCGCGGCGGCCTGGCGCAGCAGCGGCTCCAGTGGCGGCTCGCCCCACTCCCGCAGGCACTCCTGGAGCAGCCACAGGCCCATGATGTTGCGCAGGTAGCGCACGGTCCCATCGAGGCCCAGCTCATTGGTGAAGTTGGCCTTGCGGCTGTCCTCGGTGAGCACGGGTGCGTCGAGTTCGAGGCCGGCGAGGGACCAGGTGCCGGTGCACACGTACGCGAACGGCGCGCCGTGTGCCGCGGGCACCGCCGCCACCGCGGACGCCGTGTCGTGCGAACCGACCGCCGTCACCGGCACCGGACCCGCAAGACCTGTCTCGTCCAGCACCGCGGGCAGCAGGTGTCCGGCCGGTTCGCCAGGTTGCCGCAGTGGCGCGAAGAGACCGAGGTCGATGCCGAGCCGGTCCGCCGTGGTGTACGACCAGTCGCGGGTGCGCGGGTCGATCAGCTGGGTGGTGGAGGCGTTGGTGAGCTCGGTGCCCGCCTCGCCGGTGAGCCAGAAGCTCAGCAGGTCGGGGATGAGCAGCAGCTGTCGGGCGGCCGCCAGCTGGGCGCTGCCGCGGGCGGCCGCCAACTGGTAGAGCGTGTTGAACGGCACGTCCTGCAGCCCGGTCGCGGCGTACAGGTCGGCGGCCGGAACCGTCCGCCGCACCTGTTCGGCCACGCCTTCGGTGCGTGTGTCGCGGTAGTGCACCGGGTTGCCGAGCAGCGCACCGTCGGCGTCCAGCAGGCCGTAGTCCACGGCCCAGCTGTCGATGCCCACCGAGTCGACCGGGCCCGCCGCACGCAGTCCGTCGAGCACTCCGCCGTAGAGGGAGAGGATGTCCCAGCGCAGGCCTTCGGGCAGGCGCAGCGGTCGGTTGGGGAAGCGGTGCACCTCGGTCATGGCGAGCGCGCCAGGACCGACCCGGCCGGTCATGACCCGCCCGTTGGAAGCGCCCAGATCGATGGCGGCGCAGTGGAACGTGGTCATCGCGGTTCCGCACCGCCCGCGGTGTGCCGCACCCGCACTGCGGGCCGCCGTCCCGCCGGCGCCCTAGCGCCGCAACAGGCAACGTTCGCCCCGTCGCGACGCCCGGCACGCCCTCTCGCCGCACCGGCCGAAAGCCCACGTACGCCCAGTACGAGGACTTCCGGCCGGCACACCGAGAGCACGCACCGAACGCCGCTCCTTGACGGGCAAACGTTGCCCGCCGCGGCACTAGGGCGCCGGCGGGACGGGTACGCGAGGCCGCTCACCGCAGGAACGCGGCTGCGACCCCCGCGTCCACGGGGATGTGCAGACCCGTGGTGTGGGAGAGTTCGCCGCCGGTCAGGGCGAAGACGGCATTGGCGACGTGTTCGGGCAGCACTTCGCGCTTCAGCAGGGTCCGCTGGGCGTAGAATTCGCCCAGTTTCTCCTCCGGCACGCCGTACACCGCGGCGCGCTGTGCTCCCCAGCCGCCCGCGAAGATGCCCGAGCCGCGCACCACACCGTCCGGGTTGACGCCGTTGACCCGGATGCCGTGCGCGCCGAGTTCGGCGGCCAGCAGCCGGACCTGGTGTGCCTGGTCGGCCTTGGTGGCGGAGTAGGCGATGTTGTTGGGTCCGGCGAAGACCGCGTTCTTGGAGGCGATGTAGACGATGTCGCCGCCGAGTTGCTGCTCGGTCATCACGCGCGCCGCCTCGCGGGCGACGAGGAAGGAGCCGCGGGCCATGATGGCGTGCTGCACGTCCCAGTCCCGTGCGGTGGTCTCCAGCAGCGGTTTGGAAATGGAGATTCCGGCGTTGTTCACCACCAGGTCGAGTCCGCCGAAGGCGAGCACGGCCTGCTCGACGGCGGCCGTGATCTGCTCCTCGCTCGTGACGTCCATGGTGACGGCGACTGCCTTGTCGGGGCCGCCGAGTTCGTCGGCGACGGCAGCCGCGCTGTCGGCGTCGAGATCGGCGACCACCACGCAGGCGCCCTCTGCGGCGAGCCGCCGGGCGATCGCCCGGCCGATGCCAGAACCCGCGCCCGTCACCAGGGCGATCCGGGTCGCCAGGGGCTTCGGCTTCGGCATCCTCTGGAGCTTGGCCTCCTCCAGCGCCCAGTACTCGATGCGGAACTTCTCCGACTCCTCGATCGGCGCGTAGGCGGACACCGCCTCGGCGCCGTGCATCACATGGATCGCGTTCACATAGAACTCGCCCGCCACCCGCGCGGTCTGCTTGTCTTTGCCGAAGCTGAACATGCCCACGCCAGGCACCAGCACGATCGCCGGATCGGCGCCGCGCATCGCGGGGGAGTCGGCGTCGGCGTGCCGCGCGTAGTAGGCGGCGTACTCCTCGCGGTAGGCGGTGTGCAGCTCCTTCAGACGGGCCGCGGCCTCCTCCAGCGGCGCGGTGGGCGGCAGGTCGAGCAGCAGCGGCCGCACCTTCGTGCGCAGGAAGTGGTCGGGGCAGGAGGTGCCGAGGGCGGCGAGCCGTGGATGCTCCGCGCGGGAGAGGAAGTCCAGCACCTCGTCGGAGTCGGTGAAGTGGCCGACCTGCGGGCGGTCCTGCGAGGCCAGGCCGCGGATCACCGGGGCCAGTGCGGCGGCGCGGGCCTGCCGCTCGGCCGCGGGCAGCGCCGCGTAGCCGTCCAGCACGGGCCCGAACGGCTCGGGCCTGCCGCGCTCGGTGAGGAACCGCTCCGCGGTGCGGATGATGTGCAGGGAGTTGGCCTCGCACTCCTCGGAGGTGCGGCCCCAGGCGGTGATGCCGTGCCCGCCCAGCACGCATCCGATGGCCCCGTTCTCCAACTGGGCCTGCGCGGCGTGCACGGCGGCGATGTCCAGGCCGAGCTGGAAGCCGGGGCGCCGCCACGGCACCCACACCACCGTGTCACCGAAGCACTCGGCGGTGAGCTTCTCGCCGTCGGCGGCGCAGGCCAGCGCGATACCGGAGTCCGGGTGCAGATGGTCCACGTGCTCGGCGTCGACCAGGGCGTGCATGGCGGTGTCGATGGACGGCGCGGCACCGCCCTTGCCGTGCAGGCAGTAGTCGAAGGCGGCGACCATCTCGTCTTCACGCGCCACCCCCGGGTAGACGTCCGTGAGCGCCCGCAGCCGGTCGACGCGGAGCACCGCGAGACCCGGCTCGGTGAGGGTGCCCAGGTCGCCGCCCGAGCCCTTGACCCAGAGCAGCTCGGTCTCGCCGCCGGTGACCGGATCGGTGGCGTGGCCCTTCGCCGAGGTGTTGCCTCCGGCGTAGTTGGTGTTGCGCGGATCAGCGCCCAGCCGGTGTGAGCGGGCCAGCAGCTCGGCGACCCGCGGGTGCGGGGCCTGCTCCTGCTGCGCTGCCTGCGTGCCGTGTGTGTTCTCGGACTGCTTGCTCATGGTTCCTCAAGCTCCCCATCCGGCCTGGGTGCCGCCGACGCGGTTGCTGCTGATGTGCTCGTGCCAGCCCGAGGCGCGGTAGGCCGCGACCGGGTCCGGGTCGAGGCCCGCCTCCGTGCGGACCTCGGCGAGCAGCGGGCGCACGTCCGTGTTGAAGGCGTCCATCAGGACGGCGTTGGCGGCGAGCACGTCGCCCGTGGTCTGCGCCTCGTGGAGTGCCTCGGCGTCGACGAGCAGGGCTTTCGCGGTCGCTTCCTGGACGTTCATCACCGAGCGGATGATCGCGGGGATCTTGGGCTCGATGTTGTGGCACTGGTCGAGCATGAACGCGATCTCGCTGTCGAGTCCGCCGCCGCGCGCCACCTCGTACATGATGCGGAACAGCTGGAACGGGTCCGCGGCGCCCACCATCAGGTCGTCATCGGCGTAGAAGCGGGAGTTGAAGTCGAAGCCGCCGAGTCTCTTCTCGCGCAGCAGGAAGGCGACGATGAACTCGATGTTGGTGCCCGGCGCGTGATGTCCGGTGTCGACCACGACCTGCGCCTTCGGGCCGAGCTTGAGGCAGTGGGCGTAGGCGGTGCCCCAGTCCGGGACGTCGGTGGCGTAGAAGGCGGGTTCGAAGAACTTGTACTCCAGCAGCATCCGCTGCCCGTCGCCGAGCCGCTCGTACACCGCCGCGAGTGCCTCGGCGAGCCGGTCCTGTCGGGAGTGCAGGTCGTCCTGGCCCGGGTAGTTGGTGCCGTCCGAGAACCACAGCTTCAGATCGCGCGAAGCCGTGGCGTCCATGATGTCGACGCACTCCAGGAGGTGGTCCAGGGCTTTGCGACGCACCACCGGGTCGGGGTTGGTGACCGAGCCCAGCTTGTAGTCGTCGTCCTGGAAGACATTGGAGTTGATCGCACCGAGCTTGAGCCCCCGCTCGCCGGCGTAGTCGGCGAGGGCGCCGTAGTCGTCGACCCGGTCCCAGGGGATGTGCAGGGCCACGACGGGAGCCACGCCCGTCAGCTCGTGAACCCGTGCGGCGTCATCCAGCTTCTCCCGCGGTGTACGGGGTACACCTTGCTGGGCAAAGACCTTGAAGCGGGTGCCGGAGTTTCCGTAGGCCCAGGAGGGCGTCTCGATACGTTGAGCCGTGAGTGACGCCTTCACGGTCGACAGGTCTGGCATGTGCCACCTCTGAAAACGATTCAATCCAATGTCAACGAACTCTGACTCTGATCTGGCCTCCCGTCAAGGCCCTCATGTGCATGGATCGTTCATGGTAAGGGGTGCAAAAGGGTTGTGCGCCGCCTTGACGGGCCTTCTGTTCGGAGTTAGCTTCCCCGGAACTTGATTGAATCATTTCATGACGTCCTGATCGCGGGGATGCCGGCGTACCGGGCAGTCGGCGGGGTGCGGTGTGCGGTGTTTGTCCGCGCGGAGCGCCGCGGTGAGGGCACTGCACACAGCCGTGCGACAGGTGGTACTCGTCGAGGGGGAGTTGCAGCATGACCCGATCGGAGCCGGACGCGGTGCCGGTGCTCGCGCTGGAGGGGGTGAGCAAGTCCTTCGGCGCGGTGCGCGCGCTCGGGGACGTGTCCCTGCGGCTGTACGCGGGTCAGGCGCACGCTCTCGCGGGGGAGAACGGCGCGGGCAAGTCCACCCTCATCAAGACGCTTGCCGGGGTGTACCGGCCGGACGCCGGCACCGTGCTGCTGGACGGCCGCCCGGTCGCCTGGCACGGTCCTGCCGACGCCCGCGATGCCGGGGTGGCCGTGATCTACCAGGAGCCGACCCTCTTTCCCGACCTCTCGGTGGCCGAGAACATCTTCATGGGCCGCCAGCCGCGCCGATCGCTCGGTCGTGTCGACCACAGAGCGGCGCGCACCGTCGCGGCCGGCCTCTTCGCACGCCTGGGTGTGCACCTGGACCCCGACCAGCCCGCGCGCGGCCTGTCCATCGCCGACCAGCAGATCGTCGAGATAGCCAAGGCGCTCTCCTTCGATGCCCGGGTGCTGATCATGGACGAGCCGACCGCCGCACTCACGGGCAGTGAGGTCGCCCGCCTCTTCGGAGTGGTGCGCACCCTGCGCGCACAGGGCGCCGCGGTGCTCTTCATTTCGCACCGCCTCGAAGAGATCTTCCAGCTCTGCCAGTGGGTGACGACCCTGCGCGACGGGATGGTGGTCGCCGGCGATCCGCTGAACGCAGAGAACGCAGAGAACGCGGACGCGGCCACCGGATGCGGCCGGCTGACCGAGGACGATCTCGTCCGCAAGATGGTCGGCCGTGACCTCGCCGAGCTCTACCCCAAGCAGTCCACGCAGGTGGGTGGGGTCGCGCTCGACGTACGGCGGCTGACGCGCGAAGGGGTCTTCACCGACGTCTCCTTCACGGTGCGGCACGGGGAGATCGTCGGGCTCGCGGGCCTGGTCGGGGCGGGCCGCAGCGAGGTGGCGCGGGCCGTCTTCGGCGTGGACCGCTGGGACGCGGGCGGTGTCGAGGTCGACGGCAGACCGCTCAGGAACGGTGCGCCGTCCGCCGCCATGGCGGCGGGCCTCGCCCTCGTCCCCGAGGACCGGCGCGCCCAGGGGCTCGTGATGGGTATGTCGATCGAGCGCAACATCGGGATCACCGCACTCAGCGCGCTCGGCGCCAGGACCGGCCGCGCTGCCACCGTGCGCCACGGCTTCATGGACCGCCGGGCCGAACGCAGCCGCGCCCTGGACTGGGCGGTGAAGCTCCAGGTCAAATACGCGCGCCTGGCCGATGCGGTGGGCACGCTGTCCGGCGGCAACCAGCAGAAGGTGGTCCTCGCCAAGTGGCTGGCGACCGCGCCGAAGGTGCTCATCGTCGACGAGCCGACCCGCGGTATCGACGTCGGCACCAAGGCCGAGGTGCACCGGCTGCTGTCGCAGCTCGCCGCCGACGGGGTCGCCGTCCTGATGATCTCCTCCGACCTCCCCGAGATCCTGGGCATGGCCGACCGGGTGCTGGTGATGCACGAGGGGCGGCTCACGGCCGAGATACCGCGGGCCGCGGCCACCGAGGAGTCGGTGCTCGCGGCGGCGACCGGGAGGGCGGCATGACGCTCACCCAGCAGCCTCCCGCGCCCACCGCCGACCCGTCCAGCCGTCGCGCCACCCGGCTGGTCGACCGGGTCTTTCGGATGCGTGAACTCGCCATCCTCCTCGTCTTCCTGGTGATGATCGCCGTCACCCAGACGGGCAACAGCCACTTCCTGTCCGAACAGGGCATCAAGGACCTGCTGCTGAACGCGACCATCCTGGTGCTGGCCGCCACCGGCCAGGCACTGGTGGTGATCTCGCGCAATGTCGACCTGTCCGTCGGCTCCACACTCGGCATCAGCGCGTTCGCCGCGGGCGACTACCTCCAGGGCGGCGGGAACGCTTTCGTCGCGGTGGTGCTCGCGGTGGCGGTCGGCATCGGCTGCGGACTGCTGAACGGCGCGCTCGTCAGCCTCGGCCAGGTGCCCGCGCTCGTCGTGACCCTCGGCATGCTCTACGTGATCCGCGGCGTCGACTCGATCTGGGTCGGCTCGCGCCAGATCACCGCCTCCGACCTGCCCGGCGGCTTCGCCGACTTCGGTGACGGAGGCCTGGGCGCACTGCCCTATCTGGCGCTGATCGCGCTCGCGGTGGTGGTCGTGGTCGCGTACTGCCTGCGGCACTTCGCGGGCGGGCGGGAGCTGTACGCGCTCGGCTCCAACCCGGAGGCCGCGCGCCTCGCCGGCATCCCCGTGCGCCGCCGCATCCTCATCGCCTACACCGTCTGCGGCGCGCTCGCCGGACTCGCCGGCGCGCTCTACCTCGCCCGCTTCGGCAACGTCGACTCCGCCACCGGAAACGGCTACGAACTCACCGTCGTGAGCGCCGTCGTCGTCGGCGGCGTCGCCTTCACCGGCGGCTCGGGAAGCGTGTACGGTGCGGCGCTCGGTGCGCTGCTGCTGACGTCCGTGAACAGTGTGCTGCCCGCGCTCGGCGTCAGCTCCGTGTGGGTGCTCGCCATCAACGGCGTACTGCTGGTACTCGCCATCGCCGTGGACCGGGTGCTCGCACTGCGCCTGGCCGCGGCCCTGAGGAACCTGAAGAAGGAGAACGCCCGCCATGGCTGACGGCCGCAGCTCTGCGACGTGGCTTGCGAGCGCACTGACACGTGCCGTCCGGCAGGCGGGCGCCCTGCGCTGGGACGGTGTGGTCGGCGCCCTGCTCGTCGTGCTGCTCCTGCTGTCCCTGCTGTTCGTCGACGGCTTCGGCAACGCTCTCAACCTGTCGTTCCTGATCGGCAACACGCTGCCCATCGCACTGATCGCGCTGCCGATGACGCTGCTGGTCGTCGCCGGTGAGATCGACCTGTCGGTGGCGTCCACGGCCGGGCTCTCGGGCGCCGTGCTGGGGGCACTGTGGAACGCCGGTCTCGCCATCGAGACGATCATCCCGCTCTGCCTGCTGCTCGGCGTGGTCTGCGGCCTGGTCAACGGCCTGCTGGTGACCAGACTCGGGCTGCCTTCACTCGCCGTCACCATTGGCACGCTGGCCGCCTACCGCGGCATCGCCCAGATCGTGCTCGGCTCCAACGCGGTGACCGACTTCCCGTCGCAGTACCTGGACTTCGCGGCCGGGCGGATCGGCGACAGCTTCGTCCCGTACGCCTTCGTGCCGTATCTGGTGCTGCTGGCCATCGCGGTCGCCGTGCTGCACGCCACGCCGTTCGGCCGTTCGCTCTTCGCCATCGGTGCGAGCGAGGAGGCGGCCCGGTTCGCCGGGATCCGCGTCAAGCGCTACAAGCTGTGGCTGTTCACCGCCACCGGTCTGATGTCCTCGCTCACCGGCGTCTTCTGGGCCCTGCACTACGCAAGCGCCCGCTACGACAACGCCACCGGGCTCGAACTCTCCGTCGTCGCGGCCGTCCTGCTCGGCGGTATCGACTTCGACGGCGGGCGCGGCACGCTCGGGGGCGCCGTCGCCGGAGTGTTCCTGCTCGGCGGGCTGCAGAACGCCATGAGTCTGCTGAACGTGTCAGCCCAGTCGCAGATCGTCGTCACCGGCGTGCTTTTGGTGATCTCCGTGCTCGGGCCGCGGGTCGCCCGCCAGCTCGCCTCGAAACCCCGCACGCCGGCCCGTTCTCCCGCTCCGCAATCCGCAGGCCCGTCCGAAAGGGACCAATGATGTTTCCTCCCGCACTCCGCCCTGCCCGCGCACCTCGCCGGGTCGCGTTCCGCCGCGCCGGGGCCGCGCTCGCCGTGGCCACCTCACTCGTCCTGGCCGCCACGGCGTGCGGCGGCACCACAAAGGACTCCGTGAAGAAGTCCGCCGGGCAGGACGGCGGCGGCGCGGGCTCGGGCGCGAAGGCCGATCCGAACGCCGCCACCAAGAAGGGCCTGAAGGTCGCCTTCCTGCCCAAGCAGGTCAACAACCCGTACTTCACCGTCGCCGACAAGGGTGGCGAAGCGGCGCTGCGGCAACTCGGCTCGACGTACCGGGAGACGGGCCCGAACAGCGCCACCGACACCTCGGGCCAGGTCTCCTACGTCAACATCCTCACTCAGCAGCAGGTCGCCGCCATGGCGGTGTCCGCGCAGGACCCCGGCGCGCTGTGCACCGCGCTGAAGCAGGCCATGAAGAACGGCATCAAGGTCGTCACCTACGACTCCGACACCAACCCCGACTGCCGCAACGTCTTCATCTCCCAGGCCAGTGCCGAGCAGATCGGCCGCACCGAGGTCCAGCAACTCGGCAAGCAGATCGGCTACAAGGGCGAGATCGCGATCCTGTCCGCCGCGCAGACGGCGACCAACCAGAACACCTGGATCAGGTACATGACGGACGAGTTGAAGAAGCCGCAGTACAAGAACATGAAGCTGGTCAAGACCGCGTACGGCAACGATGACGCGCAGCAGTCCTTCCAGCAGACCCAGGGCCTGCTCCAGGAACACCCGAAGCTCGCCGGGATCATCTCCCCGACCACGGTCGGCATCAAGGCCGCGGCACAGTACCTGTCCGGCTCCCAGTACAAGGGCAAGGTCAGGCTCACCGGCCTCGGCACCCCGAACGACATGCGCAAGTACGTGAAGAACGGCACCGTCGACGGGTTCGAGCTGTGGGACCCCGCCAAACTCGGCGGCCTCGCCGCGCACGCCGCCGTGGCCCTGGCCTCCGGACAGCTCAGCGGGGCCGCGGGCGAGACCTTCAAGGCGGGTGACCTGGGCACCTTCACCGTCGGGGCCAAGGGCGTGATCGTCCTCGGGAAGCCGACCGTGTTCGATGCGCAGAACATCGACAAATACCACTTCTAGGAGTGTGCTGAAGATCTGGGCCGGGAGCCCGGCATAGATCTTCGGTGCGTTCCTGGAGCCTGTCGCCACCGCCTATTGTCGTCCGTTCGGGAAATGCGGGCCCGGTGGCGTCGGGCGCGTGCTCCGGCGGGCCGGGCGCGGGCCCTCGTACGGGATGACGGAAGGTACGCGGGCTCCTGCCCGGTGCGGCGAGCGTGCGCACGGCGCCACCAGGCAGACGGGAGCGCGACGCGAGCCCCGGGAGCGGCCGCCGCCTCGGCCGGCACGCTCAGGGAACGGTGCCGGGCGGCTCCCGGCGGGCAGGCCGGGCAGGGGTCCGTTCCGCGCCCGCGGGGCGCATACGCTGGCACCTCTCGGCCCGCGCACGGGGGCTGCCCGCGACAGGGCACGACAGCAAGGACGGAGCACAGGGAAGACATGGTCGGCATCAAGGACGTGGCCCGGGACGCCGGGGTGTCGGTGGGCACCGTATCGAACGTGATCAACCGGCCCGACATGGTGTCCGAGGAGACCCGCCGCCGGGTGCAGTCCGTCATCGACCGGCTGGGCTATGTGCGCAGCGAGTCCGCACGGCAACTGCGCGCCGGCCACAGCCGCATCATGGCGCTGCTCGTCCTCGACATGGGCAACCCGTTCTTCGTGGACGTCGCGCGCGGCGCCGAACGCGCCGCGCGCGAGACCGGGCTCGGCGTCATGGTCTGCAACAGCGCGCAGAATCCCGCGGAGGAGGCCGACTACCTGTCACTCTTCGCCGAACAACGGGTCCGCGGCGTGCTGCTCACCCCCGCCGACGCCACCGGCCGCAACATCGCCTCCTTTCGCCGTCACAACATTCCCTTCGTGCTCGTCGACCGGGTCGCCGAAGGCACCACGGAGTGCTCCGTCTCCGTCGACGACGTCGCGGGCGGCGCGCTGGCGGTACGGCATCTCGTGGACGCCGGGCACCGCAGCATCGCCTACGTGAGCGGCCCGTCCGGACTCAACCAGGTCAGGGACCGCCACGAGGGTGCCCTGCGGGCCCTCGCGGAGGCCGGTCTGCCGCCCACGACCCTGCGTGAGCTGCCCACCGAACGCCTTGACGTCGCCGCGGGCCGGGACGCCGGCGCCCGGCTGCTCGGACTCGCGGACCGTCCGACGGCCGTCTTCTGCGCCAACGACCTGCTCGCGCTCGGCGTGCTCCAGGCGATGTTCGCGGCCGGGGTCCCGGTTCCGGACGAGGTCGCCATCGTCGGCTACGACGACATCGAGTTCGCCGCCGCCGCGGCCGTGCCGCTCACGTCGGTGCGCCAGCCCGCCGTCACCATGGGCGCGCTGGCCGCCGAACTGCTCCTGGAGGAGACCGAAGCGGGCAACGCCGTCGCTCACACGCACCAGCGTGTCGTCCTCCAGCCGGAACTCGTGGTGCGCCGCTCCAGCCTGCGGCCACGGTGACGGCGTGCCCGCCTTGATCTCGGGACCGCGGAGCGCCTTCGGGGTGCCTGTACGGGCGGCGGGCCGGGGCTGCGGTGCACCCGTGACCGCGGTGATCCTGGCTTCGGCACGCGGCGGGGTGATCCTGGACGTGGTAGTCGCGGTGCCGTGCGAGTGCCGTGCGAGTGCCGTGCGCGACGGGTGACGGCGTGGCGGGTGCTGGGGTGCGGCGGGGCGTGCGTGCCGCGTGGTGGCGTAGGCGTACAGGCGGGGGTGTTCGGCGTGTCGGCGTGGCAGGGGACCGGGCGTTTGCACCTGCTGGGGCACCGTGGGTACGACGCCGCGCGCCGCGGAGCTTCCCGCAGCGGCAAGCGACTGCTTAGTATGTCGTTGAGCCAGGTTCTACGATCCTCCCGTGGAGGCCGCCATGTCCTCTGAGTCCCCCGTGCGCTCCGTGCCTTCGATGGCGGCATGGCAAGTGCACCAGAACGGCGAGCCCGGCGAGGTGATGCGACTGGAGGAGCAGCCCGGCCCGACGCCCGGCGACGGGCAGGTCCTGCTGAAGGTGCGCGCGGCGAACGTCAACTTCCCAGACGCGCTGCTCTGCCGCGGCCAGTACCAGGTCCGCCCGCCGCTGCCGTTCACTCCCGGCGTGGAGATCTGCGGCGACGCACCGAGGACGGCCGCCGCGTCATCGCCAACCCCGCCCTGCCGTACGGCGGCTTCGCCGAGTACGCCGTCGCGGACGCCGCAGCCCTGCTGCCCGCGCCCGACGCCCTGGACGACGCCGAGGCCGCGGCCCTGCACATCGGCTACCAGACCGGCTGGTTCGGCCTGCACCGCAGGGCGCGGCTCCAGGCGGGCGAGACCTGCTGGTGCACGCCGCGGCCGGCGGGGTCGGCAGCGCCGCCGTCCAGCTCGGCAAGGCCGCCGGCGCCACGCGTCATCGGCGTCGTCGGCGGCCAGGAGAAGGCGCATGTCGCCCGCGACGCTCGGCTGCGACCTCGTCATCGACCGGCGCACGCGAGGACGTCATCGCCGCGGTGCAAGGAGGCCACCGGCGGCCGCGGCGCCGACGTGATCTACGACCCGGTCGGCGGCGACGCCTACGCCCAGTCCGCCAAGGTGCGTCGCCTTCGAGGGCCGGATCGTCGTCGTCGGCTTCGCGAGCGGCACCATCCCCAGCCCCGCCCTCAACCACGCCCTGGTGAAGAACTACGCGATCCTCGGCCTGCACTGGGGCCTGTACACCACCAAGGACCCGAAGCTGCGTCGCGGCACTGCCACGAGCGAACTCACCGAGCTCGCCGCGCAGGGCGCGATCAAGCCGCTGGTCAGCGAGCGGGTCCCGCTGGGCGGCGCGGCCGCCGCCGTCCAGCGGGTCGCCGACGGCGTCACCACCGGCCGCGTCGCCGTCGGTGCCCGGCGCACGGAGCGGAGCGAGCCGCATGACCGACGCCGCCGAACTGCGCCGCCGCACCCGCGAGCTGCTGGCCGCGCACCCGCCCGCCACCACCGACCGCAGCCGACTTCCTGCAAGGCCCGCTTCGACGCCGGGCTGGCCTGGGTGCACTACCCGCGAGGGCCTCGGCGGGCTCGGCGCGCCGCGCTCCCTGCAGGCCGTCGTGGACGCCGAACTCGCCGCCGCGGACGCCCCCGACAACGACCCGCGCCGCATCGGCATCGGCCTCGGCATGGCCGCGCCCGACCATCCTCGGCTTCGGCACCGACGAGCAGAAGCAGCGCTTCCTGCGCCCGCTGTGGATCGGCGAGGAGGTGTGGTGCCAGCTCTTCAGCGAGCCCGGCGCCGGCTCCGACCTCGCCGCCCTCGGCACCCGCGCCGTCGCGCGACGAGGCCGACCGGCGACTGGGTGGTCAACGGGCAGAAGGTGTGGACGTCCAGCGCCCACCTCGCCCGCTGGGCGATCCTCATCGCCCGCACCGACCCGGACGTGCCCAAGCACCGCGGCATCACGCTACTTCATCTGCGACATGACCGACCCCGGCGTCGAGGTGCGGCCGCTGCGCCAGATCACCGGCGAGGCCGAGTTCAACGAGGTCTTCCTCACCGACGTCCGCATCCCCGACGCGCACCGGCTCGGCGAGGTCGGCGACGGCTGGAAGGTCGCCCAGACCACGCTGATGAACGAGCGCGTGTCCATCGGCGGCACCCGCATCCCGCGCGAGGGCGGCATGATCGGCCCGGTCGCCGACGACCTGGCGCGAGCGCCCCGAACTGCGCACCCACGACCTGCACCAGCGGCTGCTGACGCTGTGGGTCGAGGCCGAGGTCGCCCGGCTCACCGGCGAGCGGCTGCGCCAGCAGCTCGCCGTCGGGCCAGCCCGGCCCCGAGGGCTCCGGCATGAAGCTCGCCTTCGCCCGGCTCAACCAGGAGATCAGCGGCCTGGAGGTGGAACTCCTCGGCGAGGAGGGCCTGTTGTACGACGACTGGACGATGCGCCGGCCGGAACTCGTCGACTTCACCGGCCGCGACGCCGGCTACCGCTATCTGCGCGCCAAGGGCAACAGCATCGAGGGCGGGACCAGCGAGGTCCTGCTGAACATCGTCGCCGAACGCGTCCTGGGCCTGCCGCCCGAGCCGCGCACCGACAAGGACGTCGCCTGGAAGGACCTCGCCCGATGACCGTGCCCACCGAGGACCCCGCACACTCCTCCTGCCTCGGGCTCCGAGGCCGGCCGCATGGATCGTGGCGGTGCGCCGGAACCGGTGCGTGCGGCGCGGCAGGACCGCGGGTCCGGCGTGGCGGCTGCGGCCGGGCGTGGCGGCGGGTCCGGTCCGGCGGGCGAGCCAGGGCGTGACGGCGGGCCAGCAGCGGCCCGTGCGGCGGACGATGACCATGCGTCCCGTTCCTCCTCCGCACCGGTCGCGGCCGCTGCGGGCCTGCCTGCCCCGCGCGAGGAACCGAGCGGGCCCGACTCCGACGACAGCCCGTACGCCACGCCCGATCTGCTGTACTCCGAAGAGGAGGAGGCGCTCCGCTCGGCCGTACGCGGCCTGCTCGCCGACCACTGCGATCCGGCCGCGGTACTCGCCCGCAGCGCGTCGGACGCACCGCACGACCGCGAACTGTGGCGGCTGCTGGCCGAGGACATGGGTCTGGCCGGGCTGCTGGTGCCGGAGGAGTTCGGCGGCCAGGGTGCCACACACCGCGAAGCCGCCGTCGTCCTGGAGGAACTCGGCCGCGCCGTCGCCCCCGTCCCCTTCCTGACCAGCGCCGTCATGGCCACCGAGGCGCTGCTCTGGTGCGTGCCGGATGCCCTCGTGCCGGGTGCCCCCGCAACCCCCGGCCCCGGCAACGCGCCGCAGAGCGACGCTGACCCGCGGTTGAACTGCTCGCCGCGCTCGCGACCGGCCGCACCGTCGCCGTCCTCGCCGTGCCGCTGTCCGCGGGTCCGGCCGCCCCACTCGCGAGCCTCGGCGCACGGTAGGAGCGCGGCGTGCTGCACGGCAGGATCACCGGTGTCGCCGACGCTGCCGCGGCGGACGTCCTGCTCGTTGCTGCCGCCACCGGTCTGTACGCGGTTGACGTCCACCAGGACGAGGTCAGCGTGACCGCGCAGACCTCGCTCGACGGGACCCGTCCGCTGGCCGAGGTGGTCTTCGCCGGCGCCCGGGCGCGGCTGCTCACCGCCGCACGCGGAGCAATCGCTGCGCCGGGCGCTGCGCGCCGGAGCCGGACTGCTCGCCTCCGAGCAACTCGGCGTCGCCGACTGGTGTCT
This sequence comes from uncultured Actinomycetota bacterium, assembly GCA_963761765.1. Taxonomy (GTDB): domain Bacteria; phylum Actinomycetota; class Actinomycetes; order Streptomycetales; family Streptomycetaceae; genus Streptomyces. The sequence continues at coordinate 49,006 of CAVXIJ010000007.1, forward strand.
CGACCGAAACCGTCCGGTACACCCGCGACCGCTATCAGTTCAATCGCCCGGTCGGCTCCTTCCAGGCGCTCAAGCACCGGCTCGCCCAGGTGTGGCTGGAGCGTCGTCCACGCCCGCGCCGCCGCCCGGAACGCCGCCGACGCTCTGGCCACCGGCAGCCCCGAGACCGACGCTCGCCGTGGCGCGTCGCCCAGTCCTACGCCTCGGACACCGCCGTCCATGCCGCAGAGGAGGCGCTGCAGTTGCACGGCGGCATCGGCATGACCTGGGAACACCCCGTCCACCTCTACCTCAAGCGTGCCAAAGCTGACTCGATCGCCCTCGGTACCGCCGCCCGCCACCGCGATGAACTCGCCCGGCTCGCCGCCCTGCCGGCCCCCGTGGAGAACTAGTTCACCCCCCCGCGGGTGACGTCCTGTGCCCGGCGCCGAGCATGGTGGCCGAGTCCTCGGGAGACCGGGTCGGCGGTCACCGGTTCCTCGGGTGATCGGCCAAGACGTCGTCCGGCGACGGCGGCGCATGTGAACCCATGGAAGCGCGGCTGGTCCGCCATGCCTGACGCGACGGCCGTTCGACCGACCTGGGGTACCTCGGCCCAGGCCCCGACCTTCGCCATCTCCTTGATCAACGAAGACTGGACCGCAGCCATCACTTGAGTTGGCCGCGGATCTCTCCCCGCCGAGGAACGCGACAAACCACGCCAGATCATCTCCACCGCTCACGCGAGCGAGCAGCGGGTCCGTGTTCGGGCCACCTTGGACCAGACGCGCCCGGGCCGTGACGCCCTGTGGACGAGCTCTTCGACGCGGGCACCAACCTCCTCGAAACCGTTGATCTGGGGGACCTGGCGGCGTTTTTGACGGCGCGCGAGGCGAGAGGCCCTGGCCAAGCTGGACCCGGGATGCCGCCGAGTGCGCTAGCGGCACGGCGTGGCGGCCGGGCTTCGTCACCCGCAGTCAACACACGTTCGGCGGACACGCCGCTCGCCCGGATGGGCCCTGTGCTGCGCCACACTGATGGCCGAGGGCCGTGGTGTCGATGTGGGTCGGGAGGATGATGATGGCCGTTTCCATCTCTGCGGTGCTGCTTCTTCTGGCCCTGGCCGCTGTCTTTGTGCGCAACGGTGCACTCAAGACGTCGCACGCCGTGGTCTGTGTCCTGCTCGGCTTCTACCTGGCGAGTACGAGCATGGCGCCGACCATCCAGGAGGGCCTTGCGGCCACCGCGGACATCGTGAGCCGTCTCAACCCCTGAGCCCGCTGCCGCGGGCTCCCACGATTGTCCCGGGCCGGGTCGATCCTCCACCCGTGACCGGGCTTCTGGAATCCGGGAGGCTGCGGCGGGCTCGATCCCGCCCACGGGCGGTGGCCGGCCCGCCGACCGGCCACCGCCCGCGGACTACACCGTCAGATCCTGCCCATCGCGGCGGCGTTGACGAGGCTTATGTACCGGGCCCAGTCCCAGTTCACTCCGGGGTCCGTATGGGTGGCTCCCGGAACCTCGCTGTGACCGATGATGGTGCTGTGGCTGATGGGTATGCCGTACTTGGCACAGACCGAGGCGGTGAGCTTCGCTGACTGTATGTAGAGCGGGTCGGTGAAGTACGACGGCTGATCCACCCAGCCCTCGTGCTCGATGCCGATGCTCCGGGTGTTGTAGTCCCAGTTGCCCGCGTGCCAGGCGACGTCGTGCTCGCGGACGCACTGGGCGATGTGCCCGTCGTTGGAACGGACCACGTAGTGGGCCGTCACCTCCGACGTGGGGTCCTGGAAGATCGCGATGGCATCGGCCCAGTACTCTTGCGTCACATGGATGACCACGTAGTCGATGGGGTACGTGGTGGGCCGGTTGGATGCCGTGTAGTTCGACGTACTGGCCGGGAAGGACTGCGCGGCCGGGTAGTCGACCGCCTGCAGCGCGTTCGCGGAAGATGGCACTGCCAGTGCGGCGGGCACCGTGGCGAGTGCCGCGCCCTGCAACAGCCGGCGTCGACTGATGGCGGGTTTCCTGGATCTTTCCATTGCTGACCAGCCTTTCGGTGGGAGACAGCGGATGAGAAGCGGACTGAGCGGGTGATGCGGTCCAGGTGGCGCAGAGACCGGCTCGTACAGGCGGCTTGCGGGTCGGGCGGGCAAGCCGGTGCGAGCGGTCGTCGATGGGCGCGGGGGCGCGCCGGGAGGCGGTAGGGGCGAGCGGAGAGTGGGGCGGCTGGGACTCGCGCGAGATCAGGGGGACAGGGCCGGAGCGGTTTTTCGCGGATACGTGCGGCGTCCGCGGTGTGTCTCCCGCACCGGCGCCGGCAGCCACTCCTTGCGGAGCTTCGTCACGCGTGTGCCGCTCATGTCGCAGACCTGGGCGAGCGGTGACTCGACAGTCCGGGAGACGAACGCGTACGCGTCCAGATCACTGTCCCGATCACTCATCGCGGTTGGGCTCCACTCTGCGCCGGATCGGGCACGGGATCGTCGTCGAGATGGACACGGGCGGTCTCGGATATGCGCTGTGGATGGCGTTTCAGCAGGACGGCCAGGACCACGACACCGGCCAGCAGCCAGACGCCGACGGCCGGGCCCGCGTACGAGACGGGAGCACTGAGCGGGGAGACGAAGTCGAACACCGGCAGCCCCGCCGCCGTGCACAGCGCGGGTACAAAGGCCACGATGCCCAGCACCGGAAAGAGCAGATGCCGTACGGGACGCAGCGCCGCACGCCGACGGCGGAGGAAAAACCCGGCACAGGCTGCGTTCGTGACGATGTAGACGCCGATGACCACCGTCACGACCACGGTCGCCAGCAGCAGGAACGCCGTCTGCGGGTTGTACCCGAATCCCAGGCCGAGCATCACCACCACCGCCACCACGCATTGCACGGCCACTCCGGCGACGGGGGAGCGGCGCACCGGGTGCAGTCTGGCGAAGGGCCGCGGGAACACTCCGATGCGGCCCAGTGCGAAGGCGGTACGGGTCGAGACGTTCGCGCAGGCGTTGGCGTTGGCGATGGTCGAATTGACGACGGCGAGGAACACCAGCACCCAGAACAGGCCGAACGAACCGCGCGCCACGCCCTGCCAGGACGCGGCGCCGGACACGCCGAACCCGGCAAACTTGCCCGGGCCGACATAGACGGCCATCGCGTAGGTCGTCACCACGTAGAAGAGCCCGATCGCCAGGGCCGCACCGAGCACCGCCCGGTGCATGGTGCGCCGTGGGTCCTTCGTCTCCTCCGCGAGCGGTGCCGCCGCCTCGAAACCCGCGAAGGCCAGCACCGTATAGACGGAGCCTGCGAACACGCCGCTGAGGCCCTCGTGTCCTGCCGGGGTGTGGGAGGTGCCGAACACCGACAGGCTGTTGTCCCCGCCCGCCTTCATGATCAGCACGATGGCGAAGACCAGCAGGACCAGCACTTCGAAGACGCCGAGCACGGTTCCGAAACGGGCCGAGGCACGCACGCCGAAGTATCCGGCGGTCGCGATGATCAGCGCACCCGCCAGCGACCAGGGCCACCACAGGTCCGGGGGATACGAGGGCCATTCGTCATGGAACGTGCCTGCCGTGGTGAAGCCGAGCTGGAGCAGCAGCAAGGGCGGCACCAGGGCCTCCACGCACACATAGCCCCAGCCGACCAGGAAGCCGATGGCCGGATGCAGCCCCTGTGCCGCGTATGTGGCGACCGAACCCGCCGCGGGCAGCTCCCGTGCCAGATCGGCCACGCATGATGCCGTGAACAGGCAGGCGACAAGGGCGATCAAGACGGACAGGGGCAGACTGCCGCCCGCGAAAGCCGTACCGGCCGGAATGGAGGCGGCGACCGCCGCGGCCGGAGCCATGGCCGTGATGCTCTGGAACAGGACGTCGCGCAGCCCGACGGCGCCCCGTCGTAAGCCGTAACTCTCCCGCTCAGTTCCCTGCGGCATCGCACACCCCCGTCCTGCACTCGTCGGCAACTGCCGCTGTCCCACACGGATTTACGCACGTCACATACGGTACGAGCACGAGTGCTCAAGGCGGAAGAGCGCGAGCTCGATCTGGGGACAGCCACGCGATTGTGGATAACTTCCTCCCCCACAAGGGGGATGGCGGCAGATATCCGGTCACAGCAAGGTTTGGGCAGGGAGTGGCCAGGCGCCCGCTGAGCGCCGGTCGGGATCAATCCACGGCAGCGACGAGCTGCCGGGCGTCGGGCAACTGCCGGCCCGGGCAGCCATCAGCCCGTCGGGCTCGGCCCTGAACGGTCCCGCCTGGCGATGGCGAAGAGGAAGGCCGCACGCCCGTCGGGCATGGGCGCGTCGGCCCGCGGAGTCTCACGTACCGTTCGGTACTCCGGCCGGATCGTCCAGCACGGCCCGTACGACGGAGTGCGCGGCACCGAGCAGCGGCCCTTCGGAACCGAGTCGCGAGACGGCTATCCGGCAGGCCGGACCGGCGGTACGGCGCTCCAGCTCGGCCTCCAGCGCGGGCAGCAGCCAGGGCGCCAGATGCGACAGCGCCCCGCCCAGCACCACCGACTGAGGGTCGAGCAGATTGACCGTGCCGGTCAGCGCGATCCCCATCGCCGTGCCTGCCTCGCGCAGTGCACCGCGCACCCGCTGGTCCCCGGAGTCGGCCAACTCGGCGAGCCGGCCCACTCGGCCCTCGCCGGGGCCGAGGCCCGCGGCGCGAAGCACGGCCTCCTCGCCCGCGAACTGCTCCAGACAGCCGCGCCCGCCGCAGGCACACGGCGGACCCTCGGGATGCACCGGCACATGGCCGAGTTCGCCCGCGAAACCGCGGGTGCCGCGCAGGAGCCGCCCTTCGACCACGACCGCGGCACCGATACCGATCTCTGCGGAGACATGCACGAAGTCGTCCGGGGCGTGCTCGCCGAGCCATAGTTCGGCGAGCGCGCCGAGGTTGGCCTCGTTGTCCACCGTCACCCGCAGCCCGGACGGCAAAAGGGCGCCCAGGTCGGTGTCGTGCCAGTTGAGGTTGGGAGCGCGGACCACCGTGCGGCTGTCCCGGGCCACCAGGCCGGGAACAGCCACTGCCAGCCCGGCGGGACGCAGCCCCTCCCGGCCCGCGTCCGCGCTCACCTGCTCCACGAGCGCTGTCAGATCAGCGATCACCGGCTCCGGCGCGCGACCCCTGTTCCTGACGCGCCGCTCGGCCCGGACCCGCACTTCACCACGGAGATCGATCACACAGACCGCCAGATGGTCGACGCCGACCTCCGCGCCGATCCCGGCGGGCCCGCGCCTGCTGACGGCCAGCGCGGAGCCGGGACGGCCGACCCGTCCCGGCCGCTCGGGACCGAGCTCCTCCAGGAGGCCCGCGCGGATCAGCTCGTCCACCAGGGTCGAGACCGAGGCGCGGGTCAAGCCGATCTTGGAGGCGACGGCGGCCCGCGATATCGGGCCCTCGGCGGCGATGGTGTGCATGACCCGGGAGAGGTTGCGCCGCCGCATACCCTGCTGGGTGTCCGGGGTGCCGGTGTGCGCCTCGCGCAGGGGTGCGGTCATACGGCGGTCGGTCCTCCTTGCGAGCGGCGCGCGGTGGGCGGCCCGGGCCTGGTCACTGCTCTGGTCATGCCTGGCCGAGCAGCGGCGCTGCGTCGGAGAGCACTCCGCTGATCCTCTCCATCGCCGCCGTGTCCCGCTCGACCGGCTCCAGCACCGGTCCCGCCGCCGTGTTCCAGCGCCGCGCGACCGCCGCGGGGTCCTCGCCGGTCAGTACGCTCGCGGCCTGGGCGGCGGCGCCCAGGGCGACCAGCTCCTTGGCCTCGGGGATCTGCACCGGTCGCCCGGAGAGCCGTCGCACCGTCTGCTGCCAGGCCGTGCCCCGGGCGCCGCCCCCGATCAGCAGGAGTGGGGCGGAACGGTCGGCGTCGGATTCGAGCACCAGGTCCAGCGCGCCCAGGAGCGCGTGCACGGCGCCGTCGTAGGCGGCCTGCAGCACCTGGCCTCCGGTCGTGTCGTGCCGCAGTCCGTGCAGCAGACCGGAGGCGCCCGGCAGCGCGGGGGTGCGTTCACCGTCGAGATACGGCAGCAGCGTGACCGATCCGTCCGGCTCCACGTCCTCGCGGCTGAGGCCGAGCAGGGCCGCGACGCGGTCCACGGCGAGCGTGCAGTTGAGCGTGCACGCGAGTGGCAGCCAGTCGCCGCGGGCATCGGCGAATCCGGCGACCGTACCGGTCGGGTCCGCCGTACGGTTCCGGGAGACCGCGTAGACCGTTCCCGAGGTGCCCAGGCTCAGCACAGGAGTGCCGGGATGCAGACCGAGGCCCAGTGCGGCGGCGGCATTGTCGCCGGTGCCTGGGGCGACCAGCGTGCCCTTGGCGAACGGCAGATCGCTGCCGTCGCGGACCGTGCCCGCGACCTCTCCCGGGCGCACCACACGGGGCAGTAGGGCGGGGTCGACACCGGCCATGGCCAGGATCTCTTCGTCGTACGACTCGGAGGCGGACGCCCACCAGCCCGTGCCGGACGCGTCGCCGCGGTCGGTGGTGCCGGTGCCCGTGAGGCGCTCGGTCAGGTAGTCGTGCGGGAGGCGGATCGCGGCGGTGGCCCGGGCCGCCTCGGGCTCGTGCTCGGTGAGCCAGGCCCATTTGGTGACGGTGAACGACGGCCCCGGGACGCTGCCGACGCGCTCCGCCCACGCCTTCGCGCCGCCGAGCTCGTCGATGAGGCGCTGCGCCTGGGGTGCCGAACGCACGTCGTTCCAGAGCAGGGCCGGGCGCACCGGCCTGCCCTGCGCGTCCAGGGTGACGAGCCCGTGCTGCTGGCCGCCGATCGAGACGGCAGCCGCCTCGCGCGCCGCTTCACCACACTGGTGCAGTGCTTCGCCCAGCGCACTCCACCACTCCTCGGGATCGCTCTCCCGCCCCGCTCCCGAGGTGACGGTGTGCGAGGCCTGACCGCTCGCCACCACCCTCCCCGTGGCCACGTCGACCACTAGGGCCTTCGTTGACTGGGTGGAACTGTCCACTCCGACGACGAGTGGTCCCTCGGTTGATGACATCCGACTCTCCGTTCCTGCGGCTGTACTGGTCGTGATTATCTGATTTATTCGGATTGCCGGTTTTGGGAGCCCGAGACGGTGTGATCCGGCCCGTTCTGCGACTCCTGACTTCCCAGCGCTGCCTTCGCATACTAATTTGTAAAGTGCCATGACGAAATAGCGCGAGCGAGGAGCCATGTCATGAGTTTTCAGCCCACCCCCGAGGACAAGTTCACCTTCGGTCTGTGGACCGTCGGCTGGCAGGGACGGGACCCGTTCGGTGACGCCACGCGGCCGGCACTCGACCCCGTCGAGTCCGTGCAGCGCCTGGCCGAGCTTGGCGCCTACGGCGTCACGTTCCACGACGACGACCTGATCCCGTTCGGTGCATCGGTGACCGAGCGTGAGGCGGTCATCAAGCGCTTCAGGCAGGCGCTCGACGCCGCAGGCATGGTCGTGCCGATGGCTACCACGAACCTGTTCACCCACCCCGTCTTCAAGGACGGCGGCTTCACGGCCAACGACCGTGACGTGCGTCGCTACGCGCTCCGCAAGGTCATCCGCAACATCGACCTGGCGGTGGAGCTCGGCGCCAAGACGTACGTCGCCTGGGGCGGCCGTGAGGGTGCGGAGTCCGGCGGAGCGAAGGACGTACAGGTCGCACTCGACCGTATGAAGGAGGGCTTCGACCTGCTGGGCGAGTACGTCACGTCCCAGGGGTACGACCTGCGCTTCGCGATCGAGCCCAAGCCGAACGAGCCCCGCGGCGACATCCTGCTGCCCACCGTCGGCCACGCGCTCGCGTTCATCGAGCGCCTGGAGCGCCCGGAGCTGTACGGCGTCAACCCGGAGGTCGGCCACGAGCAGATGGCGGGCCTGAACTTCCCGCACGGCATCGCCCAGGCCCTGTGGGCGGGCAAGCTCTACCACATCGACCTGAACGGCCAGTCCGGCATCAAGTACGACCAGGACCTGCGGTTCGGCGCCGGCGATCTGCGGGCCGCCTTCTGGCTCGTCGACCTCCTGGAGCGCAGCGACTACGACGGCCCGCGGCACTTCGACTTCAAGCCGCCGCGGACCGAGGACTTCGACGGCGTGTGGGCGTCGGCCGAAGGCTGCATGCGCAACTACCTGATCCTCAAGGACCGCGCCGCCGCCTTCCGCGCCGACCCGCAGGTCCAGGAGGCGCTGCGCGCCTCGCGCCTGGACGAGCTGGCGCAGCCCACCGCGGCGGACGGCCTGTCCGGTCTGCTGGCAGACAAGAGCGCCTTCGAGGAGTTCGACGTGGAGGCCGTCGCCCAGCGCGGAATGGCCTTCGAGCGGCTCGACCAGCTGGCGATGGACCACCTGCTGGCGGCCCGCGGCTGATACCCGGCCGCACGTCGGTCACCGGGTGCGGGGCCGTGGGAGCACTCTCCTGCGGCCCCGCACCCGTGTGTCCGGCGGCCCGTCGCCTGCCCGCAGGGGACTACAGCGCCCGCTCCTGAGGTCCACGGATGTCTCCCCCGGGTTGCCTGCACCGCCTATCGCCCTCCGTGGCGGAGCTCTGGCAGCGGGTCGGGCGAGGTTGGGAGGTGGCTCCTGGGACCAGTCGCCGCCCTGTAGTGTTCCTGGGGTTCACCCCAGGGTGGGGGTGCAGCCAACCCCCCGATCCATACGGGGGCGGACACCGTTTGCGCTGGGGTGGTGGCGCCATGGTTAGCCATGGTCACTGTGCGTACGTTCTATGAGGTCAGCCCGCCTCTCGGAGACCGGAGACCCTCATGCTCGAAGCCGCTGCAGCCCTCGCGGAACATTCATCGGAGGATGATCGCTCCTCTGCCGCGGGAAGCGAGTTCGCACCGCTGCTGCGTACCGTCAAGTGTCAGGGTCTGCTCGACCGGCGTACGGCCTGGTACGCCTGCCGTATCGCCGTCAATGCCGTCACGTTCGCCGCCGTCGTTCTGGGCGTGGCCCTGACCGGTGACTCCTGGTGGGCCCTCGCCCTGGCACCCGTGCTCGCGGTCCTTTCCGCCCGCGCGGCGTTCCTCGGCCACGACGCGGGGCACGCCCAGATCACCGCTGACCGGGCCGTGAGTCGGGCGATCGGCCTGATCCACGGGAACCTGCTCCTCGGCATGAGCTACGCCTGGTGGAACGAGAAGCACAACCGGCACCACGCCAACCCGAACCACATAGACAAGGACCCGGACGTCGCCGCCGACGTCCTGGTGTTCACCAGCGAACAGGCCACTGTGCGCACCGGCTTCAGGCGCTGGCTCACGCGCAACCAGGCGTGGCTGTTCTTCCCGCTGACCCTGCTCGAAGGATTGGCGCTGAAGATCCACAGCTTCCAGGATCTGCGCAGGCAGCCGCCTCGGCGGCGCGCTGTGGAGGCCCTGCTACTGGTGACCCATGCCGTCGGCTACGTGGTATTGCTGTTCAGTGTCATGCCGCCGAGCCATGCGCTGCTCTTCGCGGCGATTCACCAGGCCCTCTTCGGCCTGCACCTGGGCCTGGCCTTCGCCCCCAACCACAAGGGCATGGCGATGCCCGACACCGGCAGCGACCGATGGGGCCATCTGCGCCGCCAGGTGCTCACCTCGCGCAACATCCGCGGCGGCCCGGTGACCGACTGGTTCCTCGGAGGACTCAACTACCAGATCGAGCACCATCTGTTTCCCAGCATGCCGCGTCCTCATCTGCGACGGGCCCAGCCCTTGGTGCGCGCCCACTGCCGTAGTCTCGGCATCCCGTACGCCGAGACCGGTCTCCTCGACTCCTACCGCCAGGCGCTGGGGCACATGCACGCCGTCGGGGAGTCTCTCCGGGAGGCTTAGGCCTCTCGTTTGGATCATGTTGGGCTCGTGGCGTCCGGCACGCATTCCTCCACATCCTTGAGACAGTAGAGGAGCAGCAGATCCCGCTCCCTGACCCAGCCCGATCCAACGAAAGACCCTAGGGGATGCGGCTCAGGGGCTTCTCAGGGTCGTATAAGGGTCATGGGGTGGAACTGCTGGAGACGCGAGGACGTTTTCCAGGCAAGAGAGCGGCACCTGCCGCGAAGGAGGCGACGCACATGTCGAAGAGGGCGAAGATCGCTGCGGGAGGTGTGGCGGTCGGACTCATCCTGCTGATATGGCTGCCATTCTGGGCCGTGCTTCTGATTGTGCTGGGCGTACCCGCCGCGGCCTATCTGGCACTGGACCCCGGACAGCGGCGCAGGCTGCGCCGCGTCGCGGGCAAGGAGCTGGATCGCTGAAGGCCGCTTCAGGCGGGATCCGGTCCGGCCCGAACCGGTCATTCGGCCGGTCGGTACCGGATCGGGGCACTGCCCGCGGGGCAGGCAGCCGTCCGCGGTCGTTGTCCGGCGCCAGGCGACCGCGCGCCGTCCCGCCGGAGCCGGGGCAGGCCGCTCGTCGGCCCGTCCCGGGCATACCGCCCGAGTACGTCGCGGATGTCCGGGCCTGTGCCGGTACTCCGCGTCATAGCCCGCGGAGTGCGAACAGACGCACGACCTCGCCGTCAGGCCGGGCGTACCGCCATCTCGTCGAGCGCCGCCAGCAGTCCCGGCAGCTCCGAGCCACGCCCCACGGGAAGAATCTCACCCGGTTCCTCGTCAAGCAGCACAAAGGCGATGTCGTCGGTTCTCGCCACCATCGACCACCCGGGGCCGTCCGCGCGCAGCGTCCGCGCCTCGCCGGGTGCGAACGAGGAGCGGACCCGTCCCAGCGGCGGTGGAGCGTCCACATAGGCCCGCGCCTCGGCCAGCACGCGCCGGACACCGCTGTGCGGCTCGCGGTCGCCCTGCTCGCCGTCGGTGCCCGTGTCCTTGTCGGCCTCCGTCTTCGCTTCCTCGCCGGCGGCATCATGGGCGGTGTCATCGGCCGCGGCGAAGTCGGTGTCGTCGATCTGCTCCCGCCAGGCCGCCCACTGCAGAGCGATTTCGTCGGCGCCGAGCCGTCGCTGCGCGGGGCCCCAGGTGGCCGTGTCGGGCGGTGTCAGAGGTGAACGGTCGGCGCGCTCGGGATCCGGTTTTGGATCGTGCGGGGCCGGCACACCCGGCGCCGCGACGGCCAACGCGAGCGGCCAACCGGGCAGTGCGTCGACGACGGAGCGCTCGTCGGGCGACAGGTCGTACTCCATACCGCAGTCCCAGGACGCGATCGCTACAGCGACCAGTGACACATCGTCCACTACGACCGTCCATCGCGCGCCCGAGCCGTCCTGGCCGAGCACGAGACCGTATCCAGCCGCGTCCGGGGCGAGACCGAGAGCGCCACAGGCCTCCGGGTAGTCGTCGCCGAGCACGCTCGGGAACTGCGCGGGCGTCAGCAGCACCGCGGTCAGTACGTACAGCTCATCGTCTCCGGCGGCGACGGCTGTGTCATCCGTCACGGCCATGCATCCTCCTCATTGCTTCGTCTGTCGGCGCACCTTAACCATTTGATCATCAGCTCGTCGAGGGCGGATGAGCAGGAATTTCTCCGGATGGTGCCCGCGACCCGCGTCTTTGTCCCCGCCGGACCGGACGGCCGGGCCATGGCCGTCGCGGGACGCTGGCCGGATGCCGTTGTTCTCGCGACACCGCAAGGCACCGTGCAGCCCTGGACGCCCCCAGAGGCCGTCTTTGCGCCTGGTGCGTGAACGATATCGCCGTACGCGAACACGGCATCGGATACGCGGCCACCGGAGCGGAGCCCCCCAACGTGCCGACAGTGGCCCGGTGCGCGCGCTCCTCACCGGCGCACCAAGCGCCCGGGTCCGCGGCGCGCCCTGAAGAGTTCCCGAAGAGTGCGGCTGCCGGGGCCGGTGCGGGAGCGTTGCCCCTGCCGGGCAATGTGGCGCACCGTGTGCGCGCACCTGACTCGGCGTCAGTCAGCTGACCATGTCCGCCATGGAGATGACCTTGTCGACCCTTACCCGGACGAGCAGTTCTCCAGGGACGCCGTTGCGTTCGCCGAACTCCTCGGCCCTGTCGTCGCCCATGTAGCGCGCGGCGATGGTGGCCGCCCAGGTGCGCAGCTCGGGAAGGTCCTCCGACAGTGACGCGTGCCCCTGGATGACGACGAAGGAGAACGGCGGGTGGTCGTCGTCAATGCAGAGGCTGACCCGTCCGTCGCGCGCCAGATTCCGCCCTTTGGCGGTTTCCCTGCCTGTGTTGAAGACGATGTCGTCGCCGTCCAGCACGAACCAGACGGGTGCGCTGTGCGGGCTGCCGTCGGCCCGTACGGTCGACAGGGTGGCGGTGCGGGTGCCGTGCGAGACGAACGCCCGCCACTCTTCAGAACTCATCTTGAATGCCATACTCCCATCCTGCTTGCCGGACCGCCGAGGGTGGTGAAGGCTGGCAGACAGATCCTCCGGCCGGGGGCAAACGGTCGGCGGACACACGATGCGGGGAGATCGCACATGCCTCAGAACAAGGGACTCGGCTGGCTGCTGGACGATCTGACCCAGCGTGTCGCATACGTGCGGCACGCGCTGGTGCTCTCCAGCGACGGACTCGTCACTGGCGCGAGCACCGGTCTGAAGCACGCGGACGCCGAACATCTGGCTGCCGTCTCGTCGGGACTGCATAGCCTGGCCAAAGGTTCCGGACGGTACTTCGGCGCCGGTCGAGTCCGGCAGACCATGGTCGAGTTCGACGACGCCCTGCTGTTCGTCACTGCTGCGGGTGCGGGCAGCTGTCTGTGCGTACTGAGCGCCGCCGAGGCCGACGTCAGCCAGATCGCCTACGAGATGACGTTGCTCCTCAACCGTGTCGGTGAGCATCTCGGCGTGGACCCCCGGCATCCCGAACACACCCCCGCCGATCACTGAACACGTCTTACCTGCACAAATGATCCGACCGGCAGAGTTATCCACAGGCTCTGCGCGCTAGGCGACATTCGGGCTACGGTTTTTCCCGGGATCGATCACACCTCGATCGGTCATGTCACACGGGGGAGACCGCCATGACAGGCGACACCATCACCGAGCCCGGCACGCCCACCACGGGCTCTGTCCTTGCCCTGTCCGTCACCGAAAGCCGCGCGGCCCGCGAGCTGGAGCTGAGGCACGGCGAATTCGAGTTGGCCGTCCAGCTGGGCCGTATCCGCACCTTTACCGCGCCCGTCCGGGGGCCTGAACCACCTGGTGGGGCCGGGCCGCGGCGGCGTGTCGCCCGGGCGGAGATCGACCGGCTGCGGGCGGCAGAGGGCTTTCCCGAGGCTCTACGCGCGAGTGTCAGGACCGACAGCGCCATGCAGGCTGCCCGGCTGATCGGCATCACACCGGCCAGGTTCACCAGGCTCGCCCGGCTCGGACTCCTCGTTCCCGTGAAGTTTTATGTGAACCGCTACCGCACCGTGGTGTGGCTGTATCTCGCGGAAGAATTACGTGAGTTCGCGGCGGCGAAGGACAACAAGACACTGCTGACCGACCGGCTGCCCGAGACGATGAGAGCCCAGCTCGACACCGGGACCGATCTGCGGGCCCGTAACTGGCGCGGCCGCTACGCCGGTTCTCTCCTGAGGCTTGCCGAAGGGCCATGGGCACGCACGGCCGTCACGGCGTCCTTACTCAGCGAGGACGAGGTCGCGGACGTCGTCGACGATCTGTACGAGCGCGCCTATCTGGCCTGGTTGAGCCCTCCGCTGCCCACCTCGGGCCCGCCCGGTTCACTCGCGGCCCAGGTGGTCGACGAGCTGGTGAAGGCGAGTGATCCGGACGAGATCGACTGGCTACGGGCCAGTCTGTCACTGGGCCTTGCCGAGGCCAGAAGAGAGCGCCCCGCACCCCGGTTCGCGGCCGATGCACTGCTGCCGAGAGGGTTGGACCGTGTCCTGGTCCGGTCCGGCGGGCCAGGCGTCGACCACGGCCAGGAGCAGACGCCGGTCGAGCCCCCGGCCCGGCCGAAGGGCCTGCTCGCACGGCTGCGTCGCGGCCGTGTGTGACCGTCCGGTGTGCGCCCGGCCCCTCTGCCCGGTGTCACCCGCGACGGGCCCGACTGACAGCGGCGTGGCAGTGTTCCCGGTCGCTGGTCGAGGACACCCATGACAGCGACCCGGTCACGAAGGCAGCGCGAAGTCGATGACGTGCAGCGCCGAGGGAGTCGTACCGCTGGATTTCTCCTGGTACATGAACGACAGGACACCGTCCTGCGCGACACGCGTCTCGTCGATCACGACTTCGCCGAAGGCGTTCAGGTCGCTGCCGTCGTACAGCAGTGTCCAGTCGGAGTACCCGGAGGACTTCGAGGCGCCGGCGATCCGGCCGTACGGGAAGACCGCGTAGGCGTTGTCGTACGTGTCCAGCAGCAGCTTGGTGCGCTGGGTGGAGTTCAGCGCGAGGGGGATCTCGGTCTTCTGCCAGGTACCGGAGGAGTTCTTGCGGACGTGGAAGGCACGGCCGTTCGCGATACGGTCGGCGACGTAGTCGGTGGTGCACTGTCCGAAGCGGCCGGGGACGTAGCTGATGATCGCGTGCGGCAGTCCGGTCGAGTCGGTGAACTGGCTCTCCTGGTTCATCAGGGAGTGGTCCGGGTTCAACGGGTCCACGACGAGTCCGCTGTCGGTGACGGCGACCTTGTCGGAGCCGCCGGTGGTTGCAACGACGGTGCCCGCGTCGTTGCGCCAGGTACGTCCGGCGTCGGCCGAGTAGACGTAACCGGTGTCGTGGTTGGTGATGCCGCCGCTGCTGCACATCACGGATGCCGACTGCTCACGCCAGGTGAAGAACGCGTGCAGCCTGCCGTGGACGTCGTAGTCGATGCCGTGCAGGTACATGTTGCGGGCCGTACTGGATCCGTGCTCGCTGGTGTAGGTGCCGGTGGAGCTGGTCCACTCCCCGAGCGAGGTCCACCTCGAACCGTCGTACTGCGCGAGTGCGTTGCGCCCGTTGCCGGAGATCCCGACCCGATAGCTGAGTTGCAAGGTGCCGTCGGGGGCCGAGATGAACTGGGGGTAGGTGAACTCCGAGGTGAGCGCGAGCCCGTCGAGGGAGGTCTGGACGGAGCCGAAGACCGCGGAGGACCAGGCTGTGGCCCCGGGATTGTCCAGCAGGCCGGCGATGGACTTCACATAGAAGAAGCCGTCGCTGTGCGAGTCCATGTTGATGTGCAGACGGCCGTCGGTCTTGGACACGCCCATGGAGATGACGTCGTGGGAGTCGTCGCTCTTGAGCTGGTGGGCGAGGGTGAGCGTCGACCAGCTGGATGCGCCGAGTGCGCGGCGGGCGACGACCGCGGAGCGAGTGGCGGTGTACCAGGCCGCGTACTGGAACCCGTTATGGGTCAGCAGGCCGTTCTTCTGGAAGGAGTTGTTGTTGACCAGACCGTCGTAGGACACGAAGTAGACGGCCTGCGCGTCGAGCCGGGTGCTGCCGGTGCGGGTGACCGAGGGGCCGGGGGCGGCGGCCCGGGCGGTGCCGGTGCCCAGGGCAGGGCTCGCCGCGGCGCTGAGGGGGGTACCGGCCAGCATGGTGCGTCGTCTCATCTCGGGCCTCTCGTCGTCAGGCGAGGTGGAACACTTCGGTGAGCGGCTTCATCGCCTCGTCGGGCCGGGCGCCATCGAGGGATTCGAAGTAGGGCGCCATGTCGGCCTGCCAGCGGGCATTGACTTCGGTGGCCTCCATAGCGGCCTGTGCCGCGGCGAAGTCCTCGGTCTCCAGGTAGCCGACGAGCAGGCCGTCGTCGCGCAGGAAGAGCGAGTAGTTGTGCCAGCCGGTGGCCTTGAGCGCCTCGCACATCTCGGGCCACACGGTGGAGTGGCGTTCGCGGTACTCGGCGATCCGGTCCGCGCGGATCTTGAGGAGGAAACAGACGCGCTGCATGCGGTACGGCTCCTTGCCGTTGGTGCGTACCCGCGTATGACCCACGTAGCGGTTGCGGGCGCAATGGAAGCAGATGTTGCTCTCGTGCCGGTCGATCCGGGTGACAACTCCGAACGTTCGATCACAAACGAACAGATCCGCCGGTCTGCGACTGCCGTGACTGCCGCGAACCAGCGGCAGCCCGACACGACATGACACAACACCGCCGGGAACCGTCCGGAGAGTCTTCCCGATTCGACAATTCGGCACTTCAATATTAACGGTATCGAACAAGATCATGCACTTCACGTCAATTTCCAAAAGGAAAATGCACGGAAAGGGACATTCACGCATGAACCCGATCACCAGAAGGACCCTCCTGCGGGGCACCACCGTGGCGGCCGTGACTCTCGCCGCCGCACCCGCCCTGACCGCCGGTCAGGCGTCAGCCGCATCTTTCGTCAAAGGGGCGGACATAAGCTGGCTGCCTCAGATGGAGGCGAACGGCTACACCTTCCGCAACGCCGACGGCGTGCAGCAGGACCTGTTCACCATCCTGGCGGGCTACGGCATCTCCGCGGTCCGGCTGCGCACCTTCGTCAACCCCTCCAGTGATCCGTCGAACGGCCACTGCTCCATCGATGAGACCGCTGCACTCGCCAAGCGCGCCAAGGCCGCCGGCATGCAGGTGATGATCGACTATCACTTCGGGGACACCTGGAACTCGGTCGGTACCCAGAATCCGCCCGCCGCCTGGGCGGACATGACGTACGACCAGATGCTCGAAGCCATGTACAACTACGTCTACCACACCATGAATGTGGTCAAGACGAACAACGTCACCCCCGCCTGGGTTCAGATAGGCAACGAGATCAACAGCGGCATCTGTCACCCAGTGGGCTCCCTCAGTCGCCCGGACCAGATGACCGGTCTGCTCAACGCCGCCCATGACATGGTCAAGGAGGTCTTCCCGAGCGCATCCGTCCTGATCCATCTCGCCCAGCCGCAGAACTACGACTCGATCACCGCCTTCTTCGACGCCTACGTGGCGAACGGCGGCCAGTGGGACATCTCCGCCTTCTCCTCCTACGGCTCCGCCAGCGTGGCCGCAGGGATTGTCGGCAACATGAACTCGGCGCAGAAGACGTACGGCAAGCCGGTGATGCAGGTCGAGTTCGGCGGCCGTGTCGATCGCGCGGATGACACCCGGGAGGCCCTGGAGGCGTACATCAGCAATCTGAAGTCCATCGGCGGTCTGGGCCTGTTCTACTGGGAGCCCGAGGGCTACTCGCCGTTCACCAGCTACAACATGGGTGCCTGGGACGCGGCGACACGCGAGCCCACCAGCGCGATGGACGGTTTCCTCCAGGCCTGACCCGGAGCGCGGCCACAAGCCCGTCCGCGTCTGGAAGGCGATGGCGGACGGGCTTTTGTGCACTCCCCGCTCCTGCTCGCCGCCATCGGAACGATGCCCGGGAACTGGGCCGATGCCCCGGGAAGCGGACGGTATATGTCACCGAGGGTTGCCATAGCTCACGGCTGCGGATGTTCGTAGCTGATCGTTTTGCTTCGAATGTGTGCGAGCTCTAGTGGTGGCGCCCCAGGAACCACTATTTCTGTTCCCACGAGTTCTGGCCGAAACTCGTCGGTAGCAGCCATGCAGAGCAAGTGCCCCAGGGGAAGGACCCGACACCCCATGCAGACCAAGCCCACCGCGTTGGTCGTGATGAGCAGGCAGAGCTTCGAAGCGCACTTCGACCGGGCCCGTTTCGAGCGCCTGGCCGGCCTGGTGACGCTGGGCGAGCCGTGCTGGACCGACGACCTCGACGCCCCTCGGGTGCGCGAGCAACTGGCGGCGGCCGAGGTGCTCCTGACGTCGTGGGGAGCGCCGCTGCTGACGCCCGAACGGCTTGCCGCGGCTCCGGCGCTGCGTGCCGTACTGCACTGCGCCGGTAGCGTCCGCGGGCTGGTGGGGGACGAGGTGTGGCGACGGGGGATCCGAGTGGCCAGTGCCGCCGACGCCAACGCCATACCGGTGGCCGAGTACACCTTGGCGGCCATCATCTTCGCGGGGAAGAAGGCCCCCTTCCTGGCGGCCGACGAACAGCGGGCCTACCGGGGCTGGGGCGCGATCACCGGCTACGGGGACCTGTCCAACTTCGGCCGCACCGTGGGAATCGTCGGGTTCTCCAGGATCGGCCGCCGGGTCGTGGACCTGCTCAAAGTGCTCGGCGACACCACCTGCCTGGTCACCGACCCGCACGCGGACCCGCAGGACGTCGCACGCGCCGGTGCCACACTGGTCGGCCTGAACGAACTCCTGTCCCGGGTGGACGTGCTGTCCGTGCACGCCCCCGAACTTCCCGAGACGCGGCATCTGATCGGAGTGGAACAGTTGCGCATGCTGCCCGATCACGCGACCGTGATCAACACCGCACGCGGCAGCCTCGTCGACTCGGACGCGCTGGCGGCGGAGTGCGCGTCCGGCCGTCTCTTCGCGATCCTCGACGTCACCGACCCCGAGCCGCTGCCTTCCGCCTCCCCACTGCGCCGGCTTGCCCAGGTCATGATCACTCCGCATATCGCCGGCTCACTGGGCAGTGAGATCGGCCGCCTCACCGACCATGCCCTGGACGAACTCGCCCGCTGGGTCGCGCACCTGCCCCTGCGGGCCGAGATCACGGCCGAGAGCCTGGCCCTCGGCCTGAGTGCCTGACCCCGGTCGGCCCGGGACCGCGCCCCCGCCAGGTCCGTGCACCCAACGCCCCAGCAGACCAGACCTCGCTTGCCGGAATCTCGCAGGCCAGAATCTCGCAGGCAAGGATCAACGACAGCTCAAAGGAGAGCCGCACCCATGAACATAAAGAAGATTTCCGCCAGAGTGCTCCCCGTGGCAACAGCCGTTGCCCTGTTCGGCACGGCCGGATGCGGTGGTAACGGCGGTTCGGCCACCACGTCCGACGGCCGGACCATCATCAAGATCGCCCTGTGGAACTACCAGTCCACACCCGAGTTCAAGGCATTGATCGACGGCTTCGAGGCCAGTCACCCCAAGATCGATGTTCAGCCGGTCGACATCCTCGCCGGCGACGACTACTCGGAAAAGGTCACCACCATGCTCGCGGGCGGGGACACCACCGACGTCCTGACGATGAAGAACGTCACCGACTACGCGCGCTACGCTACCCGCGGCCAGCTCCTGTCGCTCACCGACAGCGTGCAGAAGCTGGACAAGAAGTCGTACGCGGGCCTCGACAACTTCGACCTCAAGGGCCAGTACTACGCACTGCCGTACCGGCAGGATTTCTGGGTGCTTTACTACAACAAGGCGCTGGTGGGCAAGGCCGACCTGTCGCACCTCACCTGGTCCGACTTCGACAAGCTGGCCAAGCAGTTCACCAAGGGCTCCGGTTCGTCGAAGGTGTACGGCGCCTACCTGCACACCTGGCGTTCGGTGGTGCAGGCCATCGCCTCGGCGCAGACCGGCGGTGACCTGCTCGGCGGCGACTACGGGTTCATGAAAGACCAGTACAGGACCGCCCTGGACATCCAGAAGGCCGGCGCCACCCTGCCGTTCTCCACCGCCACCAGCCAGAAGGTGACGTACGACGCGGAGTTCACCACCGGCAAGGCAGCCATGGTGCCGATGGGTACCTGGTGGGGCGCGGCCCTGCTGGCGGAGAAGGCACAGGGCAAGAACCCGGTCGACTGGGGCATGGCACCGATGCCGCAGATCACCTCGGACGGCAAAGCGGTCACCTTCGGTTCGCCGACCGCCTTCGCCGTCAACAAGAAGGCGCGCAACTCCGACGCGGCCAAGCAGTTCGTGACGTGGGCCTCGGGACCCAAGGGCGCGGCGGCCATAGCCAAGATCGGAATCGTCCCGTCGTACAGCAGCGGCGCCGTCATGGACACCTTCTTCGGGGTCAAGGGCATGCCCTCCGACGCGCTGTCCCGGCAGGCCATGACGCCCTCCAAGGTGCAGCTGGAGATGCCGGTCAGCGACAAGTCCTCCGACATCGACCAGATCCTCAAGGAGGAGCACGAGCTGGTGATGAGCGGTGAGAAGTCCATCGACAAGGGCATCGAGGAGATGAACCACCGGGTGAAGACGGAAGTCCAGTGAGTACCCTCTCCCATCCCACCGCGGGCCCGTCCGAGGCGGCGCACCCCGCCGCCCGGCGCCGCCGCCGGCGTGCCGTGCTGGTCGGCTGGAGCTTCATCCTGCCGAACTTTCTCGGCTTCGCGGCCCTGACCCTGGTACCGGTGATCGGCGCCCTGGTGCTGGCCTTCACCGACTGGGATTCCTACTCCACCCCGAAGTGGATCGGAGTCGCCAACTTCCGGCGCATGTGGCAGGACGACAACTTCTGGACGGCGCTGCAGAACACCTGCTGGTACGCGGCGGGACACATCCCGCTCACCCTGGCGGCGTCCCTGGGCCTTGCCGTGCTGCTCAACCGGAAGCTGCGCGGGATAAGCGCCCTGCGGACGGCGTTCTTCTTCCCGTACATCACCTCCCTGGTGGCCGTCGCCGTCGTGTGGAACATGCTGCTGAGCCCGGACACGGGCCCGGTCAACCAGTTCCTCAGGGCGGTCGGCATCGCACACCCGCCCGGCTGGACCACCTCGTCCGACTGGGCGCTGCCCGCGCTGATCCTGACCAGTGTGTGGCGCGACATGGGCTACTACATGGTCCTGTTCCTGGCGGGCCTGCAGGCCGTGCCCGCCGAACTCTACGAGGCCGCCCGGGTGGACGGCGCGGGTGCATGGCGGCGCTTCTGGTACGTCACGCTGCCGTGCCTGCGTCCCACCACGTTTTTCGTGATGGTGATGCTCACCATCTCCAGCTTCAAGGTCTTCGACCTGGTGCAGGTGATGACCGAGGGCGGGCCGGGACGCTCCACGCTGGTGCTCTCCCAGCTGATCTTCCGGGAGGGCATCACCCAGGGACGCTTCGGCTACTCCTCGGCGATCTCCCTCGCCCTCTTCGCGATCTGTCTGGTGATCACCGTGGTCCAGTTCCGGTTCCAGCGCAGGAGTGAGCGATGAACACCACCGTGCTGCGCAAGGACAGCACGCCCTCCCGGGCGCCGAACCCGGTACACAGCACGGATGGGACCCGCGTCCGTCGCGCACGGCGCCGGCTCATCGGGCATGTGCTGCTCTACACGGCGCTGACCGTGGTGGCCCTGGTCATCCTGCTGCCGTTCGTGTGGATGCTGATCTCCTCGGTCAAGACCGACCGCGAGGTCTTCACCGTGCCGATCGAGTGGATCCCGAAGAGCTACCACTGGGACAACTTCACCCGCATCTGGACAGAGATCCCGCTCGGCACCTACCTGGGGAACTCGCTGCTCCTCAGCGTGGTGATCACTTTCCTTCAGGTGCTCACCGGCAGCTTCGCGGCCTACGGCTTCGCCAAGATGCGCTTTCCCGGCCGGGACGTGCTCTTCGCGGGCTACGTGGCGACCATCGCGGTGCCCTGGCAGGCGTACATGGTGCCGCAGTACATCATCATGCAGAAGCTGGAACTGGTGAACACCCGGCTCTCGCTGATCCTGCTGCAGGCGTTCGGCGCCTTCGGTGTCTTCCTGATGCGCCAGTACTACCTGAGCATTCCGGACGAGCTCAGCGAGGCCGCCCGGCTCGACGGGCTCAGCGAGTACGGCATCTGGGCCCGGATCGTGCTGCCGCTGTCCAAGCCCGCCCTCGCCGGCCTCGCGCTGCTGACCTTCGTCAACACCTGGAACGACTACATGGGTCCGTTCATCTACCTGACGGACAACAACCTGTGGACCGTGCAGCTCGGCCTGCGCTCCTTCATCGGACAGTTCGACGCCGAGTACGCGATGATCATGACCGGTTCGGTGCTGTCCGTGCTGCCGATTCTCGTCGTCTTCCTGCTCGGGCAGCGCTACTTCGTCCAGGGCATCGCCACCAGCGGAGTGAAGGGATGAGGGGCAGGGATGACACGAGGAGGCGCGATGAGTGAGGCACCCGGCTATGCGCCGGCCGGCCGCCGGGGCGTCCGGCTCAATGTGGCCTTCGGCTCCTGGGAGCTCATCTGGTCGCATGTGCACCGGGTCCTGGTGGTCAACCTCGGCCTGACGGTCACCAGTGCGCCGCTCCTCGTGGCACTGGTGCTGTGCCACCAGCCGTGGCGGTATCCGGCGGTCTTCGGACTGCTCTGCCTCGGCATTGGCCCGTCGGTCGCCGGCGCGTTCGGCTACCTGCGGCACGCCGACGCGGACGAACAGGCTCCGGTGCGTGCGTTCGCCCGGGTCTATCGGCAGCACTTCCGCCGGGCCCTGCTGCTGTGGACGCCCTGTGTACTGCTGGCGCTCGTCGCGGTGACCGACGTGCTGGTCCTGCGGGCAGCCGCCCTCGGTCCCGCACTGGAGCCCCTGTGCGCCGTCGTCGCCATCGGCACCTCGGGCACAGCGGTCGTCGCCCTCGCCGGCCTGGCGTCCGGTGACTCACGGACCACGCGGCACATACTCCTGGCGGCTGCCTACGCCGTCGTGCGCCGCTGGCCGCTGGGGCTGATGAACCTCGTACTGCTCGCCGTCACCCTCGCGGCCGTCAACCAGGCGCCCCTGCTCGGCCTGGCCGTGCTGCCCGGCTGTGTGCTGTTCGTGGTGTGGCGCAACTGCCGTGCCATGCTCGCCCCGGCCCGTCGGCGGACGGACGGCGCGGACGACTGACCGGCGGGCGCACCGGCGGCCCGCCGGTGCAGGTGACCAACCGACAGGAGACGACGGAACGCACTCAGCTCCCGGTGGCGCCCGGGAGCCGCACACACCGTCGGGAAAAGGACCGAACGATGGCTCTGGCGGCTGAGCGCCGGGAGATCATTCTGGCCGCGGTACGCAAGCACGGCGTGGTCCGGCTTGCCGACCTGGTGGTACAGCTGGGCGTGACGCCGGTGACGGTGCGCCGGGATGTGACACTGCTGGCCGACCGCGGCCTGGTGCAACGCGTGCACGGTGGCATCGCCCTTCCGCACCGTACGCAGGGGGCGAAGGCGAAGGAGGTGCCGCACGGTACATACGGTCCGATGGCCACCCGGTCCCTGGTCGGCATGGTGGTCCCCTCCGTGGAGTACTACTGGCCGCACGTCATCCAGGGCGCGCACACCGCCGTGGCCGCCGCCGAGGGGCGGCTGGTCATGCGCGCGTCGCAGTGGGACAACGCGGCGGAGGACCGCCGGCAGGTCAACGCGCTGCTCAACCGAGGGATACAGGCTCTCCTCGTCGCCCCCACCACCAGCGGCGCCGCGGCGCTGGAGCTGCTGCGCTGGCTCGGCTCGCTGCCGGTGCCCGTCGTCCTCGTCGAGCGCCGCCCGCCGCGCGATCTCGCTACCCTCGCGCTGGACGCGGCCACCACCGCACACGCGCTGGGCGCGGGGCTCGCCGTACGCCATCTCGTGACCCTCGGGCACGAGAGGATCGCACTGATTACCACCCGCCAGAGCCCCACCAGCAAGGCACTGCGCGAGGGCTGGCAGGACGCGCTGGCTGCGCTGCACCTTCCGCCGCACGACGGCCTGGACATCGAAGTGCCGTCCTACGGGGCCAGGGGCTGGGTGGACGCGTACACCGAGGTCCTGCGGCAGACCCGGGCCCAGGGTGCGCGGGCCCTGCTGGTGCACTCCGACCGAGAGGCCATCGGCCTGCTCGAACAGGGCCGTGAACTGGGCATGACGGTCCCCGACGACCTGGCGATCGTCACCTACGACGACGAGATCGGGGCCGCCTCCGACCCGCCGCTGACCGCCGTACGCCCGCAGAAGCACCGGCTCGGCGCGCTCGCCGCGGAGCTGGCGCTGGCGCGTCTTGCCGACCTCAGCCAGGAGTGGCCCGTGCACCGCGTCGAGCTCTGGCCGAACGTGGTGGTGCGCGAGTCATGCGGCACCGTGCCCGCGCTCAGCGCTGAGTGACGTGCACCTGCCGCGCACCCGGTGGCCGTTGCCCGTGGCCGCTGTGCGGCACAGGACGGGCCACTGCGGCCTGACCGATACATGCGGGAGCCCCGCGGGGTGCCGGTGTGCACCGGCACTCCGCGGGGCCGCTCGGATTCCTGCCTCAGTGTGCGGTGCGGCGGGGGATGGGGTGCGGTGCGATGCCGGCGAGGGTGGGGGTGACGGGCTCGATGAGACCGTCGGCCGAGAACGTCAGCTTGTCGATGGCGGTCTCCCGGTGGGTGCCGTCACCGCCGGGGATGGCGAAGCGGTGGTAGGCGATGTACCAGTCGTCGGTACCGGGCACCCGCAGGATCGAGTTGTGGCCCGTGCCGAGGATCCCCTGAGACGTGTCCTTGCTGAGGATCACGCCGTGGTCGGTGAACGGTCCCGCCGGGCTAGATGCGGTGGCGTAGCCGACGCGGTAGTCCTCGCTGCGGGTGTCGTCGATGGAGTACATCAGGTGGTAGGTGGACCCGCGTTTGGCCATGAACAGTCCTTCACGGAAGTCCGTGAGGCCGGTGATCTGCTGGACGCGGTCCGGGTCGAAGGACACCATGTCGTCGTTGAGCGGTACCACCCAGGCGGAGCCGTTACCCCAGTACAGGTAGGCCTGGCCGTCGTCGTCCGTGAACACGGCGGGGTCGATGGCCTGCCCGTTGCCGTCCGGATTGGCGGCGATGAGGGGCGCACCGGAGTCCTTGAACGGGCCGGTGGGGGAGTGGCTGGTCGCGACACCGATCTTGGCGTCGGCGCAGTAGTAGAAGTAGTAGGTGCCATGGCGCTCGGCGATCGTGGGCGCCCAGGCGCGCGAGTCGGCCCAGGCCACGTCGGGGCCGAGGTCGAGGATGGTGCCTCGGTCCGTCCAGTGCACCAGGTCCTTGGACGACCAGGCGTTGAACGTGGTCCCGCTCCAGCCCGGATACCCGTCATTGGTGGTGTAGAGGTAGTAGGTGCTGCCGAAGGCGACGATGTTGGGGTCCGCGTGGTAGCCCGGCAGTGCGGGGTTGTGCGGCCCCCACTGGTCGGCGAGGCGGTCGTACTCGGCCTGGGTGACGGGGACGACGGTGCCGTGCCGTGGGGACGCGGGCAATTGGTAGTCCTTTGACATGGTCCAGTTACCTGAGGCGAGGTCGGTGGTCTCGAACGGTACGTATCCGCGTCCGGTGAACTCGTCGATGAAGGTGTACCACTTGTTCTCGGTGTTGGATTTGAAGACCGTGGGTCCCTCGCCCGCCTCGATGCCGGGGCTGTCGTCGGTGCCCTTGCCGATGCACTCGGCCACCGGCTCCCAGGAGGTGTCGAGCAGATCGGTCGACTTCTCCTCAGTGATGAACTTTCCGCAAGGATTCCCGGAAGTGTTGTCGCGTTCGTCCTTGGTCAGGCGGTAATAGGTGTCGCTGTCCTTGATCACCGTGGCGTCGATCACCGAGTGCCCCGGATCGTCCCACACCTTCGCCTCGCTGAAGTGCGTGAAGTCCTTGGTGGTCGCGTACATCATGCGGTTGTAACTGCTGGCCGTGTGGTCCGGGTCGTCCTCGGAGTAGAGCTTGGACGCCCAGAACACCACGTAGGTGTGGCGTGCGGAGTCCCAGTAGGCCTCCGGAGCCCAGGTGTTGCCGGCGGTGGGCGGCGAGACCTGCACCGAGCGCTGCTGCGACCAGTGCACCAGGTCGGGGGACTCCCACACCATGAGGGAACGGCTGCCGTGCCGCTGGGCCGCGTCCCAGTCGCCGTTGCCGTAGATCTTCAGATCGGTGGCGAGCAGGTAGAACTTGTCGCCCTGCGGCGAACGGATGAGGAACGGGTCGCGTACGCCCTTGTCGCCGAGGGTGGACGTCAGGACGGGCTTGCCGCCGTTGAGTTCCTGCCAGTGCAGCGGGTCGTTCCCGCGGCTCAGCGCCAGGTGCACCTGCTCACCGTCGGCCTGTCCTTCGCCGGTGAAGTACGCGAAGACATAACCCGCGTAGGACTGCTGGGCGGGGGCCGCCGCGGGGGAGGGGCCGGATGTGCCGGCTGCCGTGGGAGGACTGAGCGCCACGGACGCGGCCACGAGGGCGACGAGGCTCAGCAGTGCGGTGAGTAGTCGCCGTGGATATCTGTCGCGGGACATTGATTCCGCCTTCCGTTACCGGAACGAACCTAGAGAAAACGGGGTGAGTTTGCGTAAACATCAGCGGATGGCGTTCGCCAGTATGGAGGTGTCCGACGCCTGGTCAAGACCCTCTGCACAAGAAAGTCCGGGATGCCGGAGCATGTTCGTCATGTCGAACGGCTAATGGCCCCCTGATGAGGTGCCGTTCGTGGCCCTTGACGCTCAGCGATCGGCAGTGCAAGCATCTCGATGTTTACGTAAACCTGCTGGTGTCCGCACCAGGGGAGGAGCACCATGGCCGTCGCGCCGCCTCTGTCGAGGGCACGCCGAGCCGCCGGGCCGCCGGGGCACGGCGGCAGGCGGCGCTGGATCGGCTGGGGCTTCGTGGCGCCCTTCCTGATCGTCTTCGCGCTGGTCTTCCTCGCGCCGATCGGCTACTCGATCTATCTGAGCCTGTTCCGCGACCGGTTGATCGGCGGCAACTCCTTCGTCGGTTTCGACAACTACCAGCAGGCCTTCCAGGACCATGAGTTCTGGTCGGGCTTCGCCCGGGTCGGTCTCTTCCTGCTCGTCCAGGTCCCCATCATGCTGGGCATCGCCCTACTGGTGGCCCTGGCACTGGACAGCGGGCGGCTCTACGGACGGAACTTCTTCCGCATCACGATCTTTCTGCCCTACGCGGTGCCCGCCGTTGTGGCCACCTTGATGTGGGGCTTCATCTACGGCAAGCGATTCGGCCTGGTCGGCAACATCGACGACCTGCTGAGTGTCTCGCTGCCCGATCCCCTCTCGCCCGACCTGGTCCTCGCGAGCATCGGGAACATCGTCACCTGGGAGTTCGTCGGGTACAACATGCTGATCCTCTACGCGGCGCTACGAGTGATCCCCAGGTCGCTGTACGAGGCCGCCGAGATCGACGGAGCCGGACAGTGGCGGATCGCGGCCGCGATCAAGATCCCGGCGATCCGCGGCGCGCTGGTGATCGCGACCGTCTTCTCCGTCATCGGCAGCTTCCAGCTCTTCAGCGAGCCCAGCATCCTCAAGAACCTGGCGCCCAACGCGATCACCACCTACTTCACGCCCAACCTGTACACCTACTACCTGTCGTTCTCCGGCCAGCAGCACAACTACGCCGCGGCGGTCGCCATCGTCATGGGAGTCGTCACGATGATCGTGGCCTACGTCGTCCAGCTGCGCGGCATGCGAAAGGAGCTGTGACGTGCTGGCCAGCGGCACCACCGTCACCCCGTCCCGGTCCCGGCTGCGCCCAGCGGCCCGGCGTCCGCGGCCGTCCGCGCCTCAGTCGGGCACCAGGACGCGCCGAAGCGCGCTGCTCACCGGCCTCACCGCCCTGGTGATGCTCTACTCGCTGGTGCCGCTCGCCTGGCTGGTCATCAACGCGACCAAGACCCAGAAGAGTCTGCTCGATTCCTTCGGGCTGTGGTTCGGCGGCCACTTCGCGCTGTGGGACAACCTCCGGCAGACCTTCACCTACCAGGACCACATCTTCGTCCGCTGGCTGCTCAACACCCTGCTGTACGTGGTGCTCGGCGCGGGCGGCGCCACCGTCCTTGCGGTACTGGGCGGCTACGGCCTGGCGAAATTCGACTTTCCCGGCAAGCGGGCCGTGTTCGCAGTCGTGATCGGGGCGGTGGCCGTGCCGGGCACGGCACTGGCTGTCCCCACCTTCCTGATGTTCAGCAAGATGGGCCTCACCAACACCCCCTGGGCCGTGATCATCCCGTCGTTGATCTCACCGTTCGGCCTCTATCTGATGTGGGTGTTCGCCTCCGAGGCGATCCCCGGCGAACTGCTGGAGGCGGCCCGGGTGGACGGCGCGGGCGAGATCCGCACCTTCTTCACGGTGTGTCTGCCGCTGCTCGGCCCCGGCACCGTCACCGTGCTGCTCTTCACCATGGTCGCGACCTGGAACAACTACTTCCTGCCGCTCATCATGATCAAGAACCCGGACTGGTATCCGCTCACCCTCGGCTTGAACGCGTGGAACCAGCAGGCGTTCACCACCGGCGGACAGCCCGTCTTCCACCTTGTGATCACCGGATCACTGCTGACCGTTCTGCCGCTGATTGCGGCCTTCCTCCTGCTCCAACGCTACTGGCAGTCCGGGCTCGCCGCCGGGAGTGTCAAGGAGTGATCACAGGGCGCGCTCCGGCCCGCCCCTCTTGCCTGCGGCTGTCCTGCTCGCTGGTCTTCCCGGCGGCTGTCTCCCATGCGGTACCCGTCCCGTGCGAGGGGCCGGGTGCCGCGGACCCTTACGCACAACGGAGTGGAATGAGATGACGAACAAGGCACTACGCCGCTGGGCCCCGGGTGTCGCGCTGCTGGCCGTTGCCACGCTGGGACTGAGCGCTTGCGGTTCTTCCGGCGACGACTCCAGCTCGGGCGGCACGACGTCCGCCAAGGACATCGACGCCGCGCTGGCCAAGGGTGGTTCGATCACGGTGTGGGCCTGGGAGCCCACCTTGAAGCAGGTCGTCACCGACTTCCAGGACAAGTACCCCAAGGTCAAGGTGAAGCTCGTCAACGCGGGCACCAACAAGGACGAGTACACCGCGCTGGAGAACGCCGTCCAGGCGGGCAAGGGCGTCCCGGACGTCGGGCAGATCGAGTACTACGCGCTGAGCCAGTTCACGCTCGGCAAGTCGGTCGCGGACCTGAGCTCCTTCGGCGCCAAGGACCTGTCGAAGAGCTACTCGACGGGCCCGTGGAACGCGGTCAGCAGCAACGGCGGCGTATACGGCCTGCCCATGGACTCGGGGCCGATGGCGCTCTTCTACAACAAGAAGGTGTTCGACAAGTACAAGATCGCGGTGCCCACCACCTGGGACGAGTACCTGAACGCGGCCCGCGCACTGCACAAGGCGGACCCGAAGGCGTACATCACCAGCGACACCGGCGACGCGGGTACCACCACCAGCTTGATCTGGCAGGCCGGCGGCCACCCGTACACGGTGGACGGCACCAAGGTGTCGGTAGACTTCGGCGACAAGGGCAGCACCGAGTACACCAAGGTGTGGCAGAAACTGCTCTCCGAGCATCTGCTGTCCCCCGTCACGGGCTGGAGCGACCAGTGGTACAAGGGCCTGGGCGACGGCACCATCGCCACCCTGGCCACCGGCGCCTGGATGCCCGCGAACTTCACCTCCGGCGTGGCAGCGGCCTCCGGTGACTGGCGGGTGGCACCGCTGCCGCAGTGGCAGGCGGGCGGCACGGCCAGCGCGGAGAACGGCGGCAGCTCCCTCGCCGTGATGAAGGCGAGCGAGAACAAGGAGCTCGCCTACGCCTTCGTGAAGTACGCCAACCAGGGCGCGGGGGTGCAGTCCCGGATCAAGGGCGGTGCCTTCCCCGCGACCACGGCGGACCTCAACTCCCAGGCCTTCCTGGACACCAAGTTCCCCTACTTCGGCGGCCAGCAGGCCAACAAGGTCTTCTCCGAGTCCGCGAAGAACGTCACTCCGCACTGGTCCTACCTGCCCTACCAGGTCTACGCGAACTCGATCTTCAACGACACCGTCGGCAAGGCCTACGTCTCCGACACATCCCTGACCGACGGCCTGAAGGCGTGGCAGCAGGCCTCCGTCAAGTACGGCAAGGATCAGGGCTTCGACGTCGGCTGACAGCAAGCGGCCCGCGGCCGGCGGCTGCCGCAGCAGCACGAACGACAGGGGCGGGGCCCGCGCAACGGCGGCCCCGCCCCTGTCGTTCGTGCCGGGCGGCTACTCCTGGATCGGGCCGAGATCCGGGGTGTCCCGCAGGTCGACCGTGCGGCGGGCGGTGGCTTGCAGCTCCAGGACCACGACCTCGTTACGTCCGGGCCGCAGCACGGGCGCCGGCACGTACAGGCGCCGCTGCGGGCCCCGCGACCAGTACCGGCCCAGCGCGAAGCCGTTGACCCACGCACAGCCCTTGGTCCACCCGGACAGGTCGAGATAGCTGTCAGCGGGTTCGGCGACCTCGAAGACGCCCCGGTGGAAGGCGGGCCCGACGCAGGGAGCGGTGTCATTGGTCGGGTAGGAGAGGGTGCTGATGTCGTCCATCGGCAGCGGGCGGCTGAGCCAGTCGCCGGCCAGGAGCGTGCCGTTCGCGGTGACGGGCCCGGTCAGGCCCTTGCGGTCGTGGATGCCCGGGCCGTAGTTGACCCGTCCCTGGTTCTCCACCAGGAGGGTGAGGGTGGCGCCTGCGCGCGGCACGGTGAAGGCCAGGGAGTGTTCGTGGTTCTCCCTCTCCAACACTCCGACGGGCTGGCCGTCGAGGAAGACCTGGGCGCGGTCGTGCACGCCGGCCGTGTGCAGCAGTGTGGCGCCCGGGGTGTCGAGCCGCCTCTCGTACAGCACGAACCCGAAGTCCTGGCCCAGCTCCTCCATGGTCAGCGGACGCTCGCCGGTCACGGCGCAACCGAGCCGGTCGGTGTTCGCGAACAGCGGTGCCTGCTCGCAGAGCTCGATGTCCAGGAGGTTCAGCTTCTTCGACGGCTCGGGCAGCGGGTCGTCGGGCACCGGCGCGTACCGGGCGATCACCGCACGGACGGCGGCGAACTTCGCGGTGAGGTCGCCGGCCTCGTCGAGCGGGGCGTCGTAGTCGTAGGAGGTGACGGTCGGCCGGTAGGTGTGCTTGTCGTTGGCGCCGTTGGTGAAGCCGAAGTTGGTGCCGCCGTGGACCATGTACAGATTGACGCTGGCTCCCGCGGCCAGCGCCGTGTCCAGTACGCCGGCCGCCTTCTGGGCGTCGTTGACGACGTGCACACCGCCCCAGCGGTCGAACCAGCCGCTCCAGAGTTCGGCGCACATCAGCGGGCCGGTCGGCTGGTGCTCTCGCAGCGTGGCCAGGTGCGGGGCCGCTGAACTGCCGAAGTTGACGGTGCTCAGCACACCGGGAGTGCTGCCGCGGGCCAGGTCGGCGGGCTGGTCACAGGTGAACAGCGGCACGTCCACGCCGCGTTCGCGCAGCGCGGTGACCAGATGCGCCAGGTAGCCGGGAGCGTCGTCGGACTCGCTGTACGCGCCCAACTCGTTTTCGACCTGTACGGCGATGACCGGGCCGCCCCGGCTGCCCAGGAGGGGCGCGACCTGCGGCAGCAGTTCGTCGAAGTAACGTTCCACCGCGGCCAGGTAGCGCGGGTCCGTGCTGCGCAGCCGCATGTCGGGCTCGGCCAGCAACCAGGACGGCAGCCCTCCGCCTTCCCACTCGGCGCAGATGTACGGCCCCGGGCGCAGCAGGACATGCAGCCCCTCGTCGCGGGCGAGTGCCAAGAACGCGGCCAGGTCCAGCGCGCCGTCCCATGTGAAGCGGTCCGGACGGGGCTGGTGCAGGTTCCACGGCACGTAGGTGTCGACGGTGTTCAGGCCCAGCAGCCGCGCCTTGCGCAACCGGTCCCGCCACTGGTCCGGGTGGACCCGGAAATAGTGCAGGCCGCCGGAGATGATGCGAAACGGCCGACCGTCGAGGCGAAAGCCCTCCCGGTCGATGCACAGAGCGGGCATGGATGCTGACCCTTCACGTCGGGTACCAAGATCAATGTTTGCGCTGCCATCATTAGATGTGAGTCTGACCAGGGGTACCTGATGTGTCAAGATGCCGAAGGCGGCGCAGCGGGACGGCGGGCGAAGGCCAGGTCAGCGGCTGGACGCTGGCGGTGGTGCGGTGCTGGAGCGGACCACCAGACGGGTCGGGACCAGCGACGTCCCCTTCTCCGGCGCGTTGTTGCGGATCTGGCGCAGCACCCGCTCCACGCAGCGCCGCCCGACCTCGGTGAAGTCCTGCTGGACGGTGGTGAGCGGAGGCGCGAAGGACGCCGCCTCGGGGATGTCGTCGAAGCCAACGATGCTGACGTCCTGCGGAACCCGGCGGCCGTGCTCGTGCAGCGCACGCAGCACCCCGAGGGCCATCTGGTCGTTGGCCGCGAAAACGGCCGTGCACCCGGGCTCTGCGGCGATCCGCTGCCCGGCGCGGTAGCCGGACTCCGCCGACCAGTCGCCGCGCAGCAGCTCGGGCACCGCCCGCCCGGCCTCGGTCAGTACCGAGCGCCAGCCCGAGACCCGGTGTTCGGCCGAGAAGGAGTCCTGTGGGCCTGCCACGTGCCACACCGTCTTGTGTCCGAGCCCGAGCAGGTGCTCCACGGCGGCCCGCGCGCCGCCCGTCTGGTCGGTGTCGACCACGCAGTACCGGTCACCTGCGTTGGAGTCGACGACCACCACCTGCGCATGCGGCGGCAGCGCCACCGTGGCCGAGTCCAGCAGATGGACCTCCATGATGATCACGATGCCGTCCACCGCGAGCTCGCCGAGCCGGGTGAAGGCGCCGCGCACCTCGTCCCGGGTGGGCACCGTCACCGGCAGCAGCGTGGTGGCATACCCTTCCTGCGCCGCCGACAGGGCGACCGCCTCCAGCGTGCGCATATTGCCGGTCGTGGACATGTTGAACAGGATCACGCCGAGGGTGCGGAACTCGCCTCGCTTCAGCGCCCGGGCCGCACTGTTGGGCCGGTAACCGAGCTCCTGCATCGCCGCGAGCACCTGCTGCCGGGTCGACTCGACGACGCCCGGGAAGCCGTTCGACACCCGCGAAACCGTCTGCGCCGAGACTCCGGCCAGCTTGGCGACATCGGCCATCGACGCCCCGCGGGCGCGCCGGGACGCCCGACCGGCGTCGGCCTGGCCCGGCGGCCCCGCTGTGCCGCCGGTGTGCTCCGTGGCAGCGATGTCGTCCACTTCGGTCGGGTACCTCACAGCCGTCAGGTGTCGGCCGTTGACCCGGCCACCGGAAGTCTAGACATATGCCGCTTCCCCTGGCGAGCGAAAGGTCGTTCCGGTGCGCGCGGCAGGGGCCCGTCGCGCGCCGTGCGCGACGGGCCCGGGCAGACCGCAGTCGGATCCGTCAGATCCCCCAGGAGAACCTCAACTGGTCCCGGCCCGAGGCATTCGTCGTGGACAGCGAGATGTTCGTTCCGCTGCCGTCGATGTTCTGGATCCGGTAGGTGTCATTGGGCCGTACGCCCGGCCAGTACACCGTTCCGAGTCCGAGCGCCCGTGATTCGGACGAGATACCGCGGATGAACGCCACGAAGTCATCGCTGTTGTCGGCGTCCACGTCGTAGTTCCTGCCGTCCGTCATGGGAGCGCCCCATTCGGTGACGATGACCCGGCTGGCGTAGGAGCCGATGCTGTTGCCCAGCGCGTCCTTCCAGGCCTGCTTGGTGTGCAGGCTCGTGTCGAAGAACTGGTAGATGTGGCGCGAGATCAGGCAGCCGTCGAACCGGCTGTCGCTGCCGATCGTGGTGAGGCGCTGGTTGTAGCCGGCGCCGCTGATGATGACCCTGCCCCTCGGCACGCTGGAGTAGTTGGTCAGCCACTGGGCGGCGAGGTTCTTCCAGTCGGCGTCGCTGTAGGCGTACGGCTCGTTCATCGGCTCGAAGTAGACGTTGCTGTTGCCGCCGTACTTGTTGACGATGGTCTGCCACATCGACCAGAACTGGGTCAGGTTGTCCACCGAGCCGTTCCGGGAACTGGCGCTCTCCCAGTAGCTCAGGATGACCTTCATTCCCTTGCTGGTCGCCGTGTCGATCGCGCCGGTGTAGGAATTCCAGTAGGACCCGGAAATGGTCGGGTAATTGACCGGCATGCGGACGGTGTTGGCACCCAGGTTGTTCTGGAAGCCGGTAAGGATCTTGTCCGCTTTCGTCTGTGTGGTGGCGTAGCTGTCCGAGGTGCTGAGTCCTCCCAGGACCAGGGTGTCGTCGACGAAGTTGTCTCTCTGGTCGGCCCAGTTGACGCCTTTGAAGTCGTTGGTGGCGGCTTGCGCCGGGGCGGTGTTCGCGCCCCAGCCGAGGACCGTCATCACCGCTGTGAGAAGCAATGCCGCGATGACCGGTCTGATCTTTTGTGTCATGACCGACTGGCTTCCCTTCTGTATGTGCGTGGGCATGCAAATACGGGATATTGCTGGTCTGTTTGTGTGCGTGCTGCGGTGCGCGGCCAAGCTCTGCGCCGGTCACCGCGGATGCGCTGCCGGATATCTCCGCCCGTCGTGCAGCGGGCGTCTGACCCGCTCGGCCCCGTCCTGGTACCGGAGGAGAAGTGCGGTGCGCGGGCCGAAAAGTGCGGCGCTCCACAAATCCGGGCAGGTGCGTAGGTCGCAGCGCAAGACCGGTGCGGTGTGTGCGAGTGGCGCGGACGCCGGGATATCGGTGACCGGCCCGGGTGCAGGAGATGGGCCGGCTCTTTCGGGTGCGCGCGGTGCGAAGGCCCGGATGCGTGGAGCGGAGCTCGGGCCGGTGCGGGAGGCGGAACGGAACGCTGTGCAGCCTTAACGCCATGGTTACGTTAACGGGTGGCGAGAGGCTCCCGTCAAGGGTCCTGCCATAACTCATGTTGGCGATAACATCCGCCGGGCTCGCCGCAGTGACCCTCGCTCAGGTGCCTGCCCGATGCGGCGGGGGAGATGCTGCTCTGAGGCTGCTGCCTGCGACGTTCCCGTCTTGGTCCGCAGAGTGGTGATGGCGGTAGTGGCCGCACGGCCGAAGGCGGCGAGGGGCGGATGGCGGGAGTTCCGGGGCCGGGTCACGATCAGGGCGATCGGCCGGAGCTCGCTGGACCTCGAAGCGGGCCGCTGCTTCCACGGCTGAACCGGAATGCGCGCACCGGGCCCTATGCCCACTTCGGTGCGAGGGCGCTACGGGCCTGTCCTCGGCCGTGGCGACGACGGTACTGCGGAGGCTTTCTGTTGCGCCGTCACCGCCGACGCCGATAAGCCGTGTTGCCCGCTGGTGCACCCTGAGCGACCCGTCATCCTGCATCGGGCGGCGCTCCATGGCTTGGTGCGGCGCGAGGCCAAGGCAAAGGCGAACGATCAGCGGCACGAGGCTTGCGCGGCCCCCGACGCGGTGTCAAACTGCGTACACAACATGATTGCGCAAACATCACCGATCGGTGCGTTTGACATTGATCGAATATGTTCGGATTGCGTGTTCTTTGCACATCGGAGTCGTGACGCCCGGTCAGGGCCCCTGGTCGGATCAGTGACGTGCTGATGGTGCACGCGTGGCCGTGGTGACGGCAGTGGACCGCCCGACGGGCAAGCCGTGATCGCCGGCCACCGCGCAGCCGCACGACTGGGGCTTCTCTACGGCATGCCGATCGCACGCCGCCGGGACCGCCCGTGACTCCCCGTTCCGCTCCGCACACCCGTTGGCTGAACCTCCACCCCCCTCAGGACCGTCCGGCGGACCTTCGGGCCGCCCCACAAACCTATGGAGAGCCGATGAACCAACAGGAACCAACGCGCCGCGCCACGCTGGGACTGCTGGGCGCCGGACTGCTCGCGTCCGCCGCCGCCACCGTCCCCGCCACACCTGCGCTCGCGCGGACCAGTCGTGTCACGGGCACCGAGGTGCTCATCAGCGGATCGCTCGCCTCGTACAGCACGTTCGAGAGCGCATGGAACTACCTGTATCCCTGGGGCGACAGTCACAACGGCTCGGCGCTCATGGTGGCAAGCTCCACCGACCACACGCACGTCTCGCTGTCCGGCGGCGTCCTGACCCTGATGGCGACCCCGTACGTGGACGGCGACTTCCACTACCACTCCGGGACCGTGTACGCGAAGACACAGGTGCTGGTGAACGACTCGTACCCGGTGTGGGAGGTGCGCGGTGACTTCCAGGCGTCGTCCGCCCAAGGCACCTGGCCCGCGTTCTGGCTGACTGGAGTGAACAGCTGGCCGCCGGAGAGCGACATCCTTGAGTACAAGGGCACGGCGACGAACTGGGCCAACACCTACAAGAACACCAGCGGCGGCTGGTCCAACACCTTGACGGACATGTCCTCGCCGGCCAGCTGGCACACCTACCGGGCCGTCCTGACGAAGGTCAGCAGCACCAATGTGCAGATCCAGTACTACATCGACGGTGCGTTGAAGGGCACGCACACCGGTGCCAACTTCGTCGGGCAACCCTTCTGGATCATCATGGACCTCCAGATGGAGGGCTCCTCCGGCTCGCCCGGCCCGACCACCGACACCTACTTCCGCGCCCAGAACCTGTACGTAGCGCGCAGCACAGGCTGACGGGCGCGGGTCGGGTCCGACGGCCGGATACCGCCGGCGGCCCGCACCGGCGGCGTTCTCGATTTCGCCGCCCGGACACCACCCGCAGAACACGCCCCTGAACCGGGGCGGAAGAAAGGGAATGACGCATGAGACAGACCTCGTTCGGACGGCCGACGCTCTGGCGTCGTCGTCGAGGCGCCGGCTCCGCCGTTATGGCGGCAGCGCTCTCGATCGTGGCAGTGGGTGCCCTGAGCACGCTCGCCCCGGCACCTGCCCGTGCTTCTTCCGGCACGACTCCTGCGGGCACGGCCGAGGTGTCATCCGCCGCGGCGCAGACGATCCAGAACATCGGTGCGTCGGGGGCGTGGTGGGTCAACGACCTCGCCCACTTCTCGCCCGCGGCCAAAGAGCAGGCCGCCCGCCTGCTGTTCTCTCCGTCCGGGCTGGATCTGACGTCCTACCGGTACAACATCGGGGGTGGCGGTGTCGGTGTGACCACACCGGCCCGCGACCCGGACAGTTTCCTGCAGCCCGACGGTTCGTACGACTGGTCGAAGGACCCCGGCGGACGGTATTTCCTGAACGCGGCGGCCAAGGCCGGGGTCAAGGATCTGATCGGCTTCGTGAACAGTGCTCCCGCGTCGATGACGACGAACGGGCTGAGCTGTTCGGGCAATCTGACTCCGGGTGACGAAGGTGTGTACGGGGCCTATCTGGCCACGGTGGTACACCACTTCACCGAGCAGGGCGTGCACATCGGGTATGTCAGCCCGATGAACGAGCCCGACGCCACCACGGGCTGCGGCCAGGAGACGATGCTCGTACCGGTCGCGCAGCGCGGTGCGATCGTCAGAGCTGCGGGTTCCGCTCTCGCCGCGCGGCATACCGGCGCGAAGGTGCTCGCGGACGAGTCGAGCCAGCTGTCCGCGTTCGTCACCAACACGCCGACCTGGCTGAACGAACCCGGCACGGCCCCTTATGTGGCCGCCCTCGGGCATCACACGTACGACAATCCAAGCACCGCCACGATGCAGGCCGCGGCCCAGGTCGGCAAGGACGCGGGCCGTCCGACGTGGGCCACGGAGATCTGCTGCTTCGGCTCCGGCGGAGGCTGGTCGCAGGGCTACGATCCCGGCATCGACAGCGCTCTGACGATGTCCCGCATCATCCACAACGACTTCACCGTCACCCACGACTCGGCCTTCCAGTGGTGGACGGCCCTGTCGGACGCGCTCGGCAGCGACTTCGGGGCAGTGGACGCGGGCAACCCCGACGGCTGGAACGACGGCCTGATCTACTACGACCCCGACTACGCCACCGACGGCAACCAGGGCCTTTACCTCACCAAGCGCTACTACGCCTTGGCGCAGTACAGCAAGTACGTGCGGCCCGGAGCGGTGCTCCACGACGTCAGCGGCGCAGCCGCGGGTGTGCAGGTGTCGGCGTATCTGAAGGGCGGCACGTGGACGGTGGTGGTCGCCAACCAGAACACCACTGACAGTGAGTTGTCGCTGCACTTCGCCGACGGAACCGGGCTGTCGGCCACCGGCGCCGTACGGACCAGTGCCACACAGAACCTGGCGGCCGTGCCGCCCGCGTCCGTACACGGTTCCACGGTGAGTGCGCCGCTGCCCGCCCGCTCCCTCACCACCTACACCTTCCAGCAGCACGGCGGGAACGGGGGCCACTGACCTCGGGTCCGACATCCGTGCACCATCACGTGTGCCTCACCACCGTCCGGGACGCTGTTGGTTTATTCGGGGGCTCGCGTGACGTCGGCCTTCGGGACCCGGTTGTGGTCTTGAAGGCCGACGTTGTCGTATGGGGTGGGTGCGGATGTCGATGCAGCCGAGCGGGCGGGGCGAGATTCCGGCGGAGACGGTGCGGGTGGCGCGGGCCGCGTTCCCCAAGGGGAGTCCGGCGATCCGGGTCAGGGACGAGCTGGGGCCGTTGTTCAGCGACGAGGAGTTCGCAGACCTGTTCCCCTCGCGGGGAAACCTGCCTGGTCACCGGGCCGGTTGGCACTGGTGTCGGTGTTGCAGTTCGTGGAGGGGCTGACCGACCGGCAGGCCGCGGAGGCGGTGCGGGCCAGGATCGACTTCAAGTACGCCCTCGGGCTGGAGCTGGAAGATCCGGGCTTCGACTTCTCGGTGCTGTCGGAGTTCCGGGACCGTCTGGTCGAAGCCGACGCCGGGCGGCGGGTGCTGGACGGCGTCCTGGCCGCAGCCCGGGAGAAAGGGCTACTCAAGACGGTCGGGCCGTGCTCGCACCGACTCCACGCACGTGCTATCGGCGGCACGTGCGCTGAACTGGCTGGAGCTGGTGGCGGAGACGCTCCGCTCGGCGTTGAACGCGCTCGCCCAGGCCGCCCCCGACTGGATGGCCCAGGTCGCCGAGCCGGACTGGTTCAAGCACTACGCCACCAGGGCTGAGGATTCCCGGTTCCCCAGGGCCCGGGCGAAACGGGACGAGGTGGGACTGCGGATCGGCCGTGACGGGACGCAGCTGCTGGCTGCGGTTTTCTCCGCCGACACCCCGCCCGGTCTGCGCGCGCTTCAGGAAGTGGAGACCTTGCGGCAGGTGTGGGTGCAGCACTTCCACCTGGTCGAAGGCGAGGTGAGGCGCCGGGACCCAAAAGACCGGCCACCGGGCGCGATGCGCCTGGTCGACGCCCTATGACGCCGAGGCACGCGGCAGCGTCAAGCGCGACACCATGTGGGACGGCTACAAGGTCCACCTCACCAAGACCTGCGAGCCGGACGCCCCCAACCTGATCACGAACGTGGTCACCACCCTCGCCACCGTTCCCGACGATCGCATGGCGGCAGTCGTCCACGCGGGCCTGGCCGAGCGGGACCTTCTTTCGCGCGAGCACTGGGTCGACACCGGATACGCCAACGCCGCCGCACTGACGGACGCCCGCCGCGATCACGGCGTCGCACTGCACGGACCACTGAAGTCCGTCACCAGCACGCAGGCCCGGGCAGGGGCCGCCTACGGACAGGACGCCTTCACCGTCGACTGGGACAACCAGCGTGTGACCTGCCCCAGCGGGCGCACCAGCACCGGCTGGCGCGAAGACCGCTCCCAGCACGGACTCGCGGTCGTCCGCGCGCAATTCTCTGCACGCGATTGCCGGCCATGTCCCGTCGTGCACGACTGCGTCCCCGCTCTGAAGGCCAAGGGCCGGGCCATCACCCTGCGGCCGCAGCAGGCCCACCAGGAACTCCAGCAGGCCCGCGCGCTCCAGCAGACCGATGCCTGGAAAGACCGCTACAAGATCCGCGCCGGCGTCGAAGGCACCGTCTCCCAAGCCGTAGGACGCTGCGGCCTGCGCAGATCCCGCTACCGAGGGCTGCAAAGACCAGCCTCCAGCACCAGCTCACCGGAGCCGCGATCAACCTCGCCCGCATCGACGCCCACCTCACCGACACACCACGAGCCCGCACCCGCACCAGCCACTTCGCAGCACTTTGCCCCGCCGAGCTGACGGGCGACGGGGCAAAGCAGGGGCCGAATAAACCAACAGCGTCCCGTCCGGTGGTGGGGCACACGTGGCGTCTGTCCGCCGACGGTGTCACCGCCACCGTGTCACCGGCTTGGAAAGCGCGCGGGCGCGCGGGTGTCCGTCTGCGTCTCGTGCGACGGGATCGCCGGCGCGACAGGCTCAGGCGCGGGGCGTGGCACGTGCAGGCCGGTGCAGACACGGTGGCTGCAATTCGTGCAGCCACCGCGAGTGTGACGCCGTGATGGAGACGGGTGCCGGCGCCGACCAGCGTTCCGTCGTCTGCCCGGAACCTTGTGCGGCCGACGCCGGCCCGTGATCAGTGGTGGCCGCCCGAGGGCACCGCGAACGTCGCGGGACCAGCCGGCAGATCCACCGTGTACTGGCTCAGGTAGGTGTCCAGGTACGGTGAGCGGGCGCCGGCGGTGGCAGTGTCATCGGCCGGGTTGTCCAGGGCGAGCTTGAGCTGCGCGCCCTGGACCTTGATCGTCTCTCCGGAGGGCGTGTCACGCCACGAGCCGGTCTGGATGGAGCCGATTTCCGCGGCCAGGACATGCCCCGCTGCCAGGGTCCAGTCGCTCGCCTTAAGGTCGACGGTCAGCCGGCCCGAATGCAGCAGGGAGACCTGCTCGTCGAACATGACGGCGCTGCCGTCCGGGGCGACGTCGTACAGCTTGAGCATGACGTTGCCCTCTCCCTTGGCGGTCAGGGAGATCTGCGGAGTGCCGGTGACACGTGTCACCTGCTGAAGCGGCTTGGACCACACGAAGAAGCTGGACGTGACCTCGCCGGCGTTCTGACGCTTCGTCTGCGCCCTGGCCAGACCCTTCGGAGCGGCTCGGTCGGTCTTGGGCGCGTTCTCCATGTCCCATGTGCCGGACGGCTTTCCGAGTGTTTGCGGCGTCGCCGCGTCGGACCCGGTCAGGGCCGCGCTCGCCGAGGCGCCGCCGTCGTCGACGTACGAGCCGTCGCCGAGCGCAACGGTGACGGGCCGTTCCACGACCGGCCAGGTGTTCTGTGCGCGCCAGACGCCGGTGGAGTCCTCGATGGAGTAGGCCGGGTAGTGGGCCGTCGGCCTGATGTCCTTGAGGTACTGGTCGTAGAACGAGAGTGTCTCGTCGTACCAACCCTCGCGCCCCATGGACAGACGTCCGTCGCTGGTGTGGTCGCCGCCGCGCACGTGCTCCCACTGCCCGAGCCAACCGCGCTCGGGGCCCTTGTGGTTGTCGAGGTACTCCTCGATCTCCTCGGGCTTGGTGTTGTTCTCGATGAAGCCCTGGGTGACGAAGAGCGGGGTGTCGGTGCCCTTGGCCATCTTCGCCAGGTCCCGAGAGGTCCAGTGCTCGTCTTCGCGGTCGGCTATCTGGTAACCGGCCGAGTTCTCCGTGAGGCACTCCGGATGACTCTTCTCCCATTGGGAGTTGGCCAGGTAGTGCGTGTCATCGTCCGCCATCTGGTCGAGCGTGGCGATGGAGTTGTAGGCGTTGGCGGTGCCGGTGACGTTCGGGCGGGGCACGCCGTTCGAGTAGATGTACGGGTACATGTCCCACAGGGGCTCCTGGGCGACCACGGCCTTGAGCGCGTGCTGGTCCAGGTCGTTGCCGATGAGGCCCGTCACGGCGTCGTACGACTTGCCGTACATGCCCACCGCGCCGGTCGACCACGACTGGCTCGCGGCCCAGTTGATCGCGGCCTTGACGTCGGCCTGCTCGCCGGGGCCACCCCAGTCGAGGCAGCCGGTGGAGCCGCCGAAGCCGCGCAGGTCCACCATGACGAACGCGTAGCCGTGGGCGAACAGATCGGTGCCCTCGATGAAGTCCTGGAAGCGGGACGAGGGGCCGGTGTGGGTCCAGCCCTCGGGGTCGGTCTGCCCGGAGTGCCCGAAGTACGGGCCGACCGACAGGATGACGGGCACCTTGGCGTTCTGGGCCAGTTGCGCGGGCCGCAGGACGTCGGCGTGCAACTCGGTGCCGGAGTCGTCCGAGGACGGGAAGTAGTGCTGCGTCCAGACCGAGCCCTCGGGGACGCGATCGTT
This sequence comes from uncultured Actinomycetota bacterium, assembly GCA_963761765.1. Taxonomy (GTDB): domain Bacteria; phylum Actinomycetota; class Actinomycetes; order Streptomycetales; family Streptomycetaceae; genus Streptomyces. The sequence continues at coordinate 90,409 of CAVXIJ010000007.1, forward strand.
CTCCTCGTGCGTGACAGGGGCGGTGCCGACCGCCGCTGTCCTGACCTGTGCCACGGCGGCCTCGGACGCCGTACTGGGTGTTGCGGCGGCTGGACCGGTGAGCGTGCCGGTCAACATGCCGGCGGTGACGAGTGCTGAAGTGACCCAGGCGGCCACGCGAAGTCTTTTCACCTTGCCTCCTTCGAGGATGCCCCGTCCTTCAGAGCCGAGAAGTTGACATGCTTCTCCCGGCACGGTGGGTACGGGGTGATGCAGGTGGTACCGGTCGGGCAGCGGCCCATGGCTCGCCGTTTGTGAGGCGACGACGGGTGGTCGTAGGCACGCAGGAAAACTGGGTCGTGGCCGCGGACCTGGGCCGACGAGGAAGATCTTATAATTTTCAACAGAATCCGTCACCGTCGCGGCACGTTACGGGTGTTGCTGGAGTGACTCGATCGGAGTGGGCCGGCCGGTCTGCGCACTCGCGCAAGTCCGGCCGCCACACCTCCCGGTGGTCGATACGAACGTCATCGCACGGCTCGCCACGTCAACGGCCGACCGCGCGCAGCCACACGACGAAACGCTGACGGCTCGTCAGCGCGATGCCGTACGCGCATGCGGTGTGAAGATGGCTCCGCGAGGGATTGACGCAAGCGTGTGGAGCGGGCACCTTCGATGGTGTCCGATATGGGAGCGCTCCCACGCGCCCGCGCCGAAGGATGGCTCATGCAGACACATCGTCAGCTCTCCCGACGGACGTTGCTCACGGCCGCCGCCGCGGGCATCGTCACCGCCGTCGCCACGCCCTCGCAGGCATCGGACTCGCGGCCGTCGGGTTCGCGGCCGTCGCGCCCGCGGGCGGGCGATGCGCCCGACCAGTTCCACACCGCGGGCCGGGTCGTGACGGCCGCTGACGGGTCCGTCCAGTACACCTGGCCCGGCATCTACTTCGAAGGCCGGTTCAGCGGCACCGGTGTCGGCATCGTCCTCGCCGACTCCGACAACGACTACGACGTGCAGATCGACGGGACGGCCGCCACCACCTTGGTGACCCCGGGCCAGAAAACCTTCTGGGTCGGCGATCTCACCGACGCCGAACACACCGTGCGGCTCGTCAAGCGCACCGAGAGCACCTGGGCCGCCGGCCGGTTCGGCGGGTTCGTCGCGGCTGACGGAGGCGCGATCCTCACCGCACCGCCGGCGCGGAGCAGGCAGATCGAGTTCATCGGCGACTCCTACACCGCCGGCTACGGCAATGTCCGGGCACTCGTGACTGTTCAGCCAACGGCGGAGTCAACCGCAACAGCGATGCCGACCTCGCCTTCGGCGCCCTCACCGCGAAGGGCCTTGACGCCGACTACCAGATCAACGCCTTCTCCGGCCGTGGCATGGTCCGCAACTACAACGGCGGCGAGCCCGGCACCGACTTCCGTACCTATTACGACCGGGCGCTGCTGAACGTCGACGGCGACGTCTGGGAGAAACCGGCGACCTGGCAGCCTCAGGTCGTCGTGATCGGCCTGGGCATCAACGACTTCTCGACCCCGCTCAACGCGGGCGAGCAGTGGACCACGCAGGACGAACTGGTCGCCGCCTACGAAAGCGCGTACCACGGCTTCCTCGACAAGCTGCGCGCCCGGTACGGCTCCGAGACGTTCCTCGTGGTCAGCGCCACTCTCCTGTCCAACACCACCACGTTCGCCGACACCGCCCAGCGCATCGTCCAGGACCGTAACCAGCAGGGCGACGACCAGATCCGCTACTGGTACTACGACGATCCGGCCCTGGACCGCCTCGGCTGCGATTGGCACCCGTCCGCCCATGACGACCGGATCATCTCCGGCCTGCTCAACGACTACCTCGCCGCTCTTCCGCTGAGCTGGTAGGTGGGCGAGGAAGAGGTTTGACGGTGCGCGCACGGGCACTGAGCTTGGCGGTGTCTCACGAACTCGACGGTCCACTTGGCGGATCCGGCGTCGTTCGTGAGACGGCGTGCGGCGTGTCATCGATCGTTGTCGACGTGCTGCTTTACAGCCGCCGGACGCGCAGCACGCCGGTCAGTATCGGGAGAGTGAACTCGCCGTGGGCGGTCTCCGGCCTACTCGCGAGAAAAGCGCGGATTCGGCCCAGCGTGGCTTCCTGCTCCTCTTCCGGCATGACCAGCATCCCCGCGCGCGTAGCGAGGGTCGCGACGAGAGAGTCGGCGGTGCGGCGCTGCCCGTGCGGGAACTCGGCCTGCTCCGGCGAGCCGAACCGGGCAGCCACGTCAGTCTTGGGCAGGTGCATGTCGGCCGTCTCGGCGCGCCAGCTGGTGGGCGTGTCACGCGGGCCGATGGCCGCGCTCCCGCTGATCCGAGCGAGCTCGGCGACCCACTCGACCTGGGCGTCCATGACGTTCCACAGGCCGGCCAGGATACCGCCGGGTGTCAGGACCCTGGCGATCTCGGGTCCCGCGACGGCCATGTCGAACCAGTGCATGGCGTTGCCAGCCAGCACGACATCGACGGAAGCGTCCGGCAGCGGTATCGCCTCGGCACTGCCCGACAGGGCACGGACAGCCGGCAGTGAGCGGCGCAGCTCGGCCAGCATCGCCGGGTCGGGCTCGACCGCGGTGACTTCGGCACCCAGCGCGACCAACGTGCCGGTCAGCTTGCCGGTTCCGGCGCCGAGGTCGAGCACCCGCGGACCGGACGCGGGCTCAAGCGCCCAGCCCACCGCGGCCTGCGCGTAGTCCGGACGGTGCTCGTCGTATGCGACTGCCGCCGCACCGAACGACGAGGCGTGCAGAAACCGTTCATCTCCATCCATGCGTTCACCGTGTCGATGCCGCCGGCGGCCGGTCGCCCCGCCGCACCACTTCGGCGCTCTTCGCGACCCGCTCACTGATCTGGCCCGATCCCGCCTGGTCCGGCCTGATCCGCAACGGTGACCCGCATGCGCACCCGCCGCGAACGGCGCACACCGACGCACACCGACGCACAGTGCACGCTCAGCCCAGCTTGCGGAACAACCCTTCCTGCACGACGGACACGATCAGCTGTCCCTCGCGGTTGTAGATGCGCCCCCGTGCCAGCCCGCGCCCGCCCACCGCGATCGGCGACTCCTGGTCGTAGAGGAACCACTCGTCCGCGCGGAACGGCTGGTGGAACCACATGGCGTGGTCGAGCGACGCCATGTCGAACCCCCGGGGGCCCCACAGCGGCTCCACGGGAATCCGCACGGCGTCGAGCAGGGTCATATCGCTGGCGTAGGTGAGGGCGCAGGTGTGCACCAGCGGGTCATCGCCCAGCGGTCCGACGGCGCGCATCCACACGGCGCTGTGCGGCGACGCCTCCTTGATCTCCTGTGGCGTCCAGCGCAGCCGGTCCACATAGCGGATGTCGAACGGCTGCCGCCTGGCCATCCGCTCCAGCTGCTCCGGCAGCGTGCCCAGATGTGAGCGGATCTCGTCGCCGATGGTCGGCAGTTCCTCGGGCCCCGGCACCTCACGCGGCAGCGGCAGCTGATGTTCGAACGTCGCCTCTTCGGGTTTGTGGAAGGACGCGGTCAGGTTGAAAATGGTGCGGCCCTGCTGCACGGCGGTCACCCGCCGGGTGGTGAACGACCTTCCGTCGCGCACCCGCTCCACCTGGTAGACGATCGGCACCCCGGGCCGTCCCGGGCGTAGGAAGTACGCGTGCAGGGAGTGCACGGGACGCTCGCCGTCCGTGGTGCGGCCCGCGGCCACCAGCGCCTGGCCCGCGACCTGCCCGCCGAAGACCCGCTGCAGGGACTCCTGCGGACTGAGGCCGCGGAAGATGTCGACCTCGATCCGCTCCAGGTCGAGCAGATCGACAAGCCGCTCCGCCGGATTCGTCATGGCTGGTGATCTCCTGTGTGCGGGGCGGAACGGGAACGGGCGATGGGGCCCGCGGGGTGTGCGGGGTGCCGTCTCACAGCTGGCCGACGTCCGTGACGCGGACGATCGCCCGGCCCTCCATGTCGGAGGCGCTGAGGTCGACCTCGGCACTGATGCCCCAGTCATGATCGCCGTTCGGGTCGGCGAACGCCTGCCGGACGCGCCACAGCGAGTGCTCCGGATCCTCCTCGATCATCAGGAGCTTCGGTCCACGGGCATCGGGGCCGGTGCCGAGGTCGTCGTACTCGTTCCAGTAGGCGTCCATCGCCTCGCTCCACGCGTCGGCGTCCCAGCCGGACTCGGCATCGAGCTCGCCCAGCTCGTCGACCTGGTCGAGGGCGGCGAGCTCGACGCGCCGGAACATCGCGTTGCGGACCAGGACCCGGAACGCGCGGGCGTTCGAGGTGACCGGTTTGACCTGGTCGGCCTTCTCCTGGGCCTCCTCCGCGGTCATCTCCTCCGGATTGGCGAGCTGCTCCCACTCGTCGAGCAGGCTGGAGTCCACCTGGCGGACCATCTCGCCCAGCCAGGCGATCAGGTCCTGCAGATCGTCCGACTTCAGATCGTCGGGCACCGTGTGGTCGAGTGTCTTGTAGGCGCTCGCGAGGTAGCGCAGCACGATGCCCTCGGTCCTGGCCAGCTCGTAGAGGGAGACGAACTCGGTGAACGTCAGGGCTCGTTCGTACATGTCACGCACGACGGACTTCGGCGACAGCGGATGGTCGCCCACCCAGGGGTGGCTCGTGCGGTAGGTGTGGTACGCGTGCAAGAGCAGCTCTTCGAGGGGCTTCGGGTAGGTGATGTCCTGGAGCCGCTCCATGCGCTCCTCGTATTCGACCCCGTCCGCCTTCATCGCGGCCACGGCCGTACCGCGCGCCTTGTTCTGCTGGGCGCCGAGGATCTGCCGGGGATCGTCGAGTGTGGACTCGACCACGGACACCATGTCGAGCGCGTAGGAAGGCGACTCGGGATCCAGCAGTTCGAACGAGGCGAGGGCGAACGTCGACAGCGGCTGGTTCAGCGCGAAGTCCTGCTGCAGATCGACCGTCAGCCGGACGATCCTGCCGTCCGGATCCGGGGTGTCCAGCTTCTCGACGATGCCGCCGTCCAGCAGCGAACGGTAGATCGCGATGGCCCGGCGGATGTGCCGCAGTTGCTGCCTGCGCGGCTCGTGGTTGTCCTCCAGCAGCCGGCGCATCGCCTCGAACGCGTTGCCGGGGCGGGCGATCACCGACAGCAGCATGGTGTGGGTGACCCGGAAGCGGGACGTCAGCGGTTCGGGATCGGAGACGATGAGCTTTTCGAAGGTGGTGTCCGCCCAGGCGACGAAACCCTCGGGCGCCTTCTTGCGGACCACCTTGCGCCGCTTCTTCGGATCTTCACCGGCCTTCGCCAGCGCCTTCTCGTTCTCGACGACATGCTCGGGCGCCTGCGCCACCACGAATCCCGCGGTGTCGAACCCGGCCCGTCCAGCCCGCCCGGCGATCTGGTGGAACTCCCTGGCACGCAGCACCCGCACCCGGTTGCCGTCGTACTTGGTGAGCGCGGTGAACAGCACCGTCCTGATAGGCACGTTCACCCCCACGCCCAGAGTGTCCGTGCCGCAGATCACCTTCAGCAGACCCGCCTGCGCCAGCTTCTCCACCAGACGCCGGTACTTCGGCAGCATGCCCGCGTGGTGCACGCCGATGCCGTGGCGCACATAGCGCGAGAGGTTCCGGCCGAACCTGGTCGTGAAGCGGAAATTGCCGATGAGCTCGGCGATGCGGTCCTTCTCCTCACGCGTGCACATGTTGATGCTCATCAGCGCCTGCGCCCGCTCCACCGCCTGGGCCTGCGTGAAGTGCACGATGTAGACGGGGGCCTGCCGGGTCTCAAGCAGCTCGGTCAGCGTCTCCGTCAGCGGCGTCAGGCGGTACTCGTATGACAGCGGCACCGGCCGGGTCGCCGAGCGGACCACCGTCGTGGGACGGCCGGTACGGCGTGTCAGGTCCTTCTCGAACATCGACACGTCGCCGAGCGTTGCCGACATCAGGACGAACTGCGCCTGGGGCAGCTCCAGCAAGGGAATCTGCCAGGCCCAGCCGCGGTCGGCCTCCGCATAGAAATGGAACTCGTCCATCACGACCTGGCCGACGTCGGCGTTCCTGCCGTCGCGCAGCGCGATGGAGGCGAGCACCTCGGCGGTGCAGCAGATCACCGGCGCGTCCGCGTTCACGGAGGCGTCGCCGGTCAGCATGCCCACGTTCTCGGTGCCGAAGATCTTGCAGAGCTCGAAGAACTTCTCCGACACCAGCGCCTTGATCGGTGCCGTGTAGAAGGTGACCTCGTCACGCGCGAGCGCCGCGAAGTGCGCCCCGGCCGCGATCAGACTCTTGCCCGACCCCGTCGGGGTCGAGACGATCACGTTCGCACCGGAGACCACCTCGATCAGCGCCTCCTCCTGGTGCGGGTAGAGCGTGAGACCGCGCTCTGTGGCCCACGACTCGAAGGCCTCGTAGAGGGCGTCGGGGTCGGCGGTCTTCGGTAGCTGATCGATGAGGGTCACACCCCCATCTTGCCCGTCGACCCACCCGAACCGGGAATCGGACGCTCATGCGAAGATCGCGAACGCTACGCTGTGGCGCCGACGACACGTCAACGCTCGTGGACAACTGCACACGGGGACAAGGGAAACGGGGCGGGAAACAACCATGATGGGACCGGCACACTCACTGTCCGGAGCGGCAGCCTGGCTCGGGGTTGGCGCGGCGGCGGCAGCCGCCGGTCACACCATGCCCTGGCCGGTCCTCCTCGTGGGCGCCCTGATCTGCGCGGGAGCCGCCCTCGCCCCGGATCTGGACCACAAGGCGGCGACCATATCCCGGGCCTTCGGACCGATCTCGCGGGGTGTGTGCGAGATCGTCGACACGCTCTCCCACGCCGTCTACAAGGCCACCAGGAAGAAGGGCGACCCCAAGCGCAACGGCGGGCACCGCACCCTCACCCACACCTGGCTGTGGGCGGTGCTGATCGGCGCGGGCTCCTCGGCCCTGGCGGTGGTGGGCGGCCGTTGGGCGGTGCTGGCGATTCTCTTCATCCATATGGTGCTCGCCATCGAGGGACTGCTGTGGCGGGCCGCGCGTGGTTCGAGCAGCGATGTGCTGGTGTGGCTGCTGGCGGGCACCAGCGCCTGGATCCTCGCGCAAATACTGGACAAACCGGGCAATGGGTCGGGCTGGCTGTTCACCGCCCCCGGTCAGGAGTACGTCTGGCTCGGCCTGCCCATCGTGCTCGGCGCGCTGGTGCACGACATCGGAGACGCGCTGACGGTGTCCGGCTGCCCGATCCTGTGGCCGATACCCCTGGGGCGCAGGCGCTGGTACCCGATAGGACCGCCCAAGGCGATCCGTTTCCGGGCCGGGAGCTGGGTCGAGCTGAAGGTCCTCATGCCGGTGTTCATGGTGCTCGGCGGAGTGGGCGCCGCCGCCGCGCTCAACGTCATCTGAGCACGGCGGCCCCGGCGCTCGGCGGCGCCGGGGCCTGCCCGATCCCGTCGACGGCTACCCGTGCCAGGAGCGCCACAGCGCCGCGTAGGCGCCGTCCGCCGTCACCAGCGCGTCATGGCTGCCGAGCTCGCTGATGCGGCCGTCCTCGACGACCGCGATCAGATCGGCGTCGTGCGCGGTGTGCAGCCGGTGGGCGATCGCGATCACGGTGCGGCCGTCCAGGACGCGGGCCAGTGAACGCTCCAGATGGCGGGCCGCGCGCGGATCCAGCAAGGAGGTCGCCTCGTCCAGGACCAGCGTGTGCGGGTCGGCGAGGACCAGCCGGGCCAGCGCGATCTGCTGCGCCTGCGCGGGGGTGAGCGCGTGCCCGCCCGAGCCGACCTCGGTGTCGAGCTCTTCGTCGAGACCGCGCGCCCAGCCGTCGGCGTCCACCGCCGTGAGGGCCGCCCACAGCTCGCCGTCGCCGGCGTCCGTGCGGGCCAGCAACAGGTTGTCGCGCAGCGAGCCGACGAACACGTGGTGCTCCTGGTTGACCAGGGCCACATGGGCGCGGACCCGCTCGGCGGGCATCCGGGAGAGTTCGGCGCCGCCCAGCGTGATCCGTCCGTCCCGCGGTGTGTAGATGCCCGCGAGCAGTCGGCCCAAGGTGGACTTGCCCGCGCCGGACGGGCCGACGAGTGCCATCCGTGTCCCGGGCGCCACCTCCAGCGACACCTGGTGCAGCACGTCGACGCCCGCCCGGTAGCCGAAGTGCACCGCGTCGGCGTGCACGGCCCGCCCGTCGGGCGTGAGGGAGGCGTCGCCGTCGTTGGGGCCGATCTCCCGTACGCCCACCAGCCGGGCCAGCGAGACCTGGGCGACCTGGAGCTCGTCGTACCAGCGCAGGATCAGGTTCACCGGATCCACCAGCATCTGGCCGATCAGCGCGCCCGTGGTCAGCTGGCCCACGCCGATCCAGCCCTCAAGGACGAAGGCTCCGCCGGTCATGAGGATCGCGCAGAGCACCGTCACATGCGTGAGGTTGACCACCGGGAAGAGCACCGTCCGCAGCCACAGCGTGTACCGCTCCCACGCCGTCCACTGGCGGATCCGTTCCTCGGAGAGTTCGATGCGGCGGGTGCCGAGCCGGTGCGCCTCCACGGTCCGCCCGGCGTCGACGGTCTCGGCGAGGGCGCCGGCCACCGCCGCGTAGCCGGCGGCTTCCGAGCGGTAGGCGGACGGCGCGCGCTTGTAGTACCAGCGGCAGCCGACGATGAGCAGGGGCGCCGCGATCAGCAGGGCGGGGGCGAGCGGTGGCGCGGTCACCGCGAGCCCGGTGATCAGCAGACCAGCCCATACGACACCGACCGCCAGCTGCGGCACGGCCTCCCGCATGGCGTTGGCGAGACGGTCGATGTCCGTGGTGATCCGGGACAGCAGGTCCCCGGTGCCGGCTCGCTCCAGTACCCCGGGCGGCAGGCCCACGGACCGTACGAGGAAGTCCTCCCGCAGGTCCGCCAGCATCCGCTCGCCGAGCACCGCCCCGCGCAGCCGCACCTGCCGCACGAAGCAGGCCTGCACGGCGAGGGCGGCCGAGAACAGTGCGATGGTCCGGCCCAGGTGCAGCTCGTGCGGCCTGCCGGAGTCCGACATGCCCTGGACGAGCGAGCCCAGCAGGTACGGGCCCGCCATCGAGGCGATGACGGCGAGCGCGTTCGCCGCGATGAGCAGCGCGAAGTCCCGGCGGTGCCTGCGGAACAAAATGCCGATGTATGCCCGCACGGTGGCGCGCGAACCCACCGGCAGCGTGTGGGCCGTCGTCGGTGCCGCCGGGTCATAGTCCGGTGGCGCCAGGCCGATCATGCGGTCTCCTCTATGTCTTCGAGTTCTTCGAGTTCTTCGAGTTCTTCGAGTTTCTTCGAGCTTTTCGGGTGCGCGCAGGTCTCGCGGGACTTCCAGGCCCGCGGCGCCGGACTCGGACTCGCGGGTGACCACGTTCCGGTACCGGGACTCACCGGCCATCAGCTCGCGGTGCGTACCCGCTGCCAGGACCTTGCCGTCGTGGACCAGGACGACCTGGTCGGCACGGTCCAGGAGCAGCGGTGACGAGGTGAAGACCACCGTCGTCCGCCCGGCCCGCAGCCCGCGCAGGCCGTCCGCGATCCGTGCCTCGGTATGCGAGTCCACCGCGGACGTCGGCTCGTCGAGTACGAGCACATCCGGGTCCGTGACCAGGGATCTGGCCAGTGCGAGCCGCTGGCGCTGGCCGCCCGACAGGGAACGTCCGCGTTCCGTGACCCGGGCCAGCATCGGGTCCTTCGTGTCCGGCGCGCTCTGCAGCAGGGCGTCCAGCACATCGGAGCACTGGGCGGCGTCCAGCGCCTTTTCGGCGGGGACGGCACCGGAGGCGGGGACGTCGAAGAGCTCGCTCAGGGTGCCGGAGAGCAGGACGGGGTCCTTGTCCTGGACGAGGACGGCGGTGCGGACGGTATCCAGCGGCAGTTCGTCCAGGGGCACCCCGCCCAGCCGCGCGGACGGTGGCTTCGTGGTGCCGTCGGATGCGGCGTGGCCGCCGAGCCGTTCGGCGAGCCGCCCGGCGGCGTCCGGGTCGCCGCACACCACGGCGGTCAGCTGCCCGGCGGCTGCGAGCAGGCCTGTCGCCGGGTCCCGCAGGTCTCCGGCGGGCAGTCGTGCGGCGCGAGAGCCGTCCGCGTCGGTGGCCCGCTGCAACGACAGCACCCGTGCCGCGCGCTTGGCCGAGGGCCGGGAGAAGGAGTAGGACATGGCGATCTCCTCGAAGTTCCGCAGCGGGAGGTTGAGGAGGGTGACGGCGCTGTAGACGGTGACCAGTTCGCCGACGGAGATCCGTCCTTCGCGGGCCAGGCTCACACCCTGCCAGACGACCACGATCAGCAGGGCTCCGGGCAGCAGCACCTGGACCATCGAGATCAGCGACCACATCCGGGCGCTGCGCACGGCTGCCTGCCTGACCTCCTGGGAGGCGCGGCGGTAGCGGTCAAGGAACAGGTCCTCACCACCGATGCCACGCAGCACCCGCAGGCCCGCAACCGTGTCGGAGGCCAGCTCCGTCGCCCGTCCGGCCTTCGTGCGCTGCACGTCGGCCCGGCGGGTCGCGAGCGGCAGCAGCGGCAGCACGGTGAGGACCAGTACGGGCATGCCGCACGCCACGATGACGCCGAGACGCGGCTGGTAGAGGACCAGGGCCACACAGATCACGGCGATGGTGACCATCGCCGCCATGAACCGCGACAGCGCCTCCACGAACCAGCCGATCTTCTCCACGTCACCCGTGGAGACAGCGACAACCTCACCGGCCGCGACCCGCCGGGTGAGAGCGGAGCCCAGGTGGGCGGTATGCCGCGCGAGCAGCTGCTGGACCCTGGCCGCCGCCGTGATCCAGTTGGTGATGGCGGTGCGGTGCAGCATGGTGTCGCCGAGGGCGATCGCGAGCCCGCACAGCGCGGTGAGGCTGCCCGTCAGGGCGAGCCGGGCACCGTCACGGTCCACCACGGCCTGCACGGCGAAGCCCACCAAGTACGGGAGCGTCGAGATGGCGAGCTGGAACAACAGCCCCCAGCAGAGGGACCGCAGCTGTCCACCGAGCTGGTTCCGGCCGAGCCACAGCAGGAGACGGGGGCCCGAACGGGCATCGGGCACGCCAGGGTCGGCATACGGAAGATCTCGAATTTGCATGGTGTCCCAGAGCTCGGGGTCGGGAAGCGGAACGGGCCGGCATCGGGCGGACGTCGGGGCGCATCGGGCCGGCGGAGGGGAGGTGCGGGGGAGAAAGGCAGCGTGGGGCGGCGGTGGTGAGAGGTGGCATACGGCGGCGGATAAAGACGGACAAACGGACCATCGGATCAACGGGAGGTGCGTCACCCGAAGCGGGTGGCGCCACGCGAGGACAGGAGGAGCGGGCGGTGGGAAAAGACAGGAAACCGTGACAGGCTCGCGGCAGAAGACGTCGCAAAGCAATCGATTTTCTGTTCTGGGTCGAATTCCGGCCCGCGCCGCGTCCTTTGGTCCGGCGATGGGACGGATGCCGCAGGTGGAGTGGGAGCATGGGGCGCATGCGCAGAGCCGGTCTGATGCGGGGTGTGGTCGGCGCGGTGTCCTGCTCGGTTCTCGTCCTGTCCGTGGTCTCGTGCGGCGGGGCGACGGACCGCGGGCAGCCGCAGAAGAACGGCGCGAGCTCGCACCGCGCCGGGCCTGCCGGCGCCGAAACCTCCGACTCCCGGCAGATCCCCCAGGTGGGCGGGCAGGTGCGGCGCCAGATCCCGGCCGACTCCCGCCAGGTGGTGGCCGTCTACGGCACCGGCAAGGATTCCGCCGAAGCCACCGCCACGCTGTTCGCCAAGCGTGCCGACGGCTGGCACGGCGTCCGTACGTGGGCCGCGCACAACGGCAGGAAGGGCTGGACGTCCGACCACCACGAGGGCGACAAACGCAGCCCCGTCGGGGTGTTCACGCTCAGCGACGCGGGCGGTGTGCTGTCCGATCCGGATGCCAGGCTGCCGTACACCGCATCCGCGTCCTTTCAGGCCCCGCACTACTGGCCGAAGCCGTATTGGCATGACTTCGACTACGTCATCGCGATCGACTACAACCGCCTGCGGGGCACCGCGCCCACGGATCCGACCCGCCCCGAAGGGCAGGCCAAGGGCGGCGGCATCTGGCTGCACATGGATCACGGCAGCGGGACGTCGGGCTGTGTGAGCCTGCCCAAGGCGGCGATGGCGTATCTGCTGCGCACTCTTGATCCGGGGCGGCACCCGGTGATCGTCATGGGGGACCGGGCGGACCTCATGTCCTGAGCCCGTGCCTGCCGGGCTACGCCGTGTGGTGTCCCGTGCCTGCCGTGGCCGCAGCCGTGGTCGGCGCCGCGCTGCCGGAGTCATCGTGGGCGCCGTGGTCGGCGGTGTCTTCGACCAGCGCGGCGAGCAGTTCGCCGAGGACGTCACGCTGACGGGCGCTCAGCGGAGTCAGGATCTGGTCCGCTGCCGCCCGGCGTGCCCGGCGCAGCTCCATCAGGGCGTCGCGTCCTTCGTCGGTGAGCTCGATCCGGATCACCCGGCGGTTGACGGGATCGGGGGCCCGGCGCACCGTGCCGCCCGCTTCCAGGCCGTCGACGAGAGTGGTCACCGCGCGGGGCACCACCTCAAGGTGCCGCGCCAGGTCCGCCATGCTGGGCGGCGACCCGTACTGCGCGAGGACGCGCAGCAGCCGCGACTGGGCCGGCGTGATACCGAGACCGCACTGCTTGAGATGGCGCTTTTGGATGCGGTGCACACGGCGCGTCAGCAGCAGCAACTGCTCGGCGAGCAGGCCGTCGGCGTCTGAGGTGCTCATACGGGAACCATATCAGGGCCTTATTCATTGTGAATATAGGTAACAGTGAGCTAAGCTCGTACCCGCTTATGCCCTCGCGTCGTCGCCGTACATGGCCGCCCTCTGTCGCCGCCCGCCGGTCGCCGCCGCAGTCACCCACATCACCGTAGGAGCCCATGCGCCACGATCAACCTGTCTGGACGCCGCCCGCCACAGATGAGCGGCAGCCCCGCCAGACCCGTCGTATCCTTCGTCTCTTCCACCCTTATCGCAGCCGTCTCGCGATCGTCGGACTGCTGGTCTGCGCCGCGTCGCTGGTGTCGGTCGTCACGCCGTTCCTGATCCGCGAGATCCTGGACACCGCGATCCCGCAGGGCCGCACCGGACTGCTCAGCCTGCTGGCGCTAGGCATGATCCTCAGCGCCGTCGTCACCAGCATCTTCGGTGTGCTCCAGACCCTCATCTCGACCACCGTCGGCCAGCGCGTCATGCACGACCTGCGCACCGCCGTCTACGGCCGGCTGCAGCGCATGTCCCTCGCGTTCTTCACCCGCACCCGCACCGGCGAGGTCCAGTCCAGGATCGCCAACGACATCGGCGGCATGCAGGCCACGGTCACCTCCACCGCCACCTCCCTCGTCTCCAACGTCACCAGTGTGGTGGCGACCGTGGTGGCGATGATCGCGCTCGACTGGCGGCTGACGATCGTCTCGCTGCTCCTGATGCCGGTGTTCGTGTGGATCAGCCGCAGAGTCGGCCAGGAGCGGAAGAAGATCGCCACCCAGCGGCAGAAGCAGATGGCGGTCATGGCCGCCACGGTCACCGAATCCCTCTCCGTCAGCGGCATCCTGCTGGGCCGCACGATGGGCCGGGCCGACTCGCTGACCCGTTCCTTCGCCGACGAGTCCGAAAGTCTCGTCGACCTGGAAGTGCGGTCGAACATGGCGGGACGCTGGCGGATGGCCGTCATCACCATCGTCATGGCCGCCATGCCCGCCGTCATCTACTGGGCCGCGGGCATCGCCTTCCAGATCAGCGGTCTGACCGTCTCGATCGGCACGCTGGTCGCGTTCGTCTCGCTCCAGCAGGGGCTGTTCAGGCCCGCGGTCAGCCTGCTGGTCACCGGTGTGCAGATCCAGACCTCGCTCGCGCTCTTCCAGCGCATCTTCGAGTACCTTGACCTGCCCATCGACATCGAGGAGCCGCTGCGGCCGGTGCGGCTCGGCGAGGTCAAGGGAGAAATCCGCTTCGAAGACGTCGGATTCCACTACGACGACACCGGGGCGCCCACGCTCGGCGGCATCGACCTCACCATCCCCGCGGGCGGCAGCCTGGCGGTGGTCGGGCCGACCGGTTCGGGCAAGTCGACCCTGAGCTATCTGGTGCCACGGCTGTACGACGTCACCTCAGGACGCGTCACCCTCGACGGCGTCGACGTGCGCGACCTCAGCTTCCACGACCTGGCCCGCACCATCGGAGTCGTCTCGCAAGAGACCTACCTCTTCCACGCCTCCGTCGCCGACAACCTCCGCTTCGCCAAGCCCGACGCCACCGACGAGGAGTTGGCCACCGCCGCCCGGGCCGCCCAGATCCACGACCACATCGCCGCCCTGCCCCAGGGGTACGAGACCGTCGTCGGCGAGCGAGGCCACCGCTTCTCGGGCGGCGAGAAGCAGCGCCTGGCCATTGCCCGCACCATCCTGCGCGACCCGCCCGTGCTCATCCTCGACGAAGCGACCAGCGCCTTGGACACCCGTACGGAACATGCGGTGCAGCAGGCCATCGACGCGTTGTCCGCCGACCGGACCACCATCACTATCGCGCACCGCCTGTCCACCATCAGCGGCGCCGACCAGATCGTGGTCCTGGACTCCGGGCGCGTGGCCGAGCGCGGCACGCACGAAGAGCTCGTCGAGCGGGACGGACGCTACGCCGCCCTCGTCCGTCGTGACGCACGACTGGAGCAGACAGGGTGACAATATGCCCGGTTTCTTGGCGTATGCGGGTTACCGTGCCGCCATGAAGACCACACCTCCGCGCCGAAGGCGGAACTCCGTCCGGCTGACGCGCCGCGGCCGGATCGTCGTGACCGCCGCCTGCGCGCTGGTCGTGGCGACCTTCATCGCGGTGACCGTGACACTGGCGCTCCCCGATGACGACGACCACCCCCAGCGGGCCGGTGCCCTCATGGTCCCGGAGGGCTGGCGCTCCAGCCAGGTGTACGAGGCCGTCGACAAGGTGCTGGCGCTGCCCACCGGCACCACTCAGAAGGCGGTGCCCAAGGCGGACCTCAAGCTGCCCTCCGAGGCGAGGGGAAACCCGGAGGGCTACCTCTACCCGGCCACCTATCCGGTGACTGAGCACACCACGCCCCAGGAGCTGCTGTCCCGCATGGTGGAGACCGCCAACGCGAAGTTCAGCGGACCCGTGACGGCAGGCGCCCAGAGCAATGCCATGAACGTCTACCAGGCCGTCACCATCGCCAGCGTCGTCCAGGCCGAGGCCGCCACCCCGGACGACATGGGCAAGGTCGCCCGGATCATCTACAACCGGCTCGCCCGCGGTATGCCGCTCCAGATGGACTCCACGATCAACTACGCGCTGAACCGCTCCAGCATGCACACCAGCGAGAAGGACACCAAGCTCAACAGCCCGTACAACTCGTACAACCGCATGGGACTGCCGCCCACTCCGATCGGCAACCCGGGCGACAGGGCACTGCAGGCGGCGATCAGTCCGACACCCGGGGACTGGCTGTACTTCGTGACGGTCAAGCCGGGGGACACCCGCTTCAGTTCGAGCTATGAGGAACAGATGGGCAACGTCGCCGAGTCCAACCAGCACCAGCAGGCGGCCCGGGCCGCCGGCTGAACCGCGCGATCCGGCCGCGTTGCGGCGCGCGGCACAACCGGAGGCGGCTCGGCACGGCATGGCCATGGGTGTGCGACGCGTACCGCCGTCCAGGGCAGGATGGAGGCATGTCCGATGCCTTCAGCACGCGCCTTCTGCACATCCCCACGGGTTCCGAGGAGACCGTCTTCGACCTCACCCGCCAGTGTGAGAGCTATCTCCGTGAGGTGGCGGGCCGGCGGGACGGCCTGCTCAACGTGTTCGTGCCGCACGCCACCGCCGGAATCGCCGTGATCGAGACGGGCGCCGGCAGCGACGACGACCTGCTCGCGGCACTGCGGGACCTGCTCCCGCTGGACGACCGCTGGCGGCACCGGCACGGCAGCCGAGGACACGGCAGGGACCACGTCCTACCGGCCATCGTCCCGCCGCACGCCACCCTGCCCGTGATCGGCGGCAGCCTGGAACTCGGCACCTGGCAGTCGGTGTGCCTGGTCGACACGAACATCTCTAAAGACAACCGTCAGGTTCGTCTGAGCTTCCTCGGCTGACCAAGATCACTCGCGGGGGCCGTGCCGCCAATTCTCCGTACCATGCTTGCGCGAACGGAGAGAAACTTGCACGGTACGGACCTCAGCGTGATCGAACGCCCCTATGACGGATGCGGTAAGTGCCTGCTCGGAGTGCGGCGGCTGTCGCGCGTGAAGCTGGCAACGTCGTCCCCCGAACGCCAGCGGGAGAACGTACTTACCGCCGCTGCTTCCGTCGGCGCGCACATCATCGGCTGGGCCGACGACTGGGAGGTCTCGGGCGCCACCGACCCCATGACCCGCCCGAAGCTCGGTCCCTGGCTCCGCGACGAGAGGGGGCCCTACGACGGTCTGGTCGCTGCGGCGGTGGACCGGCTCGGCCGCAATGTTGTCGATTGTCTGAACACCGGGTACAAGATGCGGGACGAGAAGAAGATGCTCGTCACGTACGGTCATGACGGCGCCTGGGAACTGGACGACCCCGCGGATGAGAACCGCTTCACCATGGAGGCGTGGGGTGCGCAGATGGAACTCCGCGCAATTCAGCGCAGGAACCGCGATGCGACGATCAAGACCCGTGCGGCTGGCCGCCCCAAAGGCAAGCCGTCCTACGGCTTCCAGTACGTGCGGAAGGTGATGGGAGGCAAGATCGACCATGTCGAACTCCACCCGCACGCCTGTGAGGTGATACGCGAGGTCGCCCGTCGCATCCTGGCCGACCCCGACAATGTCACCCCCAGCAGCGAGGCTGCCCGCCTCAACCGTGCTGGAGAGTTGTCTCCCGCAGACCACTTGGCCGTGATGTACGGCAAGTCGGCCGGAGGCCGGCCATGGTCCCCACAGAGCCTCAAGAACATCCTCCTGTCGGAGGCCACGCTCGGCTACCTGATGCACCGGAACAAACCGGTGCTTGGGAGGGACGGCAACCTCATACGGCTCTGCGATGGGCTGTGGGACCGGGCGACGCATGAGGGACTGAAGAAGGCTGTACTCGACCGGAAGGCTTCTTGGACGCGTCGCTCGAACCGTGAGTACCTTCTGACGTATGTCGCCCTGTGCGGAACGTGCCACACGCGCTTGTACACCCAGACGTCGAGGGATGTACCTCCGCGCTATACGTGTACAGCCCGGAACAAGGGGTGGCGCCACGCCCAGCACTGCCGTCCTGCACCGCTCATCTACACGCACCTTCTCGACTCGTACGTTGAGGAATGGTTTCTTCGTGAACTGGGCGATGGGCTGATCTACGAGACGGTGTACGACCCGGGAAACGGTATCCCGGAGCGGATAGCGGAGACACGGGCCAGCCGCGAGCGACTTCGGGCCGACCGCGAGGCCGGGCTTTACGACTCACCGGACGACGCTGCTTGGTTCCGGGATCGGTACGCGGCACTGGGGCGCGAGCTGGCAGCCCTTGAGGCCGAGCCCCAGCGGGTACCCGGCATGGTCCGGCGGCCGACAGGTGAGACGGTCGCAGACCGTTGGTTCGGCGCTCAAGACGTACAGGCCCGCAAGGAGATTTTGCTCGACTTCGGCGTCCGGGTAACCCTCTTCCCAGCCAGCGCACCGGTTCGCTGGGTGCCCGGTTTCATGCACGGCCCCGAGCGCAATCCGACGGACATTCTGTAGGGAACGACTCGCGTGGGTGATGCGTCGGTGGGCGATCACTCACGCGAGCTCTTTATCGCGTAATCCCGGCCTGTGCAAGTCGCTTATCGGTGGCACATTTTCCGTACGGCAGCAGACCGGAAAGGCGCGTGAAGTGGCTGGGATGAGCGAGGGTCAAATGCGTGAAGATGCGGTGGCAGAGCTGCGAATCGATCGCACGACTTCTGGCGCGATATGGGCGATCACGTCGCGAGACCGGTTGGTCGACGAGGCGATCGCCGAGGCCCTCCCCGCACGGCGGCGTGACGGGCCTCCAGGTTCGTGCGGGCTCGTACGGACTGTCCTGGCTGATGAGGTTGAGATACGAGTAGAAGACCCTGCTTCCCTTGTTGACGGACTGGCTCGCCTGGAAGGAACGGGCCAGCAGTGTCTTTGCCGTGAGAGTGGTGAAGTGATGCGAAACGGAAATCGTGAGTGCCTTTGCGGCTGCCACTTCGGAATGATCTGTCGTGAGGCGATCATCCGCATGGGTCGTAGGGAAGCTCCGCAAGTGGAGTGCCTGTTCACCTTTCTCTCTGCACCTGCCGTTGGTCCCATCTTCATGCGGCAGGCTTCGTGGGGCTTGTGTCTTTGGCTTCGCAAAATCACACGGGATAGCAGGTTGAGGGACGGGCCGTTGGAAATGAGGCTCCGGCTTCAACGTAGTGTTACACGGACTCGATCAGGGATCGAGGTGGCTGTCGCTCAACCAACAGTCCAGATTCTCCGGTACGGGGCCTCGGTTGCCTCCTACCAGTTGGCTATTTAGAGGGTTCACGCATTCCTGTGAAGCGGCGGATCGACAGGAGGATGTAATGCTTCCCGTGCTCTAGGTGTGACAATCATTTGCTGGTTTGCCCAGTGATGGAGGGCTATTCGGTCCTGTCTGTAAGGAGTGAACCGGCGCGGAGGCGTCGCGGCAACCTCTCACGCAATGCCATGAACCCGGTCGCGGGGCCGGTCCGGTCCTGGCTTCTGTTTCCGGGGGAGGGGGAGGGCTCATCTTCTGGCCTCTTCGAACAGTGTGCTCGAGCACGAGCACCAGAGCCGTGACGTCGATCAGGACGCTCGGTGAGCATGCCGTCCAGCGAACCGCCAGGCCTTCGCGTCAACGTGTGGCCATCGTTCCGCGGCTGATGCAAGGAAGATCATCACGCGAGCAACGACTGTCTGTCGAAGGTTTCCCCTCTGCCGCCTCGGAGCTGGTCAACAATGAGGCCGGAACGTTCTTGGCTCAGGGTTCGGGATCGTAGGCGCTGATGGCATGGCCCGGGATGAACAGCGCGATTGAAGTCCTCAGCGAGCCGGTCGGGGTAGAGCGGTTCCAAGCCCAATTCGCGGTCAGCTGGCGGGTAGCAGAACCGGTGATCGACCAGCAGATCCTGAGGATGCCCAGGCAAATCCAGCCGCCGGGTGGCACGCGCCCCAGAGGCTTGGTCCACCGCTCCGGTCAACGCCGCGGTGAAGACTGTCCGTGCCATGACAGCGGGCCGTGTCCGGAAATCCTGCTCATGGGAACCTGCCTCGAACAACCGCTGCCACGCCTGGTACTCGGGCGTTCCTCTTCTTCAGGGCCGCGACCAGGCGCAGAATGGACACGTCGACGCCCGACGGGTGGACAAGCCACACGAAGCCTCTGGTGGAGGCGGATTTCTTGGTCGAAAACCCATCTACCAGGGGCTTCACTTGTCCGTCAGCCCAACTACCCAACCTCACCGGCAGGTTGGAAAACGCTCGTTCTGCATCAGCTTTGGCACCTCCAGCCGTTCCTGCCCTCACACGGCGACGCCCGAGACATACGCTGAGCGCCTCTTGAATACCTCATGGACCACACGGGTCCAGAGATCCACCCCGGATCTCGTAGCGCGGTCGCAGGTCAGCGGGCAGGATCAAGCCATGAAGATTCTTGTGCTCGGTGGGACGTGGTTTCTGGGACGAGCCGTTGCGCAGGCGGCTCTTGATCGTGGATGGGAAGTATCAGCCTTCAACAGGGGAAAGTCCGGTGCCGCTCCGCAGGGAACGCGTGAGATTCACGGAGACCGCACGGTAGAAGAAGACCTGGTGCGGCTCGCGCAACATGGGCCGTGGGATGCCGTGCTCGACACGTCGGCCTCAGAACTTGCACCCCGGGACGTGCTGGCCGGAGCCAGGAATCTGGAGCCCGTAGCGGGCAAGTACGTCTATGTCTCCACGGTCAATGCATACCGTGGATGGCCGAGTGAGCCATTGACGGAATCGTCAGAGGTTCTCGACGGACCTCCTGATGCCGATGCTGACTACGGTCGTCTCCCTGCGAACTGGGACGGTCCGGACTGGTACTACGGGCGGCAGAAGGCAGGAGCCGAGCGGGCGTCGTTGGCTGCCTTCGGTACAGGGCGTGTGTCGATTCTCCGTCCCGGTGTGATTTTGGGGCCGGGAGAGTATGTGGGCCGTCTTCCGTGGTGGCTGCGGCGCGCAGAGAAGGGTGGCCACATTCTCGCCCCGGGCGACCCGGGCAGGACGATTCAGCCCGTCGATGTTCGGGACGTGGCTGCATTCGCGCTCGACCAGGCAGCATCCTCCAACGGGGGTGCCTTCAATGTGACGGCGCCCATCGGCCACGAGACGATGAGCGGGTTCCTCGCTGCATGCCTGGAAGTGACGGGGACGGCTGGCCGCCTTGTTTGGGCACTTGATGACCTTCTGATCGAGCACGGTGTACAGCAGTGGACAGAGTTGCCTCTGTGGCGCACCCATGCCGGCGTGTGGAGGATCGACTCGACGGGAGCGCAAGCGGCCGGGCTGCGGTGCCGCCCGCTGGCGGAGACGGTCGCTGATACGTGGGAGTGGCTGCAGTCCGGTGGTACGCCGGTTGCGCATCCCCGTTCCGCCGAGCACGGCATTTCGATGGAGAGGGAAGCAGAGATCCTGGCGAAACTGGGCAGCTGAGGATCAGCTCTCGATGGCCAAGGGTGCTGTGGCTCCGAGTTTGTGCGCCGCTGCTGCCGCACTGAACTCTTCGATGCGTTCACCGAGCGTGGTTGCCTCGGCCGCACCACTGAAGTCGGGATTGCAGAGCCCGGACCGCACCGCAGCCATGCGCTCCAGCGTTCCGGCGACTCGCCATTCGGTAGGCACGTCGAAGACAGACACCAGGGCAGCGTGGACGCCATCGAGTTCGCCGCGTAGCAGCCGGGCACGGGCGAGATCCACCGAGGCCTGGGTCGAGATGAGCAAGGGGCGCTGGCCCTCGGGCTTCGTGCCGACGAGACGGAGGGCACTGCTCGCCGCTGTCTCGGCGCCTTCGGCGTCGCCCAGCAGGAGGTAGGTCGTGGCGTTGCTCATGGCCACTCGGTCGCTCGGGAACCCGAACTCGCCGCCGACGTCGTCGTGAAGATCGTCCCGTGTCCCGGTGCTCAGCTCAAGAGCGTTGCGCACGGCACGCTCCGCTGCGGGTCGGTTTCCCAGGTGTCCGTATGCGCGCCCCTCGATGACGGACAGGCGGGTACGGGCGGTATCGCCGAGTCCCCCGAATTGTTGTGCCGTGTGGACGAGTCGTACGGCCTCTGAAGGACGGCCGCCCCAGAACGCCAGGAAGGCGAGCGCGCCGTGGGCGTATGCCTGGAGAGGACCGTGTTCGATGACCTGTCCGTAGAGTGCCGCAGTCCGGGACAGTGACACGGCTGTGGGGAGGGATCCCAGATCGAAGCAGATGGCGGAGAGAAGGGCCGCAGCCTGGCCGGCCGCGAGATACCCGCGTGTCCGCTGACGTGGTACTTGGGTCCTTTCCAGCAGCGACTGGGCGATCTCCAGTAGCTCCTTCGCACGTCGATACACCTCGATCGGCGATGTGCGGTTGTAGTCGCGGGCGAGGGTCACGACGTCGTCGTCCAGCTGGTCGAGCGTCATGTCCGGCACATTGAGGGAAGCGGCATCGCCGGCATGCGCGGCGGCATCCCGTGCAGTCATCGCGAGATCACTTTCGTCGATCGCAAGTACATGGTTTCCGTGCGAGGCCGGAGGCAGTTCGGTCGGCGGGCTCAGGAGCTGTCGTGCGGTGTACCCGAACATGTGCTCCAGGACCCGTGGTGCCGGCTGGTTCGGGAGGCTCTTTACGCGGCCCGAGGTCCATCGACGGAACGTCTGTTCCTCCACCGTCGCGTTGGAGGGCCGGTCATCGGCTGCTGCTGCCAGCTCGCGGGCGGCTTTCTCATAGGCCCGTCTGAACAAGTCATACGTCCATTCCCGGTCCCGAACCAGCACTTGGAGCAGTGTTCGTGCCTCCATCGCCGATGTATCCCTCCCAGTCGGTCTGATCACGCGGGCCCATAGAGCCTGGCGATTCCACAGTCACTATTGCCCAACGTTCCCCAGCCGTAGAGGTCATGGGCGTATGTGGGACGCAGATGACATGTCGGTGATACCTGCGCCACCCAGCTGTGGCTGAGACGGCACTCGCCGTGACATGGCGCCGTTCGCGCAGCGGCGGAACTCTTGGTCTCTCCTCGACGTCCCGCGTTCGAAGCTGCACTGGGGCGACGTGGGCCGGTCCGCCGGGGACTCGGCACCAAGGGTGATGGAGGAGCCATGACTCTCATGGCAGAGGCAGGCACACAGCAATACAGACGGAAGTTGACCGCTGATCCGAAGCACCTCGGGCCTATCCGCCGGACCGTCACTGCGTTCGTGCGGCTGTGCGGCTGGAGCGAATTAATCGATCCGGCGACCATGTGTGTGACGGAAATGCTCTCCAATGTGTGCCGGCACGCGGACTCCAACGACTGCGTCCTTCTCATCCAGTCCTCCCCGTCCGGTCTCCGCATCGTGGTAAGTGACGACAGCCCGAGGCTTCCCCTCGTTCGCGAGCCGGACTGGTGCACGGAGAGTGGGCGCGGGATGTTCCTGCTCAGCAAGACCGCCGACGCCTGGGGTGCCGTTCCGACGGTCAGCGGCAAGGACGTGTGGATCGAGCTCTGGGCCTCCAGCGAAGGGGCCGCAGCATGAACACTGCGCTGTCTCTCTCCACCGGGCGGGCCGACACCAGCGTCGAGACCATGCAGAGCCTGCTGACCAGGCTGCACGAGACCTTCATCAACGACGACCTGACCGACGAGCTGGAGGAGATCCTCGCCGTCGGGGCACCTCTGTCATTGAGCACGCATACCCGTCAGACCCCGAACTGGCCCGATACCTGGGGCAGCTGGTGAACATCATTCATCGGAAAACCGACACGGCACTCAGCGATGAGTCGGCGGAAGAGATCCGCTGTGCTGAGCGCATGGCCCGCATGCTGGGTCAGCTCGTGAACATCGCTCACCAGCGCGCCGGCGGTGTACCCAGCCCCGAACTTTCCGATGCGATCAGCCGAGCTGATTGCCTTCGGACTCGACACGTGGTCGACCGTACGCGCTCGCGACGGCTGGCGCTGGCGACTCTGGAGCTGCTGGATCAGCTTGCCGTCGTTGACGACGAACCGCTCCTGACGCTCGACGAGCCCGATCCTGCCCCGAGCAGGTCATCAGCATGAACCAGCTGCTGCCACGGCCCTACGAGTGCGACCAGGTCCACATCGGACTCAGGCACATACTCCTCGAAACCTTGAGGATCACTGCGCCCTACCCCGGCCGCGCCGCGCAGCTATGGGTGACGGCCCTCCAGCATGGAGCCTGATCATGACAACCACACCTCAACGGCCGGACATCGCCCGAGACCTTTGTGCCCGTGCCGAAAAGGCAAGCGAATACCGGAACAAGCTCGCCCGAGCACAGCTCAGTGATACCGAAATCGGCATGGGCCGACACAACGAGAATGTCAACGCCCAAGTTCTCCAGCGAGTCATAGCAGATCACGGATGGCCCGGACGGAGCCTGGTTGGCGAGGAGGCCGCCGAAGCGGCTTGGCAGATCGCCCTGCATGCGGATCACGTCCCGGATTTCCAGCGCTTGGTTCTCCGGCTGGTCGCCACTGCCCTGGAACGCGGGGAGGCGACCAGCCAGCAGTGGGCGCATCTGTACGACCGGTGCAGCATCAATGTCGGTACTGCGCAGACCTACGGTACGCAGTACCGGATCGGACGGAACGGTGTGGAGCTCCTGCCGGTTCGAGATCCGGAGCTCCTCGATGCGCGCCGCTCCAGCGTCGGCCTGCCACCTTTCGCCATAGCGCGTGAAGCACTGCGACGCCGTCACATCTGCGAGCCGGAAACCAGTCAGTCCTGCGACGATGCATGCGCGACGTCCCATGTGATGGGGAGTGCGGCATGACCGCCGCCGCCACCCGGTCCGTTGGGTTCTGGAACGCGGGGGAGCAGAAGAGCCAGTCATCCCGGGTGATCACCGACACCGAACTGATGCACTTCATGCGCCACTGCTCTGGCCGCCGAGGCCGGGTCGCCGTCGACGCGGGTTGTGGGAGCGGCGTATTCGCCCGGCAGCTGCACCGCTTCGGATACGACGTCACGGGCATCGACTTCGCTGACGCACCGCTGACGGCCGCCCGCCGCACACCGCTGCCCGGGGTGAGATACCTGCGCCACGACCTGGATCGTGGTGATCCGCCTGGACTGCCGCAGCGCGGCATCGACCTTGTGGCGTGCCGACTGGCGCTGCCCTTCCTCGACCAGCCGTACGGGTGGGTCCGACACGTCCGCGATCACTGGCTAAGGCCTGGAGGGCGGCTGTATCTCGTCATCCCAGTAGTGGACGAGCGCGCGACACACCCCGGAGGCATGACCGAACGCGAGATCGCAGACCTCAGCTACGGGTGGAGCAGCGTCGTCCGGTACGACCTGCGCGGCCCCTTGGCCTGCCTTGTGCTCGGCGCGGCAGACACACGGACGACCGCTCGGTGGTCTGGAGGCAGAGCCCGGACCACCGAGCGGTGCGAGACCACCAACCTGTCGTGGTCGGCGCAACCCACGGTCGGGTCGGCGAGCAAGATCGAGAACGAGGAGCCCAATGACTAACGTCCCTGAAGTGAACACAGATCAATCCCAAAACCCTGCCGACGCACAGTTGCGCGACGAGATGGTCAGGCAGCTCGTCGAGCTGGGCGCCGCTCGGAGTCCGCACGTCCTGGCCGCATTTCGCAAGATCCCCCGGCACCTGGCGGCACCTGACGAGGACATGGCCAAGACGTACCGGGCGGAACAGGCCACGATCACGAAAAGGGACCTCGACGGCGTGGACATCAGCTCGGTGTCCGCTGCCCGCGTGCAAGCCATGCAGATCGAGCAGGCGGACATCCGGCCCGGGATGCGCGTGCTGGAGATCGGCTCCGGTGGCGTCAACGCCGCGTACCTCGCTGAGATCGTCGGCGTGGATGGTCTGGTTGTCAGCCTGGACATCGATCGCGAGGTCACGACGCGGGCCGAGAAGTTCCTGGCGGAAACCGGCTATGACCGGCAGGTGCGGGTCGTCACCGCCGACGGCGAGTACGGCATGTCCGAGTTCAGCCCGTACGACCGCATCATCGTCACGGTGCAGGCCGCTGACATCCCACCGGCGTGGATCGAACTTCTCTGCACTAAGTCAAGCGAGACGCCCATGGTCTCGGTGATCACCCCAATGCCGGAACCCGGCCCTTCCTGGTAGGGCAGGAAGGGCCGGGCGGCTAGGCAGGCTCCGTCGGAACCTCTGATCCGATCAGGATGGTCATGCGGATGGCGGGCGGGTGGTCGGGATGCCGAGGGCGACGGGTGATCGTTGCGTGAGTCTCGCGGCGTCGGCTTGCTTGGTCCGGACGAAGGTCAACGTCATGTCGATGCCCTCGATCTCGCCGAGCCACTGCTCCTCCTCGGCCCGCTTGCGGCGGAGGACCAGGTCCTTCTCGATCTCGGCCAGCCGCGGCAGCATCTTCGGGTTGACCTGCAGCATCGGGCATCGAATACAGGCGTGCTCATGCTGGCAAGGTGATCCATAAGGCCGAGCACAGTTCCCGAGCTCGACCTTGCGCTTGTCGAAGTGCTCCTCGAACTCGGCCCACTCTTCGGCGGTGACATCGACGTACTCGCCCTCGGGCCGCAGGGTCCGGCGCCGGTTCAGGTACTTCTGGTAGTGCTGGACGATGTCTTCGGCGAAGACCGCGACGTAGCCCTGAGTGGTTTGCAAGTTCAGGTGGCCGAGCAGGGCTGCGCCGATGTGGATGGGCAATCCTCCGTTGACGACCTCGGTTGCAAAGAGCCTGCGGAAGTCGTGGGGCGTGAACTTCAGCTCGGCGAAGCTCTTGTTCGTCTGGCTGATCTCTCGGCAGGTTCTGGCGAGCATTTCGACGACGGTTCCTGGGGCGAGCACTCCGAGGAGTGTGCCGATCTGCCGTTGGAGGAGGAATGGCATGGGCTCTGACCAGCTCCTCTCTGCGGGGTCGTAGCGGGTCACGAGCGAAATCGCGCGGCCGTCTCGGGTCTGCCGGCGCACGACTTGGGCGACTGCGTGGAAGAGTTCCGCGGACATCGGGATGACCCGCTCGCGTTCGCTCTTGGACGGAGCGATCACCAAGAGGGCGATGACCTCGCCGTTGGGGCGTTGGTACTGGCGGATACTGAGGTGGGTCAGTTCGCAGAGCTCTTCGATGCGGATTCCGCTGTGGCGAAGGATCTCGACTGCCGCCCACTCCCAGAAGGCGGCGTCTTCAGCGAGAGTCAGATTGACCACGTCGCCGGTGCCGTGGTCGACGATCCTGACGGGTGGCTTGGCCAGCTGCTTTGCCGATCTCCTGTCCTTGTCGGAGTTGGTGCGGCTGTAGCGGCGTCCTTCATGCCGGAATTCGGTGCCCAGCGCGAGGGGCCGGGCGGCCTCGAGGAGGCTGGCCAGGTGTTCGTAACGGGATTCGACGTGCTGGACGAGCACGGGCAACAGCGGCTGGCGAACGCGGGTGCGGTCAGCCATGCGCCGGTTGGTGTCCCGACGGCGCTTTCCGAAGCCCTTCAGGTCGCGCGGCATGATCGGGCAGGGAGCAACCCAGCTTGCCCACCGTTCTGGCTCACCGATGGACCAGCTCTGAAGATCCATGTAGAAGCCGCGGACGGCCAGCAGCACCTTTTCGACGCCCTTGCGGATCTTCGTCTTGTCCTTCGTCCAGTACGTGATCTCCGCTCGCCACTGGTCGTAGAGTTCCTGGCTGATCTTGAAATCGCTCTGACCTGGATTGATGCGTTCAATCGTCGCCCAGAAGTGGCATGCGAGATGCCGAGCGAGGGCTTCGAGGGTGATGTAGTCGGTGTCGGCACGTCTCCGGGCGAGGTAGTCGATCAGCACCTGACGGACGCCTGCGTGCTTAACGCCGTAGAAGTCGACGAGCTCCCCCACACTCCTTTGACCTCGATAGATGAAGGTGCGCAAGGTCGGAGCCGTCCCCTCCGGAAAGTGCCCCATCGTGTGTAGGACTTCCCAGGCACCCAGGGCCGCGAACCGTGTCTTGTCCTTCGTGGATCCCTGGGTCAGCCCCAGTCGCTTGCTCTCCAGCGAGTAGTGCAAGAGCGCCGAGGGGGTCAGGTCCTGGAGGGCGATGCCCTGGGTTGTGAGCGCGCAGGCAACGTCGAACTTCGCTCGATGCCGGTGAACTGCCGTGAGCTGGGGCTGGGAGTCGACCGTCTCGAAGAATCGATCCAGGAGGGGGTCCTCCTGCATACGGCCGAACGGTTCGGCGTAGTTGCAGAACGAATGGGCACGGAATCCCGACAGAGACGGCTGGATGATGCGCATGCAGAAGGCCACCTTCGCCGCGGTGACCAGCTGGTTCCCGTCACCCCGGATCCCTGGCCTGGCCAGGGTGCTCACCGGATCGGCGCCCTCGGCGTTGAAGCCGCTGGCCTCCCAGCGCTCTTGCCAGGTTGCCCCCGGCAGCGTCAGCAGGTGGTCGAAGAGCAGCCGGGTGCCGACCCCGCACTTTTGCGCTGTCGATTTCGACTGCGGCCTCAGGATTCCTGTGACCAGCTCCTGCAGCTCGGCCACGGAGGCCGTGGACAGATCACCGAACGGCGCTGGCGGGCTCTCCGGCCGTGGGGCCGGCGCCGCCTTGGCCTCGGCCGTGGAGAACCTTGTCTCCTCTCGTTGGCGCGGAGCGTCGGCGTAGTCCTGCCGCCGGTTGCGGACCGTGTAGATGTCGACTGTCGTGCGGCTAGGCACCGAACACCGCCTTGATGTCCTCGGGGTCGTATCCGGCAACGAAGGTTCGCTGCACCCGCGGCCGGTTGTAGTGGGCCTGCAGGGCATCGAAGAGGTCCTCGACCCGTGCGTTCAAGTAGCGGCCCGTAGTCGCCAGATCGGTGTGTCGCAGGATCGCGCGGACCTGGGCGAGCGTGAGGTTCGGGTCGTTCGCCATCCGGGTCGCGGCGGTGTGTCGCAGGTCGTGCAGCGTCCAGTTCGTGCGGAGTTTGTCGTTGACCCGCTGGATCACCCGCCGCATCGCCGAGTAGGTCAGCGGCCGGTCCAGGCCCCGCCGGGTGCGAAGGACCGGCTGATCGGCCGGCGGCAGCCCGATGTGGTCGAGGTACGCGGCCAGCACAGTGAGGGCCTGCGGACTGGCCGGGACGGCCTCGCGGTCGTCCGTGCCCTTGGTGACCACCCAGATCAGCTGCCTGGGCCAGTCGATGTCGCCCGGGGTCACCCCGAGGAGTTCGCTGGCCCGCGAGCCGCTGGAGACGTAGAGCAGGACGGCAGCCCGGTCCCGGTCACAGGTCAAGGCGGCGAAGAACTCGTCCCACATCGCGTCCGGAATCGAGCGCGGATCGGACTTGCGGACCTTCTGGCGGAGCCGTGCCCGGCGGAACGGTTGGACCTCGCCGTCCGGAGACCGGTGGGCCAAGGCCCGGCGCATGGCCAGCGACTCCGGCACCGGGTTGACCAGTGGGCCACGGTTGTAGTGCCGGTGGTAGGCGTAGAAGCTGCTGACGACGGTCAGGCAGTGGTTGATCGTCGAGGGCGCGTAGCCCGCCCGGAGGTAGGGCTTGCCGGTTCGCGGGTTGACCGAGCCGGGCCGCGGCGCATCCGGGTTGCTGCGGCGGCGCTGCGGGTTCGGGGCTATTCGGAGCCATCCGACCAGCGCGGACGCGTCCGCCTCGGTCGCCCGGTCCCAGGAGACGTCCAGGAACCACAGCAGCCGGTGCCAACGAAGCAGGTCGTGGGCGTAGCTCTTCGCAGTCAGCGGGCGGTTGTCGTCCAGTATCAGGCCGCGGAGGTACGGAACGACGGGGGCAACGAGGGTCTGGTCAGGGCCTACGACGGCGTACCAGGGGATGGTGTCCATCTTGATCACTGAGCCGATGCGGGGCACGTCGGCCCGGCCCTCGATCAGCTGGTGGCGCAGGTCTAGCAACAGGAGCTTCCTTCAGAACGTAGATCAACTCGCTTCATGATCAGATGCGATGGTGCAGTTAACACACCAGCTCAAGCCCGGCGGGCGCCTGGTGCGTCCCGCTGCGGATGCGCGGCCTGACGCGGTCCGTCGCGCTGCCGCGTCGGCGACCACCTGGAGAGTGAGTCGGCGAAGATCTGCGGCTTCGTGCCGATGCAGGGCTCCACCGCCCACAACGAGGAGCTGCTGCTGGTCAACGGCACCCCCGAGATCGGACTGCGGTTCGATGACGGCCTGCCCTCCGACCCGAGCCTGCTCGACAACGCCGTCACGTTCCCGCGGTTCGAGACGTGGACCGGGGTGACCATCGGCCTCAGCGAACTGATGGACACCCTCCAGATGCACCTGGCCATCAGGCCTGCCCGGCTTCTGCATCATGGCCGTGGACCCTGACCTCGACTCCGGCATCGTCGCCCCGGCGAACAAGGGCTTCGCCCTGGCCGCCGTGGACGAGGAGGGCCGCACCTTCGCCTACCTCACCACCCGCCGCACCGAGGACAACAAGCACGTCGAGTTCGGCGTGCACGCCCTCGGCCCCGACGCCGCCGCGTTCGCCGAGACCATCGCCGGTCACCTGCGCGACTGGGCCGGCGAACACCGCGGCGGCCCCAGCCCGGTCATCCGGGTCTATCCGGCCGGCACCCCCGACGACCAGGTCCCCGGCGACCGGGTCATCGACAAGGTCCACAGCCGGGTCTCGCTCTCCTGGCCCGCGCCGCAGTAAGCGCGGACCAGGGTTCCCGCACCATCCGCAACGGTAGGAAGGGCACCACCATGACCAGCGCCACCCTGGCCCCGGCCGCCCGCGCCGACGGCCCTGGACGACGACTTCGCGCCGCTCGACGTGAAGGTCGTCGTCGCCGCGCACCCGTTCGGCAAGCTCCAGTGCTCCACCGGCGACGGCTGCGGCAGCACCTGCTCCAACGGCGCCTCCGCGTGCAGCTCCTTCGTGGAGGACCCCGCCTGATCCCAGGCACTCCCCACCCGGTGGGCCGGGCGCATGCCCGGCCCGGCCCACCGGCCCCGCCCGTGCGCCCGTACCGGAAGGGAATGCCCCATGGCCCCCCGATCGGCCGTCAGCTACCGCTGGCAGGGCCCCGCGATGCTGCGGGCAACCACCAGCCCCGGCCCCGCGGACCTGCCCTCCACGCTCAACCTGGACGATGCGGCGGCCACCCGCGAGTGGCTGCGTCGAATCTGGCAGCAGCCGGACGTTCCGGGACGCCCTCTCGCGGCCACCCCCGTGCTCTCCCAAGCGGTCGAGGCCGTCGTGGACGGGCGCCAGACCCAGCCCCGTCAGGTCCGGCGAACCGCGCTGTCCACGATCTCCTACCTGCTGCGGTGGCAGAACCGCCCCACCCCGCACGGCCTGTTCGCCGGCATCGCCGCCGTGGCCGTCGGAGACTCGGCCCACGCCCAGTGGGGCGAGAAGCACCGGGTGCTGGTGCGCGCGGACGCCGAATGGGTCACCGACCTCATCCTGCGCCTCCAGGCCAACCCTGCTCTGCTGAGGCGGCTGCCTCTCGTGGCCAACAACACCGCCCGTCAGCGCGGAGACCGTCTGGTCGCCGTCGGGACCGCCGGCCGACGCCTACGCCCGGCTCATGGCCCCGATCGAGATATCCGTGCGCAACACCCGCCCGGTGGCCGCCGCGATCGACGCCGCGCGCCAGCCGATCGTCTACGACGACTTGCACGGGCACCTGCACACGCTCTTCCCGCAGGCCGGC
This sequence comes from uncultured Actinomycetota bacterium, assembly GCA_963761765.1. GTDB lineage: Bacteria > Actinomycetota > Actinomycetes > Streptomycetales > Streptomycetaceae > Streptomyces. The sequence goes on from CAVXIJ010000007.1 coordinate 121,190, forward strand.
ACCGACCAGATCGACCGGCTCCTGCGCGACCTGATCGGCCAGCAGATCCTCCTCACCAGCCTGTGGGCGCCGATGACCACCATGGACGCCTTCGGTCACCTGTGTGCCGAACTGGAGCGGCTGTCTGCGGACGCCCTCCCCGACCTCCACGACCTGGTGGCCGCGCTGTACGAGATACGCGACGAGATCACCGCCCGGCAGCCGGCCGCACCGCGTCACCCCGAGAATGCGCGCCCTGTCCCAGGCCACCCCGACACCCCTGGTCATCGACACCGCCCTCGACGGCGACGTGCAGATACCCGCCGCAGTCCTGGAAGAAGTGCAGGCAGCCGTCACCGCGCTGTACCGCACCACTTCGCAGCCCTACGGCTACCAGCACTGGCGCGACTACCACCGCCGCTTCCGCGCCCGATACGGCGTCGGCGCCCTGGTGCCCGTAATGGACCTGGTCTCCGACAGCGGGCTCGGACTCCCAGCCGGGTACCTCGGCTCGGAACGCGGTCGACCGCCCAAGCTCCTCACCGACCGGGACGAGACCCTGCTCGCGCTGCTGCAACCCGTGCTGATGCAGGGCCGTAGCGAACTCGTCCTCACCGACAAGGTGATCGACGCCCTTGCGGAAGCCGCCGGTGCCGAGCCGCACTTCGTCCCCCGTGTCGAGACCGCCTTCGAGATCCACGCGCCGTCCGCCACGGACCTCGCGCGGGGGGCCTTCGAGATCGTGCTCACCGCCGTTCCCCGGCCCGGCAGCAGCATGGCCGGACGTTTCGCCCACCTGCTGGACCCCGACGAGCAAGAGGCCCTGGCCGCCGGCTACCGCACCGACCCCGACGAGCTCACCGCGCAGCTCAGCTTCGCGCCCCGCAAACGCCGCAACGAGAACGTGACCCGCACGCCCCGGCTGCTGTCCCACGTCATCGCCGTGGGCGAGCACCCGGCCGCCGGCGGCGAGACGATCCGTCTTGACGACATCGCCGTCACCGCCGACGCCCGCCACTTCTACCTGGTCCAGCGCTCCACCGGTCGCCGCCTGGACGTGCGGGTCCTGCACGCCCTGGAAGCCGCCACCCAGACCCCGGCGCTGGCCCGGTTCCTCGCCGAGGTCGCCAGTGCCCGGTACGCCGCCTACAAGCCGTTCGACTTCGGGCCGCAGCCCGCCTGCCGTATCTGCCCCGAGTCCGCTACCGCCGCACCATCCTCGTCCCCGCCCGCTGGCTGCTCACGGCCGAAGAACTCCCTGCCCGCGCCGCAGACCAGGAGCACTGGGACCAGGCGTTCATCGCATGGCGCGGCCGACTGCACGTCCCGGACACCGTCAGCATGATCGAGCACGACCAGCGCCTTCCACTGGACCTGACCCATCCGGTGCACCGCCGCCGGCTGCGTTCCCACCTCGACCAGAACGGGCGCCTGGAACTGCGCGAGGCGCCCGCCGACGGCGCGCACGGCTGGATCGGCCGCGCACACGAGGTCTGGGTCTCCCTCCGGAACACCGAGCCGACTCCGCACGCCGAGGTAAGCGGCTCGTGCCCCGGCCGTCGGCGCCGAACCGGCGCGGCTGCACCTTCCCGGCGCCGGCAGCGTGCTGTACGCCCGGCTGCACGCCCACCCCGGCCGCTACGACGAGATCCTGACCCATCACCTGCCCGCCCTACTCACGGAGCTCGGCGACGCCTGCCGATGTGGTGGTTCACCCGGCACCGCGAGACGGCCCGCCCGGACGCCGACCAGTACCTCGACCTCGTGCTCCACCTGCGCGCACGGCACCTACGCAGCGGCGGCCGAGCACGTTCAACGACTGGGCCGGTGCACCTCCACCGCACCGGCCTCGCAGCTGGTCTGACCCTGGCCGACTACCGGCCACAGACCGGCCGGTTCGGGCACGGAGACGCCATGGACGCCGCGCACCGCGTGTTCGCCGCCGACTCCGCCGCTGCCCTCGCGCAGATTCGTTTCACCGACCAGACCGACACCGTCACCCCGCAGGCCCTCGCCGCAGCCAGCGCCCTCGACCTCGCTCCAGCACCTCGCCCCCTCCGAGACACAAGGCACGGACTGGCTCGTCCAACGGCTGCCACAGACCACCGGCCGCCTGGACCCCCGCCTGCGCAACCAGGTGTTCGACCTCACCTCCCCCGGCGGCCGAGACACCTGGGCGTGCTGCCCGGAGGCGACGCCGTCACCCGAGCCTGGCAGGCCCGCGCCGCCGCGCTCGACGCCTACCAACTCCACCTGGCCGGCGCCGACCCGCTCCGGGCCGCCCGGTCGCTGCTTCACCAGCACCACGTCCGGGCGTTGGGCGTAGACCCCACCGCCGAAGCACTCACCCTCCGCCTCGCCCGCACGGCGGCCCTGCGCCAGCAGAAGGCAGTCCGATGACCGCGGCCACCACCAGCGCAACCGAGACTGTGCTCCAGGCCGCCCGCGACCTGGCCGAACCGCGCGCCCCCTCACCCGGACGAGCCCTGGGCCGTACAGTCCCTCGCCGACGGGCAGCCGGAACGGCCCTGCTCCACGTCGAGGCCGCGCGCCGCCACGCCCAGCCCTGGCGGGCCGCCCACCGCTGGATCACCGCCGCAGTCTCCGGGCAGGTCAGCGCCGCCGACACCACCGGCCTCTTCCTCGGCGCACCGGCCATCGGCTTCCTGCTCAGCACGCCGCCCGCCGAGTTCGACCGCCTCTACGCCCAGGCCCGGCACACCGTGCACCAGCACGTCCTCGCGCTCGCCCACCGCCGTACCGACGCCGCCCTGGCCCGCATCCACTGCGGCGACCTGGCGACCTTCGCCGAGTACGACATCTTCTACGGCCTGACCGGCATCGGCGCCTACCTGCTGCGCACCAGCCCCGAGGCCGGAGCCCTCGAACGCATCCTCCGCTACCTCGTCGCGCTGACCCGACCGCTCCGCCCGGGAGGCCGCGGCCTGCCCGGCTGGTGGGTCCGCCACGACCCGCAACGAGGCCACTCCCCGCACTTCCCCGGCGGACACGCCAACCTCGGCGCCGCCCACGGCATCACCGGCCCGCTCCTGCTGCTCGCCCAGACGCTGCGACGCGGCATCGCAGTCCACGGCCACCGCGATGCCATCAGGACCATCTGCGACCACCTCGACACCTGGCGACAGGACACCGACACCAGGCCCGTGGTGGCCCGAACACCTCTCGCGCCACGACCTCGAACACGCCTCGCCCGCACCGACCCCACGACGCCCGCCCGAGCTGGTGCTACGGAACCGCCGGCATCGCGCGGGCCGGGCAGCTCGCCGGCATCGCTCTGCGCGACACCGGCCTTCAGACGTTCTACGAGGACGCCCTCTACCGGGCCTTGAGCGATCCCGCCCAACTGGCCAAAGTCACCGACGCCGGACTCTGCCACGGCTGGGCGGGCATCTACCAGACCGCCCGCCGCGCCGCCGCCGACGCCCTCGACCACCGCCTACGCGAACTGCTCCCCACGCTCGGGGACGCGCTCCTCGACCATGCCCGGCTCAACCCCGCATCCGCACCCGGCTTCCTGAACGGCGCCGCCGGCACCGCGCTCGCCCTGTCCACCCTCGCTGCCCAGCAACCCCCGAGCACCGGATGGGACGCATGTCTCTTGATCAACTGATGCAGCCCGTACCCGGCCCCACGGAACGCGCTGTCCTGGCCGTGTTTGCCGGCCAGCCGCTCACCGAAGCCGCCGCCGAGGCCCGCATGGACCCGGCGAACCTCTCCGACGCCCTCCTGGTCTTCCAACAAGCGGGCCGCAAAGCCCTTACCCATCACGCGGCTACAACGCGAGTGGTGGCACGTCTACCTCCACTTCACGGACTGGCAGACCGCCGACCGCACCTTCACCACCCACGTCCTGCCGCTGCTGCGCATCGCGGAAACCAACGGCACCCTCGACGGCTGGTGGTACACCAGAAACACCCCTGCTGGCGCCTACGTCTCCGCCTCAACCCCGGCTTCGCAGACCATGACCCCCATCGGAGACAGCCTCGACCAGCCTCGTCACCAACGGACACCTTCACCGCTGGTGGCCCGGCATCTACGAACCCGAAACAGCCGCCTTCGGCGGCCCCGCCAGCATGACGGCCGCACACACCCTCTTCGTCACCGACAGCCGCGAAATCCAGCAACTGCCCTTCCATCAGAGCCTCCCCTCGGCCCCCGAGAGCTGTCCATTCTCCTGTGCACGACCCTGATGCGCGCCGCCGGCCTCGAATGGTACGAACAGGGCGACGTCTGGCACCACATCATCACCACCGAACACCGCTCCAGGGTCGGCTGACATCCCGACGCGAAGCCCTCGATGCGAGAGCAACCGAGATCCGCGCCCTGCTCCTGGCCGACACCGACGCCCTGCTGGGCCCCGGCGGCCCCTTGGCCCCGGTCGCCGCATGGGCCGCAGCCTTCCGCCACACCGGCCAAGCCCTCTCCCCGCCGTCCAAGCGGGAACCCTCGACCGCGGGTTACGCCAAGTCCTCAGCTACCACGTGATCTTCCACTGGAACCGCCTCGGCCTGTCCCTCCGCACCCAAAGCGCCCTCGCCTGGGCAGCCCGCACCGCAATCCTGGGCTCGGGGCGATAACGCTGGTGCGGTCAGGCTCAGTTGCCCTGGTGTCGTCGAGGGAAGGCATCGCCGGCCGGCCAGTGCTCGGGCAATCCGAGCGCAGTGTGGGAGAGGCGAGCCGCCGACTGGAACTTGCGCATCGAGCAGTTGCGCACTCGACCAGACTGGGAGGACGGGGGCCGCGAAGGATTCAGGATCGGAGCTTTGCCAGAGAACCGGGGTCCTCTTCGCCCAGGTCCAGGGCGCTGGCATGTCGACCGTGAGCACGCCGCTGACCCGGCTATGGGAGTGATCGTAGGCAGCAGTCCAGTAGCCTGGCCAGGAAGCCCTGCAACCGGTCCGGGTTCGGGTGGCCGGCAACCTCCGCGAGCTGCCACAGGTTCTTGCGCGGGACCTCGCTGACAGCCCACGCACCATCGCCCGCAGGTTCTCCCGGGAGGCCGGACGCGCGAACACATCGTCCACCGAGGCGCACAGCGCCTCCAACTCCCCATCCAGCGACCGAATCTCGGCCTCGTCCAACTCGTCCGTCGGCACCGCACCCGGCGGCAATTTCAGTCCCACGAACGGAGCAACGAGCCAACAGCCATCACGTCACGTGAACTACCGGCTGTAGTACTAGAGCTGCTAGCCGAAGCGGGGCGCCGGACCGCCGGTGAACATCTCCACGATGCTTTGGCCTCGGCTCGTAGCGGTCTTCAACGTGATGCGGCCGTCCGCTATCTCCGGGGCCAGGGAGGTGCGGATCCGGTTGGCGAGATGCTGGTGACGCATCTTTTGCACGGGAGCGTCGAGGCGGGCGTGACGGAGGTTGTCACTGATACCGCGGGGCAGCAGAAGGCTCTCTGCGCCGCCAGGAGTGCCGAGTCCTGATACGAGCTCGGTGAGCATGTGGATCAGGGTGAGCCACTTGTCCAGGACGATCCCGGCGAACTCATCGGTACTCCGGATGAACGGCACAAACGACTGCAGTGCGGCGGCGAGCTGGTCGTGTAGCCACGGTAGGCCCAGACGTGGCCGCCTGGGGTCTTCCACTCGTTCGAAGGCCATCCAGGGTCGATGAGGCTGAGAGGTACAAGAGCCGGGGCATCCAGGTGGTGGAGCTTGTCGACGGCGTACCGATCCAGCTGGACGGTGTCCGGCAGAGAGAACACCTTCACCCGGGACGTACGAAGCGTCGATCATCACCACTCCAGGGACTTCTGAGAAGGGATGCTGAGCAGCAGGTGTGGTCTGGACAACGGCTCAGTACCAGATGACCACGGGCCGTCGGGCGAGGTGTCGTGCTTGGCCAGATCGGGTGCGGACCGGGGCCGGTACGCGTCCAGATCGATGACTCGGTCAGGCCGGGAGAGCCCGCATTCCCGACGAGTCGCATGACAACTAACCTGTCGAGACCGTACAGTTGACATCACATCAGGTGGCGAGCGGGCTCTTGGCTCGGGGGGTTGTAGTGGTGAGTGGAGTGCCGGAAACCGGGTTACGGGCCTGGTTAGAGTCCAGGCGTACCTGCTGAGATGGACATCATTGAGGAGATCAGTGCGTGGCGCGGCCTGAGTGACATAGGCAACGCCGGCCTGGTGGACGGCGGCGCTTCCCCAGACCACGTACTCGGGAGGGAATCCACACACAGAGCAGCACGCCACTGTCATCCCGTTAGAGGCGGCCTCGGCTATCGCCGATGTCGTTCCTGCCGAACCCCTCACCAACCTCCCGGGAGCGGCGAGGCACGATCTGGTCGGCCGGGCCGACGAATTGGCGCAGGTCAGCCGAGCACTCGCCGCTGGTGCGGGCGTCATCTGCCAGGCAGACACGCTGCGCGGGCTCGGCGGCGTGGGAAAGACCTCGCTGGCGCTGCAGTATGCCAAGAGCCGGGCCGCCGACTATCAGGTGATCTGGTGGGTGCCAGCCGAGTCCGACGAACAAATCGATGCCGCCTTGGGCGATCTGGCGGGGTACTTGCATCCCGCGTGGGCGCTGGCCGCTCCGTCTGATGTCCGTACCGAGTGGGCCCTGAGGTGGCTGCACGAGCACCGCGGCCGCTGGTTGATCATCTACGACAACGCCGAGGACCCGGTCGTCCTCAACCCCCGCATCAGCCGTTTACTCGGACGCGGTCACCAGTTGGTCACGACCCGCAAGGCCGATGGGTGGCATTCCGAAACCCAGACAATCTGCCTCGATGTACTCGATCCCGAGCCGGCGGCTGACCTACTCTGCCGGGTCGCCCTCCCAAACCGCAGTGCCCACAGCGAGGAACGAAAGCAGGCGACATGGCTCGCGGCTGACCTGGGGCGGCTGCCGCTGGCACTGGCGCAGGCGGCGGCGTACCTCCACCAGACCGGCCTCACGTTCGAGGAGTACCGGGCGCAGCTCGGGCAGACACCCGATGCCGTGTGGGTCTCTGGCGCGGTAGACGAGACTGCGGCTGGAACGATCCGCCGGATCTGGCAGATGAGCCTTCCGGCCATCCGCCGCAGGCACGAGTTCGCGGTCGATCTGTTGAACATGCTGGTCTGGTACGCGCCGGAGCCCTTCCCCACCGACCTGCTGCGGCCTCTCGGCGACGCGGGGCACAATGTGGGCGAGGCGCTGGAGGTTCTGTCCGGCTACAACCTCGTCACGCTGGGGGAGGGTTCCGTTGCGGTCCACCGGCTGCTACGGACGGCGCTACGGGCAGAGTTGGGGGCTGCCGCATACCGGGCCCAGGCAAGACGCCTGATGGCCTGCAGCTTTGTCGACACTGGCTCATCCACTAGTGTGGCCGGGAGCGACGAACGGCTCTGGATGGCTGGCCTGCGCCACGTCCAGGCGCTCGCGGATACCGAACAGCCCTCCGACGAGGCAGTCCCGGAAATATCGCCCTCTACCGCCGGGCTGCACACGATTTGATCGGCCGCGAGCACAGGGTGCTCGCGCTGCCGCTACTGAAAGCCGTCGTCGATGGGCAGACTCAGCTACTCGGAGTCGAAGCTGACGAGACGCTGGACAGCAAGGATGCCCTTGCGGACGCCCACAGCAAAGCTGGGGACCCTGCGGAGGCGGTCAGGCTGCGCGAGGACGTGTGGCGAGCCGCTCGCGCTTCCAGGGACCACTGCACAGCGCCACTCTGACCACCCGGGACGGACTCGCTTATGCCTACCGCAAGGCAGGGGACACGCTGCGCGCCGTGGACGAGTACGCGATCGTCGCAGCCGAGCGGGCCGATGCACTCGGACCTGACGACCACGCCACCCTCTCCAGCCGCAATGCCCTCGCCTACGCGCGGCAGAGGGCCGGCCAGCATACGGCGGCCGTCGAGGACTTCGAGGCCGTGGTCAGGGATCGCTCCCGGGTCCTGGGCGGCGACCATCCGGATACGCTCGCCAGCCGCAACAACCTCGCCTTCGCTCACCTCCAGGCTGGCCACCATCGCACCGCGCTGCGCATGTACGCCCAAGCGGTAGCCGATCGCCAGCGTGTCCTCGGTTCTGATCACCCCGATACCCTCACCAGCAGAGGCTGGCTCGCGGACGCCCACAAGTCAGCCGGGGACGAAGTCGGGGCGTTCGAGCAATGGCAGGACGTGGTCCAAGACCGGGCCCGGGTACAGGGTGAGGCCACCCCGACACATTGAATAGTCGCAGTGCCCTCCTCTACGCGCGACTCGCCGCGCAAGGACCGCAGGCGGCCCGGGCGTATGCCGAGGCGCTGGTGGACAACTGCTTCAAGGTATTGGGTCCCGATCACCCCGAGACGCTCGACGCCAGGGACGACCTTGCCTTCGTCTACCAAGAGTCGGGCGATCACCGAAAGGCGGTTGAGCTCTACGAGTTGCTCGTTGGGGAGTTCACCCGGGTCGAGGACCCCGGAACATCCCCAGACGCTGCGCTCCCGGCGAGCCCTGGCGGACGCCCGCCGTCTGGCTGGGGACAGCCGGCAGGCGGTCCGGGACATGGAACGCCTCGTCGCGGACGAAACTCGAATTCTGAACTCCGACCACCCCTCGGCCCTCGCGACGCGCATACGATTGGTCTACGCGTACTGGGACACCGGCAACACGCGGGAGGCCGTGGCGGTCGGCGAGGCGCTGGTGGCCGACTGTGAGCGGGTACTCGGTTCGGAGCACCCGCGGTCCTTACCGCTCGTACAAGCCTCGCCTTCTCGTACGGCCTCGTCGGGAACCACCGACGGGCGGTGGCTGCGTTCGAAGCACTGCTGACCGACCAAACGCACGCTCTCCATCCCCAGCATCCCGACGTTCTCGCATCTCGGTACGCGCTCGGTTCCACCCACGAGATGGCGGGGAACCACGCGCGCGCTGCAGCAGTATTCGAAGCGCTTGCTAAAGACTGGGACGCCGTTCAGGGAGCGGACCATCCCCAGGCCCTGCACGCCAGGGAGGCCCTCTGCCGGAGCCGCCGAAACGCGGGGGACCACGCCGAGGCAGTCAGACTCGCGGATGGTCTGGTGGAGGCATGGAACCGGCTGCGCGGCGCGGAGCACCCCAAAGCACTCGACGCGCGGAGTCTGCTGGGGTGTGCCTTGCAACAAGCCGGCGATTACGTTCGGTCCAACGCGACTTTCGAAGGACTGGTGACCGATCGCACCCGCGTTCAGGGCCCCGACCACGTAGATACCTTCGACGCCAGGGAGGCACTAGCCGCCACTCGTCACTGGGCTGGCGAGTACGCGCAAGCGATCCGAGCATACGAGTCTGTGCTCGATGACCGGATACGGGTGCAGGGAGAGAACCATCCGTCTGTACTTGACGTCCGGGAGTACCTCGCGAGTGCGTGTCGTTCCGCCGCCTATCAGATGCGGGCCACGTCACTCCTGGAGCAGTCCGTCCGTGCCCGCTCACAGGTCCAGGGCAGAAGTCACTCCAGGACACTGAACACGCGAAGGAGCCTCGCCTTCGCACACCGCGAAGCGGGTGACCACCAGCGGGCGCTGAGCGAACTCCGGGAGTTGCTGGCCGATCAGGTCGAAGCGCATGGCGCCGATCACCTGTCGGCGCTCACCACTCGGGCGGCGTTGGCCACGACGCTTTCCATTTCGGGGGACTTCCCTGAAGTAATCACTGCCCACCAGGGCGTGGTCGCGGACCGGATACGCGTTCAGGGACCGGACCACCAAGACACTTTGAATGCCCGGATGTGGTTGGCGTTCACTCTTCTTCTTGCCGAGAACTACGAGTTGTCGGCGCAGCAGTGCGAGGAGCTGATCGTAGACCGTATCCGCGTCCAAGGCGCGGAACATGGCGATGTCCTGGTGGCCCGCGAGGACTTGGCACGCGTGTTCCGATGGTCATTCGAGCACCGGCGAGCCATCGAACTGGACTCCCTGCTATTGGAAGTCCGCACCCGCACGCAGGGTGCGGACCACCAGGACACGCTCACCGCACGGAAGTACCTGGCGTACGACTTTCAGGCGGCCATGGACTTTCGCCGGGCGGCACGAGAGATGGAGAGCCTGCTGGCGGACTGCCTGCGGGTGCTCGGGCCGGACCATACGTTCGTGCTGGGCGTGCGCGTCGACCTCGCCGACATCTTGTGGGACCTGGCGCTGTTCCCGCGGGCGATCGAACTGCAGGCAGCGGTCGTCGCCGACCGCGCACGACTGCACGGCGACGACCACCCCGGCGCCCTCGACGCTCGGCGCCAACTCGGATGTCTGTACCGTGCCGCAGGGGATTACCACGCATCCGCCCGGTGCCTGCGCGAACTCATTACCGATCGTACGCGTGTCCAGGGTGCCCGGCACTTATCCGTGCTCCTTGATCGGGCGTCCCTCGCACGGGTCGATCTGTTGCTGGGACACTACGAACAGGCGATCGCCACACTGACGGAACTCGTAGCGACCCAGACGGAGATCCACGGCCCCGACCATCAGGCCGTCCTGTCCGCCCGGAGTTCACTCGCATTCGCACACCGCGATAGAGGCGACGTCGGAGAGGCAGTACGGCTGCTCTCCCCACTGGTCGAAGACTACGCACGAGTCTACGGTGAGTCCCACCGTGCCACGCTGCGTGCCTATAGCAGCCTCGCGCTCGTTCTCACCGAGACTGGTCTACCCGACCGAGCCGTCACGATATGCGAGCGCGTGGTGAACGAGCACACCCGCAGGGCAGGACCCGACCACCCGGACGTCCTGGACGCCCGCGCCGACCTCGCCTACGCCCTCCTCCAGGCCGGCCAGGCCGAGCGCGCAGCGGCGGCCTACGACTCGCTCCTTGCCGACCGGGCGCGCCTGTGGGTGGCGGGGCACCCATCGAGCGTGGCCGCGCTGGCCCGCGCCCATCGGGCGCAGGCCGAACAGGCCAGTGAGCAGGAGGGCTTCGACACTGCGGCCTTCACCTCGGCCTATCGGCCGCGCGACGGCTATCCGACGTTCGCGGAAAGCCTTGCCCAGGCGCTCGGCGAGGCGGGTGACTGGGCTGTCGCCGTCGACCTGCTCCAGAGCGTTCACGCCGGTCGCGAGGAGGTATTCGGGCCCGGCCACCCCCTCACGCTGGAAACCCTGGGCGAGCTCGGATTGGCTCGCGCGCGCCGGGGCGAAGAGGTACCGCGCGCTTTCTTCGACGATCTTCTCGCCGCCTGGAAGAAGGTGCTGGGGCCCGACCATCCCCAGTTGGAGGTGCTCCGCCACCGCTTCGCCCGGGCGAGTCCCGCCTGGGTACCAAGGGTTCGGCTGCTCACCGAGCCCCGTGTCGGCCGCCCCGCATCCATCGAGTGGCGGCTGGATTGGCAGGGCGAGGTGAATACCACCGACGAAGGCAAGCCGGATATGACGGCGGACGCCTCACCGGGAAGGCTCCCCACCCTGTTGCTGGTGCTGGCCGTCAAGTCCGAGGCGCACGTCAGCCCCACCATGGCGGAGTACACGGCCGGTTCTGAACCTCCACACTTCACCTTTACAGCAATGGAACCGGGAGCGCACCGCCTGCGTTTCACCGTGTACGACCGGGACTACGGCGTCGTGCTCCAGGACCTTGAGGCGAGGTTCGATGTTTCGAGCGTCCCGTAACGCGCCACTCATGCACGCGCGTTCGGTAAGCACCACGTTTCGTGGACGCGCCGCCTCGCAGACAACCCGCCACGTAGGCCTGGGCCCCAGGAAGAGACCGATGGCATTTCCTCAAGACGCCGCTGTCGACATACTGGACGATCCGTCGTCGCACTACTCCGTGATTCCGATTCGGGAAAGCGATGGGCAGCAGGAGGCGGCCCCTATGCCGCCGGTGGACCTCCTGGTGATCCTCCATCGCGAGCGCAGCGACGAACTTCGCATTACCACTCTGGCACCCGGAGAGCGAACGCCGGAGGCCGGCGTATCTACCGCACTCCTGTCGATCACCGCCGACGGAGCGAACACCGCTGGCGCCCGCCTGCGCTCCATCTGGCGCGACCGGCTCGTGCACTACGAGGCGTCCGGCGACGACGGGCCGGTGGGCAGATTCCCGCTGGCCGACGACGCCGATCTGTCCGAGCTGGCCGCGGTGACCGCACCCCTCACACGGCACCTAGCAGAGGAGGGCTACGACTTGCTGCGCGAGCTGCTCGACGGAACTAGCCACGAACTGCTCCTGGTACGGGAGTTCCTGGTTGAGAGACTTGGTGGCGACAAGTCCCTGCGGGTCAGTTTCCACTCCGACGTCCACCTACCGTGGCCGATGATGGCCACCGATCCCGACCGGGAGACGAATGGGCCCTGGAGTGCGTTCCTCGGCCACCACCATCAGGTCGAACAAACCGGCGAGGCCCATGTGGCACGGCAGCAGCAATGGCGCAGGAAAGGGCAACTGCCCGTCACTAGGATGAATACCGACACCCTGCTCGAGTCCGTCGGCAGGGCCCGCGAAGTGCACAAGCTCCTCGCCGAGCACTCAGAACTCAAAGTATGCACAGAGTCCAACGTCTTTTTGGAGGACCTCGGAACGGCCGTACTCGATGACGAGCTCATCTACTTCTGGTGCCACGGACACTTCGTCGCCAACGGCTCGCCTCACCCCCACCTGGTCGTTAGGCTCTCCGACCAGGTCGACATTGACGCCCGCCTCGTAAGGCGCATGCGTCGGCGCTATGAGGAGGGCACGGGGCGGTTCCGGCCGTTCATCCTGCTCAACGCCTGCCACACTGGCCAGGCCGCTCAGAGTCCGGAATTGGAGCATCTGGGGAAGGCATTCGTGCGAATGGGCGCGAAGGGAGTGCTTGGACCCCAGATCGAGGTGCCGCAGCTCTTTGCCACCGAGTACGCATACGCGTTCATGGAGATGTACCTGACAGGCGAGCACACGGCAGGGCACATCACGCGGACCCTCGCGCGCCGTTTCGCCGAGGAGTTCAACAATCCCTTGGCACTGGTCTACTCACTGCATTGCGGCATCGACAGCAGCCTGGAACGCGCCTCGTGAGGAAGGTGCCCAGGGTCCTGGGCGCGCCGGTGGTCGTGCGGGAGGTGGATCTCGACGAACGCGGACGCCTGCTCGCCACGGGAACCCGTACGCCCGTGCCGACCAACCGCGTCGCCGACTACCTCGCCCAGCAGTTGCGAATCCCCGAGCGGGCCACCGACATCTACGTGTACGTACACGGGTGGCAAACGGCGCCCGCAGGGGCGCTACGGGGAGCGGCGGCCCTCATTCAGCGGGCAACAGAACTTCACGCGGCGCGCGGACAGATGTACCCAGGCCTCGCTAAAGGGTTCAAGCCTTGGGCCATTGCCGTGCGCTGGCCGTCGGCCAGTCCGCCCTCACTCGGCGGATTCCGATCCATCCGCGATCGCGCCCACGCAATGAGCGCGCCCGGGACGGGGCACGCCCCTTACGTGCTCTCCCACCTGCTCGGCTACTTGGACACGCACCGGGCTAATCCCGCCGACCCTGCGGTGCTCGCCAACCGGCACGGTCAGTACCTACACCTCGTCGGTCACTCTCTCGGCGGCCGCTTCCTGTGTGAGGCCGTACAGTGGGCGGCGGAACGGCCTGCGGGACCGAGTGTTCTCGGCTGGAAGACCACGGTCAACCCGCGCCATCCCTTCACCGTCGATAGCATGCTGATTTTTCAGATGGCCGCGCCGCGCGACGTCTTCACCGACACCTTCACAGCACTGTTCCCCTCGTCAGTTAAGCCCGGGGCACCACTGCGCGGGCCCCTCGTGCTCACCCATTCCCGGTGGGACCGGGCCACTGGCTTCTGGCACCTGAGGGCGGAAGGAGCCACCGGGATCGGCCACTCGGGCACGGGCCGGACCCCCGTTCCCCAGTCGACGATCCGGCTGCTCACGACCCGCACCGCCTACCGGCAGGAAGCGCTCGACCACCCCATCGTGAACGTGGACGCCGGGTGGCTATACCGGGGCGGGTGGCGCACCCGCCTGGCTCCTGCCGGAGCCCACTCCGACTTCCAGCACCCGGAGTCCTCCCATCTCCTGCTATCGCTCGCCTCCTTCTCCCGCTGAGTGCATGCGCCGCCTCCGCGGTCAGCGAAGGTCACATGGGTTCCATTGGTCCACGCGCAGGGCGACGTGGGCTAGCAGCAAGCCAACGGGACGGTCGGTGACGCAGCCGACCCTGTCAGTCGGCGAGGTGTTCGCGCGACTGCGGATCAGCTCGGAGATCCCTAGCTGCCAGAGCACAAGGAATTCCTGCACACCGCGGTCAACTTCCCCGCGGCGAGTTCCTTGGGCGACGGGCGCCGACGAAGGCTGTGCTCAGGGACAACGTGCCGTTCGGCAGTTGCAGTTCCAGTTGCATTCACTCCCGTTCAGCACGGTCCGGCGGTCACCTATCGAGCCTCTCCATTGCAGGTCAGGACGCTGACGAACCTGCCTGAACACGAGGAGTAGCAGTTGGAAAGCGTGTTGGGGGCAACCCCTCACGAGTTCGAATCTCGTATCCTCCGCCCAGCCTCACCGGGCTGTACGAAGGCCCCGACCGCTCTGCGGCCGGGGCCTTCGTTGTTTCGTAGTCTCATCTACAGTCTCAACGAGACCCTTCAGGGCTTCCGGCCAGCCTCCGTCGGCGTCCTTGGCCACTTCCCAGATCAGCCCGCCGACCCGCTGCGCCACGTCCGCCAGGATGCCGCCTGTCACGTGCTGGTAGCGCGCTGCCATGGTGGTGGCTCGCTTCGGGCAGCAGGCGCTGAACATCGCATCACCGCGAAAGACGAACCGTCGTGTCCCAGCCCTCGCCGGAACTGGGACACGACGCCCAGGCACTGATGCCGGCTAGTGCCTGGGCCGGGGCGCTAGAAAACGCCCTCGTAGCCCTGCCAGCCGGTGGTGATCTGCACTCGCGACCCGAACGAACCCTTGCCGTCGCCGTTGTTGCGGTACAGATTGCCCGCCGTGTCCCGCTCGACGAGGTCGCTCTTCCCGTCGCCGTTGATGTCGCCGACGCCGACAATCGTGTTGTACGACGCGCCCCAGTCCGAGAAGACCTTCACGCGGTCCTTCAGCAGGCCTGTGCCCAAGCCGTTGTAGCGGTAGAGGGTTCCGGCCTTGTCGCGTGCCAGCACATCGCCGTAGCCGTCGCCGTCGAGGTCGCCCGCGCCCACGATCTTCGTGTAGGTCCATGCCGTACGGATCTTCTTGCCGGCCGCAAGCGTCCCGTTGCTCTGCGCGGCGAACAGGTAGATGTCGCCGGTGGACTTCTGGCGGGCGAGCAGGTCGGGGCGGCTGTCGCCGGTCAGGTCACCCGGGGCGGTGAGGCTGTCGTAGGAGTTCCAGCCGGTGCCGAGCGAGGTGTACGGCGTGGTCGGCTTGAGGGCCCCGCAGATCGGGCGGTAGTCGCGCAGTTCTCCGCTGCTGAGCCGGACCAGCACGTTGTCGCACTGGTCGTCGCCGGTCCCGAACGGCACCGCGACGGCGGAGGTCGGCCAGCCGCTGGCCGAGGTCTTGCCGGAGAAGGTGCCCGTGCCCGTGCCGTGCTGGAACGTGAAGGCTCCGGAGGAGTTGAGGGTGAGCAGGTCGCCGTTGCCGTCGCGGCCCACGAAGTCGTGGTACTGCGCCTGGGCGCCGGTGATCTTCACCGAACCGGACTTCGTCACTCCCGGTCCCTGCCCGTCCGCGGGCGAGGCGGTGAGGGTCCAGGTATAGGTGGCGTCCGGGACGCCGACGGCCGTCACGCCGGTCCAGCCGTCCCAGCTCGGCGCGATCTGCCCGCGTGCCTCGCCACCCGTGAGCGTACCCACCGTCTTTCCGCTGGTCCGGTTCTTGATCGTGAGCTGCCAGGAGCTGACGGGCTTGGAGATCCACCAGCGGGGCTGCCACCCCCGGGGGTCGTCCAGCACGACGTGCGCGCTCGACGGCACCGACGAGTCCGTCACGCCGAGTGCCCCGGTGGCGATGCCCGTGGGGACGACGTGCACGTTCTCGTCCGCGTCGACGTACGCGACCTGGCCGCCGTACGCGTCGACCGTCCAATCCGCACCGGTAGACGTGCCGCGCGCGGTGCCCAGCACGCGGGTCGCCGGCGTCGCGGACGTGACGTCCGTGAGGGTGACCTGCCGGTCGGCGCCGACGCGTACGACGAAGCCGTCGCCGAGCAGCCCGGGTGCCGAGCCGGTGGGCAGTGCACGCACTGTGCCATCGGCGAGGTCCGCCACGTAGGCGGTGTCCGTGCCGGCGCCGCACTCCACGTACACGTACCGGGCGGTGGCCTGCACGGACGACGGGGTGCACGAGGTGTTCAGGGACAGCGTCCGGCTCACCGTCCCGGTGACCACGTCGGTGGCCGTGACCTTGCCCGCCCCGGCGGACTGCCACAGGGTGGCGCCCCACAGCGCCCCGGGCGCGGCCGAGGTGGTGCGCACCACGGCGCCCGAGTCGAGGTCGCGCACCACGGTCGCGGTGGCGGTGCGGTAGGCGACGTACCGTCCGGAGACGCTCTCGACGGTCAGGTCGGACGGGTCGGTCAGGTCCGTGGCGATCGTCGTGCCCGGGATCGGCTTCGTCTTGTCGACGAGACGCAGTACGACCTTCCCGTTGTACACGGTCCGGTAGAGGACGCGGCCGTCGCCGGTCGGATACAGCGGACAGCCGCTCGCCCCGCACGGGTCGGCGGTGCCGAGTTCCTCCTGTGTGGTGGCCGAGGGTGTGCCGGACACGGCCAGCTTCCGCTCGTGATAGGACGTCGCGTTGCTGACGTAGGTGTCCGCGGTGTCGAGGCGTCCCTGGAAGAGGGCGAGCGAGCTGGTGCGTGAGGGGAACCAGGGGGCGTTCAGCACGGTGCTGCGCTGCAGGCTGCCGTCGGAGGACTCGGATAAGCGGTGCACCCCGTATTCGCCGTTCAGTTCACCGGCCACGAGGAGCTCCCCGTCCGGGCCGGGAATGATGTTGTCGGTCCCCCAGCCCTTGTCCAGGGGCTTGGTCGTGACGCCGTCGGACGACACGACGGCGACGGTCCGCGCCGCGTCCATGGTCATCCGCAGCATCCGGGAGCCGACAAGGTGCCATTCGACGTCGTACTGCGTGGACGGCGTCGGAACGCTCCATGGTGTGGCCTGCAGGTCGTCGCGCGGCAGGATCCGCTCGGCATCGGCCAAGTTGTCGTACCAGGCGATGGCCTGGGGTGTGATCTGCACGCTGCGCAGGAAGTTCTGAGGCACCGGCAGCACGCTCATCCGGGCCGTCGACAGATCCACCAGACCGACGCCCCCACCGGTGGCTGTCCGGTAGGACACGACCACACCGTTCCCATCACCGATGTCCGAGAACAGCCACGGATCGCCGCAGGTCGCACCACTGGGCACATCCGTCACCAGGCGGTCGTCCAGCGACCCGTCCGACGTGAGTCGGAAGAGATGGCACTCGCCGTTCGCGACGCCGAGGACGGTGTCGCCCTGCACGGAACGGAAAGCGAAACCCTCCGGCAGTTGGAGCGTGCGCTTGTCGCCGCCGACCGGCTCGATCAGCACGACCCCGCTCGTGCCGGTCCGGTAGGCGATCGTGTCGGCGTGGGTGTAGAAGATCCGGCCGGCGCTGCCGTCCGTCGGAATGTCCGGCGTCGTCGACTCGCCGGTCGCGTAGTCCGTCCACTGCCATCTCCCGCCCGTCGAGTGATGCAGGAACCCGCTCCGTCCCGCGGAGTAGAGGTACTCGGGCACGACCGACTTGCCGTACGGCCCCATCACCGCCTCGTCGGCCGTCGGCACCGGCTCGGCCGACGCCAAAGGACTCATCGTCCCCACGACAGCCGCAGTCGCCACGACGGCCAGGCCCACGCGGCGCAGTACCAGACGGGCACAGAACAGAGCACGACCAGCCAAGACGGTCCCTCCCCGGAGACGCGAGAGGGAAGCGCGCCCGTCCGATGTCCGGGCCCACACGTTGCAATCCCCCAAGTCGGCTGACCTTACAACCTTCTCAAGGTTTTCACGGAAGCATTTCAATCGTGCCGGAGTATCACCCGGCACGTGCAGAATTGGTGCTCTTGCGTTCGCAACGAGTCTGCTGGCGCTTCGGGCAGTAGCCAGGCTTTCGGCCGCAAGAACCATCTCCGCAACCGTGGGCGCATTCGTGCCGGAGTCGGTTCTTGCGGATGCGGACGTATCCCATGGGTAATCCGGCGTCCAGGTCGGCGTCCTCCCGGTGCAGCCCCAGGGCTTCCCTCTGGCCCTCTGGCGCAGCCCGAGCGCCAGGGCCATGACCCACCGCACACCGCGCACTGCGCACTGCGCACTGCGCACTGTCGCGGAGCGTGGAAGGGCCGCCGGGGATGGTCTCTGCGGTATAGGCCGGTTGACCCGAGGCCACCTCCTTTTAAAGGAGAGCGTCACATCCATCAGAGGCCGAATGGCTCTATCTGCACCTTTCTGGACGAACGAGACTGGAGTCGTGACGCGTAACCCCAGCCACAGCGGAGAGGAGCACGTCATGCCGTTCGTCGATATCAAGGTGATCGCCGGAGCATTCACACCCGAAGAGAAGCGACGGCTGGTCGAGAACGTCTCGGAGGCGATGATCGCCATTGAAGGCGAAGCGCTGCGGCCTTCCACGCACGTTGTCATCACCGAGACGCCCAGTGGCGAGTGGGCTATCGGCGGCCAGGCATCTGGACGCTGCTGCACCTGCGGCCCGGCGGCTTCCCGTATCTGACCGTCGCGGGGCGGCATCTGAAGGGCTGGATCGTGCTCGACATGGACGCCACGGTCATCACCGCGGCCTCCAGGAAACAGGGCGCCGCCGGCACGTTCAAGGGCACCTTCGGCTTCCACCCATTGGCCGCATGGCTGGCCAACACCGACGAGTGCCTGGCGATGGAACTGAGGGAAGGCAACGCCGGCGCGAACACCGTCGCCGATCACCTGCGGGTGCTGGATGCCGCACTCGCGCAGATACCCTGCTCCTCCCAGGCCAAGATCCTGGTGCGGGTCGACGGCGCCGGTGCCACACACGGCCTGCTCAAACGCCTTCAGGCGCTGAACACCACGCGGCGCACGGTCCGCTACACCGTCGGCTGGACGATCACGCCCGAGGACGAACGCGCCATCGCCCGCCTCCCCGAAGCCGCCTGGGAAACCTCCCTGCGACAGGACGGCGAGGTCCAAGAGGGCTACTTCGTCGCCGAGTTGACCGGACTGAGCACTCGTGAGGGCTGGCCCAAGGGCATGCGGCTGATCGTCCGCCGCGTCAAGCCTCCGCCGGCACCTGGGGAAGCTGACCGCGTTCGAGCAGAAGACCGGCTGGCGCTACTCGGTCACCGCAACAAACATCCGGCACATGAGCCACATCGCCGGCACCCACCAGGTGCAGTTCCTCGACGTCCTTCACCGCGATCACGCCGAGGTCGAAGACCGCGTGCGCACCAACAAGGCGATGGGGCTGGCGAACCTGCCGTCCAAGTCCTGGCAAACGAACGCGAGCTGGATGCTCACCGCGAACCTCGCCGCCGATCTCGACGCCTGGCTGCGGCTGCTGACCCTCCACGACCAAGCGGACCTCGCCGACGCCGAGCCGGACACGATGCGCTTCCGCCTCTACCACCTGCCCGCCGCCTCGCCCACCACGCACGCCGCCACCACCTGCGCATCGAACGGACCTGGCCCTGCTAACGGCCGAAGATGTCCGCGCCAAGCGTGCGAGCGCACCGGCGGCCTGATCTGCAGCGGCTCGATCACCGCCCACAGTTCATCAATCGACTTCCCGCGCACGGCCTCCTCCGGGGAGGAGCAGCCCGGTTCCACGTCCAGGACCTGGGCCCTGGTCGTGGGGTGTACCGCGATGGACACCCTCTTCGCGTGGGGGAACCGCTGGGCCATCTCAGTGAGGTTGGCAAAACGGCCGTCGGCATATCCGGCCACCATCGAGGCGTCGGACGGAATTCGTTTCGGCGTCACCGCGTCGTACATGAAACGTGTCATAGCGATCTCCTCTGCCGAGGCGCTCGCCGGGTGCCCGCTCCCCGCGCCGGCCCCGGGCGCACCCGCACCGAGCCGACGTCACGCGTTCCACGAGGTGCCGCGGTCCGGGTGCACCCGGGAGGAAGGTCTCAAC
Organism: uncultured Actinomycetota bacterium; assembly: GCA_963761765.1. Taxonomy (GTDB): domain Bacteria; phylum Actinomycetota; class Actinomycetes; order Streptomycetales; family Streptomycetaceae; genus Streptomyces. Next base: position 141,226 of record CAVXIJ010000007.1, read on the forward strand.
CGCACCAAAGGGCGGGACACCGCGGCTCCTTGCCTCAGCGCGGTGCAGGCTTCAACGAAAAGGCCGAGAACGCGGCGCGCACCGACGCGTCCATCCAGCTGATCGGCCTGGAGAGGCTCTACTGCATGCCGTGACCGAATCCTTTCGAAGACGAAGGCCGGCTCTGGCAGCGCCGGTCGCGGACGGCTACATACAGGGGTCGTCCCGTTCCTTGTCCCGTGCGAACCGGGCGAACCGGGCGAGGAGCGGCGGGGAATCCCACCCCGGCCGTTGGCCGCTCATCCATCCCTCCACGGACGGCGTCGGTGGACGCACTCCGCCGAGCACATACAGGCCGATGCCGAGCATCGCTCCCGTGACGGAGAGCCCGAAGCAGATCCACAGAGCCGTCCTCGTGCCCGAGTCGGTGTCGCTTCCGACGGTGGCGGCGATGTACAGCAGGACCGGGGCGATCATGAACGCCGCCACCGCGCGGAGCAGTTCGATGATCGCGAACACGCGTTGCACATTGCTGGAGCGCAGCGAGAAGCCGGCGATGAACAGGGCCGGGACGACGGAAGCGCCGACGCCGACGCCGACCAGCCCCGAGCCCACAGCGGTCAGCGCGGGTGTGGGCGGGGCGGCGGCGTTCAGGACCGCGATGCCGACGCTCAGGAAGACCAGGCCGACGAGGGCGTAGTAATGCAGCCAACGGGTGCGGAAAACGGCGCCGAAGAGGAATGCGGTGACCACCGCGCCGCCGAACTCGGGGAGATAGAGCAACCCCAGGTGCAGGGGTGTGATGTGGCGTGTGAGCGTGGTCAGGGTCAGCGAGATCGCCGCTACCGACGCGGCTGCCGCGCAGATGGCGACGACGATGCCGGCGACCGGGAGCGTGCTGAGCAGGCTCTGCACGCACAGCAGCGGACGTTTGCTCGTGTACTCGTGGATGAAGAGGATGACGATCACCAGCAGTCCGCCGATCAGCGGTCCGCAGGTGGTGGCGTCGAGGAAGGAGTGGGTGAGCAGTTCCGAGGCGCCGAAGAACGTGGCCGCGCACCCGACGGTGGCCAGCACGAGCGCGACGTAGTCGATGGGAGAGCCCGGATTGGCCGGCGGGGTGTCCTGGAAGGTCAGGACGGACAGCACGAGTGCCGCCGCGGCGATTCCGGCGATGATCCAGAACAGTGGCCGCCAGTCTCGGGTAGAGGCCTGGCCGCCGCCGACCACCGGACCGAGCGCGACCGCACCGAAGACGCACATGTTCATGATCACGGCGGTCGAGCGCAGTCTGGCCGCCGGATATCCGGTGATCAACGGTGGTACGGCCGCGATCAGCAGCAGGCTGGTGCACAGGCCCTGGAGGACGTGTCCGATGATGAACATCGCGGGGTCGGTCGCCGCCGCGGTGAGCACCGAGCCGATCACGAGCAGGATGCCGTAGACGAGCAGCATCCGCCGCTGCGGCAGCAGTTGGGCGAGCTGCACCGCCAGGACCGTTCCCACCGCGTAGCCGGCGTTGGCCATGCCCGACGTCACGTTCATGGCCTGCAGGCTCATGCCCAGTTCCCTGGCGATAAGTGGCGTGACGGCCCCCAAAGCCGCCGAGAGAGCCAGGTACGGCACCAGGGCGAAAACGACCATCGCCGCCACCGCGGGATAGCGGCCGGCCAGCGGGCCCTGTCGCATTGGTTGTTTTCTCCTTGTTCGACGGGAAAGCCGGGAAACAGGCATATCGTCACCATGGTGACCCGCCACCCTCTCTCTCCCGTCGAGCGCAGCCGCTGAAGTCACTCGATCGACGTTCGGCGAGTGACTGCCCGCCTGCTCTGCACGCTCACGTTTCGCATCTTCGGTGAACGGATGGCTCCCTCGCACCGCGAGGGCGGTCCGCAAGGCGCCGACGCCCGCAAGAGGGAACCTGCTCTTGTACGGCACTCGGAGATCACAGGGATGCGCCATCCTTGGACCCGGCGCCGGACCGGCTCCGGCCCCGTTGCAGCGGTCCATGGTCTGATGAGGTGCACCCCACATGAAGTCCCGATCAGCGCTGGCGACATGGCTGGGCAGCCTCGACGCCTCTCGCCTGGCACGCGTGCTCATGACACGGCAGGACGCCGTGGCCCTTCCTGAGCCGCGCTCGGTGGGCGAGCTGGCGGACCGTCTTCAGCGCCCGGGGTCGGTGGCACTGGTCCTGCCGCAGCTCGCGCTGCCGTACCTACAGGTGGCAGAGGCACTGGCGGCGCTGAAGACACGCGCTTCGCGCACTGCCCTGGCGAAGTTCCTGGGAGCGACGGACGACGAGGCAGCCCGCGAGCTGGACGTCGCGCTGGAGGTACTGGCTGATCGTGCTCTGATCTGGCCGGACGGCGCGGGGAAGCTCCACATGGCCGCTCCACTGCGGCACGCATGGGACACGCCTCTGGGACTCGATGCTCCGCTGGAGGAGTTGCTGACGGGCGCGACCTCCGACGGCCTGCGCGGGATGCTGGTGGCACTGGGAGTCAAGCCACCCGGCACCAAGCCGCAGCGACTGGCCGCCCTGGTGGAACACCACAGCGACCCGGCGCGGATCGCCTCAGCGGTCGCGAAGGCCCCCGCGGTGGTCCAGGAGCTGCTCGAAGGCCGCACGGCGGCTGTGCCGGGGCAGCCGCAGTTCATCATGTTCGGCAGTTCCGGTCCCCGCCTCGAACCGGGCACGCGATGGGCACTGGACCGGGGGATCCTGGTCCAGGACCGGCACGGTTACGGCCCGGCCCGGATGCCTGCCGAGGTGGCGCTCGCGCTGCGCGGGCCCGGCTGGCATGCCCCGTTCACGCCCATCGCGCCCACCCCGCGGCTGGTGTCCGTCACCCCGGCGCAGGTGGATCGCGAAGCGTCGGCCACGGCCACGACGTTCGCGGCCCATGCCCTCTCGGTCCTGTCGGCCTGCTCGGCGACCGCGCCGGCCCGGCTGAAGTCCGGCGGGATCGGTGCGCGTGAACTGGCCCGGCTCTGCAAGGCCGCCCAAGTCGACGACGCCGTCGTACGCCTCATCCTGGAGACCGCTTACGCTGCCGGGCTCCTGGGCCTGGACGGTGATCGCGTGGCACCTACCGAGGCGTACGACGCCTGGACGGCACAGGAACCCCCGGAGCAGTTCGCCGTACTGCTTCAGGCATGGCGGGACCTGCCGCTCACCCCCACCCAGGCTCGCGACGAGGACAACAAGGCGCTCCCCGCCCTCGCCGGCGCACCACCCTGCAACGGCTGCGTGCAGGCCCGCCACGGACTGCTGGCCGCAGCCGCCCGGCTCCCGGCGGGGCAGGGTGCGAGGATCAGCTCGGATCTGGGGCCCCTGATCGCCTGGCACCGCCCACTCGCCGACGCATCGCCCCAGGACAAAACGCCGTTCGCCGCCGTGATCCGTGAGGCCGAACTCCTCGGCGTACTCGCCCGCGGCGCCCTGTCCCCCCTCGGTATCCACCTGCGGACCGACGATGCACAAGGGCTGAGCGCCACGTGCCGACCGTTGCTGCCGCTGGCCACCGCAGTGGCCCGGATCGGCGCCGACCTCACCGCCGTCGTCACCGGCACGCCCACGGCTCGGCTCGCCGCGCTCCTGGACTCCGTCGCCGACCGGGAGTCCAGCGGCACGGCGTCGGTGTGGCGGTTCAGCGCCGGCAGCATCCGCCGGGCCCTGGACACCGGTCGTGTCCCCGACGCCATCACAGCCGACTTGGCCGCGGTCGCCGCAGGGCCCCTGCCACAGCCTCTGTCGTACCTGATCGCGGACATGGCGCGCGGACACGGCCGCGTGCGCATCGCCTCCGCCGGCTGTGTCCTGCACGGTGACGAGCCCGCACTCCTGGCAGAGCTCGCCGCCCACCGACGGTTCGCCGCACTCGGGCTGCGACAGCTGGCGCCGACCGTGCTGGTCAGCCGCAGCCCGCTCGATGCGACCCTCGCCGCGCTCCGAGCCGAGGGATACGCCCCTGTCGCCGAGACGGCTGACGGCGCGGTACGCATCGACAGGGCCCGGCCCCGGCGGGCCACCGGGCCCGTTCCGGCTCCGCGCGCCACCAGTGGAAAGGGCAGCCGCCGGACCGCAGCCACCCGCGCGGCGAAGGCACCTGCCGCCGTCGACCCGAACGCCTTGGCGACCCAGCTGCTGGCCGCCCCGCCCCACTCTCCCGCTCCCCGTTCCGCTCAAGCGGGAGGGCCTCCGTCAAAAATCGCGCCGACCGATGGAGGAGCGCTCTTCGCCACGGATACCGAGGAGGTCGTCGCGGGGTGGGCGAAGCGACTGCCCTACAGCGATATCCGCCAGCTCGCCTATGCCATTGATGCCGGTCAGGCCATCACCGTCGAGTATGTCGCCACCTCGGGCAACCGGACCGTGCGCACCCTCAGCCGCCTCGCGCTCGACCCGCCCTACCTCGACGCCTGGTGTCACCTGCGGGACGCCGAACGCGTCTTCACCCTCTCCCGCATCCAGAGCACCATGCCGGAATAGGGCGGAGATGGGTAGCCGGCGATTGCCCTGGTAACCGGCCGAACCGGAGGCCCGCGTCCCCCGGTCCGTCCGGCGAGGTCAGGCGGGGCGGCGGCGGATCAGCCAGAAGCAGACGGCCAGGAGCGCGGCGGCGACCGCAAGGCACAGCCCGGCCTCGATCGCCTGTAGGAGCCACAGCTCCGAACGAGGGACGTAGTCGGACCACTTGTGGGGCAGCCCGTGCGCCAGACACCACTTCACGGGCGCGCACTGACTCGTCAGCTTCTCCCCGGCGCCGGACAGGTCGCCGTGGGCGATGACCAGGGAATCACCGGGGGCGTCCCAACCGGTAGCGGGGCTCATGACCGCTGTCCTGACGGGGACCAGGTGCATGCGCAGGCCGTAGAGGGCGAAGTCCGCTGCGGTCATGACGGCGGCGCTCACGAGCATCGCCGGGTAGGTGCGGCGCAGCAGGAGTGCGGCCGTGGTGCCGACCGCCAGCCCCAGCACGGCCAGTGCCGTCATCACGGGCATCAGGTTGAGGAAGGTCGGCTCGTACGTCCAGGAGGTCAGGGTTTGGTGCCACGCGGAGTGCGGGCCGGTTCGGTAGGTGAGGGAGTAGGCGGAGAGCTTCAGCCACATCCAGGTGAAGACACTGGACCTGAAGCCGATCACGAGCACGATGGTCGCCATGCTGAACCCGAGCTTGTACGCGAGCCAGCGGCGGCGCCCCACCGACTGGGACCAGACCAACTTCGTGGTGGCGCTCTCCAGTTCACGAGCGATCAACGGGACACCGATGAACATCCCGACCAGCGCCGGCAGAACGAGCTGGAAGTCGGCGGTCTGGGTCAGCACCTGGCTGTGACTGATGATCCGGGTGGTCAGCTTCCCCTGAGCGAAGGGAAAACCGATCAGCCCGGCACAGGACGCCACGGCGACCAGGCCCAGCATGATCCAGAAGGGCATCCGGTGCTGGCGCCAGACCAGCCAGGCCAGCCCGTTCAGGCGCGGGCGTCCCAGCCGCCTGCCACCCGGGGCGGATATCACGTCAGTCATGCCTGTTCTCTCGATCGGATCGTGCGGAGAAGGGGACGGGTGCGGGGACGGGTGGTCAGGCAAGGCGGCGGCGGATCAGCCAGAAGCAGGCGGCCACGAGCGCAGCGCCGAGCGCGAGGCAGAGGCCGGCCTCAGGTGTGGGCCGCGGACAGCGGAACGGTGAGCAGCAGGGTGACCGACACCGGCACTTCTGGCGCAGGACCAGCCAGGCCAGGCCGCTCGGACGCAGGCCGCCGAGGCGGGTGCGCCGCGGCGTGAGGGTGGCCGTGCTCACGCCGTCACCGCGTCCTGGGTATCGGTGCGCGCATCCGCGGTCACCAGCGGCGGAGCGTCGCCCGACCGGAGGTGGGCGATGAGGATCTCCTCCAGGCTGGCGGCGGTGGTCTCCCACGCCGGTGCCGCGGGAACTCCGTGGCGTACGAGCGCGGTGAACTGGCGGCCTGTGGTGCGGGTCTCGACCACGGTGGCGGCGGCGAACTCGGGCGGCAGGCCGGGGCCTTCGTGCACGCCGGTCACGAGTGTGTGCGCATCGACGATGTCGTCGATGCCGCCCGCCAGCCGGACCGTACCGCCGTCGATCATCAGCAGGTAGTCGCAGGCGCCCTCCAGCTCGGCGATCACGTGGGAGGAGATCACCACGGTGGTGCCGTGCTCGGCTGCCTCGGCCATGAGGGCGCCCATCAGTTCATGGCGGGCGAGTGGGTCGATGTCGGCCATCGGTTCGTCGAGGAGCATCAGGTCGGGGCGCTTGCCGAAGGCGAGGGAGAAGGCGACGCGAGTGCGCTGACCACCGGAGAGGGCGTTGATGCGGGAGTCGAGGGAGATCCTGCCCTGGTCGATGATGCGCTCGGCGCTCTCCTGGTCCCAGCCGGGATTGAGTTCACGGCCCAGGCGGAGTGTCTCGGCGACCGTGAAGTGCTTGTAGAGCGGCTTGTCCTGCGCCAGGAAGGCGACCCGGGCGCGGGTCTCGGGGGCGCAGGGGGCGCCGCCGAACAGGGTGACGCCACCCTCGGTGGGGTCGAGGAGGTCGGCGGCAATCGACAGCAGCGTTGATTTTCCTGCCCCGTTGGGGCCGACCAGGGCGCAGATCCGCCCGGCGGGCAGCCGGAAGGTGCAGTCGCGCAACGCCCAGCCGCGCCGGTACTTCCGGCCGAGCCCCACAGCGTCGATGGCCGCGGCACCGACCGCGGAGCCGGGCGCGGATATCCGGTCGTTCATGTGGCGCTCTCCGTCGTGTTGTGCGTGTGCCCACCTGCGGCAGGTGGGCCGCCGGGGTACTTCTCCTCCAGGAGCGCGGCGAACAGCGCCGTCACGTCCTCGTGCTCAAGCCCAAAACGGTGGGCCCGGTCCATCCATGCGGCGAGTTCTGCGCGCAGCGGCGAATCGGCGGCCGTCTGCGGGCTACTCAGTGAGCGCAGTACGAATGTGCCGACGCCGGGCTTGGCTTCGACCAGGCCCTCCCGGTCCAGTTCGCGGTACGCCTTCAGGACGGTGTTGGGATTGATCGCCGTCGCGGCCACGACCTCCTTGGCCGTGGGCAACTTGTCCCCCGGTTGCAGCGCTCCCAGCCGCAGCGCCTGTTTCACCTGCTGTACGAGCTGCACATACGGAGCCACCCCGTTTCTTCGGTCGATCCTGAACTCGACCACCTGCACCTCACCGTTTCACTAGTTAGCTAGTGGAATGATGCGGATCTGCGGAAGTGGTGTCAAGAACCTGGAGGGGAGGCCGAACTGGACGGCAGCAAGATCGGACTCGGCGCGATGCGCACTGTCGTTGGCGGAGGGAGGCGGCCTGAGGCAGCCTCCCTTCGTTCATGCAGGTCGAAGAAGGCGAGCGGCTACGTTCACCACGCCGCCACCCGTCGCGACGGCGACAGTCGTACCACCGAAGCGGCCCTGCCCGGCGGTCTCCTCTGAGGAGCGGAAGGCACCTCGCTGAACGCTAGAAGGCACTCCGCTCATCGCTCCGCGGGTCCTGCACGAAGTGCGGATCGTAGACGCCGGCGCGTGCCGTACGCCGCCAAGGCCGGGCCCCGAACACCGCGGCCTCGACGTCCTGCGCGTTGTCGTCGAGATCGACGACGGCCACCGACGCGGTCCCGTCCTGCGGGCATCGGGCAAGCCACTCTCCGCCCGGTGAGATGACTCCGGACGGCGCGGTGCCGCTCTGCCGCGCGGAAACGGCGAAGCTCACCCAGTAGCCGTTGACGGACGCGTGCCCTTGCGCCTCGGTGGCGAACATCCCGGTGTCCTGCGGCGGCGCCGCCCCGGTCGACGAGAAGAGGACGCAGTCGACGTCGAGCCGCTCGTACTCGGTGAACAGTTCAGGAAAGTGCACCTCCATGCCGAGCGTGCATCCGAACCGTACGCCGTCGACCTGGAACGTCACGGGGGTCCTGCCTGGGGTGTACATGTACGAGATCTTCGTGTTCGACAGCATGCGCTCGTCGTAGCGCGTCACCACCTCGCCGCGGTCGGAGATCACATACAGGCTGTTGTGCGGACGGTGCGGCGCGGTGAGCCGGTGGACCGAACCCAGGACCGTCCACAGCCGGAGTTCGCGTGCCAGCCGTGCCGTCGCGGCCAGTTCCTGCCGCAGCACGTCCCACTCGAACCGGGCCCAGTCCGACGGCCCGACACGGTCCGGTCCTTCGACGCTCATGATGCGCTTGTGCGGAGCGCACGTGGCGCCTTCCGGGAACTGCACGATCCTGGCGCCTGCCTGGTGTGCCTCGCGCATCAGGCGGCGCAGCTCTGCCCCGCTCGCGCGCAGCTCGGCGCTCTCGCGGGGGTCTTCAGGGACGGCGGTCTGGGCTACGGCCAACCGCACGCGTTTTGCTTCCGGCATGACATTTCCCGTCGAAGTCGGGCGGAAGTGCCGGAGGGCAGTGGTGTAGGACTCGCCGGTCTTGGCGGCGCGGGTACGCACCCTGCGCTTGAAGTTCCTGTTGGCTGTCATCTGGCCTTCCACGTCCCGAACGAAAATCCCCCAGCGACCACGTTCAAGACGGTCAGACCACGACAGCGACCTGAGACGGCAAGTCCCTTTGCCTCCATGCGAGACCGTGCTGGGGACGGCCAGGGGAGGTTCGGCGTAGGCCACGCCGCAGCCGATGATGCCGTGACCCACCAGCCCCGTCAACCGGCCATTCGCGCCATATGTTCGCAATGTACGTTCGAACGACGGGCGAATCCTCACGAAGACCGTGGCCTATGTCGACCACGATCCCGGCCGCGCGCAGAGCCCGGCACCGCTCGATCCCGGCACCGTGCGGTCGTCGCCGAAAGCCGTGCCCGGCCGCATAAGGATCACTCTCACTCCGCGGTCTCCCTCGCCGTCCCCTTCGCTCTCGGCGCGTGGCGGCGCGCCGCAGCGGTACGGCGAGCGGAGGTTCCCTGACGCCGTCCGGTGCGGTGCTGGCCGGCTCCTGTCGCTTCGGCATGCGCCTTCTGTGCCGGCCTCAGCGCGGCGCCGGCCGTCTGCTGAGCGCGCTCACCCGCGCTGCCGACCGTGCTCTCCGCGCTTCCACGGCCCTCTTCCACGGCACCTTCGGCTCCCTCGGCCACCGCGCCCGCGTCCTCGCCAAGGTGTTCCGCAGCACTACCAAGCTGTTCCGCAGCGCTCCCGGCACCCCCGCCGACATCACCGGCCGCCTTCCCGGCACCCCCGCCGACATCACCGGCCGCCTTCCCGGCCCCGGCGCCCACATCCTCCGTCGCCTTTCCGGCCCCCGTGCCCACGTCCTCGGCAGCCTTCCCCGCGCCCGCACCAACGTTCTCCGTAGCCCTCCCGGCTCCCGCGCCAACGTCACCGACCGCCGCTCCCGCTCCGGCGCCCACGTCCTCCGTCGCCTTTTTCGCGCCCGCGCCCACGTCCTGGACCGCGCCGCCCGCGCCGCTGCCGAGTTCGCTGATGGCCTCGCCCGCACCCGTTCCTGCAGCCTCTACCGCCGAGCCGACGGGCCGAGTGATCTGCTCCAGGATCTGCGGGTTGCGGTCGATCGTCCTCAGTACACAGCGAACGATCTCGGCCACGTTGTCGAGGCGGACCTTGAGGAGTGCCTGCGCCTCGACACCCTTGATGTCGAGCTTGACCCGACCGAGTGCCGCATCCACGCCGACGTTGAGCTTGAGCAGGTCGAGAACCTCGGTCTGGAGCGACACGCGTGCCCGCAGATCCTCGACTTCCAGATCTATCTCGTCGATTTTAAGAACCGGTACGTCCAGGAACACATCCGGGTCCTCGTGCGATCCGACCACCTCCCCGGCCACGATCTCTTCTGACTTATCGACCTGCTTGGACTCGGTGGGCTCCTCCGACTCGCCGGTGGTCTCCGCGTCGTCGTTCATGCTCAACCCCTTGGATATCGGTACCGAGCCCTTGCCGTTCCAAACAGAAGAAAGGCCTAACAGAAGAAAGGCCTACTTCTTGCCTTCTTTCTTACCTTCCTTCTTGCCTTTCTTCCTGTCTTCGTTCACGTCACCGTCCTCGGCTTCACCTTCGTCTTCGCCGACGTCCTCGCCTTCTCCTTTCTGTTCTTCCTCTGCCATGGCATCTTCGTGCGTGCGCACGATCTCACCGCCGCGAATCTCTCCGCGCCATCCTTCTGCCTCTTCGTCGGCAAACGTTACGTACCGCTGGAAATGTTTGAGGTCCAGTCGAATCCGTCGGCCCTGGGCCCGCCAGATATTTCCTGTCTTCTCCACGATTCCGGACGGGTAGTACACCAGGACGAGAATGATCCGGGTGAGCGTGGGAGTGATCTCGTGGAAACTGACCGCTCCCTGTGTGGTTCCCAGAGAGCCTTCCGACGTCCACACAATGCGATCGTCCGGCAGCTGCTCCTGGATGGTGGCCTTGAATTTACGAGTCGACGGTCCGACCTTGACGGTCCATTCACTGGTCGCGTCATCGCCGCGTTCAGCTTCCTGTACGCCCTTGGTGAATCCGCTGAAACTCTCGAACTCCGCCCAGTGGTCGTAGGCAGTGCGCAGCGGCACCCCGACGTCGATCATCTCAATGACGTTCGTGGCCTTTGTGTCACCGGATTGGTCGCCCTGGTCCGAGCCGTCACCGGGCAGCACGGCCTTCGCCTTGTCGGTGACCGCGCTCTTGACCTCCTCGGCCTTCTCGCCTGCGATGGCCTTCACAGGGTTCTCTCCGTGGAGAAGACGTGAGCCGAGCTTCGGTATGGCCCCGCTGTCCTCAACCTCTTCGGAGAGCCGCTCGGTCGCGTCGCTCAGCCTGCTTCCGGCGTTGCGTGCCGCACGCTTCAACCGAGCGCCTAGATAGTGGCCGAATTCCTTTTTCAGAAGCGCCATCGGGGTCGGATCCGCTTCTGTGCTCTTCTGACCGTTTCCCATTACAGATCACCTCTCCCGTCGCGGGCCACGCGGCGGACTCTGCGGACCTCTCCGCCTTCTTGGTACGGCCGGCTCTGCTTCACCGCGGTTTTCTTGATGGAGAATCCTGCTCGCCGGAGTCCGCCTCGTCGGAGTCCTCACCGTCGGAATCCTCCTCGCTGGAGTCCTCCCCGCCGGAATCATGCTCTTCTGAGAGTGCGACGGTGCGCTCGTGCAGAGCCTCGGTGAAAGCCGTCACACGGCGATTCGCCACCGTCGCTGCCGCTGTCCGGACAACCTGGGCGAATTCGCGCCCAATCGTCCCGCCCGAATCTTCACCCTCCGGCCCGCCGCCGTCCTTGCGACCTCCGCCGCCCACCAGGTCCCGTGGATTCAGACCACTGCCCAACAGGACCGCCGCCGCGGTGAGTGCCGTCCGCCCTTTCTTTGACCGACCGAGCACATAGCCGCCGGCCATGGCGACAGCCAATCCGACTTTCTTCGGTTCACCCATTTCTGTTCGCCCTCTCACTGTCGAGTGCGATCACTGTCGAGTGCGATTCCTGTCGAGTGCGATTCCTGCTACAAGTCTCGTCACCTTCAGTCGAAGCGCATCCCGAGTGCCGTTCTGACGGCGTCACGCCAGGCCCCTGCGGCGTTCGAAGCGGACTCCGGCTTCGGTGAGGTCGGTGATCGGTGCGGGGTAGTCCAAACGGGCACGGGTCGTGGCGGGAAGTCGCCATGGGCGGTGCACCGATACACCGTCCAGTGCGCGGAGCTCGGGTACCCAGCGGCGTACGTAGATTCCCTGCGGATCGAGGCGCCGGGCCTGGGCGAGTGGGTTGAGGACCCGGTTGGGGCGGGTGTCGGTGCCGGTACCCGCGATCCACTGCCAGTTGAGCTGGTTGTTCGCCACATCGCCGTCGACCAAGAGATCGAGGAAGTGCCGGGCGCCGATTCGCCAGTCGATGTAGAGGGTCTTGGTCAGGAAGCTCGCCACCAGCAACCTGGCCCGGTTATGCATCCAGCCCTCGTGGCGGAGCTGCCGCATTCCCGCGTCGATGACCGGGAAACCCGTAAGGCCTTCGCGCCAGGCCGTGACCACGTCCGCGTCATCACACCAGCGGTCGTGTCTGGTGCGGTAGTCGTGGTGCGCGGCGTCGGGGCGGGCGGCCAGCACCTGGTGGTGGAAGTCGCGCCAGGCCAGCTGGCGGATGAACGCACGCGCCCCGTCGCTGTCGTCTGCGCGCGCCCGGTGCACCAGCTCCGCCGCGGACAGGCAGCCGAAGTGCAGATACGGCGAGAGCCGGGAGGTCGCGTCGGCGGCGAGATCGGCTTGCCGGTCCGCATAGCGGGCCAGCGGCCCGCTCTCCCATGCGCGCATCAGACGGCGCCCCTCGCGTTCCCCGCCGGCCGGCAGCTGCGGCGAGGGCGTTCCCGGCGCCAGGGAGGCTGCCGTCGGCAGGCTGGCGGAACGGATATCCGGGACTGCGATTCTGCGTGGAGTAGGCAGCGCATCACGTCCGACTATCTGCTCCCACCTGCGGAAATACGGCGTGAAGACCGCGAAGTGGTCCTTGCCCGCAGGGACGACCTCGCCGGGCGCAACGGCTGTCAGTGAGGCTTCGTGGACCCGCAGCTCGCGCCGGGCACGACGCAGCGCCATCCGCAGCCGTTCCTCGCGCAGCGTCGCGTAGCGGCTCACACCGCCCGCGATATGGACGACTTCCGCCCCGGTCTCCGCCGCCACCCGGCAGGTCTCCTCGACCACCTCGCCGCTGCGGACCACCAGGAGACCGCCCCTGGCGCGCAGCGCCCCGTCGAGATCGGCCAGACAGTCGGCGAGGAACGCCGCCCGGTTGGGCACGACGAAACCCGTCTCCCGGATCTCGGAGTCGACGACGAAGAGCGGCACCACCTGCTCCGCGTCCGCCAGCGCGGCCCGCAGCACGGGATTGTCATGCAACCGCAGATCAGAGGTGAGCAGGGCCACGCAGACGCGCATGAGCCGGCCCTCCTCAGCCTGTGCGGAAGCCTTCACCGGAGCCTGTGCGGACGGGGTCCGGCTGGCGTTGTCGCGATGCCCCTGACCACCGCGCACCGGCGGCCACGCCAGCCATGCCAGCCACAGCCGACTGGCCGCCTGAGCCGCCTGAGCCGCCTGAGCCGCCTGAGCCGCCTGAGCCGCCTGCATGCGACGGACCGTTTCACGTGAAACCCATGTCCGGATATCCGGCAGAACCCGGACCCCGGACCTCCTCTCCGGCCATGGTTGGGCCTGTGACCGAAGAGTGCAACCGCACCGGCCGGCGGCCCATCCTGGCGGCCGGACGACCGAGGACGCAGGGCCACCGTCCGTCACCCGGCCCGGATGCCGGCTGTCCGACGCCGCCGGACCTCGAACCCCAGGCGATGGCGCGTCTCAAGCCCGATAGGTGTCCTTCCACCGTCGTCGGTGGCCGCCGTCCCCCTGACCTGTCCCGTTCAGCGACAGCAGGTTCAGCAACGGTGTACCGGTGTTCCACTGCCCCAGCAGGTCCCGGTGCACGGCGAGGATGTTCTGCTGGACGGCGAGGCCGAGCGCGGCGTCGCTGAACCGGCAGGTGGCCGCGAAGACCGCCACGTCGGCCTTGTGGTGCAGCCAGGCGGTGCCGACGAATTTCTGCATATCGCCGCTGGGCACATAGCGGTGCGGGGCGTAGTGCTTGCACTGGATGACCAGCCGTCGGCCGTCGGGCAGCGTCGCGATCACGTCCGCGCCCAGGTCCCCGGACCTGCCGCTGACCTCCACGCTTGTGCAGCCGTCGCGTCGGCACAGGCCCGCCACATACCGCTCGAACTCCTGCCAGCTCATCGCGTCCACCTCGGCAAGCGACAGCTGACCTGCGCGGATCGCCTCCTCCTTGTGCCACATACGGTCCCGGGCGCGTACCAGCCGATCCGTGCGCCACAGCCACCAGAGCACACCACCTGCGCCACCGAGCACGGCTAACGCCACGAGGTACAGCCAGATCTCGGACCAGGACGCCACCACCATGGCCAGGACGAAGGCACCGGCGCCCCACTTGGCGTTCCTGCGTGCCTCGTACCGCCGCCGGGCGGGTGCGCGGCGCTTACGTTTCCTCGTTGCCACCCGTCCTCGCTTCTTGACCATGCGTTCCCCCACTCCTGCTGCCTCGCACCGCAGCGGCCGACGGACGAGAGTGTGGTCGCGGGGCACCGCTTAGCGGAAGACAGCCCCTTGGCCAAGGGTTCGGATCCGGACCACGGTCACGGTCACGGTCACGTCGCATCGTCTTCAGGCTTTTTGTCCTCGGGCAGTTCGTCTTCAGGCCGTGGCAGATACGCGGACGTGCGGCGCACATGCCGTGCCCATGGATGCGGAGAATGCCGCTCAGCCGTGCCGCCTGACCTGCCATGACGTGCGATCTGACACACCGTCGTACGCAAGCGCAGCTCTGACGGAACGTCGGGCCTTGCGCGCGTGTCCAGAGTGATCGGCCCACCGATCTGCGTGCGGGGTGACTGTCCGCAGTACCGTGAACACAACACCTTCGGTCGGGGGTAGCTGTGAGCACGTACGAATCAGGCATGGGCGACCGCATCGCAGCGCTGAGGCTCCGGCGTGGCCTGACCCAGGAGACGCTGGCGGAACGTGCCGGCCTGTCCGTTGACGTGATCCGCAAGCTGGAACAAGGGCGGCGCAAGACGGCTCGCCTTGCCAGCATCAACGCGCTGGCACGTGCACTCGACACGGAACCCAGCCATCTGGTCGGCCAGCCCGGTACCTTCGAATCCCGTGGTGAGCCCGGCGATGATTCGCCGTCCGTGCTGGCCCTGCGGCAAGCGGTCTCACCGGTGGCCGATCTCCTGGGAGGGGAGGCGGACTCGGAGGATCCGCCGAGCCTTGCGGAGTTGCAGGCCGCACTTCGGTCCACGGAGGCGATCCGCCGAGAGGGGCGCATAGGCGAGATCGGGATCCTGCTGCCCCCGCTCATCCAGGACGCGCGTGCCGCCGTTCACGCCACCACAGGCGCTGAGCGCGCGGCGGCCAACTCGGTGCTCGCGGTGGCGTATCAGGTCGCTGCCACGACCCTGACGGGCCTGGGCAAGGAGGACGCGGCCTTCACCGCCATAGAGAGGTCCATGGCCGTGATCAGGGACTGTGACGACCCCGACCTTGAGACACTCGCGGCGTCCACGCTCTCGTATGTGTTCACCAAGCAGGGCCGGCTGGCCGATGCGGAGCGTGTGGCGCTTGCGCGGGCCGAGCGCGTCGAGCCGGGTTTCCGCTCCGATGCGAAGGAACTCGCCATGTGGGGGATCCTGTTGCTGCGCGCCGCCACGGCTGCCGTGGGCGGATTCCAAGGATCGTCGCAACACGTGATCGCCGTTGTGTGATGGCGAGCAGTCTAGACAGCCGCTCCGCCGGGCTACCCGGCCGAGCGGCTGTCGGTCGTTCCAGGCCGGGCGCCCCGACCAGCTCACATTTATCTCGGCTGTGGTTTCGCAGGTGGCCGAGGGGCTGATGGACTCACGCCATGACGACTTTGCTGCCCCGCATCCTGCGAGCACTTGAGCAGTTCCATGCCGCCCATCCCTGGGACCACAACGCCCATTACCACCGGTGGATCCTGCGCCAGCTCGCCAGCCGTTTCAACAGGGCTTTGGACGTCGGATCAGGGAGCGGTGACCTTGCCAGACTCCTGGCCTCACGGGCCGGAGCAGTGCACGGTATCGACGTCGATCCCACGATCGTCGATCGTGCGCGGGAGCTCACAAAACCCGCCGCCCCGGTGACCTTCACTGTCGGAGACGCCTTGAAGGAGGTGCCGCCTGGTCCCTACGACGTCATCACATGTGTCGCCATCATCCACCACATGCCGTTCAGCGACGCCCTCACCTGCTTCCGTCAGGAGCTGGCGCCTGGCGGAACGCTGGTCGTCGTCGGCGTGTATCGCCCGCAGTCTCGGAGCGATTACCTGATCGACGCCGTGGCCATTCCGGCGAACGTGGCCATGGCCTGGATCAAGAACAAGGGCCGCAAGGCGCCGCGACCAGCCTCAATGACCGCCCCGACCCTACCGGCAACTATGACCTTTGCAGACATCGTTCGCGACGCCCACCAGGCGCTACCCGGTGCACGGCTGCACCGACGGCTGTTTTGGCGCTACACGCTGGTCTGGCACCGCCACTAGGAGGTCGGCCTCGGCTTGGCCTGGGGCCAAAGGCGCCGCTGCACACGGCACCCGTATGCGGGCATGAAACGGCTTCGCTGTGAGGACACGAATACGAGGCGTATGGAACGGGGCGAGGCCTCGAAGAAACGAGGACGGGGCCCCGAAGACGACCGGGCCGATCCCGCCGAGTGGCCCCGCACGGCCGGCTGTCACATTTCGCCCGGTCGGCTTCACCTGTGTTACGCTCGCCAAAGTTGTAGATGTGGTACCCAAAAACGTATGCGCCCCTGACGGGATGTGACCCTTGGGCGCATTTTGTTTGTCCGCTTCCGGATAGGGACGTCACGGCGATGCCGAGTCCACGGCCTGTGTGTTCGGGTCCGGATTCGGGTTCGGGAACTGCCCCTACTAGAGGAGATCCGACAGTAGGTGCCCTTCGACATCTCAACCAGGGCCACCAGGGCCCGCAGGTGGAGAACTGTGGAGAACACCGTCCCGGCCTGATCCGGGATTGACCGGTTCCAGCCGGGTGCCGCAGATGGGGCACGGGGTCCGACCCCCGCACCATCTCCGCTTTTGTTCTCCGATTTTATTTTCTTTTCTTTGTTTTCCCATTCTCCGCCTTTTAGCCTTTTATGTACTCGGCTCGTTCTGCGAGTCTCCGACCGGTCATGCCGGTTCACGGAGTCTTCCCTGGCACGCGCCGCCACGAGAGGAAACTCCGCGCATGCGCCAGGAAAACCAGAATCCGGCCCACTCCCGATCACGTCCGGCCCGCCGCCCGCGGCGCGACCGCACGACGACTGAACGCACGACGACCGACCGCACGGCCGAGCGCACGGCCGAGCGCACGACGGCTGCCCGCCGGGACACCACCGCGCCCGCAGCGCCCTCGACGCCTGCGCCGCCCGCAGCCACCTCCTTCGATGAGCTCGACATGCCCGCGCCGCTGCTGACCCAGCTCGGCAAGCTGGGCGTCATCGACCCGTTCCCGATCCAGGCCGCGACGCTCCCGAGCTCGCTCGCCGGCCGGGACGTCCTCGGACGCGGCCGTACCGGTTCCGGCAAGACCCTCGCCTTCGGCCTCGCGCTGCTGGCGCGCACCGCCGGACAGCGCGCCGAGCCCCGGCGGCCCCTGGCCCTGGTCCTCGCCCCCACCCGCGAGCTGGTCCAGCAGGTCACCGAAGCCCTCACCCCGTACGCCACCTCGCTGCAGCTGCGGGTGACCACGGTCGTCGGCGGCCTGTCCATCGGCCGCCAGGCCGCGGCGCTGCGCGACGGAGTCGAGGTCGTCATCGCCACTCCGGGCCGGCTCAAAGACCTGATCCAACGCGGCGACTGCTCGCTCGACCAGGTCCGGATCACCGTGCTCGACGAGGCCGACCAGATGGCCGACATGGGCTTCCTGCCCCAGGTCACGGCCCTGCTCCGGCAGGTGCGCCCGGACGGTCAGCGGATGCTCTTCTCCGCCACCCTGGACCGCAACGTCGACACGCTGGTGCGCCGCTTCCTCACCGACCCGGTGGTGCACAGCGTCGACCCGTCCGCCGGTGCCGTCACCACGATGGACCACCACGTGCTGCGCGTGAGCAACGACGACAAGCGCGAGGTCGCCCTGTCCATCGCCGCCCGCGATGGGCGCGTGATCCTCTTCCTGGACAGCAAGCGTGCCGTGGACCGGCTGACCAAGACCCTGCTCGCACAGGGTGTCCATGCGGTCGCCCTGCACGGCGGAAAGTCCCAGCCGCAGCGCAACCGCGCCCTCCTCCAGTTCAAGAACGGCGAGGCCACGGCCCTGGTCGCCACGAACGTCGCGGCCCGCGGCATCCACATCGACGGCCTCGACCTCGTCGTCAACGTCGACCCGCCCGCCGACCACAAGGACTACCTCCACCGCGGCGGACGCACGGCCCGCGCGGGAGCCAGCGGCAGCGTCGTCACGCTCGTCCTGCCGGACCAGCGGCGCGAGATGGACCGCCTCATGGCCCGCGCCGGCATCACCCCGCACACGGCCCGAGTGGCGCCCGCCGACGCCGAACTGGCCCGTATCACCGGCGCCCGCACCCCGTCCGGAGTGCCGGTCACCCTCGCCGTACCGACCCAGCAGCCCCGCCCCGCCGGCACCTCCGCAGGCCGCGGCAGGGGCCGGAACCGGACGTCCGGCGCGAGCGCGACGACGACGACGGCCGCCCGCAACGGCTCGGGGCGCGGCGGACGAGGCCGCTCCACGCAGGCGCAGCCCCGTTCCACCCAGGCGCAGCCCCGCACCAGGAGCCAGTCCCGTTCGCGAGCCGCGTGAGGCCGCGCCGCCACGGCCGTGCCCGGCGAGTCCCGGGCCGATCGTGAACCCGCGCCGCGTGCGCTAGGCCACACCTTGCGCCGCGTGCGCTAGGCCACACCTTGCACAGACCACTGGGCTGATCCACACAGAGCCCGCTCGGGCCGGACCATTTTTGGTCCGGCCCTCGTGCGTGCCGCGGCTCAACCGGCGGCATCCCGTTCCGCGAGGTACGCGTTGAGTGCCCGCCACGGGCGTCTGAAGCCCGCGGGTAAAGTGCCTGCTCAGCAGGGGTGAGCGGACCGGGCTACCGGTCTGAAGTCGCTCTTGTCCTGAACCGGCACGCGCAGGGAGCGACTCCATGACCGACTTGTCCGACGCCGCCGCAGGGCACCCCGCAGCCCCGGCCGAGGATGCGTCCCCGGCCGGCCATGCGACCCCGCCCGTACCCACGGCCCCGGCAGCCCGCGCGACGCCGCTGCTGCGCGCCGTCGGCGTCGACCTCGTCCGCGACGGCAACGCGATCCTGCGTGATGTGTCGCTGACCGTCCGGGCAGGCGAGCACTGGGCGCTGCTGGGCGCCAACGGTGCGGGCAAGAGCAGCCTGCTCAGCCTGCTCGGAGCGCTCGCCCACCCCACCCGCGGCACGGTGGAAGTGCTGGGCCATCAGTTGGGCCGGGTCGACCTGCGCGAACTGCGCTCCTATGTGGGCCACGTCGACCCGCGGCATGCGCTGCGCTCGCCGTTGAAGGTCCGGGACGTCGTGCTCACCGGCCTCACCAGCACCGTCGAACGGATTCCCCGGTGGCGGCCCACGGCCGAGCAGACGGCCACGGCCGACCGCCTCATCGGGCTGCTCGGTCTCGCCGCCCGGCAGGAGGCACGGTGGCCGACCCTGTCCCAGGGCGAACGGGGCCGTGCTCTGATCGCGCGAGCGCTGATGCCCCGGCCACGGCTGCTGTTGCTCGACGAGCCCGCGACAGGGCTGGACGTCGCCGGCCGCGAGCAGCTCATCGAACGGCTCGACACGCTCCAGCGCACCCACCCGGATCTCGCGTCGGTCCTGGTCACCCACCATCTGGAAGAGCTGCCGCCCGGTACGACCCATGTCATGCTGCTGCGCGACGGGCAATGCCTGGCCACGGGAGCAGCCGACGAGGTGCTGACCAGCGACCAGGTCAGCAAGTGCTTCGACCATCCGATCCACCTCAGCCGCCTCGACGGACGCTGGAGCGTGCGGACCCGGCGCACCGCCGGAACCTGAACCGCGCGGCTCCTGAACCGCGCGCATCGGGCGGAGCCCTGCGGAAGCGGGCGGCCGAGAAGAGCGCGCGGATGGTACGGGAGGCGTCACCGTCCTGTACCGAACCAGTCTCCGCGGCGAAGGCGCGGGTTCCACGGGCCTACCGTTCACTTGGGCTCGCGGCCGCGCGGTGTCGCGCCGGGCTGTCGGAACAGGGAGCTCGCACGGGACGTTGAACGGGTTGCCGAGACGGATCGTCGTCCAGGGGGAGGACCACCATGAGCGGCACCACGCCAGGCACGAACGGAGCGCAGCCCACGCCGCCGGCCCCCGACTCCGCCCCGACCGTGCCACCCGCAGCGCCCTCCATACCGACACCGGCGCCGTCCGTACCGCCACCGCCGTGGCGTGCGCGCGGCAAGAAGAAGGCGGCGCTCGTCATCACGACCGCGCTGGTCGTAGGAGCGGCGCTCGGCGTCGGCGGATACGCACTTTTCGACGACGGTCCAACGCCGGGCCCCGGCCCGGTACCGGGGCCCGGTCCCCATCCGCATCCGCATCCGCATCCGCATCCACACCCTGACGTGGTCACCGACGACGGGCCGCACCGGCTGGAGCCGCCGCTGACGATCGGCGCCTGCGGCATCGGCGCCGGGACCGACGACGGTGGCATGACCGGCGCCGACACCCCCGCTGAACAGGCCGCACTCGGTGTCGAGCAGGCGGACCCGGTCACCGCCTCGTACGAGAAGGTCGACGGGGACAAGGGCGTGCTGATGACCT
The DNA here is from genome assembly GCA_963761765.1 of uncultured Actinomycetota bacterium. Taxonomy (GTDB): domain Bacteria; phylum Actinomycetota; class Actinomycetes; order Streptomycetales; family Streptomycetaceae; genus Streptomyces. The sequence goes on from CAVXIJ010000007.1 coordinate 161,567, forward strand.
TCGACGCCCTGGACGGCACCATTCGCGACCCCGCGAAGACCATCGACAAGAGCTTCGACGCCGCGCACCGGCAGCAAGCCAAGGACGCCAGCTCTCCGGGCGCGGTGGTCTGGCTGGGCAGTCCGCACACGGTGCACCCGGCCGGCCTGATCAATGCGCTGATGCAGTGTCAGGAGGTCGAGATCACCGAGGGCGCGGCGAAACTCGACATGCCGGTCTGCGTCTGGGCCGACCGCAGCACGACGGCCATGGTGTACGGCTCCGACGAACCCGCCGCGAAGACCGGTAAGACGGTGATGGACGAAGGTCTCGTCGCCTCGTTCGCCGTCCAGTTGCGGGACGCCTCACGCGTGCCGCAGTGATGTCACGGCCCGCTCGGCATCGACTTCGGCATCGACTTCGGCTTCGGCTTCGGCTTCGGCTTCGGCTTCGGCGCGCAGCAACACATGTGGCGGCAGAGACGGCAGAGGCTACGGCTACGGCTACGGCTACGGCTACGGCTACGGCTACGGCTGGTAGAGGTCGTTGAGCTCGTCCGCGTGCTCTTCCTCTTCTTCGAGGATGGTTTCGATCAGCCGACGGCTCGTCGGATCGCCTTCGCCGATCCAGCGGACGATCTCCGTATACGTTTCGATGACGATCCGTTCGGCGACGAAATTCTCGCGGATCATGCCTTGGAGATCGGTGTCCTCAGGCGTCGTGTATTCCGTGTGTGAACGTGCGATGAGAGTGGCCGGATCCATGTCAGGGCTGCCGCCCAACTGGTTGATGCGATCCGATACGCGCTTGAAATGGTCGAGTTCTTCGTCAGCGTGTTCGCGGAACATGGCGGCCACCTGTTCGCGATGGATTCCCTGGGCCACGATGGCGTTCTGCGCATACCGCAGGTAGCAGACCATTTCGGTGGCCACGACCTGGTTGAGCACCTCGATGAGGCGCTTGAGGTCGACGTTGTTCGCCGCGGTGACAGGGCCTTGCGTGATGTTCTTACGGGCCTCCTCGCGAATCCTGGTGACATCGATGGCGAATTGGTTCGACACGGTTTCCCCACTCTCTGCAATTCGGAAGTCGCGCGACCGGATGGCGTACTGCGGTGTGCCATCCAGCGGACGCAGGCCATGAATTGCATGGCCGGCCCAGAAAAGCGTAGACGGGATTTAACCGCCCCCACATTTCCGACTCGCCCACACCCGCCCCGGCCACCCGACCGCCCGTTCCTCCACCGCGCCGAAGCGACGTCTTTGCGGAACACACCGGGCCACGCGGACACGCGCACCGCCCCGCACACGCCACGCGCACCGCCCCAAGTGCCCGCCTCCGCCCGCTCTCTTGACAGCCCCGCAGACGGGGAACAATCTCCAGAGAGCGCTCTCACAGCCACTCCAAGGCTGCCGCACCCACGGATGCGAAGGCCTGCCCCGCCCCACGAGGAGAAGGAGTACGCATGTCGCTCAGACCCCAGCGCGCCCGCACCACGCAGCCGCCGCGTCGCCGGCCGGGCAGACGGTTCGGAATCGGTCTGCTGGCACTGACCGCCACCGCGGCGCTCGCCTTCGCCGGGTCCCCGTCCGCGCAGGCCACCCAGCCCGCCCCCCACCCGGCATCCGCCGCGGCCCCGGCCGCCCCGCTCAGCGTTCCGGCAGCGCCATCAGGCTTCACCACCACCTGGGCGGACGACTTCGACGGCGCCGCGGGCTCCGCTCTGGACACCGGTGTGTGGCGTTACGACACCGGTGCCGGCAGCGGCTTCGGCACCGGCGAGATCGAGACCATGACCAACAGCACGTCCAACGTCTACCACGACGGCAACGGCCACCTGGTGCTCAAGGCCCTGCACTCCGGCAGCGACCCGAACAGCGGCTGGACCTCGGGCCGGGTCGAGACGCAGGCCGACGGGTTCGGCGCGCTGCCCGGCGGCGTGGTGCGCATGCAGGCCTCCATCCAGCAGCCGGACGTCAGCACGGCCAACGGCGCCGGGTACTGGCCCGCGTTCTGGATGCTCGGCGCCCCGCTGCGGGTCGGCCAGACCTGGCCGGGCTCCGGCGAGGTCGACATCCTGGAGGACATCAACGGCCGCAGCTCCGTCTTCGGCACCCTGCACTGCGGCGTCTCCCCGGGCGGCTCCTGCAACGAGTCCACGGGTGTCGGCAGCGGCGAACGGGCCTGCTCAGGCTGCCAGTCCGGCTATCACACCTATGCGGTGGAGCTCGACCGTTCGACCTCTCCCGAGCAGATCCGCTGGTACCTCGACGGCCAGAACTACTTCACGCTGTCGGCCAACCAGGTGGACGCTACCACAGTGGGCCAGCGCCGTCGACCACAGCTTCTTCATCATCTTCGACCTGGCCATGGGCGGCGGGTTCCCGGCCGCGTTCGGCGGCGGCCCGAACGCCAGCACCGTCTCCGGCGGCCAGCTCAACGTCGACTACGTCGCCGTGTACAACAAGGCCCCGGCAGGCCACCCGACAGGCAACCTCGCGCAGGGCAAGCCCACCACGGCGTCCTCAGTGGAACAGGCCCAGTTCCCGGCGTCCAACGCCACCGACGGGGACATCACCACCCGCTGGTCGAGCGCAGTTCAGCGACCCGCAGTGGCTCCAGGTCGACCTAGGCCGGTCGTACGATCTCAGCCATGCGACGGTGACCTGGGAGGCGGCCGGCGCGACGGCCTATCAGCTACAGACGTCCCAGGACGGCAATTCCTGGACCACCGTGTACGAGAACAACAACAGTCCGGCCGACATCCAGGACGTCGACGTACACGGCTCCGGTCGCTATGTACGGATCTATGCGACCGGACGCAATTCGCAATGGGGTGACTCGGTGTACGAATTCGCGGTCTACGGGTCGTAGCGCACACCCCGCGCCACGGGCCCGCACCGCAGGCCCGCACCGACGCGGACGGCAGCCGATCACGCTGCCGTCCGCGTTTTTTCGTCTTTCGTCTTTCGTTTTCCGTTTTTCGTCTTTCGTTTTCCGGGGCCACGGCCCTTTCGACGGGCGGCCCCACGCCTCCTTCGGCGCACCGAAGCCCGCCAGCCCCGCAGCCCGCCCACCCACTCCCACCAGGCCTTGAGCCTCCGTGGGAGCGCTCCCCTGGTGTTCGAACGTTTGACGGAGTACCGTCAAATTGCTCGCCTTGAGCGCATCCCGCAGCACCTGCGCCATCGCCACGAGGAACCCCACGCGCACCTCTGGAGCCGACATGACGCACCGTCGTACAACACGCTTCAAATCAATAAGACTGCTAGTCATGGCCTTCTGTGCCGTCCTCTTCGCACCACTGACGGCAAGCCAGGCCAACGCCGACGCGACCCCCCTCGACCAGCTGTCCGTAACGACCACCCAGCTCGCCTCGGGACTGCAGCGGCCCACCGGGATCGCCGCGCCCGACGACGGCACGGGACGGATCTTCATCCTCGAAAAGATCGGCCGGGTCCGTGTCTACACCCCCGGCGTCGGCCTCTCTGCCGATCCGCTGATCGACATCAGCGACAAGGTCGACGAGGACGACAACGAGCGCGGTTTGCTGGGCATCGTGCCCGCTCAGGACTTCGCCCAGAGCCAGGTGCTCTACCTGGCCTACACGGCCCTGCCGAACGGCGCCGACACCCTGGCCCGGTACAACCTGAAGGACGGCAGCCTCCAGGTGCTGCTCTCCCAGGACCACTCCGCGGCCACCAACCACAACGGCGGCCAGCTCGCGTTCGGCCACGACGGGTACCTGTACTGGAGCATCGGTGACGGCGGCAGCGCCGACGACCCGCCCAACAACTCCCAGAACCTCGGCGTCCTGCTCGGCAAGATCATGCGCATCGACGTCAACAGGACCTGTGGCGCGCTGCCGTACTGCATCCCGCCCGACAACCCGTTCGTCGGCGTCTCGGGTGCCCGCCCGGAGATCTGGCTGTACGGCCTGCGCAACCCGTGGCGGTACAGCTTCGACACGGCCGACGGATCGCTGTGGATCGGTGACGTAGGCCAGGGCTCCCAGGAGGAGGTCGACCACCTGACCCCGCAGCAGGGCGGCTCGAACATGGGCTGGTCCTGCCGCGAAGGCACTCTGGAGCACCTGCCCGAGCGCTGCCCGGCCGGCACCAAGTTCACCGAGCCGGTCTTCACGTACCAGACGTCGAACCAGGGCTGCGCGGTCATCGGCGGGTACGTCTACCACGGCTCGGAGTTCAGCGCGCTGGCCGAGGACACGTACATCGCCAGCGACTACTGCTCCTCGACGGTCTGGGCGCTGCGCCAGAACGCCGACGGCAGCTACTCGAACGGCACCCTCGGCACGCTTCCCACGCAGGTCACCGCGTTCGGCCAGGACACTCACGGCGAGCTGTACATGGTCAACGACCTGCCGGGACGCTTCTACAAGATCAGCTTCCAGGAGACGCCCGCGACCGGATGACGACATCCGTCCCACGGCGCCAGTCCCACAGCGTCGGTCCCATCGGCACCGGTCCGACGAAACCGGTGCACGGGACACGCATCTGACGCAGGCGGCGCCTCGGCCGACGACAGCGGCCGGGGCGCCGCCCTGTCCGGGTACGGTCCCGACACAACGGCGTTGACCATTTTATCTATTATTGAGGTTAATATACACTTACGCCTTCTAGGTGTATTTCGCCTCGAAATCTGCCCCTGACGGCCGCGCCAGCGTTGTCACCACCGTGGAACCACGTGATTTCTGGGACCGGAACACCGTCCTGGCTGAAGCTTTCTGCACAAGCGACGAACGGGTGCGCCAGGCGCAGTCCGTGCTGGATGAGGCACAGGCGGAGCGCAGCAGGACGCTCGCCGCCTTCGCCGTCACCGTCGGCAGGGACGGGACGATCGCGGATCTGATGGGCCTCAACGAGCGCGAGGTGCGTATGGCACGGCGCACGGTGGGCCGGGGCAGCGCACGGACCATCGCGGAACGGCTCCTGGCCCACGCGCCCCAGCCGGGCGCCGCCGTACGGGAGCCGCCGCCCACAGCGCACACCCCAGCCCCGCCCGCGCAGGCAGCGCCCGCACCGCCAGCGCCCGTCCAGGCCGCACCCCCGCCCGCGGCCCCCGCACCCGCACCACTTCCGCCCCCGGTCGTCCAAGAGGCCCAGGCGCCCCCGCCCCGCGAGGAGCCCCCCGCCGCGCCGCGGCCCGCCCCGGTCCCGCTGTACGTCCCGCCCGGTACGCCCCAGGAGCCGACCGCCAGCACCACGGGCCGCGGCCCCGAGCCGGAGCACTCGCAGAACGCGGTGATCTGGTCGGCGAGCATGGACTCGGTGCTGCTGTGGAGCTGGAAGTCCGGGCTCGATCTCCAGACGGTCGCCGCCGAACTCGGCCTGGACGTACGGACCCTGCTGCTGCGCGTCCAGGTCCTCGCCGACGAAGGCCTGCTCACCCCTCAGCCCACCCCGCCGCCCGACTTCGCGCCCCCGCCACCGCCCCCGGCCACCCGCCGCTCCGGCCGCCACCGTCGCCACCACGAGGAGGCCTACGCCGCCTTCTTCAGCCCTACGATGACGACGTTCCCCACGTATATTCAGCGTTGAGCGCTTCGCGGGCCTTACGGCCTGGCGAGCCTGGGCACGTTGAACGTGCTGGCCGGGGTAGGCCGTGTCCGTGCGGGACTTGTCCGGGGCGGGATCCGGGGCCGACCGGCATAGTCGGCCCCGGATCGTGGCTGCGCACCCTACGGCCGGGTCAGCCGCCCTGCTGTGCGAAGGCTCCTTCGGACGCCGTGCCCCGGGTCGTGGCGGACGGCTGCAGCAAGCGTTCCGCGAGGTCGCCGAAGAGCAGGCCGAAGGCCGTCCACAGCACGAGCTGGATGGCCAGTGCCGCCAGCCTGAACTGCCAGAGCAGCCCCGCCGGAAAGTCCTTCGGTACTTCGTCGATGGCGGGCAGGAAGGCGTACGCGAGCCCGATCGCGACGAGGAATCCGGCCCCCGCCGCCATCGCCGCGTACCAATGGCCCAGGCGCGCCGTGAGCCGTCGGCCCGCGAGCACGGCGGCCAGGGCGAGCAGCACTCCGAGGAGCATCATCAGGAAGTACAGCGCGGTCCGCTTGCCGATAGTGGCCGGATCGCCCACGGCAGGCGGGTTGGCGGGGTACTTCAGGAACGGTACGAGATAGACGGCGACGAACCCGGCGCCGGACAGCAGTGCCGCCGTCGCCCGCGGCCCGAGCCTGCCGACCCGGCCCAGCGCGAAACAGAACGCCAGCGCCACGATGCCGCCGAACACCACCCCGTAGACCAGCACACCGGTGGCAAGGCCCGCCGTCGACTGGAGGGTCCTGCTCACCGTCTCCATCTCGTGCTCATGGGCGTGCGCCTGCTCGTAGCCGAGCGCGGCGTCGACCTGCGGCTCGCCCAGCAGATACGCCGCCACCAGCGCGAACAGCCCGGCGGCCAGGCCGCCGAGCATGCCGCGCACCAATAGATTTCTGATCGTCGCCGCATGCACGGCGGTCACGGTTGCCCGGTCCTGTCAGTGGCAGGGGAAACCGAGCAGATGACGGCCGTCGTGCACCCATTCATGTACGTCGGTGCCGGAGAAGACCGAGGTGGCGCCCTGTTCGGCGCCGACGAAGTACAGCAGAACCAGCATCAGCAGACCGAGGAAGACCGCCCACGGAAGCACTGCTCGTACGGGCAGCTTGATGACGGGAAGAGCTTCGGGAGCAGACGGTCCGGCGGTCGGTGAAGCGAGGGACTGCGCCATAGCGGGACCTCCTGGGGAACTCGCGTCCCCGGTAGTTGGAGCTCGGTGCGGCACGACGGGTCTGGCTCGCCCGGCTCAGGAGCCGGACATACAGTGGCGCGACCGCCCCGGTTTCCCACCGGGTTCCGTCATGTCGCGTGCATATGATCGGAAACGGTACCTCTCACCAGGCCGCCCGCCAACACCGCGTGCCGCCGGGTCGATGCGCAAGAACGCAGAGGGCGCAGTTGGTCATGAGGGTGCCGTTGACGAAGAAGGTGCCGGTGAAGACGAGGCTGTTGCTGGCCGTGCGGGCGCCGCAGGGCGAAGGAGTTTTCGTATGACGGTCCGTTTGATGCTTGTCTCGCCTGCCGTCAGCACCGCCACGGCACGCGCCTGTTTCGAGGACGGTCATCCGCTGACACCGGCGGGGCTGCGCCGGGCGCGGGAGGCGGCGGGCACCGTGCCGTCGCACCCGGACGCCGCGGGCCTCGGTTCGGGTCCAGGCGCCGTCCTGGTGTCCGGGACGAAGCGCTGCGTCCAGACCGCCGAGGCCCTCGGCTTGCGGGCGCATCCGGTGCCGGAGCTGGACGGCTGGTCGGTCGGGGCATGGCGGGGGCGGAGCCTGGCGGAGGTGGCCGGGGCGGAGCCGGAGGCGGTGGCGGCCTGGCTGCGCGACCCGCACTTCGCACCGCCGGGCGGCGAGTCGCTGACGGAACTCTGCTCACGGGTGCGCGACTGGCTCATGGAACCTGACGGTGCCGCCGCCCGAACCGGCCAGGGAACGGACGCCGGGCCCGGCGCGGGTGCGGGCTCCGGTTCCAGCGCGTCCCGCATCGTCGCCGTCGTCGAACCCGATGTCGTACGGGCCGCTCTGGTGGTCGCGTTGGACGTGCCGTACGAGGTGTTCTGGCGGCTCGACATACGCCCGTTGACCGCCACCGTGCTGAGCGGACAGCAAAGGCGCTCCCCCACCGCCGCAAGGTCGTGGGAGGGGCCTTCGCACGGCTCTTCGGGCACCGCGGGAGGCCGCTGGAACGTGCAGATCGGCGCACCGCTCATCTCGCACGCCGGACCGGAACCGGCCACCGATATCGAGTAGAGACCGCAACACGCCCCTGCCACTCTCGCCTCATGACGGACTCGACAGATCACCCGGCCCCAAAGACCCCCGCCCCGTCCACTCCTCAGGCTTCCCGTACCTCTCACGCCTCCCACTCCTCCCGCACTTTCGATGACCTCGTGGCCGAGGCCGCCGCCGTGTCGGTCGACGGTTGGGACTTCTCCTGGCTGGACGGGCGGGCGAGCGAGGAGCGCCCGCCCTGGGGGTATCAGCGGCTGTTGGGCGAGCGGTTGGCCCGGGTGTCCGCGGCGCTGGACATCCAGACGGGCGGCGGCGAGGTGCTCGCCGGGGTGCCGAAGCTGCCGCCGCTGATGGCCGCCACCGAGTCCTGGCCGCCGAACGTGGCCAAGGCCAGCGACCTGCTGCACCCGCGCGGCGCCGTCGTCGTCGCGGACCCGAACGAGCCGCCGCTGCCCTTCGCGGACGCCGCCTTCGACCTGGTGACCAGCCGCCACCCGGTCACCGTCCACTGGCGCGAGATCGCCCGGGTGCTGCGGCCCGGCGGCAGCTACCTCGCCCAGCACGTCGGCCCCGCCAGCGTCTTCGAGCTCGTCGAGTACTTCCTCGGGCCGCAACCCGAGCAGGGACGGCAGGGACGGCACCCGGACCAGGCACGCCGGGGCGCCGCCGAAGCCGGGCTCGACGTGGCCGACCTGCGGTACGCGAAGCTGCGCATCGAGTTCCACGACATCGGCGCGGTCGTCTACTTCCTGCGCAAGGTGATCTGGATGGTGCCGGACTTCACCGTCGAGCGGTACCAGGACCGGCTGCGCGCGCTCGACGCCCTCATCCGCACCGCCGGCCCGTTCGTCGCGCACTCGACGCGCTACCTCATCGAGGCCCGCAAGCCGACAGCAGCCGCCTGAAGCCATCTGAAGCCACTCAAACCCACCCTGACCCCGCCCCGAACTCACCCCTGACTCCATCCCTGATTCCATCCCTGAGAAGGACCCTTATCTTTCCCGGACACATGTCAGAATTTTTTGACAGGTGTCTCGACGCGGCGTCAGACTCTGCTGACAGGAACGGCGAAAGGGACCGCGATGAGTGAGGCCGGGCCCGCGGAGCCGACCGGCGACGAGTTGCTGAAAGTGCTGGCTGCGCTCGGCAATCCGCACCGGTTGCGGATCCTGGCGGCACTGCTGGAGCGCAGCACCTACGTCAGCGCACTCGCCCGCGACATCGGCATGGGGCGCCCGTTGCTGCACATGCATCTGCAGCGACTGGAAGCCGCAGGCCTCGTCGCCGGGACGCTCCGGCTCTCCGAGGACGGCAAGGCCATGAAGTACTTCGAGGTCACGCCGTTCTGCTACCGGCTCACTCCTCAGACGATCGCCCGGGCGGCCCACACCCTCACGCCACCGGACACCAAGGAAACCGCCCGCCCCGCAGATCCCGCTGATCCCATGCCTACCGCTCAGCCCATGCAGCTCACGCAGACCACGCACTCCGCACATCCCGACAGACCCGCGACTTTCCTGAAAGAGGAAGCGAAGTGAACGAAAACATGGTGACGCTCGCCGCCGGGGACCCAGGCGTCTGGGTCGGAGGCGTTCTCATGGCCGGGTTCTTCTCGCTGCTCATAGTGATCGTCCGGCAGACGGCCACCACCTGGCGGGCCAAGATGCTGGCCGCTCAGGACCGGCAGTACAAGGAGCTGGCCCTCAAGTACGCCGAGCTCCTGGAGGACAACGTCGAGTTGCACCGTCGCACCCTGGACGAACAGCGGCTGACCCGCGAGGAGCTGACACAGGCCCGTACCTCGGTCAGCGCGATGGAGAAGATGATGCGCGAGATCGAATGACCGGACACCGCCGCCCGCCTGTCCGCGTCCGCCACGCCGCCCGGACCGGTCAATGCCGGATCACCGACGAGGCACTGACGGGTCACCGCGGAACGGTGCTTTCACGGGCGTGTCTCCACTCGACGTGTACCGATTGGACCATAATGCGGTGACAAGTCCTAGTGTTGCACTCCACCGTCGCGGCTGCGCCCACAGAGCGTTGCCCGGTAGGCTTTCCGTGTGATCTTCAAGCGCATCGGCAATGGCCGGCCGTACCCCGACCACGGCCGGGAAAGCACCCGGCAGTGGGCGGACGTCGCACCGCGCCCGGTCCGCCTCGATCAGCTCGTGACGACCAAGGGCCAACTCGACCTGGAAACGCTGCTCGCCGAGGACTCCACGTTCTACGGCGACCTCTTCGCCCATGTCGTGAAGTGGCAGGGCGATCTCTACCTGGAGGACGGGCTGCACCGCGCCGTGCGCGCCGCGCTCCAACAGCGCCAGGTGCTGCACGCCCGCGTCCTCGAAATGGACTGAGTCACGCACGCAGCCGTAACCGGCAGCCGCCCCGGCGGCCTCGTCCGCGCGCCCGGCCGCACCCGTTCACGCTCCCGGCCGTGCCATGCCGCGACCCAGCACCGACCGGCACGGTCCCACCGGCTCCCGACGCGCCTGCGCAAGCCACCCCGAACGGCCCACACGCCCACACCCGAGCTACCGCGACGAGCCCTGCCCGACCCGTCGCCCCGCTCTCCTTGCACGCTGGTTCATTTGGCGGAGCCATAATGACCCTTTCGGGTTGGACTGGGCGTCATACGATGATCATCCGGTAGGCATTGGCGGCCCCTCGCACTACGCTGCGGCCATGAGCATGCTCACTCCCCCCGGCTTGGGCGGCAAATATCGCATCACAGGGAACAAATACCCCCGTATGCGGCGCGGACGGCGGCGCGGAAGACTTGTCTTCGTGGCCGTTGCCTCGCTCGCCGTGATCGGTCTGCTCGGCTGGGGAAGTCTGCAACTCGTCGACGTTTTCACCGGTGGCGACAAGGCAAGCGCCGCCGGCCCCAAGGACTGTGCCAGCGCGTCGTCCGCGGCCTCGCGGGCCTCTGACGCCGCACAGGGCGCCGGCGCCTCCGCCGCCCCGCAGCCCGGCAAGCACTTGCCCAAGCCTGGCCAGATCACCGTCAACGTTTTCAACGCCACCACGCACAGCGGCCTCGCCAAGGAGACCGCGGACGCGCTGAAGAAACGCGGCTTCAAGATCGGCGACGTGGGCAACGCCACGCCGCAGTACGACAAGAAGATCAAGGGCGCCGGGGTTCTGCTCGGCCCCAAGTCCGCCGCGGCCACCGGGCTCCCGGTGCTGGCCACCCAGTTGGTCGGCGCAGAGCAGCGCACCGACGCCCGCAAGGGCACCGAGGTCGACCTGATCATCGGCGACGGCTTCAAGGCCCTGACGCCCCAGGCAGCCGCCGCGAAGGCCCTGACCGCCCTGGCCCACCCCGCCCCGCCGCCACCGTCGAAGAAGTCCTGCTGACGAGGGCCGGGCGCGCACACCGCGCCCGGTCACCGTCCGGTCCACGTCCGCCCGGTCCACGACACTTCATCAGGACGCGGTCCTCAACCCGACCCCGTGGCCGCGCGGCGGTCCCGACAAGCCTCTCGGCCGCCGTCAGTCGACCGTGCCGTACAACCGGTCGCCCGCGTCGCCGAGGCCGGGGACGATGAAGCCCTTCTCGTTCAGGCGCTCGTCGACGGAGGCCGTCACGACCGTCACCGGGGTGCCCGCGAGCTCGCGCTCCATCAGCTCGATGCCTTCCGGCGCGGCCAGCAGCACCACACCGGTGACGTCGTCGGCGCCCCGCTTGATCAGTTCCTTGATCGCAGCGACCAGGGTCCCGCCGGTGGCCAGCATCGGGTCGAGCACGTAGACCTGACGTCCGGACAGGTCCTCGGTCATCCGGGTCGCGTACGTCGACGCCTGGAGCGTGTCCTCGTTGCGCACCATGCCGAGGAAGCCGACTTCGGCGGTGGGCAGCAGCCGCACCATGCCTTCCAGCATGCCGAGCCCGGCCCGCAGGATCGGCACCACCAGCGGCCTCGGGTGCGTCAGCTTCACACCGATGGTGGTGGCCACCGGAGTGACGACGTCGACCTGCTCCGTACGCACGTCCCTGGTGGCCTCGTAGGCCAGCAGGGTGACGAGCTCATCGGCGAGGCGACGGAAGGTCGCGGAATCCGTGCGCTGATCGCGCAGCGTGGTGAGTTTGTGGGCCACCAACGGGTGGTCGACGACATGGAGACGCATACCGTCAACAGTAACGGGGCCCGGCTCCGCCCGCGTTGGCTTCAAATCCCTCGTTGCAGGGAAGGCCGAACGACTACGGGGGTGGTGGGGCCGATGCCTGACCGGGACGGGGAAGAAGCGAACACGCGCCGGGCCACGGGCCCGCGCGCCCAGCCGCGGGCCGGCAGGAGCCGAGCGCAGCCGCAGCCGCAGCCGGGCGGCCGCGAGCCGTCCGAGAGCGCGGCCGAGCGGCGCAGGCGCCGAGCCCAGCTCCTGCGCGATCTGGACGAGGCGCGCCAGTTGCGCGAGCGGGTCCGGCCGCGCCACGCACGGGCGGCACGCCAGCGTCAGGCGGTGCTCATGCGGACCTTCCGTTGGTGACCCCGGTCGGTACCGAATACACCGAATACACCGGTTCGAACCACCCGGCCGGCAACCCGCGGCCGCCGCCCGCCGGTCCGCTGTGAAGGTCATACGATTCCCTCGCCTGGCCGCTCATTCGCCCTCCTGGCGGCAGGTGTTCCCCCGTTTCGCGCGGTAGCGCTAACCGGGTACGGCCAGGGTGGTCACGACCCCGCGAGGCCCGGGAATGCGCAGCCTGGAGGCGTAAGGGCAGGACAGGGCCGTCCTGCCGCGGCCTGGGTAGACCCCGCACTAATTGCCCGAAAGGCGGACCCGACGAAAACAAGAGCGGACACAGGGGGCGGAAGACCTCTCCTGGAGCCGTTCTTTCTGCCACGATTCCGATGGGGCGGGTCGACGACGACGCAGCACAGCATTCCGCCTCCAGCCGCCGCCGGGGGGACCACCAACCGGCACGCCTATGACCAGTGGGAGAGTCACGGTGTACTTCGCCGCACTGCTCGCGCGCACCGAAGACGGGTGGGAAGCGAGCGACACAGAGCTCGACGATGTGGAGACCCTTTCGGACCTGACAGAACTGGCCCGGGACGCCTCGTCCGACGAGGACACGGTGCTGGTGTTCATCGAAGAGGAGGACGCCTGGTTCGGCGTCGTCCGCGTGGACGGCGAGGACGACCCGCGCATCTACGTCTCGAACGCCGCCGCCGCCGGCCGCAGCTCGTACGGGGAGATCCTGCTCACCGACGAACTGCTCGGCCGGCAGCCGGGAACCGACGATGACGGGGACGACCTGGACGCCCTCGATCTCGACGGCACCGAGGACGGCGAGCCAGGAGCCGACGACGAGACCGACCTCGCCGACGACTCCGTACCGTCCGGGCCGCTCGGCGACTTCGAGATCCTCACGGACCTGGGAGTCGGCGCCAAGGTCCTGCGCGGACTGGACAGCGGTGACGCGCTCAACGAGATCGCCGAAGTCCTGGGGGCAGCGGAGGTGCTGGAAACCGTCCGTTGACATCTCTGCGGAAGACCGGGCTCACCGGTTCGGCAGGGCGCCCACGGGTCACCGGGCGCCCACGGTGAGCACCGGCCACGGCCCCCCGCGGGACCGGCGGGGCGCCCCGGCGTGTCCCGGGGACCCGGATCCCGTACGCGACCGCTGGCGGGCCGCGATGCAAAGCGCCCTGGACGAGGCCGAACGCGCCGTCCAGGCCGGCGACGTACCCGTCGGCGCCCTCGTGCTCGCCCCCGACGGCACCACCCTCGCCACCGGCCACAACGAACGCGAAGCTACCGGCGACCCCACCGCACACGCCGAGATCGTGGCCATCCGACGCGCCGCCACCCGGCTCGGCACCTGGCGGCTCGCCGACTGCACCCTCGTCGTCACCCTGGAACCGTGCACGATGTGCGCGGGCGCGATCGTGCAGTCCAGGATCGACCGGCTGGTCTACGGCGCGCGCGACGAGAAGGCCGGCGCGACCGGCTCCCTCTGGGACGTGGTGCGCGACCGGCGGCTCAACCACCGACCTGAAGTCATCCAGGGCGTCCTCGCCGATGCCTGCGCGGAGCTGCTCACGGACTTCTTCCGCGACCGCTGACACCCACCACCACGCCCGCCCGCCGCCCGCCCCGCCACCCCGGGAAAACAGATTTCGGCACACGCCCCACCGTGGGCTAGGATCTCTCCCGGTAGCGTGTCCGAGCGGCCGAAGGAGCTCGCCTCGAAAGCGAGTGTGGCGCAAGTCACCGAGGGTTCAAATCCCTCCGCTACCGCTAGGTAGACGAAGGGCCCAGTCCGATGGACCGGGCCTTCGTGATCTTCCGTCTCAGTTTCCGTCTCAGTTGGCACGTCCGAGGGCCCCGGCGAGCCCGTCATCATCGTCGTCCGGGCCGGCCCATTCCGTCCGGCTTCCAGATGAGCCCGTCGACCTGGCGAGCGATTTCACTTCGAACGCTGTCGACCATGTGCTGATACCGCGCGGCCATGGCCGTGGTGGACCAGCCCATGAGCCCCATGACGGCTCGCTCGGGGACTCCGAGGATCAGTAGGACCGTGGCCGCTGTGTGACGGGCATCATGCAGCCGCCCGTCCCGGACCTTCGCGTCTTGCAGTAGTCCCTTCCAGTCGTCGTAGTCCGTCCGGGGCGAAGTGCCGCGGCCGGTCGGCGTGGCGAATAGCCAGCCCTCATCCGACCAGTCACCCCCGGCTGCCACACGTTCGGCGTCCTGGTTCTTCCGGTGCGTCCGGAGCAGGCTCCGCGAGCTCTGAGGGCAGACCGACCGCCCGACGCCCCGCCCGGGACTTGGTGTCGGCCGTCTCAGGGTTGGTCCGCTGCCGCTGGGGGCAGTACCCGGCCTTCCTGCCGCAGGTGTCGCCGCACCCGTGCGCGTAGCGGGACGGAGGCGGCTCCGGCGCACCAGCAGGACGCCTCGGTTCAGATCTACATCCGCCCACTTGAGCCCGAGGGCTTCCCCCTGACGGAGCCCGAGTGCGAGAGCGACGGCCCAGCGCGCGGAGTTTCGGTGGGTGTCGGCCGCGCGCAGCAGCCGCTGCACATCTTCGACGGTGTACGGCTCCACCTCCTCTTCCCGAAGGCGGGGGGCCTTTGCCAGCTGGACGGGATTCCTGCCAAGGTGGCCGCGCCGCACCGCCTCATTGAGCGCGGTCCGGAAGGTCCGGTGGATCTGGTGAATCGTCCCAGCCTTCCGGCCGTCAGCCTGCATCGTTCCGTAGAAGGTCTCGATGTGCTCCGGCTTGAGCTTGTCGAGCCGGTGGGCGCCAAGCGCAGGGATCAGATGCTTCCGCACCGCGACCCCGTAGCCGACCATCGTGTTCTCATTCACGGCGAGCGGGGCGATGTTCTCGACCCAGTGCGTCAGCCATGCCTTGACCGTCCAGGGCTTGCCCGGCTTGCGGATGGTTTTGGCGTCGCGTTGTTGTTCCAGCTCACGGACGGCGGCCGTCGACTTCGCTTCGGGTCTTGCGCTCGACGTGCCGCCGGTCGGGCCGGCCGTCGTCCTTACGCCGACAGTGACCCGGCCGTGCCACTTTCCGTCCTGCCCTGGTAGATGGATGATCGGCCGTTGGGCTGCCGGGTGCGCTTGTGTCTCGTCCAACGAGGGTCCTTTCAGGCGGTGGCGCGGTTGGTGGTGCGGAGGTGAGCGACATAGGCGGGGACGGCGTCGGCAGGGGACGCGGCGCAGGCGGGTGCCGTCGGGGGAGACGGATTCGAGTTGGCCGGTGCGGATGAGCCGGAAGCAGAGTGTCCGGCCGATGCTGAGGCGGCGGGCAGCTTCTTCGACCGTGAGGAGTGCGAGGGTGGTGTCTATGCGCTCGGACGCAGGTGCCGTTTCCATGGGAGGTCTTCTCCTTCGGGACACGGTGGGGAGAGCGTCTACCCCCTCCCTGTCAGGTCCGCTACTTCCGCTACCTCCGCTACCGCCCTGGTCAGGGGCATGATCGTGGTAGCGGATGTGGGTAGCGGTAGCGGATGAATGCCGCTACCGGCCCGGGGCGGGGGCTGGGGCCGGTAGCGGGTGTTGCGTGTGTGGTAGCGGAGAAATCCGGGGTTTCCGCTACCGGTCTCAGGCCTGTGAGCTGGGAGGTAGCGGCGGTAGCGGAAGTAGCGGACTTTCCAGGGGGTGGGGGGCAGTAGCGGGCCCACGCGTCGTGCGAGGTCGGCGGCGTAGTAGCCCTTGAGGACTCCGCCGCCGGTGCTTGATGTTGCGGGCCTTGATGGGCTGTTGTCGGCGGTCATGTACTCGCGCAGCAGCTTGGCCAGGCCGCGGGAGTCCAGCGGCCTGCCGCTCATGTCGGCCCACGGGGCGTCGTCCAGGGCGTTGAGGCGGTCGAGGATGGCGACGGTGGGCAGGCGGTCGATGCCGTTGAAGACGTGGTCGCGCAGGTCGGTGAGCAGGCGGATGCCGAGCGCTGCCCTTGTCGTCGGCGTTGGCGGCGTTGACCAGCTCGACGCAGGCGGCGCGGGCCCGCTCGGGCCAGTCGCCCGCCGGCGGCGTCGGCGACGGCGAGCAGGGGTTCCCACACGTCGGCGGGCCGGTCGGTGACGCCGTCGGGCATCTCGGGGAAGACGCCCGTCGACCTGCTCGCCGGACGGCTGTCGGCCCAGTTGGCGAGCCGGTCGCGCAGGGCGTGGCCCTGCGGCTCGTGGATGCGCTGCCGGAAGGGCTCGACGTGCTCGTTGCGGGCGCGGCGGCGCATGCGGATGATGACGGAGCGGGTCAGGATCGTGTCCGGCAGCGAGCCGAGCCCGGCGACGGCCACGCGCGCAGTAGGACGGGGAAGGCCTGCACGGTCTGGTTGACGCCGTCGCCGACGCACCGGTAGGTGACCCCGGAGCGGCGGTGCCCGGCGTTGAGGAACCCGCGCAGTTCCTCGTTGTCCCCGGCCTTGGGGCCGAAGACGGTGTCGATCTCGTCGAACAGGATCGTGGGCCGTCCGTCGCGTCCGGAGACCGCGCGGAACAGCGCGGCGGCGGACGCGTTGACCGCGACCATCGGGTGCGGCACCAGCGTCTCCACGATCTCCAGCGCCCGCGTCTTGCCCGAGCCCGGTTCGGGGGACAGGAACGCGAGCCGCGGGGTGGAGTCGAAGCGTCCAGCAGGTGCGCGTGCGCGTCCCACAGCGCGACGGCGACGTAGGCGGCTTCGGGGGGAAGACGTTGAAGCGGCGGTGGAAGGCTTCCACCTCGTCGAGCAGGGCGGCGCCGTCCTTGGGCGCCGTGGTCTCGGGCTGGTGGTCATGCGGCGTGCCTCCTTTCGGGTGCGGGTGCGGAGCGGGCAGGTCCGGTGTCGGTGCGCGGCGGTCAGGGCCTGGACGGGCCTTGCCGCGGGCTCGTGCGTGGTGGCCGCAGGCGCACGCCAGTGGCGCGGGTGACGTCCGCGGTCAGGCCGCGATGTGAAGCCAGCCGATGCCGGTGACGGTGGCCTGCCGGTCAGGGCGAACAGCAGATGGGACGCCTTCGGCGACGACCTTCGGCGCACCACTGCCGGCGCGGCGGAGGCCGGTTCGGCGGGGCGGGGCCGGTCGGGGGTGCCGGTGAGGCTTTTCAGCGGGGGGCGGGGCGGGTGCTCATGCGGCGTCTCCCGGGGTCGGGCGGTGCGGATGGACCAGTTCAGAGCGCTGCGGATGGTCGGCGCGGCACTCGGCACGCCGGCAGTCCGGCCGACTCGCCCGCCGCCTGAAAAGCCTCTTCGACCACTGTCGCGGTCGAGGTCGCCCCAT
Organism: uncultured Actinomycetota bacterium; assembly: GCA_963761765.1. Lineage (GTDB taxonomy): Bacteria > Actinomycetota > Actinomycetes > Streptomycetales > Streptomycetaceae > Streptomyces. Next base: position 179,058 of record CAVXIJ010000007.1, read on the forward strand.
GCCACGAACCGTCCCACCGCGCGCACCGCGCGCAGCAGCGTCGGCGTTCCGGCCGCCCTCGCCGGTCGCGGCGACGGCGGCGACCTCCGCGTTCAGCGACCGCGGCGGCGAGCCGCGGGGCGTCACGGGCCCGCATGGCGCGCGGATCGGGCCCGTGGCGGGCCTGCTGAGGGGCCGTCAGAGCGCTTGTGGAGCCATTCGGGTAGCGTGCAACCGGGTGCGTCGTCAGGACCGCGTACGGGCCCGTGGGGGTGATGCTGCCGGGGGCGACGACTTGTCCGCCCCATGCGCGGGTGTCGATGGGCGTCCGAGGGTGCCCGCGGTGTTGCCCAGCCGGACGCCGGGCGGGGCGGTGAAGTACAGGTGCTGTCCGCCGCTCGCGGTCCGGATCCGGTAGGTGGCGGGGACGGCCTGTCCGGCGCGCTCGCAGAGCGCCAGGAAGGTTGTCACGCCGTCAGGCGTGCCCTTCTTGTCTTGTCGGCTTGGGCGTGTCGAGGTCGACGACGAGCAGCCCGGCGGGGCCGGTGGCGATGCCGACGTTGAACGGCGCCGGCGGCCCAGCAGCGGTGGATACGGTCGGGGTCGGTGGTGGCGCGTTGCTCGAACTTGCGGTGCCCGCCGGCGCAGTCCCCGGTGCGGGGGCAGCGGCGTTCGCCGTGCAGCGCGGGGCGCTTGGTGCCGGGGCGCAGCGGGATGACGGGCCAGCCGCGTTCGGCGGCGTCCAGCGCTGCGGACAGCAGCGCGGATGGTCGGGCATGGGTCATGCTGGGTGGTCTCCGGTTCCTTGAGCTGGGGTGCTGGAGCCGGGACGGCCGCGGATCTTTGGCGAGAGGTGCGGTCGTCCCGGGCGGGGTTCAGGCGGTTGCGGCGTGGTGTTCGCCGGCGGGGTGCAGGAGCTGCCGCAGGGCGTGGGCGGCCTGCTGCGGGACGACGCCGTTGCCGAGCGCTCTGAGCTGCTGTGTGCGGGTCAGGCTCGGGACGGCGGTGACGCGGCCGGCGGGGAGGCCCATCATCCATTCGACGAACGAGGGGTACAGGCGTCCTCGATCGTCAGTTGCCCAGGGGGCGGTGCGGCCGGTGACCGTTTCCCAGCGTGCGACGGCGGGCGCGAAGCGGCCCCAACGCTGCGTGCCGCGTCGGTCAGCGTCTCCCCATGTCCCCATGCCGGATTCGCCCCGCTGCTGCTCTTCGCGTCCGTCGCGGTCGGCGTCGGCAGAAGCTGCACCACCGCTGACGACAGCGCCAGGTCCCCCTTGCTGCCGCGCTGGTTCGGGCCGGCTCTTCTCCCCATCGGTCGCCCGCGGCGTCGGCAGGAGCGTCACAGCGGTCCGCAGGTCCAGGCCCCCACTCCCGTGCACTCCCGCGCCATTCGTGTCCGAGGTCCGCGGTGTCGGCAGCAGCTGCACCACGTTCGGCAAGGCGTCCTCGAATCCCTTCCCGCGGGAGTCCCGCGGGAAGGGCGTCGGTAGCCGCGGCGAGGAAGATGAGCCGGCGCCGCTGATGGGGAGCGCCGACCTCGTCCGCGCGTACAACACACCACTCAACATCGAACCCGAGGTCGGCAAGGTCGACGAGGACAGAGTCGAATCCGAGTCGAAGGTGATTCGCGACGTTCTCAAAGACCGCGATTCGGGGTCGAAGAACCCCAAGGGCACGGGCAATGTGCGGCCAGAGGTGCCGCTCATCATCGGTTCCTTTCAGTTCGCCGGCGAGGGAAAACGGCTGGCAGGGGTAGCCGCCGCGCTGTGCGACATCCTGGACGTGGGTGTGGCCGACCTGATCGAGATCACCAACGTCAACGAACAGGTCCGCAAGGTCGCTGGCGAGACGGGCCCAGTTCCGCCACCGGCGGTACGACGCTCCACCATCCGCCGCCCTGAGGGGTTGTGAACGCGCGTGAGCGGCGTCGGGCCGAGTTGGCCCGCGCCGCGGAGGATGTTGTGGTCCTGGTCGCTCGGAAGTTGCCCGGGGCGGAGCCTGAGAGGCTGGCCGAACAGCTCGCGGGGCTGGAGCTTTTGCCGTCGCAGACCGGTCGAGTTGTGGAACATCTGCGGGCGCATTCCGATGCGCTGGTCTCCGGCGACTCCAGCGGGCCGCCGGGGCTGCTCAAGCTGCTGGACGCCCTGGCCGCCGAGCACCCGTCAGTGCAGCGAGCGCGTTGCGCAGGGTGCGGCACGGTGCGCCGGCTGCCTTACCGAATCGGGGGCGCTGCCACGTGCACCCGCTGTTATAACCGGGCGCACCTCAAGCCGTGTGTGCGCTGCGGTGAACTGGGCCATCCCGCGTTCCGCGAGAACGGCGGCGTGGTCTGTGCCCGCTGCAAGAACAGCGATGTGGCGTTGCGGCGCGAGTGCGCTTCGTGCGGCCGGCTGGCTCGGGTCTCCTACCGGGTTGAGGGCAAGCCGTTGTGCCAGAACTGCGGGCCGCGCAAGTACTACACCTGCTCTGCCTGCGGTCGTGAGAATCAGCGGGCCCACGCGGTCACCGAGAACGGACCGCTGTGTCCACGCTGTTACCACCGGGGCAGGGAGCGCGAGTGCGGCCAGTGCGGGCGCATGACGTGGTCGGTACGCATCGACGACCGGCGGTCGGATAGCTGGGTCTGCTACCGCTGTTGGACCCCACCGACGGCGAAGTGCACCAGCTGCGGGAAGGACAAGCCGTGCGTGAGCGGTGCCACCCTGGGCCGCCCGGTCTGTTCCACCTGCCACTCCCGACAGCGCCCTGCACACACCTGCGCTCGTTGCGGGCAGACCAAAAAGATGCGCACAACTCTGCCGCTGGGGCCAATCTGCAATCCCTGCTACGAGGCGCTGCGGCGCACGCCCGCCACATGCACTGCCTGCGGCCACTGCCGCCCTCTCGTCGGCATCGACGCCACCGGCGGCGGCATGTGCGGGCCCTGTTCGGACGACGGACGCAACTGGAGCTGCCTGCGCTGCGGCCGGGTCGACCTGCTCATGGCCGGTGAACACTGCCTGCCCTGTGTGGTGAAGGAACGCGTCGATGCCCTGCTGTGCGGCCCGGACGGCCACCTGCACCCGCAGCTGTCCGGAGTACGCGCCCTGCTCTTGGAGGACTGCACACCCGAACAGGTTCTGCACTGGCTCTACGCCACCGCCTGGGCCGAACTCTTGGGCCGGCTCGCCTCCGAGGGCGGTGGGATCACCCACGCTCGCCTCGACGCCCTCCCGCAGCGGTACCACGTCCGCTATCTGCGGCAGGTCCTGGTGAACACCGGAGCACTGGACGCCCGCGCTCGAGGACCTCGACTCCGTCGAACCCTGGCTGGAGCATCTCCTGGCCGGAAAACCGCCGCACATCACCGCTGTCATCCGGCCGTACGCCTCCTGGTCAGTCCTGCGCCGGGCCCGTTCCCGGGCAACCCGCAGCCGGGTGACCCGCAGCGTCCGCAAGTACGCACGCTCCCGCATCGGCATGGCCGTGCAGTTTTTGACCTGGCTGGAAGCACGCGGCCTGACCCTGGCCACCGCGACGCAGGCCGACGTCGACGTCTGGCTGTCGGGCGGAACCACCACCCACTACCGGCTGCGAGACTTCCTGCGCTGGGCGCACGCCCACCGCCTCACCGCCGACCTCACCATCCCCTGGCTCGGCAGCCAAGGACTGCCCGAACATGTCCTGGCCGAAGACGACCGCTGGAACCTGCTGCGCCGCTGTCTGGACGACGAGGCCATCCCTGTCCACCTGCGCGTCGCCGGGGGCCTAGTCCTCCTCTACGGCCAGGTTCCCTCCCGGATCGTGGAGCTAACCCGTAACCACCTGTCCACTGCCGGATCCCGCACCTACCTGGCCATCGGCCGGCAGCCGGTCCTTCTGACCGCCCAAACTCGCCACGATCGTGTCCAGGCTCGCCGACCAGGCAGCCCCGGACGGCGACCTCTCATCCACTGCGATGCCAGTCCCTGGCTGTTCCCCGCCTCGCAGCCGGGCACCCACCTCGATCCCGACCGCCTGGCCACGCTCCTCAACAACCGGGTGGGGATCTTCATCCGACCGGCCCGGGGCGGCGCATTGTGCGAACTGGCTACCGACCTGCCCGCTCCCGTCCTTGCCGAACTCCTCGGGCTGTCGGTAGGCACAGCAACGCGGTGGACCACTCTCGCGGGGCGTGACTGGACCGACTACCTCGCCACCCGCGCACAGTCCCTGTCCCTGCGGCGACACTGGCGCAAAGCCGAAGTCATACCGGCCCTTCTACGCTGGCAGAGCGGTAACAGCATGGAAAGGGAGGTGCCCGTGAGCAGGACAATGAACGAACCGTCCTGCCGGGCGTGCCAACGCCCGCCAACCCAATCGGTACCGAACAGCTCGCGCTGCTGGGCAAGCCCCAGCCAGTCAGAGTTCCCGCACAACTGTGGCATTCGTGGCTCACCGATCCGCTCATCGTCGCCCGGTTCGAAGCCAAGCAATACCAACGCGTCGAACACTTGTGCTGGCCATGGCTGGCCGTGGTGTCGTCGACAGGTCACGGCTCCTTTCGCGCCGCGAGCCTGCCCGGGAAGTCCCGCCGGGGCACCGTGCCCGCCCACCTGTTCGCCTTCCAGTTGGCCAACGGGGTAATACCCCGGCTCGGCTGGTCCGGCGCCGAAGATCCGGTCCTCTGCCACCGTTGCGACTCCCACGGCTGCACCAACCCCGCTCACCTGCGGCTGGGCACCACCGCCGAGAACCGAGCCGAGTGGGCAAGTCGGCACCGCGAACCCGATGGCCCGCTGGCCGACCTCCGCGGCCAGCCGGACGGACCCGCGCTATCGCCGCAGCGATCCGAGCCGGGCTCGCCACCGGGGAGGACCCCGGCACGATCGAGGACCGGATTCGCACAGCAGAAACCGCGGGACTCCCCCTGACCTTGTGGTGACAACCCGGGTAAACAGCCAACTCGGGGCACACCGGTCCGCCCCTGCTCTGACTGGCGGGCGCAGTCGCCGGCCAGAGCGTTGGGCAGCAGCTTGGCGATCAAGCCACAGATGCGCTGTTCGATCTCGTCACAGTCGCCTTGCCACTTATTCGAGTCGACGGTGAAAGCGCACACGACGGCCTGGCCGGAGACGACGACTGTGTGTCTACAGCAGCGCCCGAACGTGTGGGCCCCTTCGTGACCGCGGCTCCGAGCGCTTCGCCAGGATCGGCCCATGGTGCGACTAGAGCGGCGACAAACGGAAGGCCGGCGAGGAGGATAGAAGAGCGGTCCGTAGCCGCCGAGCGGCGACGGCGAGGGCGGCACCGGCGAACGGGGCGAGGGCTGCGGCGGTGGTTGCCGGAGCCGCGAGGAGGCCGGAGAGGCGTCCGTAGTGCGTGGTGCCCCAGCGGTCGGTGATGGCGGTGGCCTGGAGCAGGGTGAGGTTGCCGCGGACCATGCCGGCCACGATCGACACGGCGATGAGCAGGGCGTACGGGCCGGGGGTTGCGGCGAAGGCGGCGGTGGTCATGCCGCCGAGCGCGATCAGGGTCGTTGTGCGGGCCGGTGACGGTGGTGCGGCGGGCGAGGGCGGCGTACAGGGTGCGGCCGAGGGTCTGTCCGGCGCCGCCGATGCCGAGGGCCCAGGCGGCCTGGCTGGTGGTGTAGCCCGCGTTCCAGGAGGAGCGGGACGAGGGCGACGACGACGGCGTACATGGCGAAGCCGACAGGGTGAAGGCGGCGGCGAGCAGCAGGAACGGGCGGCTGCGGCCGACCTCGGCGCGCGCCTGTGCGGTCCCGTGGCGCGGGCTGGGTGGGGCGCGGGCCAGGGTGCGCGCAGCGCCAGGGCGTGGGCGGGGATGGTGACGGTGGCGAGGATGCCGGCGAGCACGAGGTAGGTGTGGCGCCAGGACAGGTGGTCGGCGAGGAGCTGCGGTCAGCGGGTGCGAAGACGGTGGAGGCGAGGCCGCCGGCGAGGGTGACGATGGTCAGGGCCCGGATGTGGTCGGGCGCCCACCAGCGGGTGAGGGCGGCGAAGGCGGGCTGGTAGAAGGTGGCGGCCATCGCGAGCCCGGCCAGCATCCAACCGGCGATGAAGACCGGGAGGTTCGGGGCCGCGGCCACGATCAGCAGGCTGAGCACGCCGAGGACGGAGCCGGTGGTCATGACCGCGCGCGGGCCGCGCCGGTCGAGGATGCGGCCGACGCGGATCCCGGCGAGGGCGGAGACGACGAGGCCGAGGGAGAACGCCGCGGTGGTCGCGCCTGCAGGCCAGCCGGTCGCGTGTGTGATCTGCGGGGTTCAGGACGGGGAAGGCGTAGTAGAGGATGCCCCAGCTGGTGATCTGCGTCGGCGCAGAGGGCGGGCAGGGCGGCGCGGGGCCGCGACCGGTCCCCCGATCCGGTCGCGGCCCCGCTGCGTGCGGGTGTCGAGGTCGGTCACGAGCCGCAGCAGCCGCCCGCCGCCGGCTCGCTGACGGCAGCGCTCGACCGCGGACGGGGCGCCGAGCTGGACGAGCTGCGGCGCGGGGCGCAGCAGCCGCCGCCGTCTGGCCTCGGCAGCTCGGGGGCGTCGAACAGTCCGGCGCCGCCGCACACTCCGGTCTCGGGGAGGGTGAGTTCGACGCGGTCGGCGGATTCGATGGTCGCCGGCGATCGCGGCGGCGACGGAGCGGACCTGCTCGTAGCCGGTCATCGCCAGGAAGGTGGGGGCGCGGCCGTAGGACTTCATGCCGACCAGGTAGATGCCCTGTTCGGGGTGGGCGAGCTCGCGGTGGCCGTGGGGGTAGACGGTGCCGCAGGAGTGCTGGTTGGGGTCGATCAGCGGCGCCAGCGCGGCCGGGGCCTGGAGGCGTTCGTCGAGGCCGAGGCGGATCTCGGAGAGGAAGGACAGGTCGGGTCGGAGGCCGGTCAGCACGATGACTTCGTCGACCGCGTCCAGGCGGCGGCCGTCCTCGCCGACCAGGACCAGGCGGTCGTCGGCGTCGCGCTCGATCGCCTCGGTGCGGAAGCCGGTGACCGCGTCGGCGTGCCCGTCGTCGACGGCGGCCTTCGCCGCGCAGGCCGAGGGCGCCGCGGGCGGGGAGCTGGTCGGCACTGCCGCCGCCGAAGGTGGATCCGGAGATACCGCGGCGCAGGATCCACACGGCCTTCGTGCCGGCCCTGTCGGCGTCCTTGGCGAGGTCGGCGAGGTAGGCGAGGGCGGTGAATGCGGAGGCGCCGGAGCCGATGACGGCGGTGCGCTTGCCCGCGTACCGGGCGCGCACGGCCGGGTCCTTCAGGTCCGGGACGCGGTAGGTGATCCGGTCGGCCGCCGCACGCTCGCCGAGCGCGGGCAGGCCGCTGCTCCCGGCCGGGCTGGGGGTGGTCCAGGTGCCGGAGGCGTCGATCACCGCGCGGGCGAAGAGGCGCTCCTCGCTGCCGTCGGCGCGCTGCACGTGGACGACGAAGGGCTGCGCTTCGCGGTCGGCATCGACGATCCGGTCGCGGCCGGCGCGCGAGACGCCGGTCACCCGGGCGCCGGTAGCGGACCGTGTCGCCGAGGACGTCGGCGAGCGGCTGGAGGTACTGCTCGGCCCAGTCGCCGCCGGAGGGGTAGGTCGGCCAAGTCGGGGCGGATCCAGCCGGTCGGGGCCAGGAGCTTCTCGGCCGCAGGGTCGATGACCTCGCCCCAGGTGGAGAACAGTCGCACATGCGCCCACTCGCGCACCGCCGCGCCGGCGGCCGGGCCGGCTTCCAGGACGAGCGGGCTCGAGGCCGCGATCGATCAGGTGGGCGGCGGCGGCCAGACCGGCGGGTCCGGCTCCGATCACGACGACGGGCAGCTCGGCGGTGAGTGGCGCGTGTCACGGTGACTCCTTGGGTGTTTCGACATCCGTCGATGACTTGCGCGTGCCAGCATTACACCTGATTCGATAAACGTCAACATAGACATTCATCGAACCCAGGGAGTTCGCCCGTGGAACACGTCGACGTCGCCGTGATCGGCGGCGGCCAGTCCGGCCTCGCTACCGCTCACGCCCTGCTGCAGCAAGACCTTCAGCCAGTGGTGCTGGAGGCGTCCGACCGGCCGACGGGGTCATGGCCGCAGTACAACGACAGCCTCACCCTCTTTTCGCCCGCCCGGTACAGCTCCCTGCCCGGCATGCCGTTCCCCGGCGCTGATCCGGATCGCTACCCGCACCGGGACGAGGTCGCCGCCTACCTGACCGCCTACGCCGCATCCCTCAACGTGGACGTGCGAACCGGCCGTCGCGTGAGTGTCGTCCGGCGCACCAGCGGCGGGTTCGAAGTGGAGCTGGAGAGCGGTGAACGCATGACGGCGCGGGCCGTGGTCGCGGCGTCCGGCACCTTCGGCCGCCCGCACCGCCCGGCACTGCCGGGCCTGCGCGGCTTCACCGGCACGGTGCTGCATGCCGCCGACTACCGCCATCCCGAGCCTTTCGCCGGGCAGCGGGTGATCGCGGTGGGCGCAGGCAACTCCGCGGTTCAGATCGCCGCCGAGCTCGCCCGAACCGCCCGGGTAACGCTCGCCAGCCGCACCCCAGTACGGTTCGCCCGCCAGCGCACTCTCGGCCGGGATCTGCACTTCCGGCTGCGGCACACCAGCCTGGACACCACACCACTCGGCCGCCTCCTGCGCGAGCCACCGACCCAGCTCGTCATCGACGACGGCCGCTATCGGCAAGGGCATGCCGAACCGGCGCGTACTGTTCACGGACATCGACGGCGCCGAGATGACCTGGCCTGATGGGCTCCGGGAAGAAGTGGACGCGATCGTACTGGCCACCGGCTACCGGCTCGCCCTGCCCTATCTCGCCGACCTCGATGGCGCCCTGAACGCCGAGGGACGCCCCGGCACCGAGCCGGAGTGGCCGTCGCAGTGCCCGGCCTGGCGTTCGTCGACCTGGAATGGCAGCGCAGCCTGTCCTCCAATTCCCTGCGCGGCGTCGGCCGCGACGCGGTCCGTATCGCCCGCCACGTGGCCGCCCATCTTGGGCTGCAGTGATCCCGTCACGCTTGGTTCGACATGTGTCAACATAGACGTATGTCGAATGTGAAGGTGCTGCCGCTGCTCGAACCCGACGGCCGGGGTGTGGCGCCATGCTGCCCGCCGCTGACCGAGCGCCCGATGACCGCCGAGGAGGCCGAGACGGCCGCGCGGATGTTCAAGGCGCTCGGCGACCCGGTCCGGCTGCGGCTGTTCTCCGCGGTCGCCTCGCACGACGGCGGCGAGGCATGTGTATGTGACATCTCCGATGTCGGTGTCTCCCAGCCGACCGTTTCCCACCACCTGAAGAAGCTCAAGGACGCCGGACTGCTGACCTCCGAACGGCGCGGCACCTGGGTGTACTACCGGGTCGAGCCGTCCGTCGTGGCGGCGATGGGCAAGCTGCTGGCCCTCCCGACTGCGGCCTGAGGCGCGACGAGCACGCGGCGGGCCTGGAGCGGCGCGAGAGGAATGGGAAACAGGAAGGCCGTGGCGCAACGTGGTCCTGTCGAGCGGCGCAGCCCGCTCATCGACTGCTCCGGCGCCGGGGCGACAGGCCCGACGGGCTCAGTCGCTGACGTGCGAGCTTGATCGAGGAGATGAGCAGAATTACGGCCAGTACGGGAACGAGCACGAGGCCGGAGAAGACGCCGACCAGCAGTCTGCCCAGCAGCGCGCCGGCGATTGAGCCCGCGGCCATCACGGCGGTGAAGCGAAGATTGGCGCCCAGTACGGCGAAGCTGCCGCGCGGCTGAGCGGGTGAAGGCGACCAGCATGGTCGGCAGCGAGACCAGCAGGGACAGGCTACCGGCTGTCTTGATGTCGACGCCGAAGAGCAGCACGATCGTCGGGATCAGCAGCTCGCCCCCGGCGACGCCCATGATGGCGGCGACCACGCCGATGCCGAAGCCGGCCACGACGCCGCAGAGCACTGCGCCCACAGCGACAGTGCGAGCGTTCCCAGGGCGGTGGCGTGTGTGGCCAGCAGGGCAGCGGCCATGAGCACCATCAGTGCGGCCAGCACCTTGTACAGGGTGGCGCTGCGCATTCGTACTGCCCAGCTCGCCCCGGCCCATGCACCCAGCAGGCTCCCGGCCAGCAGGTTGACCGCGACGGGCCAGTGACGGCCAGCTGGGAGGCGGACACTGCGGCCAGCCGGGCAGGCAGCGCCACCACGGACCACGACCAGGCTCATCGCTTTGTTGAGGATGACCGCGGATCAGCGCTGCGAACCCGAACAGACTGATCAGGAGGGGGATCTGGAACTCCACTCAGTCCAGCGATCTTCCCCGAGAACGCCGCCAGCCTCGCCCTGCACCAGCGGGGCCGGTTTCCGGATCATCGGCACCCGCGAGCGCATCGGGCAGCACCACGGCGTGTGGCGCGACGTCGTGCTGAATACGAGAGACGGGCAGCCCGTCGTGGTCGGCTGACCGCGTCTCGCGGGCTGCGTCCGGCGCGGGGCGGTGGACCGAGCAGCGTAGCGGACCCCGGGCCATCCATCGCCGGCCGGGCAGGTGGAGGCGCAGTCCCGATAGCGCGAGGGCCGTCGGTGGGATCTGGCCGTGATGCGCGTAGTGCGGGCGAGATGGGCCAGGACGGGCGAAAGCGGTGCAAGAACACCGAGTCCGCGATCCTTGCGGAGCCGAGCGGGAGCCGGAGCGGCGACCGGGCGGAGAGCGGCTTGGGATAAGGAGTGCGGCGCCGAGGGCGGCGCGAACGGGCGGAGCCGACGATGTCACCGAGCGAGGTCAGGCCATCGGGTCGCTTCGGCCGGCTTCGAGGGCGCCGCGGCGGGCGGTGGCGTTGAACAGGGCACGGCCGTCGATGTCGTCGGGGAGAAAACGGGGCGGGCGCTGAGTGACCCAGGTGCACCTCGACGCGCCGTCCAGGGCGAGGTCGGCGGCGATCTGGGCGCCGGAGTTCCCGCCGCCGACCACGATCACGCGCTGCCCGGCGAAGTCGGCCGGACAGCGGTAGTTCACCGTGTGCAGCTGGCGACCGGTGAAGACGGTTCGGCCGGGGACGGCGGGCAGGAACGGCCGTGACCAGCTGCCGGTTGCACTGATGACCGCCCGGGCCCGCCAGGTGCCCGAGTCGGCCTCGACCAGGAGCCGGTCTGCCGTCGCGGCGTACGGCGTTCACGCGGGTGCCGTGCTGGACGGGCAGGTCGTAGCGCTTCTCGTAGTCGGTGAGGTAGTCCACCACGTGCCCGGCGTCCGGGTAGGTCTCTCCGGGCTGGGCGGGCATGAGTCGGCCGGGCAGCGAGGAGTGCTCGGCCGGGGAGAACAGGTGCAGGGAGTCCCACATGTGCTGCCAGGACCCGCCCGGTGCCGTGCCGGCGTCGAGGATGACGAAGTCAAGGCCTTGGCGGCGCAGGTGGTAGCCGGCGGCGAGTCCTGCCTGACCGCCGCCGACCACCACCACGTCCGGTGCGGGTCACGGGGCCGTTGTCACTGCGTCGGCGGCGAACTTCCGGCGCCAGGCGAGCGAGACGTAGACCAGGCGCGATCAGGACCGGGACCTCGATGAGCGGCCCGACGACGCCGGACAGGGCCTGGCCGGAGGTGACGCCGAAGGTGGCGATGGCGACCGCGATGGCCAGCTCGAAGTTGTTGCCCGCCGCGGTGAACGCGAGGGTCGCGGTGCGGTCGTAGGCGAGGCCGATCGCCCTTGCCGAGGGCGAAGGTGCCGAACCACATGAGCGCGAAGTAGGCCAGCAGCGGCAGCGCGATCCGGGCGACGTCCAGCGGCTGCGAGGTGATCGTCTTCCCCTGGAGGGCGAAGAGGATGACGATCGTGAACAGCAGGCCGTACAGCGCCCACGGGCCGATCTTCGGCAGGAACTCGCTGCTCGTAGCGGCTCGCGGCCCATCTTCTGCTCGCCGATGCGGCGGGTGAGGAAGCCGGCGAGCAGCGGGATGCCGAGGAAGATGACGACGTTCAGCGCGATCTTCCACATGGAGATGTCCAGGTGCTGGCCGTCGCCGAGGCCGAGCCAGCCGGGCAGCAGGTCGAGGTAGAACCAGCCGAGCAGGCCGAACGCGAGGACCTGGAAGACGGAGTTCAGCGCGACCAGGACGGCGGCGGCCTCGCGGTCGCCGCAGGCGAGGTCGTTCCAGATGATGACCATGGCGATGCAGCGGGCGAGCCCGACGATGATCAGGCCGGTGCGGTACTCGGGCAGGTCCGGCAGGAAGATCCACGCCAGCGCGAACATCACCGCCGGGCCGACGATCCAGTTGATGACCAGCGAGGAGACCATCAGCCTCCGGTCGCCGGTGACGCGCGTCGAGCTTGTCGTAGCGGACCTTGGCCAGCACCGGATACATCATGATCAGCAGGCCGACGCGCGATCGGCAGGGAGATCCCGCCGATCTCGACCTTCGCCAGCGCGTCGTTCAGGCCGGGGATCGAGCCGGCCCAGCCCGAGGCCGAGGGCCATGGCGAGCAGGATCCACACGGCCAGGAAGCGGTCGAGGGTGGAGAGCTTGGCGACGACCGAGTCGTCCTCGGCGGCCGGCGGTCGGTCGGTGGTGGACGGTTCGGTGGAGGTCACGGGCAGGCCCTCTTGTTCTCGGCGGCGGTGCGGGCGGAGGCGGCCAGCGTCGGCGAACAGCCGGCCAGGCCGGCCAGGACCTCGGGCGAGCTTGTAGTAGGTGAAGCGGCCGCACGGCTCGGTCTCCACCACGTCCGGCCTCGCGCAGCACCTTCATGTGGTTGGAGAGGTTGGTCTGCCTGGCGCCGGTCTCCTCGACCAGGTGCGTGGTGCAGAGCGTCTCGCGGGCCAGCAGGGTCACGATCTGCAGCCGGAGCGGATCGGCCAGCACCCGGATCACATCAGGTATCGACTGAAGTCAGCATGCACTGATACTGTCACATCAGTGCTCGACTGATACCAGCAGGCTGCTGATGTCGTCATGCGCCGCCGCGAGTCCGCCATGAGACGAGAGAGCCCTCATGCCCGATGACCCCCGGCAGAAGCCGTCCGTCCTGTTCGTCTGCGTCCACAACGCCGGCCGCTCCCAGATGGCCGCCGCCTGGCTGACCCACCTGGCCGGCGACCGCGTCGAGGTCCGCTCCGCCGGCTCCGACCCCGGCGACGCAGGTCAACCCGGCCGCCGTCGAGGCCATGGCCGAGGTCGGCATCGACATCTCCGCCGAGACCCCGAAGGTCCTCACCGTCGACGCGGTCCAGGCGTCCGACGTGTGCATCACCATGGGCTGCGGCGACGCCTGCCCCGTCTTCCCCGGCAAGCGCTACCTCGACTGGAAGCTGGACGACCCGGCCGGCCAGGGCGTCGAGGCCGTCCGCCCGATCCGCGACGAGATCAAGACCCTGATCGAGGGCCTGATCGCCGAGATCGCCCCGGCAAGCCGGCAGTGACGCCGGCGTGACCGCGAGATGCGCGAGGTCGTCATCATCGGCTCCGGCCCCGCCGGATACACCGCCGCCCTCTACACCGCCCGCGCCCAGCTGAAGCCGCTGCGTGTTCGGCAGCGCGATCTTCGTCGGCGGCTCGCTGACCACCACGACCGAGGTCGAGAACTTCCCCGGCTTCCCCGAGGGCGTCGACGGCCCCGACCTGATGGACGAACATGCGGGCCCAGGCCGAGACGCTTCGGCGCCGAGATGATCGACGACGACATCGTCGCCGTCGACCTCACCGGCGACATCAAGCTGCTCACCGACTCCGAGGGCACCGTCCACCGCGCCAAGACGGTGATCGTCGCCACCGGCTCCGGCTACCGCAAGCTCGGCCTGCCCCGCGAGGACGAGCTGTCCGGCCGCGGCGTGTCCTGGTGCGCGACCTGCGACGGGTTCTTCTTCCGCGACCGCGACATCGTCGTGGTCGGCGGCGGCGACACCGCCATGGAGGAAGCCACCTTCCTCACCCGCTTCGCCCGCTCCGTCACCGTCGTCCACCGCCGCGCCAGCCTGCGCGCCTCCAAGGTGATGCAGGACCGCGCCTTCGCCGACGACAAGATCTCCTTCGCCTTCGACAGCGAGATCGCCGAGATCCACGGAGACCGGCGGCATGCTCGCCGGCGTCACCCTGCGCGACACCTTCACCGGCGAGACCCGCGACCTGGACGTCACCGGGCTGTTCATCGCGATCGGCCACGACCCGCGCACCGAACTGTTCACCGGACAGCTCGACCTCGACGCCGAGGGCTACATCAAGGTCGACGCCCCCTCGACCCGCACCAGCCTCCCCGGCGTCTTCGCCGCCGGCGCCATTTCGCTTCCGTACCCGAGGCCCGTCAGCCTGCGCGGCGACGAAATCGCTTCGACTGGCCGTCCAGCAGCGCTGAAGGCCCCATCGAGGAGGCGCCGCACGAAGGTGGCAGGGGAAGATTTCAGACAGGCGATGGATTGTGGCCGCTGCACTTCATCGCTGTCCGGACGCCGACGACGCTTGCCCACGGCGTCCACGCAGACACCTCGACGTACGGCACGGCCTCACCCGTCCCGGCCATACGACACCCCAGCTTGCTCACCCTCACGAATAGGTTCGCTGTCAAAGAAGCCGAAACGACTGGGTTTGCTGTCAAACAACTCGATTAGATGACAAGGGGCAATCGACGGCGTCTCCATTCCAGCGGACGCGACCCGCGGCACGAGCGCCGGCCGTAGGCCGGAATACCGCAGCCTTTGAATAAGTGCTCTCCACCAGTCTTCCGGGCCGCCTCCCGGCCGGGAAGGACGCGCCGCGGCACCGTGCCCGGCCACTTGTACGGCTACCAGCTCGCCTACGGCGTCATCCCTCGATTGGGCTGGGGCGCCGATAGCCCGGCCGTCTGCCACACCTGCGACAACCACTCGTGCCAGCAGCCGACGCATCTTCGATTGGGCACGGCGGCTGAGAACCGAGCGGAATGGTTGGCCCGCCGTGGAGATCCAAGCAGTCCTCTCGCCGACCTTCGCGGCCCCGCCGGACGCTCCCGAGCAATCGCCGCAGCCATCCGGACTGGCCGGGGTGGCGGGGAGTCGGAAGCGCAGATCGCGGTACTTCTCGGGGCGGCGATTACGGCAGGCCGCCCCCTGAGCCTCTGGTGACGACCGACTGGCACCTGATCAAACTTCCTTGGAGGGTGCGCGAAGTCTCTGTCCGTCGCCTGGATAACGGCCTTGAGCAGCCCGCAGCAGGCGGTAGGCCCTGGCGGTAGCGAGGACCACGACACCTTCCACGGCCCGGGTCCAGGTGCCGTCGGCTTCGGTGACCAGACGGGCAGGGGGGGTGAACAGGCTTTGATACTGGTAGTAATCAGTTGCCTTCGACTACGCGTACGTGTTGCTGGAGCTCGTCGATAATCTGCTCCTGTTCGGCTCCGGCGGGAAGACGCCAGTCTGTTTCGACCCCCGCCAGGACAGCAGGCTCCGAGCTGAACCGCACCAAGTGGAACGAGGGGACGACTGCGTCGCGAAGCCAGGTGAGGAACGCAGCGGTCTCGGTGATCGTGTTGTCGCTCAGGAGCACGGTGTCGCGGCCCTGGTTGCTGGCGTATCCGGTGTACTCAACGCCGTCGGCCGTGACGGCCCAGAACGACAGGCGCAGGTCGCTGCCCTCACCGCGCGTCTGGGCACGGGCCTGAGGAAAAGCGGCGTTCAGTTTTTCACCGAAAGCAGCCAGGTCGAGGTTCCAGGCGTGCGGGTCTTTGGTGGGCGCGTAGAAGAAGAAGGACGCCTGGTAGTCGTTGAGGTTCACCGTTCAGATTCCTTGCTGTTGTGGGCTACGGCTCATAGCGGGTCGTTCCGTGTACACCTTGCTGTGCCATGAGGAGCTGCCAGTAGGCGGCCGAGTCCTTGTCGTTCGTGATGACCTCCAGGCCACGAATCTGATGGTGGGCCTTCATGGCGTCGCCGTAGTCGCCGAGCTCGTCTTCGTCCTTCTTCATGAGGACGTTCTTCTTCGACCACTTCGGCTGCCCGGCCTTGGGGTGCCCTTCGGGGTAGACCTCATCCTCAATATCGAAGGTGGACGGCTTGCGGAAGGTGTCCTTCTTGCACTCCTCGTCGGTGTTCTTCACGTACTTGGCATCGATCATGTACCCATCGGATGCCCGCATACCGTCTGCCGCGATGGCCCCCTTGCGGGCGGTCGGCGGCAGCGGGATGAGCCGTTCGGGATAACCGGCGGTGCGCAACTGGTAGGCGTTCGCAGGGTCGTTTTCGTCGCCACCGCCGCCGAAGCCCAGGGGGCGCAAACCGTTGACCCACTTGGTGAAATCCTGTTTCTCGTCCAGGGAGAGCAGCCGAGTCGTGCCGGGCATCGGAGCTATCGGGGGAACCCAGGTGATATTGGGGTTCGGGTCCCGGTAGGCCGCGGGCACGAGTACGGGGAGACGGATCAGCGGCAGGAAGGGTAGGAACGGCAGGCCCGGAGAGCCACCGGATCCGTGCGGGAGCTTGACCCGCTTGTTGGAGGCGTCCAGG
The DNA here is from genome assembly GCA_963761765.1 of uncultured Actinomycetota bacterium. Lineage (GTDB taxonomy): Bacteria > Actinomycetota > Actinomycetes > Streptomycetales > Streptomycetaceae > Streptomyces. The sequence continues at coordinate 195,407 of CAVXIJ010000007.1, forward strand.
GCGTGCGCGATATCGCCGAGCCGGTGGATCCACGGGTCATCGAGCACAGCGTCCTTGAGACCGCCGTCGTCCCCGTTGCCACCGAACATGGGCGAGTCCCACGGCATGGTCACATGTAAGGGGTCCATCTGATCCTGCTGGATCTTCTTCTTCGCGCTCTCCACATGGTCGGCGTACCGGTCGCAGGCCTTGGCCAGCTGGTGACAGGCCGCGACAAGATTGGCGACCAGTGTCTCGTCCTGCTGCGCGCGCTCGGGCGGAGGGCCGAACCCTACGAACCCCTTGAAGTAGCGGCGAAAGGCGTCGGCTGCCTCACCGGAGTGGGCTTTGTCGGCGGTGTGGGCACAAGCCTGGGCATCTTCGCGAAACTCCAGCATGAGCTTGGCCCCGCGCCGCCACGTACCCGCAACATCACGCAGCTTATCCGGGGAGCCCCGGAACCGGTCACTCCGACCGCCGGGCGCGTACTGGTCCCATTTGGATGTTTCGCCGACGACCTCGGGAAGCTCCTGCCCCAGGCCAAGGAAGTTCTGATTGCAGTCCTGGGCGGGGTCTCCCATGCCCTGGGTCAGGTCGACCTGCTTGCCCAGGATCTGGGAGGCGACATGGCTCTCCGTCATGAGGAACTCACGGGCACTACTCATCAAGCCTCGGCCCGTACCGCCCATCACATAGGCGCTGAAGCCAATCTGGTCCAGAGTCTCGGACGCGGCGGACTTGTAGACCTTCGCAAACGCGGCCCTGGCGTCGTCATCGCCCGCCATGCCGTGCTGGCGATCGAGCTCTCCAAAGACTGCGATCGCCGTATCGCGAGCCGCCGGCATGACCGTGTCGACCATGGTCATGGCCGCTTTGATCATATGCTCGGAAATGACCTTTAAGTGGGTCGGCATACCCATGTGTGATCCCTCCCCGTTGGCGGAACGGCAGGGGCACCGCCGAAGATCCTTTCTAATGCATGAGGTCATAAGCGGAACAGGCGGCTCTCGGTCAGGCTTCAGGACCCGCCGGAGGCAGAAATGCATGACGCCCGGCCGCCAGTTTCAGGTTCGAGATGTCCTCTGGCCTCTGCTTACGGTGCTCGCTGAACAGCCTCGCCCTGATCGGCGTACCGCGGCCGGTGCCGATTCCGGCAGCGGAGTGGGCCTCCTGGCTCGCCGACGAAGCAGTCCAGGCCCGGTACTGGGCGAAGGTTCACCGCACCTCCTCATCGGACTGCTGGTTCTGGTGAGCAGCCGTGTCCGGCATGGGGCGTGCAAGCTTCCGCGCCACGTCCTTGCCGGGACGGAGACCCGGCGCGGCACCTCCCCGCTCACCTATACGGGTACCAGCTCACCCACGGAGTCATCTTGTGGCTCGGCTGGGTACAACGACTTTCCGACCGCCTGCCGCACCGCCAGTCCTGCCAGCGACCGACACACCTCCGGCTCGGCACCCCGGCAAAGAATCGGGCGCAGTGGCTGATTCGGCGTCGCGGCCCCGGAAGCCCTCTAGCGGACCTCCGCGGACCGGCCGACCGCGCCCGGGCGATCGGCACAGCAATCCGGGCCAGGCCCGTTGCCCATGAATCCGAGTAGGAGATCGCAGACCGGATCGAGAGAGCCGCGGCAGCAGGCCGACCGCTCAGCCTCTGGTAGCGCTTCGGGCATCAGCCATCTCCCGCAACGCCCCGACACCGCATACGTAGAATCTAACTCTTCGTAATCGGGCGCCGCTCGTTCCCCCGCCACCGATCAACCGCGATCACGAGACTCTGCCACCCCACACCTGGCCGCGCTTGGCGACCTTTCAAGCGTCGCCCGTCACCGAGTACGGCATTCACCCAGCCGCCGTAACCGCTCTGCGCGCCGTGAGGCACGTGCCACACGGGAACCGTCAGAGGCGGATCGAGCAGGACTCAGCAGGATGGAAACACGGTGGTATGTCCCACTCTCAGGAAAAACCGCAGGTGAAACGGGTCACGCAAGCGGGTTCAAATCCCTCCGCTACCGCTTTCACACCCTTCTGACCTGCGGATACGTGGTCAGAAGGGTGTTTTGCGTGAGGCACGTGCCTCACTGCTGTGAGGCACAGGAGGACGGCAAGAGCACAAATGACCCACCCACCAGGTGCATCACACCGTCCGACGGGGGGATCTGCCCCTGCGGGTCCCTCCGGGGTGATTGCCCACAGCCCGCCTCGTCGGGGACTGTCGACCTGTCGCGCGACATCGTTTCGGACCGGATCGACCGTGTACCGACCAGAAGACGGACGCCGCCACGTCCCCTGGCGGATCGACCGGGCAGAGCTGCCGGCATGCCACGCGACCCGGCGCCAGGGCCGCCCCGGACACCGGGCGGAAGCCTCAGGCATGCTCCGAGTCGACTACGCCGACGTCCGGCAGTGCGCAAGTGCGATGTGCGGTGGGCGCCCGCTCCACCTCGGATACCGCGGCGCCCGGATCTGACTGCACTGCTAGCATTGAAAGCAACTGAGGAGGAAGCATGGCGACTCTCACGGTCCGGGGACTGGACGACGCGACGCATGCGCGGCTGCGTGTGCAGGCCGCGCGGCACGGCCGATCGATGGAGGCCGAGGTGCGAGCGATTCTCAGCGAGCAGCTCGCGCCCGACGGTTTCTCGCGTCCGCTGGGGTCTCGCATACGCGAGCGGTTCGCCGGGCTCGACGGGGCGGAGCTGGAGCTGCCCGCTCGGCAGGATGCGCCGCACTCGGCGGTCTTCGAATGATCATCCTTGACACCAATGTCCTGTCGGAGCTCGTGAAGCCGGTTCCGGAGCAGCGGGTCGTCGACTGGCTCGACAGCCTCGTGCCCGATGAGGTCATGACGACTGCGGTGACTGCCGCGGAGCTGTGGTACGGGGTTCGCCGACTGCCGGACGGCAAGCGCAGGGCGGAGCTTGCCGAAGGCATTGATGCGATGTTGTTCGACGATCTCGGCGGACGTATCGAAGTGTTCGACGCGGCCGCAGCCAATCGGTACGCGGACATCGTGATGGCCCGGGAGAAACTCGACAGGCCCATCGCCGCCGCAGACGCGCAGATCGCGGCGATCTGCGCAAAGCGCAAGGCGACGCTGGCGACCAGGAACGTCAAGGACTTCGAGGGCACCGGTGTCGTGCTCGTGAATCCTTGGGACGACCCGGCCTTCAGGCGCAGCTGATACCGCCGCCGCGACCGGCCTCTACCAGGCGGCCTTCCTCTGTGCCACCGCCCGAACGGGTGCCGCGCTTGCCACCGTCGTCGCCCTGGGCACCGCGCCCCGTCGCCACCGGTCTGATCGCCCGGGCGGTGAGCCGTGAACGACTGACCCGGACATTGCTGATCTCCACCGCCGCCGCGGTGACCGGCTCCGTCCTGCTGCTGGCGCCTGCCGGGACCCGGCGCCGACGCCCTAGGGCGTGTATTGAGTTGTGATCAAGGCTGTGATCCGAGGTGTCGGATCCAGAGGAGGCCGGCGCATAATTCGAGTCCGGCCTGGTAGCTTTCAGGCTTTTTGTCGTAGCGGACGGCGAGGCCGCGCCAGTCCTTGATCTTGTTGATGGTGCGTTCGACGCTGTTGCGGAGCTTGTACAGCTGCTTGTCCTAGGTGACGGGCCGTCCGCCGCGTGAGCCGCGGTTCTTGCGGTGGGCGGCCTGATCCTTCTTCTCGGGGATGACCGCTTTGATCCCACGTTTGCGCAGGTGGGAACGGTTCTGGCGGGACGAGTACGCCTTGTCGCCCGCGACTGCGTCGGGCCGGGTGCGGGGCCGGCCGACCGGGCCGGGGACGCGGATCTTGTTCAGGACGGGGATGAACTGCGGACTGTCCCCGGCCTGCCCCGCAGTGATCTTGAGCGAGAGGGGCAGGCATTGCGGCACACAGGACAGGTGCGTCTTCGTGGTCAGTCCGCCGCGGGAACGTCCCAGGTCAGCGGCGGCGAGCCGGGCCTTGCGGCGACGCCTCACGCGTCGTCGTTCTTCCCGCTCCGGGTCCGGTTGCCCGTCTTGTTCCTGGCTGGCGCCCCTTTTTCCGCGGCGGCCTTCTCCAACGCGTCCAGGATCTCGGGCTCCACGATCATCCCGGCAGCATCATGATGGGCCCGGACCGTGGTCGAGTCCACGCTGACCAGCGACAAGTCCACCAGGCCCCGCTTCGCCGCCTCGGCGATCGCACCCTGGAACACCGCGGTGAACACCCCGGCATCCCGCCACTGCCGAAACCGGCCGTAAACGGTGGACCAGTGCCCGAACCGCTCGGGCAACTCCCGCCATTTCGCCCCGTTCCTGAACCGCCACACGACGCCCTCGAAGTGCGCCCGCAGGTTCTCCGGGTACGGCCCGTACTCACCGACCGGCAGAAACGGGGAGATGAACTCCCACTCGGCATCCGAAAGTTGAGGTCGAGACACCCCACCGTTCTACCCCAAGCCCCGACCCTCCCGGCCGGGGCCCCACGAGATCACAACTCCACACACGCCCTAGGAGTGCCGGCCGCGATGCTCAGCGTGGCCAAGCGAGACGCTCGGTCACAACGGCGCGCTCACCACGCAAAGCAACTCCGGAAACGGAGTCGGTCAACGCGCCACGGCTGCCCACCCTTGCCGGCCGGAGCCCAACTCGCCATGGCGGTTCGGGGCCGGATGTCCAGTCAGCATCCGGATGCTCAGCAGAGTCCCCGCATGCCCCGAGCCCCGTATGGACACGTCCACACCAGATGCGTCGCAGGCGGATCGAGAAGGACGCAGCGGGATGAAAACGGGGTGGTATGTCCCACTCTCAGGAAAAACCGCAGGTGAAACGGGTCACGTAAACGGGTTCAAATCCCTCCGCTACCGCCAGCACAAACCGCCTCTGCCCTGTGAAGACAGGTTGGAGGCAGTTTTTGTGCCCTCCCATGTCCACACGGACGTCCGCACGGAAGCTCTCTACGATCGTTCGCCATGGCTTCAATCGAACGCCGCGAGCGGGTCAACGGTGACTTGACCTGCACGGGGAGAGGGGTTGCGATGTCCGCTGCAATCAATTTGGCCAAGGTGCAGGAGCGGGCTCCCGGCTTGGTCAGCTTGTATAAAGACGCCGCGGTCAGCCTGCGTAAGCATCGTCTGAACGGTGAGCGTGCCGCGGTCTATCTGGTCCTTGACCGCTCCGGGTCGATGCGGCCCTACTACCGGGACGGCACGGTGCAGCATCTGGCGGAACAGGTTCTGTCGCTGTCCGCGCATCTGGATGATGACGCCGTGGTGCCGGTGACGTTCTTCTCCACTGACATCGACGGCACGGCTGCCATCGGTCTGGACGATTACGCGGGCCGGATCGAGAAACTTCACCAGTCGTTGGGGCACATGGGCCGCACGAACTACCACTGGGCTATGGACGCCGTCCTCGACCACTACATCGACAGCGGCAGCAGTGCGCCGGCCCTGGTCGTCTTCCAGACTGACGGCGGCCCCACCAGCAAGAAGGCCGCGGAACGGTTCCTGTGCAAGGCGGCTCGTCTGCCGTTGTTCTGGCAGTTCGTCGGCTTCGGCGATCCGGACGACAACGAGTTCGCCTTCCTGCACAAGCTCGATGACCTGGCCGTCCCGGCAAAACGTCCGGTCGACAACGCTGGCTTCTTTCCTGCTGGCAAGGAACCCCGGGCCCTGAGTGACGGCTTTCTGTACGACCAGCTGCTGCGCGAGTACCCGCAATGGCTGGCCAGCGCACGTGCTCACGGGATCGTGCGCTCTCCCGAGAGGGACGCGGGGGAGGGGTGAGCGGCGTTACCGAAAACCCCACCCAGGCGGACACTCAAGCTGGGCGCCAGTTGATTTTCGGGATGCTGGTCGTGGCACGTGGTCACGATCCCTCCGCAACGGCGGCCGACGAGGTCTGCTCGTCCTACTAGTGCAGCATCCGCATGACGGTGGCATGGAAAGATCGGGGGATGCCAGATACCTCGTCAGTCTCGGTCACCCTCGGGCCGGAGGTGGTGCTGCCGTGGGCGCGGGAGGTGGGTTTGGTGGTGGATGCCCGCGGGGAGCGGCGCTTTGCCGCGATGCGGCTGAACGTGCTGGCCAGTGGCGCTCTTCCGCATGGTGATGTTGCGGACGTGGCGCTGACGGCTCGGTGGGCGGCGTTCATCTGCTGGGTGGACGATCAGATTGATCGGCGGGGCCTGGGGTCGGTTCCGGGTGAGCTGGAACGGTTCACGGCGCCCCTACGCCAGGTATTAGCACTCGACACGGACTCGTCCGCTGCCGATCCTCCGCGTGCGGCGGTGTTGAGAGGGCTGTGGGAGCGGACGGTCACGGGGATGTCCGCCAGCTGGCGAAGTCGTTTCATCGCTGACTACACGGACTTTCTGTGCGCCTGCGAGCAGGAGGTGGCCCTGCGCAGGTCGGGGGTTCGGCTGCCGCTGGAGGACTACCTCGAACTGCGGCGTCGCACGATTACCCTGCTACCCATGTTGGACATTCTTGAATGTACCGGTCACGCCCCGCTGGTGGAGGATGTGAGCGTGGATGCCCGGCTGACGGAACTGCGCTGGGCCGTGGCGGATGTCGCGGGCTGGGCGAACGACCTGGCCTCGGCTGCGGACGACGAGGCCGCCGGCCAGGACAACCTGGTGTCGATCCTCGCCCGGCAGGACGGCTGCTCGACGGCGGCGGCCCGGCGACGGGCAGCCGCGATGATCGAGGAACGCCGCACGGGCTTTCGGACTACCGCAGCGGCGTTGCGCGCAGAACGCCGCCTGCCGCAGGACCGGTCGGAAAAGCTGCGCCGCTATGTGGACCTGGTGGAGAGGTTCATGGCCGCCACCCTGCACTGGCTGGCCGTCACCGAGCGCTTCGCCCCCAACCCCGAGCCGCCCACGGCGCACTTTCCGCCCCAGCCACGGCCTTGACGGACGTACTCGGCGATAGACCTGCGATCGACAACACCCCAGGACTGACCCCGATGAGACTCGCCCTGACAACCACCGGCCGGCCCTGGCCCCAAGCCGCGTTCCCCGCCGGCCTCGCATCCGCCACCGCCCGGCTGCGCGCCCACCTCTTGTCCCGGGTCGGCCCGGACGGAGCGGTACGCGACCCCTGTCACAGCCGCGTCCTGGAATCTGCCCTGCTGCTCGCCCTGCTGGATCGCACCCGCCTGGAACCCGCGGGCCGCGACCGCTTGGCCGCATACCTCTCCGGGCACCGCAACTCCCCGAAACCGCTGGACCGGCTGCTGGCCCGAACCGCCCTCGACAACCGGCCGGCCGCGGTCGATCTGCCGGACGTCGACCAGTTCCTCGCCCAGGCACCGGACTTCACCGGAGCACGCAAACGCGCCCTCCTGCACGCGATCCTCCTCCTGCTCGGTGCCGCCCCCGACACGGCACTCCCCGGCGCCGACGCGTTCGACCTGCGCGGCCTGCACACCTGGGCGCACGTCCAGGTCACCGCAGTCAAAACCGTCCTCGCCTACGCCCACCGGCAACCCCACCTGATCGACGCACGCGACCTGAAGCTCCTGTGCTCCACCCAGCGCCCGGGGACCGTGTGGGAGGGAAACTTCTTAATCCACCTGTCGGTCCTGCACGCCCTGGCCCCCCTGCCCGGTCACCACCGCCTGATCACCGACGGGATTCGCACCGCACTGGAGCACCAACGGCCGGACGGCGGAGTGCCGTTCATCTGCGACGAGGACACCTGGGTGACCGCCACCGCAAGCATCGCCCTGCACGCCGCCGGGACCCCCGCACCGGTGCTGGATGCCATCGCCGGACGTCTGCTCCGTCTCCAGCAGCCCGGCGGTTGGTCCTACACCGAACACGCCCAGCTCGCCGACGTGGACTGCACCTCGGTCGCCGTCGAAGTCCTCCACGCCACCGGCCCGAAGATCCACCGCGCAGCGATCAACCGCGCGATCGGCGCCCTGCGCGGGCCTGACGGCGGCTTTCCCACCTACCTGGCCGGCGCGCCCTCAGAGGCCTGCATGACCGCAGCCGCCGCCAACGCTCTGAGCACCCAGGGCCACCGCCAGTACACCGCGGTGGAGGCCGCCCTCGGTCACCTCGCCTCCCAGCAGCGCGCGGACGGCTCCTTTCCATCGGACTGGAGCAGCAGCCGCCTGCACACCGTCTTCCGTGCGACCCTCGCCGCCCTGCGCCACCCCAGCCACAACACGCCCGGCGGTCCCGCGCAGCACATCACTCGCCGCGCCACGCGACTGGTACTGAGCACCCAGAATCGTGACGGCGGGTGGGGCCAGCAAAGCGGTACCGCGAGCGACGCCCTCAGCACCGCCTACGCCCTCATCACCCTCAGCGCGAGCCACACCGCACCCGGCCCCGCGGCCCACGGCGCCGCCTACCTGCTCACCCGACAACGCCCCGACGGGTCCATCGCCAGCTGCCCGGACTCCATCGGGCCACGCCCGTTCGGCTTCACCATCCCCATCCTCGCCGACACCTTCACCCTCCTCGCACTCGGGCACCTCACCCACCGTCTGGCTTCCCCAGCGCTTCATCCGACGGCTGAGCGCTTGAGCTGGCGGGGCTGAGCACCACAGCTGGCAGGCAAGCCGCCGACTGCGGCTACCAGTCCGGTCCCGTTGGCACGGTTGACAACCCGGTGACGAGGTTCCTGGCAAGGGCGTTCTACGGGGTTCCCATTCGTGTGAAACGGCGCGAATCTCAGCAGATGATCACAAAGTCGGAGTGACCATGAGGGCCCACGTCACCTCACAGATTGGGCACCATGGCGAAGCCGCAGCAGTGGAAAACCGTAGGGGCGGTCATCATGTTCGCCCTGCTGACCAGCGGGCTGAGCGCCACGCAGGCGCAGGCCGCACCCACCCAGGTCTTCGACAGGCAAGGTTACTTCACGGTCAAGTTGCCTGCTGACGTAAACAAGCTCGAGTTCTTCCTGGTCGGTGCCGGAGGCGGCGGAGGGGGCGGAGGCTGGTACAGCGACCTCTACGGCACCGGTGGTGGTGGAGGAGGCGGCGGCGGCGCGGGCATCGCGAGCTGCACGGTCACGGGCATCGCACCTGGATCGACGATCGGCGTACGCGTCGGAGGCGGCGGCGGAGGCGGCCCTATGGGTGTCCAGGACCCTCCGCCAGGGAGCAGGGGCGGTGCGGGCGGCTACGGGGGTGGCAACACCGGCGCCCCGGGCAACCAGAACAACGGCGGTGGCGCCGGCGGCGCAGGCGGGGGCGGAAGTTCGGCGATCCTCACCCAGGACCACAGCCTGCTCGGCCTCGCGGGCGGCGGTGGAGGCGGCGGTGGAGGCGGCGGCTTCAAGAACGGCGTCGGTGCCGTGCCCGGCGGGGGCGGCAGCAGTGGAGGCGGGGGCGGAGGGGGCCCGCTCGACCACGCCGGCCTTGGTGGCCAGGCAGGCCACGGCGACCACCCCGGCACGATCGGCGGGCACGGCGGCGGAGGCGGTGGGTACCTGTGCAACTCTCCAGGGAACATCACCTCGAAGGGGACCGGCGTGATCAGCCCGAAGGCGGGCAACGCCCAAAATCACGCCGCCGGCGCCGCCGGCAAGCCCGGCTACAAGCCCGGCCTGCCCGGGATCAAGGGGACCGCGGGCCAGGGCGGCGCGGGCGGCCCCGGCGGCAACCACCGGAACAACGGCAAGAGCGGCAGCGACGGCTATGTACTCGTGTGGTGGTGACCACCCCGCCGGGGTGAACAGCCACCTGAGCTGGCCGGGACAGCTGTGTCGTACCGACCTCATCCCGTAGATCGCTGAGTGCGCTACCTGGCGAGTTCAGCCAGATAGCGCACTCAGTCACAGGCTCGCACGTCACGCACGGTGACGCCGGAAAAGGAGTCGCCCAACGCCGCACCTGCTCGCCCTTGCCAGCCTGAGCGCAACTCGCTATGGCGGTTCGGGACCGGATGCGCAGTCAGCGTCCGGGCGCTCAGCACAGCCCCGCGTGCCCCAAGCCCCCCGTGTGGACACGTCCACACCAGATGCGCCGCAGGCGGATCGACAAGGATGCAGCGGGATGAAAACGGGGCGCTATGTCCCACTCTCAGGAAAAACCGCAGGTGAAACGGGTCACGTAAGCGGGTTCAAATCCCTCCGCTACCGCAGGTGAACGAAGGGATGTACCCGGTCGGGTGCATCCCTTCGTCGTTCTCCGTCTCACTTCCCGTCTGACTTCCCGTCTGACTTCCCGTCTCAGTTGACCGGTACGAGGGCGCAGGCGGCCCCGTCATCGCCATCCGGCCGGTTCGCCTCGGCCTTCCAGATCAGCCCGTCGACCTGTTCGGCCACGCTGATCCGAACGGTGTCGATCATGTGCTGATACCGGGCGGCGCTGCTGACGCACTGGGCCCCTGCCTCGGATGCGAGGACCGCGGCCGGGGCACTTTCGATGACCGTCAGAACGGCTGCCGCCTTGTTGAGCACGCCGACACCGCTGTCCGGTGTCGGTGGCATGTGATCGGCACAGCATTTCCCTCCTCCGGTGAGCCGCCGCGGTGCCACGGGGTACGACTGTCTGCTCGTGGGGCTCGTGGGGCTGCAGCGCGTACCTCGTGCCGTGGAGTCCGAACGAGGTGGGTGGGGTCCTGGCGGCGGGGTGGACCGGTCCCGAATGCTCCGTGCCAAACTGCTGCGGCGCAGTGGTGCACGGACTCGTGTACGCACCATGGATGAGGGGTTCGAATACCTGTGGAGAGACACATCAGCGAGCACGGGGCCATAGGCGACGAGGGGGTGAGCGTCCCGTCCTCGGCCACTCACCTCATGATGGGGTTCGGCTCGGGGCTCCTGGAGCACATGGATCGCCTGCTGCCGGCGAAGACACTGGTGGTCGTCGAAGAACCGGACGTCGTGACGGCACGCAGGGTGCTGAAGCGCTGTCAGGCATATGCGTGCTTCGCCGGGTTGCTGCAGGCCCCGATCCATGACGAAAGGGCAGTCTCCGCCACGGTTGCCGCGCTGCCGGCACTGCCTGCCGTGCAGGTGGTGGTGCCCGGCGTCGAATACGGCGTGGTGGCCGCGGCGGCACTCGCCGAACGCATGAAACTGCCCGGCGCAGGTCTTGCCGCGGCCCGTGCGTTCCGGAGCAAGATCCGCCTGCGGGCGACGGCAGAGCGAGCCGGAATACCTCAGCCCCGGTGGCGCGCGGTCACGGACGCGGCAGAAGCCGACCGTGCCAGGCGCGACTTCTCGGGCCGCTGCGTCCTCAAGCCGGCCGACCGGCAGGGCAGCCTGGGCGTCCTGCTGCTCGGCCCCGACGACGACATGACCGCGGCCTGGGCGCATGTGTCCTCCGCAGAAGAAGCCAAGGTCAGGACCAAGCGGAAGCTGCCCAAGGAGTTCCTGGTGGAGGAACGCCTGGACGGCCCTGAGGTCAGTGTGGAATGCCTCGTCGCTCGGGGCAGCGTCCTCTTCCTCAACGTGACGGCGAAATCGGTCTTCCACGGCACGCATCCCGTAGAGAACGGCCATGTGGTTCCCGCGCCCCTGGAGCCCGGTGTGCGCGCGTTGCTCACCGACGCCATGACGGCACTCATCCGGGCCACCGGATTCGACAGCGGCATCCTGCACGCCGAGTGGATCCTCGTCCAAGGCCGGCCTGCACTGATCGAATGCGCGGGCCGGTTGCCCGGCGACGGCATCAAAACAATGATCGATCACGCCTACGGCGGCTCCATCGTCTCCGACTACCTCTCCGTACTCGGCGGCGCCGACACTCCGTGCGAACGGTCCGCCGTGCAAGCAGCCGCTGTCCGCTTCCTCGCCCCGCCGCCCGGCGTCCTGCACTCCGTCGAGGGGATATCCAAGGCCGAAGGCATGCCCGGGGTGGTGGAGGTACGCATCACGGCGGAGCCGGGCACCGACTACGGCGACGTCACGAGTTCGTTCGACAGGGCCGGGCATGTGATGGCCCTCGGCGTGGACCCCGAGGAGGCGTGGGACCGGGTTCAGGCCGCAGCGGACGTCGTCACGATGGTGTCGGACGCGGACGCGTGATCGCCGCTGCTCTGCAGGCCCTGGTCCCGCCGACCAAGGCCGGGCGCACCTTCGCCTTCGTGGCACTGGTCGATTCCATGGGCACAGGCTGCTACCTGGCCGGGGCCACCGTCTTCTTTCTGAAGGTCGTGGGGCTTTCTGCCACCGCCGTCGCCACCGGCCTGGCCATCGGCAGCGCCGCGGGGTTCGTCTCCGTGGTCCCGTTGGGTGCGCTGATGGACCGGTACGGGGCGCATCGCATGCTCATCGCGCTCCAGAGCTGGCGCACCCTGTGGTTCGTGGCACTGGCTTTCACCAGGGGACCGATGCTTTTCACGCTGGTCTCGATCTGCCTGCTCACCGCGGAGCGGTCGATCTCTCCCGCCACGCAGGCGGTCGTCGGCGCTGCCGTGGGCGACACCGACCGGGTACGGACCCTGGCGGCGATGCGCTCCGTTCGCAATATCGGCTTTTCCGTGGGTGCGGCCCTCACTGCCCCCCTGCTGGCGTTCCAGACGACGGCTGCCTATCGGTCCGTGATCCTGCTGGACGCCCTGTCCTTCGCCGTCAGCGTTTTCATGCTCGGCCGCCTGCGTCTGCCGGTGGCTCCGAAGGCGGCACGCAAGAGGAGCCCTCTGAATTCCTCGGGAGCTTCAAGGACTGGCGCTATCTCTCCCTCGCCGGTCTGAACGGCGTTCTCATGCTGCACATGACCTTGCTCTCGGTGGCCCTGCCGATTTGGATCGTCAAATCCACTCGGGCTCCGGTGGTCACGGTGTCCGTCCTCGTCTTCGTCAACACCGTACTGGCCGTCCTCTTCCAGCTGGCGGCATCGCGGCCGGTCGAGCGGCCCGGCGGAAGTCTGCGCGTGTGGCGGTGGTCGGGTGTTGCGCTGGTGGCCTGCTGCCTGCTGCTGGCGAGTGCCGCACACCTGGGGCGCATCGCCGCGGTGGCCGTGCTGTGTGCTGGGGTCGTCTGCCTGACGGCCGGTGAGTTGTGGCAGTCCGCGGCGGGCTGGGAGATCTCCTACCGGCTGGCTCCCGAGGAGAGTCGGGTCGCCTATCTGTCGGTATTCAGTCTGGGGGCCGGCCTCCAGGAAGTCGTCGGCCCTCCTTTGGTGATCGGCGTGATCACTTTCGACGGCACCATCGGCTGGGCGGTCCTGGCCGTGATCTTCGCCGGCGCCGCGGTGCTGACCGGCCCTGTTCTGCGGGCGGCCGATCGCGCCACGGTGCTGTGAGCGAAGCCGGGTAGCAGGCCGGCCGGACACGGAACCCGTCCTCCAGAAGGCCCGGCCCGGCCCTGCAAGAGCCACCTTTTCGGCAGCTACAGAATCGAAATGGGCTCGCTGGAAGATGTCCCACGGTTCTGGGCCCGCGGGTGGCCTGCCGGTCGGGGCGAGTGGCGTACCCGAAAGAGCGTGTGGCATTCCCTCCGCCCCTTGTTGCGCGCCGCCGATGCCGTATGGGCAGAGAATGACCGGCCAGGCAACAGGCTTGCGTTGTGCGGTACCGAAGGAGTGAGTACGTGCAGGAGCGGAAGCAGGATGCGAGCGTCGCGAAGCGACAGGGAAGCGACAGGGAAGCGACAGGGAAGCGAACTGCGCAGGCCTGCTGTGGTGCCGCGCGCCGATGCCGCTCGGACGGCCGCCGCGTTCGCCGGGCAGCCGCTGGGCGGACACTCCCCGGCGTCCGTCATGGCCTTGCAGCGTTTGGGCGGCGCACGACGTGCTGAGTCTTCCCGGCCGGCCCCTGCCGGCCTCTGCACTCCACGACATGCAGGCGCGGTTCGGCGGCGTCGATTTCAGCGACGTACGCATTCACGACGACACGGCCGCGAGGAAATCGGCGCAGGAGATCGGGGCCCGCGCCTATACCTCCGGCAGCCATATCGTCCTCGGTGAGGGCGGCGGCGGCCGTCACACGCTCGCCCATGAACTCACGCATGTCGTCCAGCAGCGGCAGGGCCCCGTCTCGGGTACGGACAACGGCAACGGGCCGAAGGTCTCCGACCCGTCGGACCAGTACGAGGTCGCCGCCGAGGAGAACGCCCGGCGCGTCATGTCCAAGAGCGCCCCAGCCGTCGGGCAGACGGCCGAGCGTGCGGTGGCGGGCGAGGCGGGGCCCGCGCACACCGGCCACGCGCGCACGGCCACCGTGCAACGCCGCAAACCGTCGGCCAACGCGCCCACCGTGCACTACGCGACCAGGGCGCAGGATCACCCCGAGTGGCCCGTGTTCCAGAAGATGATGAAGGAGGGCGGGTTCCCGACAGACGTGACCGAGAGCGCCTGGCAGCTTCTGCTGGGCGGGGTCGCCGAGCAGGAGGAGCTGAACCAGCGGTCCGCGGACAAGTCGATCGACTCCACAGAGCGGCGCACGATCCGGGCCTCGAACACCTGGTACCGGGAGCTCGTCAACCTCGTGGGCGACCATCTGAAGATCAACACTCTCACTCTGGCGCTCTGGTCGGGCGGCTTCGACGTGAGCGTCTACGCCCATGAAAAGGGCCACACCTCACTGGAGTTCAGCCGGCTCGGCAAGATCATGGACCAGCTGGAGCTGAACGCCGACTGGAAGCTCCAGGCGCCTCTGTGGAATGTCCTGTCCACCGCGTTCGTCGAGCGCGCGACAGGCCCCGTCCACGTATTCCTGCGGGCCTATAACCCCGACAGCGTTCTCATCGCGCAGGAGATCCCTCAACTGCGCCTGATCCAGCGGCTCAATCCCGCCGTCACCCTCAGGTGGCATCCGCTCTACACCATGCCCGACGGAACGATCAAGGAGATCTCCGAGCGCATGGAGCTCACCGCGAACGCGGAATACCGGAGCCGCGACAAGTGTGTGGGCGTAATGTACAACTACCTGATGCGTTTCCACGACGCGAGCAACAGCAAGGCGTCGATGGCGTACGGGGAAATGAATGAACTCCTCGCGAAGAACGTCAACCCGAAAGCGGACGCCGTGTAGGGCTATGGGTCCTGGCGAACTGGAGTGAGCGATGAGCTGGAGCACTCTGCCCGCACCGCGGCCGACCGTCCTGGTCGACGACACCGACCTGTGGCACGGCTCGATCGTGGCCACTCTCGGCGCCGCCCTTCCGGGCTTTGCCCTGTCCCAGGCCCTGTTCACATGACCGGCGGCCCCAGCGCTCAGCCGCCCGTCGGCACTCATCGCGTACAGGGGATGGGCGCCTGGCGGTTCGTGTTCGCCTTCGGCACGGTGAGTCTGCTCGCCGACTTCGTCTATGAAGGCGCCCGCTCCATCACCGGACCGCTCCTCGCCCATCTGGGCGCCACCGCAGCCGTCGTCGGTGTCGTCACCGGCGTCGGGGAGGCGGCCGCGCTGGTCCTGCGCCTGGCCTCAGGCCCGCTCGCCGACCGAACCCGCCGGTTCTGGGCCTGGACGATCACCGGCTACGCCCTGACCGTGATCACCGTCCCGGTCCTTGGACTGGTCTCGGCACTCTGGGTGGCCTGCGCGCTGGTGATCGCGGAACGTGTCGGCAAGGCGGTGCGCTCCCCGGCCAAGGACACCCTGCTGTCCTACGCCACCGCCGCCACCGGACGCGGACGCGGCTTCGCCGTCCACGAGGCGATGGACCAGATCGGCGCCGTCATCGGCCCGCTCCTGGTCGCCGCGATCCTGGCTAAAACCGGCGACGACTACGCACCCGCGCTCGGCGTCCTGGCCCTGCCCGGCCTCGCGGTCCTGCTCCTCCTCTGCTGGCTGCGCGCCCGGGTACCGGATCCTGCCGCCTACGAGATAGTCCCGCCCGCCACGACCGCGACGGCGCCAAGCCCGCAGCCGCCGGCCAAGCAGCCGCTGCCGCACGCCTTTTGGATCTACGCGGGGTTCACGGCGGCGACCATGTCCGGCTTCGCGACCTTCGGTGTGCTCTCCTTTCACCTCGTGGCGCGCCACCTGCTGACTCCCGCCGCGGTGCCGGTGCTGTACGCCGCGGCGATGGCCGTCGACGCCGTCGCCGCGCTGGCCACCGGCTGGGCCTACGACCACTACGGCCCCAAAGTCCTGGCCGTCCTGCCCTTGCTGGCCGCGACGATCCCCGCACTCGCCTTCACCGACACGCTTGCACTCGCCGTATGCGGTGCCCTGGTGTGGGGAGCTGCCATGGGAGTACAGGAATCCACTCTGCGCGCCACCGTCGCCGACCTCGTCGGGCCGCACCGCCGGGCGACCGCCTACGGCATCTTCGCCGCCGTCGTCGGAGCGGCCACCGCCGCAGGCGGAGCGCTCGCGGGCCTCCTGTACGACGTGTCCGTCCCCGCCCTGATCACCGTCACCGTCGCCATCCAGGCCGGAGCCCTGATCCTGCTGGCCGCCACCCGCCCCGCCCACACCCGGCCGACCGACTGACCGAATCCCGTGCGACAGCCGGACCGGACCGGACCGCCCCTGGCGGGCTGACACGCTCCGTGAGGCGCACACGGATGGGACGAACAATGACACAGCCGAATGATCACCACAACAATGGCTATAAAGTGACTGTCTCCCTTTGTGTCATATCCATCAGACTCACGGCCTGCGGTCCACCGCCGGGGCGGCCGCGGAGAGTGGGGGGATTCGACCATGGAGATTGCAGAGGCCAAGCAGGCCGTCAGAGACCTGAGAGTGGCACAGCCGTCGTTCACCGGGCCGGATGCGGTGCGGGCGAATACGCTCATCGACGACCCGGACGACCTCTACCAGTACTTCTGGGGCACCTGCGGCATGGCCACCGTCGTCCGCAGCTTCCTCCAGCACGACCGGGCCCGGTTCGTGCAACTGCTGCGAGCCGTCTACGAGGGCACGGACTTCAACGGGATCCCCACCGGTGTGGGTGTGCTTTTGAAGGGGCGCCTGAATCAGCGTGACGCGAAAGCGGCGCAGCCGATGGGAGTTCCGTACGGTCCGGACTTCGACTTGGACTTCGTGCTGACGCGGAGCCTGGGCAAGCTGCTGAAGATCCGCTCGCCGCAGATGTACGAGGCCCAGACGCTGTTCTCGGAGGAGGTTGCCCGGCTGTTCAACGTGAAGGAACCCTTCCTGGACGCTTTCACGCTCGACCCCGAGCACATCGCCACTCTGAACGCGGGCAAGCTCGATGCCGACCTCGGCTTCGACCTGAGGATCAAGGGCTGGCGGCTGGGCCAGGTCGCGGGCTTCACCGTCGACCTGCCCACCACGAGCATCGAGACGAAGACCCCGGGCGACCACTGGGTGCTCAAGTTCAAGGCCGGCGGCCGTGAACGGGTCCTGCGGATTCTGCGGAGTGCCGCCGGGCCGCTCCAGGTGGCCGTCGATGTGCGCGGCAGCGAGTCGGCCTTCCGCGACCAGGGCGATCTCGGGCTCGATGGCGACGGGCTCAAAGCGCTCCTGCTCCAAGTCGCCGGTGCGCCCACCGCCACCATCACACGGATCAGGCCCTCCGCCCCGCAGGCGGCCGTCGACATGGTGAACGCCGCGCTGGCCGGCGCCAAGCCGTACGTTTACGCGCTCATCCGCAGCTTCGACGACTGGTCGCTGGCGAACTGGGACGCCTCCGAGCGCACCTTCCCGAACCCTCCGACCCCGCCGGCCCCCATCTGGGGCCGCACGGAGCCCGAGGGCGAGCACATCGTCGCCATCAACGGCACCATCAGGAAGGAAGCCGACTTCTACGTCGTGCCGGTATGGACGTGGAAGAACGCGTTCGAGGTACGTGTTCCGGTGGCTCACCTGGCCGGCTACATCCCGATCCTGGTGCACGGCCGGATCGGCGACTAGCACTCCGCTTCCGCGGCGGGTTCGCGAAGTGCCGGCGCCCCGCGGATGGTGGTGTCAGCGACAGCCGCAGCGGGTCGTGGTCAGGCCCGTGGCGTCGCTCGCAGGGGCACTCGCCCCGTCTCCCACCAGTAGCGAGCATCCGCAGCTGCCGTCTCCAGGTCGAGATTGCGTCGTCTCGCACCCATCTCGCACATCAAGGTCGGAGCGATCATGTTTTGGCCGAATATGACCGGCATGCGCGTTTTCTTCTGCAGTTTCTGTACTTTTTGCTCGGATTCTTGCGTGCTACGCGCATTCCGTCGCCATTGCACGACATCTTCCGTTATGTAAATATAGCCGGTACCAGGCGGAATGGCCGCGCCGGGCGATCCGCACGGGCATTCATTGTCAGAGCACCGACGATTCGGCTTCAGATTGCCGGGAACTTCGAAGTCATCGACCGTCGATTTGACGCCCGAGGTATCGCCTGGACGTTCCTCATCCGCAGATACCCGCGTCCGACGACGAAATAATCCCATGCGCACTCACCTCCGCGTAGTGGCGCGGAAGTCGTCACGCTCGGTTCGGCATGATGTGGCTGACGCCGTCCATCTCCCCCGTGCCTTCCGCGCCCATAACCTGCCGAAATTTTAGTACGCGGGCCTGGTTTCGACGACAGTGGCGACACCTGGTCGCGCGACTGGACGTTGGACTCCGCGGACGCGAGCACGAACGACTGTGGCGACAGGGCGTCCCAGAACTTCTCGTTGGCTCGACAACCTCCGAGCTACCAAGAGCCCTGCCTGCATGCGCCGACCACACCGCGAGCACCCCATCAGGACCCCTGGACGAGTGCGCCGACGGTGCAGATGAGTACGGTGCGGGTGGCCCGGCGGTGCGTCGGGCGGCGTACTGCCGCGCGACGCCCAGGACCTGGGCTTATGGCGGCTCGATTCCACCGACCCACGGCGCGCAGGACCTCTGGGTCAACATAGCGAAGGAATAAAAGGCATGACACGCACACTTGGCCGCAGCGGTATCGAGGTCAGTACGGTAGGCGTCGGCTGCTGGGCGATCGGCGGCACGTCGCAGGCCGGCACCGACCAGTTCGGCTGGGAACAGACCGATGACGACGCTTCGATCGCCACGCTCCGGCGGGCCCTGGAGCTCGGAGCCACCTTCTTCGACACGTCGAGCAACTACGGCGCGGGCCACAGCGAGAAGGTCCTCGGCCGGGCGCTCGGCGGCCACCGCGACGAGATCGTGATCGCCACCAAGTGGGGCTACACCTTCGACGAGACCACCCGCGAGGCAGGACCCGAGGACGACACCCCCGGCTACCTGCGCTCCTGCCTCGAAGACAGCCTGCGCCGCCTCGGCACCGACTATGTCGACCTCTACCAGTTCCACCTGGGCGGCGCGCCCGTCCCGGTCGCACTCGACTTGATCGGCACGCTCGACGAACTCGTCACCGCGGGCAAGATCCGTTCCTACGGCTGGAGCACCGACGACCCCGAGCGCGCCGAGGCCTTCGCCAAGGCCGGAGCGGGCTGTACGGCGATCCAGCACGACCACTCCCTGCTGCACGACGCCGCCGAGGTCATCGCCGTCTGCGAGGCACACGACCAGGCGAGTATCGCGCGCGGTCCGCTGGCCATGGGACTGCTCTCCGGTAAGTACCACGACGGGCGTTCGGTCGGGGCACAGGACGTCCGCAGCATGGGCTACGAGTGGATGACGTACTTCACGGACGGCGCCGGCAACCAGGAGTTCCTGGCCAAGATCGACGACGTCCGCGACATCCTCACCTCCGGTGGCCGCACCATGGCCCAGGGCGCCCTCGCCTGGCTGCTGGCGCGCAGCCCGGCGACGATCCCGATCCCGGGCTGCCGGACGGTCGCCCAGGCGGAGGAGAACCTCGGCACGATCGAGTGCGGGCCGCTGAGCGCGGCGGAGTTCGGTCAGGTGGAGGCGATTCTGCGGGGTTGAGCAGACCCATCGCGCATGCGGCTGCCAACTCACCGAGATCCAAGGAAGCCGTGGCGGGCGCTCTCGCAGTGGAGTGCGGTAGCCGACGACGGGCGCTCCCAGCTGATGACCGCGCACCGGATGTCTGCCGCAGCGCCTTCGGCGAGGTGAACGCGAACAGGTAGGTGCGGCTCTCGTGGGCCCAGGTGGCCCAGCGGTCCACCGGGCTGCGGCCGCATGCGGCGGATGTAGCGCGGATGTAACTTCGTGGCCGCTCGGCGGGCGGTGAGACCGGGGGAAGGCGGGGGTGGATCGTGGGCGATGAGCAGCGGCGGGTGACCCGGCGGTTGGCGATCGCGGGGCTGACCGGCGCCGCGCTACTGGCCGCCGCGGGCTGTGGCGGGGCGTCGTCGGGCGGTTCCGGCTCCGGCGGCTCGGGCAGCCTGGGCAGCCGTAAGTCGCGCTGGAGCCGGGACTTCACCAGCACCCCCGATGAGAGCTTCACGCCGAAGGTACTCACGCTGGCCGGGGACACCCTGTACGCAGGCCAGAACGGCAAGCTGTACGCCGTCGACACCGGCACCGGCAAGGTCCGCTGGACCTCGCCCCACGGCCCGTACGACGGCCCCGCCACCGGCTGGTGGTACGCGCCGGTGGTGTCCGATGGCATGGCCTATGTGGTCCGCAACCTCGGCCCCAGCGACCCCGGCACGCTGTACGCGGTAAGCGCGCAGGGCGGCGGGACGAAGTGGCGGCTGGCCGCGAAGCAGAGCCTGATGCATCCGCCCGCGGCCGGCGGCGGGCTGGTGTACGTCAGCGTCGACGGGGCGCTGAAGGCGCTTGACGCGAGTACCGGAGCGCAGCGCTGGCTGTTGGCCGGCCCCGGCGAGGGCGGGTTCACCTCACCGATCGTGGCCGGCGGCACGGTGTGCGTGGCTGACAGCGCAGGCATCCTGGCCGGCCTTGACGCGGCCACCGGCGCGCGGCGCTGGACCCACACCGCCGGCGACAAGGACTCAATCAGCGCGCAGACCTGGGCGGCCCAGGACGGCGTGCTGTACGCCTGCGGCAACTTCCAGGTCCGGGCGTACGACCTGGCCACCGGCAAGGTGCGGTGGTCGTCCGCGGTGAACGACAAGCTGGATCCCGGCAGCAAGCCGCTGACCGTGGCCGGCGGCACCGTGTTCGTGCCCGGCGACGCCCGGTCCGAGCAGAGCAAGCAGGCGCTGACCGCGCTGGACGCCGCCACAGGCCGCACCCGCTGGTCGTTCGACACCGGCACGAAGGCGTATGTGGAGGGGCCGGCCGCGGTCATCGGCGGCACGGTGTTCCTGGGCAGCGAGCGCGGCCTGTACGCGGTGGACGCCGCCACCGGTAAGCGGAAGTGGGTGGCCGCGGCCGGCGAGGCCACCGCGTGGGGGCCGGCCGCCGGGGACGGCCGGGTGTTCGTGTTCGTCGACGCGGCAAGCGACGACCCCGGCTACGCCGATCACCTGTACGCGCTGCCGGCCTGAGGCCGGGTCAGGCTCAGGACGCGGGTGGGCGCCGCGCCGACGGCAGCGAGCCCTCATCCCGCCGGGCCGGGCCCTTCCAGACCGCGTCTGTCAGGGACACGGCCCAGCAGGACCCGGGACCCACAAGCTACCGGCCCGCCCCGCACATTCCCGCCATGGACACTCCCGCCCTCACCGCGCCGAGAGACGCCACCCGCTAGAAATGGCTCCTCATCTCACCGGCGATCACGAACCTGTGCTGTCGTCCAATTCCTTCACGTATAGCCGAACGCGGCTCCCGAAGCCGCCGTTCCACCGGCTCTCATTCATCCCGCTGAGACAACCGCGGCCAAGAAACCGTGGTCTGCCTCCACGCCCCGAGATCGCCTGCTGCTGTCCTGCGCGACACCAGTCCGTCAGTTCGAAACCGCAGGTGAAACAAGTCACGTAAGCGGCCCCAAATCCCTCCGCTACCGCCAAAAACGCCAAAGGGCGCACCCACTTGGGTGCGCCTTTTGCGTGTACACGGCGCCCGCCACCCGCGAGAGCCTCCCCGCGCCGCACCGCGCCATCCGTCTCCAGCGTGCGCCCCGCAGCCCCTCGTCCGTCAAGGGCGGTCGGGTTACACTCGCCGCCGGCACCGGGGGATCAAGCAGCCGGGCGCTGACAGCACAGGCACCGAGGTACCGCAGGCAGGGGAGGCCACAGCACCGTGCAGCCGAAGAAGATCGGACTCTATGTCGTGATCGTCTTCGTGCTCTATCTGATCATCACGGACCCGGCCAAGGCTGCCGACTATGTCCAGATAGGGTTCGAGGGCATATCGAGCGCCGCCAAGTCCATCGGCGACTTCATGACCTGGGTCATCAACGGCGCCGACTGACCGGCGCCGCGCCATCAGCGCTATCCACGCCACCCGCGCTGACCTGCAGAGCATCACCTAGAGTCGTTCTTTTGGATCATGCTGGGCTCGCGAAGTCCGGTGCGCACTCCCGCCCTGCCTCAAGAGCGTGACGGAGCACCAGGCCTCGCTTCCTGCATCCAGCCTGATCCAAACGAAAGACTCTAGGAGGCTCCATGATCCGCCACCTGGTTCTCTTCAAGCTCAACGAAGGCGTCAAACGCGACGATCCGCGTGTCGTCGAGGGATACGCGGCCTTCAAGGAGCTCAGCGACCTGATCCCGGAGCTGACGTTCTGGGAATGCGCCTGGAACATCTCCGACCGGCCCATCGCCTACGACTTCGCGATCAACGCCGCCGTCGAGAACGCCGACGCCCTGCGCCGCTATCTCGCGCACCCGGCCCATCAGGCGGCCGTCGCACGATGGCGGGAGTTCGCCACGTGGGTGATCGCCGACTACGAGTTCTGAGCCGCGTCCGTCCGGAGCCCCTCACCTTGCCGGTGGGGGGCTCGCCCGCGTTTCGGCCCCAACTCGCCGCCAACACGTACATTTGCGGTACTTGCACAGAGTGCTCGCACCTTGTGATGCTATGACCGCTTTTGCTGGCGAGTTGAACGATTCTTCCCATGCCACCCGGCACCTGCGCCACACACGGTCGAAAGAGCGTACGACGAGGTACGAAGAGAAGGGGTGTGGCCTTGACTGTCCCGGCCCGTACATCACCCCAGACCCCGGCCCCGGCCACCCCCCTCCCCACACACTCCCCGCCCACCACCGTCCTCAGCACCCCCGGCGCCCCCGGCACCCCGCCCGCCGGCACACGCGCCCCGCACCACCCCCCGCGGAACACCCCGCAGGACCAGCCGCCCGACGAGCCACAGGACCGACCGCAGATCAGGCCGCAGGACCGCGCACAGAACGGGCCGCACAACGAGCCACAGGTCGAGCCGCAAGGCAGGTCACAGGATGGGCCACATGAGCGAGCCGCACCACGAGCCGCAGAACGAATCGTCAGACGCCGAACCCGTGGCTCCCCCGCCCGACCACCCGCCCTACCTAACCGACCCCACCACTCCGACCGACCCGACCGACCAGCCCAAGGCGCGCGGGGCCGACACCCGCGCGCTCACCCAGGTGCTCTTCGAGGAGCTGACGGACCTGGAGCCGGGCACGCCGGAGCACACCAGGGTGCGGGCCGCGCTGATCGAGGCCAACCTGCCGCTGGTGCGCTACGCGGCGGCCCGCTTCCGCAGCCGCAACGAGCCCATGGAGGACGTCGTCCAGGTCGGCACCATCGGCCTGATCAACGCGATCGACCGGTTCGACCCGGACCGCGGCGTCCAGTTCCCGACGTTCGCCATGCCGACCGTCGTCGGCGAGATCAAGCGCTACTTCCGGGACAACGTGCGCACCGTCCACGTGCCGCGCCGCCTGCACGAGCTGTGGGTGCAGGTCAACGGCGCGACCGAGGACCTGACCGTGCTGCACGGCCGCTCCCCCACCACCGCCGAGATCGCCGAACGGCTCAAGATCGCCGAGGAGGAGGTGCTGGCCTGCATCGAGGCGGGCCGCTCGTACCACGCCACCTCCCTGGAGGCGGCCCAGGAGGGCGACGGGCTGCCCGGGCTGCTGGACCGGCTCGGCTACGAGGACCCGGCGCTGGCCGGCGTCGAGCACCGCGACCTCGTCCGCCACCTCCTCGTCCAGCTCCCCGAGCGGGAGCAGCGGATCCTGCTGCTGCGCTACTACAGCAATCTGACGCAGTCCCAGATCAGCGCCGAGCTGGGCGTGTCGCAGATGCATGTCTCCCGGCTGCTGTCCCGGAGCTTCGCCCGGCTGCGATCCGCAAACAGGATCGACGCATAGCCGGAACGGGGGACTGATCACCCGTCATTTCCCTGCACAGAATATGTCGACATGGCGCTACAGCGTGTTGCCGACATGTGACATTCTGCGGGAACCGCGTTTGCCGCAGCCGCGGCCTCCGGTATTCAGGTGGAGGCTGCGTTCCTCGACATCCCGGAGGAGCGCCGCAGCGACCCGTCCGCGACCTCAAGGGGGTGGCATGTCCGTAGAACTGGGCAGCTCGAAGGTGCTCGCCAGCGACGCACCGCGCGAGCTCGACACGGCACGGCGACGCCATCGACACCCGCACCCTCTCCCGCTCCCTGTTCCTGCGGCTCGCCGCGCTCGACGAGGACAGCCCGGAGCGCGCCTACGTCCGCGACACCCTCATCGAGCTGAACCTGCCGCTCGTCCGCTACGCGGCGGCCCGCTTCCGCAGCCGCAACGAGCCGATGGAGGACATCGTCCAGGTCGGCACCATCGGCCTGATCAAGGCGATCGACCGGTTCGACTGCGAACGCGGCGTGGAGTTCCCGACGTTCGCGATGCCGACCGTCGTCGGCGAGATCAAGCGGTTCTTCCGCGACACCTCCTGGTCGGTGCGGGTGCCGCGCCGGCTCCAGGAGCTGCGGCTCGCGCTCACCAAGGCCAGCGACGAACTCTCCCAGAAGCTCGACCGCTCCCCGACCGTCGCCGAACTCGCCCCGTGCCTCGGCGTGTCGGAGGAGGACGTCGTCGACGGCCTGGCGGTCGGCAACGCCTACACCGCCTCGCTCGCTCGACTCCCCGTCGCCCGAGGACGACGGCGGCGAGGGCTCGCTCGCGGACCGGCTCGGCTACGAGGACAGCGCGCTGGAGGGCGTCGAGTACCGCGAGTCGCTCAAGCCGCTGCTGGCCAAACTGCCGCCCCGCGAGCGCCAGATCATCATGCTGCGCTTCTTCGCCAACATGACGCAGTCCCAGATCGGCGAGGAGGTCGGCATCTCCCAGATGCACGTCTCCCGCCTGCTCACCCGCACCCTCGCGCAGCTGCGGGAGGGCCTGATCGCGGACTGAGGCCGGCGCCGCCGCACCCGCGCGACCAGGCCGGAGCGGCCCCGGTGACACGAGGGCGGCACTCGTGTGAGCGCATGTCGGAGCGGGTGGGGGGACGGTGTCGGGCGACGGCGTGTGCGGGGACGCCGGAAGTGGCGGCGTCCGCGCACGCAGAGCCGACGACCGTGCGGCTACCACACGGCCCGTGAGCCGTACAGGCCCGGGACCGATACAACCGGCGCGGAAGCGGGAACCGGCGGAAGCCGGAGCGGGAGCCGGAGCGCGAGCCGGAGCTAGGAGAGCGCCAGCCAGGCGACGGCGGCCACGGCGACGATCACGACGACGACGCCGACGATCAGACCGACGCGCGGTCGGCCGGAGCGGGCGGCTCCTCGCGGGCGCGGCGAACGGGCTCCCTCATTGACGAAGGCGCGGAACATCTGGGTGCTGCCCGCAGGGTCGTGGTTGCCCTCGGGGCTGCGGGGATTGGGGGTTGTAGCCATGGGCCAGGACCCTAGCGAACGCCCGGGAACGTCCGACCCCAGGCACTCAGTCCCGCGCAGCGTGTCCGCAACGCTTCACCGCACGCCCGCAGACGGTCCGGAGATCACCCGCGCATCTGCAACGTCCTCGACCTCCGCTTGACGGATCTCCCCGATAGCGTTACCGGGGAAACCTCATATCATTTGCCTGCAGCAACCAACCGCCCTATCGTTGCCTCAAGCAACGGAATACGGGGGTGGTGTCCTGTGCCGGCCCAGCGCCAGCTACGAGGAGCTGGCCCGACAGCTCAGCGCCGTCGGCGCCGTCAAGCGCGACCTGCCCGGCAGCTCTCCGCAGGACTGCCCGGCCGGCTCTACCGCGGTGCTCGCCCTGCTCGACAGCACGGCGAGATGCGCATGAGCCGGCTCGCCGAGCTGCTGGCCATCGACACGTCGGTGACCAGCCGGCACGTCGGCACACGCGGCCGACGCGCGGCTGGATCGTCCGCACACCGGACCCGCTGGACCGGCGGTCCCGGCTGCTGCGGCTGAGCCCGAGCGGCGACGCGGATGCTCGCCGAGCTGTCCGAGCGGTACGTACGGCATGCTGGCCGGGGCCCTCGCAGGACTGGTCCGACGAGGACCTCGGACAGCCTCAACACCCTGCTGGCGCGGCTGCGCGAGAGCTTCGACGACTCCGCGCCGCATGGACCGCCCGGCCAGTGCCGCGCCCGGCGCCGCCCACGCGGCCGAGGACCGTCGCGCGCAATCCCAGGACACCGCAGCTACGCCGCAGTAGCCTCACCGCGCGTCAGCGCGTGCAGAGCCCGTACACCCCCACGAAACGCATGATACGACGAGACAAGGAACAGCATGGCAACGAGCACACCCCCGGCGTGCGGGGCGGGGCTGCGAGGACGAGGCGCGCCCGCGCGCACCGATGACCCACCGGCAGATCATGGAGGCGCTGTCCGGGCTGCTGCTCGGCATGTTCGTCGCGATCCTGTCGTCGACGATCGTCTCCAACGCCCTCCCGGAGATCATCGCGAGACTGCGCGGCGGGCAGAGCGCCTACACCTGGGTGGTGACGGCGTCGCTGCTGGCGATGACCGCGACCACCCCGCTCTGGGGCAAGCTCGCCGACCTGTTCAGCAAGAAGCTGCTGGTCCAGATCGCCCTGGTCATCTTCGTCGCTGGCTCGGCGGTGCGCCGGCCTGTCGCAGAACCCGGGCATGCTGATCGCCTGCCGTGTGGTGCAGGGCATCGGCGTGGCGGCCTGTCCGCCCTCGCGCAGATCGTCATGGCCGCGATGATCTCGCCCCGCGGAGCGCGGTCGCTACAGCGGCTACCTCGGCGCGACCTTCGCCGTCGCCACGGTCGGCGGCCCGCTGCTCGGCGGCGTCATCACCGACACCGACTGGCTGGGCTGGCGCTGGTGCTTCTACGTCGGCGTGCCCTTCGCCGATCATCGCGCTGATCGTGCTCCAGAGGACGCTGCGGCTGCCCGTCGTGAAGCGGGAGGTCAAGGTCGACTGGGGCGGTGCGTTCTTCATATCCGCCTCGGTCTCCCTGCTGCTGCTCTGGGTGACCTTCGCGGGCAACAAGTACGACTGGGTGTCCTGGCAGACGTACACGATGGTCGGCGGCTCCGTCGTGCTGGCCCTGCTCTTCGTGCTCGTGGAGACCAAGGCCAGGAGCCCGATCATTCCGCTGCGTCTCTTCCGCAACCGCACCATCGCGCTCACCTCGCTGGGCTCGCTCTTCGTCGGTGTGGCGATGTTCGCCGGCACCGTGTTCTTCAGCCAGTTCTTCCAGCTGGCGCGTGGTGACTCGCCAACCATGTCCGGTGTGATGACCATCCCGCTGATCGGTGGACTGTTCGTCGCCTCCACCGTCTCGGGCCAGGTCATCACCCGGACGGGCAGGTGGAAGATCTGGCTGGTCACGGGCATGGTCCTGCTCACCGCCGGTCTTGGCCTGCTGGCCGGCATGCGCCACGACACGCCGTACTGGCACCTCGGCGTCTTCATGGCCCTGATGGGCCTCGGCTCGGTATGACGATGCAGAACCTGGTGCTGGCCGTGCAGAACCAGGTGTCGCCCACCGACCTCGGTTCCGCCAGCTCCACCGTGACGTTCTTCCGCTCGCTCGGTGGTGCGATGGGCGTCTCGGCGCTCGGCGCGTTCATGGCGACCCGCATCACGCACTACATGAAGGACGGTCTCACCGCCCTTGGTCCCAAGGGCGCCGCGATGGCGTCCGGCAACAGCTCGGGCAGCGACCAGATCCCCGACCTGAGCAAGATTCCCGAGCCGATCCGCTCGATCCTGGAGAGCTCCTACGGGCACGGCATCGCGGACGTCTTCCTGATCGCCGCGCCGCTCGCCGCGCTCGGCCTGATCATCGTCCTGTTCATCAAGGAAGTTCCGCTGCGCACCACGGGCGCGCTCGCCCAGGAAGCGGCCGAGAACGCGGCACCCGAGGAGACGGCCGAGTTGGCTGAGCTGACCGAGCTGGCCGCGGCCGGCGCCGAAGAAGGCCTGCCCGAGCTGCCCAAGCGTGAGCGGGTGCCCAGCTGGGCCGGTGTTCCGGCCGCCTCCGACGAGTACGGCAGGCAGCACCTCGCGGCGGTCGCCTCGGCCGCCACGGGCAACGGCAGCGGTGGCGACACGGCCGTCGGCGGCATCCGCGTGCACGGCTTCGTCCGCGGCACGGAGGGCAAGCCGGTGGCCCGGGCCGCCGTGACCCTGATCTCCATGGGGGGACGGCAGCTGGGCCGGGCGATGGCCCACATCGACGGCGGCTACCAGGTCGACGCACCCGGGGCCGGCTCGTACGTGCTGATCGCCTCGGCCGACGGCTACCAGCCGCAGGCCTCGACGGTCCTCGTCGGCGACGCCATCGCGGGCGGTGTCGCCTTCGACATCCTGCTCAGCGGCACCAGTGGTCTCACCGGTGTGGTGCAGGAGGCCGAGAACGGCTCGCCGGTGTCCGGTGCGGTGGTCATCGTGACCGACGCACGAGGTGACGTACTGGCCACCGGGACCACCGGGGACCAGGGCGACTTCACCTTCGCCGAGCTGGTGCCCGGTGCGGTGACCGTCGCGGTCAACGCCCCCGGCCGCCGCCCGACCGCGCTGCCCGTCGAGATCAGCGGCACCGGTATCACCCGGATCGAGATCCCGCTGAGCTCCGGTGCGGGAGTGAACGGAGTGGTTCGGGCCGCGGGAGCACCGCTGAACGACGCGCGGGTCACACTCGTGGACGCGGCGGGCAACGTGGTCGCCAGCGCGACGACCGGGGCGGACGGGGAGTACGCCTTCGCCGACCTGGACGAGGGGGAGTACACCGTGATCGCCACGGGGTATCCGCCGGTGGCCAGCGGCGTCTGGGTCACGGGCAGTGGCATCGACCAGCACGACGTGCAGTTGTCGCACCCGACGGAGTAAAACGGTGGGGGCCCGGTCCTCGGGCCCCCTGGCTCCGTCCGCGGGGCCGGCACGGATGCTCGGCCGTACGCACACCGGGCACCATGGGCCGTGCGCCACACCGGCGCTCGCCCCGCCCGGCCCCCGTTCGAAGCCCACCCACCGGGCACCCACCAGCAAGACCGGATGTAACCGGACGTAAGAGGAGAAGTACGAGATGGCGTTGAGTGCGCGGGTCCGTACGCGGGACGGCTGGGCCGTGTCGCACGCGGTCGTCACCCTGACCGACATGAGCGGCAGCCAGATCCTGCGCGCCGAGGCCGACGAAGAAGGCCGGATACGGAACGACACCCCCCTGGTCCCCGGCTGGTACACGGTGATCGTGACCGCCGCGGGTTATGTACCCACCGCCTCCACCGCGATCGTGTCCGCCGGCGGCCGTGTCGAGGTCGGCACCGTCCTGCTCGCCCGGCACGGCGGCTCCGAACTGCCGCCGCCGGGTGTGTGGACCATCGACCCGGCCCACTCCAGCGTCGGCTTCGTCGCCCAGCACCTGGGCATCTCCAGCGTGCACGGCCGGTTCAAGGAGTTCTCCGGCCAGATCGAGATCGCCCAGTACGAAGCGGCCACCCAGGACACCGCGAGCACGGTGAGCCCGGAGAGCATCGAGAAGTCCAGCGTCGAGGCGGTGATCCAGGCCGCGTCGATCGACACCGGCAACATCATGCGCGACGACCATCTCAGGTCGCCCGACTTCATGGACATCAAGCGCCACCCGACGCTCACCTACCGGTCGAGCGGCCTGACCCCGGCGGGCCCCGACCGCTGGACGGTGCACGGCGAACTCGGCCTGCACGGCTACCAGCGCTCCGTCGACCTGGACCTCACCTACCTCGGCACCAACCCCGACCCCTGGGGCGGTGTCCGTGCCGCGTTCTCCGCCACCACGGAACTGCACCGCGAGGACTTCGCGATCGACTACAACCAGTTCGTCCAGAAGGGCCTGGGAATGATCGGCACCACACTCCAGGTCGAGCTGAACATCCAGGTGGTGCAGGGAGACCAGCTGCCGGGCGCGTGAGACGGGCCCGACGCACGTAGCACGACCCGCGGGACGCCCGGGCGCGACGCGCCCCGCGGGACGTCGCACACCCGGCCACGAACATCCCGCCCACCCGCTCGCCGCTTCCCCGGCCGAGCCGGATCGCGGGCGTAGGCTGCCGGACATGGCACCGAACATCGCAACGAACACCGCCGTGTCACTGGCGGAACTGCTCGACTTCGTCCGTCCCCGGCACCGTGCGATCCTCCTCACCCGGCGGGCCGACGGCTCCCCGCAGGCCTCCCCGCTGACCTGCGGCGTCGACGACTCGGGACGGATCGTCATCTCCACGTATCCCGAGCGGGCCAAGACCCGCAACGCGAAGCGGGACGCGCGCGTGA
The DNA here is from genome assembly GCA_963761765.1 of uncultured Actinomycetota bacterium. Taxonomy (GTDB): domain Bacteria; phylum Actinomycetota; class Actinomycetes; order Streptomycetales; family Streptomycetaceae; genus Streptomyces. Next base: position 225,672 of record CAVXIJ010000007.1, read on the forward strand.
GCGTGGTGGTCCTGAGCGATGACTGGAACGGCCCGTGGGTCCAGGTCGACGGCACCGCCGAGGTCCTGGACCTGCCCGACTCGGTGGAACCCCTGGTCGAGTACTACCGCACCATCGCAGGCGAGCACCCCGACTGGGACGAGTACCGCCAGGCCATGCACAAACAGGGCAAGTCCATCATCCGGATCACGCCTGCCCACTGGGGCCCGGTAGCCACCGGCGGCTTCCCGCCGCACCTGGCCCAGGGTTCCTGACCAACACGCGGGCCACGGGCCGACGTTCGGTGAAACGCGCCCACCGGCCCGCGGCCGAGAGCACAGCCGCACTGGCACAGCACCGGCCTACGCGCGCGCGACCATCGCCTCGATCCCCGCCACCAGCAGGTCCAACGCGAACTCGAACTCCCGCTCCCGCATCCGTGCCACCGACTCCCCGCCCTGGCGCGCCACTCCGAATCCCGCCGACTCCCGCAGCGCTGCCGCCACTTCCGGTGTCGCCTCGATCGAGCTCAGCGCCTCGTGGAAGTACTCGTCCTGCACCATCCCGGCCCGCGCGCACCGCTGGATGAAATGGCCCTCGATGGTGCCGAATCCGTACACGAACTGAAAAACCGCCGAAATCGCTCCCGCCTGCCCGTGCGACGGAAGTCCCGTACCGCGGATGACGCGCTGCACGGCGAGCGAGAGGTCCATGGCGTGCGGGCCGATGTTCAGGAAACTGCCGGCCAGAAAGGACAGCCAGGGATGCCGCACCAGCAGCGCCCGGTACTCGGCGGCCAGCGCGCGCAGCTGCTCGCGCCAGTCGGCGGTGGAGTCGGGCAACGGCAGCGCGAGTTCGCCGAAGGCCGCGTCAAGGGCGAGTTCGAGCAGGTCGTCCTTGGTGTCCACGTACCAGTAGACCGACATGGCCGTGACGTTGAGCTCCGCGGCGAGACGGCGCATGGAGAACTTGGCGAGCCCTTCGGCGTCCAGCAGCCGTACGGTGGCGCCGGTGATGCGGTCCCGGTCGAGCCCGCTGGGCTGGTCGGACCGGCGGGACGCAGCACCGCGCGACGTCTTGCCGTCCAGCCAGACGCTGACCCGCAGCGCATGCCTCGTCCGGTCGGCTGCCCTCACCATGCCCACCCCTTCCGATGAGTCGTACGCCTCGTCCGCACCGTAAGAATCCGGCCTTGCCTTCTCGATGCTATGCGGGTGCGACGCGATTTCCGTTACTGGGCGGCCATGATCCATTTTCCCGGGCCGTCCGCCAAAGCACGCTCGATGTCCGATACATACCCTCATCGACCACTTCGGCAACGCCACGGGCACCACGTCAACCGCCTCCACCGACACCCCATCCCACCAGCGCGTTCGCCCAATCCGGCCGCTGACGGCGGTCGATCGGAACGCGTGCGGGTCGAAATTCCACTGACGCCTCGTCAGCAACTGCTTTCCGCTCGCCATCTTCCGTAGAACAAGTGTCGTACGGTGTACAGCCCGAATTCAGCCGGTAGCGTGCTGCCTGCATGAACCTGCCAACAGAGCAGAGAAGGCAGCAGGGGCCCGTCCTGCGGACGCGGCCCCGAGTCACCCGGGACCCACGGGCGGTCCCGGACGGCGCCGGGGCCTGCCCGGTGCCGTAAGGACCTGAAGGGCCTGGGTGGGGAGTGACCCGAGCGGTAGCCGGGAGCACCGCCAGCCAGCCCCCCGGACGATGGGGTGGGTGTATGACACGGCTCAGACGCGGAGTTCAGTGGCTGGTGGCGGCGGGTGTGGTGCTGGGGGTGACGGCCACGGCTCCCGGCGCGGCCCAGGCCGAGGCACCGGCCGCAGTGGCGGCGGGCGGCGCGGCGCCTGGCAGCGTGCCGTTGCGGGTCGCCACGTACAACATCCATGCCGGGGCCGGCATGGACAACGTCTTCGATCTCGACCGCACGGCGGGCGCGCTGACGGCGATGCACGCCGACATCATCGGCCTGGAAGAGGTCGACGTTCACTGGGACGCGCGTAGCGAGTGGCGTGATCTGGCCGCTGAGCTCGGCCAGCAGCTGCATATGTATGTGTACTTCGCACCGATCTACGACGTTGATCCGGCGTCGGAGGGTGCACCGCGCCGCCAGTACGGAGTGGCGATCCTGTCCCGATACCGGTTCGTCTCGACGGAGAACCACGAGCTGACCCGGCTCTCCACCCAGGACCCGAACCCAGTGCCCGCGCCCGCGCCCGGCTTCCCGGAGGTCGTGGTGCGGGTGAAGGGCCTGCCGGTGCATGTGTACGAGACGCATCTCGACTACCGGGCGGACCCGGCGGTGCGCGCACTGCAGGTCGCCGACACGCAGAAGATCATGGCGCAGGACTGCGACAGCCAGGGCCGCTGCCCGCGCCAGCTGCTGCTCGGCGACTTCAACGCCACCCACGACGCCCCCGAACTCGCCCCGCTCTGGCAGGACCTCCAGGACTCAGGACCCGGCCCTGAGGCAGGTGCCGCCGGGTACACCTTCCCCGCCCAGGACCCGCAGCAGCGGATCGACTACATAGCCGCCTCGCAGGACCACGTGCGGGTGCGGGACGTGACGGTGCCCGACACGCTCGCCTCCGACCACCGTCCCGTCGTCGCCGATCTGACGCTGAGCAGGGGCCGGTAGGCGCAGCTCACGCCCGGCGCAGGGCAGAAAGACGGCGCAGGGACGGCCGCGGGTGCGAGTCCCGCGGCCGTCCCTGCGCCGTCCGCCACGCCGTCGCTACGCCTTCTTCGCCTGCTGGGTGAGGTCGTAGAACGTCGCGCTGCCCACCGTGACCTTCTTGAACGTGGCCGCGACCCATGTGCTGATCTGCGAGGAGATATCGCTCCCGCCCATGCTTCGGCCGAAACCGCCGCCTTCGCCGCCCGTGGCACCGCCACCCATGCCGCCCGCGATGAAGTAGTGGACCCTGCCGTCCGTCACGTACTTCTTGAACTGGGCGAGCGTCGGGGACGGATCGCTGCCGTTGAAGCCGCCGATCGCCATCACGGGGTCCTCGGTGGCCAGCTGGTAACTGGCGGCGTTCTGCGAGCCGATGGCCGCGGCGGGCCAGGTGTACGCGGCGGCGTTCTTCTCCAGTAGCGCCTTGGCCTTGCTGCTGACGGTGGCGCCGTCGAGCAGACCGCCCATACCGCCGCCGCCCATGCCCGGGCCTCCCTTGGAGCCGCCGGTGCCGGTACCGCCGCCGGGAGCGCCGGGGAAGCCGCCCTGGCCCATGCCCCGGCCCGCGCCGTTCTGGCCGCCCCGCGGGAAGCCCGCCCCGGCCTGACCCGGTGCGGCGCCCGGTGCGGCGCCCGGTCCGCCCGTGCGCTGCCAGCCCGCGGCGGGGAACATGCCGCCGTGCATCCCACCGCCAGGGCCGCCGCCCATGCTCGCTCCGGCCGGACCCGCCGTGACGATGGAGCCCGAGTGCCCGGTGTCCACCGTCGTCAGGGTGTAGGCGAGCGGACCCGCGAACGAGGCGGCGAGGCTGACACCGATCGCGACGAGGGCCGCACGGCGGGCGAGCTGCCCGGTCGGCACCTGGCCGTCAGCAGCCTGCGGCCCGTTGTCCCGCTGTCCCGCGCGGCCCACGACGGCCAGGCCCACCGCCCCGGCGAGCCCGCCGATCAGCACGGCCCAGCGCAGCCACGGCAGGTAGTCAGGAGTGCGGCCGAGCAGTACGTACGACCACCAGCCGGTCACCGCGACCGTGCCGGCCAGGGCGAGCCGGGGCAGGACACGGGCCCGTTCCTCCCACAGCACCGTCGCACCCATGCCGGTCAGCGCCGCGATGTACGGAGCGAGTGCCACCGTGTAGTACTGGTGGAAGATGCCGGCCATGAAGCTGAAGGTGCCGGCGGTCATCAGCAGCGCACCGCCCCACGCGAGGAACGCGCCGCGCGCCGTGTACTGCCCCGGGGCCGCGCAGTCGCTGGCACTTGCGGTACCCCGGCGGGATGCCCGCCAGGTGACGAGCAGCCCGGCGACGAGCAGGATCAGCGCGGCCGGGAGCAGCCATGAGACCTGGCTGCCGATCTCGTCGCTGAACATCCTGCCGATGCCCGTCTGCCCCCACATCCCGCCGCCGCCACCGGGACCGCCGGCGCCGCCACCGCCGACGCTGCCGGTCTCGTTGCCGTTGATCCGGCCGAAGCCGTTGTAGCCGAACGTCAGCTCAAGGAACGAATTGTGCTGCGAGCCGCCGATATACGGCCGGGAGGAGGCGGGCCACAGCTGGACGAGTGCGGTCCACCAGCCGCCGGCCACCACGAGCGCGAGCAGCGCCAGCAGCAGCTGGCCGAACCGCCTGCGGACCCGGACCGGAGCGCAGACCGCGTACAGCACCGCGAGCGGCGGCAGGATCAAGAACGCCTGGAGAGTCTTGACGAGGAACGCGAAGCCGACCGCGGCACCGGCCCAGACCAGCCATTTCGTGCGGCCGTCCGCCAGAGCGCGCAGCACCAGGTAGACCGTGGCCGTCATCAGGAGGGCGAGCAGCGCGTCCGGGTTGTTGAAGCGGAACATCAGCGCCGCGACCGGGGTGAGCGCGAACGCGGCCACCGCGATCAGGCCCGCCACCGCGCTGAAGCGGCGCCGTACGGCCGCGTAGAGCACGGCCGCGGTAGCCAGCGCCATCAGCACCTGGGGCACCAGGATCTGCCAGGAACCGAGCCCGAAGAGCCGTACCGACAGGCCCATCGGCCAGAGCGCGGCGGGCGGTTTGTCCACGGTGATGGCGTTGGACGCGTCCAAAGAGCCGAAGAGGAAGGCCTTCCAGCTGCGGCTGCCGGCCTGCGCGGCGGCCGAGTAGAACGAGTTGGCGTAGCCGGACGCGCTCAGGTTCCAGAGGTAGAGCACACCGGTGACCAGCAGCGCGAGCAGGAAGACCGGCCGTACCCACGCCGCGTCATCGGGCCTGCCGCGCCACAGCCGGGCCAGCCGGCGCCGCACGGCACCGCCGCCGGTCGGGTTCGCGGCCAGGGGGAAGGTGGTCATGGTGCGGTCCTCGGATCGGGGTCGGGGATGGAGGTGGAGGTAGGGGTAGAGATAGAGGTAGAGACGGGCGGCGTACACGTATGCGGTCCGGACTGCGGTCGTGCAGGAAGCGGATCGCGGCGCTCAGCGAACACCCAGATGCGCATCAGCAGGAATCGCAGCACCGTCGCCGCGAGGTTGGCGGCGATGAGCACCGCGAGCTCCGTGGAGTGCGGGGCGTCGGCGCTCGCCGCGCTGAGCGCCGCGAGCGATCCGCTGGTCAGCACCAGCCCGATGGCGAACACCACGAGCCCCTGAGCCTGGTGGCGCAAGGCCCTCTCGCGCCCGCGCACGCCGAACGTGAGCCGCCGGTTCGCCGCCGTATTGGCGAAGGCCGACAGGAGCAGCGCCAGCGCATTGGCGGCCTGCGCCCCGCAGAACGTCCGCGAGCCGGAGTAAAGCAGCAGGTAGAGCAGGGTGGACAGGACGCCGACCACACAGAAGCCGACGAGCTGGCGGGCCAGACCGCGGGGCACGCCGGCCAGTGCGCGGTCGCGCGGATCGTCACCGAACGGGCGCACGAGCCGGTCAAGAGGGAGTGCGCCCACGGCGAGCGCCCGTCCCACCCGCCACACGCCCTTCAGGTCATCGGTGGCGGTCCGCACGATGTGCACGGTCGAGTCGGGGTCGTCGACCCAGTCGACGGGCACCTCGTGGATGCGCAGTCCGGCGCGTTCGGCGAGCACCAGCATCTCGGTGTCGAAGAACCAGCCGGTGTCCTCGACGAGCGGCAGCAGCGCCCGCGCCACCTCGCGCCGGATCGCCTTGAAGCCGCACTGGGCGTCGGAGAAGCGGGCGGCGAGCGAGCCGCGCAGGATGAGGTTGTAGGCGCGGCTGATGAGCTCGCGCCGGGGCCCGCGCACCACCCGCGAACTGCGCGCCAGCCGCGAGCCGATGGCCAGGTCGGAGTGGCCGGAGATCAGCGGCGCGACCAGCGGCAACAGGGCGTTGAGGTCGGTGGACAGATCGACGTCCATATAGGCGAGCACCGGCGCCTCGGACGCGGACCACACCGTCCGCAGCGCCCGCCCGCGCCCCTTCTCCTCAAGCCGGACGCTGCGCACCTGGGCCATGGTGGCCGCGAGTCGGGCCGCGATCTGCGGCGTACGGTCGGTGGACGCGTTGTCCGCGATGGTGATGCCGAAGCGGTACGGGAACGTGCGGGCCAGGTGGTCGTGGAGCCGGCGCACACAGGATTCGAGATCCTGCTCCTCGTTGTACACGGGAATCACCACATCGAGAACGGGAGCGAAAGACACCCCAGGACCGTCCTCGGGCTCCCCGGCCGGCAGGTGCTCCCGAGCCGGCAGCACACCCCCGCAGGGCAGTCCTCCGGCACCCGCAGAAGATTCGATTCGCATACCAACGACCCTCGCGAAACCCTCTGTCAGGGTGGTGTGGTGGGCCTGTGCCAGGGCTGTGAATCGAGTGGCCCGCGCCCGGGCGCGGGCCGCCGCACGGACATCACCAGGGCCGGACAACCGCCGGCACCGGAGGCGGCCATGCCGCGTCCACGACTGCCTGCGCGGGCAGCCGCACCGTGAACACGGTGTGCCCCGGCGCGCTCTCCACCCGCACATCTCCCCGGTGCGCCACCGCCACCGCCTGCACGATCGCAAGACCGAGTCCGGTGGAACCGGAAGATCCCGCGCCGCCGCCGTGCCCCGCGGACCCGGCACGCGTCCGCGCCGCGTCCCCCGGGCGAACCGTTCGAAGACATGCGGCAGCAACGCGGGCGGGACCCCGGGCCCGTCGTCCTCCACGTCGAGCCGTATCCACGGCCCGGCGCCCCGCACCCGCGCCGTCACGGTCGTACCGGGTGGTGTGTGGGTGCGGGCGTTGCCGAGGAGGTTGACGAGGACTTGGTGAAGGCGAGCCGCGTCGCCGGTGACGAGCGCGGGTTCGTCGGGCAGTTCGAGCCGCCAGGTATGGGCGGGGCCCGCCGCGCGCGCATCGCTGAGCGCATCGATGACGATCGGTGAGAGATCAGTGCTCTCATACGAGAGCGGGCGTCCCGCATCGAGCCGGGCCAGCAGCAGCAGATCCTCCACCAGGCCCGACATCCGGTGCGCCTCGGACTCGATGCGTCCCAGCGCGTGCCGGGTGTCCGGCCCGGTCTCCTCGTGGCCGCGCCGGGTGAGCTCCGCGTATCCACGGATGGAGGCCAGCGGTGTGCGCAGCTCATGGCTGGCGTCGGCGACGAACTGCCGTACCCGCATCTCGCTGCGCTGCCGTGCGTCCAGCGCGCCGTGCACATGGTCGAGCATCCGGTTGAGCGCCGCACCGACCTGGCCGACCTCGGTGCCCGGGTCGGCCTCGGCGTCCTGGACGCGTTCGTAGAGGGTCACCTCGCCGCGGTGCAGCGGCAGTTCGGAGACCCGGGTGGCGGTCGCGGCGACCCGCCGCAGCGGACGCAGCGCGACGCCGACCATGGCGGCGCCCGCCAGCGAGGCGGCGACCAGTCCCGCCGCGGTGACGCTCACCTCCACGGCGATGAGCGTGTGCAGGGTGTTGGTCACATGCTCCGTCGGCAGCCCGACGAGGAAGCTGCCGCGCTCGCCCTGGACGTAGCTGACGCGGTGCTCGCCGAGCCCCGGCAGGTCGATGGTGTGCGGCTTTCCGTCTCGGGCGGTGGCGGCGAGCGCGGTGCGCTGGGCGGCGCTGAGCGCCTGCCCGCTGGGGCGCGAGGCGCCTTCCTGCTCTGTGCTGACGACGGCGCGCACGACGGTTCCCGAGCCGTCGACCATGGCTCCCACCGTGCCCAGCTCCTGCGGACCGATACTCACGAAGCCGAGCACGTCATCGGACCGCGTGCCTCCGCGCGCGTCCGGCAGCCCGCCGGGCACCGGGCCCGCTCTCTCGTCCGCGCGGTGCGGCGGCCCCGAAGCCCGCATGCCGAGATCCCTGACCGAGCCGTCCAGCTGCTCGTACAGATGCGACCGGAGCGCGATGGTGGTCACGGTGCCGATGACCGTGCATACGACAGCGATCAGGGTGACGGCGGCCACCACGAGACGGGTCCGCAGGGACCTCGGGCGCGGGGAGCGCGCGAAGCGCCGGGCGCCCGGCGCGCGCGAGGCGCGCCACCGGCTGCGACGCGCAACCGGAACACCAGAACCGAAAGCACCAGAACACTCCTCGCGCGGCGAACGCGCCCGGGGCGTGCCTGCCCCGGACGCGTTCTCGCGCTGCGCAAGCAGTTGCCGCCCCACATACGGCACCCGCTCCGCATCCGGCAGCCGCCCCACAGCCGGCTGCCCTCCATCCGTCATACGACATCGCTCTCAGCGGAGGCACTCCGTGCCCGCCTCCCGCTCAGCGTCATGCCGCGACGGCTGGCTTGATCAGGTATCCGGCGCCACGACGGGTGTGGATCATGGGCTCACGCCCGGCGTCGATCTTCCGGCGCAGATACGAGATGTAAAGCTCGACGACATTGGCCTGCCCGCCGAAGTCGTACGACCAGACCCGGTCGAGGATCTGGGCCTTGCTGAGCACCCGGCGCGGGTTGCGCATCAGGTAGCGCAGCAGCTCGAACTCGGTGGCGGTGAGGTGGATGCCGGTCCCATCCCTGCTCACCTCGTGGCTGTCCTCGTCGAGCATCAGGTCGCCCACCACGAGCGTGGAGTCGCTGCGGCGGTCGGTGGCGCCGGAGCGCCGGATCAGCCCGCGCAGCCGCGCGACGACCTCCTCCAGGCTGAACGGCTTGGTCACATAGTCGTCACCGCCCGCCGTCAGTCCGGCGATGCGGTCCTCGACGGCGTCCTTGGCCGTCAGGAACAGCACCGGCACGTCGGGCAGTTCACGCCGCAGCCGGCCGAGGACGGCCAGGCCGTCCATGTCCGGCAGCATCATGTCGAGCACGACGGCATCGGGCCGGAAGGCACGCGCGGTCTGTACCGCCGCCGATCCGTCCCCCGCGCTGCGGATCTGCCAGCCCTCGTAGCGCAGGGCCATCGACAGCAGCTCGGTTATGGACGCCTCATCGTCCACGACTAGCACCCGGACGGGCCTCCCGTCCGGCCTGAGCAGTTCGGTACGCCCCTGGGGCGAGGTGGTCGTGGTCATGGGTACGACCCTCGGCCGCGCCAGTGAGAAGGGTCTTGTCTGAGTCTGTGAATTCACTGAGAAAACAACGGGCGCCCGGGGACGGATCCCCGGGCGCCCGATAGGCTCACCACTGTCTGCCGGATGCCGCCGGCCGGCCGCGGTGCGGATGGTGCAGGCCTTGCCTAGCAAGATCAGGCGCAGGCTGGTCGCAGGTCAGGGTTCAGGCCCTCAAGCTCCTACAGGCTGCCGGACCTAGCAGAACCAGCCGTCCTGCACCCACCCGTGGCGGTTGATGTCACCGTACGCAAATCCGTAGTCCCAACCGCCCGAGACCTGCTCGACGTCGAAGGTCTGAGGTTTGGTCAGGGTGCCCATCCAGGCCCCGCCGGGGTCGGTGCGCACAAACAGGCTGTCGGCGCAGACGGTCTCCCGGACCCCGACCGTGCCGTTCGCCGCCTGCGCGGGCGCGGCGGTGAGACCGACCGCGAGCGTGGTCAGGGCCACAAGAGCCAGGGCGCCCATACGCGTTCTGGACCCCTTGCTCCGGCGGGCTCCATCAGCAAGTCGGCTCAGGCTCACCATGAGTTGTAACCGCCGATGCACTCGATACGGACGTAGCCCCAGTCACCCTTGCCGAAGTCGAAGGTCGCCGCCCAGCCGTTGTAGACGGGGTGGACACCCTCGGTGTGGCCGATCTTGTCCCCGTAGGCCAGGACCCGGATGAGGCCGGACGGGCCGCTGGAGCTGTCGTAGTTCGCATAGAAACTGGCGCTCTGGCAGACGTTGATCGCGTGCTCTGGAACCACGGTGGCGGTAGCGGCCGAGGCCGGCACCGCGAGGGCGAGCGGGATGGCCACGGCGACCGCCGCCGCCAAACGCGTGAGTACTGACATTTCTCTCCTTATGGGTGCAGGGTGTGAAAGTCGTGCAGAGCTTGGCATGTACGCGTCTACCCGCGTAGTCCCGGCACCCAACCGTCACACCCCGGCACAGGCGACACCTATGGCATGTCGACTCGCCATGAGCCCCACAACGGCCTCCCCGAGGCCGCTTCCACCCGCCGCCGCCCACCTTCGACGCGCTCCCACACCCCGCCGAGAACGCGCTCCCGCACCCCGCCACGGACCCGTTCCGCCACCCGCCCGCCGCCTCTCTGGCCCCTGGCACCGCGCCGCCGCCACGGCCACTACGAGAAGTTTGCGACGAATCTCCGCTGCCACGGCGTCTCGACCGCACGCCGCGCGTAGTGCGCCCGGACATAGCCGACGGCCCGATCCGCGGGCACCCCGTCCAGAACGGCAAGGCAGGCGAGCGCCGTGCCGGTACGCCCCTGCCCGCCGCCGCAGGCGACCTCGACACGCTCGGTTCCGGCGCGCTCCCATGCCGCACGCAACGCGGCGGCGGTGGCCGCCCGGTCGGCCGGCAGCCAGAAGTCGGGCCAGCGCAGCCAGCGGCTCTCCCAGGCAACGGGAGACGGCGCGCGCCCCAGCAGATACAGCCCGAACCCGGGCTTCGGCCCCGCGGGCAACGGCCTGCGCAGCCCCCGCCCGCGCACCAGCCGCCCAGAAGGCAGCCGCAGCACCCCGGGGGCCGCCGGATCCCATGTACCGGTCACACCGCGAGCCTACGGACGAAGCCCGCCGCACACCCCGGCAAGTCGAACGGTGATCGACTCCTCACCCGCCCGCCCAGGTGGCTGCCGTCAAACACTGCCGTCAAGGCAGCAGATCAGAGGCCCTGTGGATTACTCCACAGGGCCTCTGATCTGCTGTGCACTCGGCAGGATTCCTGGCGGCAGCGTGGCAGCGTTGCCCCTACTCGGCGACGTAAGGGCTCGTCAGAGCTGCTCCGAAGTAACCGTTGGCGCCCAGGATGGTGATACCGGCGCTCTTGCCGCACAGGTTGACGGAACCGCTCAGGACCGGGCCAGAGGCCGAGCCGCGGGCGGTCCAGAGGCAACCGTCGCTGTTCTCCGTGGGTATGCCGACGATCACCTCGGCCTTGCCGTCCTTGTTGAGGTCGGCGAGGTGGACGGCCGCGCCGAACTGGTCGCCGGCCTCTGCGGCGCCGGGCACGCCCGCCGTGTTCTGCGTGTATCCGGCCGCCTTCGCGGTGGTCAGGCCGGAGGCGGAGCCACGCAGCAGAACGGCCGTGCCGGCATACTTGATCGTGCCCACGGCCTCGCCGGGAGAGCCGACGAGGACATCGGCGTATCCGTCGGCGTCGACGTCTGCGACGCTGAGCGACTGCCCGAACTGATCGCGGTCCTCAGCGGTGCCCGGGACTCCGGCCGTGTCCTGGTAAAAGACCTGTGGCTGCTGATCGGCGGTGATTCCCTGCGCGCTGCCGTAGAGGACCTGGATCTCGCCACCGCGGTGCGCCGCACCGGTCGAGTTCATAATGGAGTCGTCGTCCGAGATGCCGGTGACGAGGTCGCCGTAGCCGTCGCCGTTGATGTCACCGATCTGGCCGGCGTGGCCGTCGGCATAGGGCAGTTTGATGGGCCAGTTGTCCGGGCTGCCGGCGATCGGGGGGCCGTTGTCGACGTGGACGGGACCGCGGAGGTCGCCGTCCGTGGGCCCGGGCAACCAGAACCGCTCCGCCCTGCCGTCGCCGTTCACGTCACCCATCACCACACCACGGCTCTCGCCGAAGCGCCCGTCCTGGTAGTGGGAGGCGGCCTGGCCGGTGCGGGTGAAGGGGCCGGTGTAGGAGGCGCCATCGCAGCGCGATCCGATGGTCACCTCCGGGGCGCCGTCCCCGTTCATGTCGCCTGTGGCCAGGGACATCCCGAAGCCGCAGTACGTCGAGCCGTTCCCGAATCCGGCAGGAGGGGAGATGGTCGAGCCACCCGTCAACCCACTGGGCCCGCCCCATACGACGGTCACGGAACCCCGGCCCTCCTTGTCTCCGACCTTCTCGTTCGGGGTGCCGACGAGCAGATCCGCGTATCCGTCCCGGTCCAGGTCCGCACTGGCGACCGTCGTGCCGAAGGAGTCCCCTTCCTCGGGGTCGCCAGGGATTCCGGAGGTCGCCTGGGTGATGACCGTCCGGCGCGTGGTGCTCACCGATGAGGCCGACCCGTACAGGACGACGACAGCGCCGGCTGCCACCACGCTGCCATTGGCCGCGTAGGGCGCGCCCACGGCCAGGTCCCGGTAACCGTCACCGTTGAAGTCGTCCTGGACGGCAGGAGTGTTGGCTCCCCGGTAAGGGCTGCTGGCGGCGGCAGCCGTCATCGGAGTGAGGGTGACAACGAGGAGAGGGGCGAGCACGACGGCGGCCACGACGGCTCTGTGCAACGGAACTCCTTCGGATACGACTTGGGCAACACGACATCCTCCCAGCCTGCGTCGCGGCAAGACACATCGAGTGGCGCTCAACCCGGCGGCAGTCCCTACGCCATGCCCAGCAGCTCGACGACCGCAAAGCGGCCGGGGATCTCTGACAGGACAGCCGCGGCCTGGTTCGCACACCACGTACGGCACGCCGATCGGGCCGGGAACCTCACCCGTATGTTCGCGCTGCGTGCCCGTCGCGCCGGCCTTCGCGTGATCCCGCTGCGGAACACCCGGCACACGTGCAGCCCGCTCCTGGTCGCGCTGGGTGTTCCCCCGAAGGTGGCCCAGCGCATCCTGCGGCACTCACAGATCGCGATGACGACGGAGGTCTGCGCAGCAGCCAGCAACGAGGAGGTGCACACGACTCTGGGCAAGCCGTCCGACACCATGGCGGCACCACCTGAGGTGAGCCGGTGGCGGGTCGAGCCGGTTCAGAGGGCGCTGCGACCGCGCCGCGACCGGGTTGCTGACTTCGCTGCTGTACGCAACGTCAAAGGCCCCTGCGGGAGATTCCCGAGGGGCCTTTGAGCTGTGTGCACTCGGCAGGATTCGAACCTGCAACCTTCTGATCCGTAGGATCGGGCACGGGCCGGGCCGCGCCCGTGGGGACATCTTGGCCTGAGTGCCGGAGTGGCCCCCTGGTCGGCATCGTGTGACGTCGTTGCCGTCACTGTTGCCGTCAGCCGCCTCCCCCGGCGGCGGCCCGTCGCACACGCACCACCTACCTCAACGAGCCGCCGATGTTCGAGAGAATGACAATGGAAGTGCGAACGCGAAAAAGGCAAGCGCCACCAGCCAGGCAGGCACACTCCCGGGCGGATAAAGCGCGATCGCCCACCAGGTATGCGCTGCGTGACCGTTGGGGGTGAGTGCGCGCCCGAGCATGATGTTCAGGATGAGGAACATCAGTCCTGCTCCTGATGCCGTGGCTTCGTTGGCCAGGCGCCGCACGAGGAGCGCGATGCCGAGCAGAAGAGTGACGTTGCGGGCTATGTCCATGCCCACGATCACTCCGGCTGCAAGCGCGACACCCATGGTGAGAACGACAGCACCCTGATCGAATCGGCGGACCCGCACGACGGCTGTGCTCTCTGCTTCGTGTAGTTCTCGTTCCAGGCAGTACATGACGGCGATGACGACGAGGACGGGAGTGAAGTAGGCGAGTTGTGCACCGCCCGCGCCCCTGACCAGGCTAGGGACGGGGACCTTGTTCTCCCCCGCTGTCGTACACACCAGAACAAGCAGTGCCAGTGCCCCGAGGACGGTCCACCATCGGCGCACGGTGACCGCGTACCGGTTCACGAGCGCGCCCTCTCGCAGCGCCTCAGGCCCACGGCTGAACGGTGGAACCAAGCAGCCTGTTCATCAGCAGGAAGCCGTCGGATCGCCTCCAGCTTCGTCCAGTTCGACGGGCTCATTGTTGCCTGCACCTCCTTCTCGTCGAGCCCGGCGACCAGAGATGCCCATGCGCCGGGGAGAGATCCCAGCGGCTCGCACACCGCCACACCCGCCCTGGCTGCCTCCCCGACCACTGCTGACCTCCCGATCTTCTCGGCGAAGTCGTCGGCTTCCTGCTGAGTACCGCGCGGCGGCAGGGACCAGTACAACGGCCAGGTACCCGACCTGAGTGGCGCTTTCGCGGAGACGATGCGCAGTTCTTCCGGGGCGGGTATGCCGGCGTCCTCCAGCCGTCCCACCGGAACCAGGGCGTCGCGCCGCAACTGCCGGACATACGGTTCGTACTCCGGCGGTACACAGACCCTCGGCGCCTTCCCGGTGCAGTCCAAGGCGACGCTGCGGGGGTGGGTCGGAGTGCTGTAGCCCCAGTCGATCACTGCGGCCCGCCCCTCGGTAAGGGTGACAACCGCCACGGCGAAGGCCGCAGTGACCGCCAAGACGCGCAGACGCCGACGGGCCAAGAGCCAGAACGAAAGCGCCAGGCCGGTGACCACTCCCCATGGCACCAGATAGGCGGCCGGGGAGATCAGATCGGTGACGCTCGACTGCATGTCGAAGAAGCCACCCAGGTGACGCACCCAAGGGTTGGACGTCGACCGAGGCACCGCCAGCCACGCCCAGCAACCGACACCAGCAGCGGGTGCCGCGATGCTCTTGGGCAGGATGCCTCCGAGGCACCAGCCGACGACCAGCCAGCCCAAAGAGATGACGAGCAGGTGTGCCACGGCGAGCCATCCGGTCCCGCCGGGCAGCACGCCCACCGCATGATGGGCCATCATGAGGGCCGCCAGGACGAGTACAGCCAGCAGAATCAGGACGGGAGTCGCGGCGCGCAGGAACTGCCTGACGACGCCACGTTGCCCGGTGGTCCGCAACGCGCCGAGCTGCCGGTGCCGTCCCGCCTCCCACGCGGCGGCCGCGGCCACAGCAGGAGCGATGACCGCGACGGCAAACGCGGCCGTTTCACCGGACTGAGGCCCATATTTCGATGGTTCGGTAAATGTGACGTCACCTATGTATAGGTTTGCATATATCAGAACAGGGAGCACCAGCCAGGGGGCGGCCGAGGCGCGGAGATTCGCCCAGGTAATCATTCCGCCACCTCCAGCAGTGCCGAATAGGCACTTTCCAGGCGTCGACCCGGAGCGCAGTCCGGGTCGGCATGGGCAGCGAATTCACTGACGGAACCGCGGAACCTCGGCCTCCCCGCTTCAAGAACCACCACCTCGTCAAAAGCCTCGTCAAGATCACCGATGTCATGAGTGGAGACGATCACATGAATCTTTCCCCTCAGCGAGACCAACAGGTCGAGGAACCTGCGCCGCTGGTGCGGGTCGAGCCCGACGGTCGGCTCGTCGAGAAGGAGCAGTTCGGCGTCGTGAACGAGCGCCTGAGCAATGGCGATCCGCTGCTGCTGCCCGCCGGATAAATGCTTGATCCTGCTGTTGATCTTTTCGGTGAGCCCGACTCTCTCTATTGCTTGGGGAGCTGCGCGCCAGGCCTCACTTTCCCGCATACCTTTGAGCCATCCCACATACGCCACGTGCTCCCGGCATGTCAGCCCCGGGAGGAATCCCGGACGCTGCGGCAGCCAGGACACTTTTCCCCGATAGGCCCGTGTCTGGCTGCGGACCGCCGAGTTCAGGCCTCCGTACTCGATGCGACCGGATTGCGGCACCGTGGCGCTGGCACCAAGAGAGAGCAAGGTGCTCTTACCCGCACCATTGGGACCGAGGAGCACGCTGTGCCCCGGCGAGAAAGTAATGTCCAACTGGTCGATAACCGGTTGTGAGCGGCGACCATAGCGAAAGGTGCAGGACTGATAGATCAAGGGCATGGAGTGAGTCTTCCCAAGGAACGAGAGGGGGCCATTCCCCTGTGGGCGCGTCTCTCACCACGCGATCGCGCCCACAGAGGAAGGGAAGATATTAATAGTATGTTCCAACCCATTTGGCCGACATGTGTACGTCGATCATGAAGTCGTTGACGACAAAGTAGTAGTCACCCTCGCCGTGGCCATCCCAGTTACCCGAGGAGTAGTGACCCGACCCCTCGAAGCACTCGGTATACGTGTGTGTCGTGAAATAGTCGTCAGGCCCGAGTACATCCTTACGAAGCCCAATGGTGACCTTGCTCTCGTAATCATCCGTGCAGTTCTCGAACTGGACGTTGGTGGGGCCGCCATCGTCCGTCCATCGACGGGACTCGAAGCTTGGAGCGACGTTTGTCAGGCTACTTGTCCAGCTGGACGCCTGGGCTGGTGCGGCGACGAGGCCGAGTACTGCTGCGCCACCTAACGCGACGACGGTGATGCGCTGCCCCTGGCGACGCAGGGCAGTCAGACGTATGGATCTCACGTGTACTCCTCGTGAACGATCTCGAACAGGCGACCGGAGCGTACGCATTCGATCGCTACAAGTCACAAGTTTTGATGCCCGCGTGTCGGACTGACCGTAGGCAGGGCTGACACTCGCCAGCCAGTCGTCATGCCCGGGGCCGGTCGGCAGATGTGTGCCGACGTCGATCACGCGGGCGGAGAGCCTGCTTCGATAGTTCATGGGTACCTGCAGGATGCGCTCACGAGTCTCTGCACTGGTGAGGTGCAGTCTCTCGAACCTGGCAGCCCACAACGCCGGGATAAAACGAGCGAGTTGCTTGCATCTCCGGGGTGCCCCTGCCGAGCGACGCACGCGCAGAGCTTGGGCGCTCTGCCGAGATCGATCCTCGCCTGAAGCCATCGCGCCTGTGCTGGCTGAATACCAAGCCCTTGCAGGCGCGACGCTCAACCGCATCCGCGGCAGGGTCGAAAAGGTGGCGCTTGGGTCGCGGACCTTAGAGTTCAGGGCCCCCCGAGGCACTCACGCAGCACGACGCACCGAGACAGTGCCTCACGCACCTGGCAAATCGAACAAGCCAATCCGCGAGTGACACGCTGCAACGGCAATGGGCGACACATCCGCCTTGCTAGGTTCGTGATGCCTGTCATAGCCGCGACAGAGCCCAAACGAAGATGGAACCATCGGATGCATGCGCTAGTGCGCCGCCTTGCGTCGGCGACGTCAGTCCTCGCTATGACTTTCACACTCGGACTCGCCACGGTGGAGTTCGCCTCGGCCGACACCTCTCCCACGCCAGGTCTGAGCAGTCAGCAGAAGCAGTGCCTGCACCGAATCGTCGTTACCCCCGCACACCACGGCGGACTTCGGCGGCACCCTCGTAACCGGGACATCATTCCGAATATACTGATCCCCGGGCCCGCTGCCCGGCTCAGATCCTGAAGGCCCGCCGGACCACCGGCGGGCCTTGAGCGTGTCGAATGCCACCGCATACGCGAATCCCAGTGTTTCTTTACCAGTCACGCCGATGGCGATCTCATCGTTTCCGGACCCTGATGTCTACTCGGGCGGCATCGCGTAATACTCGGCGAGCATTTCAGAAGGCCAGGCAGGTTCCCGGACTTCGCCGCGCGGGCCCATCACGCTGAACCATGGCTTGATGTCCAGGACAGGAGTGCCGTCGACGGCATCGAGTTCTTCGACGTGCAGGTCAAGGCCGTCCACCTTGATCAGACGGCATCGGGAGACGCCCAGCCAGTTCAGCCGCCGCATGTTCCGGTGGGCGAAGATGCCACCGGCGGGCCAGTCCGGGTTGTCGCGGGGGCGCCGTGGCTCCGCGTGCAGGTCCGTGGGGTCGGTGAGATGGAAGCGGAACACCACCTCGATGTGGGAAAACGCATCGAGACCCACTGCGGCGCCCTCTGTGAACCGCTCCGAGTCGATGCGGATGATGGAGCGCCGACCGCCCCAGTAGTCGTCTGCGACCTCGGTCCGGCCACCGACCACGTGGGCGACGGGGACGACCGCGAACTCTTCGGCCATGCTTCAGCTCCTTGGCTGGTTCGGGTGGCGCGTGTGTCAGGCAGTTTCGGTCAGGTAGACGGCGGCCCGGTGGTCGAGTTCGGCCACCGCTGGAATACCGCGCCCACGGACGGGTGACAGAGCGCGTCGCATGTCCGCAGCGGTGCGGCGGGCACGGGCCGAATGGATGCCGTCCATGGCGTCCAGTGCGCGGGACCAGGTGGCGCATGCCTCTTCAATGGCGCCCTGCCGGGCCTGGAGGGCGCCGAGGTATCCGAGGGTCACAGCATGCGTGCGGGTGAACGAGGATGCGGCGCGCGTGCGCACGCTGCGGCGGAACTGCCGTTGGGCGGCATTCAGATCTCCCACGTCCCGTAGGGTGCATGCGGTTTCGTGCGCGAGGCTGGCCTCACTGAAGAAGAACACCCGGGGCGGCTCGTCGTCGCCGGCAGCAGCGGACGACAGGTCGTTCTCGGCGCGTACCAGCGCGGCGGCTGCATCCTTGTGCTGTCCCGCTGAGGCGAGGGCGCGGGCGTGAACGACGCCGACGAGAGCACGCTCACGTGGTGCGGCGGTGGCATAGCGGGCGCCTTCAACGGATGCTGTGGCCAGTTTCAGCGCGGCACCGGAGTGTCCGAGGTCCACCGCCTGATGGGCCATGGCACGCAGCACATGCCCGGCCATGGGCGCGTCGTCGGCTTCGGCGGCCAGGCTCACCGCCACGGTGAAATAGCGCTGAGCAACGGGGTGTTCGGCGTTGTCGAAGGCCATCCCGCCGGAGAGGTAGGCAAGCTCACTCGCTGCCGAGAACATCGCACGCCTTATCCGGTCGTCCGCGAAGTGACCGTGAAGGTAGGCGGTGACATCGGTGGTGAGGTACTGCACCACGGCTGTGCGGGCGTGGCCGCCGCCGTGGCGCTGATCGATGCGGGAGAACATGGCCACCATGTCGCGAACAGCTTCCAGATCACGGTGGCCGACGCGACGACGGTTCACCGCAGGACCGGCGGCCGTCCGCTGGGCCATCCGTGACCACCACGTGGAGCTTGGCACGCTCAGTGCGGCGACGGAGTAGGCGGCGGCTGTGAGAGCATGCCTGCGCCCCATGTCCAAGTCGTCTCTCCCCAGCTCGTTCAACGCTGTCAGCGTATCCGTGGGCCAGGTCGGCGCCGCTGTGGAGGACGAGAACGCAAGACCGATTTCGGATAGCGTGACCGGCCTGCGGAGGTAGCGGCTCAAGGCTTCAGCCAAGTAACGCGCGCTGGCCTCGGACGGCTGTGCGTCGGCCACCCAATGGGCGATGCTGGACCTGTTGGTCCGCACGGAATCCCCGGCTTCATCTGCGACGGAGCGCACTGTGCCGGCCAGGGCTTCGTACGTTGCACCCGCCGCTTTGATCTAACGTCGCCCAGGGCAAGGTCCGCAGGACGACATACGTCAACTACGAATCGCTCGTCCGCAACTACGTCACGCCGGAATTCGGCAGGAAGAAGCTGGCCAGGCTCACCGCCCGCGACATCCGGGCCTTCCTGGCCAAGACGGCGGCCACCTGCCAGTGCTGTGCCCAGGGCAAGGACAAAAAGCGGCGGGAACACAAGCGGCGCTGCTGCGCCCTCGGCAGGTGCTGCAAGAAGCTCCCTTCTGACCGGACCGTGCGCTTCCTGCTGGTGATCCTGCGGGCGGCTCTCCAGCACGCCGTACGTGAGGACGAGCTGCCGCGCAACGTCGCCCGGAACGTGGAGCTGAGCATGGGCACGAAGCGCGAGATCGAACCGCTCACGGCCAAGGAAGGACGTCAGCTCCTGACGGCGGCGCGGGACAACCGTCTGTGGGCCGCTTACGAGCTGGCCGTCCGCATCGGCCTGCGGCGCGGTGAGCTGCTGGGGCTGCGCTGGTCGGACGTGGATCTCCACGAAGGCGTGCTCACTGTCCGGCAGGCTCTGCAGCGAGTCGGCGGCGAATTGCTGATCGTCGCACCGAAGACACAACGCTCGGCCCGCCGTGTGGCCCTGTCGGCCGAATGCGTGACCGCGCTTCGTGCGCAGCGCGCCCAGCAGACCGCCGACCGGAAGGCCGCCGGTGCCAACTGGAAGGAGACGGGTCAGGGCCTCGTCTTCACCACGAAGAACGGGACTCCGATAGAACCGCGCAACCTGAACCGGTCCTTCGAGGCGCTGTGCGTCCGTGCCGGAGTCCGCAAGGTCCGCTTCCACGACCTGCGCCACACCTGCGCGTCCCTGCTCCACGAACAGGGTGCTGACGCTCGAATGATCATGGAAGTCTTGGGCCACAGCTCCATTCGCGTGACCATGGACATCTACACCTTCGTGCGGCTCGACTCCCAGCGCTCCGCCTTCGATCGCGTCGGGGATGCGCTGAGGGGTGATGGCAATAATCCGGACGATGACGGCGGCGCGGCCGGTGTCCCCGTAGCCGTCTGATCAGCTCCTCACCCACCCGCTCAGGCGGTTGCCGTCAAACACCGCCGTCAAGGCATAAATCAAAGGCCCTGTGGATTACTCCACAGGGCCTTTGACATGCTGTGCACTCGGCAGGATTCGAACCTGCAACCTTCTGATCCGTAGGCGCGTGCGCCCTGCTTGTGCGGCAGCGACAGCGGCTGTAGATGGCAGCGAGAGCTGTGCACCATGAATGCTGACGTACGTGGTTGTACACGGCCGTTGATGTCAGCCGTTGGTGTCATCACCCCATCGCGGTCGCTCCGCACGAGCCGCTCGCGCCAGCGATTCCATGGTGGTCACCACGCTGAGCGCTCCAGCAGCGGCCAAGCGCTCTGCCTTGCCCGGCTTGTTCGCGTAACCGATCGCGTCCATGCCCGCGGCATGCGCCGCCTCGACATCCCGCACCGCGTCCCCGATGAAGACGCAGTCTCCGGGCTTCGCCTCAGCCGCGCGCATGGCGTCGAGCAGTAGCCAGGGGGACGGCTTCATGGAGTCGGGATGACCGTGCACGCGGCCGAAGGCGCCTGACACGAAACCGTCCAGACCTTGGTCGGTGAGGTACCGAGTGATGGCGGCCGTCGCGTTGTTGCTGACGATCCACACGTGGCGGTCGCTCGCGGCGCACGACTCCAGAAATGCCGCCGCGCCGTCTGTCAACCTGGCTCGCCGGACAGCTTCGATCTCCAGCGTGGACAAACAGTCGTCTGCCATCGGAACAAGATCTGGCTGCTCGTCTCCGATCCGGCGGAGCAGCGCCAGCGGATCCGTCTCGGCAGCCCATGTCTCCAGGTGAACGGGCAACTGACTGAACAGCTCCCGCGCCACCTGCTGCGCCGGAAAGCCGTCGAACACCGAGCAGACCGGGCCGTCGAAGTCGAGCAGAACATGACGCGTGAGGATGGCCGCCAGCACCTCTGAGGCCGCGTTCATGCGCCACGCTCGTACGCGACGGTGCTCCAGACGCTCTCGAACCACGTCGTTGCCTGAGCGACGTATTGCGACCCCATGGACTCACCGTCAGGCCCGGCTGCGTGATGGAAGAGCGTGGCGTCCTTACCCGTGATGTCGTAGAACGTGCGCGCCTCGCCCTCGACCGCGAGCGTCCGTTCGCGCAACGGGTAGAAGCCGAAGAACACGTCACGCCGGTTGATGACGTAGAGCTTGAACAGGGACGTCGCCCGGTAGACCTTGACGTCAACCGTGGCCGTCTCGACCAGGCCGAGTTCGGCCAGTACCTCGACGGAATGCCGGATCCCAGCCGCGTTGGTCAGCGCGATGCCTCGGGCCCGATCGCGCAAGACGGGATCGTCCTGAAGGCCGTCAACGAGTGTCGGGACGGCCATCGGCGCCGACGTGTCCGGCAGTAGCAGCCGGACCGCGATGGACTTGGGCCGCAAACGGCCGGCACGGATCCGGTCCAGTGGCTCCTGCATCACGCCGTGCAGGGTTTCGCTGGAGAATCCGGCGAAGTCGACAGTGACCTGCGGCTCCGCGAAGGCCATTTCCAGGTGCGGGCGCAGTCCGACTGGCCGTTCTGTGCGCTCCCGCACGAAGGAGCCCGACCCCTTCCGGGTCACGATCAGCCCCTCGTCCCGAAGCATGTCCAGGGCCTTGGTCACGGTTCCCCGGGCGACTTCGAAGCGCCTAGACAGCTCGGGTCCGGACGGGAGCTGGGTACCGGGCTCGAACTTCTTGGTAAGGATCTCGGCTCGCAGGATGCCGCTGACCTGCAAATACGGCGGGCGTTCGTCGTTCGGGTCAAGGCTCATGCCGCCATGTTACCCACCTGCCCACCTTGAATGACCTAGTCAACCTTGTTGACCTGACTAAGCAGGTTGGCTACGTTGGTCATGTCGCACCAAGGAAACGAGGGCGACAAGGAGGGGCCTTCTTGGGGCTGCTCCGAACTGCCACAACTTCATAGCGTGATCCGCCGCAGATACGACAGCCGTGACAGCACCGGCTGAGGCGAGTGGAGACCAGTCGGTCATCTCCCGTCAGGGATACGCGCCGACTCAAAAGAACGGATCTGCCCGAGGGCACACACGCCGCGCGAAGAGACCGGGAGGCGACTCCCCGGAAGAGCGGGACTGAGGCTCAGATCCATGCCGCGTAGGACGGGCCGTGACCTCCCGAAAAAGGCCACCAGCGCGGGGCCAAGGTGCTCGCGCATGACCCCGCGGCTTGACCGCGGCCGGTTGCCTCCGCTGCTCGTCTCGTACGAGCAGCGCTGAGGGGAGCCGGATCTACCGACTCAACGGCGCGCGGCCCCGGTGCTGGAACACCGGGGCCGCAGTACGGGCCGTTCCTCGTGAAGGGACGCACGACCCATGGGACACATCGTTACTGTTCAGGAGGCTGTTACGGCCTTTGCTGACTGGCGGGAGCCGACGGCCGCGGAGCTGGACGCGATCGACCGCGAGATGCCGCTCATCACGGCGCGGGTCGAGGAGCTGGACGTGCAGATCTTCTGCATGGACCGCCCGCTGACCGAGCTGGACGCGCGCCGTCTGCGGCGGGCCCATAATCGGGTCCTGGCCGTCCGCTGCGACCTGGCCAACACCACGGCCCGGATGGGCGGTGCGGCATGAGCGGCACCGACGCCCGGCTGGCCGCGGCTCATGCTGAGGTCAAGGCCGAGATCTTCCGCACGGACAACAAGACCGGCTTGCTGCTGGCCTTCGTTGGTGCCCTGCTCGCCGGGGTGTGGACGGTGGCCACCGCGATCCCGATGAACGCTGCGGCGTGGATCGTCGGTGGTGCCGGGGTGGCGCTGCTGGTGGCCGCGGCCGGGGTGCTGCTGTCGGCGGTGCGGCCGAACCTGAACGGCCGGCACGGCTTCCCCCGCTGGTCCCAGCTCGACGCCGACAGCCTCACGGCAGAGCTGGCCGACTACGACGCGGCGGCCGACATCGCCAACCTGTCCCGCATCGCTATGCGCAAGTTCCGCAGCCTTCAGCGTGCGATCGACCTGACCCGCGCCGGTGCGCTGCTGCTGATTGTGGCCGCTGTGGTTGCGGCGGGGGGTGCGTGGCTGTGAGGGAGCAGACGTTCACGGCGCAGATGGGGAACTCCACGGGTGCCTGGCATGTGTACGTGATGGTGCCGGGCTTGGGGCTCTGGCCGGACTGCCAGTTCGAGGGGGCGTCTGTGCCGACCCAGCAGGAACGGGCCGACGCCCTGGCCGTGATGGGCTTCGAGGTACTGCCCGATGCCGAGTGGCGGTGGGTGGAGGACACCCAGTCGCCAGACGATCCCACATCCCCCGCGGTGCTGATCGGGGCTGTCGATGTCCGTCCGGCGGGAGGTGTGGCATGACCTCGACGTCCTTCATGAGGCACATGGCCCTGCTGCTCATCATCCTCGGACTGCTGCTGTGGATCAGCGGCCTGGTCCTGGCCGTGATGCGCGAGCCGTCCTGGCGCCTGGGCATCGGCTACGGCGGACTGCTCATCTTCATCGGCTGCTGCCTGTGGCACGTCGCCCGCTGGAAGGGCGGTGCGCGATGAAGGCCAAGACGGTTCTGCCCGCTGTCGCGATGACCGCGGTCTCCATGGTCCTGACTCTGGCCGTGGTCGTGATGTGGCTGGGAGCGGCGATGCCGTGGCCCGTCGCGCTGGTCGTCGGTCTGGGCATCGACGGGGGATGGCTGGCCACCCTCGCCTACGAACGCCGCCTCGCGGCGCAGGGCGACCGCAGCCGCGTGGTGACCGGTGTCGGCTGGTCGTTCGGACTCATCGCAACCGGCGTCCTGATCACCCACGCACTCACCGCCGACCACTCCACCGGGGCGTGGCTGGCCGTGGCGTGGCTGCCGATCGCGGCCAAGGCGCTGTGGCTGGTGCATGGGCTGTGGGAGCGCACCGCCCTCACAGCGATCGCCCTGGAATCGATCCGGGGCATTCAACAGGAAGCCCGCGATGAGGCGGCCGTGGCCCGTGCCCGGCTGCGGGCGGAAGCCGCCACAGAGGAGACGAGGCTGACGGCCGTGACGGAGGCCGGTGCCCGCGTCGCACGCGTCCAGGCAGAGACCGCCCAGACGCTCACTCAGGCCTGGTCGACGTTGGAGACGGCCCGCAAGGGCGAGGGCACCGGCAGGGCGTTGACCAGCGTGACGACCCCCGTCACGCCCGGCGTCACACCCCGCTGGGACCTGCCCGTGTGGGGACTGAGCGAGCCGACGGGAGTGCCCGCGCTGGAAGCGCCCGCGCTCCCCGACGACACCTTGGATGAGCTGGTCGACGAGATCCGTCACAGCCGCATTCCCGCCCTGTCCTACCGCGAGATGGCCGCCCGCTTCCGCGCTGCCGGCCACTCCGCATCCGAAGTCCGTCTGCGGGCCGCCTGGAAACGCGTGGCCGTGTGATGAGCACACTGCCGGTCTATCGCTGGCGGTGCGCACCCGAAGGTCTGGCCACCCGCCGACAGCTTCGCAACCTGGGGCTTCGGCCCGGCGGTCAGGACGTCACAGCGGAGCTGCAGCGTCCCCGCCGCCGGGGGCGCCCGCCGCTGGCGGCCTACCTCTACCGCATCGACCGCGCCCGCCCGGTACGGCCCATGACCCCGGCCCGTTGGGCGGCCCTCGCCAAGGCCAACGCCGCCCGCCGCCTATGCCCGGACTGCGGCCGGGACGCGGGCTACGTCATCCCCACCTCACTCGGCACCTGCGTGCCCTGGTGCGGATACACCCGCGCAGGGGCCGCCTGACCAACTCTGACCAGCCTCAAATCGCCCCGGCATCGAGCCGTGAAGGGCGCCGAATCAAACCGGGCCCGGGGCACGCACGGTTTCCATCTAGGCCCGAAAGGGGCAGTTCGTGACTGACACCGAAACCTTCGAAACTATCCGTTTGACCGCCGATGTCGGGGCCCTCACGCCCGATGGCCGCGTCCTGCAGATCGCGCGAGGGCGGGCCGCCCTTCGAGGGGGCCGCGTCCGCGGCACAACCGTATGGCAGCGGCCCGTGAGCTGGCCGAGGGAAACCGGCGTCCGCGTTTCGCCCGACCGCCTGCGCCTGATCGTCGGCGCCCGAGCCAGCCCGGCCGCGACCCGCGCGGCAGGTACGTGACCGTGGCCTACCTCGCCCGCGTGCGCGCCACACCCGGCGGGGACGACGCCCGCACCGCCCGCTGGTGGCCCCTCAGCGCACTGCCGCACCTGGCCTTCGACCACGCCGACATCCTCCGCGCGGCAGCGGAACAGGCCTGAGTACGCACCGGCAACAGCCCCGATGGTCGAGAAAGGGCCGGGTTCGACTCCCGGGCCGGGACAAGCCCGCATCCCCTTTCACCTCGCAAGGAGGGATGGCCCGTGGACAACCTCCCCGCGGCACATTCCCCATGAGCAGGTCGTCCGACTCGCGGACGGCCGCTCGTCTACGCCGACCAGGCCCTGACGCCCGCCCGGCCGCAGGCCACCGCCCGCAGGTCATACACCAGCACATCCACCAGGCCCCGCCCGACCGGACCGTGCAGCGCGTCGCGCTCGGGTCCGGTATCGGCGCCGGCACGGTGGCCGCGGGCGTGTACTTCGGCCCCCTGCTTGTCGCCGCTATGGCGTCCATGGCGATTTCCCTCGCCGTCGTCGCGGTCGTGATCGTCGCCCTCGTCTGGGGCGCGAAGACCCGTGCTCCTACCGCTCGCCGGACCGCAAGGACACCTCCAAGAGATCGCCGCGGCTGACGGCTGCCCGCGGCACCCGCCTTTCACGGGCGAGTGTCAAGGGGAGCCGGGACAAGCCCCGCGCCGACAAGACCAGGAGGACACCTCAGTGAGCAGCAACGACGTCTACCGCTCCTACACCACGGGCGAGAAGAGCAAGCGCGCGTGGCTGGTCCTGCGCGGCAGCAAGCAGGCCTGTGCCGATGCGGTCGACCCGAGGATCGAGCGGCGGATCCGGCGCGTCGACGACCGCGCCGCAGAGCGGGCGCCCGTGCGTCGGATGCACTGTACCAAGCAGAACAACCAGGCACAGAACGACCTGGCCACCGCCCGCGCCGCGGAGCGGGCCGCCCGCCGCGGCCCCGAAAGGGACGCCGCCAAGGCCACCCGCAAGAACGCCGAACAGCGCGCCCGCCACACCGAAAGCGCCATCCGCCGCGCAGGTCTCACCTGACCTCGCCCCGGGACGGCCGCCTGCCCGCCAAGACAGCCCGGCCGTCCGGGGCCCGTCCGCCCATTTCAGGCATGACAGGAGATCCATAATGACTGAACCCATCCCGACCCCGCCCGAAGACCGCCCGGGGCAGCCGTCGCACTGCCTTGACGACCACCGCCCCGCCACAGGACCCGAGGCGCCCGCTCTCTCGCTGGTCAAGCCTGGACGTGCGACACCCCAGAACAGGGCAGCCCTGGTGAAGAGCGGGAGACCGTGGGTGAGGCGGTGGACCGGCCGGACAATCCCCTGGCTGACTGGCTCACCCTGCCCGATGTTGCGGTGCTGCCCGTGTGGGCCCGCTCCACGGCATCGATCGTGGCGAACGTGACCGCACTGGGACGCCTGACCTGGTGGCACACCCGCTACCACGGCCTGCGCACCCCCGAATCCCTGTTCAAGACCGTGCTGCTCGCGGTCCGCGGCGACTACCGGGCCTGCGTGGGCCTGTGGCCCGCCCTCTCCGCACAGGACCACAGCGCCGCGGTCAAGGCCCTGCGCGCGCAGGCCAAGGCCCGGCCCGAAGACGTCGAGCTGGCCGTGAGGCTGCAGATCGCGCATGCCGAGCGCACCCGCACCCGCCGCTGGCGCTTCGGCGCCGCCGCCACGGGCCGTGGCCGCCGCGGCGGTCGGCATCATCCTCGCGCCTCCGCTCCTTCAGGCCGGTATGGCAGCCGCCATAGTCACCCCGCTCGCGCACCTCGGACGCGGCAAGGAAACCCACCTGCTCGACCACGCCACACCGCCGCTGCGGGTGGACCTGTCCGCCCAGCAGCACAACGACGCCCTGCGCGCCGCCGGCCTGCTCAAGCCCGGAGCGGAAGGACGACAAGGAGCGGCCGCGGGTGTCGTGCGTCATGGGGCCGGTGCGGGACGGGAAGGGATGGGCCGTGATCTTCGACATGCCCCGCGGCGGCGGCAAGACCGCCTCCGACGTGCTCGGCAAGCGCGAAGTCCTCGCCCAGGAACTCGGGGTGGATGAGATCCAGGTCATCATGTCCCGGGTGCGCGCGGCGAAGGGCGGCAACGCCGGCCGCGTCTCGCTGTGGGTGGCCGACGATGACCCCTACCTGGCCGACCCGACTCTTCCCCGCTGGCGCGGTGGAGCAGCTCTCCATCTGGGAGCCGGTCCCGTTCGGCCAGGACGCCCGCGGCAACGCATCTCGGTCCCCGTGATCTGGCAGTCGATGTTCTTCGGCGGCCTGCCCCGACGCGGCAAGACGTTCACCCAGCGGCTGATGACTGCGGCCGGGCTGCTGGACCCATGGGTGCGGCACTACGTGGCGGACTTCAAGGGCGGGCAGGACTGGATGGGCATGCACCACGTCGCCCACCGCCTCGTCCTCGGCGCCGAAGAAGACGCGATCGAAGCGTTCAAGGACATGCTCAAGGAACTCCTCGCCGAGATGGAACGCCGCTTCGCCCTGTTCCGCGGGCTGCCCACATCGATCTGCCCGGAAGGCAAGCTCACCCCGCAGATCATCGAGAAATACAAGCTGCCGTTCATCTTCCTGACCGTCGATGAGCTGCAAGAGGCCTTCCTCGCCATGGACGACAAGGAACGTGAGGCGGTCGTCGACAACCTCGGCAGGATCGCCCGCCGGGGCCCGGCCGCGGGGTTCATCTCCAACTACGCATCCCAGCGGCCGGACGCCAAGTCGGTACCGACCAAGCTGCGGGAGATCATCACGGACCGCTGCTGCACCCAGGTCACCGACAAGACCAGCTCAGACATGGTCCTCGGCTCCGGCAAGGCCGCCATGGGCGCGGATGCCTCCCTGCTGTCCGAGGAGCACAAGGGCGTCACCGTGCTGGTCACCGGCCCCGCCTCCTACGCCACCGTGAAGAACGACCTGCTCACCACCGCAGAGTTCAACACGCTGGCCCTCAAGGGCCGTGCACTGCGTGAACCCTTGGGGCAGATCACAGGAGACGCCGCCGGAGACGTTGCAGCCGCCGGCACACGAGCCGGAGTCACCATCCCACCGGTGCTCTCCGACGTGCTCGACATCATGCGCCACTCCGACCGAATGCACTCCGTCGACCTGCTCGCCCGGCTCGTCAACACCGACGAAGACCGCTACGGCGACTGGGACCTCGACAAGCTCGCAGCCGAGCTGGACGCCGCCGGAGTCAAGCGGACCACCAAACAGATCAACATCAAGGGCAAGAACCTCGCCGGATACCGGCGCGCCGACCTCGAAGCGGCCGTGCCCGAAGAACTCCTGCTCGCCGCCCGCACGGTAGACCCCTCCCCCTCTACCAACCCCGCCGCCTGACCCCCTCTCCCCGCCCCGCTACCCCACCCGCCCACCTAGAGGGGGCCCTCTATCCCGGTAGAGGCCCCCCATAGAGGGGTCTGACCTGCGAAGTAGAGGGGCCTAGAGGGGGCTGGGCACCCCCGGCCCCGACCCCTCCACAGCCCGAAAAACACACCGGGACAGCCGCGCATCTTTGGCGAGAGCGAGCGGCCGTCCCGGTTCCAGCACCACTCAGAGAACTGGAGACATCCAGCATGACGCATGCCGCACCATCCGCGCTGCTGTCCGCAGCCCTGGCCGCCGCCGAACGCGGCTGGCCCGTCTTCCCCCTACGCCCCGGCACCAAGCGCCCCGCGCTCCACGGTGAGGACTCCTGCCCCGGCATCGGGGACTGCGCGGGCGTCCACCGCAAGTGGGAGGACCGCGCCACCACCGACCCCGACCGTATCCGCCGCGCCTGGGGCGACGTGCCGTTCAACGTCGGCATCGCCACCGGCCCCGCCGGACTCCTCGTGGTCGACCTCGACATGCCCAAGCGCAGTACGGGCACGCCGTGCGGCGTGACGACCTTCACGGCGCTCTGCGAGCGCGCCGGGCAGGCCGTACCCCACACGCTCACCGTGCGGACCCAAGCCGTGGCCGCCACCTCTACTTCACCGCCCCCACCGGCGCCCGCATCGGCAACAGCGCGGGCAAACTCGGACGACTCATCGACACCCGCGGATGGGGCGGCTACGTCGTCGCCCCCAGCAGCACCACCCCCGACGGCCCCTACTCGATCACCGACCCAGCGCCCGTCGCCCTGCTACCGGAATGGCTCCACGCCTCCCTGACGCCCCGTCAGGCGACGCAGGCACTCGTCACCCCGCAAGCCGCACTCAAGCCCTACAGGGCCCCGCGATACGTCTCCGTGGCCCTGATTGTGGAGATCGACGCTGTGCAGCACGCCCCGGAAGGCGAGCGCAACGCCACGCTACTGCGAGCCGCGCGCGCCCTGGGACGGTTCATCGCCTCGGGCGACCTCCCTCGCATCGTGGTGGAGCAGGCTCTTCAAGGGGCGGGAGCGGGGGCCGGACTGCCGGATGCCGAGTGCCGCTCCACCATCCGCAGCGGTCTGAACTGGTCCATCGCCCACAACCAGCCCAGGCCGGGGGCCGCATGACCAGCCCGCCCCTCCCCTCCCTGAAGAGCATCACCCCCACCCCCACCGGGCCCCGCCCCGCCGAACCGGCCCACGGTACGTCCGGCAGTGGAGCGCCGAAGGACGCCGCCCGCAAGGGCGCCCTTTCAGCACTCCGCCCTGACCCACACCCGCCCACCGTCACCGGCATCCGGCCGGGCCTGTCCGTACGCGGCATGGGCCGCAGTGCTGTGCCGGCCGCGGACTGGCTGTGCGTCTGCGGCCACCACGAACGCGCCCGCGGCAAGGGCCCCGTCGAAGCCCTGACCAGCCGTGTCCGTGTCGGCACCTGCCCGCACCGTCCGGCCATCACCAGCGAAAGGAGGGCAGCCGCATGACCACCAGCCTCAAGACCACGGCGCCCACGGACGGCGCGGCCCTGCTCAACGAGGTGGAGGCCTTCCACCGGCGCTTCAACGTCTTCCCCCCTGGAAGCTGCCTACGTCGCCGTCACCCTCTGGGCCGCCCACGCCCACCTCCTCGACGCGTTCGAGAGCACACCACGGCTCGCCTTCCTGAGCCCCGAACCGGGTCAGGGGAAGAGCAGGGCACTGGAAATCGTCGAGACCCTGGTGCCCGCACCGATGACCGCCGTCAACGCCAGCGCAGCGGCCCTCTTCCGCTCGGTCGCCGGAGCCGAGGCACGCCCCACGATCCTCTTCGACGAAATCGACACCGTCTTCGGCCCAAAGGCCGGAGACAACGAGGAACTGCGCGGCTTTATCAACGCAGGTCACCGCCGCTCCGGCGTCACCTACCGGTGCATCGGCGACGGCGGCAACCAAACCGTCCAGGCCTTCCCCTCGTACTGCGCGCGTGGCCGTCGCCGGACTCGGCTCCCTGCCGGACACGATCCTCACCCGCTAGCGTCGTCATCCGCATGCGCCGCCGCGCCCGCAACGAGACGCGTCGAGCCCTTCCGGCAGCGCCTGCACACCAAGCAGGGCCACGCCCTGAGAGACCAGCTCGCGAAATGGGCCGAAGCAGTGCGGCCCCTGATCGACGGAGTGTTCCCGGAGCTCCCGTCCGAAGTCACCGACCGGCCCGCCGACGTGTGGGAACCCCTGTCGCCGTGGCCGACGCCGCCGGGGGCGACTGGCCCAAACGGGCCCGCGCGGCCTGCGCCGAGCTGGTCAAGGCCGCCCGCGCCGACGACAAAGGCAGCACTCGGCATCCGCCTCCTGACCGACCTGCGAGACCAGGTCCTCAACGGCATCGACCGCCTGCCCACCGTCGCCGTCCTCGAACGCCTCCACCAACTCGACGAATCCCCGTGGGCCGACATGGGCGGCCGGCCGCTGGACGCCCGCGGACTGGCCAAGCTCCTGCGCGAGTACATGACCAGCGACAACACCCCCATCCAGGCCCGGAACATCAAGACCGGTGCCGGGGTCCTCAAGGGCTACTACGCCGCCGACCTCACCGACGCGTGGGCCCGACCGCCCCCCACCCCCCAAAGTCCGCTACTTCCGCTACCGCCGCTACCGCCCAGCTCACAGGCCTAAAACCGGTAGCGGGAACCCCGATCTCTCCGCTACCCCACACGCAACACCCGCTACCGGCCCCCGGCACCCGCCCCGGAGCCGGTAGCGGATTTATCCCGCTACCGCTACCCACATCCGCTACCACGATCATGCCCCTGACCAGGGCGGTAGCGGAGGTAGCGGAAGTAGCGGACCTGACAGGAGGGGGCCAACGGGCCCCGCGCTCTGCCCGGGAGGCAGCCGTGAGTTCCGCCCTACCCGCAATACCCGAAGCCCTGAACGTCCCCGAAGTCATGACCGCGCTCCGCATCAGCCGCTCAAGGTCTACGACCTCATCCGCTCCGGCAGCTCCCGAGCTTCACCGTCGGCCGGGCCCGCGGATCCCAGGGATGCCGCCCGCCTACATGCAGTACCGACTGAGGAGACCGCTATGGCCAAGCGCCGCGCCAACGGTGAAGGCACCATCACGAAGCGCGCGGACGGCCGCTACCAGGCCGCCGCGTACGTCTTCCGGCCCGACGGGACCCGGGTGCGCAAGTTCGTCTACGGAAAGACCCGCGAGGAGGTAGCGGGAAGCTGACCGAGATGCAGGAGAAGACCCGGCAGGGCATCCCCGCCGCCACTTCCGCCATGCCGCTCGGCGACTACCTCACCTACTGGTTGGCCGCCATCGCCCCGGTCCGGCTCAAGCCCGCCACACTCAACAGCTACGAGGGGCTGACCCGCTCTACATCCGCCCCGCGCTCGGCAAGAAGGGCTCAACCGCCTGTCCCCCGCCGATATCCGGCGCTTCCTCGCGGAGTTCAAGGCGCTGCCTCTGCTGCTGCGCGGGGCGGACAAGGAGCGCCCCGAGGGAACGGACCTGCTGCGCGGTCGGCCGGTGCTGCGAGCGCCGACCATCCGCCCGCACCGTCCAGTACACCCACGCCGTACTGCGGTCCGCGCTGCAACAGGCCATGCGCGAAGAACTGATCGCACGGAACGTCGCCCGCATCGTGGAGACCCCCAGCGTTACCCCAAGGAGGTAAACCCGTTGGACGCTGGAGAAGCCCGGATGCTGCTCAAGACCGCCCGGCCACACCGCCTCTACGCCCTGTGGCTGCTGCTGGTCTCGACCGGGCTGCGCCGCGGCGAGGTCCTGGGACTGACCTGGTCGGACATCGACCTTGCGGCGGGCAGCTCCGGGTGCGGCGGAACCTCCAGCGGATCAGGCGGAGCTGATCTTCGGCACACCGAAAACGGCCCGCTCCCTGCGGACCATCTCGCTGCCCAAGCGGTGCGTGCCGGCACTCGAGCGCACCGCGAGCACCAGGAACGGGAGCGCAAGGTGGCCGGGGCAAGTGGCACCGGCGCCGCCAGCCCGCGGACTGGTCTTCACCACGGCCACCGGCCGGGCGACCGACCCTCGCAGCCTGAACCGGATGCTGACCATCCTGTGCCGGGACGCCAAGGTTCGCCAGGTGCGGGTGCACGACCTCCGGCACACCTGCGCGTCACTGCTGCTCGCTCAGGGAGTCGACGCGCGGACCATCATGGAGACGCTGGGGCACAGCACCATCACGATGACCCTGGACACCTACGCGCACGTGATGGGGACGACGCTCCGGGCCGCGGCCGACCAGATGGATGAAGCCTCGGAGAGGACGAGCCCGAGGAAACCGAGGGAGACGCGGGGCTCCAGGAAGCCGCCTGACAGCGCCTGCCGGGTGCGTTGATGTCAACCGCTGATGTAAAGGCCCCCTGGCATAATCCCGGGGGCCTTTGAGCTGTGTGCACTCGGCAGGATTCGAACCTGCAACCTTCTGATCCGTAGTCAGATGCTCTATCCGTTAAGCTACGAGTGCTTGTCTTCTGTTGTACTTCCGCTTGCCCTTGGCCGGTGACTTTTTGGCCAGGTGGGCTTGCGGGAACAACATTACATGACCCGTGCCGTGAGGAGAAATCCGTTTACGACAGCCGGGCTGACCTGCGGAAATCGCTCTTGAGGGCGGTGTGGCGGGGGCGCGGGCGAACGGTGGGCGCGGTGGGTGCGGTTTGCTTCCTGGCGGGCGGTGCTCTGGTGGCGGGGGCGGGGCGGGCCTGCCGTGGAAGGAGCTCGGGGGTTTGTGCGGGGTGGCGCCGCCTGACCTCTCGGCGGGCCCCGCTGGAGCTGCGTGTGAAACACCCGAAGCCCTGGCCTGATGAGGCCAAGGCTTCGGGATGATGGTGCGGAGGCGGAGGGATTTGAACCCTCGATGGGCTTTAAGGCCCAAACCGCATTAGCAGTGCGGCGCCATAGACCGGACTAGGCGACGCCTCCAGCCACGCCCGCGCGAGCGCGGTGTGCGTGCAGATGATGACACAGCCCAGCGGGCCGTCACCAATCGAGGCCCACCGTACTAGGCAGGATGGGCGCAGAGCAAAGCCCTTTCGGTGCGTGATGTCCGCCATCTGCCTGGTCGGGGCGCAACATCCGGGGGCGTACGGCGTTAAACGCGGTAAACGCGACGTCGAACGCGGTAAACGCAGTAGCGCCGCACTCGCCGGTTCGTACC
>CAVXIJ010000008.1:0-339098 GCA_963761765.1 uncultured Actinomycetota bacterium
CCAGGTCCGTCATGCTGTCGCCGCCGCAGTCGGCATAACCCGGCACACGGCATAAGCGGACCTATGCCGAGTTCGGCATAGGTCCGCGTAGCGGACGATCCGCCAGTTCGGCAGTCCCCTCCGGCGACGGAGGGCGCGACTTACGGGGCTGCCCATCGCCCCGCCCGGCCGCCACGGCCCGTGGACGTGCTCATCGAGCGCGCTCAGGGCGATGTTGGCCAGCAGCGGCGACAGGATGCCTCCTTGCGGCGTGCCGGTCGGGTTGTTCTCGAAGTGACCGGTTTCGATCATGACCCCGGCCTTGAGGAA
Source organism: uncultured Actinomycetota bacterium (assembly GCA_963761765.1). Classification (GTDB taxonomy): domain Bacteria; phylum Actinomycetota; class Actinomycetes; order Streptomycetales; family Streptomycetaceae; genus Streptomyces. The sequence goes on from CAVXIJ010000008.1 coordinate 310, forward strand.
CGCCTTGACCAGCAACAGCACATGCTTGTCCTTCACCCGAGTCCGCACCCGGTCTATAAGGGCCGCGTGGTCGATCGAGTCAAAGCACGCCTCAATATCCGCATCCAGCACCCAGCGGTAGCCTTTGGTGCCGAAGTACTGAATCTCCGCGACTGCATCGTGTGCCCGCCGCTTCGGCCGGAACCCGTAGGAGACCGGCAGGAAGCCGGTCTCGAAGATCGGCTCCAGCACCAGCTTCAGCGCCGCCTGGACCACCCGATCCGCAATGGTCGGAATTCCCAGCTTCCGGACTTTTCCGCTGCCACCCGGCTTGGGTATCTTGCGTTCCCGCACCGGAAGCGGACGAAACGATCCGTCCTTCAACTGGGTTCGCAGGTCGTCCAGGAACCCGGCCATCCCGGCGATCTCCTCAATATCGGCGACGGTCAGGCCGTCGACTCCGGGAGTTTTCGCGCCGGTGTTGCCCGCGACCCGGTCGAACGCCACCAACAGCGTCGCCGGGTCGTGCACGAGGTTGAACAGGTCGTCGAACCTGCGGCCGGGATCGGCCGCCGCCCAACGGTGAAGCTTGGCCTGCATCCTCGATACCCGACCGCGCGGCCCCACCGGGTCCGTCGCGCTCATGGCGCCGATGTTCACCGGCGCGTCTTTCGACATTGCAGCCTCCTTCCCTTCTCGAAACCGCTGCCGTCCTTCCCCATGCGCCGGGCTTTCCCCGGCTCGGAGTACTACGACGGCTCCGCCCCATCCAGGCCCGGTCAGCGGTCGGTGCGCTCAGCCACTCCTCCGGGCTGGCGGCCCGGCTGGGTGGCAAGACCCGGATGGTTCCCGTGTTCACTGTGATTCGCTCGACGGAGGAGGAGCCCGGCTCTGTCCCTGCGGCATCACCACGGCTACCCCGCAGCACTTCGCCGTGGTCTCCCGGCCGGCCGACCTATCCGACCCAGGAGTTACCCGACCGATATCCGGTGGGTTGCGCACCGCCCCCGGCCCATATCCACCAGATTCGAGCCGGTGCAAGATGAAGGGACGTAAACGCCGGTTCCTCTCGTACTCCTTTCCGTCCCGCTCGCCGGACCCGCACCATCTGGCAGTGCTGGCACGTCCCGGCTTTGTCAGGGCTGCTTCCCGCCCTCACCGGCACCACCCGGATCAGGTTGCCCTCAGCTCCACCGTCCTGCTGCGACAGGATCAGCGACGAAGGTCTTTCACCCCCGTTCGAATCAACAGCGCCTCACGGCGCACAGGCCGTTCACTGCGCACGATCAGCCGCATCCCGCGCGGCCAGCCCTTGAGTACGTCACCGGCCAGCTCGGCCACCCAGGCCCCGTCGCGGATCCCGCCGTCGGGTTCGACGGCCGGCGTCCACGCCGAGGCGGGGATCTGCAGGACTGCGGAGTGGACGGCGTCGGTGATGGTCATCCCCACCGAGTACGACAGCCACCGCCCACGCGCGGTCAGCCAGTCGAGGAAGACGTGGGTGCCACCCGCGGAGTCGGTCCGGACCAGGGTCCGCCGCCCGCGCCGGAACCTCTTCGGCAGCTGGGCCAGCGCCAAGCGGGTGGTCTCGATGTGGTCGGCGGCGGTGTTGCTGCCCGCCTTGCCCGGCCGCAGCAGGCCGGCGACCGGCTCCCGGCCCCGGCCGCACCGTGATCGACGAAGGCCACGAGCGGATGATGGCCGTAGGTTTTCTTCCAGGTCCGGGTGGCGTCCTGCTTGTCCGAGTGGGCCAGCACCAGCACCCCGTCGATGTCCACGATCACCTGGCCGTCGGCGTGCGGGGCCTCGGGTCCGGCCAACTGCCAGACCCGCTGACGGACTTCGGCCCTCGCCTGGCGGATCGCCGCCAGGGCCCGAGGCCCGGCTGCGGCGAGGGTGTCGACCAAGCGGGAGACGCTCGGGTCGGAGGCCACCGGCCCGAACACGGCCGGCTCGGCCCGCAACATGGCGGTGTCGGCCAGGCAGTCTCCGCCCAGGGCCGTGGCCAGTGCGAGGTCCAACAGGATCTTGCCCGGGTCGTGCACCGCCCGCGGTTTGCACCATGGGGCGAGGGCTGTTGTCAGCGCGGCGTCCAGGCCGCTCTTGCGAGCCGTCTCCACCAGCAGGACCGCCCCGGCCTGCGAGACCACCGCGCGACCGTTGCCCTCAACACGGACACGCGGGTACGACCCGCTACGCTTCTTCACCTGGAGAGTGCAGCTTTCCTGACGACGACCAGGACCTTCGACAAGCCCTATCGTCCCAGGTCAGCGGCGTTCTCCGTCTTTTTGATCAGTCCCTGGACAGCCCTGCCCGCGCGAGGCTAATGCGATCTATCAGGACATGATCCGGAGCCTCCTGCAATGTGTGGCTCGTCCGGCCTACGCGGCGTGCAGGGCCAACGTCGGCGACAGGCGTGCGGCGCGGACCGCTGGGTAAAGGCCTGCGACGCTGCCGATGAGCAGCGTCGCTGCGAACCCGCCAGCGATGGCCCACGGCGGGACCACCCAGGGGGTCGCGCTGGCGGTGGCGTAGACGAGGGTTGCCAGGGAGCCGAGGGTGATTCCCGCCAGACCGCCGAGGCCGGACAGCATGAGTGACTCGGTGACGAACTGGATGCGGATCTGACCTCGGGTCGCGCCCAGCGAGCGGCGCAGTCCGATTTCATAGCGACGTTCCAATACTGAGATGATCATGGTGTTGGCGACGCCGACTCCGCCGACCAGCAGCGCCACCCCTCCGAGCCCGAGCAGCAGGTTGGAGAACGCGCCGTCGGCGGCAGCCTTGGCCTGCAGTGCGGCCGAGGGGTCGGTGACCTGAACGAGCGCGGGATTCTGCGGATTGGTGGTGCGGGGGATCAGAGGTCGGACACCGGTAACGGTGTCGTCGGTGGAGCGTTCGTAGACGGCGGTGGGATGGCCGTCGAAACCGAGTAGGTGTTCGGCGGCGTCGAAGCCGACGAGGGCGGAGCGTTCGATCTCGGGGGCGAGTGGCAGCGGGTCAAGGATGCCGATGACGGTGAAGTAGCGGTCGCCGATGTAGACCTGCTGGCCGGGGGCGGTGACGCCGAGGCGATCGGCGGCGACGTCGCCGAGTACGACGGCCTGGTAGCGTCCGATGGCGGCGTTCAGCCAGCTGCCGCTGTGCACCGATCCACGCAGCGCCGCCAGCAGATCCAGGGTGGTGGCCTTGACGGCAAGGCCGCCGGTATCGGTGGCCGGTATCTTCTCGGTGCGGAACACCGACTTCTTGATGTCGCCGGTGGCGCCGACTTGCTGGACGCCCGGTATGCGGGCGATCATGCCGGGCGCATCCGTCGGCAACCGGGCGTCCTGGCCGCTGAACATCGAGTCGCCCGGTGAGACGACCAGCATGTTGGTGCCCAGCCGGTCGAGTTGGCGCATGACCTGGGCCTTGCTGGAGGAGGAGATGCCGACCACCGCGATCATCGTGGCGATGCCGATCGCGATGCCCAGGGCGGACAAGATCACGCGCATCGGGCGGCCGCGCAGCCCGGCGGATCCGACGTGTGCGATATCGCGCGGGCCGAAGCGGGCCGGGGAGAGTGTCTGCTGTTGTTTCATGCGGCACCGGCCTGCCCGGCGGCCTTGGCGTCTGCAGCGATCCGGCCGTCGCGGATCCGTACCTGCCGGGGCAGCCGGTCGGCGATCTCACTGTCGTGGGTGATCACGGCGATGGTCGCTCCTTCCTTGTTCAGGTCGTGCAGCAGTGCCATGACCGCCTGGCCTGAGGCCGAGTCCAGGGCCCCGGTGGGTTCATCGGCGAGCAGCAGGTCGGGCTCGCCGGCCACCGCGCGGGCGATGGAGACGCGCTGTTTCTGGCCGCCGGACAGCTGGTGCGGCTTGTGGCCCATGCGGTCGGCCAGGCCCACCCGTTCCAGGGCGATGCCGGCGCGGCGGCGGCGTTCAGTGCGCGGGAGGCCGGAGTAGAGCAGTCCCTCGGCGACGTTGTCGAGGGCGCTGATGCCGGGCACGAGGTGGAACGCCTGGAAGACGAAACCCACGTGTTGGGCGCGCAGCGCGGAGAGCTCGCGGTCGGACAGGGCGGCGATGTCGTGGCCGGCGATGGCGACCGTGCCGGAGGTGGGCCGGTCAAGGGTGCCGACGATGTGCAGGAGGGTGGATTTGCCGGACCCGGAGGGGCCGACGATGGCGAGCAGTTCGCCCTCTTGGATGCGCAGATCCACTCCGTGCAGCGCCGTGACGCCGCCGGGGTACTCCTTGCCGACGCCGGTCAGTTCGACCACGGCGTCCGAGGCGGCGGGGCCGGGAATGCCGATGTTCGCGGTCATGACGCCGGCACCCCGACGTTCAGACCTTCGTGCAGGCCGGCTCCGCTGATCTCAACCCGGCCCTGGCCGAACATGCCAAGGTCGATGTGGACATCGCGAGCCTTGCCGTTCTCGACGACCTGGACGCCGAAGCCCCCGCCGGGAAGCGCGAGGAGGGCGTTGACGGGCACGGTCAGGACGGCCTTGCGGGTCTGGCCGGTCAGATTGACGGTGACCGGCGACTGGTCCGGGCCGACGCCTTTGCCCGGATGGTCGAGGGCGACAGTGATGTCGATCTTGGGCGTCTTGTCCTGAAGGTCGGTGCCGACCTGGGCGGTCGCGCCCACGGACGCGACTTTGCCCTGCGCGGTCGTGCCGTCGGGCAGGCCGACGGAGACCGCCGTCCCCTTCGGGGCCAGCTTGGCGTCGCTGACATCGATCTTGAAGCCGACGACGCGGCTCAGGCCGGTCAGGGTCAGGACCGGCTGCCCTGCATTCGCCTGGTCGCCGACGGCCGAGGAGGCCGAGGCGATGCGCAACCGCCCGGAGGTGAAGGCGACCTCGTCCGGGCCGATGGTGCCGGTCCGCGCCAGGCCGTGGTCGTGCTGCCAGCTCTTCACCGCGGCGGCGGTGCCGTAGGTGAAGGTGTCGCCGGCCGACGCCGAGCTGAAGCCGAGTGCGCGCAGGTTCTGGTTCAGCTGCCGCACGTCTTGGCCCTTGTCGCCGGTCTTCAGCGCCCGGTACATCGGTGTGGTGCCGTACATCAGCCGCACGGGCGTGCCGTTGACCTCGTAAAGCCTGCCGTCACGGGTGATCGTGGAGCCGGCTTTCGGGACCCAGGTCAGCGTGCCCACCGCGCCCGCGTTGAGCTTGCGCTTTCCGGAGAATTCGAGCGTCCCCTGCACCTGCGTGCTGTCGGACAGGTCGCCGCGCGTGATCGGAGCGGTGGCCGCCGGGAGCCCGGCGGCCTGGCTGGTCGCCGCTGCGTCCGGGGAGGCCAGCGCCGCGACGGCCACGCCGCCGGCCGCGACGGCTGCGACCAAGGCGATCGAAGCCACCACTGTTGTCTTGCGTTTCATCGCCGGTTATCCGCCTGTCGTCACTTCGCCGAGCAGATCGCGTTGGCCTTGTCGTACTTGTTCTTGGCCGCGCCGGTCGGCCCGGGCTGCGCCGGCTGCGCGGCGCCTCCGAACACCGGGTCGGGCATGTTGTAGCCGTTGGCCCGCATGCACTTCGCGTACTTGAGCGCCTTGTCCTTGTCGGCCTGAGATATCTGGCCACTGGGGTTGGAGCTGAACTGTTTGCAGGCCTCCAACGCCTTCTGGAACGTCGCCGCGTCGTAGTTGCCGTTGATGTTCATCCCGTGCGGGTCCGCGCCCGGGGCGGGCTCAACAATGTTCATGCCATGGGCCCGCAGGCACTGGCGGTACTTGTAGGCGGTGTCACTCGCCGTATCGGTCGTCTTCTTCGCGACCGGGGTCGATCCCGAGCCGGAACTCGAACAGGCGGAGGCGGAGAGGGCCAGGGCCGCCAGGCCAAGGACGGCAGCGGTGGTGCTCTTACGAATTCTCATGGATCTCTCCTCGTGCGATCGCTCCGAATACCGACGAGCGGACACTGACAGCCGGCGGCGTCTCCTTTCTCTAAGCCCCAACGCTTACAGCGACGAAACGTCCACGTGAGGTAGACAGGGACGCATGCGTGTTCTGGTGGTGGAGGACGAAGAGTTCCTGGCCGAGATGGTCGCCGTCGGCCTGCGCCGCGACGCCATTACAGTGGACGTCGCCGCCGACGGCGTCGAAGGCCTGCGCAAGCTCGAACTGGGCGACTACGACGTGCTGATCCTCGACCGCGACCTGCCGGGAATCCACGGCGACGAGGTCTGCCGCCAGGTCGTGAGCCAGCGGCTACTCACGCGCGTCCTGATGCTCACCGCCGCCGGCACGGTCCGCGACAAGGTGGCGGGCCTGGGCCTGGGAGCGGATGACTACCTGACCAAGCCCTTCGCCTACGACGAGCTCCTGGCCCGGGTCCTGGCTCTGGGGCGCCGCGCTCAGCCCGCGCTCCCCCCGGTGATCGAACACGCCGGCCTCGTCCTGGACACCGCACGGCGCCAGGCCAGCCGCGACGGCCGGTTCCTGAACCTGTCCCGCAAGGAGTTCGCGGTCCTGGAGGCCCTGATGCGGGCGGACGGCGCGGTCGTCAGCGGCGAGGACCTCATCGAGCGGGTCTGGGAAGAGGGCACCGGCTACCGCACCAACGCTGTCAGAGTCACGCTCAGTAAACTCCGGGCCAAACTCGGCGAGCCGCAGGTCGTCCAGACCGTTCCCGGCGCCGGCTATCGGATCGCCGCCGCGCCGGGGCCGACCTCGTGATCCGGCACCGGCTGCGCTGGCCCGGCAGTGAACGGGCACGGCTGACCACCCTGTACGGCGGGCTGCTGATACTTGCCGGCGGACTGCTCACCAGCCTGGTCTACACCCTCGTGAGAGGCGGCCTTTACACGAGCATCAGCACGGCGGTCGTGACAACAGCCAGGAACGGGTCGCCCGCCACGAAAGGCCCGCCGATACCGCCCCAGCCGGCTCTCCGACTTCCGGGGACCACCGGCGAATCACCCCGCTTCCTCATCGGCATGAAGCCCATCGCGAGTGCCGCGGAGAACGCCGCACTGAGCCGGCTGCTGACTGTCTCCCTTCTCTCCCTCGCCATCTTCGCCATCCTGTCGATCGCCCTGGCCTGGTGGATGGCTGGACGCGTCCTGCGCCCGGTCGCCGTCCTCACGGCCACCGCCCGCCGGTTGTCCGGGGAGAACCTGCACGAACGCATCGACCTCAAGGGCCCGCCGGGTGAGCTGAAGCAACTCGCCGACACCTTCGACGACATGCTCAGTCGTATAGAGCACCTCGTCGGCGCCCAACGGCGGTTCGTCGCCAACGCCGCCCACGAACTCCGCACACCACTGGCCGTACAGCGCGCCGCAGCCGAGATCGGACTGGCCGACCCGGACCTGGACCCACAGCGCATCGCCCGGATCCGTCGCAAGCTCATCGACGTCGCGGACCACAGCGAGCAGCTGCTCGACGGACTCCTACTGCTGTCGGTCAGCGACGAGGGCCTGCAGACCGTCGAACCGGTGGCCCTGGACGAGATGGCAGACCAGGTCGCGGCAGATCTCGCGGACGAAGCGCACAGCTGTGGCGTGACCGTTGAGACCGCACTGCAGCCGCTGACCGTGGACGGCGAAGCCGTCCTGCTGAACCACATGGTCCACAATCTGGTCGGCAACGCCATCCGATACAACCACCCCGGCGGACGCGTCATGATCCGGGTCGACGAGGACACTCTGGAGGTGTCCAATACCGGCCCGCTGGTACCGTCCGAGGTAGCGCCCCAGCTCTTCGAGCCCTTCCGCCGCATGCAGGAACGACGGCACGCCCCCGGTGAGGGAGCCGGGCTCGGCCTGTCCATCGTCGCCTCGATCGCCCGCGCTCACGGAGCCGAGGCGAGCGCCGTAGCCAATCCCGACGGCGGCCTCACAGTCCACGTCGGCAGGTGGGTAGATCCGCTGCTCAAACCGGGTCAGTGGCCGTAACAACATCAGTGATCGGTTGATGCGGTTCCTGTCAAGGAGGGCAACGCGGACAGGCGGGTACGACCCGCTACGCTTCTTCACCTGGAGAGTGCAACATTCCTGACGACGACAAGGACCTTCGACGAGCTCTATCGCCCCAGGTCAGCGACGCTCTCCGTCTGTTTGATCAGCCTCCGGATAGCCCCGCTCATGAAAGCGCGAGGCTAACCTGGGTACTGAACTCATCTCCGCACCATTGGACGCCGGGACCGACTCGGGACACGACGGCAGGCCAGGTGGGCCCACAGGGCCTCGACTGCGTGTTGTGGAGAGCGGTGGTGCGCTCACTTGGGCCATGCGGTTGGGCGGCGCCGCCGGGCCCGCAGAAGAGCGGCCGATGGCTGGTCAGGCGGGCTTGCGCGCGACCGCGGCGTAGCAGGAGCTCTCTGCGTCAGTGGCGTCGGCGAATTCGTCGGCCGGATCCGGACGCCAGCGAGTAGCAACCGTAATGCCCGGGTCGAGCAGCTCCCAGCCATCGAAGAAGCGGGTGAACTCCGCACGAGTGCGTGCCTGGCCGCGAGTGCCTGCCGCCCGGTACGCCTCAGATGCGCGGCGGACTGCCTCCGGTGCAAAGTCGGGCGTGGAGTGCGTGATCGTCAGCATGCTGCCGGGGACGAGCCGTTCCTTGAACGTCTCGACGATGGCGTAGGGGCGTAGGTCGTCCGGAAGGAAGTGCAGCACCGCATTGAGGCTGAGCGCGACTGGCGCGTCCAGGTCGATCGTGGCGTTGAGTTCCGGGCTGGCCAGTAGGACCTCCGGCTCGGTGAGGTCGGCCTGTGCGTAGGCGGTCCTGCCCTGCGGTGTGCTGTGCATGAGAGCCGCCGCGTGGGCCAGCACGATCGGGTCATTGTCCGTATAGACGATGCGCGCGGCCGGATTCTCCCGCTGGGCGACCTCGTGCAGGTTGGGCGAGGTGGGGATACCGGTCCCGATGTCGAGGAACTGCGTCATGCCGGTGGCGGCCAAGTGCCGGGTGGAGCGGCGCATGAACTGGCGGTTGACCCGTGCGGCAATCCGCGCCGCCGGGAACGCCGCCATCGCCCGGACCGCGGCCTCACGGTCGGCCGGAAAATTGGTGTTCCCACCGAGGAAGTAGTCGTACATCCGGGCGGAGTGTGCCTTGTCGATCTCCAGGTCCAAGATGCCCGTGCCCATGCTGGCCTCGCTTGCTTCGTCCCGCTCCCGATCGGTGTCACCGGGTTGGTCTGACGGTGGTAACGCCATCATCGCCTCCCTCTCTCCATCTGTCTCTCTCGGGTTGCCCCACCCGGCCCCCGCACAACCCGCCACAGGCGTGGGCCGAGGCCGTGCGCAGACGGCGGCGGGGCGCGTGACGTCTGCCGGGCGGTGGGGCGCGCTACTGCGGCCACCGAACAGCCGACGGTGCCGGGAGTTCCGGCCTGTGGGCCGCAGACCGCGCCCTGGAGGGTTGCACTCGCTGCCCCGAACGCTCCGAATTGGAGCGTCACATTTGCAAGAACTTCGAACGGCCGTCCTGAGGACGAAGAGAAGTTCGCGGGGGCTTGCAGATCGGCGCCATGAATCCGATTGGCTGATGATTAGGCCCCGCGCTGGCGGCGCCTGTCGGACCGTCAGTACGCAGGCGGCCGGCCACCTCGAAGGATAAACGCAGTGATGGATCTGCCGACCGCTGTGCTGTGGGGTACCACGGTGCGGGTGCTGGCCAAGGACGGTCGCACCGTGGGCCGACATTTGCGCGCAGGTCTGCGCGCTGTCGGCCATCGGCTTCTCAGCCGTGCTGTGAGCGCCGGGCTCGAAGAACTGCAGCGGCCCGGCCACCACGGCCACCGCCTGACCGCGGGCCGACATCGGCATGAGGGCCACTGTCCATCACCAATCGCCACAAGACTCCTGCGCCCGTCCGGATCCGACGTGACCGGAGGCCTCTGATGGTCACGACCCGACCCGCCGCGCCCGACCCGCGCTTGATGCTCACGCTCGACTCGGTCGTCCGCCAGCACGGCAGTGCCTGGTTGCGCTACTCCCATCTGCACACTGGCAGCCGCGACGCGGCCACGAAGGTGGTACGAGCCACCGTCACCGAACTCGCACGCACCTGGCCCTACGTCCTCCAACAGCCCTCCGTCCCCGCCCATGTCCGGAAAATCTTCTCCTCTCACGTCGAGCGCTGGCTAGTGGAGCACGATCGCGAGCCCTGTATGCCGGAGACCGCCGCGTTCCAGGCGGCAGTGCGCAAGCTGATGCTCTGGGAGACTCAGGGCTCCTTCGCCATACTGGAGAGCCATCTGGGCCTGTACACCGCCATCTCCGAGCTGCCGGAGCAGCAGTACGACGTCATCGTGCTGCGCTACGTGCTGCAGGAGTCGATCGAGTACGTCGCCGAATACCTCGGCATCTCGGCGAACACCGTGTCGACCAATATCCGCGCCGCCAAGAAAAACCTGGCCAAGAGACTGGCCGGCGTCTTGCACACGGGAGAAATAACACGATGATTGACGTGCCGACCATCGACGAATTGCTCAAGGATGCCGCGGTCCTCCAGAGCGAGTACGGCGCCGCCGACATCGAGGACCTGTGCGACCTCGCCCTGCGCGAGCTGGAGATGCCGCCCGTACTCCCGGCCTCCAGTCCGGCCGAGGGCCCCCAGGAGCCGACGGTGGGCCAGCCGGACATCATGGCCGAGCCAGCTCTCTATGCCACCGACGAGGAACATTCGGGTCACGACCTTGATCTGATGGCAAGTCTGTTCGTCAGTATCCCGCAGGTCGCCATCCTCCTCGAAGAGCTGATGCGCCAACGGATCGCCCCTGAGGGCGCGCTGGTCTTCGCCTGCATGCTCCATCTGATGGGACAGGACGACCATGCCCGGTTCTGGTGGCGGTTCGCGGCCGGCGCTGGCGTTTATGGCGGGGCGTTCTGCCTCTTCCTCTACCACCGCTCCCGCTCCGAGTACCGCAAGGCGCGGCACTGGCGGGCACAGGCGAAGCAGCTCGCCGCCGTCCCCGCCCCCCGGACCGGCCGCAGCGTCGACCTGCCGGAACTGCTGGCGGAGAACATCGGCCGCGTGCTACTGCATGAGTGCAAACGGCGCGACGGCAACCCGCAGCTGCCCGCGGACGTCGTCTCGGCGCTCAACCTCCTGATCGCTGCAGCGACACCGGCGCCCGGACCGGTCACCGAGAGCATCGCAGCCGAGAGGCAGCGTCGCATCGGCGACGTGGCCGCCGCCGGCCTGCGGGTCCTGAACGACGTGATCGCCGGCCGCCACCCGAGAGTCTCCCGCCAGACCCAGATGCATCCGCACGGCTGCACGTCGAAGAAATCACAACTCATGGCAGGCCGCACCGTCCATGAAAGCCCCACCCCCGTGTAGCGCGGGCCGCGGGCCGGAACAGCGCGGTGAATCCCGGCTTCCCACCGCAGCAGAGGGGAACGATGGCGGCGAGACAGCCAGGCAAAGGAAGGCGACGGGGTGGCGCCTACCGGGATGCGATGGGGTCGGCGAGACGGCCGCCATCGCCGATCAGAGCGGCAGGCCCATGCGGTGAGCCAGCCCCCGCAGGTCCCGTGCGATGCGGGCGGGCAGTTGCCGGTCAGTGAGGTACTCGACGGTGCTCCTCACCGCCGCGTTGGCGTGGATGCGCTGAGGGGCGATCTCCTCTGCGGTCAACAGAGCAGCGACCGCCTCAGCCTCCCTGCCCCGCAGGTGGGCGAGGGAGCGGCCCCGATCAGCATGGAAGGCCGCTTGCCGCCCCGGCGCCTGCTCCAGGACCTCTGGATGCACCCCGTCCCCCGCCGTGACGGCCTCACCGTGCAGACCCAGGTCGGTGCGGAGGCTGACTTGGTGGATGCCGACGTTGGTGGGGCCGAAGTTCAGGTGCCAAGCCCGCGTCTCGCCCGTACGGCCGGCGAGGTCGGCTGCCTCAGCCAAGTGGCTGCGGATCTCGTCGGCGCGGGTGTTCCCGGGCCTTTTCTGGTCCTGGGTCAGCGACGTGGCAGAGATCAGGTGGAGCTCGCCGAGGAGGGCATGGGCGTCCGGGCCCGACAGGTTCGCTTCCAAAGTGTTGGCCGCTGCCGTGGCATGCGCCAAAGCCTGAGTGGGGCTGCCCGCCGACATCAACACATGGGTGCGGAAGAATCCGGAGAGGGCGGAGTAGATCGGGTCGTCCAGCTCCGCGATGGCTTCGCCAGCCCGGGTCACGACGATGAACGCCAGGTCGGTGTAGCCGAGGTTCTTGAGCAGCAGCGTGCAGGCCGGGTGGTATGCGTCCGCCAGCAGCTTGAGCAGTTCGTGACGGGCGGCACCATCAGCGGCTTCGGCAGCGGCGTGCAGGTCGGCCAGCAGGGCGGGCAGCCCAACGGCGAGGGTGCCGTACTCAGCCGCGTGGTAGAGCTGGTTGGCCTTCCTCACCCGTTCACTGAGCACAGCCGTCGCCGCCTCGGGCGCACGGCGGTCCGGAGGAGCGGCCATGGTGATGCCCATCAGCGCAAGGCGCAGCGCCGGGATCGCCTCATAGGCGGCGGTGCTGTGGGGATCAGTCGGTGCAAAGGGCTGGCCGGTCAGTTCCGACGGGGCGATCTGCAAGGCTTCAGCGAAAGCGGCGATGTGGCTGGAGCGGTCCAGTAGCCGCTGGCCGTTCTCCACCATCGACAGATAGCCGGCCGAGACACCGGCCAGCCCCGCGAGGCTGCGCAGGCTCATCCCACGCTGGCGGCGGGCCGAACGCAGACGCTCACCGATCCGCCTGGCCTGATCTTCGTCCATTGCCTCGCCCGCCCCGCCTCAAATGCCTTGATGCAGCCGTAGCGTAGGACGATCCTGCGGCCACCAGTGGGTCTTTCACGCCAATACGGACAACATCACCGCAGTCCGACCTGCTCGGCCAGATTCCACACAGCCACGGCCTGAGCGGCGTCGTCAGCGCGCGTGGTGAGCGCGGCGAGCAGTTCCCGGGCGAAGGGGTCCAACCGCAGCCGCAAGGGCGCCGCCGTATCGGCCTCGACGAGGCGGGCAGCGGCCTGGTCAGGGCGGCCCCGACGAGCCTCAGCTGAGGCAGCAACCACGAGCAGCTGCGAGCGTTGGGCGCCGCTGAGTGCCGCCAGATCCGCTGCATACGCATGGCTGACGGCTTCCTCGGCATCGCCATACTCGACGGCAACGGCGGCACGGGCCGCAACCACCATCGCAAACTCCTGTGCACCCTCCGACCGCTCAGCCGCCGCGGCAAGGAGCAATTCGGCGCGTTGGCGTTCCCCGGCCATGGCCTGGGCAACGGCAGCGAGAACTGCCAGATCTCGCCCTGCTCCGGCTCCCTCAGCGCGTTCGGCACGGGCCAGCGCATACTCTGGCAAGCCAAGGTCGATCAGCAGTCGCACCTCCTCGACCAGTACCGGCAGCGGCTCGCTGGTGCCGGGGCGCGCTCGGTGCAGCAGCATCCAGGCGAGGTCCTTGTATCCCAGGCGCCGCAGCAGTCCAGCGCCCAGCACATGTGCCTGGACCCGCAGCTGCACCGCCTCTTCCCGTCCGGCCGCAGACGCAGCAGCCACCACCACCGCGTCTGCCGCCTCGATCAGCTCCGGCAGTGCAAGTCCGAGACCATGCTCATCGCCTGCCGCATCGGCCTGTGCGGCGGCCTGGATCCGCTCAGCCAGTTCCTCTGGCAGCAGACCGGGAGCCGTGTCCGGGCTCGGGCGGGCCAAGTGACGCCGCAGATGGAAGGCAGCCGCATGCACCGCTGCATGTTCCTCCCCGCGCGGCGGGTACGGCTGCCCCGTCAGGTCCGCCATATCGAGCCGCAAGGCGGCGGCCAGCGCCACCAACCGTCGGCGCCGGTCCACCCACTCCAGGCCCGTCTCCAACTCGGTGACGTAGCCGGGATCCAGGCCGGCGCAAGTGGCAAGGTCGTTCCGGGGCACTCCCCGGCGAAGGCGCCAGGCAGCCAGACGGGCTCCAATGGAGCCGCCGGTGGGCGTCTCGTTCAGCTCGTGCATCACCACATTGCTCGCAATATCCCTCGCCCGGACCGTGCACTCCGCCAGGACAAAGGCCCGCTCAACCCAGTCAGAGATTTTCCCTTTGTGAACGCGTATGCCCTTCGCGCGGAACACTAGACACACGGGTGAAGATCGCGCGAGCCAGCGGGTCTGGCATCTGTACGGTGCCAGGTGGCCGTGTGGCGGCCCGTACCGGCTAGATGAGTGGGTCCGACGTCTTTCACCTTGAACGTCCTGAAACACGTCGCCGGACGATATCGTCCTGATCGCGAAGTTACTCGGGGCGCCATGCGCATCCGCGTCAGTCAGCGGATCGCGACCACCACATAGCTGTCGCCGCACTGCCAGACCGGGCCCGCATGACCGAATCCGACCTGCCGCAGCAGCCGCACATGGGCCTGCAGGGGCAGACAGGCCGGGGTGCCGCTCGGGGGCTGCCGTCGTCGGCGTTCGGCCACCAGGTCGGTCAGTTCAGGATCGTCGGCGACGGCGGTCCACCAGGAGTCCCAGTCCTCGTGGGCGAAGGCCCGCTGGCGCTCAGCCCTGCGGTGGCCGACGCACGCGGTGATCGCGGCAAGGGAGGGGGCGTCCTGCGGGAGGTGGTCGCCGTTGACGAGGGCGCCGCCCGGCCGCAGCCGTGCCGCCAGTTGTTCGTAGGTGCGGCGCAGAGTGTGCAGGTCGAGGTAGTGCAGGGCCGTCGTCGACACGGCCGCGTCCAGGGGACGATCCAGGGCGAGAACCTCGGTCCAGCCCGGGGCTCCTATCACCGCGTCGACGTAGCGGGCCGCGTCCGGGCGGTGCGTGCGCGCCAGCTCCAGCAGCAGCGGATCCCGGTCCACGGCCACGATGTCCGCCTGGGGCAACCGCCGTGCCAGGCATGCGGTGAGTGAGCCGGGGCCGCAGCCGAGGTCGACGATCAGGGGCCTGTCCGGGCCGCCTCGGGCGAGGTGCTCGACAATATCGGTGATGACGGTGAAGCGTTCCTCGCGGCCGATGGCGTAGCGCTGCTGCTGGTGTTCCCAGCGATGCACCCAGTGTTCCGCCGTCGCCAGACTCAGGTCCATCCGGTCGTGCCACCTCGCCGTCTCGCAGCCGTCGCTTCGGATCGACTCCGAGACTACAGATGAAAATGGTTTCCATCACAAGATGGAGTGGAGAGAGTCATCCGTTTCAGTGAAGAGTGGCGAGGACGGACAGTAGACGGTCGATTTCCTCTGTGGTGTTGTACACATGCAGGCTCACCCGGACAGATCCGGTCTTCTCCCCTGCGGTGCCCTGGCAGTGGTTGTCGGAGCGGACCATGAAGCCGTGGCTGAACAGGATGAAGCCGAGGTCGCCGGAGTCGATCTCGCGGTGGCGGAAGGTGACAATGCCCTGGCGCTGCTGGACGGGTGAGTCGGCGGCCAGGCTGAGCGGGCAGCCGAGGATCCGGTAGGCGTCAAGGTGGCGCAGGCCCTCGGTGAACCGGGCGGCCAGAGCGACGGTCCAGTGCTCGATACGGTCGGTTCCGGCGGCGTCCAGCCAATCCAGTGCGGCGGCGAGGGAGGCGATGCCGGCGGTGTTCGGGGTGCCGCTCCATCCGCCGGGGGCGTAGGCCGGTCCGCGCGTCTGGCGGGCCCAGACGGCGCCGGTGCCGGGCAGGGCGAGGGCCTTGTGCCCGGAGAAGGCGACGAAGTCGACGTCCAGTTCGGACAGAGACACCGGCAGGTGGCCGATGCTCTGGGCGGCGTCCAGGCAGATGACCGCATCGGGGCCGACCGTCTGGCGGATGCGGTGGACGTTCATGTTGCCGCCGTAGACGTGGTGGACGTGGGTGGTGGCGACGAACCGGGTGCGCGGTCCGGCCAGTTCGGCGAGGTCTCGGTGGTCGTAGTCGCCCGAGCCCGGCTGGTAGGGCATCTCGTGGACGCGGATGTGCCGCCCCTGGTCGGCCAGCAGTCGGTGTGTCTCCAGCCAGGGGTCCAGGTTCGCCTGGTGGTCGGCGGCCGGGACGATGATTTCGTCGCCGTCGGTGAGGAAGGCGGGCAGCCAGTCGCGGGCGAGGGAGCGCAGACCTTCGGTTGTGCCGCTGGTGAAGTGCACGGCTGAGCGTTCGGGTGCCGGGTCGTCCAGGAAGCGCTTGATCTGTTCGCGGGTCTGCTCGACCAGGGCCGTGGTCGCGTTGGCCCAGGTGTAGGTGCCGCGGCCGGCGTTGGCGTTGGTGGTGCTCAGGTAGGTCTGCACGGCGTCGAGTACGGCCTGCGGCTTCTGAGCGGTGGCCGCGCTGTCCAGGTAGGCCAGCTCCGGGTGGGCCGTGATGATGGGGAACTGGGCGCGCATTCCCCGTTGCCAGTCGAGCAGGTCGCCCGGGTGGGCCGGGGCATGCTCGCGGGGCGTCGGTGTCATGGCGATCAGTCCCGGACCAGGGGGGCGCCCGCGTCGCGCCAGGCGACGATGCCGCCGTCGAGGCTGCGCACGTCCGGATGTCCCATGCGGGTGAGCAGCGCGGCATAGCGGGCGGACTGCTCGCCCACCGGGCAGGCCAGCAGGACGGGCCGGCTGTGGCTGAAGGGCAGCCCTGCGCGCAGCAGCTCGTCGAAGAGTTCGTCGACGATGTTGACCGATCCGTCGATGTGCAGTGCGGCGTATGCGAAGGGGCTGCGCAGGTCGACCACGAACGGCCGGCCGGAGGCCACCCAGGCCTGAGCGTCTGCGACACCGACCGCAGGGGCGGTGCGTATCTCGGCTTCGGACAGGTCGGCGAGCGTGTGGGTACGGCGGGGGCGGCCGAACAGGTCGGGGCGCCGTCGGCGGACGTAGCTCAGGTAGCTTTCGACGCGATCGCAGACGATGAACACCGCCGTGCGGCGTTCGGTGAGTTCGGCGTCGGCCGGGCGCAACCGCCGGACGGCTCCGAAGTAGGCGGCGCCCCCTGTGGGCCCGGCAAGGATGCCGCATCGGCGGTTCAGGGTCAGCATCCCGTCGATCGCTTCGTCGGCGCTCACCGCCTCGATCGAGTCGTACGTGCCGGGATCGAACAGGCCGACCTGGTGCGCCTCGTCGATGGTGCGGATGCCGGGGATGAAGTCGGACTTGGCCGCGACAAGACCGACGACCTGCACCGCGGGGTCGTAGCCGCGCAGTGTGCGGGCGACGCCGGTGGAGGAGCCGGCGGTGCCCACGCAGGCGATGAACCAGTCCGGGGCCCGGCCGCCGAGGTCCTTGACGATCTCCGGTCCTGTGCCGGTCAGGTGGGCCTCGGTGTTGCGCGGGTTGAAGTACTGGTCGGTGTGCAGATAGGTGCTGCCGGGTTCCAAGAGGGCGCGGTGGAAGAGGGTCAACGGATCGTCGGTCGCCGTCGGGTCGAGGCATTCGCTCTGGCCGGGCAGTTCCTCGATCTCTGCGCCGAGCAGCAACAGCAGGTCCTTGATCTCCGGGACGCGCATCCGGTTGGTGACGCTCTTGAAGCGCAGGCCGTGCATGCCGGCGATGACGGCCAGGGCCTTGGCGGTGTTGCCGCTGGACAGCTCGACGACCTGGCTGCCGTGGTCGACCGCGTCGGCCAACTGCGGCTGTGCCATGCTCCACGCCGCACGGTCCTTGACCGAACCGAAGGGGTTGAGCAACTCCAGCTTGGCGTACAGGTCGATGTGCGCGAGGCCGTGTACGGCCGGGTCGATGCGCACGAGCGGGGTGTTCCCGATGGCCTCGGTGATGCTGTCGTATCTCACTCGGTTTCCTCTGCGGGCGTGATCGGCCAGTATTGATCGTCCAGACACCAGCGCCACGCCCCGGACTGCTGCCAGGCGGCGACCGTACGGGCAACGGGCAGGCGCTGGGCGTGCGTGGCGTGGAAGTCCATGGCGTAGCCGGCGGTGTTCACGAACGCCATCAGGTCGCCGGGCTCCGGGCGGCGCGGCAGGAAGACCGTCCGACGCGTGATCATGTCGGACTCCAGGCACAGGCTGCCGAAGAGATGCACACCGACAGGCCCCTCGTCCGCGGAGGGGGCGCCTGCCGGCAGGAGTACGGGATCCATGAGCACCCCGTGCTGCTCCAGGGCCACGTCGTCGGCCTTCAGCGCCAGCCGGACCATGGGCTCTGAGCCCGTGCCGGAGCGGCGTACGTCCAGCACCTTCGCCAGCGTGATCCCGCACTGGTCGACCAGGGCCCTGCCGGGTTCGGTGTGCAGGTCGTACAGGTGCTCCAGGAGGACCGTGGCCAGCGGCCGGCCGCCCAGCGAAGCGGCGGGCCGGGCAAGCAGCTCGTCGAGGTAGCGCGCACCCGCGACCGGGCGATGCGCGGGGTACAAGCCGAGGGTTCCCCGGATCGTGCCTGCTTCGTTGCGCAGGCCGTAGCCGTGTCCGCCCCAGGTCAGGGGCGGGCGGGTGCCCAGGACGGCGGCGGTGAGCTCGGTCGTGTACTGCTCCCACTGCTCCCGGTGGGCGAGGTAGCTGACGCCGAATCCGCCGCCGATGTCAACGGCCCGGGGGCGAAGCCCGCGCCTGAGGCACTCCTCCAGCACCGTCAGGCAGCCTTCCAGCGCCGCCGCCTTCTCGGCGAGGCTCGTGGTGTCCAGGTGGTAGGCCACACCGGTCAGATCGATGGCGGCGCGGTGTTCTTCGACGGCCTTCAGCAGTGGGTCCAACTCCTGGACGGGTGTGCCGAACCGGCTGCGCCGGCTGCGGACACGCACCCCGGACGTCTCGAACCCCGACAACCGCAGGAGAACGCGGACCCGGGGCAGACCGTATCCGCGCACCAGCGCGGCGAGCTCGTTCAGCTCCATGTGGGAGTCGACGCTGACGGTGACGGCACTACGGGCGGCGAGCCAGAGGAACTCAGGGTTCTTCGGCCCGGTGGCCGTGATCCGGTCAGGGGTGAACCCGGCACCCAGAGCGTGCTGGAGCTCTTCCAGTGACGCGACGTCCACCCCCGCGTCCGTGGCGGCCAGCCGGCGCAGCAGGGCACTGGAGCGACTGGCCTTGTGGGCGAAGAAGACCTGTCCGGAGAGGTGGTGCGCCCGGTACACCTCGCGGAACCGCGCCAGGTTCTCGGCAATCTGATCGGGCACGACCACGTTGAGCGGAGATCCGAACGCGTCGACGAGCGTGCGCAGCAGGCCGGGAGACTCCCGTAAGGAGCGCAGGCACGAATCCAACCGCGGTTCGAGGTACAAGGGCCGCCCGCCCATGCCTGATCCCCTCTCCCTGCACTCCATCCGGCATCCCGGACAGAGCAGCCCACTTGCCTCAGCTCACCGTATAAGGCTCTTCCCTTCTGCGATCCGTTTACTCCCCGTGGAACTTTAGTCAACGGATTGTGCGCCTGACAGGCCGCCGGGCCACCGTGTCCCACCTGGGCTGCTGCCGAGCGGAACGCTCTTGAATCAGTGTGGCTATGGATGTCATTTTCATCTACTGTGTCGCGCGTTCGACATCGGCATCAAGGGGGCTGGACAGTCATGCAGGGGGCACCGGCCGGAGGCGGGCCGACCGCAGGACGGCTGACTCGGCAGCGCGCCACCGTCCTGCGGGGCCTGTACCGCTGTCGCGACTTCGTCTCCGCACAACAACTGCACGCGAAACTCGCCACGTCGGGCGCCGCCGTGGGACTGAGCACCGTGTACCGGACCCTGCGCCTCCTTGAGCGCGCCGGGCGCATCGACGTCACGCGGGACGCCACCGGGCAGCGGTTGTACCGTCGCCGTCCTGCCGACGGGCACCGCCATTACCTGATGTGCCGCCACTGCGGCCTCAGCCGTGCCGTCGCTGCGGACGCCGTGGAGCGGTGGGCCGAGCGCGTGGCCGAGACCACCGGATTCACCGATGTCCGGCACACTGTCGAGCTCGACGGCATCTGTGACCAGTGCCGCACGGACCCAGGTCCGAGGCGCAACAGCCATATCCCGCGCCACTCATGACGCGGCCATCGCCCCCGCAGATCCGGCACCGCGCCTCAGTCAATTATTGGCAACGATTTTCATTGCACCATGATCCATGATGGTTCTGATTTTCATTTCGTTCTAGCGTGACGACGCCCACTCGGACGCGTCCGGGATGGCCGCGTTTCATGCCGGAGAGCAACTTCAACCTTTTGTGGAGGGTTTCCATGTCTGCGTCATCGTCCCGGCACCTGGTGCTCAGCACCGGTGTCTGCCTGGCCTTCGTGGTCGGATGCAGTGGATCGCCCGGTTCCGGGAGCGGCGGAGGAGCCTCACAGGGGAGTTCCTCGTCCGCCATACCGGTGGTGGCTGCAACGAACGTGTACGGGGACATTGCCGAGAAGATCGGCGGCCAGAAAGTGTCCGTAACCTCGATCATCAGCGATCCCGACCAGGATCCGCACTCCTACGAGGCCGACACGCACAACCAGCTCGCACTGTCCAAGGCGAAGGTCGTCATCGAGAACGGCGGTGGCTACGACGACTTCGTCGACCGGATGCTGGGGAGCAGCGGCAGCGACTCCACCCAGGTCATCAACGCGGTCAAGGTCTCCGGCAAGTCCACCCCCGCGGACGGTGAGCTCAACGAGCACGTCTGGTACGACTTCCCTTCCATGGCCAAGCTCGCCGACCGCATAGCAGCGGCCCTGGCCAAGGCCGACCCCGATGACGCCGCCACCTTCACGAAGAACGCCGCCGCCTTCAAGGCGAAGCTGGGCCCTCTGGAGGAGAAGGAGGCCCAGATCAAGGCCGAGCACGGCGGCGAGGCGGTGGCCATCACCGAGCCGGTTCCGCTGTACCTGATCCAGGCGAGCGGTCTGGCGAACAAGACCCCCGAGGACTTCAGCGAGGCCATCGAGGAGGGCGACGATGTCTCTCCGAAGACCCTGAACGCCACGCTGGCGCTGTTCACCGGCAAGAAGGTCAAGGTCCTGCTTCCCAACGAACAGACCTCAGGACCGCAGACCCGGAAAGTCGAGCAGGCGGCCAAGAACGCCGGCGTCCCCGTCGTGCCGGTCACCGAGACCCTGCCGAAGGGCAAGGACTACCTCGGCTGGATGACCGGCAACGTCGACGCGCTCGCGAACGCCCTGGCCAAGTGAGGTTCCCGGACATGGCCCACATACCCCGCATCCGCCGGGACGACACGAGAGACCGGCGGCATGGGCGAGGCCGCCGCACCGGTCAGCCTGCGGGGCGCCGCCCTGTCCTACGGCGCGCGCGTCCTGTGGCGCGACCTCGACCTGGACGTGCGGCCGGGCGAGTTCCTGGCCGTGCTCGGGCCGAACGGATCAGGTAAGACCAGCTTCGTCCGGGCGCTGCTGGGCCAACGGCCGCTGTCCGCCGGCACGCTGACCGTCCTCGGCCGACCGCCCCGGCACGGCAGCCGGCACATCGGCTACGTCCCGCAGCAGACGGCGCTGCACCCGCAGGTGATGCTGCGTGCCCGGGACCTGGTGCGGTTCGGCCTCGACGGCCACCGCTTCGGGCCGCGGCTGCACACCGGTGCCGCCCGCCGCCGGGTGGACGACATCCTCCGGTCGGTCGGGCGCCGCCGCTTACGCGGACGTTCCCGTCGGCCTGCTGTCCGGAGGCGAGAGGCAGCGTGTACGCATCGGGCAGGCGCTCGCGGCCGACCCGCGGATCCTGCTGTGCGACGAGCCGCTGCTCTCCCTCGACCTTCGCCACCAGAAAGCCGTGACGGAGCTGATCGATGCCCGGCGCAGGACACACGGAACGGCAGTGGTCTTCGTGACCCATGAGATCAATCCCGTGCTGGACATGGCCGACCGGGTGCTGTATCTGGCGCGCGGCGGCCACCGGGTCGGCACCCCGGAAGAGGTGCTCACCTCGTCATCGCTGTCCGAACTGTACGGAACGCAGGTCGACGTGGTCCGCGTCCGGGGACGCGTCACGGTCGTCGGAGCACCGGACGAGGTCGCCGCCCCGCCCCACCACGCAGAGCACCACACGGACGCCCCGGACGGAGCCCGGCCATGAGCACCCCCTTGATGATCGCCGACGGCGTCTGGCAGCAGATCTTCAGCTTCGACGACTACGCCGAACTCCTCGCACTGGTCCGCAACTCGCTTGTGGCAGGCGCCGCACTGGGCCTGGTCGGCGGCCTGGTAGGGGTGTTCGTCATGATGCGGGACCTGCCGTTCGCGGTGCACGGCATCAGTGAACTGTCCTTCGCCGGCGCGTCCGCGGCGCTGCTGCTCGGCGTGAACGTGGTGGCGGGCTCGATCCTCGGTTCGCTGATCGCGGCGCGGCCACGATAGGGGTCCTCGGCTCGCGCGCCCGGGACCGCAACTCGGCCATCGGCATCCTCATGCCGTTCGGCCTCGGCCTGGGCGTCCTGTTCCTCGCGCTGTACAAAGGGCGGGCAGCCAATAAGTTCGGGCTGCTCACCGGCCAGATCGTAGCCGTCGGCACTCCACAGGTGTCCTGGCTGCTGGTGACCTCCGCCGTGGTGCTCGTCGCCCTCGTGGTCATGTGGCGGCCCCTGGCCTTCGCCAGCGCCGACCCGGACGTGGCGGAAGCCCGCGGACTCCCGGTACATGCCCTGTCGCTTGCCTTCATGATCGCGCTGGGCCTCACGGTCGCCCTGTCCGTGCAGATCGTCGGAGCACTGCTGGTGCTCACCCTGGTCGTCACTCCTGCCGCCGCAGCGGCGCGGGTCACCGCCTCCCCTGTACTGCTGCCGCTGCTCAGCGTGGTCTTCGCGGTGACCGCCATAGAAGGCGGCATCCTGCTCGCACTGGGCGGCAGCATCCCTATCAGCCCCTACGTGACGACCATCTCCTTCGTGATCTACCTCGTCTGCCGTCTGGTCGGTGGCCACCGTATCCGCCGGTGGGGCAGCCGCCGGACCGCCGCAGCAACCGCAGGAGAACGCAGCGGAGCCTGACCTGACCGCAGCACACACCCGCTCGCGCACCGCGCCGTGACGCACCGGCTGGGCCGGCCCTCACCGTGGAGGGCCGGCCCAGCCGCTGTGGTGAGGCGTCGTCTACCGGGATACCTACGGGAGCCAGGCCATTTCGCGGGCGTTCTTGATGGCGAGGGCAAAATGCCGTTGCTGCCGGACAGTGACGCGGGTGATCCGCAGACTCCCGATCTTGCCGCGATCGGAGATGAACTTCCGCAGCAAGGCGGTGTCTCTGTAGTCGACGTAGGTGATATCTGCGGCGTCGAGGGGTTGGCCTTCTTGCGGGCACGGTCGTTGGGCCCGACGGCTTCGGCGGTCGGGCCCAACGGCGTCCTGGTCTCAACGGAGACTCGTCGGAGCCCTTCCCGTCGGCCTGGTCGACCCCGAATGGCGCGTTCCCGCCGTTGCCCGGGCGGGCCTCGCCAGCGCCCCGAATGCCCCGTCGACTCCAGGCCGGCACGGCACCCCAGGTCGAGGGGGCGAAACGTTCACTACGTCCACTTCTGATGGCCTGTGTGGCCGGTGACTTTGCTTTTGATCCGGCAAAGGCCCTTTCTTTGCGGGCTGTTCACTATTCCCACACCCCGTCATGCACGGCCACACTGCATGCAAATATCGGCCGCATGTGCGAGATCTGCATGTGCGGCCGAGCCCTTCCCGTTCGCTCTACGTTGGAGTCGTCATCACCGACATACGCAGATCCAGATCGCGCCGTGTGCGCGCCGGCGCCGTTGCGGTGGCATCGTTTGCCACGCTTTCGGGTTCGCTGATCTTCGCCGGCCCCTCCCAGGCGGCGACGCCCACCGCCTCCCCCAAGACGATCTCCGATAGCCACCCGTCCTGGGCCACCGCGTCGGCCGACGCGGGCGCGCTCTCCTCGGGCACGCAGCTGACCGGCACGATCTACCTGGCCGGCCAGGATGCCGCAGGCCTGGCGAACTACGCCACCGCGGTCTCCACGCCGGGCAGCGCCGACTACGGCAAGTTCCTCACCCCCGCCCAGTACGACGCGAAGTACGGCGCCACGCAGGCGCAGATCTCCGCCGTGCAGAAGTGGGCCGAGGGCGCCGGCCTGACGGTGCAGAGCGCCACGCAGCACGCCATCACGGTCAAGGGCACCAACGCTGCCATCTCCAAGGCGTTCGGCGCCTCGGTGCACAACTACAAGGTCAGCGGCAAGGTGCGGCACGCGCCGGCCCGCAGCATGACCGTGCCCGGCTCCGTCGCCTCGGACGTGCTCGGCGTCGCCGGTTTCACCTCGCCTGGCGCCAACGTTGTCAAGCCGGACTCGCAGCGGGTCTCCACCCCCGCCACGTCGGCCACCCCCGTCAAGGGCGACAGCACCCTGCCCACCACGGCGACCTGCTCCGACTACTGGGGTCAGAAGACCGCCACGGGTGCGCCGCAGGGCTACGGCAACAAGCCGGTGGCGTTCGACCAGTGCTCGTTCTACCCCGCGCAGCTGCGCAAGGCGTACGGGATCACGTCCTCCAAGCTGACCGGAAAGGGTGCCACGATCGCCATCGTGGACGCCTACGGCAGCTCCACCATGGCGGCCGACGCCAATCAGTACGCGGTCAACCACGGCGACAAGCCGTTCCGGAAGGCCCAGTACAAGGAGTTCGTCGACCCCTCGCAGTGGAACAGCGAGGACCTGTGCGGCGGCGCCGAGGGCTGGGCGCCCGAGGAGGCCCTGGACGTCGAGATGGCGCACGGCCTCGCGCCTGACGCAGGCGTCGTCTACGTCGGCGCGAACTCCTGCGACGATGCGGACCTGCTGGGTGCGATCAGCAAGATCGTGGACAACCACCTGGCCGACGTGATCTCGAACTCCTGGGGCGAGGTCATGCACACCACCGACGGTGCCGACGTGACCACGTCGGAGATCGCCGCGTACGAGCAGGTCTTCAAGCAGGCCGCGGTCGAGGGCATCAGCATCGGTTTCTCCGCGGGCGACTGCGGTGACAGCAGCCCGCTGGCCGCCGCGACCGGCGCCAACTGCCAGGCCGACACCTCGCGTGCCCAGGCCAACTGGCCGGACTCCGACCCGTGGGCGACCTCGGTCGGCGGCACCGCGCTGGGCCTGGCGGACAAGAACGGCAAGTACGGCTTCGAGACCGACATGGGCACCCTGCGGTCCCTGCTGTCGGCCGACGGCAAGAGCTGGACCCCGGCCGTGCCCGCGCCGTTCTTCTTCGGCGGTGGCGGCGGCACCAGCGAGGACTTCGCTCAGCCGTCCTACCAGCACGGCGTCGTCCCGGGCTCGCTGTCGCACACCCTGATGACGGGTGCCAAGAGCAGCAGCGCGATGCGCGTCACCCCTGACGTGTCGATGGTCGGCGACCTGTACACCTCGGTGCTGGTCGGCATCTCCGACGGCGCGGACTACTCGGAGGGCGGCTACGGCGGCACCAGCGTCTCCTCGCCGGAGTTCGCGGCGATGCAGGCCGACGCCATCCAGGCCGCGCACCACACGCTCGGTTTCGCCAACCCGGCGATCTACGCCCGTTCGCACGTCGTCACCGACGTCGTGGACAAGGCCGCCCAGGCCGGCAAGACCCCGCTGAGCAACGTGGCCGACTTCGGTACCGTCAACGGAGTCCTGAACGTCAAGCTCGTCGCCTTCGGCCAGGACACCTCGCTGAACGCGGTGCAGGGCTACGACAACGCCACCGGAGTCGGCTCGCCGAACCTGAACTACCTGCGATCCTTCGCCAGCAACTAGTGCCTTGCCAGGCGACGTTCGGCCGGGGCGAACGTCGCCTGTTGCGGCGCTAGCTTCGGCTCGCCCCTCAGGGGTCCCGGTTCGTGCCAAGCCTGTGCCCCCTGGACGCCCCCCGGACCGTCGCGTTCACCCGATCTGCGACGACGACGCCCCCGGGATCCCACGGCCACAGGAGCCGGGACCCGGGGGCCTTCGCGCGGATCGCACGGCGGCTCAGCCCTGGTACGGGTTGGCTCCGCCCTGCTGGGCGCCCTGCGGCGCCGCCTACGCGCCCGCGAGCCGGCACAGGAGCGCGTTCGCCTGCTCCTTGCCGAACTGATCGGCGGCCTGCCCGCCCGCGTCGGACACGGCGTGGTCCACGATCGCAGAGCCCGTGCCGGACATGAGATGGACATTGCGGTCATCGGAATCGACGTGGAGATCGTCCAGCGCAACCCGCAGCACAAGGGGTTCGTACCGCAGCCGAAACGGTGGAGGGTCGAGCAGACCTACGGGATCTTGATACTGCACCGGCGTCTGGTCAGCGACTACGAACACCGCCCTTCCTCCTCGGCCTCCCGCATCTACTGGGCGATGACCCATGTGATGGTCCGCCGCCTCACCGGCGCGAACACCCCCACGTGGCGTGAAGCGGCGGCGGCGACAGCAGCAGCAGCAGCAGCAGCAGCGTGAACATCCAACCCCTCCTTCAGGCACTGGACATCCAGGAAGAGGCCACCCGGGCCCAGGCCGACGACCTCCGCACGCAGATCGACAACCTGCAGACCCGACTGCGGGAGGCCGAGACACACCACGAACACCTCGCGATCACCCGCAAGACCGTCACCAGCCTCGCCGACCGGATCCCCACCTCCCCGCCGGAACTGCCCGAGCATCCGGACTACGCCCGCATCTTCACCGTATTCAATGAGGCCACCGGACCACTGCGGGCCAAGGAAATCTGCCAGGCCCTCGGCCATGAACTCCTGCCCAAGAACATCGAGGGCACCCGGGCCAAGCTGAAACGCCTGGTCAAACTGAGCTGAATTGGATTCGGCCTCTACGAAACCCGGTTCGGCTCACTACTTGATGCGTGGTCCCTGCTGGTCCGGTCGCGGCTGGCGGGGCGGCGGGGCCAATGGGCAGGGTACTGGGCTCGGGGTCTGATCCACACGGACGTCCTGGCGGTTCGGGTGCTGGTCGGCACGTGCGGCTTGTCGCGGTCGCTGGGCAGGTTCGGCCTTGCGGTTCGGGCGTGCGGCGCCTTGCTGGAGTTGTTCGCGGTGAGCTTGGCGCTCGGCTTCACGTCCGGCGTGGCGACGTTCGGCGAGGGTTGGCTGGCGGTGGTAAAGCAGGGGTTGGGAGGGTTCCTCCGCGTGTGCCGGGACTGCCGCTGACGCCTCGCTGGGGAGGTGGCCGCGCTGAGCCATGGCTTCGGCCAGGCGTCCGGCCAGGAGTGGGTTGCGCAGGGCGGTGTCGTCCAGCTGGCCCGCCGTGGTGATCCAAGCGGCTCCGGTTCGGTGGGCGAGGTCGCGTACGAGGTCGGTCTGGTCGGCTTCGGGGAGGGTGCGGAACAGGTCCGCTGCCGATTCGTGGCGGGCGACTTCGTCGGCTCCGGCCGGGGCAGTGACGAGATGAGGGTTGGCGGCGATCTGCTTGGCGGCCATGGCTGCTGCGGTGGCGTGCCAGTAGGCGGTGTGTCCCCCACGACCTTGCTCGATGTAGGGGCCGACGGGCTCGTCGGCGCTGTTGTCCGTGACCTGGAAGTGGTCGCGGTACGCGGCAATGGTGGCCAGATGGTGTTGCCAGACGGCACGCAAAGCTGCGTCCTCGGGAGGCGCACCGAGGGCACTGGACCATGCAGGGCGGTCGGCGGTGAGACGCTCGCTGAAAACGGTGACGCGGTCGGTGATGAGCTTTGCGCTTTCCGACAGGTAGCCGCGGTGGACCGGGTTCATGTGGGGGTCGGGTGCGGGGCCAGGGATCCATGGGGGCAGGACGGCGCGGGTTGCGGTGTCGAGTTGGGTGCGGGAAACGCGGGCGTGGTGTTGGACGTGGGTGAGAAGTGAGGGCAGGTCGGTGCTGGAGGCGGGAAGGAGTTGCTCTGCCGTGATGCCGGTGTGCTCGGCGGCTTTGAGAGTCCAGGCGAGAGTGCGCCAGGTTTCGGTTTCCCGTCCGTGCAGCGAAGTGCGGGCCTCGGGTTCGGGGTGCTGGGCGAGGTAGTGATTGAGGCGCCAGGCAAGAGTGGCGCTGATGCTGTCCGCGTTGGTCAGAGGGCGGTCTTCGGCGAGGGCACGCAGGAGGTCGATGGGTTCGTGGCCCTGGTTTTCGGCTCGGCGGAGAGCGGCTGTCAGGGCGGGCCATGACCGTTCGGTGCAGGCACGGTGGGTTAGGTGGTGACCGAGAGCCTGGTGTGCGGTGGCGTGGTGCCGTAGGGCAGCAGGCACTGACTGCTCGGCGGTGAGAATGCCTTTCTGGGCCAAGTGAGAACGGACGTCCTCGGTGAGCTGGGCCAGCGGATCGATGCTGTCGGACGATGCGTGGTGGAGAAGGTGGGCGGTGTTGTGTCCGGCACGTTGTGCAGCCGTCAAGGCCCCGGCGAGGTGCGGCCAGGATGCGTGCTCGATCACCTGGGCCGCCTCGATACCCAGCCGGTCGGCAACGTGCTGGGCGTGGCTCTGCAGGACGTCCACGGAGACGTACGGATGTCCGGCGGGGGTCGTAGCCGCATCGGTGGACGTACGCAGTCGGGCCGGGATCTGATCGGAGGCCTCGGTGGTGAAGCGCTCGGCGGACACGCCTAGGCGGGTGGCGATCAGGATGGCGTAGCGGTGTGCGTCCTGGTGGGTGGGGCGGGCCAGGTGGGCGGTGGGGGTGTGGTCGTCGGCATGGTGGTTGAGGCGCCAGGCGAGGAGCTGGGCCGGGGAGTCGGCGGCAAGGTCGCCTTGGCGGACAACGGCGGCGAGGAGTTGTTCGGGCTGCCAGCCGGCCGCGTGGGCGGTGCGCAGGGCGCGGGTGACGGCGCTGAAGGCGGGGTTCTCGATGATCTGCTGGGCGAGGTCCGCGCCGAGGGTCTGATGAATGAGCTGGGTGTAGTGGTCGCGGGTGAGGGTGTCGACCGCGTACTCGAAGCGTGGTGCGAGAGTCGCTAGGGTGGTGGCCTCCTCCTGGAGGTTCTGGATGGTGGCGGTTGCGGAGAGCTGGGCTCCTTCCCGGCGCAGAACACGCTCCAGGACCTCGCGGGCGGCGAAGGTGTCCGGGTCGTGCCGGGTGGCGTCGAGCTGTTCGTCGGTGTCATAGGGCAGGAGGTCGTGGGTGACGGTGTAGAGGGTGGTTTTCTCACGGGCGCGGGATACGGCGACGTAGAGGTTCTCCCTGGTCATGTCCTCGGTGACCAGAGGGTGGGCGGTGTCTACGGTGGTGCCCTGGGAGCGCATGACGGTGGACGCGTACAGCAGCTGGACGTGGGTTTCGACGTACCCGGCAGGCAGGGTGAGTCGGCCGCCGTGGGTCAGGTGGCGGACGTTGAGTGAGCCGTCGCGGTGGCGCTTGAGGACCTGCCAGGAGTCGCCGTTCTTGACGAAGTCCCGGCCGCGGGTGGTGGAGAGTTTCCGGTTGTTCTCGCGGGTGACGATCCAGTCGCCCTTGCCCGCTCGGTTGCCGTCGCGCAGCAGTACGCCGTCCTGCTCGACGTGTCCCGCGGCGACGCGGTCGGCGCGGGCGCGGGCGGACAGGGCGGTCACGTCGATGGTGGCGGTGGCGCTGATGAGGGTGGTCTTCCCGGCGAGCATGTCCGTCTTCCAGTCCTGGTAGGCGGCCTCGACCATGGCGGTGCGTGAGCCGCCGGTGATGCGGTCGTGGTGTTCGTAGAAGTCGAGACCGGCGTTGTCGCCGACCCGTATTTTCAGGGTGGCGTCCGCTTCGGCGGGGTTGGTGAAGCGGTGCAGGTGGGTGAGTTCGACGGCTCCGGCGGCTGCGGCGATGTCGCGCAGTGCGCCGCCGGTTTCGACGGCGGCGAGCTGTCGGTAGTCGCCCAGCAGGCGCACGACCGCGCCTCGCTCGGCGGCGATGTGCACCAGGCGGTCCAGCGGGAACGAGCCGGCCATCCCTGCCTCGTCCAGGAGGATCACGTCACCGGGGCGCAGGGCGAAGCGGGCGCGGCTCGCGGGTACCGCGCGGCCCTGCTGTAGGCGGGTCGCAGCAGGGCCTTCGGTGTACTCCCACAGGAACTTGTGGAGGTTCTCGGCGGGCAGGCCGAGGTCCTTGCCGAGGACGGCGGCAGACGCGGCGGAGGTCGCCAGCGGAACGACGCGCTGTCCCGCCTGCGCTGCAACGTCAACGTACGCCTTCATGGCCGCGGTCTTGCCGGAGCCCGCCGGGCCGAGGCCGACGACGACCATGCGGTTGTCGGTGGCGAATGCGGTCACCAGGGCGCGCTGGCTCTCGTCCAGGGGGCGGTTGCGGCCCTCGAACCCGTCCAGCGCGGCCTTGACGAATGGTCCCGAGAGTCCGACCGCGGTCGTGGTCAGCGCGGCCTTGCGCAGCCGGGCTTCGGCGTCCAACACGGCGCGGCTGGTGTAGCGGAGGCTGGCATGCTGCTCGAAGACGGAGGTGCCGTCGGAGCGTCGCAGTTCCTCGGGTTCCATCAGCAGGGACGGGGCGGACACCACGATGCTGTGCGCCGGTGAGAGGGCAGCGGCGGTGACCAGTTCGACGAGCTGTGCGTGGTGCTCGGGGGTGCGGCCGGAGTGCTCCGTACGGGCGAGGCGTTCGGCCTCGGCGCGCACGTTCCACACCGTCCAGGTGGCACGCTGATCACCGACTGCGGTGATGACCCGGGCGGCCAGAGCCTCGATATTCACGGCCTGGTGCTCGTGTCCTGAGAGGCTTGAGGTGTTATCCACAGGCTGTGGACCAGCCGGTACGATATCCGATACGGCCGCCATGACCCGCCGGACGGCGTCGGAACCATGGGCCTCGGTCAGGGATTTCAGCCAGTCCGCGCGCATTTCCTGAAGCGAGCGGGCGGCCTTCTTGCCCTCGCGGGTGTCCAGGTTCGCCTGACGCGCCAGCCGGTGGGCGACGCCCGTGGACGGGTCGCGTCCGTGCTCGGCGCGGTAGGCGCGCAGCAGCTGTTCGTACCGCGCTTCGATCTCTGTCCGGCGCGAGGAGAAGTGCCGGAGGAACTCCACCGGAATGCCCTCGATCTCGCGTACGGGCTCCTTGCCGGAGTTGCTGGGGCGGTCAGCGAACGTGACGCCGAGGCGGGCCGACAGCTCCGTCTCGAAGCGGCTGTTGTAGAACTCCGACGCCGCAACCGTCATCGCGTACAGGGCGCGCGCGTCCAGCGCACGCCACTTCCCGTCCACGCCCTGGACCTTGCTCGACACGGCCACGTGCGTGTGCAGATTGGGGTCTCCGGCCCGGGAATCGAAGTGGTCGAAGACCGCGGCGATCAAGCCCTTCGTCTCGATCTGTGCCTGGCCGGACGAGCCGGTACGGGTGAACGCCGCGTGCTGCTCCACCAGCTCCAGCGCCGCGTCCTGAGCGGCTTCATGGGCTTGGCGAACAGCGGCCCGAACGTGCTCGCGCTCGTCCAGAGCCCACAGCACCGCGGCGGACTTCACCGGCGCGAAGACGATGTCGAATCCGGCGACGGCAGCGCGCTGACGGCCGGATTCCTCGCGCTGGATCTTCTTGATCTCGGCTTGGGTGGGCGCGCGCTTCGCCTGCTCCTCGATGGCAGCGAGGCGCGCTGCGACGCGCTCCTCGAAGGGAGCCAGAGCCTTGTACTGAGGGAACGGCCGACCGAGCGTCGCGGCCTTGATCGCGGCGGCACGTACGGCATCGAGCTGCTCGTCGCTCATACCTGCGCGTACGTGTTCTTGCAGGTACGCGGTGATGATCCGGTCGGCTTCAGGATGCTGCCCCAGTCCGAACAGGTGCCGCATCTGGTTCTCGGTGACGGTCTGGCCGTCCAGAGCGAGCAGCCCGGTACCGCGGCCCATCCACCGGCCGGGAGGGTTCCCCTTCGCCGTGTAGTAGTCCGCTGCGGACTGGCCGCGCTGACGCTGCACGTCGCCGCCCGCGACCTGCCGCGTCAGGTAGGTGTAACCGGTCCCCGACGTGAGCTTATGGATGGTCATCAACGCAACCACCCCGCACTCGTCGAATTCTCGGCTAGGTGGCGCGCGTGCACTGTTTGCGTCTTCTTCTACATCATCCCCAGCACTGTCACACGAAGACCTTAGCCCCGCGCAGCCGACCATGCTCAGAATATCTGCAAGAGGTGTCTTGTCGACTTCACGTCTGGCACATCCTGACAGTTCAGCGAGCTACATAAGCGTTATGACAAGCTTCCTCTTAGGCTCATTCATTGTTATTTCTCAACGCTTCTCATCGCTTTAAATAAGCTTACGGAGCCGCCCATCCACGGGTTTTCCACCTGCGGTTTTGCAGTTATGGTTCCCGCCATGAGTGGAAGGATTTCAGCCACCCGGGCCAAGGCGCTGCGGGCGGCTCAGCAAGCGAAAGCGCGGCGGGACGCTGATCGTCTGCGCCGCGAGAAAGCAGTGGAGTCGGCACTGGCCGATTTCTACGAGGAGACGGCACACGCCGAGCACATCCGGGCCGTGGCGATGGACCGAGCGCAAAAGCTGCTCGCCGACGCCGAGGCGGCTGCCGCAGCACCGGAAGAACGAGCCCGCGCGGCAGTGCCCGCACTGCATGAGCTGGGTGAGACACGCGAGCAGATCGGGGAGCTGACAGGACTGGCCCTCACGGACATCCGGGGGATGCTGGCAACACGCCGATCCGAAGAGTCCGCGGCAATCGAAAGCAGTGCTGATCGCACCCCCGCGAGCGAGGAACGGAAGGAGAACAGCGGTCCCAGGGCAGCGAAGGCGGCGGCCGAGGTGAGCCCCGCATAACGCAGGGCCGAGCGTTCCCCTTACAGCTCATAGAAACGGAGAACGCAAAACGGCCGGCCCGCTGCTCCGCGATACAGGGGGCGGCGGGCCGAGGGCCGGTCCCAACCGGCTGGCGGACCTCACTCCGCCCCCGGCACAGTCTGGCTCCATGGACTGCACCTTCTGCCACCTGATTCGCGACGACACCGCCCGCTGGGCGGCCCGCGGCTTGGTGGCCTCTGCGTTCGCCCCGCTGAGCCCCCTCGCGCCAGGCCACACCCTGGTGGTTCCCACAGGCCACTACACGGACCTCTTCGATACTCCGCCCGAGGTCCTGACCGACACCGTGGCGCTGGTCCAACGTCTCGCGAGGACGATGCGGACCGCGCTAAAGGCTGGCGGCGTAAACGTCCTCAACGCCAGCGGCTCCGGCTCCGGCTCCGGCTCCGGCTCCGGCTCCGGCTCCGGCTCCGGCTCCGGCTCCGGCTCCGGCTCCGAGCAGTCCGTACCCCATCTGCACTTCCACGTCGTACCCCGCTGGCCCGACGACAGCTTCTCCACTTGTCCGACCCAGCAGTCTCGACACCAGATCAACGGCGACCCGATCACACAGCTTGCCGACGCCATGGCAACGGACAGCTCCACGACGTGAACCCCACACAGGGGGCTTGAGCCAACGCCCCGTGCGAGTCCGGGAGCGCGGCCGATGTACCCGCCGACCTGAGCCGCCCGAGCCGCGGACTGATCACTGATGATCGGACGACGGATTCCAGAACACCTCGAAGTCCGCCGGGTCGTACCGCAGGATCTGCGCGGCCGGATCAACCGGCGCGGGCGGCTGCCGCTTGGAATCCGCGTTCGCCCTGGCGCGCTGGATCCGATGGGTGATCGCGCCGACAGTGACGCCATAGTGCTTCGCCAGTTCGGAGGCGGACTTCGAGCCGCTGGCCAGCCACTTTTTCTGTACAGCAGTGGTCTTCTGGGGCCAGACCGCAGGGAGGTAACCGAGGGAGCGCAGCTCGGCAAGGAGTGGTTCGCGCGGCCAGACCCGAGCGTTTCCGATCTTCTTGCTCATCGCGGCCAGATCCGGGCGACGCATGAGCGACTTCACCGCCTCGTGATCACGTCCGGTGAGTGCGACGATCTCGGCGATCCGGATGACGTCCTCGGACGGCGAGCCGGCCTGCTGGCCACTGCCGGCCGCGGGAGGCTCCGCGGTGGCCCGCGGTCCCCCGCGGACGCTGCGGCGGCCAAGCCAGGCGGCAACATCGGCAAGCTGTCGGCGGCCAAGGTTGTCGGCGCGCGGGAATGGGTCCTTGCTGTCCGGGCCGTAAAGGCTGGGATAGGAACTGACCGTGCCGTACGGGATGCCGGTGCGCTCCGCGACCTCGCGGACACTGAGCATTTCGTCGGGCTCACCGGTCAGCGCGGGTGGACGTTC
The DNA here is from genome assembly GCA_963761765.1 of uncultured Actinomycetota bacterium. GTDB lineage: Bacteria > Actinomycetota > Actinomycetes > Streptomycetales > Streptomycetaceae > Streptomyces. The sequence continues at coordinate 34,098 of CAVXIJ010000008.1, forward strand.
GGCTTCGTTCTCCCGCAACCACTCAGCGACCGTTTCACGGTCGCGCAGTTCGGTGCGGCCCTCCTTGGCGACGACAGGAGCGAAGCCGGGCTGCTTGACCCAGTTGCGGACGGTGGACACCGAGGCACCGGTGGCCTCCGCGATCATCTTGACGCTGACCCTGGCGGGCTGCCCGGCAAGCCGCTCGGCCAACGGCACGGGCGCGGTTTCGGGCATCGTCCGGTCCTCCTCGGCGGCGTGGTGGTCGCGTTCCGCTGATGAGTGATCGTAACGGCCGGCCAATCCGCGGGCGCGGCTCGGACCCGGCCGGGTGCCCAGTAGAATCAGCCCCACGGGAACGTGTTCTCCGGAGCACGTCTTCGTGGGGAGGGCCAGCCGACTTGCCCGAGCCGACCTTCGGGGTCGGTACGGCCTTGCGCCGTGTCGCTGGCCCTCGACATCTTCCGAACCTGATTGCCTATACCGCGCCGAAATGGCTGCCGTGGTCGTCAACGCTGCGCAGGTCCCGCAGGTGGATCAGGGCACGACGCGGTTCGAGCCCTGCACGCAGGCAAGGATCGTTGGTATCCGATGGTCAAGGGCCGTGGGTTCGAGTTTTCCGAAGGGGCTCGGTGGCGAACCGACGGGTGGTGCAGCCATAACGTAGTGGGGCATGCCCGGGTTCGTCTGGTCCCGGGCGAACCCGCTGCGTTCTCAATCTGAGCTGAACCGGATGTTATAGCGGCCCTGAAGCCAGGCGTGATCGCCTCGGCAGAGGGGAGCACACAGGTCCGATGCCTGCACTACGGAAGTCCCGACGAGCTGCGCGAGCGAGCCGTTCGCGAGGTCCAGACCTCGGACCGTCCGATCGTGCTCCGTTACAGCGAACTGCTGATGGACGTCCGCGTCGGTGGGCTCAGTCGCGGACTCGTACGACAACGCGATGGCCGAGGCTCTCAACGGCACCTTCAAGGCCGAACTGATCGAACACCAAGGCCCCTGGCATGACGCTGACCAGGCCGAACAGGCCGTCGTGCAGTGGGTCGGCTCGACGAGGAAGGCCTGCGCGTACAGCCGCCTGCCGAGCACCGTGTCGATGCCTGCTGCGTGGAGAACCTCCCACAGTGTTGAGGCTAGCGATGCGGTGCCCCAGCCGAGCCGCCTCGCCCTGGATCCGCCGGTGTCTCCATCGCGGGTTTTCGTTGGCGAGCCGGAGTACGAGATTCTTGAGCGCCGCGGCGGCCGGCGACCGACCGGTGCGCCTGCGCGTGTTGTAGTCCCACTTGTCAGTGATGAATCGTCGGTGTCAGCCGAGCATGGTGCCGGGGCGTGGCCTGGAACACCTCGCGCCAGCGACGCCGGGGCATCAGGCCCGGGAGGGCAGCGAAGCAGAATCGGTCAGCTGCCTCGTAGCGGACAGGGCCGGTCAGCTGCCGGCGCAGCTCCGAGTTCTCATGCCTCAGCACAGGAATGTCTGCGTCTTTCGCCGCGCCGCCGCGCAGCAGCACCGCCGGCAGGGAGAGCAACTTCCGGGCCACCTTGTACAGAAGGTTCACGATCACCCGCCCACACTCCCAGTCGGCCAACCATCCCCGCTCTTACCTGCGGCGATGAATTTTCGAGCGGCACAGGTGCGGGCGATCCGCATTGACCGAAGCCTTGCTCTCTCCAAAAGTGCATGCAAAACTGTGGGCAGTTTGGAGGTGTGACGCGTGCAACACGCTGTCATCAAGGTTGGCGCAAGCAGTGACCTCTATGCGGAGGTGATCGACTGGCTCAACACCGAAGCCGAGCTGTTGGACGGATATCGCGAACGTGAGTGGCTCGAAGGGATGGTGAGCAAGGACGTCGTCTATCAGGTGCCGCTGCGCCAGACCGTGGAGCGGGCCCGGGGCACGGGATTCGCCGAGGGGACGTACCACCTCGACGAGCGCTACGGCTCGCTGGAGAGCCGGGTCGCACGGAATGAGACGGCGTTCGCGTGGGCGGAGGACCCGCCCTCCCGAACCAGGCACTTTGTGAGCAACGTCCGCGTCCGCCAGTTCGACGACGGAGGTCTCGACGTGCAGAGCAACCTGCTCATCTACCGCACCCGGCAGGACCAGACACAACCGCAGCTCCTGTCGGCGGAGCGGCAGGACGTGCTGTGCCGGAAGGACGGGGTCCTCATGCTGCGCGCGCGCCGCGTGCTGCTCGACCTCACTGTCATCGGAACGCACAACCTGTCCATCTTCTTCTAGATCGCTGGGGATGGGGTGAAGGAATAACTATGACGATCAGGGAAGCAGGACAGGAGGGACAGCCCTCCGCGGCCGATCGGCTCTTGCAGGCATTGGACGAAGGGCTTCCCCGCGGGGAGGTGCCCGTGGCGCTGTTCGGCAACGAGGAGATCCACCGGCGCGAGCTGCGGAACGTCTTCGGCCGCTGCTGGGTCTTCCTGGCCCACGAGTCGGAGATTCCGGCGAACGGCGACTACGTCCTGCGCAAGATCGGCGAGGACAAGTTCGTGGTCGTCCGGGACGAACAGGGTGCGATCAACGTGCTGTTCGATGCCTGCCGGCACCGCGGTGTGCAGGTGTGCCGGGCCGACTCCGGGAACACCTCGCATTTCCGTTGTCCATACCACGGCTGGACCTACAACACCAAGGGCGACCTGGTGGGTGCCCCGCTGTGGAAGAACGCGTTCGGCGGTATGTCCAAGGAGGACAACGGCCTCTCGAAGGCCGCGAAGGTCGAGACCAAGCACGGTCTGATCTTCGCCACGCTCGACCCGTCGGCACCGCCGCTAGACGAGTACCTCGGCGGCATGGGCTGGTACCTGGACCTGGTGTTCGGCCTCAATGAGCACGGGATCGAGGTGCTGGGCGCCCCCCAGCGGTTCGTCATCGACGCCAACTGGAAGTCCGGCGCGGACAACTTCTCCGGCGACGACTACCATCTCGGCACCCTGCACCGGTCGGTCTGGGAGATCGGCGCCTTCCCGGTCCCGTTCCGGGAGAACATGATGGGCTATCACATCCACGCGGCGCCCGGACACTCCCTGTCGTTCTCGATGGCGCCCACCGAGGACGAGCCGGGACCGAAGTTCTTCGGCTATCCGGAGGACCTGGTCGAGACCTTCAACGCTTCGCGGATCAGCGAGCACCAGCTTGACGTGGCCCGCCGCTCGCGGGTGTTCGTCGGCAACGTCTTCCCGAACTTCTCGATCCTCGCCCTGCCCATGACCGAGGACGGGGCCCACCACGCCCCCACCGGAGTCCTCACCATTCGCACCTGGCAGCCGCACGGCCCCGGCCAGGTCGAGGTGTGGAACTGGTTCTGTGCCTACAAGAACATGACGCCGGAACAGAAGGACCGCTCGTACAAGGCCGGACTCGGCACCTTCTCGATGGGCGGCGCCTTCGAGATGGACGACACCGAGCCGTGGATCACCGTCGGCCGCACCGGCCGCTCGGTCGCCGCCGAACTACTCGACTTCAAGCTGAACTACCAGATGGGACAGCCCGGAGTCGGCATCGCCAAGAAGGTCGAGGACTGGGCCGGCCCCGGCGTCGTCTACTGGACCCGGTATGAGGAAGGCGTCCAGCGCAACCTCTTCCGGTTCTACTCCGACATCATGCGCGCGCCCGCGGGCGTCTGGCCGAAGTCGTCGATCGAGCCCTGACAGCACCGACGGAGCAAGATCGCCCGGCAGGGGCCGTGGGCCCCCGGGACGCAGAGGGAGACAGAAACATCATGGGGACGCTGGAAGAACAGGTGGCGCTGGTCGTCGGCGCGGCGGGTGGTATCGGCCGTGCGGTGGTGCGGCGTTACCTCGCCGAGGGCGCCTCCGTGGTGGCCGTCGACCGTGATCCGGGCCGCCTGGACGAGCTCCGGGCCGAGTTCGGCGCCGGCGGCCGGCTGGCCGTACTCGCCGGCGACGCCTCCACCTGGAGCACAAGCGAGGCGATGGTCGCCAAGGCCGTCGAGGAATTCGGCGGCCTTGACGTTCTCGTCTCCTGCGTCGGCGTGTGGGACCAGGCGGTCCGGCTCGCGGACATCCCCGGCGAGCGGCTGGCGGACGCCTTCGACGAGTGCCTGCGCGGCAACGTCGGCTCGGTGCTCCTCAATGTCCGTGCGGCGATCGGCCAACTGGCTGCCCGCAAGGGACGTGTCGTGGTCACCGGCTCGTTCGCCTCGTACCGCACCTCGGGCGGTGGCGTGCTGTACACCGCGGCCAAGCACGCCGTCGTCGGCCTCGTCGCCCAGCTCGCCTACGAACTGGCGCCCGGAATCCGGGTGAACGGCGTCGCCCCCGGTGTCGCGCAGACCGTCATGTCCGGTCTGCGCGCGCTGGACCAGCATCCCACCGACGCCGTGCTGCCCGGCACCGAGAACGCCCTGCCGCTGGGGACGATCCCGGACGCCGACGACTACGGAGCGCTCTACGCCCTGCTCGGCTCGGCCACCGAATCCGCGGCCATGACCGGCACCGTCGTCGCCGCAGACTCCGGACTCCTCGTACGCGGCATGGCCCAGGCAAGCCTGGGAGGTGACCTGTGACCCGGACAGGGTGGATCGACGAGGTCAAAGAGCAGTACGCCGGGAGCGGCCTCGGCGGGCGGCTCACCCCGGGACGCCGGCCCGCAGTCGTCGTCGTCGACCTGATCCGCGGGTTCACCGACCCGCAGTGTCCCCCCGGCTGTGACCTGGACGCCGTGGTGACCGAGACCGCCCGGGTGCTCGACGCCGCCCGCGCGGCCTCGGTGCCCGTCGTCTTCACCACCATCGCCTTCGCACCGCACGAACTGGACAGCACCGTCTGGCTGCGCAAGATGCCCGCCCTGCGCGTCCTCGTCGAGGGCACGCCCTGGGTGGACGTCGACGCGCGGCTGACCCCGCGCGCCGACGAGCCGGTGCTCGCCAAGCGCGCCGCCTCCGCCTTCTTCGGCACCGACCTGGCGAGACTGCTCACCTCGTGGCGCACCGACTCCGTACTGGTGTGCGGCGCGACCACCTCCGGATGCATCCGGGCCACGGCAGTCGACGCCTGCGCGCTCGGCTGGCCGACCTTCCTGCCCCGTGAGTGTGTCGGGGACCGGGCCCAGGGACCGCACCAGGCCAACCTGCTCGACATCGACGCCAAGTACGGCGACGTGATCGGCGTCGCCGACGTGCTGACGATGCTCCGCCAGTCCGGGAGTCGATCATGAACGCGGCGGCGGTTGCGGCGGCCCACGTCGGATACCACCCGGCCATCACGCCCCGGCTGGTGGTGCCGCAGGCCCAGAACGGTCCGCTCGATCTGTCCGCCGAGCGCACGCTCGGCAGCTACGGACCGGTCGTCTGCAACGACGTCATCGGCGAGCTGAAGGCGGCACTGCTGCGCGGTCGGGGCGGTGCGGGCTTCCCGGCCCACGTCAAGTGGCGTGCTGTGGCCGACGGCGCGGAGCCTTGCCCTCGTGTCGTCGTGGCCAACGGCGAGGAGGGCGAGCCCGCCTCCGCCAAGGACCGGTGGCTGCTCACCCACCGGCCGCACGCCGTCCTCGACGGCCTGCTGCTGGCGGCGGCGGTCACCGGAGCCGACCGGGCGGTCGTCTACCTCTCGCACCCCGAGACGGTCGGCACGGTCGAAAAGGCCATCGCCGAGCTGCGCACGGCGAGCCTCGTCCCGGCCGGACTGCGGCTCGACGTGCACGTGGTGGCACCGACCTACGTCGCCGGTGAGGAGAGCGCGGTCTGCCGGTCCATCAACGGCGGCCCGGCCCTGCCCCTGGCGAAGCCGCCCCGGCCCTTCGAGTCCGGCGTGTCCGGGCTGCCGACCCTCGTGTCGAACGTGGAGACCCTGGCCCACGCCGCCTGGATCGCCCGGCACGGCGCGGCGGAGTACCGCCGCCACGGCACCGCCGGCTCCCCGGGGACCACCCTGGTCACCCTGAGCGGAGCCTGCGAGCACCCGGGGGTGTACGAGGTGCCGTACGGGCTCAGCGTCCGGGAGCTGTTCACCGGGCCGGGCGGCGGCTTCACCTCACCGCCCAGCGGCTTCCTGATGGGCGGCTGGTTCGGCGGACTGCTCTCGGCGGAGCGCGCCGAGGTGGCCTGCTGCTTCGACGCCGTGCGCGCCGTGGGCTCTGGCCTCGGCTGCGGCGCCGTCACCGCGCTGGGCGCCGACGAGGACCCCCTCGCCATCGCCGCCGACATCGCGGCCTGGTACGCCGCGGAGTCCGCACAGCAGTGCGGTGTGTGCCTCAAGGGCACCGCCGCGATCCGGGACGCGGTGGCCACCCTCCGTGACAGGAACGCCACTTCCGCCACGGCCGCGAATCTCACCCGTTGGGGGGCCACCCTGCCCCGGCGCGGTGCCTGCGCCTTCCTCGACGGGGCGGCGACCCTGGCCCGCTCGCTGGCCGCCGAGTTCCCGGCCGCGGTCGCGGCCGGAGTCGTCGCACCCCCTGCGGAGTCCGCCGAGCCGGCCCCGTCCCACAGCAATCGGCACAGCAGCAAGGAGACAACGCGATGAGAGCGCACGTCGACGCGACGAAGTGTTCGGGATACGGAGCGTGCGAGGACCACTGCCCCTCCGTGTTCCAGCTCGACGAGTGGGGCTATGCCGCCGTGACCGGCGACGGCACTGTCCCCGCCGGAGACGAGGAGCGCGTCCGCACGGCGATGGCCGACTGTCCCGAGAACGCCATCACGATCGCGAACTGAACCGAACGAACCCGACAGCAGGAAGTCACGTCATGGATCTGGGACTACAGGACAAAGTCGCCCTCGTCACCGCGGCCGGCAAGGGAATCGGCCTCGCCGTCGGACGCAGACTGGCCGCCGAGGGCGCGACCGTGGCGCTCAGCTCCCGCAATGCCGATGGCCTGAAGGCGGCGGCCGGGGAACTGGGCGGTTCGGCCGGACAGGTCGGCGCGTTCCCGGCCGACCTGTCCGACCAGCGGGCCACCGCCGGGCTCGTCGACGAGGTGGTGGCCGCGCATGGCAGGCTCGACATCCTCGTGGTGAACACCCCCGGGCCGGCCATCATGCCGTTCCTCGACACCACCGTCGACGACTGGGCGGGCGCCTACGACCTGCTGGTCCGGCCGGCCGTGCAGCTGGCCCACGCCGGGGCCCGGCACATGGTCGAGCAGGGGTCGGGCAGCATCGTCTTTCTCACCTCGACCTGGGTGAAGCAGCCCGCGCCCGGCGGCGTGCTCTCGGCGGCGATGCGCGCGGCGCTCTCCGCACTGTCCCAGCAGATGTCGCTCGAACTCGCCCCCCACGGTGTGCGGATCAACCAGCTCATGCCCGGTGCGACCGGCACGGACCGCATGACGTCCATCGTCGCGGCGAAGGCGGCGGCCAACGCCACCACCCAGGACGAGGAGATCGCCCGCGTGGTCAAGGACATCCCCCTCGGCCGCTGGGCCAAGCCGGAGGAGATCGCCGACACCGTTGCCTTCCTCGCCTCGCCACTGTCCTCCTTCACGACGGGCTCCGCCTGGCACATCGACGGCGGCGCCGTCCGGTCGACCCTGTGACCATCACGCGCCCGAAGAAAGGAATTGACATGCCGCAGACGCTGCGCGAGCTGTTCGTCGAACAGTTCCGACTCTGCAAGCTCCAGCCCACCGAGACGATCGCGGTGATCAGTGAGGTCGGAAAGAAGACGGAATACGTCGAAGCCGCCGTCTCCGCGGCCCGAGACCTCGGTGCGGGGGCCCTGGTCCTCACCGCCTCCAGCCTGTCCCACCCGCTGCTGCCGCCCTACACCGCCGACGGCCGCGAGGTCCCCGCGCTGCTCGCCGCCGCCGCGGAATGCGACTTCGTGGTGGACGTGACGGTCGAGGGCCTGATCCACTCCGACGTGCGCACCCGGATCACGGGCAACGGCAAGCGCATGCTGTTCGTCGCGGAGCCGGACAACGTCCTTGAACGCCTCATCGGCTCGGTCGACCTGCGGCGGGTCGTCGAGGACGCCGGCGCCAGGCTCAAGGCGGGCAACGTCCTGCACGTGACGAGCGCGGCCGGCACCGACCTCACCGCCGACATCTCCGGCGAGGACCTGCCGGTCACCCACCAGTGGGGCTATGTCGACGAGCCCGGCCGCTGGGACCACTGGCCGAGCGGCTTCGTCGCCTGCTTCCCGCACGACCGAACCGCCCAGGGCGTCATCGTCCTCCAGCCCGGCGACGCGCTCATCCCCTGGCAGCGCTACGTCCGCGACCAGGTCACCTTCACCGTCGAGGACGGCTTCATCACCGACGTCAAAGGTGAGGGATCCGACGCCCACCTGCTCCGCGACTACTTCGAGAGCTGGGAGGACCCCGAGGTGTGGGCCATCTCCCACTGCGGCTGGGGACTGCACCCCACCGCCCGCTGGTCGGCCTTCGACGTGTACGACCCACGCACCCTGTACGGGCAGGAACTGCGCTCCACACCCGGCAACTTCATGTGGTCCACCGGACCCAACAGGTTCGCCGCCCGCGAGACCCCGGCGCACCTCGACATCCCCATGCGCGGCTGCACCGTCGAGATCGACGGCACGGCGGTCGTACAGGACGGCCAACTGGTGAGTGCGTGACCATGGACCGTAAGACGCTGGAAACCGCGATCCTCGCCCTCGGCAAGGACACCGACCTGCTCGCCCGGTTCAAGGCGGACCCGCACGGCGTCGGCGCCACCCTCGGCCTCGACGCCGAGTGGGCCGACGTGATCGGCCGGGGCGACCGCGACCGGCTGCGCTCGGCCGGGGTCAACGACGGCGTCACCATCCTGGTCAGCCGCTGGTTCCAGGACGACCTCGCCGACTCGGCCAACACCGGCCGCTTCCAGGCCGACACGACCACCCCGCTGCCCGACCCGGATGTCCCGGCCAACCTGGTGTTCGCCGGAGGCTGTTCACACGTTCCGGACCTGTTGGCCCGCCCGGAGATCGACCCGCAGGACAGCGTGCGGCGGCTCACCGACGGATACCAGCGGCTGAAGGAGAACCTGGCCGCGGCCGACCCCGAGGTCCTGATCGTGACCGCGGACTGCCACTTCCAGAGCTTTTGCACCGGCGCCTTCGTCGTCGGCACCGGGCAGGCGCACACCGGCTCGATGGCCTTCTTCAAGCGCCCGGACCTCGACCTCACCCTCACCGGCGACCCCTCCTACGCCCGCGCGATCGTCGACGCGATGCGCGCCGAGGGACTGGAGGTCGAGGAGGCACCGCAGGTCGACCTCGACCACGGCCTGATCGTCCCGCTGCGGCAGCTGCTGCCGCGCCCCGACCTGCCGGTCATCCCGATCATCACCCAGCCCGCCCGCTCGTTCTCGCCGTTCGGTGCCCGCGCCTTCGGCGAGGTGCTGCGCCTCGTCGTCGACAACCGCCCGAAGCGGGTGGCGATGCTCGCGACGGGTGGCCTGTCGCACTGGCTCGACCCCGGCAAGTTCGGCTTCGTCGACATCGAGTTCGACACCTACGTCCTGGAGCTGCTCCAAGCCGGCCGCGGCCTCGACCTCGGCAATCTGGAGCCGTACGCCCTGCTCGACCACGGGCAGTACGAGTTCCTGAACTGGCTGATCATGCTGGGCCTCGTCGGCCCCGGCGTGCGCGGCGAGGTGTACGCGTACGAGCCGATGGAGGCGTCCGGCGGTGGCTGGACGGTCGTGAACATGCTGCTGCCCGCCAAGGAGACGACCGATGTCTGACGCGGTGACGGGGGAAAACCGGCGGCTGCGGGTCGCACTCACCCAGTGGCACGCGACGCGGGACGTGGCCGCCAATGTGGCCGTGGCGACGCAGATCGTCCGCGAGGCTGCGGCGGAGCGTCCGGATCTGATCCTGCTGCCCGAGAACGGTCTGATGCTCGGGACCAACGCCGAGATGCGGGACGCGGCGCTGAGCGTCGACGGTCCCGAGATCGGCTCCCTGCGCGAGGCCGCCGCGGCCGCGGGCTGCGCCGTCGTCGTCGGGGGCGTGAAACGCCGCGACGACAGCGGAGCGCTGTACAACACCGCCCTGTTCATCGCCGCCGACGGCAGCGTCACCGGGGGATACGACAAGATCCACCTGTTCGACGCCCGAGTGAACGGGCAGTCCTTCGAGGCGTCGAACGTCGAACGGGCGGGAGTCGCACCGACGCTGGCCCTGGTGGGCGGCGTCAAGGTGGGGATCACCATCTGCTACGACGTCCGCTTCCCCGAGCTGTACCGGCGCCTCGCCCTGGCCGGGGCGGAGGTCGTCCTCGTACCCGCCGCCTTCATCCGCACCACCGGCCAGGCGCACTGGGAGGTGCTGCTGCGCGCGCGGGCCATCGAGAACGCCGCCTTCGTGATCGCCTCAGCGACGGTGCACGGGGAGGAAGACGCCTTCGAGACCTACGGCCACGCGCTGGCCGTGGACCCCTGGGGGACCGTGCTGGCCGATCTGGGGGAGGAGAAGCGCGCCTGGCAGGTCGTCGAACTCGACCTGGGGAAGGCGGCCGAGGCGCGGCAGACGCTGCCCGTGCTGCGCAGCGTGCGCCCCGATGCCTACGCTGCCGACGTGCGGATCATCGGCGCACACTGACACGATGTCGCGAGGAGACAGGATGAGCACCGCCGACCGCCAAGACGATGGCACGGTCCGCACCGGAGAAACCGTGCGTATCGCCAATGAGTTCACCGATGTCCTGGTGCGCAAGGTGTGGACGCGCCAGGGCGAGCGTCTGGAACTGAGCGTGCCCAAGAAGAACTACCGCATCCTGCTCGACGCAATGCAACTGGAGATCGTGGCGGCGCAGGAGCCGGAGAAATTCACCGAGCTGTTCGCCGTCAACCTCGGTTCCTCGGACAAGGAGCAGGACTGATGGCCAAGGAACGCCCCGGTGACACCGTGGACCAGGTGCACCGGACACTGCGGGAACGGATCATCGAGGGCCACTACCCGCCCGGTCTGCGCCTGTCGCAGGGTGCGCTGGCGACCGAACTGGACGTCAGCCGTACCCCCCTGCGCGAGGCTCTGCACCGGCTCGAAGCCGACGGCCTGGTGATCTCCGAGGCCAATCGCGGCATGCAGGTCGCTCCGGCGAGCGTCGAGGCCGTCGAGGAGTGCTATGCCATGCGTCTTTTGATCGAACCGCCGACCGTGGCGGCGATCACGGCCGACCTCAGCAACGGCGAACTCGTCGCGATGGAAGACGCGTTGGACGAGATGGACAGCAACCGCCACCGTCAGCGGGACTACCAGGAGGCGCATCTGCGTTTCCACGAACTGGCGCTGAACCACTACCCGGCGTCATTCCGGGAGGTCACCAGATCCCTGCACCTGAAGATCTACCGGCATCAGCGCCTGTACTTCTCACGTCCCGAGGTTCCCGAGAACTTCACCCATGTCGACCGGGTCTTCCTGGCAGCGATCCGCGACCGCGACGCCGAACTGGCCAAACAGCTCCTTGAATTCCACCTCATCGACGCGGCGATGGGGATGATCCTGGACAAGGAGCAGGACCACGCGTTCGGCCCGCTGCTGGTCGCGGCACGCGGGGTCGGCATCGAGATCGAGCCGCCGTCGGGCCGCCAGGCCGACTGCCGCACCACGATCCGCTGGCGGCGCGGCGACGCCCGCGTACTGCCGCCCCTCACCACCACGACCATTCAGTACATCCCGGAGCCCCAGGGGTTTCCCCTCCAGGAAGGTGCAACGTGACACCCATCAGGGTCGGCCTGATCGTCCCCAGCTCGAACACCACCATGGAGACGGAGATCCCGGCCATGCTGCGTGCCCGGGAGGAGATCCGCCCTGAGCGTTTTTCCTTTCACTCGGCGCGGATGCGGATGCAGCATGTGACGCCTGACCAGCTCAAGGCGATGGATGAGCAGTCCGTCCGGTGCGCGGCCGAACTCGCTGACGCCCGGGTGGACGTGATGGCCTACGCCTGTCTGGTCGCGATCATGGCGCAGGGCGCCGGCTACCACCGGTCGTCCGAGCCGAGGCTCTGCTCCACCGCGCAAGCCGTGTCCGGAGCGTCGACACCCGTGGTGTCCTCGGCCGGTGCGCTCGTCGAGGCCCTGCACCACCTCGGAACCCGGCGGATCTCGGTCATCGCCCCTTACATGAAGCCGCTGACCCGGATGGTCTGCGACTACATCGAGGCGGAGGACATCGAGGTCAAGGACGCTCTCAGCCTGGAGGTCGCGGACAACCTTGCCGTGGGCCGGCTCGATCCCGCGGGGCTCGTCGACCTCGCGGGCAAGGTGAACACGAAGGGCGTCGACGCGCTGGTGCTCAGCGCCTGTGTGCAGATGCCGTCCCTTCCTGCGCTCCAGCCGGTTCAGGACCAGTTCGACATCCCCGTCCTCTCGGCGTCGGCAGCGACCGTCTGGCGCACCCTGCGGGCGCTCGGCCTCGAACCGGTCGCGCCGAACGCGGGGGCCCTGCTGGCGGCTCCCTGACTCCTTTTCATAGCGGCTCAAGTGCATGCATTTATGTGCACACTCGGCCGACCGCATTCCGCCGACAAAGGAAGCCCACCATGAAGCCTCCGGAGTTCGCCTACCACGATCCCCGAACCGTGGACGAAGTCCTCGACCTGCTCGCCCGAGAACAGGAGGACGCGTCCCTGCTGGCCGGCGGCCAGAGCCTGATCCCGCTCCTGAACATGCGGCTGGCCAGACCCGAGGTGATCATCGACCTCAACCGGGTGGACGGCCTCGACCGCATCGAGATCTCGCCCGGGTCGGTGACGGTCGGCGCCACCACGCGACTGTCCGGCCTGGAGCGCGACGCCCGTGTGGCCGACGCGATCCCGGTCCTGCCCGCCGCCGTACGGCACGTCGCGCACCCTCAGATTCGCAATCGCACCACCATGGGTGGCACCCTCTGCCACGCCGACCCGGCCGCCGAGCTGCCCACCGTCGCCGTGGCCCTCGGCGCCCGGCTGCGCCTGCTGTCGAAATCCGGCGAGCGTACGGTGCCGGCCGAGGACTTCTTCGAGTCGGTGTTCGTCACTGAAAAGAATGCGGATGAACTGCTCGTCTCGGCGGACTTCCCCCGGCACCCAGGGATGACCTTCCACTACGACGAGATCGCCCGGCGGCAGGGCGACTTCCCGTTCGCCGGGCTCTGCCTCGGCCTGCGCATCGCCGACGGCGTGGTCACCGAGGCCCGGGCCGCGGCTGCGGGGGTCGCTGACCGGCCGCTGCGCCTGATCGGCCTCGAAACGGCCCTGGTCGGCCGCCCGCTGCGGGCCTCGGTGGAGGCCGCTGTCCAGGCCGCGTCCGCCGAGGTCGACCCGCCCGCCGACCAGCACGGTACGGCCGCCTTCCGCAGAGGACTGCTGCGCACGCTGGTGCGCAGACTGGCCGACAAGTTCGAGGAGATGCCGGCATGACAAACCACACCAGGAAGGTCAGCTGCACGGTAAACGGCTCACCCCGGGCCGCCACCACCGAAGTGCGCACACTACTCAGTGACTTCCTCCGCCACGATCTGGGCCTGACGGGCACCCACGTCGGCTGCGAGCAGGGCGTCTGCGGTTCCTGCACGGTGCTTCTGGACGGCGAGCCCGTGCGCTCCTGTCTGATGCTGGCCGTCCAGACAGAGGGCCGCAGCGTGGAGACCGTAGAGTCCCTCGCCGACGGCGACGAACTGTCCGGCTTCCAGCGCGCCATGCGCGACCAGCACGGTTTGCAGTGCGGTTTCTGCACCCCGGGCATCCTGATGAGCGTCACCGCCGCCGAGCGCGAGGACGTCCCCGTCGAGGAGGCCGAGACGGAGGTGCTCGGCGGCCATGTCTGCCGGTGCACCGGTTATGTCGGGATTCGCGCTGCGATCCGGCAGCGGTGGAGCGAGAAGGCGGGCGAGCGATGACGGCCCAGAAACTGACAACGGCACAGGAACCGACGGCGGCCGATGGCCTGCGGGAACGTGCCGACGGCCTGATCGGCAAGCCTCTGCCGAGGGTGCAGGACGAGCGCATGCTCCGGGGCCACGGCCACTACGTGGACGACCTCGACCAATCCGGCGTCCTGCACGCGGCCGTCCTGCGCAGCCCCATCGCCTCCGGCGAGGTGGTGCACTTCGACGCCTCCGCCGCGCTCGCCGACGAGCGAGTCGCCCTCGTCCTCGGCCCCGACGACATCGCTCCGCTCGTCGACTCCGTACCGTGCAGCTGGCTGCTGATGGGGCAGCGGCCCATCGACATGGCGATCGGCGAGCGGCAGGTCCGCTACGTCGGCCAGCCCATCGGCGTGGTGATCGCGGCCAGCCGCGCCGCGGCCGAGGACGCGGCCGAGCTGGTGGACCTCGACTTCGACGACCGCCCCGCCGTGGTCGGCGTCGACGGCGCCCGCGCGAACGCCTCCCTGGTCTACCCCGACCTGGGCACCAACGAAGTGGGCAGCATCCATTTCGGTGACCCGCTCGACACACTGGAAGAGGTCTTCGCGTCCGCCGCCCATGTGGTGGAGCGGCAGCTCGCGGTGCCCCGGATCAGCCACAGCCCGATGGAACCGCGCGGCATCGTCGCCGAATGGGTGCCCGCCACTGAGCAGCTGACCGCCGTCTCCAGCACCCAGGTCCCCCACCTGGTGCGCCAGGACCTCGCCAAAGCACTACGCCTGCGCGCGGACCAGGTGCGCGTGGTCGCTCCCGACGTCGGCGGCTCCTTCGGACAGAAGGCTTCCCTCTTCGCCGACGAGGCGATCGTCTGCCTGGCCGCCAAGGTGATCGGCCGCAAGGTGAAGTGGATCGAGGACCGCAGCGAGGCCCTGACCGCGAGCTACCAGGGCCGGGGCACCTACAGCCGCTCGCGGCTCGCCCTGGACGCCGACGGCCGGTTCCTCGCTCTGCACACCGATCTGCACGGCGATGTCGGCGCGTTCGCCGGGTCCGGGACCGGAGGCAGCGGCCCATTCCAGGTCGCCGGACTGATGGTCGAGGGACCGTACCGGTACGACAAGGCCGGTGCCACCGTCACCGGCTGGTACACCCACACGCCCCCCACCGCCGCCTTCCGGGGCTACGGCATGCAGGAAGGCACGTGGATCCGGGAACGCCTAGTGGACGAGGCAGCTCGCGAACTCGGTATCGATCCCGTCGAGTTGCGGCGCAAGAACATGCTGACTGCCGACCAACTCCCCCACCTGACGCACACCCAGGTGCCGTACGACAACGGCGACTACCCGCAGGTCCTCGACAAGGCCGCCGCGATCGCCGCGGGGACGGCCCGGCCCTCCGAGGGACGGGTGCGGCGCGGGATCGGTCTGGCCGCCATGGTGGAGATCACCGGCTTCGCTCCCACCGCCCTGCTGGAGATGTTCCAGATCCACTGGAGCGGCTGGGAAGCGGCAACGATCCGGGTCAACGAGGACGGCAGCGTCACGGTGTTCTCCGGTGTGACCTCCGTCGGCCAGGGCATCGAGACCGCGCTGACCCAGATCGCCGCCGAACGCCTCGGCGTGCCACCGTCCCGGGTCCGTGTCCAACTCGGCGACACCGCGACCGCCCCCTACTCGAACATCGCCGCGCAGGCGAGCCGGTCGCTGGCCCTGGCCGGCGGCGCCCTGTGGACAGCCGCCGACCGGCTGCGCACCCGGATGCGCGTCCTGGCCGGCTCCGCCCTCGGCTGCGCGGCGGACGACGTGGTCTTCGACGGCGAGACGTTCCAGGCACCCGACAGGAGGTCGGTCACCTGGGCCGAGGTCGCCCACCGAGGCTGGATGGGCTGGGGACGGGCCGACTTCGACCAGATCCAGCTCCAGGAGACCGTGGACTACGACCCGGCCGGCATCACCTTCGGCTACGCGACCCACGGCGCGCAGGTCGCGGTGGACCTCGACACCGGCAAGGTGCGGGTGGAGGACTACTGGGTCGTCCACGACTCGGGTGTCGTCGTCAACCCGCTGATCGCGGAGGGCCAGACGTACGGCGGCGTCACGATGGGCCTCGGCGGGGCCCTGCACGAGCAGTGCACCTTCTCCGAGGAGGGCCAGCCGACCGCCACGACCTACCTGGACTACATCGTCCCGCTGTCGGAGGACGTGCCCGACATCGTCATCGAGCACGTCGAGACACCGAGCCAGATCACCCCCGGCGGCTTCAAAGGGCTGGGAGAGAGCGGCACCATCCCACCCCCGGCCGCCATCGCCAACGCCGTCGCCGCAGCGGTGCCGGAGATCGCCGAGCATCTGGTCACGACGCCGCTCAGCCCGACGCATATCTGGACCCTGCTGGACCAGGCGGGCCTCACCAGATAACGAGTCACCCTCCGCTCAAGAAAGGATCAATCCGGTGCAGATAGCTACATCCTTCGAGATCCCGGTTCCGCGCGAGCGGGCCTGGGAGGCACTGCTGGACGTCGAGCACATCGCCCCGTGCATGCCCGGCGCCACGCTGGACAGCCGTGACGGCGACACCTACCAGGGCCGGGTCAAGCTGAAGATCGGCCCGATCCTCGCCCAGTACGCCGGTTCGGTCAGCATCACCGACACGGACGAGTCGGAGGGGCGCCTGAGGTTGCTGGCCACCGGCAAGGAGCAGCGCGGTTCGGGCCGGGCCGAGGCCACCATCCTGGCCCAGCTGACCGAGACCCCCCTCGGCACCACACGGGTCGACGTCGACACCACGCTCAACCTGACGGGCAAAGCAGCCCAGTTCGGCCGCAGCGTCCTGGGGGACGTGGCCAAGAAGCTGGTGCGGACCTTCGCGGACAACCTGGCCGCCCAGTTGTCCGCGCCCTCGGTGGACGCCCGGATACCCGAAGCGGGCGAGGCCGGTACGGGGAGCGCCGGGACGCAGGGGGCCGGGCTGTCCACCCCGGCGACGGGTGGTACCGCCGTCCGTGCGGAGGTGCCCGCCCCGGCTGCCGCGGGGGACATCAACGTCGTGAAGCTCCTGGCCGCCAGTTGGCGCATCCGGATCGGCGCGGGCGCGGTATCGCTGATAACCGCAGCGCTCGTCGTGTGGGCGGTGCGCCGATAGCCGACGCGCGGGACGGCACAGCGGGCACGGTTGCGGTGGCCCGGACCAGCGTGCCGCCGGTCACCTGACGACAAGCGACCGGCGGCGGAAATATGGAAGGAGTCCCGGCATGCGGGACATCGTGGACGACCTGCTCGCCTGGCAGCGCGCGGGCGTTCGATTCGCCCTGGCCACCGTCGTGCGCACCTGGAACTCCTCGCCGCGTCCGGCGGGCGCTGCGATGGCGGTGTCCGAACACGGCGAGGTGGTCGGCAGTGTGTCCGGCGGCTGCGTCGAAGGAGCGGTGCATGAGCTCGCCCTGGAGGTGCTGGACACCGGGAAACCGGTGGTGCAGACCTACGGCGTGCAGGACGACGACGCCTTCGCCATCGGCCTGACCTGCGGCGGTGTCCTCGACATACTCGTCACCCGGATGGACGAGACGTGCGGCCTCGATCTGGAACGGGTGGCCCGTGCGATCCGCGACCGGTCACCCATCGCGCTGGCCACCGTAGTGGAGGGGGCCGAGCCCGGCACCCGGCTGATCGCCGGAGACGACGGCACCCATGGCTCGCTCGGCCACGAACCTCTGGAACGCGCCGTTTTTGAGGGCGCGCGGGGCATGCTCCAGCACGGCACCACCGGCCTTCTCCGGCTGGGGGCACAGGGGCAGCGCCGTGCCGACGACATCGTGGTCTTCGTGGAGTCCTATGCTCCGCCGCCACGGTTGATTGTCTTCGGCGCCATCGATTTCGCTGCCGCCGTCGCCCGGATCGGCAAGTTCCTCGGCCACCACGTCACCGTGTGCGACGCCCGTCCGGTCTTCGCCACGCGCAAGCGGTTCCCGGACGCCGACGAGGTGGTCGTCGACTGGCCGCACCGTTACCTGGCTTCGGTGGACATCGACGCGCGGACGGTGCTGTGCGTGCTCACGCACGACCCGAAATTCGACGTGCCCCTGCTGAAGCTGGCGCTGCGCACCCCGGCCGGCTACATCGGTGCCATGGGCAGCCGACGCACCCATGAGGACCGGTTGCGGCGGCTGCGGGAGGAGGGCGTCACCGAAGCCGAGCTCGCCCGGTTGTCCTCACCGATCGGCCTCGATCTCGGGGCGCGCACCCCGGAGGAGACCGCCGTGTCCATCGCCGCAGAGATCGTCGCCACGGTGTGGGGCGGCACCGGCCGCCGCCTGTCCGAGACTGCGGAGCCCATTCACCACGGCCAATAGCAGAGAATCACTGCGGCATCTCATCCCCAACGGCTTGACGCATCTCCCGGTCGTTCCTGCCCACGGCCGCCAAACGGAACTGTCATTCGGCGACGCGGCAGCCGAGCTCATCGAGTGAAGCTCGGAAAGCCATAGCTGCTGGTCAAGCGGCGTAGCGGTACTCGTTAATGGCGCCGCCGAGGATGCGAGTGCGCAGGCGTCTATGCGTATCGAGGTTGTGCACGGTGGCGGGCTGCTGGACGGAGTCCGGCGGTAGCTGATGGCGGACCCGATGGGGCCAATGCCCGTTGTAGCGCTGTTGGAAGGAGGCCAGAACCTGCCGAGCGTGGGCCTCGCTCGTGATCAGGATGTGATCGAGGGCCTCGCGTCGGATGCTGCCGATCACTCGCTCGCCGTGGGCGTTCATTCGGGGAGCTCGTGGCGCGCTCTTGAGAATCTCCACATCGTCGGACTGGAAGACGGCGTCGAAGGACTGCCCGTACTTGCTGTCGCGGTCGCGTAGCAGGAACCGTAGGGATTCCATGCGCGTGCCCAGGTCTGCTGCCACGTTCCGCGCTTGCTGGGTTGCCCACTCTCGGAATGAGGAATCCAGCACTAGTCGGCACCCCCTCCCCAACGCGGGTCAGGTGCGAGGCGCCGGGAAAGAGTCGGATAAAGCGAGCGGGACTCAGCAGTTCTCCGAAAGCGACGCAGCCACGTACGGGTGCGGCGGCGGCTGGTACTCATCCAGTTCTGCGTTGCTGAGTGTGCGGGACGTACGGGTGGCGTCCATAAGCAGGGGGTGTACGGACACGGCTGTACGGGGCGGTTCCGCACGGATGGCCTCGGCAGGCGGAGTCGGGGTCCTGCGGGCGGCGACAGCGGCCATACGTTGGCGGGCCTGAGCGACGCGTTTTTCGCACCAGGAGCGGCTGTATCCGGTGCGGGCGATGAGTTCGGCGTAGTCCGGTTGCCACGTCGCGTCCTGGCTCATCGCCTTGACCAGCTCGATGACAATGTCCTGCCGGGTGGGACGGTCAGGTGGATTCGGGGTTCCCCGTACAGGCCTCCTGTGGACCTGGCGGGCGCGCTGTCCCTGGTCGCCTCGTCGTCCAGTCCTCGCGAGGGGGTGGGCTGCTGATGTGTGGGGTCGTCCGTGTGTCCGCCTACGGCGGGAGTACGTACCGCAGTGTCGGGCTCGGTGGGCTCGGTCCGTACGTGCGGGTCCTTGGCGTACGGAGCCAGCTCCGTACGCGTACGGGGTGCGTCCGGCTGTGTGCATGCGGCGGGTGTCGTCTCCCGTACGTACGGGCGAGCGGCCGGAGCATTCACCTCTTTCGTACGGCCCTGCTCCGGGGAGCGGGTCTCGACGATGCCCGCGACGGCGAGGAAGGCCAGTGAGGGCCAGGCGGCCATGATGTATCCCCAGGGGCTGACCTTCGCCGTGGCGAGGTTCGCGCCGAGGCTCATCACGGTGCCCAGGACCAGGACACACCGCGGCCAGCGGGCGGGCTCGCCGCGCTGGCCGCGGTGCCGTATCTCGGCGATGGCAGCCATCGCCATCAGCTCGATGCTGGTGGCGATGGCGTACGCGACCCATCCGGTCTGGCCGGACTGCCTGGCCAGACGAACGACGTGCACGTAGCTGGCGCTGAACGCGGCCAGACCGAGAACGGCGGCGGTGACGTTGGCGGTGACTGCGCTGGTGTGGCTGGGAGGTGGGGGTGTGATGGGGCTGATCTCGGGAGCCGGTATGTCGACGGGAACGGTCATTCGGCGTGACGGGCCAGCTGGCGGGCGATGTCGGCGTGCTCGGTGGCTTGGGCCAGCATCAGGGTCGCGTTCAGGATGGTCATCAGGTGGTGCTCTCCGGGCTGGTGCAGTGGAACGGGGTGGACGCAGACGCGCCCTCCACCTGCGGTAGAGGCGGCGGATTGCGCTCGTGGTCCGACGTGGTCGATGCGCGGCAGGCCACGGCCCGCAGTGGTCAGGTGCTCGGCGCCGTATCGAGGGGTTCCCAGCGGTAGCCGACCCAGATCTGCCAGGTGGTGTCCGGGTGATGGTCGAGTCGGGCAGCGACCAGCGCCCGGTGGTCGGTGTCTCGTGGCACAGGGACAGGCGTCCAGTCCACGACGTGGTGGTCTGCCATCTGGCGGGCCAGGGTCGCGCCGCGTTCAAGTTGGGCACCGAGGGCGACCGATGTCGTGTACTCGTCCACCAGCCAGTCCAGCACCTCGTGGGCAGTGACCGGCTTGCCGTCCATTCGGCAGACATCAACGAAGCGGTCGAAGTCGGGATGACCGAAGCGTTTGCGATCGGCCGGAATGAAATGCGGGTGCGGGTCACGGGCGGACTGCTCGATGACACCGGCCAGCCGAGGACCGATGCGGACTGTGGCGATGAAGGCGACGCCTTCCGACGTGGTGAGTTCGTTGTAGGCGGCGACCTGGAGAAACGGCTCGGCGGGAACGTCGAGCCCGGTGTGCAGGAGGGTGGTGGTGCGCATGCAGATGGTTCCTTCAGCCGGTCGTCCGAGGGCCCGATACGGAACGGGGCGTCCTCCTGGCCGACGGGCATGGGGGCGGGCCTGCGGGCGGAGTCGAGTCCGCCCGCAGGCGTCGGAAAAGGAAAAGGTCTCCGTGCTGCTGGACCCCGTACAGAGGTCGAGTCCCCGCGGCGCCCGACCTCGACGGGACACCACGGGGCCGGGCTCAGCAGGCTGCGGCGAGTTCCATGGCGCGCAAGCCCGTCGACTCCATCTCGTGGGCCTGGTCCGCGTCCGGCAGGGTCTGGGCCACGGATGTCACGGCGTGGAGTACTCCACCGGCCGTGATGTCGGCACCCTCGATGAAGTGGTTGAGGATCGCTTTGCGGCGCTCCTCGGTGAATTTGAGGCGCTGGGCCACGGTCGTGATGGTGGCCTCCGGGTCCTTGATCCGGACTGCGGCGGCGGCCTGGAGGGAATGTAGCTGGCGGCCGATGTAGTCGGGGTTGAGGAAGGTACGGACGGCGTCCGCGGTCTGCGAGGTGACCAGATCGAGCGTGCGGGCCCGGGTCCGGTCGCTCCACTTGACGATGCCGTCGTCCTGCCGCCCGCCGATGTGGACGTTGCGGGTGGCGTCCTTGGTGATGGTCAGCCCGTTGTCGCAGACCTCGACTATGAGCCGGGGCACGATGGTGAACGCGCCGCAGCCGGTCTCGGAGTTGCTGATCTGGAGGCCGGCGAACACCGTGGGGTTGTCGGCTCCACGGTTCCCGCTGAACGGGGAACGGTAGTTCCGCAACAGCTCAGGAGCGTAGGCGCGGATCTCGTCGGCGACGATACGGATGTACATGCGCTGGTCGGTCAGGTCGCAGCTGTGCACGCGGACGTGCGCCTTGGCCTGCCGTACTCCGTCGAGTGCGGCGGTCAGGATGTCGTAGTTGTCGATGATGCGGTACCCGTTGGACAGGAAGGCGCGGGCGACGCCCGCCCCACCGGCGTGAGGACGCAGGGTGCGCACCATGAACGACCGGTTCTGGGAACGGCTGAGCCAGCCATTGACGTTCGCGTCCCACAGGTCAGGGGCTTCCCGGCGGGTACGGCGAAGGTATCCGGACGGAATGCCGAGCTTCTCCGCTATGCCGTTGTCGCAGACCTCGGTGGGCTGGAAGGTGCCAGGGCAAGCGGTGACCCCGTCCGCGCTGATCTTGTGGTCGGCGCCCTGGACGATGAGGTGTCCGGCTTCGGCACGGATAGTGGGCGCGGGAGCAATGATGTCCAGCTTGCGGTCCTGTTGTTCGTGCAGGACGTTCGCGAGGTCGCGCAGCGAGGCGTTGCGGTGTAGCGAGTGTGGGATTTGAGAGATGGTCACAGAGGTCTCCTCCGAAGGTCTTCGTGGGGCGTTAGTCAGGGTTGCCCTCCCCGACCAACAAAGACAATCTTACAGATTTAAGGGTTTTGAGTCAATATCGAAATCGCCTTGAGCTGCCACTTTGATGAGATCTGCCAGCAAACTAAGAGCGTCCATCACCCGCGGCCAGCGCTGAGCGCGCAGCCCTCCCCACACCTCCCCCGTCCCCCTGATAGCTGCCTGGGTCCGGGGCCCAGAGGTCGGGCAGGTCAAGGGCCGGCCGAAGGCCGGTCACGTAGTGACGCGACCGGTAGGGAGCGCCCTTGACGTGCTCGACCGACCCCGGATACTCGCTGCTACAGGGGGACGGGACACCCACAAGCCCGAGCCGTCGGCCTTTTCCGCGCGCTTGGCCCGGCTCCGTGCACACACGCGAAGTGCATCGGGCGCCTGGACCGTTGCGAGCTCAAAGAGCGCCGTCACACAGGGCCCGACGCCAAAATGGATGCAAGTTCGTGCACATTCCTGGCGGAGGACGCCGCCTCGCGCGCAAGCTCGGAGAAGTCACTCGTCCACCTCGACGAACAGGACGGATCATGGCTCTGCACAAGCTCGGCAAGGACCCTGAGAGCAAGAACGGCGGTTCCCCTACCGTCTACTACGACGACGAGACCGACAACTACGTCCTTCAGGGCTGGAAGGTCACCGACACCGCCCGGCTCGGCCAGATGGACATCCCCGACCACGAAACCGTGATCGAATTCCCTCGACGCATGATGCAGTTCTTCCCGGAGGTCACAGGTGGCGACGGAGTCTGAGTTCGACACTCTCTTCCGCCGTGCACGCACGTCGGCCGTGCACCTGGAGATGCGCGACAGCTACATGCGCAGCGATCCGTCGTTCGTCGCCTGGCAGAAGGGTGAGCCGGCGCTGAACACTCCGGAAGACGAGTGGTGGGCGAACCTGGTACGCGACAGCGTCCGGCGCGGCGTCTCCGTTCAGCGGGCCCGTATCGTCTCGGAGCCGGTCAGCGACTACGTACGCTTCGAGTACGAGGCCACCGAGGAACACAATGCAGCCGCAGGTGAGGACGTCCGGTGGCTGCCTCGTCGCCGGGCCACCGACCTCGCGCTGCCCGGCAACGACTTCTGGCTCTTCGACTCCCAAGTAGCACTCATCATCCACCTCTCGGGCGACGGCGAATGGCCACCGGAAGGCGGCCTCGAAGTGACCGAAGACCCAGGCGTCGTCGAGCTGTGCGCTGCGGCGTTCGAAGCCGTCTGGAAGCGATCGGTCCCACACGCCGAGTACCTCCCCGCCTGACCCGTACGACCTCTCCATGCCCTCACCGTCCTCCAGCATCCAACAGGCCCGGGAAGCATTCGGCGCGCGTCTGCGGACGATCCGCAAGGACGCCGGTATCACCGCCCGCGAACTCGCGCACCGGGCCGGCTGGCACGAGTCGAAGTGCTCCCGGCTGGAACACGGCAGGACACCCCCGTCCGACGACGACATCCGGTCCTGGGCTCTGCTGTGCGGCGCCCAGGACCAGATCCCCGACCTGATCGCCTCCGCCCGCGGCCTCGACGCCATGTACGTCGAGTGGCGCCAGCAGACCCGCGCCGGCATGCGCCAGTCGCAAGAAGCCGCCGTGCCCTTGTACGAAAGAACCCAGCACGTCCGGGCCTACGAACCAGGAGTGATCCCCGGCCTGCTCCAGACAGCGCCGTACGCTCGGGCCCTGATGGGCGCGATCATCGCGTTCCAGAGGATCCCGGACGACACGGACGCCGCGGTCGCCGCGCGCATCGAGCGGCAGAAGGTGCTGTACCAGAGCGGGCACACATTCGCGTTCCTGGTGGAGGAGTCCGTGCTGCGCGCTCGCATCGCGCCGGATGACGTCATGGCCGGCCAGCTCGGTCACCTTCTCCAGGCCGCCGTACTCCGCAGGTGAGCCTGGAGTCATCCCCTCTGACACGGCCCGCGGCATGTGGCCCGTGGAAGGCTTCTGGATCTTCGACGAGGAACGGGTCCTCGTCGAGCTGGTCACCGCCGAGATCACCGTGACCCAGCCCAGAGAGATCACCCAATACGAGCGGACGTTCAGCGCTCTGGCGGAGTTGGCCGTCTATGGAGTCTCTGCCCGGAGGCTGATCACGACGGCCATCGACGCTCTCGGGTGATGCTCGTGCAAGTTCGTGCACATTCGTTGTAGGGCCGCGCTGAGTCTCCGTACGGTCCTTGTGCAGCAGGGCTCCACTGCTGTTCCCGAAGCCGTCCGGCATGCCCGATCGACCGGACCGCTCTCTGACACCGGAGATGCCGCCAGCGGGTTCCCTGCGTGCTGCACGCGCTGAAGCCCCCTGTTCGATCACGAGGAGACCGACGTCATGATCTGCGTCCGCCGCATCCAGACCCTCAGGCACGGCGAGCCGTACGACACTCACCTCCGCGACGGGGTGTCTGGTCCCCTCCTCATGACGTACTCCGACAGGGCATGCACAACCCGGACCCGCTGATGTGCGCAGCCCCCGCTCTGGTGCAGGAGCGCAGCACGAACGCTGTTCCGGCATCTTCGCCAGCGGTACTGGTGACCGGTCGGCGACCGTCTTTCACGGTGAGCGCCGAGGCAGAGGCCGGGCCGGCCGCCCGCGGCGAGGTCGCTGCCCAGCTTCAGGTATAGGGCCTGCGGCCCGAGGCGGAAGTCGTGGCGACAGTTGTGCTCGCGGTGAGCGAACTGGTCACCAATGTCGTCCGGCATGCGGCGGGTTCTTCGCCGACGGCGGATGTCGTACTGATGCTGGAGGACGGTGAGCTGGTGCTGTCCGTTCATGACCGACACCCGGCTCTGCCCGGCCGTCCTCCGCTGGGATCTCAATCAGATAGGCGGGCGGGGACTGTGGCTGGTGCAGGCCCTGACCGCCGACGCGGGCGGCCCCATCCGTATGCCGGCTGACGCGGACGGCGGCGGCAAGTCCGTCGAAGTGCGCCTGCCTTTGACCGGCTTCCGCGCTGCGGGCTCAGCGGGATCCCACGCGGCCCGCAAGACACCACCGCAGCAACCAAAAATTGTCGGCTGACCAGCCAGAACACCTTCCGGTCCGAGCCCTCGCGCCCAGCCGGCCGGCCCCGCCATCCCCTGCACAAGAGCAACCAAGGAGCCACTGTCCGTGACAAACCTCCGGCCCATGGACACCGCCACCGCTGTCGAACCAGCCCCTGCCGACGCACTGCGCGAGGCCATGATCAGCGAACTGCACGAGCTGAAGGCGCTCCGCACCCCGCAAGTCGAGCCGCGGGACATGCCGTCCCCCGGCATCTGTTCGTCCCCGAGGTGGTGCCCCTGAAGCAGGCGTACGCCGCCGAGCGCGCGGAGATCACCAAGAGGGACGCCGACGGGGTCAGCATCTCCTCCGTCTCCGCGTCGCGGATCCAGGTGATGATGCTGGAGCAGGCCGCCATCCGGCCCGGGATGCGGGTGCTGGAGATCGGGTCCGGGGGCTACAACGCGGCGCTGGTGGCCGAGCTGGTCGGTCCCGAGGGTGAAGTCACCACCGTTGACATCGACCAGGACATCGTCAACGGGGCCCGGCGCATGCTGGATGCGGCGGGGTACGTGAACGTGCACACTGCGGGGTCGACGGCGAGGGTGGCTGTCCGGACCGGCGCCGTTCGACCGGATCATCGTCACCGTCGGCTCATGGGACATCCCTCCGGCATGGACCGACCAGCTCGCCACGGGCGGGCGGATCGTCGTGCCGCTGCGCGCTCGGGGGCTGACCCGCTCGGTCGCGCTGGAAGACGCGGGCGGGCATCTGGCCGGCCGCGAGTACGAGCTGTGCGGCTTCGTGCCGATGCAGGGCACCGGTGAAATGCGGGTGCGGTTGGCCGTCCTGCACGATGTGGAGGACGAACAGGTCGCACTGCGTCTCGACGACGGACAACAGGTCGACGCCGAGGCTCTGCGTGCAGCCCTGGTCCAGTCGCGCCGGTCGGCGTGGTCAGGGGTCACCATCGGAGGCTCGGTTCCTTTCGACGACCTGGACCTGTGGCTGGCGACGGCCCTGCCCGACTACGCCCTGCTCACCGGTACGAAGAAGGCACGCGAGCGCGGCCTGATCGCCTCCGCATCTCCACTCGGCACCTCCACACTCGTCGACGGCACAAGCTTCGCCTACCGCGTCGTACGGCCGGTCGAAGGCGCGGAGGACCTGTACGAGTTCGGCGCGTACGCGCACGGCCCCGATGCCGATAAGGCAGCGCAGAACCTCGTCGAGCAGATTCGCATGTGGGACCGCGAGCATCGGACGGATGCCGCGTCCTACCGGGTCTTCCCGACCGGCACCCCTTCCGAGAAGCTCCCCGCCGGTCTGGTGCTCCACAAGAAGCACCGGATCGTCACGATCTCCTGGCCAGCTCACTGACACCAGGCCCGCGGCCAGGGACTGCGAGTGCACATCCACCACCGATCCTGGGAGGTACGCGATGCAAACAGCGGTAACGAGTACGAGTTCAGCGGCGGTCGAGAGCGACTTCGACCTGGACATCACGGTCGTCGAGAAGGGCCCGGTTATCCCGGGCCTGCTCAGTGACACCGACGACAGCTGCGGCCAGACCTGCGAGAGCGCCTGCTCGAACAGCACCTGCATCATCGGCTGAACCGGTCAGCGCCCGGCCCCGGAGACCTCGCTCCCGGGGCCAGGGCCTGGGGCGTGGATTGGGGGCATGCACGTGTACCAGTTGATCGACGCGGCGCTGATACGGGCCGCCGTACTCCCTGTGGCGAGGCCGGTCCCGCCTTGGCCGGACCTCGCCGGCACCACGGACGCCGATGCGCAGCGGTGGCGCACGTGGATACGAGAAGCATGGGCCGACGACGCGGTCGTCGAAGCCATCGAGGTGGCCAGCCCCGGCCTCGCCCGCCGTGTCGACGCGGTGTGCGCCGGAACGGTCGACAAGCCGCGGCAGATTCTGCGGGCGGCACTCTCTCTAATGCGCTACCTGCTGCGGATGCAGCACCGGGCCACTCCATTCGGATTGTTCGCCGGGATCGCGCCGCTGCGCTTCGGCCCCGCATCGCGGGTGCACTGGCACGAGAACCACCGCACCGTGGTCCGGGCGGACGCCGTGTGGCTCACCGATGTGATCACCAACCTGGAGGCATGCCCCGAGCTGCTGCGGCGGCTGCCCGTCAGCGTCGATGCCACCGCCTTCGTCCGCGGCGACCGCCTGGTGGTGCCCTTCCAGCAGCCTCCGCACCACACCGAGGGCTCGCCGTCGGAGGTGAACCTGCGCCATACCGGGGCCATCCGGACCCTGCTGGCTGCCGCGGCCCAGCCCGTCATGGTGGACGAACTGGCCGCCAAGCTGAGCGCCGACTACCCCGACACACCCGCGCAGACCATCGCCGGCCTGCTGTCCGAACTGATCTCCCGCCGCGTCCTGCTCACCAGCCTGCACCCGCCGATGACCGCCACCGACGCCCTGGGCCACCTCGTCGGTCAGCTGAAGGTGGCCGAAGCCGCAACGATCGACGCGTTGGCTTCCACCGTTCACACGCTGGACGAGATCCACCAGGATCTGACCCGGCTGGGCCATGCCCCTCTCACCCACCAACGCAAGCTCCGCACCGCAGCCACCACACGGATGAAGTCGCTGGCCAACAGCGTCGAACAACCTCTCGCCGTCGACCTGCACCTCGGCTGCGAGGTGGACGTACCGCACCAGGTGGCCCGGGAAGCGGAGAAAGCCGCCCGTCTGCTGATCCGCCTCAGTCCCTACCCGTCCGGCTCCCCGTCCTGGCAGGACTTCCACTCCCGTTTCCTGGAGCGGTACGGAACCGGCGCTCTGGTCCCCGTTCGCGACCTCGTCGACCTCGATACGGGGTTGGGCTACCCGGCCGGATACCGCTCCTCACCCGCCACCCAGACGCCACCGCCGAGGACCCGCCGCGACGAGAAGCTCCTTGCCCTCCTCCAACAGGCCGCCCTGGAGGGTGCCGAGGAGGTCGCGCTCGACGAAAAGACCCTGGCCGCCCTGACAGTGAAGGAAGCCACGCAGGTGCCTGCCCACCTGGAGCTGTGCTTCCGCCTCGACGCGACCACCCGTGCCGCGCTGGACAGCGGCGACTTCCAGCTCGTGGTCACCGGACTGGCCACCAGTGCCGGAACCACCACCGGCAGGTTCCTCTACCTCCTCGGCGAAGAGGACCGCGACCGTGTGATCACCGCGTACTCCGGGCTGCCCACCACGCAGGCCGACGCACTCCGGGCTCAGATATCCAGCCCTCCGCTGCTGACCCGCACCGAGAACGTCGCCCGCGCCCCGCAAGTATGGCCGCACGTGATCTCGTTGGCCGAGCACGCCCTCCCGCACCAGCGCCTCAACGTGGAGGATCTCGCCGTCGGTGCCGACCCGCAGCGACTGCACCTGATCTCGCTCTCCACCCGGCAGCCGGTAGAGCCCAGCGTGTTCAACGCGGTGCAGCTGACGAACTTCACCCATCCCCTGGCCCGGTTTCTGTGCGAGCTGCCGCGCGCCCGCGCAGCTGTACTCGCCCCGTTCTCCTGGGGTGCAGCTCACAACCTCCCGTACCTCCCGCGCGTACGCCACGGCCGCACTGTGCTCGCCCCGGCTCGCTGGAAGCTGCACGCCGGCGACTTCCCCGGGCCGGACGCAGAAGATGCCGAGTGGAGTCGTGCCTTGGCAGCCTGGCAACGCCGCTACCACCTCAGCAGCACAGTGTTCCTGGGCGACGACGACCGCCGCATAGGGCTGAACCTGGACGAGACCGCCCACCGCCAGTTGCTGCGCTCCCACCTGAACAGGACCGGACACGCCACCCTGCACGAAGCCCCCGACACGGGCGCGTACGGCTGGCTGGACGGCCACGCCCAGGAAATCGTCATCCCTCTGGCTGCCACCGAACCACCGCCACCACGTCGCTCCCGCCCCACCACGTGGCACACCCTCGGCCGTGACCATGGACACCTACCTGGCGCCTCTCCATGGCTGTACGCCACGCTCTACAGCCCCGCCGACCGCCACCTCGAACTCCTCACCCGCCACCTCCCTGCCCTGCTCACCACCTGGTCCAGCACACCTGAATGGTGGTTCGTGCGCTACCGCGACCCGGCCGACCACCTACGGCTCCGCTTCCGCTTGCCCGACGCCGACGCCTACGGCCCCGCCACACAACACATCGGCACATGGGCAGCCGACCTGCGACAACGCGGACTCATCTCAAGCCTGCAACTGGACACCTACTACCCGGAAATGGGCCGCTACGGCACCGGGGAAGCCATGGCCGCCGCCGAGACGGTCTTCGCCGCCGACTCCGCCGCAGTCTTGGCACAGATGGCACAAACTGCCCTCCACGGAGGCGTGCACCCTCAGGCGCTCACCGCCGCGAGCCTCGTCGACATCGCCGCCGGCATCCTCGGCAGCACCCGCGCCGGAATGCGCTGGCTGATCGACCACGTCCCCAAGCAACTGGCCGAGACATCCCTCACCCGTCACATTCACGACGAGGCGATCCGCCTAACCTGCCCCGACGGCGGTTCCTCCCTGCTCACGGTGCCCGGAGGCCATGAGATCGCCGCCGTCTGGTCCCAGCGGCGGAGCGCCCTGACCGCCTACCGCACCCGTCTCATCGACAGCGGCGGACCGGCCCCGGAGACGGTGCTGCCATCTCTGCTGCACATGCACCACATCCGAATGCACGGCATCGACGAGGAGTGCGAGCGCGCCTGCCACCGGCTGGCCCGCGCCGCCGCGTTGTCCTGGGCATCCCGAAGCGGAGGAATCAGACCGTGACCACCGCCTCGGCTGCCCCCGTCACCGGGGACACCACCCGTGCTCAGTCCCTCTCCCGCGGCGCCGTTGGTATCGCACTGCTACCCATCGAGCGTGCCCACCTCGGAGAAGCCGACTGGCAGGCCGTGCACACCGCGCTCGCCCAAGCCACCCGCATGGATCTGATCGGCGGCGAACAGGCGTCCCTGTTCCTCGGCGCTCCCGCCGTCGCTTTCGCTCTGCACGCCGCTGCCGACGGCAGCGGCCGGTACTCAGGCGCCCTCCGCACGCTCGAAGCCAAGGTCACCGCCACAACCCGGCAGCGGCTGACCAGGGCCCATCGGCGTATCGACCGCGGAGAGCGGCCGAAGGCGGCCGAGTTCGACATCTTCTACGGACTGACCGGGCTGGGCGCCTACCTGCTCCGCCGTGACCCACACGGCGAAGCACTGCACGAGGTGCTGGCCTACCTGGTACGTCTAACCGAGCCACTACCCGACGACCGCGAGGAACTGCCCGGCTGGTGGTCGCCCGTCGGCCCGACCACCACCTCCTCGCAGGAGTTCACGGGCGGCCACGCCAACCTGGGAATGGCCCACGGCATCAGCTCTGTCCTCGCCTTGTTGTCCCTGGCCATGCTGCGTGGCGTCACCGTGGGCGGTCACACCGAGGCGATCGATCGGATCTGTGCCTGGCTCGACACATGGCGCCAGGAGACCCCGAGCGGCGTGTGGTGGCCGCAGTGGATCACCCTCGCGGAACACCGCACCCGGACAGTGACCCAGCCCGGACCGCCCCGGCCCTCCTGGTGCTACGGCACCCCCGGCCTCGCCCGCGCCCAGCAGCTCGCCGCACTCGCACTGCGCGACACCGCACGCCAGCACCTAGCCGAACACGCTCTGCTCGAATGCCTCTCCGACCCCCACCAGCTCGACAAGATCACCGACCCAGGACTGTGTCACGGTGCCGCCGGACTCCTCCACACCGTCCAGCGCGTGGCGCACGACGCGCAGACAGACGGCTTCCACAGCCGCTTGCCTCACCTACGCGCTCTCCTGCATGCCCAACAACCCGCCTCAGATAGCGGACTGCTCGACGGCGCCACGGGAATCGCGCTCGCGCTGGCTGCCACCCATACAGGCGGCGTCCCGGCCTCCGGCTGGGACGCCTGCCTCCTACTGAGCTGAGTCATCACAGCCGAACCCGGAAGGCAGAAGGGGGGCATGCCGGTATGACCGATCGCCCGGTGCCACGGACGGTGGAGAAAGCCGTGCTGGCCCACCTCAGCGGAATCCCACTCGATAAGGCCGCCAGCCAAGCCACCATGCAGGTGAGCGACCTCACCGACGCCCTCCAGCTGTACCGAGCTGCCGGTTACGCAGCCCTCGTCGAGCGAACCCACCACAGCGACTGGCACCAGCTCCGCATCGAGTTTCCTGACTGGAGCACCGCCGAACAGACTGCGGTGGCTCACCTGCGCCCGGTGATGTATGAGGCCGAAGGCGCGGGAGCAGTGTCCTCGTGGTGGTTCATCCGCAAAGCGCCGAACTGGCGCCTGCGCTGCCAGCCGGGCCCGGCCACCACCCTCGCCGAACTGAAGACGCGTCTTACCTACGCCTTCGACAACCTAGTGGTCCAGGGACACATCGTGCGGTGGCGGGAGAGCATCTACGAGCCCGAGACATACGCGTTCGGCGGCTCGGAGAGCATCAGAGTCGCCCACACGCTGTTCCACGCAGACAGCTGCGGCATCCTCAACTACCTCCAGCTCCAGGCTGAGCCGGCTGTCCCAGAGCACCGGATCGGCCGACGCGAAGTCTCGGTCCTGCTGATGAGCGTCCTGTTCCGTAGCGCCCGGCAGGAATGGTCTGAACAAGGAGATATTTGGCACCAGGTCGCCCAGATGCGACCCGCTCCATCCGGCGCACGCACACTCGGCCAACTGCATCAGATGACGCCCACCCTGCGTCACCTCATGACTTTGGACGTGAGCCCCGTCAGCCCGCTGCTACGGCAAGAGTGCGGACCGCTCGCGCACCTCGCCGGCTGGATTACTGCCGTCGAAGAGGTCGGTGGAACCCTCGGCCGTCTCGCTCAAGACGGAAGGCTTGACCGGGGCGTACGCGAGATCCTCGCCCGTCACGTCATCTTCCACTGGAACCGGATCGGCCTGCCCACTCGAACGCAAAGCATTCTGGCTCTGGCGGCGCAAACAGCCGTTATGGGCAGCTGAGGACCAACCTCCGGCAACTCTCGGCGGCTCTCCCTGTGCAGTAGGGCCAGAAAGCGTGTACCACACCTCCTCGGAGGGCGTTTAGTGATGGGCTGTGATGTTAAGTCGCTTCTGGAGTCGACCCTCTTCAGGTTGATTCGTGCCTTGCGTATGACTTCACGGCCTTGCGGATGTCGATCCATGTGACCGTTTGATCCATCTCTCGGCACTGGATTCCGTCTGGTTTAGCGATGAGGCGGAACATACCCGCCAGGTCGGAGCTTCCAGGCGTTTCGGGCTCCGCACGTTGGCGGTGAATACGGCGAATCGGGTCGAAGCGCCCACAGTGAATCAACATCAAGCGCCCTCTCAGTGCTGGCTGAGGGCGTCGCGGATGCCGGCCAGGTTGTCCAAGAGGGTGGTCACGCCGGGCCGCTGGGTAGCACTGGGCAGGTAGATGAAGCGGACTTCCAGCTTCCAGCCGATCAACGGCAGCGGGAGGGGGCGCAGCCGTCCCTGGTCGATGGCGCCGGCCGCCGCGAACCGGGGGACTACGGCGACGTAGCCGGCGTCGGTGGCGAGTTGGATCGCGGTCAGCGGCAGACCGATCGTGTGCACGGGCCGGTGTCCGGGGCGCCGCGGGTCCTCGAAGACCGCGGCGAGCGATTCCGCTTCGGGGCCCCATCGGTACACGACGATCGAGGTGTCGTGCAGGTCGGCGAAGTTGATCCTCTTCCGGTCGGCCAGCGGATGGCCGGGATGGCACACCGCGGTGATCGGGGATCGAGTGACGGGCACTGATCGGGCCGGGGTGGTGGCAGAGCCGGCCAGGATGAACCCGGCGTGAGCGGTGCCGTCCTCCAGCATCCGGATCACTTCATCGCTGTGCGCGACCCGGCAATGCACGGCCACTGGCTTGCCGTCCAGGGCGGCCAGGGCGGGCGGGAACACCGATGAGCCGAGGCTCGCCGGGGCCGCCAGGACCAGCCGCTGGACGCGTTCAGTGCCCAGGTCCGCTACGGCCTCGTCGAGCAGGTCCAGGCAGCGTCGGGCGTAGTCGGCCAGCCGTTCGCCCGCGGGGGTGGGGGTGCTGCCGCGTGCCCCCCTCTCGAACAGTACGACGCCCAGGCGGCGTTCGAGGGCTGCGAGCCGCACGCTCACCGACGGCGTGCTCAACCGCAGATCGGCGGCTGCGGCGGCGAAGCTCCCCAGCCGGACAGCGGCAGCGAACACCCGCAGGTCGGTGGTCTCGATATGCTGTGGAGACATAGGCAGAAACTAACACCAGCCGGAGTGTATGTCTGTCTACCGGAATACGTGGTGGCCGCCGATAGTGACGCCATGAACCAAGGCCACAGCACATTGCCACCCGATAACGAGACGGCCGCGACCGTGTCGGCAGCGGACGACCTGAAGTTGCGCCGCGCTCTCGGCACGCCGTCGTTGGCGCTGCTCACCTTCTCCGGCGTCATCGGCTCGGGCTGGCTGCTCTCGCCGTACACCGTCGCGCGGGCGGCCGGGCCGGCCGCGTTGCTGACCTGGGTGATCGGCGGGTTGGCCGCCCTGCTGGTCGCTCTGGTCTTCATCGATCTCGCCTTCCGGCATCCGATGTCCGGCGGCAACGTCCGGTGGCCGCGGATGGCCAGCGGCCCTCTCGTCGGTTCGTTGGTGAGCTGGGCGATCCTGCTTCAGGCGGTGTTCGCCGGGCCGAGTGAGTCCACGGCGGTGGCGCAGTATCTCGGCCGCTGGATCCCGGGCCTGCTGGGCAAGGACGCGCTGAGCTGGGGCGGCAGGTTCTTCGCCGCGGGCCTGTTGCTGCTGTTCTGCACGGCGAGCTTCTTCGGCGTGCGGTTCATCACCCGGGTCAACAACGTGGTCACCACGGTCAAGCTGGTGGTGCCGGCGGCAACGGTGATCCTGCTGCTGGCCAGCGGGTTCGACACGAAGAACTACCAGGTGGGCGGGGGTTTCGCGCCGTACGGCATGTCCGCGGCGCTCACCGCGGTGGTGGGCGGCGGCGTGGTGTACGCCTTCACCGGGATCAATGGGGCCGCCGTACTGTCCGGCGAGGCGCGCGACCCGCGCCGGTCCGTGCCCGTGGCCACGCTGATCGTCGTGGCCGGCTCGTTCCTGCTCTACATCGGCCTGCAGACCGCGATGATCTTCTCGCCGCCGAGCGGGCTGCTCGGCTCGGGCTGGCACGGGCTGAATCTGTCCTCGCCGCTGGCCCAGCTCGCGAGCCTGCTCGGCATGGGCTGGCTGTCCACGATCCTGATCGCCGACGCGGTCTTCTCCCCCTCTGGCAGCATGCTCATAGGCACGTCGGTCAAGGCCCGCTACACCTATGGCGCCGCCCAGAACGGCCTGCTTCCCAAGGTCTTCACCCGGGTCAACCGGCGATGGGGCGTGCCGTGGCCGGCACTGCTGCTCAACACGACGTTCGGCGCCATCGTCATCTTCAGCTTCGGCAGCTGGGAATCGATCGTCAGCTCCCTCAGCTTCTTCTACGGTCTCAGTTACGCCGTCGTCTCCGTCGCCACCACGGTGCTGTACCGCTCCGAGAACGCCAAAGACGGCTGGCTGGGCCGCTGGTCGATGCCGGTCGGCGCAGCATCCTTCGTCCTGTCCGGGCTCATCCTCTACTGGTCCAGCTGGGCCAAGGTCCGCATCGCCCTGCCGCTGGTGCTGATCGGCTTCGTGATCTACCTGATCCAGCACCGAGTGCGCAGGACACGCGAACAGATCCCCGCGCTGCAAGGACTCTGGCTGATCAGCTGGCTGATCCTGCTGGGCGCACTGTCAGCGGTCGGCTCGTTCAAGGGAACCGGCGCGATCGCCCAGCCTTACGACACCCTGCTCGCCGGCATGATCAGCGCCGCGGCCTGGTGGCTCGCCCACCGCTCGGGAATCCGCTACCGGGCCGCCTCCGACGGGCAGCCCGCGGCCACCATCACCCCTGCCGTACCGACGACCGTTTCCTGACCGCACCCGATCCATCAACACGGCAAACCGAGGAGAAACCCGAATGACGGACGCACGCTACGCCGGGCTCGACTGGGACGTGGCGCGGTCACGAGAACGACGCACCAAACGATGGTCGGTGTACGGCCCGGATGTACTCGACTTCACCGTCGCCGAAATGGATCTGCCCGTCGCCGAGCCCATCATGGCAGCCGTGCGGGACGCCGTCGAACGGCAGAGCTTTGGCTATCCGATCCCAGACACCCGATCGGACCTGCCCGAGATCGCGGCGAAGTGGCTGGTGGCACACCATGGGCTCGCCACCGAGCCGGCCGCCGTCCAGCTCCTGCCGGAACTGATGTGCGGCATCACCAATTCGGTGCGCCTGTTCACGAGGCCCGGCTCTCCCGTCGTCGTACCCACCCCTACCTACCGCAGCTTCTTCGGCGCCATCGAGCTCGCCGACCGCCAGGCGATCCAAGCGCCGATGCTGCACGGGCCCGATGGCTACCGCCTCGACTTCGACCGCATCGACACCGCACTCGCCAAGGGCGCGGGCAGCGTCCTGCTCTGTCACCCCGCCAACCCCGTCGGCCGCGTTTTCCGCCCCGACGAGCTACGGCAACTGGCCGACATCGTCACCGCCCACGACGCCCGGGTGATCAGCGACGAAATCCACGCCCCCCTGCGCTACCAAAAGGACTTCACCCCGTACGCATCCCTGAACGAGCAGACACGACACCACTCCGTGACCTTGTTCAGCGCCACCAAGTCCTGGAACATCCCCGGACTGCGATGCGGTTTCATCGCCCTGACCAACCCCGCCGACCGGGCACGGTGGGCGGCACTGCCAAACGCCGCGACCGGCGGAATCAGCCCGCTCGGCATGATCGGCTCAGCTGCCGCATTCGAACACGGTGGGCCCTGGCTTGACGGCGCCATGGACTACCTGGCCGCAAACCGGGACCTGCTGACACAGCTTTTCACCAACGCGGGCCTGCCGGACGTCTACACCCCGCCGGAAGCCACCTACCTTGCCTGGCTCGACCTCCGCTCCCTCGGCCTCACCGATCCAGCCGAGCGACTCCTATGCGACGGCGGAGTAGCCACCACCCCCGGCCCGGACCACGGGCAGGCCGGCGCGGGGTTCACCCGCCTCAACTTCGCGACCCAGCCCGACATCCTCAAGGAGGCCGTCACCCGAATCGCCGAGATCGTCCACCGCTCCGGTCCACTCATGGAGCCGTCCGGCGCCGCTTGACCCGCCCACGCGCCGCAGGCCGGCATGCGACGAGGATCGTTATCGCCTCCGCCGGCGGCGGCTGTATTTGGGTCGCGCACACCGTGGGAGGCTCACGTCGCGCCGTGGCCTCGGCGGCACGCAGCGGGCGGTGTTCCCTGGAGCCGTGGCCGCACGCGCAGCGGCAGTTCGCGCATCACAAGATGATCTCCAACAAGCTGGTGGATCTCGGTATCGGCTTGGACACGGTAAGCCGTCCAAGCCGGCCCGTGAGATCACCGCCCTCGTCTTGGTCCGAGGCCGCCCGGAGGCGCCGTCGAGCCGACGCCGTCCTGTGGATCGGTCACGACCTCCCCTTCCCGGACGCCGCCGCCGACCGCTCTGAGTGGGCGCTTGATGTTGATTCACTATGGACGCTTCGATCCGCTTTGCCGTATTCATCGCCAACGCATGGAGCCCGAAACGTCTGGAAGTTCCGACCTGGCGGGTATGTTCCGCCTCATCGCTAAACCAGACGGAATCCAGTGCCGAGAGACGGATCAAACGGTCACATGGATCGACATCCGCAAGGCCGTGAAGTCATACGCAAGGCACGAATCAACCTGAAGAGGGTCGACTCCAGAAGCAACTTAACACCACAGTCTATCACTAAACGCCCCCCGAGAGGGCGTTTAGGCATATCTAGTGGAGATATATCCTCTTTGAGATCGGCGACTTTCGGGATATTTCGCTCCACAGGGGGCGCATTTACACGCTCCGAAGCGACGATCAGAGCGCCCGTTTAGTTTGCACATGCCGCTCGGATTCCGTCTGGTTTAGGAATGAGGCGGAGACTCCCGATTGGCATGGAATTCCCGGGCAATGCAGGCCATGTGCGTTGGCGATAAAATTACACAAAGCATGTTGAAACGGCCAGAGCGAATTAACATCAAACGCCCACTCAGAACTGCGGACGCCCACGTGATCGGCCAATCCTTCGTTGGGCGTGTAGGCCTCTCCATTCTTTGAGCTTCACATTGGGAACGGAACGCGCGGAGGGGGTATCCAGACGCTGCCTGTGGGCGTAGGAGGTGGAAGGGGCGATCTTGCAGTCGTGTGCGGTGAGTGCCCTGCAGATCGGCTCGACCCCGCCGAAGCGGTCCCGGTGCTCGTCGATAAACGTTACGGACGTGCCTGTGAATGGTCGAGCTGGGCCGCGAAGGAACTTGCCGCAGGCTCGGCGGAGTGCGGGTGAGCGCGGTCACCTGGTGCGCGTACGGTTCCGCGTCCTGAGCCGGAAGACGGCCAACCCGACGGCTCCGAACGCCATGGCCCAGGCCAGGCCAAGGGTGAGGTGTCCCCACAGGGCGGTATGGCCGAAGGAACCGCCGACGGCGAACTGCATGGGCCCGAAGGAGGGGAACCACTGCAGGACGGGTTTGTTGGCGAGCGGGTTACCCAGGGGATTCTGCAGGAAGGTGTCCATCAGCCCGCCCATGATGATCAGGAAGAAGCCCTCCAAGTCGCGTTTGACCAGGACGCCGAGGAGCAGCCCGAGGGCGCCGTAAGCAAGGGCGATGACGGCGAACCCGGCGAGCACGGCGAACCAGCCAGCGGTTGTCGGCCGCCAGAAGACCAGGACGGCCAGCGCAGTGTAGAGGGCGATCACGGTGGTGACGGCGGCGACGGCGAGGGTCCTGGCGCCGATGAGGGTGGACTGCCGGTATCCGGCAAGGACAAGGCGCCGGTCAAAGGTGACGGCCTTGCGGACGGCGTCGAAGACGACGAATCCGGCGATCATGGTGACGGAGTTGAGGCCTGCGGAGATCAGGGTGAGATGAGCGCCGTCGACGCGCAGGACCTCGCCGGTGGCGTACAGCTTGAAGTCCAGCACCTGGCCAGCGGCCATGGCGTCCATCATCAGGTACCAGACGGGCACGAAGAGGACGAGCAGCAGCCCGGCGAGGCGGTTGCGGGTCTGGTCGCGCACCGAGAAGCGCAGCGCGGTGGTGAACTGGCCGTACAGCGGCCGGGACTGTGTGGCGTCAGGCGCCGACATGCTGGTCCTCCCGGGAGGCGGAGCGCGGGGTGAGGTGGCCGTCGGCGAGGTCGGCCAGGAAGTCGAAGCGCTCCTGCTCGAACACGAGGTGGGTGGTGATCACGACGGACTTGCCGCGGGCGCGCAGGTCTTCGACCAGATCCCAGAACCGCAGGTAGGTCTCCCAGTCGAAGCCCTGGTACGGCTCGTCGAGGAGCAGTACGTCGGGGTCGTGGAGCAGGGCCAGAGTGAGGTTGAGTTTCTGGCGGGTGCCGCCGGACAGCTCCCCGGCGGTCGACTGCT
Organism: uncultured Actinomycetota bacterium; assembly: GCA_963761765.1. Taxonomy (GTDB): domain Bacteria; phylum Actinomycetota; class Actinomycetes; order Streptomycetales; family Streptomycetaceae; genus Streptomyces. The sequence goes on from CAVXIJ010000008.1 coordinate 72,541, forward strand.
CGTACCGCTCGTAGCCGAGGAGGCGGACGAGTTCGTGGCCGCGGTCCACATCGGGCAGGCGGCGGGCAGCGGCGAAGTAGCGGAGGTGCTGCGCGACGGTGAGCGCCCCGTTCAGGACCGGATCCTGGGGGCAGTAACCCAGCGCCCCGGACAGGACGACCTCGCCGCGGTCCGCGGACAGGGTGCCGGCCAGGATCTTCAGCAGTGTCGAGCCGGCCGTCCTTGGTGGTGAGCAGAATGCTGCGGTCCCCGAACCGGCCGATCAGCGCCTGCTCGACTTCCCGGGGCTATACGGACGGCCTGCACGTGAAGAAGCTGTCGTTCGACCACATCCTCTCTGCGGGTCCGTCGGCGGTCACGCAGGGCGCCATCAAGGTCACCTTCGATGTCACCGCCAAGGTCAAGGGCGGTACCTGGAGCTACCCGAGCGCGGTAGCGGTACTCAAAAGCACGGACGGCTTGCTCGCGGTCCATTGGAACAACTCGGTTCTCTACCCGGGCCTGGGCGACGATCAGTCGTTGACAGCGGGCAGGCTGCCTGCCAGTGCGAGTACGGCAAAGGTGGTGGCCCGCGACGGGAAGACGGACCTGTCCACTTTCTCGTCCCTGCGGGACATCACGGCGACGATCCGCAAGAACGCGAAACCTGCTGGCGGCAGTACCGGCACGGGCGTGGCCGTGGTCGACAGCGCCGGCACCGGCGTCAAGACACTGAAGGTCTTCACCAAGGGGCAGTCGCCGATCGTCAAAACGACCATCGACGCGGGTCTCCAGGCGGTGGCCGAAGAAGCGGTGAAGGACGCCCACCTTCAGGGAAAGCCCGCGGGAACCGTGGCGCTCGACTGGAGCAGTGGAGAAATCCTGGCGATCGCGCACGCCGGCACGGACGGCAACATCGCGATCAACGGCATCAAATCGCCGGGTTCCACCATGAAGATCATCACCTCGGCCGCTCTGTTCGACCAGGCGGGCCTCACGGCGAGCAGCCCCGCCCCCTGTACGGATTCGCTGATTGCCAACAGTCAGCAGTTCCACAACGATCCCGGAGTGCGGGCCAACCCTGGCTCCTCCCTCGCCCAGGCATTCACGGTGTCGTGCAACACCTCCTTCATCAAGGAGGTGTTCCACTACCTGGTACATGACGGAGACGCCTCAGCCCTGCACGACGAGGCGGTGAACGTCTTCGGCATGGGCAGCTGGTCCATCGGCGGCGGTGTGGCCACCACCGACCCGAGCATCCCGCAGGATGTTCAGGGCGGTGACCAGGCTGCCCAGTTCATCGGACAGGGAAAGGTCACTGCGACGCCGCTCTTCATGGCGTCCGTGGCTGCAACCGTCCGCAACGTCGGCTTCAAGCAGCCGGTCATCCTGCCGGGGCAGCACCAGGATCCGGCCCCCCGGTCCATTTCTGCTCGCACGGCCGGGTATCTCCAGTCGATGATGCGCAGCGTGGCCACCAGCGGCACGGCTGCTCCACGGCTGGGCGGGCTGGCGGGCGTCGGCGCCAAGACCGGGACAGCCGAGGAAGGCGATCACACGAACGGCTGGCTGACTGCGTACAACTCGCATATCGCGGTCGCGGCCCTCGTCGAAGGCGGCAGTTCGGGGGTGGACTCCGCCGGGTACGTGGTTCGACGACTGCTGACAGGCAGCTGAAGCCGATAGCCGGCCACAATCAATCCCACCGGATTTCCTGTGCCTCAACTACTCAGACCCGCCATCGGCTCGTACAGCCGCGTCCGCTGCTGCCATGGTCTCAGCCGCGGTGCTGAGCCCTTGCAGCAGGCCCGGATGCGTGATCTTGAACCACCCCTCTCGGTCGAGCATCCACCACGTCGAATCGTAGGAGGCGAAGTGGTCCATCGTCTGGCTGAGGAAGTACGCGTCACCGGCGTGGACGGCCTCGGCCATCCTTTCGCGGGTGATCTCCGCAGTGCTGTCCGGAGCGGGCTGGTCCGGGCGGGGGCGGACTCGGTCGGTCCGACCGAAGGATGTGACGTCACTCATCACGGGTTCCTCACGGTCGGATTTCGGGCTTCGGAACAGGGCGCGCGGATGGAGGTGGGGGCTGGAGTGGCGGGGCTGCGGAAGGCCTGGGAATGTGTGGTTGGGGGCGCATCTCAGCGGTGTGCGTCACGGCCGTCTCCGCGGTCTGCGTGACAGATTCCTTGACCTCTACGGCTGCGTCGGCGGCCAGCGAGGTACGGAGTGATTCGGCAAGCAGCTCGGCACCCGCCTCGACGGCCACACCGAACTCAACCGACGCCACGAACAGTCCGGAAAGATAGCCGTCAACCGGCAGCGACCCGTGGACCTGGGATGTGTCGCCCGGCGTGATCTTCCGGGGTTCCTGCGACGACCGGCGCTCCAGTTCCCAGATGACGGTCAGCTCCTCAACCGGTTCTCCACGCTCCGAGACGGCAACGACGGCTTCGTGGATTTCCCGACGGGGTTCGGCCGTGAAAACGTCGGAAGCGAGCCAGGCGACCTCGGCGAGCAGTTCCGGGTGCTGGAGGAGGTCGGCGAGCACCTGCTCTTCGCGATGGGCCCGTGTACCGGCGTCTGCGAGGGCGGAAGCGGTGGGAGCGTACAGAGCTGGTGCGGTGTCGTTGATCAGGACACCTTCTGCGCTGAAGGCTTGCTGGCGGAGTGCGTTGGCGAGCCTGGAGTCGGGCTCCGAGGCGATGAGGGTGTCCGCGTAACGAGCGAGGTCGCGGCGTACCGCGGCTTCCTGGACCATGCGGGCGTACAAGGCGATATTCGGTGCTGCAGGACACGCATCGGTCAACTCGTTGAGGTATGCGGCGGTGACTCCCGGGACGTCGACACGATCGGCGACAGCATCGAGCAGCTGCGCCGGAGAGAGCTCGGGATCGGCCGTCCGGGAGGCCAGGAGTTCGGTGTAGACGGCCCGGTTCGTCGGATGTGCGAAAGCCGTTGGGGCCAGATAGGTGATGTCGTCCAGGCGAGTACGGTCGAGCAGAGCGGCTCCGAGGAGGGCCTGTTCCGCTCGGAGGGTGAGGATGGGGGTCACAGGGTGCTGTTCCTTGCGTCGGGCTGGTCTGCCGGGCGTGTGTGGGTGGGCCTGGTTCTCCGGCGGTCTGCCGCGGTCTCAGCGGCGGTCATACGCCGGGCGGCTTCGTCCAGGCGCTCGCTGAATTCCGCGGAGGTCACCTGCGTCCAGTGGCCGTCGGCAGCCACCGCCCACCAGGCATCCTCGTGGCGCACGTAGTCGGGGATGGCGGCGCTGAGCGGCTGAGCCCTTCCGTCGGCGAGCGCGTTCTGCATGCTGTGGGCGTCGAGCACGGGCACATCGGCATCGTCGCCGGCCTTCAGCGCGGAATGAGGTACACCGACCCAGGGATTTGCCGCTGCCCACCGTGCTTGCAGCTCTGCGTTGGTCGCGGCAGACGTCCCCGCGGGCATGTGGCCGGTGCGGCAGCTCGCGGCGTAGAACGTGGTCACGTTGCTGATCGCCGACTTCAACTCGGAGTGCCAGTAACGTGCGGCCTGGCCCACCTGCTGGTCGTCGGCTTCGTATATCTCCCGGCGCCAGATCATCAGGGCCCAGAGCTCCTCGATGATCCCTGGGTGCTCCACCCAGCAGTCGGGCAGCCGGGACTCGGTGGCCAGCTCGTAGCGGTCGTGGAGCCAGGTCACCCAGGTCACCAGCTCCGACCATGCTTCGTCGCGTTCCCGGGCGGACATCGTGTGCCACTCGACCAGCCGGGACGGGGCCCCCGCGCTCGCAGCTCGGTCTGGCGTGCCCCTCACCGCCGCGCGGGTGCCGACGCGTTCCCCACTCTGCTGGCGTGAGCGAGGCAGGCGAGGGTGGCGGATGCGGGGGTGGCCTTTAACGCGGCCGATGGGGGTGAGGCTGGGCTCGGTCACGGGCGCACCCCGCGGTCGGAGCCGGCGTCGGTGTCCGTGCTTGGGGACGGCTGGTGGCCTGCTCGTTTCGCCAGACTCGGCCGAACTGACCTCTGGTACGTACGGGCCCACTTCACGGACGCGGCGTACGCGTCTCGGTCAGGACCCTCGTAGTGGCGTTGCATGCGGACCTTGGTGACAGGGGTGGTGGCGTGGATGATCAGAGCCTCACGGTCCTGCTCGTCGAGGACGCGGATCTCCTCGGGGGTGAGGGTCTTGCGATCCTGAAGGGTGGTCTGCAGGGTCGTGCCGTGGCTGCTGACCTGGTAGGTCGTGAGTGATTCGCGGTAGGTGCCGGCAAGGTCGCTGAAGGCGTCGAGTTCCTTGCCGGACAGGCCGCCGAGGGCGATCTTGACGGTGGCGGAGCCCCAGAGCATCTCCGCTCCCTCAGTACCCCACCGTTTGCGGGCCTGTGCCTGGCTCTGCAGGATTCCGGTGATGAAGATTCCGGTGCCGCCGGCGAAGGACATCAGCTCCGGAAGGTTCGGCAACGGGCACACGTTCGCGACTTCGTCCAGGAAAAGGCCGAGGGGCGGATCGAGCCGACCGCCGGGAGCCTCGACGGCGATGCGTGTCGCGGTCTCGATGACCTCGTCGACGAAGGCGGAGATCAGCGGGGCGAGGGCGGTCGCCTGCTTGTCCTTGACCAGCAGGTAGATCGTGCCTTCGGCACGCAGCCATTCCTCGATGTCCAGGCCCACCCCGTTGCTCGGGACGAAGGTGCGCTTGGCCGCACGGGAGAACAGCGGGGTCAGGGCGGTCTGGACGGTGGTGAAGAGGTTGGAGCGGGTTTCGCTCGGGTTGCGGTAGAGGCTGTCGAGCATCTTGGCGATGCCCGGCTGCCGCGGCCGGGGCGGCGGCCAGGAGTTTCGACCGGCTCGTCGAGCGTCGGGTTGAAGCCCCATTCCAGGACGTCTTCCATCGTGCGGCCGGTGATCGCGGCGGCGTGCAGCCACGCGGCCAGGAGCGTAGGTGGCGGTCAGGCCGAAGTAGCCGGCGTCGGTGGAGTCGGAGGACGTCTCGGACTTGCCGACCGTGACCATGACGTCGGCGCGTTCCATGGCCTTGTCGAAGTCCTCGCACCCGGAGGTGGGCGACCAGCTGGACCTGATCGGGCCAGTCGACCAGACCGGTCGGGGCCATCACGAGGACGAGGCCGTGCGCTCGGCGCAGGAGTGCGGTGTTGGTGAGTACGTCGGGCCTGATGCTGGTGACCAGGGCCGGGCCATGCCATGCGTGCAGCCACGGGATGACGATCTGGGAGGTCTTGCCCTGCCGGGGTGCGGCGAACGCGACGATGCTGCTCTCGACCGTCGCCCACAGTGCCGTTCCGGCCCGTGCGCGGCCCAGGGATACGGCGACGTCAGCAGGCTGGATGCTCGTGCCCGCGAGGGATGGCCGAACGGTCGGCCCCCGGCGGACCACGGCGCGGGCGGACAGGGCCGGCTGAGGTGGGCGTGCGAGGCAAAGCCGCGCACGCGGCGCTTGCGCACGCTCACCCGTACTGCGGCAACCGCAAGCGCAACCAGCACAGCCGCGCACCAGCACCGCAGCCACCGCGAACCCGACAGGCCCGGGAAGATCCCCGCGGGCCTGGGCCGGCCACGCCTGCTTCGGGTCGTCCACGTGGTGTGGGATGTCGGCTGCGGCGGAGAACGCCTGGCCGAGCGAGACGGGTGGCCAGGCTGCATGGGTGAGCAGCCCGGCCAGTTGCCCGGTGACCCAGGTCCCGACCGTGCCCAGCACGACCAGCGCCAAGACGCAGATGATCGCGTACTCCGCGGGGCCGTTGAGAAGAGGCCGACCGGCGACCGTGGTGTTCCTGGCCTCCATCAGATGGCCATGCGCTCGTTCGTGTAATACAGCTGTCGTTCAAGTGGCGACAGGATCGACTGGACGACGTGGCTGCTGCTGCGGCCGATCTTCCAGATGGCGCGGCCGATCTGCTCGCCGGACCAGGAGGCGATGTGCGCGCACTCGGTGTCGGTCAGCCCGATCGGTCTCGCGGGTCATGGCCAGCGGTTCGGTGTCCTGGCGGAGGCAGATCCGGACGTCGCAGGAGGCGATCAGGTTGCGGGCGATGGCCACCTCCTCGCGACCCGGCGGCACCGACGGCCTCGAAGTCCGCCAGGCGGTGGGTGGCGAGGACCTGGATGGTGCCCTGGGCACGGGACAGCCGCAGGTCGGAGTCGACCTTGCGGACCATCGCCGGGATGCGCATCGCCCGCCACAGCTCGTCCCGCACGACGAGACGTACCGGGCCTCCGGGCTCGTCGATGGCGGCCTGGCCCCAGCTGCTGACGCAGGCGAGGGTCATGGCGACGGTCTCGTCACCGCGGCCGTCGAGGCGGGACGAGGTCGACGGTCTGGATCGGCGCGTCGAAGTCCGGCCGGACGCGTGGTCGGGCCGTCGAACAGGCCGGACAGCGAGCCCTTGACCATGTTGCCGAGCGCGTCGGCGGCCGGGCGGATCATCTCGCGCAGTTCGTCGGTGCTTCCGCCACGGACGCGCAGTTCGTCCGCCATTTCCGGCAGCGGGATCCCGCAGCAGCGCCCAGACGTGCGGGGATGGTGGGGTCGGTCAGTCGTGGTACTGCCGGCCTCGGCCTGTCCCGAGGCGTGGTGGATGGCCAGGGAGAGTGCGGCTTCCTCGGTCGGCGTGAGGCCGCGGCCCAGACGCATGACGAGCAGCGACGACAGGAGGGTGATGCGGCGGCGGTGGATCTCGTCGAGCCGCTCGCGCAGTTCCTCGCCGTCGGCGGGGAGGTTGGTCCCGAGTGGGCCGGCGTCCAGCGGGTTGAGGCGGTTACGCAGGCCGGGGCCCAGTTCCACGGGTTCGACGCCGAGGGCGCGGGCCAGCGGGGCGTATTCGTTCTTGATGTCGCCGAGGACGAAGGTGCGCACGCCGTACGCGGCCAGCCGTAGTCACCAGGCTCTTTGACGGTGGCGGACTTGCCCCGTTCCGGGAACTCCGGTGATGAGCATGTTGGGGTTGGTGATCAGACCGCGGTGCAGCCATTCGATCGGGTGGCAGGTGAACGCGCCGCCGGACAGGCAGTCCACGCCGACGTAGGCACCGACCGGTGGAATGGAGGCCCCGTACAGCCACGGGTACAGGCCCTGGACCTGTCCCGTGCTGCCGCGGAACGTCGGAACGGGCGGCATGATCGGGGCCCGCCCGGCGAACGGCCGGGCCTACCCGCGGCGCGGGGGACACGGCTCCCGTCGTGGCTTCTTCTCCCGGGGAGCGCGCCTGGCCGGTTCGGGAGTGGTGGGTGTGCCGAGGACGTTGCGCAGGTCGTAGGCCGGCAGGTCCTGCTGCGGCTTCGGTTTCCGACGGGCGGCGAGGAGTCCCACCGTCACCACCTCTTCTTGGGCAGGCCCATGCCCAGCGGCAGTGCGCTGACCGCGAAGCCGACGTCCTGAGCCAAGTACATCCGCTCGACCTCGATGTGCGCGTTGGAGGCGTCCGCTTCGAGTGCGGCGCAAGCGTCTTCGAGGTCGGCGGGGTCGGTCACGGTGACGGTGCAGTAGCCGGTGTAGCGGACGAGGCCGTGGCCGGCGGCTCGCTCGGCGTCCTGCGCTTCGGCCCGTTGCAGCGCGGCCCGCTCATGCTCGGGAACGATCTGCCCGGTCTTGTGCCGCATGCTCACCGCGACATGGCGCGACGTGCGCTCGCGCATGACCTCGCGCTCCGCGGCGCGGGGCTGAGCGGCTCCATGTGCATGGAGAACGTACGGCGATGGTCCCCCTCCGCGAGAAGCGGCGCGAGAGCGGTGGAGAACACATGGTTCCTGGGCCACTCGGCCACCCAGTACGTCACCGACAGGGCGCCGTCGTGCGCGTAATGCATGCGGTGCGCCTCCGCGGCCACCGGTCCTGCCAGCCGCGGGGAGACCCCGGGTTCGTTGTTCGAGTCCAGGCCCCGGGCGGCGGCGGTCGTGGCGTTGGCGCGGCGTTCCGCCAGCATGCGTTCGGAGTGCGGGTCGAAGGACGGTACGCAGGACCTCGGCAAGGTCCCGGGGTGAAAGCCAGCCCTCGACCTGGAGATCCGCGGAGCTGATGGCCGAGGTGAGCGCGCGCAGGTGGCGGACCAGCACCGTTGCTGCCCCAGAGGTGCCGCCTCCGGCGCCCTTGATGGCGCTCACGGCGCGGGAGGGGTCGAGTGTGAAGGCGAGGTACGCCTCGCGCTGCGAGGTCGCCAGGGTCGCTGTGGCCAGCAGTGACTTGGTGATCTCCACGGCCGCGGGCGGGGCTTGCTCGGCGAGGTGGTCGGCGTGCCAACGGTGCAGGGCAGCTCCGGACTCGGGAACCAACCGCTGGAGGGCCTGCACGCGGATGATCGGGCTGCCCTCGGTGCACAGGCTCGACAGCAGCCCGCCCCAACCCGCGACCCGCTGGTCACGGCGCGAGGAGTCCACCAGACCAAGGCCTGGGAAACGGATTCGGGCGACCGCCGTGTAGGTACGGTCGATGCGGTGGTGGACGATCGCCATCGGCGCATCGCCGTCCACCTTGGCCTCCAGGATCGTCAGCGGTGCCAGGATCCCCGGCAGATCCATGCGCGGCGTCTCGTCACCAGTGGCTGCCTTGGCTCGCGGGGCGAACGGGCCGCTGAGGAACTTGTTCTGGCCCCGGGCGCGCAGCAAGCTGAAGGACACGAAGGCCACCACCCATTCGTCGACGGTGCGCCCGCTCAGGCGCAGGAAAGCAAGAGCGACCAGGACGACGGCAAGCGGCCAGGTCACGATCCCGGCCGCGGCCCGAGAGCTGGCCAGCGGCCAGATCGCGCACAGGATGCCGCCGCCGAGCATCGCGGTGCGCCGCGCGCTCATGCCGAACATGAACGGCGTCTTCTCCTGCTGCCAGCCGAAGTACGTACGCGAGGACTCTGTGCTCACTGGGGCTCGCCTCCTTCTTGCGGGGCGGGGGGATCAGGGGACGTCGGGGGAATGGGCGGGGGCGCCGACGCCGGCGGGGCACTGTCCGGCGCGTCGCTCGGCACCAGAGGCTGCGGGGGTGCGGTAACCGGCAGATCCGCCGCGGGATCCGGACGGACGTCCGGGACGGACGACGGCTGCGGAGCGGCGCCCGACGAGGGCTCGCCATTACGGGCCTGCGCACCCTGAGCCGCTGGCTGCTGCCAGCCAGAGCCACCGGTCGACGGCGGCTGAACCCCATAGCGCGGCACATGTCCCGCTGGTGCGGCATGCGGGTTGGCCCCCTGCATACCCGCATGCCCGGCCATCTTCTCGAAGCCACCCGCGAGACTGTTGACGGCCTGCTGCGCCATCCGCACGCCGGCCGTAGCGACCATGCCCACCGGCCCGGCAACAGCTGCCGCCCCCGAAGCCCCAGCAAGGCTCGCGTGCCTGGCCATGGTCCGCTCGGCCGAAACCGCGCCGAACTCATCCGGCGAGATGCCCACGGGCGCCCCACCATCGCCACCGGCTCGCGCACTCATCCGGCCGCCCGCAAAGCCGAGCAAAGCCCCCAGCCCCGCGGCTCCCCCGACCTGGACGCTGGCGAAGGAGAAGAACCGCGCGATGGCTGGCCAGCACAGTACAGCCAGCAGAAGCACCAGCATCCCGGACAACGTGGTCTCAAGATCCTGCGAGTCACCGGCCAGCCCAAAGCCGAGCGCGAAGACGAGAGCGACAATCGGCTTCAGCGCGATCAGCTGCACCGTCGAGCTGACCAGCTTGGACCACCAGCCCTTGGTCCCCTCCGAGAGCATCCCGGCCGCAGCGATCGGAGACGTCCCGATCAGAACCGCGATCGCCGCGTTCCGCAGGAGCATCTCGAACCACAGGACCGCGGTCAGCAGAATCCCGATGACACCGAAGATCAACAGCAGACTTCCGCTCGTTCCCGAGTCCCAGGCGATGAGCTTGGCCAGCTTGGCGCTGAACGCTTTGGTGCTGCCGAACGTGTTGCGCACGATGTAGTCGCTGATCTGGTCGCTCGCGACGAGCGCGGTGGACGCGACCGACAGCGTCAGCATGAACGCGAGTGCCGCTTTCCCCACACCCACCAGGCCAGTGGCAAGCGCGGAGCCGTCGTGGGTCACGGCGGTCCGGATCACCTGCCCGAGCAGCAGCAGAACCGCGACGAAGGCGGCGAGTCCGAGGGAGATCGCGTAAACGTTCCGCAATCCGTGGGAACTCAAGTCCACGTCGGGGATCGCGACGAACGCCTTGGCGAACTGAATGAGAAGGGTGGAGGCAGCGTCGGCAAACGACTGGCAGATCTCGTCCCACGCAGAGGAAGCGGCCTCGGAGACCGAGCCACTGATGACGGGACCAACCACGCAGCTGACGGGACTATCGATGCTGCACATCGCGGTCCCGATCGGTGGTGTACGTGATGGTGATCAAGGTGGTCTTAAGCTGGTTCATGCGTGCTTCAGCTCCAGCCAGCCGTTGGCCGTGGCCTCCGGGGACCCTGGCGTGACCGCCAAGCTGGAGTAGTCCTTGGCCTTGCCGGGGGAAAGGACATGCCAGTCCCGCGCGGACCAGTGCATCCTGAGCGGATAGACGCCCAGCCTCGTCTGGGTGCCTTGGCCCGGTGAGGACGAGGTGTACGTCGCCAGGAGCAGGACGCTGACGGAGTCCTTGTGGGCGGACGGCACCTGGTAGTCCACAGGGGAGAGCACGACGGACGCCCCGGTCGGTACCTGTCCGGTCTTCGGCAGCCCCAGCGCTTTGCGCGTGCTGACCGGGCCCTTGGCGAGTTGCTCCGGCGCCCGCGACCAGGACGGATCAGCAACGAGCCGGCCGACCGCCGCGGCACGGTCGGAGTCGAGCGTCGACCCGATCTGACGCATGTACTCGGTAGCCGCCGAGACGGCCCCGGCAACGGAGTGCGGATATCCGAGGCGAACGCCGTTGACCAGCCGTTTCCCCTGCACTATGCGGAGGTCGTCGGTCTGCTTGGCCGTCGTCGGCGCGCTTGGCTCCGCTGACGCGCTGTTCGACGTGCCGGAAATGGGGATGGGCTTCGGAGGGGCGTACGTCTTCGGGCCGTGTGGGCCCAGCTGCGACTCGATGCCGATGCCGACGGCCACGGCGGCCAGCAGTACGAGAACCCCGAACAGCACCAACGGGAAGACACGCCTCCGGCGGTGTTCGAGAAAGGGATTAACCACGGTCGTCCGCTCCTCCGCCCTACGCCGCGGCGGCGCTGAAGACGCTGTTCACCACGGGTATCGCGCAGGCGACGACGATGACTCCGCCAAGAGCCCAGATCAGGGCTCGCTTGCCCTTGTCGGCCGCATCCGGCCGGTTGCTGAGGTGGCCGAAACCCATGAGGCCACCGGAGACCACGGCCGCCAGGGCGCAGGCGATGAGTGAGCCCCATTTGGCGTAGGAGATGAGAAGGCTGGAGCCCTTCGATCCATGGGTGGGGTCCGCCGGCGCGGGATTGCTGATCGCGCCGCCCGCAGCGAGGTAATCGGTCAGCGCATGGGCAGCATGAAACGAAACGGACATCAAGGCTCTAAATGCCACGGATCGACCTTTCGGTCGCAATCCGTAGATCCCGGTGCGCCCAACCGCCACACACCGCCGAACAGTTCGTCAGGACATCCGGAGAGATCGAACACCCAACTCGAAGTTCACTCTGGCTAAAAGATGCCTTGCAGAAGATAAACAGTCGTGGGCTACACACGTCAACGACGATCGGCGTGACGCAAGTCACCGCACACTCGGGCGCGCGATCACCAAAAGTCCGCCAAAATGCGCTACGCAAGCATTCACGATCAAGAAGGAGGGACAGGCGTCGCCCGTGAGCGATACCGAGCCAACTGAATCCGGCACCAATCCCGACCGCGGCTTCCTGGCCCGCCGGCTGGGCCACCTGTTCGCCACCGTCCACCCCGAAGGCCGCGGCCCGTACAAGGACCGCGAAGCGGCCGAGCAGATCAACGCGTCGGCGGGCGAACAGCTGGTGTCACCGACCTACCTGTGGCAGTTGCGGACCGGGAAGCGGACCGACCCGAGCCTGCGGCGAGCCTCAGCCATAGCGGCGTTCTTCAAGGTCAAGCTCGACTACTTCAACGAACGCCGCCCCGAAGACAAGCCGTCACGCTGGCAGCTCGCCCTCGCCCAAGCCCTCATAAAGGTCCCGATACAGCGACTGGCCATACGCGCCGACGGCCTGTCCCCGCGAGCACTTACAGCCGTCGCCCACCTCGTCGAGAGCCTGCGCGAAATCGAGGGCCTGCGAGAAGGAGACGGCGACCCTCTAGACCCGGAAGATCCGAAAGAGTCATATATCGACTAGAAGTCTGATTCATCCATTAAAGCAACTTAGGCGCCGTTTCCTGCAGATGGGGATCGGCGCCTTCGTGTTGCACAGGACCTCGCACCGACACGCCCTCAAGAGGCTTCAACATCCACTCGGACATAAGCACTTGAATCACCGTACTGGCACATCTCGCCAGCGGCATCACTTAACAGGAGCTGATTGTTGCGCCCGTCACAGCAAACCGTCATTGACCAGGCTCATTCACCATCGCTTATATTCAGTGCACTTATAGTTCGCTTCAGTTAAGTGGCTCCACTCGCTCTGCAACTCCGGTGCGGCCGTCGACGAGGGCCCCGGAGTACACATGAAACGGTCAGCGCTGGGTGTGGCAGGGGCCCTCGCAGCTCCCCTCGTTCTCACCGTCGCCCTCGCGATAGCTGCAGGCCAAGCGTCGGCAGGTACCTCGCCGACAGTCAGCATCACGGAGTGCGAGTCCACAGTGGCCGCCGGAGCGCGGCTGGCCGATGGCAGCACCCTGACCTCGGAGCAGATCGGCAGCGCGACGATCATCTACCAGGTGTCTGTCGACCTGAAGCTGCCCACACAGGCCGCCGTGATCGGCATCGCGACCGCGATGCAGGAGTCCAGCCTGATCAACCGGACGAACGGAGACGCCGACTCGGTGGGCTTGTTCCAACAACGCCCGTCGCAGGGGTGGGGCGCGCCGAACCAGCTGGTCGACCCGGTCTTCGCCGCGAAGGCGTTCTACTCCCGGCTCGTCAAGGTGTCCGGCTGGCAGAACTTGCCCGTCACTCAGGCCGCCCAGGACGTACAGCGCTCGGCACACCCGGACGCCTACGCGAAGTGGGAGACCCTCGCCCGCCAGCTTGCGGCCACCGCGGGCGGCAGCGCTACTTCCTGTCTCGGCAGCAAGGACGACGGCACCGGCGCGGCCACGAAACCGGTCCACCTGCCGAAGGACTTCCATCTCCCCGCGAGTACGCCCAGGCAGATTGCCGTGGCGATCAAGTACGGCACCTCGAAGGTGGGCATGCCCTACCAGTGGGGCGGCACGGGCAACCCCAGCTACGACTGCTCCGGCCTGATGATGATGTCGTACCAAGCTGCCGGCGTCACGATCACCAGAACCACGTTCACGCAGGTCCACGACGGCACACCGGTCTACCTGGAGAGCGATCTCAAGCCTGGCGACCTGATCTTCACCGCCGGAACGGACGGCACCCCGGACAACCCCGGCCACGTCGGCATGTACCTGGGCAGCAACCTGGTCCTGGACGGACCCCGCAGCGGCAAGAACATCCAGGTCACCCGGTACGAAAACGGCTACTGGAACAAGCAGGCGGTCGCCTTTCGCCGGATCGTGGCGTGGTCGTAGCGGTCATCCAGCCGCAACAACCAACCGAGCGAGCCCTGTGGAGCACTCGGACTCGACGAACAATCCCTACCATGTCGGGGCCCCACACTGACCGGTTTCCTGGCGGAGTGACGTCGCTGCGGGTCGGGCTCACCACCCTTGCGCTGCTCGCCACCGCGGCCGCGACGTTCGGGTATACGACCAGGAACGCGGTACGCGCGTGACGCCTCCCATCCTGGCAGGGCAGAATCCGCCGCATGCGCACGACCGAATACATCGACAATCTGCAGCGAGAGGGCGAACTGCTCCTGGACGCCGCCGAGCAGGCCGGTGAGCACGCCCCCGTCCCGACCTGCCCTGGCTGGACAACCGGCGACCTGGTCCGGCACACGAGCACCTTCCACCGCTGGGCGGCCCGCATCGTCGCCGAGCTGCTGCCCGGGCCCGTCCCGGAGGACCCGATGCCCCCGGCTCCGACCGGCGCGGAGCTGCTGCCCTGGTTCCGGGACGGGCACGGCGCCCTGGTGCAGACGCTGCGGGCGGCCGACCCCGAGCTGGACTGCTGGACCTTCCTGCCCGACGCACCGCCGCCGCTGACATTCTGGGCGCGACGACAGGCCCACGAGACGGCTGTGCACCGGGTGGACGCCGAGTCGGCGCGTGGCGGCGAACTCTCGCCGCTGGACGTGGCCTTCGCGGCCGACGGCATCGACGAGCTGCTGACCGGCTTTCACACCCGATCGAAGAGCCGTGTACGCACCGAGCACCCGCGCACCCTGAGAGTGCGCCCATCCGACGCGGACGCCGTGTGGACTGTACGGCTCTCCCCTGACGCGCCGCCGCGCACCGAACTGTCCGCAGCGGGCCCGGCCGACTGCGAGCTGGCCGGCCCGGCGCAGAATCTCTACCTCCTGTTGTGGAACCGGCTGCCGCTCGACGCGGCAACCATCGCCGGCGACCGCGCTCTCGCGGGGCTGTGGCGCGAGACCTCGGGAGTCGGCTGACGCTGTTCACCGGGTGCGCAGTATCCGCTCCAGCGTCGCGTGCTGGAGCGGCGGCACCTCGCGGTGCAGGGCCCGGCCGGCGCCGGTGACGCAGAGGAGATCGTTGCCAACGTCAACCGACTGGGGAACGAAGAGCACCACTGGCCGATTTCAAGGCTCTGTCCGCAGTTCCGTGAAGCTCATGGCTGGGTGCGGATACGGGTCCGGAGGAGTTCGGACGAGGCCCTCCATGGCCCGATTGAGCTCTTTCATCCTATTTATGCATTCTTCGACCACGCCAGAACTCCACGGGAGGGTCAGGCCGGCGGTGTCGGCGTCGAGGTCATGACGCAGGAAGGGCCACCCGTAGCTTCCAGCGAAAACAGCGCTGAGGCCCATCGACCGGTGTGCGTGTCGTGTAACAGCACCGCGACGTAGCACGCCGAGCCGGCAGGGTTCACCGTCGTCCGCTCCGGCAGCGGCTGGGTGGCCCTGGTCGGGCCCGGCCTGACCGAGGGCGTGGACGAGTCGGTGCTGACGGCGAACGCGCTGTGGGAGGCGGTCGCCGGCAAGCCCGGCGAGGGCTGGGTGGAGACCGTGCACGTGATGGACCGCAGTGAGGAGGCCGAGAAGAAGCGCAAGGCGGAGAACGACGCCGCCTGCGCCGACCGGCACGGACGCTCCGCGCAGTCGAAGAAGGACCCGTCCACCCTGTGAGGAAGCTGCTGGAGGAGGTCGGTGCGGCCGGCCCGTTCGTGTTCGGGCGGGCCGCACCGGTGTGCCGGGGGCGGAGTCAGTTGACGGGGTGAAGGGGGACGTCGAGGTAGGACTCGGTGCCCTTGGGTGAGGTGATGTCGATGGTGAACACCGGGGTGGTGGTGTTGGGGGCGGCGAAGAGGGGGT
Source organism: uncultured Actinomycetota bacterium (assembly GCA_963761765.1). Lineage (GTDB taxonomy): Bacteria > Actinomycetota > Actinomycetes > Streptomycetales > Streptomycetaceae > Streptomyces. The sequence continues at coordinate 87,979 of CAVXIJ010000008.1, forward strand.
CGTGGGTGTCGATGACCAGCTGGAGCTCGTGGCCCTTGGCCAGGACGTAGTCGGCGGGCTGGAGGGGGAAAGTCGCGGTGATGGTCTGGCCCGCCTGCTCGGCGGTGAAGGTGTAGGGGGCGTGGGTGATGATGTGTGCCCTGCCGGTGGCCGGGTTGTGGTCCAGCAGGTAGGCGACGATCGTGGCGTCCGTCTGCTGCGGCTTCACCGTCACCCGCAGTTCCAGATCGCCCCGTACGCGCGCGGCCTGTTCCAGCGGCGCGGTGGCGAAGACCGCCGCGAGGCTGCGGTCGATGTCGGCCGTCTTGTAGACGTGGGGCAGGCCCAGGCGTTCGGCCAGGCCGGTCTGGATGAGCTTCGGGGCGGCGACGATGTCGGTGCCCGCGCCGGTGGCCTTCACCGAACGGGTCCAGCCCGCCGCCGCAGTGCCCTCGACCAACTGTCCGTCGCTCTGCCCGGAGGCCGCGTCGGCGAGGTGGAACCGCTTCTTCGGCAGGGCGTAGTCGGCCCAGGAGGGGTGGCGGACGTCGGAGAGGGGGTTGAACATGTACTCCGAGCGGACGTCGAACTGCGGAGTCACCCCGTTGCCGGCGCTGCCGCCGAGGTGGTGGTCCATCCACCGGTAGGCCATGTCCGTGGGCTTGGCAGGGAAGCCGACCAGCCCCGGGAGCTCGGCGTTGCCGTGGTCGCCGACCTGCACGAGGAGCATCTTGGGCCCGGTCAGACGGCTGTGGAAGTCGATGACGGCGGGCACCGAGAAGATGGTCTCGTGCCAGGTGGTGGTCAGGAGGATGGGCGTCGCGGCGTCGTTGAACGCCTTCAAGTGGTTCTTGGGCGACCGCGCCTCGGCGAACTTCCTGACCTCGTCGTCGATGGTGTTGGCGCGGATCTTCTGGATGATCTCGCGGAACTCCTCCGAGCACCGGTCCTCACCGAAGAGCCCCACGAGCGCCTCGAACGCCTTGAGGTGACGGGTGCCGTTCTCGTACAGGGAGGCGAACAGGTCGGCCCAGGCGCTGGCGCCCGCGACAGCCTTGATCCGCGGATCCTGCGCAGCCGCGAGCAGGCTCGTGCCGGCGCCGTAGGAAGCGCCGAAGAAACCGATCCGGTCCGGATCGACCCCGTCCTGCTGGATCAGCCAGTCGATCACCTCGGTGACGTCGGCGACGTCCTGCGGACCGGCAACGTGGATCTCGCCCGTGGAGTTGGCCAGACCGCGCTGGCTGTAGGCCAGGACGACGTAGCCGCCCTTCGCCCAGCGGGAGATCATGCCGAGATAGGCCCGGTGCCCGATGCTGACCAGCGGGGCGGGCAGGACGACCGCGGGACAGACCTGCCCGGGGGCGAGGTTCTTCGGGACGCTCAGCGACGCGTCCAGGACCGTCCCGTCCTCCATCGTGAGGGAGACCTCCGAGTACCCGGCGGTCTCCGCGTACCCCTCGTACTCGTCGGCCAGACCCCACTGGTCCAGACGGCCGATCCGGCGCGGCGACGGGTCCAGCAGCGCCTCACGGATCGCGTCCAGCTTCGCGAGATCGTCGGCGCCGAGTTCGAACGGCGTCTCCGGGGTTCCGTCAACAGACATGGCTTTACCCACCTTTGCGAAAGGGATGGCGACGAAGTGTCGGACACATGCTGACATCGCCAAGATCATCCCGGGGGGGGGCGTTTCACGCCTGCCACTCGAACGAATGAAGGGCACCGTGCAAACCTCCAGGCGGACAACAGGCCAGAGCTTGCCCGAGAACGGCCGTCAGTCTCCGGTGCATCGCCGATCGCGGAGCACCGCCTCGACCGCCACCCACAGCGCTGCGACGGGGCAATCCCCGAAGCCCCCTGATGCCGTCGAGACTCGGCGTGGACAGAGCCAAGAAGCCGAGCAGCTCAGCGAACGTGGAAAACATGAGGGCTGGGTCCATAAAAGGCTGGAGGGGCCAGCCCTTCACAGGGCTGGCCCCTCCAGCTGTCGCGTTATGGCCCTGGGGTCTGGTCAGTCGAGTGAGCGACGCGGATCAGAGTGCCGCGATCTCTCGGCACCCATTCCTCCGCATTGTCCCATCGCCCGTACCACCTGATCTTGAACTGACCGGGGGCGACGTCGGTGATCACACCGCGAGCGTAATTCCCCGATCCATCGCCTCGGGTCGAGAGCCATTGGCGCCCGAGCCATGCGTAAGGCGGCTGATGTTCATAACGGTCGAAGGTGTCGATGTTCATCGGTGCTCTCCATCGGTTGGTCGGCGTACTCCCGGTTGCTGTCTGGTTCGCGAAGCGGGACAGCTTCAGGGCGGTGACCGGCCATGGAGCACGCGAGAGATCTCGGAGGTCACTCAGCCGGCTCGCCGCCGTCTTGGCGGTTACCGGTTGCGTGGAGTTCTCCGCTGGACTGCCATGCACGTACGTCCACGCGGCGGTAACGGCGCTGACCATGGACCGTGACGTAACCCGGTCCGCGACCTTGCAGCGCCAAGCCCTGCAGGAGTTCGACCGGAATGCCCAGGCGGTCGGCTGCTTCCGCGGTAGTCCACCAGCGCCGCGCATCAGGTGTTCGGAATGCGCAGGCACCGTTCACTGAGTCCCCCGAGGGGCCGTGGCGTTTCCATCCAGCCACGCGCGGACGTCTTCGGAGTCGTAGCGGCGGTAGCGGCCGACCTTGTACGAACGCGGGCCGGTGCCCTTCCAGTTCATTTGGTACAGCGTGTTGGTGGACACCTGGAGGAACTCTGCGGTCTCCCTCAGGGTCCACAAGCGATCTTGCTTGCTCATGCACATCCATCTCTCGATGACCGTCATATCGACAGTTCCATCTGTCGCAACGGCGACCTTTGAGAGATTGACCCGGTGGCAGCGCTACTGTCAATTAGACAAGCTAACTTGTCGTTTCGACACATCTAGTCGATATCGCAACTCGCCTCAGGAGAGCAGAGGGGGCCGGCCGCGCCAGCCACAGAAGCGACGCGGCACCCGAGGCCACGAGGCCGCGAGCGCCTCTGAGAGGGGTTCGCACCTGTAGCCATGCAGCAGATACAAGCCGAAGGCCGCAGGAACGGCGCGCCCTCGAAGCGCACCCTCAAGCGCCGTCGATTCGACGACTAGATCCGTCAGCAACGACGACAGCCTGTCGATTGCACAGATTCGCCAATCCGGCTAGAGTCGTCAATACGACAAGCAAGGAGGCATGCATGGCCAGCGGATCGGGGCCACCTGAGTGGTCCGTCAGTGACGTGGTCGCAGCTCGCGTCCGAGAAGCCCGGCTGCGTCGCGGGTGGACCGCCCAGCAACTGGCCCAGGCCTGCGCCCACCGCGGCGCCGACAAGTTGACCACCTCGGTGATCAACAACATCGAGACCGGGCGGCGGGACAACCAGGGGCATCGAAGGCGCGATCTCAGCGTGGACGAGTTGCTGACGCTGGCTCTCGTCCTCGACGTCGCCCCCATCCACCTGCTCGGACTGCCGACCGGCGATGAGGGCACAGCAGTGCGCATCGCACCGGACTGCCGCGTCTCCGATCCGCAAGCCTTACTGCTGTGGATCCGTGGAGACAAAGCACTCCCGGAGAGCGACGCGCGGCGCTACTACTCCTCGGCCATCGAGCACTCACCCGCCACAGATCCCAATCAGTCGACGGCTGAGCTGGCCCGCTCAGTGCTCCAGGACCGGGCCAACGAGCTGCTGGAAAGGTTCAACAGCGAGACAGCAACCTTCGCCGCCAACGCCACAGCGCGGATGGAAGAACGACTGAACGAGCTGCTTCAGCAGCTCGAAACGGCAGTCGCCAGCGGCGCTGACCAAGATCAGCTGCGCGACATGCTGAAGCAGGCCAAGCAGAGCTGAGCCGCTCGTAGCCGAGCGCCTCTCGGCTCGCGGCCACCCCGGGCGCGGCCCCGTGAATCGACCGCCGCCGCGCCATTTCGGCATTTCCTGATTCCGCCACGGTGTGCGACAAACCGCCCCCACTGAGTGATCACTGCGGAAGGCCGCGCCACCCGGTGATCTGTCATGCCCACAACACATCGCAGCCAATACAGCTCGAACGCAAGAAGGCAACACCCATGACACGTGTATGGATCGAAGATCGACTGAACCAAGCGGACTACGTGCAGGCGGTCCGCAACGCGAAGGCGTCGGGCCGTAAACCACAGGGACGCTATCGAGTCCGCTGGTACGACCCGGACAACAGTGACCGCTCGAAGACATTCCAGAAGAAGGCCGACGCGACCAACTTCCGTACGCAGATTGAAATGCGGCTCGGCGATGGCACTTACCGCGATCCCGCCGCCGGTCGCGTGCCCTTCGGGGAAGTCGCAGAGGACTGGTTCAAGGCCCAACTCGGCTGGGTGCGCTCGACCCGGGCTCGCTACCGTGGCGTGCTGGACACCCACATACTCCCCAGATGGGGCACCACCCAAGTCGCACGCATCCAGTTCGACGACATCGCACAATGGCTGACGCAGATCCACGAGGACTCCATCTTCCGCGGTAAGCCGATCAGCGCCGCCACCCTCAAGAAGATCCACGGGGTGTTGAAGAGTGCCCTCGACTACGCAATCCGTGCCCGCCGGATCGCCTTCAACCCGGCCACCGGCATCAAACTCCCCCGGCACGTCGCCTCCGAGCACGTCTACCTCGACAACCTCCAGGTGGAGGCACTCGCCGACGCCAGCGGCGAATACCGGCTCTTCGTACTCTTCCTCGCCTACACCGGAGTCCGCTGGGGAGAAGCAACAGCACTCCGGATCAAGCGCGTGGACCTGGCGATACGTCGCGCGCAGATCACCGAATCATGGGCCTACGACGGCGAGCTCTACCTGAGCGACACGAAGACCCACGCCCGCCGCGCCGTACCCATCCCACCTTTCCTGGTCCAGGAACTGAAAAACCTCATTGAGGGCCGAGGCGGGGACGAGCTGCTGTTCACCGCACCGCAGGGCGGCACCCTCATGCTCCGCAATTTTCTGCGGCGCACCTTCACCAAGGCCATCAAGGCTGCCGACCTTTCGGATCTCGGCATCACCCCGCACAAGCTCCGCCACACCGCAGCCTCCCTCGCGATTGCCAGCGGGGCGGACGTGAAGGTCGTTCAGCAGATGCTCGGCCATAAGACCGCAACGATGACGCTGGACACCTACGGGCACCTCTGGCCCGACCGGTTGGACGAGGTCTCCAACCGCCTGGACGCACAGCGCACCCAAGTGCTGGCTGAAGCAAGGAGAAAAGCCGAAGAAGCGAAGAGAGAAGCCGAGAGGCTTGCGGCCGAACTGGCTGCTCTGGAGGCCGCCGCGTAGGCGTTCACTGAACGCCATCCGTACAGAATACGTTGTTGATCATGGGTTGGGCCCGATCACTCTCTGTGATTCGGGCCCTGACCTGCATCTTTCTGGTGCCCCCGGCAGGATTCGAACCTGCGACACCCGCTTTAGGAGAGCGGTGCTCTATCCCCTGAGCTACGAAGGCAACATCCGCTGGAAATACCCCCGACCTCGCCTCGTAGGGCGAAGTGATCAGTTGTGTGTCCGGCGCGGTGATGTTGTGGTGGTGTGACTGGCTGAGAGTCGCGCCACCGAGGTCAGTGTAGCGGGTGATAGTTCGTGTGCTGATTATTCGGGTGCGGTGGGCGGGAGCAGCACCACAGGGCCCAGCGCGGCGCGGCCCAGCACGGTCGGCCGACGGTCAGGGCGGCAGGGTCACCCCGGGAAGCCGGGAGCAACCCCGCGAAGCCGGGAGCAACCCCGGGAAGGCGAGGCGCCGTCCGCCCCCCATGCCCTGGAGCGTGCTCATGCGGCGTGGTGCACCGCTCGCCCGGGGAGTGCGGAGAGCGGGTAGAGCACACGGAAGGCACGGGCAGGCACGGAGGGCACGGAACGCGGCCCGTGCGGCCGGTCAAGAGAGGTGCGAGAGCCGCGGGCGCGGGGCCCGTAACAACGGAGGGGGGAATTCCATTTTCCTGGCCGGCGAGATGCGACACAGCATATCGCACAAAGTGGCCTACAAAATGGCACACAAGAAGAGCTGGGATTGGCAAGGAAAACCGCGACGCAACGTAGCGAAAAAGTCCATACCAATCCGTGCAAATGATGCTGAAAAACGGCTTCCGATTCAAACTCTGAATAATGTTGAACTATCAATCAAATATCAGGATCGACAGCCCGCATGTGCGATAAATGCCGCATTGTCTATATCGTAACACTATGCCATATCCTGAAATAACACACTCCATCACCCATCGACTGTGATTAATATCACAAAAATTTAACCCTTGTAATATTCGTGCCGCATGGCAAGTCTGTTCCAAAAGCGAACGCCAGATCGGGAGTAGCCCGTGGAACAGAACGATCTCGCGAAAAGACTCAGCGACCTAACCGAACGCCCGGACTGGGCTCCCGCAAGATGTCGCACCATCCTACTCTCGGAACGGGAATTAGATATCTTTTCACTTCTCGGCGCCGGCCTTTCGAACCGGCACATAGCAAAGCAGGTGAACATTACCGAGCGAACCGTTAAGGCCCATATCAGCAAAATTCTCCACAAGCTCGAAGTCGAGTCGAGACTGCAAATAGGACTGGTTGCACAATCTTTCTTCGAAATTCCTGAAGAACGCACATATGTGGACCACCAGAAGACCGGCTGACTGCGATAGCGCCACCGCAAACATCACCCTGATCCACGCAAGGCGGGGGGCCCGGTTGAGGGGCCCGTCTGCACTCTGAGCGCCTGCACGCGGGCCGGCTCGGGCCAGGGCAGAGTTCTTGACAGCATCCGACGCCTGGTTCATAGTATGAGGTTCATCGAACTGTCCGTTATGTATTGGAGTCGGAATTGTATCGCCGCTTACTTGTGCTGGCGTTCGGAACGTTCGCCATCGGTACTGACAGCTTCGTAGTCGCGGGGATCCTGCCCGACGTTTCCAAGTCTCTCGACGTCAGTGTTTCCGCCGCCGGACAGCTCGTCACCGTCTTTGCATTCGCCTACGCCGTACTCTCGCCGGTCATGGCCGCCATGACCGCGCACTGGCCGCGGAAAAGGCTGCTGCTCAGCGGCCTGTTCGTGCTGACACTCGGCAACGTCCTGAGTGCAGTGCTCCCCACCTTCGGACTCGTGGTGGCCAGCCGGGCCGTGGCTGGTCTGGGCGCCGCCATGTTCACGCCGACGGCGAGTGTCGCCGCCTCCACCCTGGCGTCCCCGGAGAAGCGCGGCCGGGCGCTGGCCATCGTCATGGCCGGTCTCAGCGGCGCCACCGCCTTGGGCGCCCCGATCGGCACGGTCATCGGTAGCACGTTCGGCTGGCGGGCCACTCTGTGGTTCGTGGCAGGACTCGCTGTCGTGGCCGCGATCGGCATCGCCATCATGCTGCCCGCCGTCCCCTCGCTGCCGCCCGTCCCGCTCAGCAGGCGGATGATCCCGCTGAAGGACATCCGGGTGCTGTTCACCCTGCTCACCACCGTCCTGGTGCTGGGCGGGCTGTACACCGTGTACACCTATATCGCGGTCTCCTTCGACCGGGCCACGGACGGCGACGGCAAGACGCTCGCTATCCTGCTCTTCGCCTTCGGTGCGGCGGCGACGCTGGGCAACCTCGGCGGTGGCTCGCTGACCGACAAGCTCGGCAGCCGGAAGGTGATCAACCTGGCGGTCACCCTGGCCGCGATCGACTTCGCCCTGCTTCCGCTGTCGAGCAAGCACCTGGCCACCGCGGCCGTCGCCCTCGTGGTGTGGGGCTTGTGCGGCTGGGGCGTGCTCGTGCCGCAGCAACACCGGCTGATCCAGATCAACCCAGCCGGCGCACCGCTGACCATCGCGCTGAACGCCTCGGCGATCTATCTCGCGGTCTCCGCATCTGGCCTCACCGGTGCCTTCGGCATCGCCCGGTTCGGCGCGCACGACCTCGGTCTGGAGGGGGCGGTGCTCATCCTGCTCGGCTTGGTCGCCGCCGAGACCGCCCAGCGGTTCATCAGCGTCCGGAAGGCCGCGGCAGCACAGCCGGCACAGCCCGGCGCCGCGGATGCCACGGATGCCACGAAGGAGCCCTCGCCCCAGTCGTGACGGCGTCACCTCCCGCAGGTGAGCAAAGCCGACCCTGCCGTCTCCTGTCCCAGGAGGCTCCCGTGATTCATGCCAGTCGATTTCCCGGATCCCGCTGCCCGAGTCCTCCTTCGAGCAGTACGTCCTCACAGCGGCCAACGAGGTGGCGATCTGCCCGCGCTCGTGGATGCGGCTACCGAGCAGACCATCTGCTACGCGCAATGGGCGCAGTCGGTCGACTCGGCAGCCGCGTCCCCGGTACGGGCCGGGGTGGGGTGGGGCCCGAAGACGTGGTGGCCCTGTACGCCGCCGACTCGTCCGTCTACCCGGTGGCCTGTCCGGCAGTGAGCCGGACGGGAGCGGTCGTCACGCCGGTGCATGTCCTGAACACCCCCGACAGGAGCTCCACCGCCGGCTGCGGGCCGCCGGCGCGCGCTTTTTGATCAGCTCTACCGGGCTGCTCGGCAACATGACTTCGGACACGCTCGCCGGTCTCAACGACGTCTTCGTACTGGACGAAGCAATATACGTGCCGGCCGAAGCGGACGGCGTGGCCCACAGCGACGGCGTGACCCACGGCGCGGACCCGGCGGGCAGCGGGGTGCCGGCGAACCGGAGCCGGACACACCGACGGTGGACGACGGCTACGTACCCGCGCCGGATGACGTGGCGCTGCTGCCCTTCTCCAGCGGCACTTCAGGAGCCCCCGAGGGGGTCCGGCTCACCCATGCCTGCCTGACAGCGAACATCGCGCAGATGTCGCATGCCATGGAAGTCGGGCCCGGCGACCGGGTTCTGGCCAGGTGAAGTTCGGAGTGGTCATGTTTCTTGTCCACGACGGAGTTCCTCCGGCCGAGTCGGGCCGGATCGTCGAGGACTTGGGATTCGAGTCCCTGTTCTTCACCGAGCACACCCGCATCCCTGCCTCTCGCGCGACACCATAATCCGCCGAACTGCGCGCCCGCGCCAAGGAGGCGGGCCGGCGCCCCCTCTCCAGCACGCTCTACGGCGGCCTATCCTCGGTCGACCAGCTCGCGCAGTACGCGGAGCCGGGCGTCCACCGCATCCTGCTGTCGATCAGCCCGGGGCCCGTCGGCGAGGTCCGCGACCGGCTGCTGCGCGGCGCCGTGAAATGCTGAGCGGGATCCCTGGGCTGAGCTGCCACGGCGCCGTCAATCCCCCTCGCGAGCGAGTCATCGGAAATTATGATCCGTGTACTTTGGTCCAATTTCTGGACGGGGTACGGGGTGGGAAGCTGGCACGGTTCGCACTCGCGGGCATTCCATATTTCCCGTTACTGCACGGCCAAAAACAGGGGGTATTTGTTCCGTGGCAGGCTCGGAGAAGACGGCATTCCTCTTTCCTGGTCAAGGTGCATTCGATGGAGCTGCGCTCTCGGCGGCAAACGCCAAGTACGGACAGGTCGAGCAGGTCTTCAAACTGATTGACGGTGTGACAACAGAGATATTCGGAAATCGAATATCACCTCTTCTCCTCGAAGGCCGACCACCCGGCATCACCGAAATCATGGCGATGGATTCCTGGGTGTCGCAGCTGGCCATCTACGGAAGCGACGTGAGCGCATACCGGATACTCGCCGACGCCGGCGTACAGCCGGACGTCCTGATGGGCCACAGCCTCGGTGAGATCCCCGCACTGGTGGCTGCCGGAGCCTTCGGCATAGAGGACGGCGCACTGATCATCGCCGAGCGTGTACGCGCTCTGAACTCGGCACATGTCCCCGATGGCGGGATGGCGGCACTCTCCGCCCCGGCCTGGCGTACCCGCGCGCTCGTCGACGTGGTCGACGACGAACTCCTGGCCGTGGCGAGCGTGAACCACACCTCGCAGACCGTGGTGAGCGGCCCTGCCGCCGCCCTGTCGACCGTGCTCGCCATGACCGGCCATCTCGGCATCGGCGCCGTGACGCTCGAATCGCCTTTCGCTTTCCATACGCCGGCGATGCGGCCCGTGGTACCCGACTTCGCGGCGCGCATTTCAGGGGTAATGCAACAGCCGCTCAAGATCCCGGTCTATTCGCCCATCATGGAGCGCTACTACACGGACTCCGATGTGCTGACAGAATGCCTGGCGGAGCACCTGGTAAAGCCCGTACTCTTCGCCGACGCCATCAGCACACTGCACAAGTCAGGTGTCACCGCATTCATAGAAACCGGGTGTCTTTTTTCGCTCGGAAAGCTGGTCAAAAAGCTGCTGTCCGACGCCGAGAAAGTATCGGTCTGGTCGTCCCTGAAGACGGGTCCGACGGGCCGGCTGGGATTGGAGGAGGTCATGGCCAGCTGGGTTCCCGACAGTGACGCGGCATACGACGAGTTCTGGCGCGTGTTCGGTCCACGTCTGCTGGATCGCATCATGGAGCAGGTACGCGTGCAGCTGACCGCGTCTGCCTCGCAGATCACCGCGTCTGCCCCGCAGGCAGCCACACCCGCCCCGCAGATCGCCGAAGCGCCCCCGGCACAGCCGGACACCGCCGTCCCGGCCGGTGCGCTCGCCGCCCAGGACGCCGCCTCTGCGCCGGCGGTGCCACAACGCTCTGAAGTGGCATCCACCGTACGGTCCCTATACGCCGAGGCCCTGGAGTACCCGGAGGAGGTCTTCACCGACGACGTGCTCCTGGAAGCGGAACTCGGCGTCGACTCGGTCAAGCAGGTCGAGCTGCTGTCCCGGGTCACCAAGCACTACGGCATTCCGCCACGCGAGTCGGGGTTCCGGCTGTCCTCGTACGACACCACAGGCAAGATCGTCGATCTCGTTCACGGCCTGCTCAACGGTGGCGTCGAAGCCGTTTCCGCTTCCTGAACGGCCCATCCCTGCCCGCGTCCGCTTCACGCGGCGTCGTCGAACGGGCAGGGGTGCGCCCTCCACTCCACCGCACCAGGCAGAAGGAGCACCGACCCCATGCAACAGCTCGGCGGCAAACTGGCACTGGTCACCGGCGGAGCGAAGAACATCGGCGGTGCCGTGGCCCGGGAGCTGGCCCTGCGCGGCGCGCACGTGCTGGTGAACTTCTTCCATTCACCACAGGCCGCCAGGCAATTACAGGACCAGCTTCGGGCGGCCGGCGCCCGTGTCGACCTCATCCGGGCCTCGGTCGCCCGCCAGGACCAGGTCGACAGAATGTTCCAGGAGATCGAGGAACGCTTCGGCTACCTGGACATTCTCGTCAACAACGCGGCCGACGGTGCCCTGCTCTCGTTGGACGAGATCACCGACGACCACCTCGACAAGGCGATCGACACCAACTACAAGGGCTCACTGCGCTGTGCGCGTGCCGCCGCACCGCTGATGAGCAAGCGCGGCGGCGGCTCCATCATCCAGCTGTCGGCCCTGGGCAGTTCCCAGATGGTGATGGCCAACTATCTCGCCTGCGCGCCCGCGAAGGCGGCGGCCGAGGCCGTCACCCGCTATCTCGCGGTGGAGTACGCACCGCTCAACATCCGGGTGAACACGGCCTCCGCGGCGATGCTGGAGAGCGAGGTGGCGGACGCGTTCCCGCGCGCCGCGGAGATGCAGGAGGTCATCCGCAAGGCGACACCGCTGGGCAGACTCGGTACACCCGCGGACTTCGCGGCCGTCGTCGCCTTCCTGGCCTCGGACGACGCCCGGTGGATCACGGGCCAGGTGGTCCTCGCGGACGGGGGACTCTCCCTGGGCGCGGCACTGATGTCGCCGCCCGCCACGGACCCGGTTCAGGTCCCGAGCCCGGCCCCAGTCCCGGCTGCGGCCTCGGAGGCAGCCGCCGCCGGGGCCGTTTCGGCTGTAACGGCTGTAACGGCTGTAACGGCGCCCCCTGCGAGGGCCGCGACCCAGGTGGCCACCGTAATCCCGCAGGTCACCGTGCCCCCACAGACCACCCTGACCCCACAGGCCGACGCGACCGAGCAGGCCGACGCGGCCGACGAGCCCGTCGACGACATCGCCATCGTCGGCATGGGGCTCGCCGTGGCCGGTGCCAACAGCCCCGAGGAGTTCTGGCAGCTGCGCACCGACGGCGCCGAACTGTTCGTGCCGGTCCCCCAGGACCGGTGGCAGCGGTCCACCTTCTACTCGGCGGATCCGGCGGCCGAGGACAAGTCGTACCAGGACACCTGCGTGTTCATCACGGACTTCCGGCCGGCCGAGGGCGCGCTCGACGGACTGCCCAACGAGGGCTCGGGCGACCACGAGTTGACCACGACCTGGCTGCGCCACTCCCTCGTACAGGCCCTGGAAGGGGTGCACCGCACCCCGCAGACCCGCTTCTCCTTCCTGGTCGGCTACACACCGGACGGCAGCCAGCACTTGGAGGAGGCGGGCGTCCTCGCGGGGATCACCGATCGCGCCCGGCTGGTCGCGCAGGACCTGGAGCTGACGCAGCCCGAGCGGGACCGGTTGCTGGACTCCGTGCACACCACCCTCGCCAACCGCTACTGGCGCGGCGCGCAGCGGCCGTCCCGGTTCCTGCCGCACCGCGTGGGCCAGCTGGCGATGGCAGGCGTCCTGCCGCCCGGCAGCGAGGTCCAGATGGTCGACACCGCCTGCTCGTCCTCCCTGTACGCCATCGACATCGGCGTCAAGGGCCTGCAGATGGGCAAGCAGGACATCGCCGTGTGCGGCGGTGCGTTCGCCCTGGCGCCACGCGGCACGGTCCTCTTCTCGAAGCTTCAGGGCCTGTCGAAGCGTGGGAGGGTGCACTCCTTCGACGCCACCGCCGACGGAGTGATCTTCGCCGACGGCGCGGGCGTCGTCATTCTCAAGCGGCTGCGGGACGCCCAGCGGGACGGCGACCGGATCCTCGGTGTGCTCAAGTCGTTCGGGGCATCGTCGGACGGCAAGGGCAAGGCGATCTACGCACCCAACTCGGCCGGACAGGACCTCGCGGTGCGCGCCGCGCTCTCCGGTGAAGTGCAGGCCCCCGACGTCGACTGGATCATCGCGCACGCCACCGGCACCCCGGCGGGCGACCTCGCCGAGTTCACCACGCTGCGGAAGCACTTCGGCAAGGAACGCACCAGTTATGTGACGTCCAACAAGTCGCTGATCGGGCACACGGGCTGGGCCGCCGGAGTGGTCTCCGTCATCGAGGCGGTCCTCGCCATGCGGCACGGCCGGATCCCGAAGCAGTTCCGGTACGAATCCCCCCAGCAGGACTTCCAGCTCGACACGACCGACCTGCGCATTCCGCAGGCACCCGTCGAGTGGCCCGCGGATCCGGCGCGTCCGCGCACCGCGGCGATCTCCGGGTTCGGGTTCGGCGGCACCAACGCCCATCTCGTCGTGCAGGAACCCGGCCGCACCGCGCAGGCCCCGTCCGCCGCGGCGGCCCGCCCCGGCGCGATGGACGGCCAGCGCGTGGCCATCGTCGCCTGGTCGGCGCATGTCCCCGGGCTCGGCCGCGACGAGGTACAGAAGTGGCTCGGCGGGGCGGGCGCGGCACCCGGGCACAGCTTCGGCGCGCGCTATCCCACCCCGCCGTTCAAGAAGGTCCGGCTGCCACCGGCGACGGTACGCACCATCGACCGGTGCCAGCTGATGATCCTGGAGTGCGCGCACGACCTGCGCGGCCAGCTCTCCGGCTTCTGGGACGCGCACACCGCGTCGGCGGGCGTCTTCGTCGGCAACATGGGGCCCACCCGGGCCGCGATGCTCTTCGCCAACCGGTGCTTCCTGGACGATGTCGCCACCGCGCTCAACGACGACCCGGCGACCGCGTCGCTCACCGGGCTCAAGCCGCTGCTTGAGCAGCTCTGCAGACAGGTGCGCACGGAGATCCCGCCGTCCAACGAGGACGCCTTCCCCGGGATGATGCCGAACGTCATCTCCGCGCGGGTGGCCAACTACTTCGACCTCAAGGGGCCGAACATCACCCTCGACGCCGGTCTGGCCTCGGGACTCACCGCGATCGAGACGGCCTGCCGGTACCTGCGGACCGGGGAACTCGACTTCGCGCTGGCGGGCGGCATCAACGGCAACAGCCTGCCCGAGTACCGGGCGCTGATCGGCGATGTCCTGGGGCAGGGCGGCACACCGGATCTGGCCGAGGGCGCGTTCATGTTCACGCTGACCACCGAGGCCACCGCGCGCGCCGCGGGGCTGCCCGTCCTCGGGTACGTCGACGGTCTTTCCAGCATGGCGGGCGCGGCCGATGACGGCACGGTGACCGACATCCTGGGGCCCTCGGGCACCGCTCACTACCTGGGCGCGGCGGGCTCGCTCGCCACACTGCGCGCCCTGCACGGGCCCGCCGGCCGGGCCGTCATCAGCTGCGCCAACGGTTCCGGTCTGCCACCGGTCCGTCTTGAGCTGACCATCACGGACCAGGCGGACGACACGGACCACACGACTACGGTCCCCGCGGCGATACCAGCCACCCGGCCCGTGGCGCACGCCCACCAGGAGGCACCGGCAGTGGCCGCCTCGCCGTCGAACGCCGCGGTACCGGCCACCGCGCCCGCCCCGCTGGTGGCGCCGCACGTCCCCGTCCTCACCGAACTGGCCGACCGCACGGTGGGCCGCCGGGTGCCCTTCCTACCGCCGGGCGTGGTGGTGCTCACGGACCTGCCGGACCTGGGCGCGTCCCTGCGGCATCTGCCCCCGGACGCGACCGTCATCTCCACCGCGCCGGCGGACGTGTGTCGGCCGGGCTGGCGCCATCTGCCGGAGCCCACACCGCAAGCGCTGCGCACCGCCCTGCAGTGCCACGGACGGCCGGTGCGCCACCTGCGCGTGGTCACCGACCTGAGCCGGACGGCACCGCTGCCCGACTCCCTGGAGGGCGGCAACAAGTCCGTGCTCGCGCTGCACGACGCGGCGTTCCTCGCCCTTCAGACGGCGTACGACGATCTCGCGCAGGACGGCAGTTCGTTCCTGACGCTGCTGCTCGGCGGCCTTGACGACTCCACCGGCACCACCGGCGCCACCCCGCACCCCTTCAGCGGTCTGTTCTCCGGGCTCGTGAAGTGCGCCCATCTGGAGTTCGACCGGATGCCTGGTGTTCGGCCTGTGCACCTCGGCGCAGGAGCCGCGCCGGGGAGCGTTGCAGGCCGAGCGGGAGAGCACCCTGGAGCGCGACTTCCCCGTGGTGCACCACCGCGACGGCGTCCGGTACGGGTACGTCCTTAAGGAACGGCCGCCGGCCGCCACGCAGGCACCGGCGCTCGGCCCGCAGTCGGTGGTGGTGGCGGTGGGCGGTGCCCGCGGAATCACCGCCGAGGTGATGAAGGGGCTGGCACAGCGCTACCGGTCACGTGTCTACCTGCTGGGCAGCAACCCGCTGGACAGCTATCCCGCGGAAGTCTTCGAAGGGGACGACGCGTCCTTCGCAGCCGGGCGTCAGCCCTTCATCCGGAAGAATCTGGTGCCGGGCGGCGGACGTACCGTCGCGGACATCAACCGCGACTTCGACCGGATGGCCGACGCGCGGGCCGCACGGCAGAACATCCGCGCGATGGAGGAGCACTCCGGCAGCGGACGCGTCACCTATCTCTCCTGCGACGTCCGCGACCCCGAGGCGGTGGCCGCCGCGGTGGGGCGGATCCTGGCCGAGCAGACGGCCGTCGACCTGCTGATCAACGCCGCGGGACGCAACCGCTCGGCCCTGCTCAAGGACAAGGACTTCGACGAGTTCCGGTCCATCCGCGATCTGAAGCTGAGCAGTTACCGCAACCTCAAGAAGGCCTTCGGCGCCGCGAGGCCGCGCCTGTGGTGCAACTTCGGTTCGCTGCTGGGCTACTTCGGCCAGCGCGGCGAGAGCGACTACGCCTCCGGCAACGACTTCCTCGCCGCCGCCGCCACGCACGCGCAGCGGATCCGGGGAGCCGACGAGACCACGCTCGGCTGGACCCTGTGGGACGGCGTCGGCATGGGCGCCAACGACCTGACGAAGTCGTACTTCAAACGGGCCGGTTCCTACAGCCATATGCCCGTGGCGGAAGGGGTCCGGCACTTCCTGACAGAACTGGACGCCACCGAGCGCCCGCCGCTGGTCGTCCATCTCGGGGTGGCGGAGAAGGCCACCGTCGAGAACTTCTATCCGGGCTACCTGGCGGCCCGTGCGAAGCCGGCGGAGGCGACTGCCGCACAGCCGGCGGGCACGGCCGCGGCCCGGCCGGCAGGCACGAACGGACACCGGCCCGCAGGCACCGCGCCGGCGGCACGGCAGGCGTCGTCCAAGGGTGACTTCTACCTGCGGCGCAGGCTCTCCTTCGACGGGGAGTCCGTCGTCTTCGAATGCCCCTTCAGCCTGGAGCAGGACGGCTACCTGCAGCACCACCTGGTGCGCGGCGTGCCCACCCTGCCCGGCACCTTCGTCACCGAAATGGCCGCCGAGGCCGCCTCGCACCTGCTGCCCGACCTGGCGGTCGTCGCCTTCGAGGACCTGCGCTTCCTGCACTTCCTCAAGGTGCTGCCGGGCCGGCCGACCGGCCCGAAGCGGGTCAGGGCACGCGTCGTGGAGCGCACGGCCGACCTGGTCACCGTCGCCGTGGAGATCGTCGAGGACGTCGTCTCGCCGGGCGGCATCACCCTCGTGAAGGACCGGCCGCACTTCACCGCGCGGGTGCTGCTGCGCCCCGACTTCCCCGCGACACCCCGCTGGGAGGCGTGGACGACACAGCACGAGATCCCGGTACCCGATCCGTACCATGTGCCGGCCTCACCGGTCACCCTGACCGGGCCGTTCGTCTCCACCCGCGAGACCCGGATCCACCCCCTGGGCAAGCGGGCCGTGTACCAGGTGGACCCCGGCGAGAGCGCCGCGGACCTCAGCCGGTTCCTGATGCCGTCCGTCCTCCTCGACGGGTTGGCCAGGACCGGTGTGCTGCACCTGATCGACGGCCACCTCGTGCCCATCGCCGCTCCCCTGTCCGTCCGCCGTGTGGACCTGTACCAGCAGGCCAACGACATCGAGCTCACCGAGCGCCATGGGCAGCTGGACCTCTATGTCACCCCGGCGGGCTTCGACATGGTGGCGCAGGGCCCCGACAACCGCTTCGTGGCGGTGGGAACCGACGGGCGGGTGGTGGCCCAGATGAAGGGCATGGCCGCCACGGTCATCGGCTACACCGATGCCGCCACAGGAGCGCTGTACGGCCCGGACAAGCAGTTGTCGGGGACGCAGACGCCGGACACCTACCCACCGGGCGCCGGCGCCGGACACCGGGTACTGACGGGAGCAGGCAGATGACCATGGACAAGGCGGACAGCACAGTGCGCCCCGCCCCGCCCGGCGAGGAGCAGCGGGCACCGGGGCCCGACGGCGGCGTGCTGTTCGGGGCGCTGAGCAGCTTCAAGAAGGACACCCTGAAACTGCTGGTCGAACTGAACCGGCAGTACGGCGGGATCGTCCGGATGAAGATGGGCCCCTACCTGGTGCACCAGGTCACCGAGCCCCAGCACGTCAAGCACGTCCTGCAGGACAACGCCAAGAACTACTCGCGCGGCCGGTTCTACCGGGGCTTCAACCTGTTCTTCGGACGCGGCATGCTCACCACCGACGGGCCCGAGTGGCGCACCCGGCGCGCGGTCAGCCAGCCGTTCTTCAACCGGACGCGGCTGCGGGCGAACTCCGGCACCATCACCGAAATCGTGGCGGAGCTGCTTCAGCGCTGGGAGAAGCCCGCCGGCACGGGTGAGGCCGTCGACATCACCGACGACATGATGTGGCTGGCCATGGGCGTCCTGGGCCGCCTGATGTACGGCGTCGACCTGCGCGACTACGCGGACCGGCTGATCCCGGCGGTGCGTTTCTCGCTGAAGGCGATGATCCTCACCGGCGAGGTCAAGCAGATGCTGCCGCGCTGGATACCGACGCGCTACCAGCGTGAGCTGAAGCACAACCAGCGCGTCCTCAACCAGGTCATGGACGAGATCATCGACCTGCACCGGGAGGGCGGCGGCAGCCCGGACAGCGTGGTCGCCCAGCTGCTGAAGGCGACCCACGCCGTCACCGGGAAGCCGTTCACGCAGACCCAGATCCGGGCCGAGCTGAAGACCCTCTTCCTCGCCGGGCACGAGACCACCGGGTGCGCCCTGACCTGGACGCTGTACGCGATCAGCCAGCACGAGCACGTCCGCGTCAAGCTGGAGGAGGAGCTGGCCGAGGTCCTCGACGGACGGGTGCCGGCCGCCGAGGACCTGCCCCGGCTGACGTATCTGCGCCAGGTGGTCGACGAGTCGCTGCGCATGTACCCGCCCATCTGGCTCTTCCCCCGGGACGCGAACGCCGACGACACCATCGGCGGCTACCACGTCCCGGCCGGGAGCACCGTGCTGGTCCCGGTGTACGCCGCCCATCACAACGCGGCGGTGTGGGACAACCCCGAGGCGTTCTCCCCGGAGCGGTTCTGCCCGGCGCACGCCGGCCCGGGGCAGCAGTCGGCCAAGGACCGCTACGACTACTTCCCCTTCGGCGGCGGCGCCCGCAAGTGCATCGGCATGGACCTGGCGCTGCTTGAGCTCCAACTGGCCGTCGCGATGATCGCGCAGCGCTACCGGCTCAGCCTGGTGGCCGGGCATCCGGTGGCACCGGCCGCGCTCGTCTCGCTGCGGCCCCGGCCCGAGGTGCTGATGCAGATCGCCGCCCGGGACAAGGAGCCGACGCGCGCATGACGACGTTCGCTGCGGAGACCGCACCCCTCGACGCGGATGCCGCACCCGTCTCCTCGGGGGACGCGGTGGCACCCGTGCACCGCATGCTCTGGCGCCCCGTGCCCGTGGCGGAGGTCCCGGCCGCGCCGGACAGCGCGCTGCGCGGTGCCCGGATCATCGTGTTCGGCGGCCGGGCCGAAGTGGCGCGGCGGGTCGCCGAAGCACTGCGCCGCTGCGGTGCCGACGCGGTCGTCGACGGGGACGCCGTCGGCGGCGACGGGGCCTGGACGGTCGCGGGCCGGCCGCCGCACGGTCTTGTCGACCTCACCTTCGGCGAGCCCTTCGTGCCCGGGGCGCACGGCGGCTACCGGGCCGCGCTGCTGCGCACCGTCTCCGCGATCCGGGCGTGCTACCCGCAGTGGGTCCAGGAGGAGAGATCCGACCAGCTGTTCTATCTGGCGGTCACCTACCTGGGCGGGCTGATGGGCTACCAGCAGGACAAGCCTGGGCAGCCGCTCGGCGGGATCTGGGCGGGGCTCGCGAAGACCCTGCACCGGGAGCTGCCCAACTGCAACACACGCATCCTGGACATCGACGCCACGGACGCCACCAGCACGGACGGGCTGGACGCGCTGCCGGAGCGTATCTGCCGGGAGCTGTACCGCTGGGGCGCGTTCGAGATCGGCTACCACGGCGGGCGGCGATACTCCCTTGAGCCGTGGCGGGCGCCGGCCGGGCCGGCCGGGCGCGAGCTGCGGCCGCAGGACCTGGTGCTGGTCTCCGGTGGTGGCCGCGGCATCGGCTGGGAGTTGGCCACCGCGCTGACCCGGCGCACCGGCTGCGCGGTCGTGGTGACAGGACGCGGGCCGCTGCCGTCCGAGTCGTCGGCGCCGTGGGCCACGGTGGACGATGCCGCGTTCGCACGCTATGAGCGCGAGCTGTGGACGGCGGGCCGCGCGGGCCGCAGCATCCCCGAGATCCGGGCCGCCCTTCAGGCCGCCCGCCGGGACCGCGAACTGATATCGAACCTCCGGGCCGCCCAGGACGCGGGCCTGCGCATCAGCTACGCCCCCTGCGACTTCACCGACCCCGCCGCGGTCGCCGCGCTCGTCGGTCCGCTGCGGAACAGGCTCACCGGGGTCGTCCACAACGCCGGGGTGGACTCCCCCGCCCGGCTGCCCAAGAAGTCCGACGACGACTTCCTTGGCACCGTCGTCACGAAGGTCGACGGGTTCGTCAACCTCTTCGAGCAGGTACGCGACCTGCCGCTGGCGTTCTTCTGCAATGTCGGATCGCTCACCGGACGGCTGGGCGGCATGGTCGGCCAGCTCGACTACGGCGCCGCCAACGACGGTCTGGCCCGGCTCGGACTGTGGGCGCGGACCCAGGCCGCCTTCCCCGTCATGACACTGTGCTGGCCCACCTGGGACCACGTGGGCATGGTCGCCAACTTCACCGCGACGCTGCGCTACATGAAAGCGCTCGGTGTCGAGGAGGGCGTGCGGCTGTGGCTGGCCGAACTGGCCGCGGGCACCAGCGGCGAGGTGACGTATGTGGGGCCGCTCGGCCGGGCCCTGACGCCCGTCCAAGCACGCGGCTACCCGGTCACCCCGGACCTGCCCGGGTACGCGGACCTGCTGCCGCCGGTCTTCCACCTGGGCGAGGTGCTGCGGCAGCGCCCGCACGCCGAACAGAGGGCGGTCGTCGGGTTGCAGCTGGCGAGCGCCCCGGTGCTCGGTGACGTGCTCGTCGGCGGGACCCCTTCGCTGCCGGTGTCGCTGCTGCTGGAGAACGCGCTCCAAGGCGGTGACTGGCTGCCGCCGCCGGACTTCGAGGAGCTGGTTTTCGACCGGTTCGAGGACATCACCGCCGCCCCCCGGGCGCTGCGCCTGAGCGACGGGGGCCTGCGTCTGACGAGGATCATGTCCGCGGGTTACCGGGACGGCGTGTGGTGCACCGACATCCGGTACCGCACCATGGACGCCGCCGCGCACGAGGCCGCCCGCATGCGCCTTGTCTACCGCGCCGCGCACCAGCCCCCGGCGCCGGAACCAGCCACCACCACTACCACCACCGTCGCGACCACCGCAGCCGGCGCCGCGCGCCCGCGGCCCGCGGCCGGTGCCCGGCGCCCGGCCCGGGACCTGCCGCTGTCCTGGCGCGGCATGGTGCTGCCTCGGGCACGGTGGACGGCCACCGCCGCGCACACCGAGCGTGCCGTGTGCCGCCGGGAGCAGGCCGCCGACTTGTGGGCGCTGCCGCACTGGCCGGAGCACCGCCTGCCGATGGCGGCGATCGAGAACATCCTGCGCCGGTGCGCCGACCGGGCGGCGGCCGGCCCCGAGTTGTCCATCGCCCGTATCGACCTCGGCCGGCCCCCGGCCGAGGTCACAGCCGGCGGGCCCCTCGTGGTGACGGGTGCCCCGTGGTCCGGGAACTGGACGGTGACCGATGAGCGCACCGCCCACCTCGTCCTTCGCCTGGAGAACGTCCGTTACCGAGGAGCTGAGTAAAGAGCCATGACCCAGGCCCTGCCTCAAGAACTGACCATGACCGATCTCTACCGTCCCGAGTACATCGAGGACCCCTATCCGCTGTACCGGCGCTTCCGCGATGCCGGCCGGGTGGCGTGGGACCGGCAGATGGGTGAGAACGGTGCCTGGATGGTCACCGGCTATGAACAGGCACTGCTCACGCTGACCGACTCCCGCTACTCGGCCCGCAGGCCGCAGTGGGATCCCGAGCAGCACGACGAGAAGGTGGCAGGGCCGATGCGTGCCCTGCACACCCAGGTCTTCGTCAGCGACGCCCCGGACCACCAGCGCGTCCGCAGCCTGCTGACGAAGCCGTTCCTGCCGCGCGCCGTCGCCCGGATGCGCCCGGATGTGGAGCGGGCCGCCGACATGCTGCTCGACGCGGTGGCGGACCGCGGTGAGATGGACTTCATGGGGGACTTCGCGCTGGCGCTGCCCGCGGCGATGGTCTGCCGGGTCCTCGGCATCCCAAAGGAGGACCGGGGGCGGGTGTGGAGGTACATCCTCAGCTGGGGGCTGCTCGTCGACGAAGGGCCGATGAGCAAGGAGAACCCGGAGGCCCACCTGGCCGCGCTCGGCAAGTACATGGACTTCTTCCGCAAGCAGCTCGACCGGCGGCGCACCGAGCGGCACGACGACCTCATGCAGACCCTCGCGGACAGCTGGGCCGCGGGCGAGTTCGCCAGTGAGGAGGAGCTGCTGGGCAATCTGATCTTCATGCTGACGGCCGGGCAGACGACCACGGCCCACCAGATCGGGAACACGACGCTGTCACTGCTGGCCAACCCTGATGTCCTCGCCCAGATCCAGGACGACCCCGGGCTCGTGCCCGCGGCGACGCCGGAGCTCATGCGGTACGACAGTTCCGTCCAGCTCACCAAGCGCCGTACCACCGAGGAGATGGAGCTGGACGGGGTGAAGCTCGGGGCAGGTGACGAGCTGTATGTGTGGATCGGGGCGGCACACCGCGACCCCGAGGCCTTCCAGGACCCTGACCGGCTCGACATCAACCGGCCCAAGAAGCAGAACCTGTCGCTCGGTCACGGCGCGCACTACTGCCTCGGCGGACAGCTCGGGCAGCTCGTCAACGAGGTGGCCATCCAGCGCTTCGCCGAGCGCATCCGCAACCCGCAGGTGGACCGGGCGAAGATCGGGCGGACGCTGACGCCCACCTTCCGGGGACCGCACTCCATGCCCATGACCTTCAGCTGACCGCCAGGCGAAACAAGGGAGTTCCGTCATGAACGACACCCCGCGCAGCGCCCCGGCGCTCCCGGAGTTCCCCGGCTTCACCACACTGGAGCAGGAGGTGACAGGGGCCACGCTGTCGGTGACCGGCCGACTGCCCGAGTGGTTGTCGGGCACGCTGATGCGCAACGGCCCCGCGAAGTTCGAGGTGGGCGACTACCGGCTGAGCCACTGGTTCAACGGCCTGGCGATGCTGCACGCCTTCTCCTTCGCCGACGGCCATGTCACCTACAGCAACCGCTATCTGCGGAGCACCGCGTACGACCTGGCCGTGAACAAGGGGCAGCTGTACGGAAAGCAGTTCGGCTTCGACCCGGGTTTCGACCCGTGCGAGCGCCTCTTCGGACGGCATTTCGCCGCTTTCTCCCCCAATATCACGGACAATACGAATGTCAACATCGCGCGCATCGCGGGGCGTTATTTTGCCTCTGCCGAACAGCCGCTGTCGAACGAGTTCGACCCGCACACGCTGGACACCCTCGGCGAGGTGACGTTCAAGGACCAGGTGCAGGGCGAGACGTCCACCCCGCATCCGCACTTCGACTTCGGCCGGCGCGTGCTCATCAACTACACGACGTCGATGCGCCCCGAGCAGAGCACTTACCAGCTCTTCTACACGCCCGAGGACGAACTGGTGCAGAAACCGCTGGCCGACGTACCGGTCAGCGAACCCTGCTATATGCACAGTTTCGCGGCCACCGAGAACTACGTGGTGCTCGTGGAGTTCCCCGTGGTCATCGACCCGGAGAAGTTCACGGTGCCTCAGAAGCCCTTCCTGGAGTGCTTCAGCTGGCAGCCCACGCGGCCCGCGCGCTTCCTTGTCGTGGACAAGCGCGAGGGCCGTCTGGTGCGCACCTTCGAGAGCGAGGCGTTCTTCGCCTTCCACCACGTGAACGCGGTGGAGAGCTCGGACACGCTGCTGGTGGACATCGCCGCCACGCACACCCCGTACGAGACCGTGCTCGGCCTGCCGCCCACGGAGGACCAGCTCGACCTTCAGGCCTACGGGTACGCGGTGCGCCGTTACACCCTGCGTCTCGGCGGCAGCTCCAGCACGGCCGACTGGCAGCCGCTGGCGGACGCGGGCGTGGAGATGCCGCGCATCAACTACCGTGCCCACAACGGCAAGCCGTACCGCTATGTGTACGGCCTGGGACACTCGCCGCGCAGCCTGAAGGCCATGAACCGGCTGCTGAAGATAGACATCGAAAGCGGCACCCACAAGGTCTGGCACCAGCGTGGCTGCTTCCCCGGTGAGGCGGTCTTCGTACCGCGCCCCTCGGCGGTGGCCGAGGACGACGGAGTGGTGCTCTCCGGTGTCCTCGACGCGGCGACGGGCCGGTCGTTCCTGCTGGTCCTGGACGGAGCGTCATTCGAAGAGGTGGCGCGCGCCGAGGTGGGGCACCACCTCCCCAACGACTTCCACGGTCAGTTCTTCGCCAGCCTGTGACGGGGTGCCGGGGCGGCTCGCCGCCCCCGGCACCTCTTGCTCGTCCGCGGTCAGGCCGACCAGGCCTTGTGCAGGAAGCTCATCGTGCCGATGCCGATGCCGCCGTCCGCGTACAGGGTCTGCCCGGTGACGTAGCGGGCGTCGTCGGAGGCGAGGAAGGCGATGATCCCGGCGATGTCGGAGGCGACGCCGAGCCTGCCGAGCGGAAGGTGGCTGCCGCGCCGGCTGCGCTCCTCCTCGGTGGGGCCGTACAGGTCGAAGGCGCCGTCGGTGTGGATGAGGCCGGGGCCGACGGCATTGACGCGGATCCCGGCGTCAGCGTACTCGGCGGCGGCCTGCCGGGTCAGTGCGATCACGGCCGCCTTGGTAGCGGGATAAATACCGCTTCCGGCCCTTGCCGTTTCAGCGAGAAAGGACGTCACATTAACAATGGAACCGCCACGCACGATCAGTGGAGCGAAAGTCTGGGTGCAGAGCAGGGTACCGAGTACGTTGACGTCGAGGATCCTGCGATAGTGCTCGACGTCGATGTCGGCCAGGGGACTGAACTGCCATATTCCGGCGTTGTTCACCAGCAGGTCAAGCCGGTCCATACCGGCGGCAACTTCCTGGAGACCTGCGGCGTCGCGCACATCGCAGCGCACGGCTCTGCCGCCGATTTCCTTTGCGACGCTTTCGACACTGTCATCCTGGTCGACGGCGGTAACCGTGTATCCACGTTCCGCGAGAAGTGAAGCGGTGGCTCTGCCTATTCCGCGAGCAGCGCCCGTCACAAGGGCATGTTTCGTCATGATCTTGCTCCTTCTACGGCTTGTCAGGACTCATAAATATTCGCACATTTCATTGAATTCGGAGGGGATATGACAACGCACATCGAACAGTCGACGGAAACGGCGCAGGGACCCGGGTTCTCCCCCGGGCCGCGCCGGATGCTCATCGGCGGCTCCTGGGTCGAGGCCATCAGCGGCGAGACCTTCGACTCCGTCAATCCGGCCAGCGGGGAGGTGCTTGCCTCGGTGCCACGGGGCCGGGCCGACGACGTGGACCGGGCGGTCAGGGCGGCCCGCGCGGCCTTCGAGCCGGGCTCGCCGTGGCGCCGCATGTCTCCCTCGGAGCGGGGGCGGCGGATCCACCGGATCGGCGATCTGATCCTTGAGCACGCCGAAGAGCTCGCTCTCATCGAGTCGCTGGACAACGGCAAGCCGGTGACTTACGCGGCGTTCGCCGACATCCCCATGGCCGCGGACCTCTTCCACTACATGTCCGGGTGGGCCACCAAGCTGGAGGGCAACACCATCCCGATGTCGGGCGCCGAGCCCGGCGCCTTCCTGTCCTTCACGATGCGCGAGCCGATCGGAGTGGTCGGCCAGATCATCCCGTGGAACTTCCCGCTGATGATGGCCGCATGGAAGCTGGCCCCGGCGCTGACCACCGGCTGCACCGTGGTCCTCAAGCCCGCCGAGCAGACCCCGCTCGGAGCGCTGCGCCTGGGCGAGCTGATCCAGGAGGCGGGCATCCCGGAGGGTGTGGTCAACATCGTCACCGGTGACGGCGAGGCGGGCGCCGCGCTCGCCACCCACCCCGATGTGGACAAGGTGGCCTTCACCGGTTCGACCGAGGTCGGCAAGGAGATCGTGCGCGCTTCAGCGGGCAATCTGAAGAAGCTCACGCTGGAGCTGGGCGGCAAGTCGCCCAACATCATCTATGCCGACGCGGATCTGAAGCGTGCGGTGTCCGGTTCCGCGCAGGCCATCTTCTTCAACCAGGGCGAGTCGTGCATGGCGGGCTCCCGGCTCTACGTCCAGCAGCCGGTCATGGACGAGGTGGTCGACGGCCTGGTGGCGGCGGCCGAGCAGATCGTCGTCGGCGTCGGTACCGACCCGGCGACACAGATGGGGCCACTGGTCTCGGCGGAGCAGCTCGACCGCGTCATGGGCTTCGTCGACTCGGGCATCAAAGAGGGCGCCGACCTGCGCACGGGCGGGCAGCGGCTGCCGGGTACCGGCCACTTCCTGGCTCCCACCATCTTCACCAACACCGATCCCAGCATGAAGATCGTCGCCGAGGAGATCTTCGGCCCGGTCCTCGTGGTGCTGCCCTTCGACGACCTGGACGACATCGTGGCGGCCGAGCGGAGCAACCCGTACGGACTCGCCGCGGGCGTCTTCACGCGCGACACCAGCAAGGCCTTCCGTACCGCCGCCGCCATGCGCGCGGGCACGGTCTTCGTCAACACCTGGAACTCACTGGACGCCGCGATGCCGTTCGGCGGCTACAAGCAGTCCGGGTGGGGACGGGAGATGGGGCACGCGGTGCTCGACAACTACCTGGAGACCAAGAGCGTCATCGCCGACCTGTCCTGACCGCGGCCGTCCGGCCAAGGTCCCCGCCCCCGGCGGCGGAGCGCTCGCCGCCCACCGTCGCGGGGCCGGCGCCCGGCCAGGGGCGCGGTCTGCTCGTCGGCAGCGGGCGGGCAGGCGGACCACGGCGTACCGCACACACGGCTCGGGCCGTCCCGCCGGTGTGGCGGGGCGGCCCGAGCCGTGTGTGCGCCGGGGCACGGTACGGGGTCAAGTCCCATGGGCTGCGAGTCAACCCCGGGGGGCGAGTTCGGCGACCGTCTCCAGCGCGGACCGGTCGTCGCTGCGCACCAGCAGGGTGGTGACGGCGGTCTCGTCCCAGCGCTGGAGCTCGTCGCGGATCCTGGCCTTCGGGCCGATGATCGACAGCTCGTCGACCATGGAGTCGGGCACCGCGGCGATGGCCTCTTTCTTCCGCCCGGACAGGTACAGGTCCTGGACGGTGGCGCACTCGGCCTCGTAGCCGAGCCGGGCGACCACGTTGGCGTGGAAGTTGACGTCCTTGGCGCCCATACCGCCGACGTACAGGGCGATCCACGGCCGCACCTGATCACGCGCGGCGGCCAGGTCGTCGTCGACGACCAGCGGGGCACCGGCGACGATCTGGAAGTCGTCCATGCTGGTGCGCTCGGGGGCCCGCCGGGCGAACCCCTCGGCCAGCTGCTTGCGGTAGTAGGCGTCATTGCCGGGGGAGAAGAAGAACGGCAGCCAGCCGTCGGCGATCTCCCCCGCAAGCGCGACGTTCTTGGGTCCTTCCGCCGCCAGGAAGACGGGCAGCTCGCGGCGGAGCGGGTGCACGGTCGCCTTGAGTGGTTTGCCGAGGCCGTTTCCGCCGGGGAACGGCAGCTGGTAGTGGTGGCCGGAATACTCCACCGGGCGCTCACGGGCCAGCACTTGCCGGACGATGCCGATGAACTCGCGGGTGCGCTGCAGCGGCTTCGGGTAGGGCTGGCCGTACCAGCCCTCCACGACCTGCGGCCCGGACGCGCCGAGGCCCAGGACGAAGCGGCCCCCCGTGAGGTGGTCCATGGTGAGGGCGGCCATGGCGGTGGCGGTCGGGGTGCGGGCCGACATCTGGACGATGTTGGTGCCCAGCGTCACGCGAGTGGTGCGTGAGCCCCACCAGGCGAGCGGGGTGAGAGCGTCGGAGCCGTACGCCTCCGACGTCCACACGGAGTCGTAGCCCAGCTCCTCCGCTCTGGCCATGTCCTCGGCTATACCGACCGGCGGACCGGAAGACCAGTAGTTCGTCTGGTACCCGAGTTTCACTCGTCCTCCCGGAGAGGGTGGTCAGGCGGCGTGCGCCGGTGCCCCGGATCGCGCCAGTACCGCGGTGAGTACGGCGTCGAGCAGACCGGGGAATCGCTCGTCCAGGTCCTCACGGCGAAGCCGGACCTGGTGGCTGCGCCCGCACAGCCGTGTCCTGGTGATTCCCGCCTCGCGCAACACTTTGAAGTGATGGGAGAGGGTGGATTTCTGTACGCCGATTTGGAATTCTTCTGGGCTGCACGGATGATATTCGCCGTCTGCGAGCGCTTCGATCAGGCGCAGCCTGACGTCGTCGGAGAATCCGCGCAGTACTTCGCGAATGTCGAGTTCGCTCGCTTCAGGCTGGGCAAAGTACCGGGCCACAGTATCACCTCGTCACGTATATACGAGCAGAAATAGTAACAGGTCGACGGTCGTCAAACCATAGGGCGCGGGAGAGGGACGCGGCCGGTGCCGTGCCCGCCGCGTGCCGCTCCAGCTCAGGAGGCATGGGGGCACACTCCATCCACACCGGTCGCCAGGACCACCGCGCCGCCCGCCGCACCCGTCCCGCACGGCGCACACCTTCCACCGCCCGTCGCACCCGCTCCGGAGTCAGATGCCAGATGTCAGCCATCCGATCCGGACGGGCCCGTGTACGGCGGCAGGCATCCGCGCACGGCGGTAAGCCGGAGCCGACCCGACATGTACCTTGGTCCGCTTCTCGCCGCCGATTCCGGCGATCCACCTGTGCGCCCTCATCTTGTGCGCCCTCACGCCGATCCCCCGCCGTCTGCTGCCGCCCCATTCATTCACCACGCCTGAAAAGAAGGTCGAGAGCGTGCATTTTGACGCCGATATTCATATCGGAGAAGTGAGAACTCGGCTCCCTGAGTTTCGACGAGACCATCCACAGCCTCAACGACACCGCTGAATGCGACGGCGGCAACCCCGCACAGATGCGGCACCGTGTCACCCTCTACCGCCGGTTCACACAGCCCGGACGGGCACGACACCGACGGGCACAGCACTGCCCCGTTGTCGGACCAGAGCCCTGCGACAGGGCCGCTGTGGCTCCCACGCCGTTCAGGCAGTGGGGGAGCATCGCAAGGCGGAGCGCCGCCCGCGTACTGGATGTACTCGGGTGATGCGACAACGCGGCGAGGTGCCGTGCCGCACACCGCGAGTCAGTGAACCTTCCCGGCCACAGCATTAGCATCTGCTCATGGCAACGACAACAGATGACAGCGCGCAGGACGCATCCGGCGACGTGTACGGCGTGGCGATCGGCGGGCTGCAGAGCGGATCCGCGCAGCTCGACGGGTTCAGAGGCAAGGTTGTGCTCGTGGTGAACGTGGCCTCCCGGTGCGGGCTCACGCCGCAGTACGAGACGCTGGAGCGGTTGCACGCGCAGTATGCGGCGCGCGGCTTCAGCGTGCTGGGTGTGCCGTGCAACCAGTTCATGGGGCAGGAGCCGGGGACGTCCGAGGAGATCGCCGAGTTCTGCTCGGCGACATACGGCGTGACCTTCCCGATGACCGAGAAGATCGACGTCAACGGGGACGGGCGGCACCCGCTCTATGAGCGTCTGGTGCCCCATGCCGACGCCGAGGGGCACACCGGCGACATCCGGTGGAACTTCGAGAAGTTCCTGATCGGCCCGGACGGCACCGTTCGGGCCCGGTTCGCGCCGCAGACCGTTCCGGACGCGCCGGAGCTGATCGCAGCGGTGGAGAAGGCGCTCGCCGAGGAGTGAGCAAGCCCCGAGCGCACTCCTGCGCGCCCCGCGCACCTCACGCCCTGCCAACGGCCAGCGCGCCCCACGCCGGGGCCCGCGCGCCGGGCCTCCCGCTCCCCGAGCCGAGCGCCCGGCCACCTGCAGCCGCCGCTGCGCGAGGCGCCCCGCCGGCCGCCCGCAGCCGTACCGCCGCGTCGTCCTTGACCCTGTCCTTGGGGCAGGGTTCATCGTCCCGTTTGCCGGGCGGAAGTCGTCCGGTGACGGAGGATGGACCAGTGGACGCGGACGACAGGAACGACGGCGTGGGCGGCGGCACGGGTCGGGGCAGGGCGCACGGCGGGACGGACGCGCCTGCCGTGCGCGCCGGCTCCGTACGGACCGGCAGAGGACCTCACGACGGTGTTGGCACTGTTGACGCCGTTGACGTCGAGGCGGGCGGCGGCACGCTGCTCAGCATCGGCGCCTTCGCGGCCCGTGCCAGGCTGTCGCCCAAGGCGCTGCGCCTGTACGACCGGACCGGCCTGCTCGCCCCGGCCCATGTCGACGAGGCGAACGGCTACCGCTACTACCGCGCCGACCAGGTCGAACGCGCCCGTACGGTGGCCCTGCTGCGACGGCTCGACATGCCGCTCGCCAGGATCGCCGAGGTGGTGCGCGAGCCGGGCGAGCTCGCCGCGCGCCATGTGGCGGCGTTCTGGCGGGACGTCGAGGAGCGCATCGCCGCGCAACGCACCCTGGTCGACTACCTCCGTGCACGGCTCTCCGGAAGGAGTACGGAGTTGTACGACACATTCGAGGTCAAGATCATGGACGTACCGGCGCGGTACGTCATCAGCCAATCGCGCCACACGCTCGCGGACGAGTTGCCGACCTGGATCGGCGCCTCCCTGACGCGGTTGCTCACCGGTGCCGCGGAGTGCGGTGGGGTGGCCGGATCGCCCTTCGTCGTCTATCACGCGGAGGTCACCCAGGAGAGCGACGGGCCCGCCGAGACCTGCGTTCCCGTCACGGACGCGGCGGCGGCGCGGGCCTGGGCGCTGGCCCAGGGCCGCACCTGGGAGACCCGGGCGCGCGAAGAGCCCGCGCAGCGTATGGCGTTCACCAGGATCACCAAGGCGCAGGTGGTGTATCCGCAGATCATCGCGGCGTTCGAGGCGGTGGAGGAGTGGGTTGCGCAACGAGGGCTGCAGATCGCCGGTCCGGCTCGCGAGATCTACTTCAGTGACTGGAATGCGGCGGGGCCCGGTGACGCGGTGTGTGATGTGGCCTTTCCGGTGAGCGATGGGTGACCGGAGGCTGAGCGGGCGGTAGTCCGGTGAACGCCTGGAGGTGCGGGTGCGGTGCACTCCGCACCTCCGGTGCCGCTCGCGGCGGTCTGCCTGCTCGGGCCTGCTCGGATCTGGCCGACCTGAGAGTGCAGCGCACCGTTGGCCGTGCTCCCTGTGCCCCGCCCAGGTCCGCCCGACCACAATTCCCCTACCTCAACTCCTCAGGGCACGGCGTCCCCCGCGGCAGCTGGTACGGCGAACCCAGCCGGTAGACACCGGCGCGCGGAGCGATCAGTTCGGTCCACTTGTCGCCGGCCGTGTCCTCCTCGGCCTCCATGAGGCAACCGTTGACGTTCTCGAACGTCTTCAGTTCGCCGTCTGCGCGGCGCTTGGAGGCCTCGGTCTCGCGCGGCGGCTCGACACCCTTGCCGTTCTCGTCGACGAGACCGAGCCACGGCGAGTACGGCACCCGGATCAGCACCCGGCCCGCCCGCTTGAGCTCGATGGTCAGCTCGCCCTGCGCGGCACGGTCGACGACCGCGGGCGGGGTGGCGAGCGGGATGGGGTCGGTGACCGTGAAGAGCTGCCAGTTGGCGT
This sequence comes from uncultured Actinomycetota bacterium, assembly GCA_963761765.1. GTDB lineage: Bacteria > Actinomycetota > Actinomycetes > Streptomycetales > Streptomycetaceae > Streptomyces. The sequence continues at coordinate 119,030 of CAVXIJ010000008.1, forward strand.
CGCCCCAGATCTGCTTCAGATACGGCTCGCCACGCCGCACAAGATCGCGCTCCCGCTGTCCGCCGTCGCCGTCCGGCTCGTCCTTGGGCAGGACGACATAGTGGACGGCCCAGCGTTGCAGCCATTCGTGGTAGTTGGCGGAGTTCAGGGTGTCGTCGTAGAAGAGCGGGTTGAGCTCCAGGTCTGCCTGGCGGTTCCAGCCGCGGGCCAGGTCCACGTACGGCGCGAGGGCGGAGGCCTCCCGGTGGCTGCGGGCCGGGACCACCTCGACGCGGCCCCGCTCGGCGCCCACCACCTGGAGCTGGTGGACGAGCGGAGCGAGCTCGTGGGCCCAGGACGCGGTAGGCGCGGTGTGCACCACATCGTTGACGGTGTGCCCGCCGACCCAGGCGAAGAAGCCGATCAGCACCACGACGAGCGTGTACCACTTGCGGGTGCGCCGCACGGTGAACGGCAGTGCCGCTGCTAGGACCACGCCCGTGAAGACCATCGCAAGACGGGTGATGTTGGAGCCGATCTGAGAAGTGATAACCCAGCTCAGCACCGTCGCAAGGGCGTACACGGCGCTGGCGATCCGTACCGTCTTCCACTCCTTGGGCACCACGTAGCAGGTGGCGAGGCATATGACGACCGGCGCCAGGGCCGAGAGGAACGGGAGCGGCTGGGTACCGGAGAACGGGAACAGCCACGACGACAGCGCCACCACCACGCTCGGCGCGATCCCCAGCGCGTAGGCGCCGGGTCGCCGTTTTTGGAGGAAGAGCGCGACGGCGACGAGTCCGACGAAGAGTCCCGCGACCGGTGAGGCGGCGGTCGCGATCCCGGCGAGCGGCGCGGCGACGGCGGCCTTGGCCCAGCGTTTGTAGCGCCAGCGGTACGGCCAGCAGAAGACAGCGGCGCAGGCGCCGAGCCCGAACACGATGCCGAGACCGAAGGTGACCCGGCCCGACATGGCGTTGCACAGCAGCCCGAAGACCCCGGCGAGCGCGGGCAGCAGTGGCCGCCGCACGACGCGGCTGCGGATCAGCATCAGGGTGAGCAGCGCGGCGGAGGCCGTGCCCGCGACCATCATCGTGGTCCGCACGCCGAGCACCGACATCAGATACGGCGACACGACGCTGTACGACACCGGGTGCATTCCGCCGTACCAGGCGAGGTTGTACGCGGAGTCCGGGTGCCGGCCGACGAACTCCGTCCAGGCGTCCTGGGCCGCGAGGTCACCGCCACCGTTGGCAAAAGTGAAGAACCAGACGAGGTGGGCCACGGCGGCGACCGCGGTGGTGACCGTCACCGGGTGGCGCAGGAACCTCAGCAGCCGCTCGCGGCGCGACGCATCCGCCGTGCCGAGCGGGGCACGCTCGTCGGGATCCGTCGGGCTCTTGGCTTCATTCGACTTCAGCGAATCGGTTGAAGTACGGGCATCCCGCGTCTCCTGCGGTGCGGACTGCGGTATTCGTGTGTCCGTTCCCGTACACACACCCTCGCGCTGTCCGGCACCCGGCTCGGCGTCATCGGCCCGCGTCGGCTCCGCAGTGGCCACTTAAGGCTCTCCCCGTTTCGTCCCTGGCCGGATTCCCGGGGGTCTTCGCCCTCGGAAACTTCCCGGCAGCGTGTCCGGTGACGTACCCCGATTTTCGCGACGCTAGCACGCATCCTGCCCAGGAGAGATGGGGTGGGCTTGTGACGGGGGCCAACAGTGTTAAGTCGGGGAACACCTGATGAAACCCGGCTCGCAGGCAATGCCTTCCCGGGCTTCCTCAGGATTCGCAGGTCTTCTCGGGTCCGCTCAGGTCTTCTCGGGTCTTCTCGGGTTTCTTTGATCTTCCCGGGTTCCTCTGGGGCTCTCGGGGCCTTTCCGGATTCTTCGTGCCTTCCGGCTGTCCCGCCCGCTCAGGCATTCCGGCGCACAGCCCGGCGTACGGTCCGGCGCACGGCAGCAGGCGGGTGACGGAGGACGGCCGCCACCGCCCAGGAGCCTGCGCCCCGTGCACCGCAACTCCGACCACCGGGGCCCGGCGGCACACCGCGGACCCCGGTACGCCGAGCCCCGGCCCGCCCGAGCACCGGACCGAGGGCTCGCTCCAGGCGAGTGACGGCTGAGCCGACGCGCGTGAGCCTGACTCAGCCGACGCGCTTGAGCTTGGCGCCGAAGCCAGGTTCCGTGAGGTCTTTCTGGAGGGCCACGGGGACCTTGATGGCGCTGCCCTTGCCGCCGCCGGTGCCGGCCGACTTGCCGCCTCCGCCGATGCTGAGCACACCGACCTGGGTGCCCGCCTTCGCCTCGTGCGGCAGAGGCGTGCCGCTGGCGTCGTCGAGGCTCAGGCCCACCTTCAGCCCGGCCCAGCCGACCGCGGTCACGTCCTTCGTCGCGACGACCGGAGTGCGTCCGCCGAGCCCGTCGTCCACATATCCGACGACATCGCCCTTCTTCAGAACCATCGCTGAAGTCAGCGCGTCACGGGCCGCGAGCATGGCCGTCTTGCAGACCGCGTTGACCGTATCGATGATCGAGGGCCCCTTGTGCTGGCCGAGGATCGCCCCGACGACGGTGACGGTCTGCCCGCCGACCTCCTTGGTCGCGGCGAACACCAGGTTGCCGCCCGCCTTGGTGGTGGAGCCGGTCTTGATGCCGATGGCGCCGTCGTAGGGCACCAGGCGGTTGTAGTTCGACCAGACCGCGCCGGACGGGTCCTTCCAGGTCGGCAGCCGGGTGATGTCCATCAGGGCGGGGATCTTCACCAGCTCGTCGGCGAGCTTCACCTGATCCTCTGCGGTGCTCACCGTCGAGGCGTTGAGACCGGAAGGGTCGGTGTAGGTGGTGTGCTTCATGCCGAGCTGCTTGGCCTCGGCGTTCATCTTGTCCGCGAACGCCTTCTCGGAGCCCGAGTCCCAGCGGGCGAGCAGCCGCGCCACGTTGTTTGCGGACGGAATCATGATGGCCGACAGTGCCTGCCGTTCGGTGAGCGTGTCACCGGCCTTGATGGTGTTCAGCGTCGACTCGCCCTCGGAGTCGTAACCGCCCTCCTTCTCGGCCTTCGCGTCGACGTGGATCGAGGAGCCCTCGGCGCCGCGCTTCAGCGGGTGGTCCTTGAGGATGACGTAGGCGGTCATGGCCTTGGCCACCGAACCGATCGGGACGGGCGCCTGCGTGCCGAAGTGGTCCATGCTGCCGACGCCGGAGACGTCCACCCAGCCCTGTCCCTCGTCGGGCCAGGGCAGCGCGGCGTGGCCGCCGTCGAAGGCGTACGAGCCCGCGGCGGTGAGCGTGAGGGTCGGTTCAGGCAGCGGCCTGAAGGTCTGGAGGACGACGAAGACGATCGCGAGGAGCACCGCCACCGGTGTCCAGATCTTGACCCGGCGCAGTGTGGTGCGGAGCGGGGTCTGCGGAGGCGGCGGGGTGTTCGTCAGCTCGGCGAGCAGGTCGAGTGGCGGCCTGGCGGGCACCGGCGGCAATGCCTTCGCCGCCCATGGGCTGCTCCCGGCGACGGCTCCCGAGCCCGCTCCGGCTCCGCTCGTACCGGACCCCGGCCCGGCGGCCCGGTCACCGGCCCTCTCGCCGGGCTGCTCCTTGGGCGGCGCGGGCGGGTCGAGCGGCTTCAGCGCGACGAACTTGCTGGTGCGCTCAAGCGGGCTCTCGGGCTCGGCCGCCGCATCACTCCCGGACCCCGGCTGCGCCGCGGGGTGCTGCGGCAGGGGCAGGGTCTTGCCGACCTTGCGCTCCGGTACCGCCTGCGCGGCGGACTGCGCGGCCGGCGGGAGTGCGGTGCCGGGCTTGGGCACCGCGCCGGGCTCGGCGTCCGGCTTCGGTGCGGTACCGGGCTTGGCCGCCGTACCGGACGCGGACGCGGGGCCCGACTCGACCCTCGGGCCGGACACGGGCTCAGGGCCGGCCTCGGATGTGGATCCCGTACCGGGCCCAGCTTCAGTTTCCTGCTTGGGCTTCTTCGCGGGAGAGATCGTGGGCCTGGGCGGGATCTTCTGAACGGGAACGGCTGAGCCCGCAGCCTCGGCCGCACCGTCTGGCGCGCCGTCCGTGCCAGAGGCGGCCCCGGAAGGAGCCTCGGACGGACCCTGAGACCCCGAGGACGGACCCTGAGACCCCGAGGACGGACCCTGAGACCCCGAGGACGGGCCCTGAAGCCCCGAGGACGGCCTCTGCGACGGCTCGGCGGTCCCGGAGGGCGACGACTCCTCGCGCTGCCCGGACGGCGGGCTCACGGCCCGGTCCGACGCTTGCGCAGCCGACTCGGCCGCCACCACGGAACCTCCGCTGCGGCGACCGTCCCACTTCAACGTCGTCGTCGGCTGATCGACCGCCGGCGTTTCCTTCAGTGACCGGAAAGTAGCGGTCCTCTGATCAACGCCCTCAGCCCGGCGCTCCGAACCACCGGACTCGCTGCCAGTCTTTGCCTTATCGGGTGAATCGGACTCATCAGACATTGCACTTGAATCGGACGCGTCGTCGGCAGCGGAGTCATCAGCGGCGGAGTCATCGCCCTCAGCCTCACCCGCACCACCGTCCGCACCCGTCTCCGAAGCGCTCCCCGGCCCCGACGAACCGCTCGCCGGCTCCGCCTCGTTCTCCGATTCCGCCCGATCGGGCGCAACCTCCGAGTCGCCCTTCGGCGTCTTGCCCTGCGTAGGAGACGTCGAGGACTCGCCAGGCTTCGGCGGCGCGGCGAACACGGCCGTCGGCTGGTCGACGCGGTCGGGCGCTTCGCGGGAGACCGCGAGACGGGGGTCGCGACCGTTCGAGGTCGGCGCCGGAGTCCCGCTCGAACCCCCCGGCGAATCCTGCTGCTCAGACCTGTCGGGGGACTGACCCGCCACCGATGCCTCCTCCATACGCCCTGCACGCCCTGCCATACGCCCTGCGCCTGCGCCCTCAATTAGCCGTTCACCCGGTACGCGATCTACCCGATCGAGTGGATCTCGCACCCCGGCCGTCCCGCCGTCCGGCCTTTCTGCTCACACGACACGACATCACTCCCCGTTCGGCCCCGGCGGCGGTGTCCGAACCATGTACCAGTGTCCTGTGTGAGGGGTTGCCCCCTGTGGTAGACGAGAACGACATACCTACTGGTTCCCTTACGAACCGGTCACGCGCTCTCGACAGACCAATGTGAGAGGGGTCACCCTGTCATTCATCCACGCGGGGAGGCATGGATGGGCAGGAGCCGCAGAACACTTCCGGAGGAGCTTCTACTGCTCGCTCTGGACCCGGCCACGGGTACCACAGCGCAGCCGCAGTCGCTCGACCTCGGTCTGGCCGGAGCACAGCTAGTAGAGCTGGCGCTGGCCGGACGAATAGCCCCAGACGGGGATCGTATCGCCGTGGTGGTGCCACGGCCGACAGGAGATCCGACACTGGATTGCGCACTGGAGTTGCTGCGAAGGCGTGGCGCCCCGGTCAAAGCGGTCCACTGGATCGGCGGGCCCCGGCTGGGGCTGCGCCAGACGTATCTCTCGCATCTGGAGCGATGCGGCATGGTGCATGCCGTGGCGGGTCAGATGTGCGGGGTGCTTCCGACGACGCGCTACCAGGCGACGGACACGGCCATCAGCAGGGAGATCAGGTCCCGGCTCGATTCCGCGATCCGCACCGGCGTGCCGCCTGATCCACGAACCGCGGCGCTTGCCGCGCTGGCCCACGCGGTCGGCCTAGGCAAGCACCTCTACCCGGGCAACGAGGGGCGCTCATCGCGCTCCCGCCTGAGGGATCTCATCAGGCACGACCCGATGGGCGGCCTCGTGGCGCACGCTGTGATGGACGTCCAGAACGGTGTCGGGGCCCAGCCGCGCCGCGCCGCTCCGGCACCCGTCGGGCGCCAGGCACCGGCCGGGCGGCCAGCACCGGAACCCGGCCGGGTTCCCATGCAGCCGCACCACGGGTCCATGGCACGCGCCGTGGCCCACTGACACCGGGACCCTCAGCGCAGCAGACCTATCGCAAGACAAAGCACCACTCTTCAGGACGGCACAACAGAAACAGACCCATCGCACGACAGGACCCATCAGACCAACGAACAGATCCGCCAGAGCGGCAAGATCCAGAGCACCGGATCCAGCGCGGTCGGTGGGCTCCGGCGGCATCGCCACCGGAGCCGCCGGCAGCCGATGCGCAGGTGCCGGTACGACCGCCGACCGGTTCCGGGTACGTATACGCGTATCCGCGGACCGCACGCGGGAGCACCAGCACCGGTCGGGCAGGCCTTGGCCCCCGACCCGGCCCGGAAGCCGCTGGGCCGCGCAAGGCAGTGGCCGCCGACGCCCGAACGGCGACGGCCCACCGCCCCGCGCGGCCCACTTCCATGTCCGGCCCCGGGCGCACGGCCGCGGCCCGAATCCCGCCGCACAACCGCCGCTTCGCCCGCGCGGCCCGAGTATGCGTACGAGCGTGCATACCGAATCAGAGCGTACGGACGACAAACTGTCGCTCAACTGCCGGGTATGCGCCGTATATTTACGGCATGTCGGCCGCATATCCCTTGCATATCCACTGTTCCCCAGCGACAGAAGGCTTCCTGGTGGCAATCTGCTCAACAGCAGATACACAAAGTACAGGCCCGACTAAGTACAGGCCGGCAGCCGGAGGTGCACGTCCGTGGCGTCCCATGTCAATCCCACTGTCAGACGACGCCGTCTAGGCCAGGAGTTGCGGCGGCTTCGCGAGGCGAAAGGCATGACCGCAGAAGGGGTGGCCGAGCGTCTGCTCGTCTCCCAGTCGAAGATCAGTCGTCTGGAGAACGGCCGCCGCAGTATCAGCCAGCGCGACGTCCGCGATCTGTGCGGGGTCTACGAGGTCGAGGACCAGCGCGTCGTCGACGGACTCATGCAGATGGCCAAGGATTCCCGCCAGCAAGGCTGGTGGCACTCCTTCGGCGACATCCCGTACAGCGTCTACATCGGCCTGGAGACCGATGCCGCGTCCCTGCGTATTTATGATCCGCAGGTCGTCCCGGGGCTGCTTCAGACGCGGTTCTACGCGGAGGCGCTGATCACGGGGGCGCTGCCGGAGACACCGCGGGCCGACATCGAAAAACGGGTGGAGGTACGGCTGCGCCGCCAGGACCGGATCAGCGCGGCGAAGGATCCGCTGCGGCTGTGGACCGTGATGGACGAGGCGGCGCTGCGCCGCAAGGTCGGCTCGCCCACCCTGATGCGCGACCAGTTGGAACACCTCGTCGAGCAGTCACTGCTGCCCCATGTGACCGTGCAGGTCATCCCGTTCGAGATGGGCGCCCATCCGGGACTCAACGGCCAGTACGCGATTTTGGAGTTCCCTGACGCGGCCGATTCGAGCGTGGTGTACATCGAGGGAGTCACCAGCGATCTCTATCTGGAGAAGTCGGGTGACGTTCAGAAATACAGCGTCATGTACGAGCACTTGCGCGCACAGGCCCTGAACGTGGATCAGTCGCGCGATTTCATTTCGAAGATCGCGAAGGAATACGCGCACTGACATACGCGCGCGAAGGGAACGCCTCCATCGGGTCCGCGATGCCGGAGCCGATGGAGGCGTTGCAAGAAATCGGGGCAGGAGCGCGCGCAAGAGGAGAACGCGTGAGGCGGTTGGCCACGCGTTCGAAGACCATCGGGAGGGGCGCACATCAGCCACGGCTGAAAATCTCAGCACGGTACACCTACGCCAGGGGCAGCGGAAGACCGGTGTGGAATATGCCATCCGGTCGAGTGAATGATCCCTTCCTGCACCGGTAAGGCCGAGTAGCGTCGATCACGTCCGGCGCACGGGGCGTCGGTACAGGCCGCTGCCGCCCGTTCGGCGACAGCGCGTCGTCACATCGACCGACTGGCTTACCGGAGCAATCATGGCAATCAAGCAAGGCGCCGCGTGTACGTGGACCAAGTCCTCGTACTCCACGGGCAACGGCGCGTGTGTAGAGGTCAAGTCCCCCATTTCGCAGGCGATCGCCGTGCGGGACTCCAAGGTCCCCGAGGGCTGCACCCTCGCTTTCGCGCCCGACTCGTGGACCGCTTTCGTGTCCGAGGTGAGCCGCGGGGCCTTCGCCCCCGATCACCACCTCAGCTAACGCCGTGCGGGGCCGCGTCCCCGCAGTGCACCACTGAGTGAGCCCTCTCGACTGGTTCGCCGTCCCGGCCGAGGGGGCTCGGCCCTGTCCGGACGCCGGCCGCTCTCCGTGCGCGTCCGGCCCCAACGGGCCCCGAACAACCGCGATATCCAGCCGCCCAGGCCCGATCCGCCGAGCCAGGGCCGCCCAGCCGCGCCGACCCGGCCATAGCCCGGTCGGCTAGTCGGCCGACGGCCACTCAGCCAGCAAGCCAGCCGCCCGGGACCCGCGTCCCGTGGCGGCTGTTCGGCGTATATGAAGGCGATCCGTCCGGCGTGACGGGTTCGTCCCCGTGACCGACACTCCGCCACCAGGGACGCGCGCCGCCCCGGGAGCGTGTCCCGATCGCCGTGCACGCGCTCTGCCTGGCAAAGCACCCGCTCATGGTGGGTTCGGCGAAACCTCGTCGATAATGGTCGAACAAGTCAAGAGAACGTAAAATCGTTCTGGTTGTTGACCTGCGTTCATATCCATGACCCGAAAAGTCTTGACCGACATGGGGAACCGACGATTCAATCCCCCAAGTCCCCTCCCGCAACCGGCAGCCCGACCTGGGGGCATCACCCCACACCGCAAGGCGTGGGAAGTCTCGGCGAAGCGCGTATCAGTACGTGCAAGTTCACAAGGCGGACCCCAGGAGGGGGCTCATGAACAGTTTCGACTGGGCCGTACTCATCGGCTACTTCGGAGTAATGGCGGCCATCGGTTTCTGGTCGCACAAACGCGTCGGCGACGTGGGCGACTACTTCACCGCGGGCGGCAAAATGCCCTGGTGGCTCTCCGGCATATCGCACCACATGTCTGGATACAGCGCCGTTCTCTTCACCGGCTACGCCGGCATCTCGTATCAGTACGGAATCACGTCCTACGCCACTTGGTGCTTCCCGATCGCCGTCGGTATCGCCATCGGCATCAAGACTTTCGCGCCACGGCTGAACCGGCTGCGCTCGCGTCTGGGAGTCGCCTCCCCGCTGGAGTACCTGAAGAGCCGTTACAACGTGCCGACTCAGCAGGCGCTCGCCATCTCAGGTGTGCTGCTGAAGATCGTGGACGTGGGTGCCAAGTGGGCGGCCATCTCCATCCTGCTCCAGACCTTCACCGGGATGTCCATCGACCGGGGCATTCTGATCACCGGCGCGGTCACCGCGGTCTACTGCACCGTGGGTGGACTGTGGGCGGATGCGCTGACCGAGATGGGCCAGTTCATCATCCAGTTCGTGGCGGGCATCTCGATGCTGGTCGCGGTCTTCATGAAGCTGGGCTTCTCCAGTCTGTGGAATGTCTGGGACAAGCTGCCCGCCGCCCACCACCACCCGACCACCGGTCCCTACACGGTGACGTTCTTCCTGGCGATCGTCTTCATCAAGACCTTTGAGTACAACGGCGGCATGTGGAACCAGGCCCAGCGGTACATGGCCACCAAGAGCCCCAAGGACGCCTCACGCTCGGCCGCGCTCTCGTCCATCCTGTGGGCGATCTGGCCGGTGATCCTCTTCTTCCCGATGTGGGTTTCACCGCTGCTGGTGAAGGCTCTGAAGCCGGACGCCTCCGACTCGTACGCCCTGCTCACCGAGCGGCTGCTGCCGCACGGAATGCTCGGCCTCGTGGTGGTCGGCTTCTTCTCGCACACGATGGCCATGTGCTCCTCCGACGCCAACGCCATCTCGGCCGTCGTCACCCGCGACATCATTCCCGCCATCGTCGCCGGGGCCCGCAACTGGAGCACCCGAGTCGGCCTGATAGCCGCACGCTGGACCACGATCGCCTTCCTCGCGCTCTCCATGTCCGTCGCCACCCAGGTGGGCTCGCCGACCTTCGGCAGCGTCATCTCCGTGGTGATCAAGTGGGTGGCCGGTCTGATGGGGCCGATCGCCATTCCGTTCATGCTCGGCATGCTCCGCCCCTGGCGGCGCTCCGGTCCGACGGCGGCACTGGTCTCCTGGGCGCTCGGCCTGTTCGCCTTCTGGCTGACCAACTACGGCCTCGACGGGCTCACCACCCAGGTCCAGACGGCCACCCCGGTCGCCACCTCGCTGATCCTCTACACCGCAATCGGCTGGATCAAGCCCGAGCAGACGCCCGAGCGTGACGCCATCCTGGATCGCGTGAACAGGGACGACGACGACACCGACGGCACGGGCGCCACGGCCGTCCCGGCGACCGTCGGGGACTGAAGCCGCTCAAGTCCTCAACTGAAGCTGCTCAAGTCCTTGAAGGAACGAGAACCAGAACCGTCCGCGGCCACGGCGTCACCGCCATGATGCGCACCCGGCCGGCAGCCCGCACCCGCGGCTGCCGGCCGGACCCGTTTTGGCGCAGGTCCACCGAACCGCGCGGACCGGTGGCCGGTGCGCACCGGGCGCCTGGCCGTATCCGATGCGCCGCCGGCCCGCCGTTCGAACTCTTGACCCCTTGGCTCACGTATGGCTTGATCCAGCATGCAGGGATGTGTGCACCACCCACGGGGACCGCACCAAAGGGGACTTGAGTGAAAATAGCGCTGGTCAATCCACAGACCGAGAACGACGATATGCGCGAGATGTACGGATATCACGAGAATCTCGCGCTCGGCCTGATCGCAGCCAATCTACGCAAGCACGGCTACCAGGTCCTCATCGTCGACCAGCGGGTGCACCGGCTGACCGACCGCGAGGTCGCCCGCCGCATCGCCCGCGAGGGCGCCGAGTTGGTGGGCTTCAGCGTTAACTACGCGACGTTAAAGCCGGCTCTGAAGGTGGCGCAGCTCCTGAAGATGATCGCGTCGCCGACGGTGGTGTTCGGCGGTGAGCACGCCACCTACCTGGATGACGGCCTGCTGGGCGAGTACGGCTGTATCGACCTCATTGTGCGCGGCGAGGGCGAGGAGGGATTCCTCGCCCTCGCTGCTTCTCTGCAGGCGGGCGGCGACGGCCGCGGCGAGCGCGGGGTGTCCTACTGGGACCGAGAGAAGGGCGCCTGCGTGCGCACCCCAGTCCGGGGACCCAAGGACGAGCTCGACGACCTGCCGTTCGCCAGCAGGGACATCGCCCATCACGGCCTGGAGCACGGCATACCCATGGAATTGGGCATCCTCGGGCAACGAGGCTGTCCGTTCCCCTGTTCTTTCTGTAATGCCAACCGTTTCCTGGGCAACGAGACCAAGGGCATGCGCTACCGCAGCGCCACGCATATCGCGGACGAAATGCAGGAGTTGCAGCCCTTGCTGGAAGCGCACGATCTGCTGCTGCGCTTCTACGACGCCACCTGGGTCACCCGCTCGCCCGCGAGCCGGGCCTGGGCGAGAAGCCTCTGCGACGAATTGGAACGCCGCAAGCTGCGCGTGCCGTTCGACGTCTTCATCCGTTCCGACAGCTTCGACTTCACCAACCAGGACGATCTGCGACTGATCAGGCGGCTGCGGAAAGCCGGCATGGTCAGCACCTATCTGGGCCTGGAAGCCGGCGACGACGACGTTCTCGACGTCTACAACAAAAAAGTGCAGGCCAACGCCTCGATCAGGGCCTTCGAAGAATTCTACGAGGCTGGCGTGTCAGGTTCGACGAACGGTGTGATCACCTTCCACCAGTCCGTCACGCTTCCGCAGATCGGCAACACCGCGGCATTCCTGGAACGCCTCGGCCTGTGCACCCTGTGGAATCTCTGTTCACGCGTCGAGACGCTCCCCGGCATCCGGCTCAGCAACGAGATGATCACTCACCCGCGCCGCGCCGTCTGGGACGTGCTCAACTACCGGATCATGGACAACGGCGCCCGCACCCTCTACGACCTGCTCACCGAGACCTCGGAGACGTCGTATGTGGGCCGTCTTGAGGACTTCCTCTCCCGGCGGCTGCGCGATGTGGCACGTGTCAGGGACTTCCGCGACGGCGAAGAGGTCGCCTCCGACACCACCCGCCGCCTGGAGCGCGACATCCGCAACGTCCAGAAGCTGACCAACGCCTTCGTCACCGAGGCGATCGCCGGTCTGACCGCTTCCGGCGGCACGCGTCGGCCCGACCGGGCGGCCGTGATCCGCTACACCGACAGCATGCTCTTCCAACTCCAGGAGCTCGCCACCACCTACCGCCCGCTACTCGGGGCCGGATTCACCGACTGGTACGTGGCCGCGGCCTGACGAGATCCGGAAGGCCAAGCCATGCGACTCACCTACCTCAAGCTCGGCGCGTCTGCGTTCTTCTGGGGCGGCTCTGCCATCGCCGGCAAGCTGGTCATGGAAGAGACCGGTCCCGCGGCGACGACGTTTCTGCGTTACGGCGTCGCCGCGGTACTGCTCCTCGCCGCCCTTCCGCTGATGCGGCTCTCGGTCCGCGTCGGACTGCGCGAACACGTGCAGTACGCGATCCTGGGCGTGGTCGGCGTAACGCTCTGCTATTACTTCTACTTCCGTGGCCTACAGGAAAGTTCGGCATTCAACGCGGCCCTGCTCGAAGCGACCATTCCGCTGGTCACGCTCGCACTGGGCGTGGCCGCCCGTAAGGAGACGGCGGGACGACTCCAGACCATCGGGTTCTTCGTCTCCTATCTCGGCGTGGTCCTGATCATCACCCGGCTCAACCCGGATGTCGTCACCACGGCCGACTACAACTGGGGCGACATCCTGCTGCTCCTGAGCACTATCTGCTTCGGCGCCTACAACTTCCTGCTCAAGCTCTTCTCGCCGCGCGCCGATTCCCGCGTCCAGACCTGCCTGATCTTCTGTTACGGCGCGCTGGGCCTCGTTCCCTGGCTCCTTATGAACGATGCCGGAATTCCCGATCTGCGCCGATTCCCCGAGCTCGGCTGGAAGATCATCGGCTGTATGGCATTCATGGCCGTCGGCTCTTCAGTGCTCGCCTATCTCTTCTTCAACGAAGGAGTTCATGCTCTCGGGGCGGCGAAGGCCTCCGGCTTCATCAACCTGGTGCCGGTGATCACCATCGTGCTCTCCCTCGTCCTGCTGCGGGAGCGCCCCGGGATGGTGCAGATCGTCGGAGCGGCCGTCGTCATGCTGGGGGTGTACCTCTCCCAGCGCGCCAATCGCGCTCGCCCTAGACCACCCGGCGCCCCCGGTCCGCTCGCCAGGACACCCGCATCAGCGGTCTCGGAATCCGCCTGATCCCGCCCGACCCACTCCCCCGAAGGCGCCGGCTCACCTCCGGGGGCACCTGCTCAGCCCCGGGGATACCGGGCGAGCCAACCCGGTGACGCGAGGCCCGGTCCGTGCAGGGCCGGGCCCTGCGTCATCTCCATGGCGAAGTCGTCGGCCATCTCAAGCAGCGTCGCCCGCCCCTCGATCTCGGCCACCCACGCCGGTGGCAGCGCGGTCTCCCCGTGCAGCGCCCCGAGCAGCGCGCCCGCGAGCGCTCCGCACTGCGCCGAGTCGACGACGCCCTGGTTGACCGCGAGACAGAGTCCGTGCCGTATGTCGTCGCCGACCAGCGCGCAGTACACCGCCGCCGCGAGCGTCCCCTCCGCCGCCCCGTCCGCCGCCAGTTCCTCCACCCGCGAGGCCGACGGCAACCCTTGGCGCACGGCGCCCAGCGCGTGCTGGAGGGCGTCCGTGACGGGCTCGTGGCCCGGCCGGGCGGACAGCAGCGCCAGGGTGCGCTGCACGGCCGCGTCCAGCGTCTCGCCGCGGGCCAGCGTATGAACGAGCAGGGCATGCGCACCCGCCGCCAGATACGCCACGGGATGGCCGTGGCTCTGCACCGCGCACTCCATCGCGAGCTGCATCACCAACTGCGGCTCCCAGCCCACCAGCAGCCCGAACGGCGCCGACCGCACCGCCGCTTCAGCCCCCTGCTCCTGCGGGTTCTGCGGCGCCTCCAGCGTCCCCAGGCGCTCGTCACCGAAGCCGAGCAGACACGCGCGCGCCGGACCCCGCCGTGCGTACAGCCACTCCTCACGGGCCAGCCAGCCGTCCTCCGTGCGCCGCTCGTCCGGCCCCCAGTCGCGCTGAGTGATGGCCCAGCGCCGATAGGCGCGGTTCAGATCGGTCGGTGGGTGCCAGGCGCCCGTATCGCGCCGCACCTGCGCGCGGATCAGCCCGTCCACAGTGAACAAAGTGAGCTGCGTCGCCGCGGTCACCGCACCGCGCCGGTCATAGACGGGCGCGAACGCGGTGACTCCCTCCGCACCGTGCTCCGCACGGATCTTCTCCAAGGTCAACGACGCCACCGGCGCACCCAGGGCATCCCCGAGCGCACCGCCGAGCAGCGCACCGCGCACCCGGCTGCGGAAATCCTGCTGCTCCGTACGGCCCCAGACAGCGGTGGCTCCAGGGTTCACCCTGCCTCCTTGGCCTACTCGTCCGCCTTCTCGGCCTTCTGCACGATGCCCGGCGCCCGTGTGTTCCCGGCCACCCACAGGGGGTGACTCCCGCCAGCACTGTAATCGACCAGGGACGGACCGTTCAGGGTGTCTTCGGCCGTCTGCGTGCGTGCGTTCCGCCACAGGGCCGTCCACCCGTGTCCCGGTGCGCGCCAACGGCCCCTTTCATCCGCTGGCGCCGACCGGCCCGCCCGTCCGCCGTCGCCCGGCGCCGGCCGCACCGCCCGTCACGCCGGCGGCTTCCGCCGCGCCATGGGCGGGTACGAGCGTCGGACTCCGTTCGCCGCGCGTCTTTCTGATGGTTCGTCATAGATGTCCGCTGCGCTACTGATGAAGCGTCACCTGATTGGGTACGTTTCGTAGCGAGTTGGTCACCATGCGAACGCAACGGTTCTACGATGGCGATGCTTTAACCCCATAGCTGTGGTTTGCCGCGCTCTCCGGGTGTGGGCAGCAGACGCCAAGTAGGAGGTCAGGGAGATGGACCAGTCGATCACTTCAGAGGACTTCAACAACACGTCCCTAAGTCCGCTGCTGCGCTTCGGTTTCGATGTGAAACGGGTGCGCCTGGGACGCAAGTTCACGCAGAAGCACCTAGGCAGCTCGACCGGTTACTCCGAGTCGTATGTGTGCCAGGTGGAGTCGGGAAAGCTCATGCCGAGTGAGAAGTTCGCCACCGGCTGCGACAAGACGTTCGGCACGGACGGGCTTTTCGAGGACTTACTGCACAGGATCGAGGATGGGGACCATCCAGTCCAGTTCGTGCCTTACGTTCAGTTAGAGGAGAAGGCTACGAGCATCCTGGACTTCTCGACGGTGCTCATCAAAGGCCTGCTGCAGACGCCCCAGTACGCCGAGGCCATCTTCCGCGCGGGACATCCCAACGCGCCGGACGAGCTGATCCAGAGCAAAGTGGCGGCGCGGTTGAGCCGACAGAATATTTTCAACCAGGATCGGCCGCCTTCGCTCTGGGTGGTACTCCACGAGGCAGGATTGCGCACATGCGTGGGCGGGACGTTCCTGATGGCCCGGCAGATCGATCATCTGCTGGAGATCGGCCATCGGCCTGGCATCGATATTCAGGTGCTGCCCACCACCAAGGGAGCCGCGGCCGTGCACGCCGGACCATTCACGCTGCTCACCTTCGCAGATCAGCCCACGGTGTTGTACACGGACGATCCACAAGGCGGAAGGCTCTGCCGCAGAACGGCTACCGTGAAAAACAGCATGCAACACTACGATCGAATTCGGGCGCACGCGCTGCCCCCGGACGAGTCACTGGCCTTCATCGAGTCGGTACGCCAGGAATACACGCTATGAGCCCTGCAAAGGACCTCACTTCCGCCGAATGGACCAAGTCGTCCTACAGTTCATCGTCCGGCGGCGACTGCCTGGAATTCTCCCGCACCCTCGCCCCCACCAAAATCGTCCCCGTCCGGGATTCCAAGAACCCCGACGGCCCCGTCCTGACCTTCCAGGCGCCGGGCTGGACGACCTTCATAACCGCCCTCAAGGCGAGCCGGCGCCCCGCCTTCTGAACTCCGGCACGGGCCCCGCCCACCCATCGAGGCAGGGGCCCGCCGCAGGCCCGGTCACCCGGGCACCGTCTAATCCAGCACCGGCAGCAGCTCCGGCAGATGACCGTCCGACGCAGCCGCCGCCCGCTGCCGTTCGTCCGGCACCTCGCCGTACAGGGTGGTCCGCGCACGGGCCGGGCGGCCCGCCGCCTCCGCGATGGCGGTGAGATCCCTGACCGACCGGTACGAGCCGTACCGTGAACCGGCCATCCGAGAAATCGTTTCCTCCATGAGCGTGCCGCCCAGGTCGTTCGCACCGGAGCGCAGCATCTCCGCCGCCCCCTCCGCACCCAGTTTCACCCAACTCGTCTGAATATTGCGGATATACGGGTGGAGCAGCAGCCGGGCCATGGCCGTGACCGCGCGATTGTCACGAGTGGTGGGCCCCGGGCGTGCGATACCGGCCAGATAGACCGGCGCATTGGTGTGGATGAACGGCAGCGTGACGAATTCCGTGAAGCCCGCCACTCCCTTCTCCCGCGCCGTACGCTGCATTCCCGCGAGAGTACGGAGGTGGCCGAGCCAGTGCCGGGGCTGGTCCACGTGCCCGTACATCATCGTCGACGACGAACGAATTCCCAGTTCATGTGCGGTGGTGATGACATCGATCCAGGCGGCGGCGGGCAGTTTTCCCTTGGTGAGGATCCAGCGCACCTCGTCGTCCAGGATCTCCGCGGCCGTGCCGGGAATCGAATCGAGACCGGCCTCCTTGGCCGCCGTCAGCCAGTCCCGTACGGACATTCCGGTGCGTGCGGCGCCGTTCACGACTTCCATCGGGGAAAAGGCGTGCACATGCATGCCGGGCACCCGTTCCTTCACGGCCCGCGCGATGTCGAAATAGGCGGTGCCCGGCAGATCCGGATGAATTCCGCCCTGCATGCACACTTCCACCGCTCCCACATCCCAGGCCTGGGCCGCCCGGTCCGCGACCTGCGCCAGAGAGAGCGTGTAGGCGTCGGCGTCGGTACGGCGCTGGGCGAAGGCGCAGAAGCGGCAGCCGGTGTAGCAGACATTGGTGAAGTTGATGTTCCTGGTGACGATGTACGTCACGTCGTCGCCGACCACGGTCCGCCGTAGATCGTCCGCGACCGAGCACAGCGCGTCGAGTGCGGACCCGTCCGCGTGCAGCAGAACGAGGGCCTGGTCGTCGGTGAGCAGGGTGGGATCGTCGGCGGCCTGCCGCAGGGCGGTCCTTACGTCACCGTCCATGCGCTCCGGCACCAGTCCGGGCGCCGCCTGTTCCCGCAGGGCCTCCCAGTCCCCGTAGACCGCGTCGAAGTCGTCGCGCCGGTCGGATGTGCGGCCTTCCGTGTCGATGGTGCGATGCAGATCAGTACGGCCGACTGCCGTGAACGCCTCGTCCGGCTCCTGCCAGGGCAGCCCCGCAGGCCGTGCGTCCTTGCGCGCGAGCCCCGTCCCTTCTCCTCGCGCGCACCCGCGCCCGCGCGCGCACGCGATGCCGCACCGCTGCCACCGTCGCTCTCAGCGTTGGCGCCACCGTCGCCGCCGGCGTCGACGAGCGCTCGGACGTGCGGCAGCAGCCGCGGATCGATCCAGGGTTCACCGCGGGCGATGAACTCCGGGTAGATCGTGAGCCGTTCGCGCAGTTCGAAGCCCGCATCCGCGGTACGCGCCGACAATTCCTCGATCTGCGGCCAGGGCCGCTCGGGATTGACGTGGTCCAAAGTGAGCGGCGAGACGCCGCCCCAGTCGTCGATGCCCGCCCCGATCAGCAGCGCGTACTCGCCGTCGACGAGGTTCGGCGGCGCCTGGATGCGGGCGCCGGGCCCGAGAATGTGCCGGGCCACCGCCACGCACGCGGCCAGCTCCGCCAGCTCGGCGTCCGGCATGCCTCGCATCGCGGTATCCGGCTTGGCCCGGAAGTTCTGCACGATGACTTCCTGAATGCCCTGATACGCGCGCTGGATCCGGCGCAGTTGGAAGAGTGCGTCGGCCCGCTCCTCGTATGTCTCACCGATCCCGATGAGGATGCCGGTGGTGAACGGCACGTTGGACCGTCCCGCGTCCTCCAGCACGCGCAGCCGCACCGCGGGTTCCTTGTCGGGTGAGCCGTGATGTGGGCCACCCGGTTCGGACCACAATCGCGTCGCTGTGGTCTCCAGCATCATGCCCATCGAGGGCGCCACGGGCTTCAGCCGCTGAAGGTCGGACCATGACATGACGCCCGGATTGAGATGCGGCAGCAGCCCGGTCTCCTCAAGAACCCGGATCGCCATGGCGCGGACATACGCCAGCGTGTCGTCGTAGCCGTGCTGGTCAAGCCATTCGCGGGCGTCCGGCCAGCGCTCCTCAGGCCGGTCGCCCAGCGTGAACAGGGCTTCCTTGCAGCCGAGTTCCGCACCGCGCCGGGCGATGTCCACCACCTCGTCCGGCGAGAGGTACATGCCGTGTCCGCCTTGGCGGAGCTTGCCGGGCACCGTGACGAACGTGCAGTAGTGACACCTGTCCCGGCACAGCCGGGTGAGCGGGATGAAGACCTTCTTCGAATAGGTCAGGACACCCGGCCGGCCCGCTGCCGCCAGGCCCGCATCACGCACCCGGGCCGCCGACGCGGCGAGGTCGCGCAGTGCTTCACCGCGCGCCTGAAGCAGTACGGCGGCCTCTGCCATGTCCAGGGCGACGCCGTCGCGGGCCCTTCTGAGAGCGCGGCGCATCGCGGTGGGAGTGGGGGTGGACGGCGGTACGGGCCGGTCAGCAGTCATAAAACCGAGCATACGAGCGATCATCTGGGGATCGGCGGTGCCGGGCCGGGCGTGGAGCTCCTCGGGGACGGCGGCCGGGGCACGTGCGACGGCGGCGAGGGCACAGCGGACCCTCGTCCGTCCACCCGCCGCTCCCCTTCCTTTCCGGGAAAGTTCACGGCTCAATACGAGAGTTGAGCCCGCTACCCACCCGCCTCACCCACCTCAACCGTCGTACCCAACCCTCTGGGGGCATCCATGTGCCAGGACCACGTCCAAAACGACAACGACCCAGCCGGCACCAGCAGCGCCACCGGCAGACCGCACAACGCGCCACACGCCCACCCCGCCCAGCCCGCAGGCGGCGCCCACCTCGGTCGGCGTGCCCTGTTCGTGACGTCGGCCGCCGCCGCGCTTACCTTGGGCAGCGTGAGCTTCGCGAGCGCCGCCGACGGTTCCACCCCCGCCTTGGGCCAGGAGACCAAGACGGTCACCGGCACTCTCCCGACCGGCTCCCCTGACTTCGTCTACGTCCCCGTCGAAGTCCCGCACGGCGTGAGCGAACTGCACGTGGCGTACACCTACGACAGGCCGACCGTGCCCGCGGGCACGCCGGGCAACGCCCTCGATATCGGCCTCTTCGACGAACGCGGCACCGCGTTGGGCGGCGCCGGGTTCCGCGGCTGGTCAGGCGGTGCGCGCACCGAGTTCTACGTCCGCGCCGAGGACGCCACCCCCGGCTATCTCGCGGGCCCCGTCAACCCCGGCACCTGGCACATCGCCCTCGGCCCCTACACGGTCGCGCCCGACGGCCTGCCGTACGAGATCACCGTCACCCTCACCTACGGCGCACAGGGCACCACTCCCGAGCCGTCGTATCCCCCGGAGCGCGCGACGGGCCGCGGTCGCGCCTGGTACCGCGGCGACTGCCACCTGCACTCCTGGTACTCCGACGGCAAGCGCTACCCGGCCGACATCGCCGCGCTCGCCCGCGAGGCGGGACTCGACTTCATCCACTCTTCCGATCACAACACGAACTCCTCGCATCCGTTCTGGGCCGACCAGGCGGGCGACGACCTGCTGATCATGCTCGGCGAGGAGATCACCACCCGTAACGGCCACGTTCTTGCGCTCAGCACCACCCCGGGCACGTTCGTCGACTGGCGCTACCGGGCCCGCGACAACCGCTTCAGCACCTTCGCTAAGGAGATCCGCCGCCAGGGCGGCCTGGTGGTGCCCGCCCATCCGCATGCCACCTGCGTGGCCTGCAACTGGAAATTCGGCTTCAACGACGCGGATGCGGTCGAAGTGTGGAACGGCCCGTACACCGCGGACGACGAGGTCTCACTGGCGGACTGGGACAACACGCTGGTCGCCGCGGTGCGCAGCGGACAGCGCGGCTGGCTGCCAGCGATGGGCAACAGTGACGCGCACCGCGACCCGGACGTGGTGGGCCTGCCGCAGACGGTGGTGCTCGCCGACGACCTGACCAGGGACGCGATCCTCGCGGGCATCCGCGCGGGGCGCAGTTACGTGGCCGAGTCGAAGGCGGTGGAGCTGGAGTTCGCGGTGTCCGGCAGCCGCGGGGAGCACGCGGGCATCGGCGAACGGCTGCACGTCGGCGCCGAGAGCCCGGTCACCGTCCGCCTCGCGGTCAAGGGCGCGCCCGGCTGCACCACGCACCTGGTCACCGACGAGGGCACCCTCGTCACCGGCCCCGCGCTGCCGGAATCAGGCGAGGGCACGATCGAGTGGCAGACCACTCCCGCGTACGCGGCGTACGTCCGCGCGGAGGTCCGGCACCCGGCGGTCGTGCCGGGGCTGCCGGGTGCGCTGGCTGCGTTCACCAACCCGATCTTCCTGGGGGCGTAAGAGCCGTCCGGGACAGTTGACCGCGCATCCCGGGGCGGGCGGCACTCTCATGTCTGCCGCCCCCCGGGCTGCCTCCGGCCCCCGCGCGCGACCTCGCCTGCCGGGCGCGCGAGGTCGCGCCGCACAACCGCCCCGTGGCCCCGGCCGCGAACCGCCGGTAACCTCAACTCAGGCCCCCAACCGCAACCGTGCACGGCGCTATCGACGTCCCAGCACCCACATAGCCATCGGCGAATCTCCGCCTTGGACACACATCTGTCGGACAACGTGGCGAGAACACTCACCCACGTGCGAAAACCCTGTGAGAGCTCACCCTTCAGAGCTGACGTATCTGCCATGAACAAGGCAAACTGACGGAGGCGATCCAAACTGGTGCAGGGAGCAGCGATGAGCGGTGTACCGCGCGTACCGGCGCAGCGGCGTCCGCCCGCGGGACCCGATCCCGTGCAGGCGGGACTGCGGTTCAGCGTGCTCGGTCCGGTGCGTGCCTGGCGCGGTGACGAGCCCCTGCACACGGGTGCTCCGCAGCAGCAGGCCATGCTGGCAGCGCTACTGCTGCGGGACGGCCGGCTGGCGACCGCGGCGGAGTTGATCGACGCACTGTGGGCCGCCGGCCCTCCGTCGCAGGCGCTGGCCACGGTGCGTACATACGCCTCCCGGTTGCGCAAGACCTTCGGTCCCGGCGTCCTGGTCGGCGAGGCGGGCGGCTACGCGATCCGGGTGGCGGCGGACGCGCTCGATATGACGCGCGCTCAGAACCTATGGGTGGCGGCCCGCAAGGCCCGCAGTGCGGGTGATCTCTCCGGCGCCCGCGCGACGATCGACAAAGCGCTCGACCTGTGGGACGGCGAGCCGCTGGCGAACGTGCCGGGGCCCTACGCCGACACCGAGCGCACCCGTCTGGAGGAGTGGCGCCTGCAACTCCTCGAAGCCCGGCTCGACATGGACCTTGAGCAGGGCCGGCACGCCGAGGCGGTCTCCGAACTGACCGCGCTCACGGCCGCGCATCCGCTGAGCGAGCGCCTGCGTGAACTGCTGATGCTGGCCCTGTACCGCAGCGGCCGGCAGGCCGAGGCCCTGGCCGTCTTCATGGACACCCGCCGGATGCTCAACGAGGACCTCGGCGTCGACCCGCGGCCCAGCCTCCAGCAACTTCAACAGCGCATCCTGCAAGCCGACCCCACCCTGCTTGAGCCGCCGGCGCGGACTTCGGGGCCCGGGATGACAGCGGTGCGGCCCGCCCAGCTGCCCGCGACCGTGCCGGACTTCACCGGCCGCGGTACGTCCGTGGACGAGCTGTCCCAGATGCTGGCCAACGCCGAGGGCCGGGTGATGGCGGTCTCCGCGCTGGCCGGCATCGGCGGCGTCGGCAAGACCACCCTGGCGGTGCATGTCGCGCACACCGCACGCGGCGCCTTCCCGGACGGCCAGCTCTACGTCGACCTCCAGGGCACCAGCCCGCGGCCGGCCGAGCCCGAAGCGGTCCTCGGCGCCTTCCTGCGCGCCCTGGGCACCGCGGACACCGCGATTCCGGACTCCGAGCAGGAGCGCTCCGCGCTCTACCGTTCGGTGCTCGACGGCCGCCGCGTCCTCGTGCTGCTCGACAACGCTCATGACGCGGCCCAGGTGCGGCCCCTGCTGCCCGGCACCGAAGGCTGCGCGGCGCTGGTCACCTCCCGGGTGCGGATGGTCGACCTGGTCGGCGCGCATCTGGTGGACCTCGATGTGATGGCCCCGGACGAGGCACTTCAGCTCTTCACGAAGATCGTGGGCGCCGAGCGGGTCGCCGCGGAGCGCAAGGCGGCCCTGGATGTCGTCGCGGCCTGCGGTTTCCTGCCGCTCGCGATCCGTATCGCGGCGTCCAGGCTGGCGTCCAGGCGCACCTGGACGGTGAAGCTGCTGGCCGCGAAGCTGGCGGACGAGCGGCGCCGCCTGGACGAGCTCCAGGCCGGCGACCTCGCCGTCAAGGCCACGTTCGAGCTGGGCTACGGACAGCTGGAGACCGCGCAGGCCAGGGCGTTTCGGCTGCTGGGCCTCGCCGAAGGCCCTGACGTCTCCCTGGCCGCCTCGGCGGCGCTGCTCGACCTGCCAGAGCCGCGCACCGAAGAGATCCTGGAGTCCCTGGTCGACGTCTCCCTCCTGGAGTCCGCCGCGCCGGGCCGCTACCGCTTCCACGACCTCATACGCCTCTATGCGCGCTCCTGCGCCGAGCGCGACGAACAGGCGCCGGGCGAGCGGGCCGCCGCACTCTCCAGGCTGCTGGACTTCTACCTGGCCACCACCGCTGCCGTGTACGGGATCGAACGGCCCGGCGACCGTCTGGTGGAGCACCTGGAGCGCACCGAGTACCCGGGGCTGACGTTTCCGGGCTGGGACGCCGCGCTGGACTGGCTGTTCACCGAGTCGGACTGCCTGCTGGCCTGCATCCAGCAGTGCGCCACAGGACCGAGCCTGCGCCGGGCCGCCGACCTGCTGATGTCGGCGGTCGACCTCGCCGAGTCCGGTGCGAACGCGCGGCGCTACGAGGTGGTGGCTGGTGCCGTCGCCGAGGCAGCCAGTGCCGCGGGCGACGAACTGGCGGAGGGCCGGGCCCGCTCGCTCCTGACCAACGTCTACAGCATGACCGGGCGGTTCCAGGAAGCCGAGGACGAGGCGGTGCTCGCGCTGAAAGCCGGTACCGCGGCCGACGACGCCCTGGTCATGGCCCGGGTCCCGAACCAGCGCGGCATCATCGCCCAGTACGAGCACCGCTACGACGACGCGCGAGCGCATCTGCAGCGGGCCGTGCGCGCCTTCCGCGCCGACCTCAACCTCTGCGGTGAGGCGATCGCCCTGTCCAACCTCTCCCGGGTGCATCTCGCGCTCAACGAGACCGACAGCGCGGTCGAGCTCGCCTCGCGGAGCGTGGACCTCTACGACAGCCTGGGCGCCCGCTTTCGACTCGCCAACGCCAAGTACAACGTCGGGATCGCGCTCACCAAGGCGGGCCGGTTCGACGAGGCGCTGGCCGAGCTCACCGACTCGCTCGAAGCCTTCCGCAAGAACCGCCAGCGCCTGTGGGAGGGCATGGCCCACTCCCGGCTCGCCGAGGCGCACCTGGCCGCGGACTGCCCGGCCCGTGCCGCGGAACACGCGGAAGAGGCCTTAGCGCTGGGCGGCCTCGGCGGCGAATGGCGCCGCGGGATGATGCTCACGATCCTGGGCCGGGCGCTTATGGGCATCGGCCAGAGCGTGCGCGCGGAGGCCTGCTGGCGCGAGGCGCTGTCGATCTTCGCCGACTACGAGCAGCTGAGCTCCCCGGAAGCCGCCGAAGTGCGTGAGCTGCTGAGCGCGGCGACGCGGCATAGCGGCACGCGCGGCTGCGGCTGAGGCCTCGCGGCAGTGCCGCCGGTCAGCGACGACGGTTGAAGCGGGCCGGGCGAGCTGACGCGGCCCGAGCGGCGCCGGGCCGGCGGCCGGAGCCGGGCAGCGCCCGATTCGGGTGCGATGCGAAGGAGCCGCGTAAATCGTTCATCAATCGTTTATCGCCGCACGGCACCCTTGTCCGTACTGATCCGTCGAACCGGGGGGCAGACGGATCACCGCGGCCCCACCGCTAAGGTGAGCGGCCCGGAGCACCCGTCCAGCGGCCCTCGGGGGAGTCGCCGGGCGGGTGCAACCCCATCTTGCTAGCTCAGGGAGTTGCGATGAGCGCCGAGGATGAACCCGGGCCCGTGACGACGCAGCACAAAAAGAACGCTGAGGATGGGCCGGTCAAGCTGCTCAACGACGCCATGCCAGACGGCGGGACCAAGCCCGGCAACGAAGCCATGCCCAACCGGGCCGCCGCACAGCCTGCCACCGCGCAGGCCGGCGGCCCCATCGTCAAGCCCGACAACGACGCCATGCCCATCCGGGCGACCACACCGGTCGGCACCGCGCAGGCCGGCGGCCCCATCAAGCCCGACAACGACGCCATGCCCATCAAAACCGAGACCTTGCAAAACGGCCTCACCACCGACGACGAGACCGACAAGCCGCGTGAGGACTGGTTCACCAGCGAGGGCAAGTAGGAGACCAACACCGCACAGCACAGCCGCGGCGGCGCGGAGGGGGAGCCGCCGCGGCTGTTGTGCGTCCGCGGCGAATCCGGGTACCCGTGCCGAGCACGGAGCCGCACGGACCGCGCGTTACTCGCACCTGACCCGAAGCCGGCCCGCAAGGGTCCCTCATCAGGTCCCTCATCACGCCGTGAATCGACCGCAGAATATGCAGTTATCGCGGGTCGCCGTATTCCCGCATTCTCGGCTCAGGTCCATAAATTCGGCGAATTAATAATGCGTACACTCTTCGTTACACATGTGATATAATGCAGGCCTATCGAATACGATCAGGCCAGATATTAGTTCACCCTAGGAAACCCATGACCGAGACCACACCGTCACCGACATTTGATGCGCGTGCGATCGAAGCACACTGGCAGAATGTCTGGCGCGAAGAACGATCATGGGAGGTCTCGAACTCCCACGCCGCCGACAAGAGGGCGTACGTCCTTGAGATGCTCCCGTACACCAGCGGGGAACCCCATGTGGGACACCTCAAGAACTACTCGGTCGGGGACGCCGTCGCGCACTTCCTGCGGCGGCAGGGATATTACGTCCTGCACCCCATGGGATTCGACGCCTTCGGGCTGCCGGCGGAAAATCACGCGATCCGCACGAAGAAGCACCCCAGGGTCTCCACGGACGAATCCATCGCTTCGTTCCGCGAGCAGTTCAGACAGTGGGGAATTTCCATCGACTGGACGCGTGAAATCAGCACGCACCAGCCGGAGTACTACCGCTGGACTCAGTGGATCTTCCTGCAGCTGTTCAAGCACAATCTGGCCTATCGCAAGCGCTCCGCGGTCAATTGGTGCCCGCAGGACGCCACCGTGCTGGCCAATGAGCAGGTCGTCGACGGCCGCTGCGAGCGGTGCGGCACCCTGGTCGAGCTGAAGCAGCTGGAGCAGTGGTTCTTCCGCATCACCGACTACGCCGAGCGGCTGCTGCGCGACCTGGACGGCCTGGGCTGGCCCGAGCACGTCAAGACGATGCAGCGGTCCTGGATCGGCCGCTCCGAAGGCGCCTCGGTGACCTTCAAGATCCCCGAGCCGGCCCAGGAGATCCGGGTCTTCACCACCCGCCCCGACACCCTGTTCGGCGTCACCTTCCTGGCGATCTCGGCGGAGCACCCGGAGCTGGACAAGCTCACCGAGGGCAGCGGGCAGGAAGAGGCCGTTCGCGCGTACGTGAACGCGGCCCGCCGCGCCGGACACGCCGACCGCGGCGCGGACGACCGCCCCAAGACCGGCGTGCACACCGGCCGGTACGCGATCCACCCGCTGACCCAGCAGAAGATCCCGATCGTCGTCACCGACTACGTGCTGATGGAGTACGGCACCGGCGCCATCATGGGCGTCCCGGCCCACGACGAGCGTGACTACGGTCTGGCCAAGGTCATGGACCTGCCCATCACCCCGGTCGTCGCACCGGACGACGGCAGCACCCCCGAGCTGCCCTTCAGCGGTCGCGGCAGCGCGGTGAACTCGGGCGAGTTCGACGGCACCGCCAGCCAGGCCGCCGCCACCGCCATCACCGAGAAGCTGGCCGGGCTCGGACACGGCGAATCCGTGGTCAGCTACAAGCTGCGCGACTGGCTGCTGTCCCGTCAGCGCTACTGGGGCTGCCCCATCCCGATCGTCTACTGCGACGGCTGCGGCCTGGTGCCGGTGCCCGAGGACCAGCTGCCGGTGCCCCTGCCGGACATCGAGGACTACGCGCCCAAGGGCAAGTCCCCGCTGGCCGCCGCCGAGGACTGGGTGCGCACCAGCTGCCCGCAGTGCGGCGGCGACGCCCGCCGCGAGACCGACACCATGGACACCTTCGTCGACTCGTCCTGGTATTACCTGCGCTACTGCGACCCGAAGAACGAGTCACAGTCGTGGAGCCCGGAGGCGATGGAGGCCTGGGCGCCCGTCGACCAGTACATCGGCGGCGTCGAGCACGCGATCCTCCACCTGCTCTACTCGCGCTTCCTGGTCAAGGCGCTCGCCGACTTCGGTCACCTGCCGATGCAGGAGCCCTTCGCGAAGCTCTTCACGCAGGGAATGATCACCAAAGACGGCGCCAAGATGTCCAAGTCCAAGGGCAATGTGGTCTCGCCCCGGACGATCATCGAGAAGTACGGCGCCGACACCGCCCGCTGCTACGTCCTGTTCATGGGTCCCCCGGAGCAGGGCGCGGACTGGTCCGACGAGGGCCTGGAGGGCGTGCACCGCTTCTTCCGGCGCGTGTGGCGGTACACGGACGAGATCCTCGGCACCGACGCCGAGGTGATCGGCAAGGCCGAGGACCCGGAGCGCGATCTCGCGCTGCGGCGCCGCATCGCCTGGGCCATCGCCAAGGTCACCGAGGACATGTCGGGCCGGTTCGCCTTCAACACCGCCATTGCGGCCCTGATGTCGCTGTCGAACGACACCAGCAAGGCCCTCCAGGACGGCATCCGCCGGGAGACCGCCGTCGAGGCGGTCAGCACCCTGGCGTCCCTGCTGCTGCCGTTCGCCCCGCACCTGTCCAGCGAGGTCTACCACCGCCTCACCGGCAAGCAGGTCTGGAAGGAGCCGTGGCCCGTCGCCGACGAGTCGCTGCTCCACGAGGAGACGGTCGAGCTGATCGTCCAGGTGAACGCGAAGACCCGAGGCCGCCTCAGCGTCCCCGCCGACATCTCAGAGGACGAACTGCGCGAGCGGGCACGCGCCGCCGACCTGGTCAAGCGCGAGATCGGCGACCGCACCATCAAGCGGATCATCGTGGTGCCCGGCCGGCTGGTGAACGTGGTCGTGGGCTAGGGCCGCGGCACTAGGTTTCGCTACGCCACGAAGGGACGCGGGGACTGCGTATGACGTCGCAGTCCTCGCGCCCCTTCGCGTGCGCGCCGAGCACCGGCGCACCGCCGCCCGGGCGGCGGCTCATCTGGCGTCGCTGAGGAACGCTAGAACTGCCAGTACCCGCCGGTTGTTGTCCTCCGACGGGGGCAGGTCCAGCTTGGCGAAGATGTTCGACGTGTGTTTGATGACGGCCCGTTCGGTGATGACGAGACGTTCGGCGATGGCGGCATTGGAGCGGCCCTCGGCCATCTCCCCCAGCACTTCGCGCTCCCGCGGCGTGAGCCGGGACAGCTTGCCGTTGCGGCCCGCGTCCTTGGCGAAGAGCTTGCCGACCACGTCCGGGTCCATGGCGGTGCCGCCCGCCGCGACGCGACGGACGGCTTCCACGAACTGCTCCGGATCGAAGACGCGGTCCTTGAGGAGGTATCCGATGCCTCCGGTGCCGTCGGCCAGCAGTTCACGGGCGTACAGCTGCTCCACATACTGCGAGAGCACGAGCACCGGCAGGCCCGGCACCTGGCGGCGGGCTTCAAGAGCCGCCTGAAGGCCCTCGTCGGTGAAGGTCGGGGGCAGTCGCACATCCACGACCGCCACATCCGGCTTCTCCTCGACGAGGGCCCGCAGCAGGGCCGGGCCGTTGTCCACCGCGGCGACGATCTGGAAGTCGAAGGCTTCCAGCAGACGGACCAGACCGTCGCGCAGCAGGAACAGGTCTTCGGCTAGGACAACGCGCACGGCAGCTCCATCGTGAGGGTGGTGGGTCCGCCCACCGGGCTGGTGACGGCGAGCAGTCCGTCGAAGGTGGCGAGCCGGCGCTCGATGCCCCGCAGACCGGTGCCGCGCGAGGCGTCCGCGCCGCCCTGCCCATCATCGCTGACCTCGGGCCCGCAGGCGCCCGTTCTCGTGCCACAGATCGACGGTGACCTGCTGCGGGGCAGCGTGCTTAGCGCAGTTGGTGAGGGATTCGGAGATCGCGAAGTACATCGCCGACTCGACCGGCGCCTCGACGCGGCCGTTCAGTTCGGCCTTGACGGAGACGTCGAGCGGGCTGTCCATGGCCAGGGCGCGCACCGCGTCGGCCAGGCCGCGGTCGGCGAGCACCGGCGGGTGGATGCCGCGGATCAGGTCACGCAGCTCGTTCAGCGCGGTCGCTGAAGCCTTGCGGGTGTCGGCGAGGATCGTGGAACCGCCTGCGGGTCCTTGGCGAGCAGCTGCTCGGCCACGCCCAGGTTCATGCCCAGGGCGACCAACCGGGCCTGCGCACCGTCGTGCAGATCGCGCTCGATGCGGCGCAGTTCAGCGGCTGAGGTGTTGACGGCGTCGCTGCGGGTGGCGGCGAGGTGCTGCATACGGCGGGAGGTGTCCGTCGGGCCGAGCAGGGCGCGGGCCATGGTGGCGTGCGTGCGCAGGGCCCAGGGGGCGATACCGAAGCCGGCGAGCAGGGTCGGCACTCCGAGCGCCGCCGCCATCCAGGCGGAGGCGGAGTCGTCGACCTTCACCCACCAGTACCAGGTGTTGCCGCCCGCCGACGTGATGGCGCTGTGCAACTCCGGCTGCAGCAGACCGAAGACACCCGCGACGAGCAGGGTCAGCGGCAGCAGCGCGAGGAAGGCGCCGATGGTCGCGTTCACCAGCGACCAGGCCATGTCCCGCCAGGTCGCCGGGTCGGTGACCACCCACTGGGTCCGCTGCCACCAGCCCTTGAAGCCGCTCTCGTCCTCGGGCCTTGGCAGGTACGGATCGTCGATCCTGACGCCCGACCACTTCTTCGACAGTCGGCGCGTGACGTTGATCGTGCCGCGCAGTGCCAGCGCCGCGCCGGGCACCAGCCAGACGCCGACCCCGACACCAACCAGCGAGACCGCAAACGCGACCAGGCAGAAGATGAAGGCCTCCGCCAGCGCGAGCCCGGTCAGCGGAAGGCCGCGGCCGACAGAACGGATGTGGTGGCCGATGCTGCTCATGGTGTGTCCCCCGTCACGGCTTCAGTGCCGTGTGTAAAGCGGCCGGTGGCCGCGTGGTGTGCGGCGGTCCGGGACCACTGTGGTGCGGTGGCGGCCCGGTGCCGCGTTCTGTGAAGAAGTCTGCCGGTCGACGGGCCCCGTATCACTGGACGTTCGTCCCCTCTACGAGGGTGTAGTCAGCTACACCATGGACGCCACCCAGGTCCATCGAGATCTCATCGGCGCGCTCCTTCAATGGATGTATGACGACGACTCGCAGCACGCACACGACGGACGATGCGACCGGACAGGGCCATCGGGCGGCACGCGCACAAGTGACGTCCTGTCAGATCGGGCGCGGGCAGGCAGGGCGCGGCAGGCATCTGCGCACCGTGGTACCGGCCCTGGTACTGGCCGCGCTCGGCGTGTGTACGGCCACCCCGGCGGCCCGCGCCGCGGACACCGGCCGGACGGCGACCGCCGCCGCCACCGGCGCCCCACGCGCCGGCGCCGCCGGCCTGCCGGCCCTCCTCGACACTCTGGTGACCCGCCAGCTCGCCGACGACCACATCCCCGGCGCGTCCGTGGTGGTCGTCAAGGACGGCCAGCAAGTGTTCGCCAAGGGGTACGGGCTGGCGGACGTGGCGCGCGGCACCAAGGTCGACCCGGACCACACCGCCTTCTACATGGCCTCCGACGCCAAGGTCTTCACCGCGGTCGCCGTCCTCCAGCAGGTTGAGGCGGGCCGGCTGAAGCTGGACACCGACGTCAACCACTACCTCACCACCTTCAAGATCAAGGACAGTTATCCCGGGCATCCGGTGACGGTGCGCAATCTGCTCACCCACACCGCGGGCTTCGACACCAACATCTTCGGCCGGTCCTCCGCCGCACCGCAGGGCCCGGACGCGCTCGGCAAGGACCTCGCCGCCCACCAGCCGCCCCGGGTGCGCCCGCCGGGCACGGTGGTCTCCTACGACAACTACGGGGTTGCGCTCGCCGGTTACCTGGTCGAGACGGTGACGCACACCGCGTTCCCCGACTACGTCCAGCAGCATGTCCTCGCCCCGCTCGGCATGCGCCGCACCACCTTCGCCGAACCGGCCCCCCGCGGCCTGGACGCCACCCCTGCCCTCGGCTACCGCCCCGACGGCTCCGGACAGGTGCACGAGACCGGCCAGAACGGCGCCTGGACGCCGACCGGTGCCGGTGCGCTGGCCACCGTCACCGATCTGGGCAGACTGATGAAAGCGCTGCTCGGCGGCGGTGGCCCGGTGCTCGGCGAGAAGTCGGTACGGGCCATGGGCGAGCGGCAGTACGGCAACGACGCACGGCTGCCCGGCATCGGCTACATCCTGGAGCAGCGCGAGAGGGACGGGCACCGGATGCTCGTCAAGGACGGTGACCTGCCCGGCTTCCACAGCAACATGGCCCTGCTGCCCGACCGGCACCTGGGCGTCTACGTCGCCTACAACGGCGACGGTACGGACGGCTCGGCCTCGTATGCGGGCCAGGAGCTGGTGAACAAGGTCGCCGACCAGCTCGCCGCACCCGTCACGGTGAAGAAGACGACGGCCACCGCGGACGCCAGCGCCTACGCCGGCGACTACCGCTCCTCCAGGACCAGCACCTCCGACCTGACCAGGGCCGCCGCGCTCACCAGCTCGGTCCATGTCTCCGCCGGCCCGGGCGGCACCCTCGTCACCACCGGCCTGGCCCGCGATCCCGAGGTGCGCGAGCAGCACTGGGACCAGGTGCGGCCCGGTGTCTTCCAGGAGCACGGCGGCCAGGACCTGATCGCCTTCAGCGACCACGACGGCATGCGGCTCAGCATCGCCTCCGACCCGACCGCCGCCTACCACCGGCTGCCCTGGTACGAGTCGCCGATCCTGCACCAGTACGTGCTGCTTGGCAGCCTCGTGTTCCTGCTGCTGACGGTGCTGGTGCTGCCGGTACTCGCGCTGGTGCGCCACCGCCGGGGCGCGGAAGTGCCCAAGGGCGCCCGGGTGGCACGGCTGCTCTGCTGGTCCACGGCCGCGCTGCTGAGCGCCGCAACCATCTGCTTCATGATGCTGGCCGCCGACGGCAACGCCCTCAACCGCACCATCCTGGTGAACGATTCGGCCCTGCTCACGGCGGTGCCCGCGCTGACCAACGTGGCCCTTGCAACCACCGGCGCGATGGCACTGTGCACCGTCATCGCCTGGCGGCGCCGCTGGTGGCGGCTCGCCGGCCGGCTGCACTACACCTTCAGCGCTCTCGCTGCGGCCGTCTTCCTCGGCATCTGCGCCTCGTACCAGCTGGTGGTGTGATGGCGCCGCAGGGCAGCCTGACGGCGCGCGCACCAGCGTCGCACTCGTCATGCGCACCATACGGGCACCTCCCCCTACGGCCTTCACACGCCGGATACGGCGAGGCGGTTCCGGGCAGCGGTCCCGGCAAGGCCCGAACGCGAAAAGCCTCGCGACTCCCCATGGCCGGGGAGCTGCGGGGCTTTCTGCTGAGGACCGGCCTTGCGGGTCGCGCGTCGACCCTGATCGCCGATAACGCGGGCTTGTTGATCTGCGTTGATCTGCCACCTGGCGCGGAAGATCGGCCCTCTCCATACTGGCCTTCTTCAGAATGCGTACTGATATGCACGGGGAGAAGGGCCGATGGACGACGAGGAGACGGCCCGGGCCGGCTCGTGCGGGAGGACATCCTTGATCAGGGACAAGGCGTGAGCGGAGTCAGCGCGTGAGCGCAGTGCGGCTGCATCCTGGTGAGCCGCACATCGACCTGCCGTTGGTCCGCGGTCTGCTGGCTGCGCAGTTCCCCGACTGGGCCGGGCTGCCGCTGGCCCGTTTCCCGTCCGCGGGCACGGTCAACGCGGTCTTCCGGCTCGGTGACGGCCTGGCCGTACGGCTGCCGCGTCAGGAATACGGCGTCCAGGACGCCATAAAAGAGGACACCTGGCTGTCACGGCTCGCCCCGCACCTGCCCGTCGCCGTACCGGATGTCGTGGGCCGGGGTGCGCCCGGCGGAGGATATCCATGGCCGTGGTCCGTGCACCGCTGGATCGAGGGCGCCAACCCGCACCAGGACCGGCTGCCCACCGAACCCGGCGCGCTCGCCCGGGATCTGGGTGCCTTCATCTCGGCACTGCGCTGTGTCGACGCCGGCGAGCCCGACGCACCCGCGGCTTACCGCGGCGGTCCGCTAGCCACGGTGGACGACGGAACCCGTGCCGCAATCGACCAGTTGAGGGGCTTGATCGACACGGTTGCGGCAACCGAGGCGTGGGAGAGCGCGCTGGCGGCGCCGCGGTGGTCCGGTGCGCCGGTGTGGGTGCACTCCGACCTGATGCCCGGCAATCTCCTCGTTGAGGAGAGCGGAGCCGGCGGAGCCGAAGGCGACGGCGGCACCGCGCCCCGTCTGACCGCCGTCATCGACTTCGGCACGATGGGTGTCGGCGACCCCGCCTGTGACCTCATCCCCGCCTGGAACCTGCTGCCCCGCACGGTCCGTGCCGTCTTCCGCGCCGCCACGCGGGCCGATGACGCCACCTGGGCACGAGGCCGCGGCTGGGCTCTGTCCATGGCCCTCATCCAGCTGCCCTACTACCAGGACACCAACCCGACGATGGCCGCCAACGCCCGCCACGTCATCCGCGAAGTCCTCGCCGACCAGCGAGGCTGATCGCGGTGCGTGCCGTCGCGGCACCGGCTAGCGAAGGCATCCTGACGTTCAGACGCGGGAATTAAGCGTGCGGACGGTGCCGCTCCCGTCCGTGACCTGCCCATCACGCAGACAGCGGTACGGCAGCCCGGCCTTGTCCAGCAAGGCGGCGGCGCGCTCGGCAGCCACCGCGTCCGGAAGTTCGGAGTGCCAATGCGGCACCACCCGGAAGGACACGAGCCCGAGCGCGACGGCCCTGGCATCGGACGGATAGCCCTCCGGGACGACCGCGGCATCATCCATCAGTTCAATCCCCTGAAGATCCGGCCCAGCCACACAGGCCCCCGCCGAATAACCGCCGTAGACAAACTCCGCTCGCCCGGCCTGCTGCCTCAAAGCCTCGCCGAATCCAGCCGCGTTCATCGCCCTGGCCAGCACAAACGCATTGCCGCCGAGCGCCCAGACCAGATCGAGACCGGCCAGCCGTGCCGCGAGCGCCTCCGGTGTGCGACCGCGGTCAGCGGCCAGGTCCGGGTCCGCGGCCGGGAAATACGCCCGCAGGTCCAGTTCCTCACACTGGTATCCGCACGCCGCAAAGGTCCTGGCCTCACGGATGAAGCCTCGGCTCCGTGACTTCCCGTACTCATCCAGCGCGTTCATCACGATCCCGGCCCGGCCGGTGACGCGCGGCGGCAGTCCGACACGCCGCACGTCGTCGTCGTTCAGCACAAAAGAACTCAGCAGCAGTTCCATCGCACAGTCCCCCTCGTCAGCTAGTCATCCAGGGCCTCTCGCCCGGACCGTGCTGGGCTCGCAAGGCCGCACGGCTCTCACTCTCTCCCGGTTTCCGTTCCCTGTCCTCGGGGTTTTCAGAGCCTCGGCGACTTCCATGACTTCAGTGCCTTCAGTGCGGCTATCGCCGTCTTGTCGTGCCCGGCCCCGCGCTGGACCATGCACCAAGGCAGCCCCACGACAGGGAGAGTCCTCCACTGCCGTCCTGCCCCATGCTCCCTCTGCGCCTCATGCCCCTGACCCCCATCAACGGAGGATGCCGTGAGCAGCAGACCTGCCCGCCAAGCGAGTACCACCGGGCGCGCGCGACACGCCCGGCTGACCGTCACCGTCTGCGCCCTGCTGGCCACCGTCGCGGCCCTGACCAGCGCCTCGAACGCGGCAGCCCTGGCCGCGGGGACCGCGGGCGGCGACCCCATCGTGGGCCCGGGCGGCGTCCACTGCTCCGTCGGGTTCAACGTGCAGGACGGCAGCGGCACCGCGTACGCCCTGACCTCGGGCCAGTGCGGCGCACTCGGCGGCACCTGGACCCCCGTCGGCCCGGTCGTGTCCAGCAACTTCCCGGGCAACGACTACGCGCTCCTCAGATACACCGACCCCAGCCAGGCGGCGGGCGGGGTGCGGGGCGCGGACGGCGGGGTGCTCGACATCGCCGGTGCCAGGAACCCCGTCGTCGGCGAGAAGGCCTGCGTCTCGGCGCCTTCGGGAGTGCACTGCGGCGCCGTGTCCGGTCTCAACGCCACCGTGAACTACGGCGACGGTGTCGTGTCCGGCCTCATCCAGACGAACATCTGCACCGAACCCGGCGACAGCGGCGCCCCGCTGTACACCGGCCAGACCGCCCTCGGCATCGTCTCCGGCACCAGCGGCGACTGCGCCTCGGGCGGCATCACGTACTTCCAGCCGGTGCTTGAGCCGCTGAACGCGTTCGGAGTGTCGGTGTCCTAGGCGGGTGTCCGGGGCGCGTCCCGTCCTAGTCGGACGGTCGCCCGGCCGCATCGCCGGTGCCGGTGTCCGTGCCGGTGTCGGTGTCGGTGTCCGTGCAGGCGCCCAAGTCTCCTTTTCCGTACGGCTGCCGGAGCTTGAACTTCTGGAGTTTTCCGGTGGCCGTGCGGGGCAGTTCGGTGCGGAACTCGACGCGTTTGGGGCACTTGTACGGCGCGAGGTGGCTCCGGCAGTGCGCGATCACGTCGTCAGTGGTGAGGCTCTGGTCGTCGGTGACCACCAGCGCGGTCACCAGCTCGCCCCACCTGGCGTCGGGAATGCCGATGACGGCGACTTCCCGGACCGCGGGATGGCTGGTGACGACGTCTTCCACCTCGATGGAGGAGACGTTCTCGCCACCGGTGATGATCACGTCCTTCTTGCGGTCGGTGAGAGTCAGCTGGCCGTGGTCGAACGTGCCGCCGTCACCGGTGTGGAACCAGTTTTCCGCCTGCGCCGCCGCGGTCGCCTCCGGGTCGTCCCAGTAGGCCTCAAGGTTGTGATTGCTCTGGGCCAGCACCTCGCCGTCGGTGTCGACCGCGATCCGTACGCCCACGGCCGGCGCTCCGGCCCTGCCGAGCCGTACCGCCTGCTCGTGCGCGTCGAGTCCGTCCCATTCGGCGCGCATCCTGCTCATCGTCAGGAACGGCGAGGTCTCGGTGAGCCCGTACAGCTGGATGAACTCCCAGCCGAGTTCGGCGCGGATCCGCTCGATGGTGCGGGTCGGCGGCGGTGCGCCGGCCACGACGATACGGACCCGGTCACGGCCCGGGATCTCGCCGTCCCAGGTGCGCGCGGCATCGAGCACGGCGTTGACGACGGCGGGTGCGGCGCACATGCAGGTGACGCCGTGCCGTTCGACCCGGCGCAGGATCTCGGCGCCGTCCACCTTCCGCAGCACCACGTGCTGCCCGCCCATGCCGGTGACCGCGTACGGCATACCCCAGCCGTTCGCGTGGAACATGGGCAAGGTGTGCAGGTAGACGTCACGGTCGCCGATGCCGGCGTGCCAGCCGAAGACGGCCGCGTTCAGCCACAGGTTGCGGTGGGTGAGCTGGACGCCTTTGGGGCGGGCGGTGGTGCCCGAGGTGTAGTTGAGGGTGGCCGTGGCGTTCTCGGCGGCGTCCCAGGGGCGCGGCTCGGCGGCCGAGCCCCAGATCTTGTCGTCGTCCTCGCCGAGTACGAAGGTGTGCGGGGCCGCGATCTGCCCCGCCAGGTCCCTGAGCTCCGGATCGAGGAGCACCACCTCCGCCCCGGAGTGCCCGACGATGTACTGGATCTCGGGCCCCGTCAGCCGGAAATTAACCGGGACCAGCACCCGCCCCCACCCCGACACGCCGTAGAACGAGGTGAACAGCCGCGCACTGTTCTGCGAGACGACCGCGACCCGCCCGCCCACCGGAACACCGAGTCCGTCCAGACCCGCCGCCTGCGCCCTGGCCCGCCGCCCGAGTTCGGCATAGGTGACCTCGCCCCAGGACACAGCGGGCTGGCTGGGTTCGTCGACGATCCCGATCCGGTCGGCGTAGACGGTAACGGCACGATCCAGGAAGTCCTGGACCGCCAACGGAAACAACACGGGATGGCTCCTTTGCCAGAGGGTGCTGTGCGTGTGCCGCGTATGTCGCGTATGCCGCTGTGCTGCATAGTGCCGCGTGTGCCAGGTGCGTCGGGGGTTGCGGCTCCGCTTGCGGTGTGTTGCTCGGGGCGCGCTCCGTTTCGTTCGCGGTCAGTGGACACGCGCACGCACGGCCAGCGGGTACGCTCCCGCCCCACCGTAGTCCGGGCCGCCAGCCGTGGGTACACCTCGGACATCCAGGGCCCGGTCCTGGCGAGAAGGCGGGAAGGCGGGCGGGCAGGCGCCGTCACCAGTCGATGCGCAGGATGTGCACCGCCCCCGTCCGGTCGGCCAGCACCGCGCTCCGGCCGTCCGGTGCCACCGCCCCCTCCCGCACAGGCGCGGGGAGCAGTACGCGGGAGAGCTCCGGCGTGTCGGCGTCCAGCGCGTGCAGTGACACCTCCTCACCCGCGTAGCGCAGCAGCAACGGGCGGCCCGGCACCGGCAGGAGAGTGCGCGCCGGCCCCGGCGGCGCCACCAACTGCACCAGCCGCTCCCCGTCCGGCGGCAACCGCCACACACCGGACTCCCTGTCCTGCCAGCCGGTGAACAGCAGCGCGCCGTCCGCCTCGGCGAGCGGCGCATGATCGCAAGAGTGCTCCGGCATTGAGATCCGGGTCAGTTCCGCGCCGGTCTTCGGGTCGAGCACCAGCAGCGACAGCCCGTCCCCGGATTCGCAGAACGGCGTCAGCACCGTGCCGTCCGCCCGGGCCCGCACCCAGGTGCAGGCGGGCCAGGGCCGCTCGCCGGTCGCGTACCTCGTCCAGCCAAGACGCCCCGTGGCCAGGTCCCAGCACTGGAGCGCCGGCAGGCCAAGCACCGCGCCCGGAGCCTTGCTTGCCGGAGTGCCGGCCAGTAGCGGATGGTTCTGTTCGAGGCTGCTCGTGGTCAGCAACCACCGGCCGTCCGGCGTGCTGACCGCCGTCGTGGTGCGGGCGCCGGCGGCGTCCTCCAGCTTTCGCCGCTCGCCGCCGCTGACCGGCCACAGCTCCAGCGGCCGGCCGTACAGCTCGACCAGCACGGTCTCCTGGTCCGCCGTGCGCATCTTGGTGATCCACGCCGGAGCGTCCGCGTCCTCGTCCGCCGCCGGTTCCAGGGTGCGTACCGTGCCGGTCGCGCCCGCCCCGGTCTCCCACAGGTGGACCCGCTGCTGGTCATGGAGCGCCACCGTCCGCCCGCCGGACAGGAACACCGGGGCTTCCACCAGCGACGTCCGCTCCGTTACCTGGCGGGAGTGCTCATCGAGCACCGCCAGCCGGCTGCCGTCCGCCAGATCCCACAGCATCACCTCGCGATTGCTGCAGTGCGTGGCCGCCCACCGGCCGTTTGGAGCGCAGGAGATGGCCTCCACCGTCGCCGCGTGGCGCGGCCCCGCTTCCACCGCACCGTCGAGCGCCGGCCACAGGCGCAGCATGCGATCCTCGTGCACCGACACCGGCCGGCCGTCCCCGGTGAACGCCAGCGCCGACGTCGCCGCCTCGCCCACCGCCAGCGCCGCCGTCCGGCGCGGCCTGCCCGGCTCGGCCAGGCTCAGCACCTGGATGCCGTAGATCGTGGCGGACAGCAGCAGCGGCAACGCCGGATGCAGGGCCAGGGCGCTCGGTTCGATGGCCTGCGGCGCGGCTCGCCAGCGTTCGGCCCCCGTCACCGGGTCCCAGCGGATGATCTCGTCGTCGGCGCTGAACAGGTCTCCGTCCGGCCCGAACAGCAACGCACTGGGACTCTTCTGATGGCCGACACCCGTGTCGTTGAAGCCCAGCGGCACATAGACCGAGGCCCCGAGGAAACCGCCGGGAATGTAGTGCACGCCGGCCGTCGCCCCGTACAGCTGCTGCTGAAGTCGTGGACCGTCCGGCGCGGCCAGGTCCCACAGCCGCATCCCGTTGTCCCGCGTGCTGCTCGCCGCCCGCAGTCCGTCCGCACTGATCGCCACCTGGTCCACGGACTCGCCGTGGTCCTCGAACACCGCCAGCTGACGGCAGGTGCGCAGGTCCCACACGCGTACGGTGCGGTCCTCGCCGCCCGTCACCGCCGTGCTCGCGGCGCCGGCCACGGACCGGATGTACCCCTGGTGACCTTCCAGTACGGCGCTCACCCGCCACCAGGCCGTGTCCCACACCCGGACCGTCGCGTCGTCGGAGGCCGACAGCAGCAGCCGGCCGCCGGCCGCCAACGCCAGGTCGTTGACCGGCATCCCGTGTCCGCCGTGCAGCGTCGCCACCTCGCCGGTGCGCAGGGACACCCGGTACAGCTCGCCGCCGTTCTCGGCGCTCACCACGCAGGTCTCGCCGTCCGGCAGCACCACCGCCGCGTGCGGTTCGCCGTCCCCGGGCAGGCGCACCGTCAACTCCGGCCGCACCACCGGCTCATAACCGCCGCCCACCACGGTCAATCCTGGACTGGACACCATCGATCCCCCGTACTGCTTCCGCCACCGAAGAGGCCACAGTCTGTCACCGGCCACTGACAACACCCGCCGCCCGCCGCGGCCCCGACAGGCCCTTGCCCGGCCGGGAGACGCTCGGTTCGCGGTGATCTGGCAGGGAGCCTGGCCCGATGGGCGGCGGGACGGTGTGAGCGGTGTGAGCGGTGTGAGCGGTGATCCGGGTGGGCCCTCGGTATGCCGGGACTGCATACCGAGGGCCCTTGAGGGACGGGGGTCAGGTGGTCCTGGGCGGTCCTGTCTGGGCGGTCCTGCCGCGGGGCCTGGGCACGGGCGCGGGGCCGTCCGTGCGCCGGTCGAACGAGGTCAGGCGCGCCGTGCCAGCAGCACCCGGTGCATCGGGGTGTCGAGCAGCGCGATCCGCCGCAGTCCCGCGTCGGCGAGCCAGCCGTCGTACTCGTCGACGGTGTACGCGTCGCCGCCACCGGTGGCCAGCATGGACGCGGCGAACAGTCGGAAAAAGCGGTTCTGCGTGGCGTCCGTGCCCTCGTTCTCGTCGACGATGTGGTCGGCGATGGCGATGATGCCGTCCTCGTTGATCTCCTTGGCTGCCTTCAGCATCAGCTCGCGGGCCGACTCGGCGGTCTGGAGGTGGAAGATGTTGACGAACAGGGCCAGGTCACCGCCGCCCCACGAGTCATGGAAGAAGTCGACTTCCGCCGGCTGGAAGCGGTCGGCGACGCCGAGCTCCCTCGCCTGGCGGATGGCGATGGGCGTGATACGGGCGACGTCCAGGCCGCGCGCGGTCAGCAGCGGGAACTCGCGCAGCAACAGCTGGCTGTAGATGCCGGTGCCGCAGCCGACGTCCAGGACGGTCGCCGAGCCGCCGGTGCTCCAGCCGAGTTCGCGCAGCGCGTCGGCGAGGGCGGAGACGATCGGCGGCGCCCAGAAGTTGATGCCGCGGACCAGGCTGGTGTAGTCCTCCTCGGATATCTGGTTGAGCTGGTGGCCGCCCTCGGCGTCCCGGGCGCCGGTGCGCACGTTGCGGGCCAGGTCGCGCCACGCGTTCCAGGCCAGGCCGCGGTCGTAATTGATCTTTCCGGCGAGGCTGTACAGGCCGTTCGGCGCGAAGACGTCGTGCAACTCGGCGGGCAGCGTGTACCGGACTTGGCCGTCCTTGCCCGTCGTACGGCCGGCGATGTCGTAGGAGTGCAGGCCGTCCAGGAGGACACGGGTGGCGCGCGGGTCGGTGCCGAGGGTGCGGGCGAGGTCCGCCGCGGTGGCCGGACCCGCCGTCAGCGCGGCGAACACGCCGAGGTCCTGGGCGGCCTCGATCACTCCGGGCGCCCACAGCGCGATCAGGTGCTCGTAGACGCGGTGGGCCGCACCCGACTGCGGGTCGGTGTCCGCGAGTCGGGCCTTGTCGAGCAGCGGTTTGATGGACGACGCCGGGGACTGTGCGAGCCCCGGAGCCGTGGTTCCCGTCCCGGTCAGGACGCTGGTGCCGGCGGTCACGGTGGCGGTGTCGGTCAGTACGGTCATGGCTGGTGCTCCTTGGGCAGTGGTTCGCGGACGGCGCCGGTGCGGGTGCCGGGACGGGCGAGGCCAACAACGGCGACGGCGGCGGCAGGCGCGACGTGGCCGGACGGGGCCAACGGGACCTGCTCGGTCACAGGACGATGCCGCCGTCGATCTCCAGCACGGACCCGGTGATGTACGCGGACTTCCCCGAAGCCAGGAAGGCGACGGCTTCGGCGACCTCGTCCGCGGTGCCGAACCTGCCGAGCGGGATGGCCGAAAGGGCGTGCGCACGCTGGGCATCGGTGAGCGAGCCGGTCATGTCCGTCTCGATCATTCCCGGCGCAAGGGCGTTGACGCGGACGCCATAGCGACCGACTTCCTTGCTGAGTGCCCTGGTCAGGGCGATGATTCCGGCTTTGGACGCGGAGTAGTTGCCCTGTCCGGGGTTGCCGTGCACGCCGGAGACGGACGACAGGGTGATGATCGAGCCCGACTTCCGCTTGACCATCGGGAAGAGCACGGCGCGGCACAGGTGGGCGGTGCCGTCCAGATTGGTGTCGATGACCTCCTGCCACTCCTCGTCCTTCATCATCAGCAGCGGCTTGTCGCGGGTGATGCCCGCGGAGGCGACCGCTGTGCTGATGGGGCCGAGTTCCGCTTCGGTACGGGCCACCCAGGCACGGACGGCCACCGGGTCCGCGATGTCGAGCCGCTGGGCGAGCGAGGGCGCGCCGAGGTCGGCGAGGTCCTTTTCGAGACGTTCGGCGGCGGCCTCGTCGCTGCGGTAGCCGAAGCTGATCGCATAGCCGTCACGGGCGAGGCGCAGGGCGGCGGCGCGTCCTATGCCGCGCGATCCGCCGCTGATCAGCGCGATCCGGTCGGCCTGCGGGCCGCCGCCGTGGTCGCCATGTGCATGGTCGCCGCGTCCGTGGCCGGTACGTTCCTCCGCGGTCATCGGGCGTCGCCTCCCAGCAGGCGCAGTACGGCGCAGGCGGCGGTGCCGTCGCGGTCCACGGAGGTGAGAACCGCGGTCCTCCCCACCGCGGTGCCCTCCTCGGTGCCGTCGGCCGTGCCGGGTGCGGTCCGTCCCGTCGCGCTCTGTGCGGCGGCGGCCAAGGTCGCCGCCAGCTGGAATGCGCCGGACGCGGCGGACGTGTCACCGATCAGGGCGTGCACGGGGACGCGGGTGGCCGCCCGGTCGCCGAAGAGCTCTGCGAGCAGGGCTTTTTCGGCCGCTCCTGCCGGGCCTCCGAGTCCGCCGGGCACCGCGGCCCAGACGTCGGCGGGTGTGCTGGCGGAGTCGCTGAGGGCCGCTTCGACGCAGGCGGCCAGGGTGCCCGCCAGGTCGCCGGTGACATCGGCCCGTATCTCGATGGCGAGCAGTTCGGCCAGCGGCTGGCGGCCCTGGCCGACCGCGTCGGCCGGTTCGAGCAGCAGGACCGCGCAGCCCTCGCCGAGCGGTACGGCAGGCTCGTCCGCCGCCCGCAGGTGGTGTTCGTAGGCGGCGCGGATGGGCGAGTACTCCTCCACCGCGCCGACCAGGGCGCGCTCGGCGCGGCCCGCGGCGAGCAGCCGCCGGGCGTAGCCGAGGGCGAGCAGTCCGGCCGGCCGGCCGCCCGCCAGTGTGGTGTTCGGGCCCTTGAGCCCGTAGCGGATGGCACTGGCCGCCGCGGCGCAGTTCATCAGCACACTGGGCATGTACTGGGCCGGCACGTCGTACGGTTTCTCGCCTTCGAACGAGGCCTGCACGAAGTCGTGCTGTCCCGCCACGCCGCCCACGTTGGTGCCCAGCACCAGGGCGGTGCCGGCGCCGGTGGGCACGGGGTGCCGGTCGGCCTCGGCCTCGCTGAAGAGCTCGCGCACGGCGGTGGCGGCGAGCCCGGTGGCCCGGTCCATGGTGCGGGTGCCGGCCTTGCCGAGGACCTTGCGGACTTCGAAGTCGGGGACGAGTCGGTGGTGGGCGCCGTCGTCCGGCCGGACCGGCTGATCCGGCTGGTCGGGCTGATCCGGCTGGTCAGGGGCCTGGTCAGGGTCTGCGCCCGCAGGGGTGCCTGTGGCGAGTCCGGTGCGGTAGGCGGCGCGTCCGATGCCGTAGGCAGAGACGGCCGACCAGGCGGTGATGACGGGGCGGTCCGTGCGGACCGCGGCACTGGTCATGCGTGCAGCTCCCGGTGTTTGCCGAGGACGACGGAGGCGTTGTTGCCGCCGAAGGCCAGTCCGTTGTTGATGACGACGCCGAGATCGGCTTCAACGGCCTTGTTGGGGACGCAGTCGATACGGCACTCGGGGTCGGTGGTGCGGTGGTTGACGGTGGGCGGGATGAAACCGTGGTGCAGGGCGAGCGCCGAGGCGGCGGCGCCGAGGGCGCTGGCGGCGCCCATGGAGTGGCCGAGCATGGACTTCAGTGCGACGGTGCGCGGCGGACGGTCGCCGAAGACCTCGCGGATCGCGCGGACTTCAGTGATGTCGTTGGTGGGCGTACCGGTGCCGTGTGCGGAGATCAGGTCGACCTCGGCCGGCTTCACTCCGGCGTCCTCAAGTGCCAGACGGATACAGCGGCCGACGTTCTCCTGGTCGGGCGCGGTGGGGTGGTGGGCGTCGCAGTTCAGGCCGTAGCCGAGGACTTCCGCGTAGCTGCGGGCACCGCGGGCGCGGGCCGCGTCCAGGCTCTCCAGGACGAGGATGCCGGAGCCCTCCGCGGTGAGCAGGCCCTTGCGGTCGGTGTCGAACGGGCGGCACCGGTCGGGTGCGACGAGGCCAAGCCGGGCGAACCCGGCGAAGGTCCGCCTGGTCAGTGCGTCGGACCCGCCGACCAGCGCGTATTCGACTTCGCCCGAGCGAACGGCGTCGTAGCCGTCGCCGATCGCGTAGTTACCCGCCGCGCAGGCGGTGCCGAGCACCGACGGTGCAGCGCGGCGCAGCCCGAGTTCCTGAACGATGGCGAGGGCGAGTCGGTGGAAGGGCAGCCGGCGGATGGCGAGCGGGTCGAGATCCCGCACTGCGGTGCCTTTGGTCTCCGCCTCGACCAGTCCGTCCAGGGTGCCCGCTTCACCGTCGGTGGTGCCGACGGTGACCAGGCCCCGCAGGTCTTTCAGGTCCGCGGGGACGAGGCCGGCGTCGGCGATGGCCATCCGGGCGGCGGCCACCGAGAACTGGGTGGCGCGGCCGAGCCGATTCGGGTCGGTGCGTTTGATCCACGCGGACGGGTCGAAGTCCCGTACCTCGTGGGCCAGCTGCTCCCGGAATCCCTCCGTGTCGAAGAGGGTGATCGGAGCTGCCCCGCACCGGCCCGTGCGCAGGCCTTCGGTGAAGGCCTCGACGCCGTTACCGATGCTGGACAAGACCCCGATGCCGGTCAGGACCACACGTCGGGTGGTCATCGGGCCTCGGCCCGGGACAGCACGTCGAGCACGGCCCGCAGATGGATCATGTTGGCCAGTTCGTCCTGCGCGATGGTGACACCGAAGGCCTTCTCCAGGCCGGCGAGCATCTCGATGGCGCCGAGGGAGTCGGCGCCGTACTCCTCGGTGAACAGGCCGGTCGGAGCGATCTCGTCGGCCTCCATGTCGAGGCAGTCGGCCAGGATGGCGCGCACCTTGGGCTCGGTCGTCTCGTCGATGGTGAGGGTGGTCATTGCGGTTTCCTCCGTTGGATGTGGTGGTGCTTGCCGGTGGTGGTGCGGTGTCCCGTACGGCGACGGGCTGCTCTGCTCCTTCGCGGCTCGAAGGCTCGAAGGGACGAAGACTCGAAGGGAGGAGAGGGGCGCGGTCCACGACG
Organism: uncultured Actinomycetota bacterium; assembly: GCA_963761765.1. GTDB lineage: Bacteria > Actinomycetota > Actinomycetes > Streptomycetales > Streptomycetaceae > Streptomyces. The sequence continues at coordinate 163,162 of CAVXIJ010000008.1, forward strand.
CGTGGTGCGTCGGACGGGCCGGACCGGAGCGGCCGTCGTCAGCCCTCGTTGGCGGCCGACGCCGCGGCGAGGCTGCGGGGGCGCAGATCGGTCCAGGTGGCCTCGATGTAATCGAGCGCGTCCTGGCGGGCGCCCTCCTGCTTCACGGTGTTCCAGCCCGCCGGCACCTCGGCGAACGCGGGCCACAGGCAGTGCTGGCCCTCGTGGTTGGCGAGCACCAGAAAGGAACCTGTCTCGTCGTCGAAGGGATTGCTCATCGCTGTCCTCTGTCCTTTCGTGAATTCGGCGCCCGGTGCGTCCTGCGGGATTCTGCTGCCGCCGCAACGGGCCATTCGGCGGCTATTGGGGAACCTTTCCTGAACCTGTCCGATATCACGACTAACGAGCAGGTGCCGGTTCCCTCACCGGTGCGGAATTTCGCACGGACTTCGATGAGCGCATGGCCTCAGCCAGGACTGCCGCTATCTGTGCGGCGGAGGGCGTCTTGAGCATGTCCTCGTGCTCGGCGTCGATGTTGTAGCGGATGATGCGGCCCTGCACGTGGGGCGCCCAGACGGCTTGCGTGGGGGCGCCCGGGGGCAGGCCGCGGGTGGCGGCGAAGAAGAGCACGTTGCCCTGGATGCGGCCGGGGCGGTGCGCGGTACCGATGTCGCTGAGGTGCCGGATGACCGATGCCAGCCTGGCGACCTGGGATGCGTCCAGCTCGGCGAGGGCCTTGCCGGCGGCGGCGAGCCGGTCCTTGACCTCCTGGTCGCGGATGCGCTCGGGCCGCCCGGCGGGGCTTGCCTCGGCGGGGAAGCCGTCGAGATTCGCGAGCAGTGCCACCCGCTTGCCGCGGCGCTGGATTTCGCCCGCCATTTCATGGGCCACCAGCGCGCCGAACGACCAGCCGAGAATATAGTATGGCCCGTCCTGCTGAATCTCCATCATTTTCTTCACATAGTTCTTCGCCATTTCTGTAACAGTGGCGGTCCGCGGTACCGAAGGCGTGATTCCGGAGGCCTGGAACGCGTACACGGGTACGTCGTGCGGGAGATGCGCGGAGAGTTCTATGAAAGGCCAGCCGAGACCGCCGCCGCCGTGCACGCAAAAGAGCGGCGGACGGCTGCCGTCGGGCCGGATGGGCAGCACGGTGGCAAAGGCGCTGTCGTCCTCCTGAGCCTTCGCCGCGACCGGAGCCGAGATGGTCCGGACGGCCGGCACGGCACCCGCGGCCGGCGTGCCCCCGGATGCCCGCGGTGCCGGCACCCCGGCCCCCGCGCCTCCCGGCACCTTCGCCACCGCGCTCAGCCCTGCCACCGTCCGGTGCACGAACACATCGGCTGGAGTGAAGTCGTAGCCCGCCGCGCGGGCGTGCTGGACGAGGCGGATGGCGCGGATGGAGTCGCCGCCCCGGTCGAAGAAGCTGTCGTCGACCCCGATGGAGCCGGCGCCCAGCACCTCGGCGAAGACCTGGCACAGGGCCGCCTCCACCGGAGTGGCCGGCGGCCGTCCCGCGTCGGTGGCCGCGGCGCCATCCGCCGGCGCCGGCAGCAGCTTGCGGTCGACCTTGCCGTTCGGGGTCTGCGGCAGTTCAGGCAGTGTGGTGAAGACAGCGGGCACCATGTAGTCGGGCAGCTGCGCGGCGAGATGGGCACGCAGCGCCGGCGCGTCGCAGCCGGCACCGGCCGCCGCCACGAGGTACGCCACCAGGCGCGGCTCGCCGGTCGTGTCCTCGCGGAGCATGACGGTGGCCTGGGCGACGTCGCAGTGGCGCAGCAGGACGGCCTCGATCTCGCCGAGTTCGATGCGGAAGCCGCGGATCTTGACCTGGTGGTCGGCCCGGCCCAGATAGTCGATCGTCCCGTCGGGACGGCGGCGCACCAGGTCACCGGTGCGGTACATACGCGCCCCTGCCGACCCGTACGGGTCGGCCACGAACCGCTGCGCGGTCATGCCGAACCGGTCGTGGTAGCCGCGGGCCAGGCTCGCACCGCCGATGTACAGCTCCCCGATGACACCGTCGGGCACCAGCTGGAGGGCGCCGTCCAGGACGTAGGTGCGGTTGCCCGCGAGCGAGGAGCCGATCGGCGGGGTGCCGGTGCCGTCGAGTTCGGCACTGGTGGAGTAGATCGTGGTCTCGGTGGGGCCGTAGACGTTGGTCAGCAGCCGGGCCGCGCGGCGCAGGTCGGCCGCGAGCGGCGGGCTGACGGCCTCGCCGCCGGTGAGGGCGTGCACCCGCTTCAGTGCGTCGGGGTGCGTGCTGACCAGGGTGTGCCAGAGCGTCGGGGTGGCCTGCATGGCGGTGGCGCGGGTGACCCGCAACAGGGTCGCGAGCCGGTCCGGGTCGCGCACCGTCTCCTGCTCGGCGAGGACCAGCACCCCACCGGACAGCAGCGGTACGAAGAGCTCCAGGTTGGCGATGTCGAAGCCGAAGGTGGTCACCGACACCAGCCGGTCCTCGGGGCCGAAGGCCATGAACCGCTGGGCTTCGGTGAGGAAGTTGGCCAGCGGGCCGCGCTCCACGACCACGCCCTTGGGACGGCCCGTGGAGCCCGAGGTGTAGATGACGTAGGCGGTGTGCGCGGGGCCCGCGACGCCGTTCAGTTCGGTGTCGGCCAGGTCGCCGTCGGGCAGCGCGGCGAGTTCGGCGCGGATGCTCTCGTCGTCGAGTTCGAGCCGCGCCACACTGGCCAGCTCCGGGACCGCCGCCGAGACGTCACCGGTGGTCAGGGCGAGCATGGGGCGGGCGTCGGCGAGCATGTAGGCGATGCGGTCGGCGGGGTAGGTGGGGTCGATGGGCAGATACGCGGCGCCCGACTTCAGGACGGCGAGTGCGGCCACCACCATGTCGGGCGAGCGCGGGATGGCGAGAGCGACCAGACCGTCGGGGCCCGCGCCGCCGTGCACCAGGGTGCGGGCCAGCTGGTTGGCGCGGGCGTTCAGCTCATGGTAAGTCAGGGCGCGGCCCTGGAAGAGCAGCGCCGGACGGTTGGGCTGGGTCGCGGCCTGTGCCTCTATCCGCCGGTGCACCGGCACGTCCACCGGATGGGCCGGGGCGCCGACCCACGCGTCGAGCAGCCGCTCCCGTTCGCCGGGCAGCAGGGTGGAGACGGCGGCGATCCGCTGGTCGGGGGCGTTGGTGAGCAGGCCGAGCAGATGCACGAGACGGTCCGCCAGGGACCTGGCCGCCTCGGCGGTGAACAGATCGAGGCTGAATTCGAGCCGCCCCGCGATGCCGCCCGCCGCGCCTTCAAGGCCTGCCGCGTCCTGCTCCTCCACCAGGTCAAAGGTGAGGTCGAACCGGGCGGCGCCGGTGTGCGCGCGGCCCACTTCGGCCGTAAGGCCAGGCAGTTCCAGCTGGGCCGCGGTGGTGTTGTGCAACGCGATCATGGTCTGGAAGAGCGGATTGCGGGCCATCGAACGGGCCGGGGACAACTCCTCGACCAAGCGCTCAAAGGGCACGTCCTGGTGCGCGAAGGCCGCCAGGTCCGCGGTGCGCACCCGCTCCAGCAGATCCCGGAAGGTCGGATTGCCGGACACGTCCGTGCGCAGCACCAGAGTGTTGACGAAGAAGCCCACCAGCTGGTCGAGCGCGTCGTCGGTGCGGCCGGCGACGGGCGTGCCGAGCGGGATGTCGTCGCCGGCGCCGAGTCCGCTCAGCAGGGCCGCCAGAGCCGCCTGGAGCACCATGAACAGGCTGGCGCCGCTCTCCTTGGCGAGCGCGGCGGCCCGGGCGTGGACGTCGGCGTGGATACGGAAGTCGACGGTGGCGCCGCGGTAGGAGGCGACCGGTGGCCGCGGCTGGGCGCCGGGCAGGGCCAGTTCGTCGGGAATTCCGTCGAGCGCCTTGCTCCAGAACTCCAGTTGCTGGACGAGCACCGAGTCCGGGTCGGCCGCGTCGCCGAGCAGATCGCGCTGCCAGAGGGTGTAGTCGGCGTACTGAACCGGCAGCGGCGCCAGCTCGGGAGCGCTGCCGTGCAGCCGGGCCGCGTACGCGGTGCACAGGTCGCGGGCGAGCGGCCCGTTGGACCAGCCGTCAGCGGCGATGTGATGGATGACCAGGGACAGCACATGGTCCTGCGCGCCGGTGGAGAAGACCGCGGCGCGCAGCGGCAGATCGCGGGCGAGGTCGAAGGGCCGGCCGGTGAACGCGCGCACCGCGGCTGCCCGCTCGTCCTCGGTGGCCTCGAACGTCTCCAAGGTGATCCGGGCGTCGTCCCGCACCAGCTGGTACGGGTGTCCTTCGGCCTCGGCGCAGACGGTGCGCAGGGCCTCGTGGCGGGCGAGGACGTCGTTCAGGGCGGCGGTCATCGCGGCGTGGTCGAGTTGGCCGGTGAGGTGGACGGTCCAGGGCAGGTGGTAGGCGCTGCTGTGGCCTTCGAGGCGGCTGAGCACCCACATGCGGTGCTGCGCGAAGGACAGCGGCACCCGCTCGGGCCGCTCGGCGGCGGTCAGCGGCGGGCGGGCCGGGCCCGCGCCGCCCAGCAGCGCGGCGAGCCGCTGCGCGGTGCGGGCCTCGAAGACGGCGCGCATCGGGAGTTCGGCGCCGAGCAGCGTCCGAATCCGGCTGACCAGGCGGGTAGCGAGCAGCGAGTGGCCGCCGAGGTCGAAGAAGTCCTCGTCGGCGCCGACCTCCTCGACGCCGAGCACCTCGGCGAAGGCCTGGCAGACGGCCTCCTCCGCGGCGCCCAGCGGTGCGCGTCCCGCGCTGGTGGCGAGGGTGGGTTCAGGAAGTGCCTTGCGGTCGACCTTGCCGTTCGCGGTGAGCGGCAGCGCGTCCAGGTGGACGACGGCGGACGGCACCATGTACTCGGGCAGCACGGCGGCCACGGCGTCCTTGACGGCGGCGGCCTCGGCGGCGCCCGCGACATAGCCGACGAGCCGGGCCTCACCGCGCGCGTCGCGCACCACGACCACCACCGCGTCGCTGACGCCCCGCTGGGCGCGCAGTACCGCCTCCACCTCGCCGGGCTCGACCCGGTGGCCGCGCACCTTGACCTGGTGGTCGCGGCGCTCAAGGAACTCCAGGCTGCCGTCGGGCAGCCGCACCACACGGTCACCGGTGCGGTACATGCGCGCTCCGGGCCGCCCGGCGAACGGGTCGGCGACGAAGACGGACCCGGTGCGGCAGGCGTCGTTGAGGTAACCGCGGCCGACCCCCGCACCGCCCACGTACAGCTCACCCGGCACGCCGGCGGGCAGCGGGCGCAGCGCGTCGTCCAGGACGTATAGGCCGGTGCGGCGCACCGCCTTGCCGATGGGCGCGCGCACGCCGGGCACCGCGTCGGCGTCGGCGATCACGGCGTGCGTGACGTCGTCGGAGCACTCGGTGGGCCCGTAGGCGTTGACCAGCGGCAGGTGCGGGAAGTAGTCGAGCCAGCGGCGGCACAGGTCGGCGGGCAGGGCCTCGCCGGTGACGACCAGGCGGCGCAGCGGGGTCAGGTCGGGCAGCCGGGCGCCGGAGTCCCAGCTGTCGAGCGCGGCGCGCAGCAGCGAGGGGACGACCTCCAGGACGGTGACGCCGTCCGGTGCGACAGTACCGAACAGGGCCGCCGGGTCGGCCGCGGTCTGCTTGGAGACCACCCGCAGCCGGCCGCCGGTGACCAGCGCGGTGAGCATCTGCCACACGGAGATGTCGAAGGTGACCGGCGCGTTGTGGACGAGCACGCTGTCCGCGTCCAGCCCCAAGTCCTCGACCTTGGCGTGCAGGTGGTTGACCATGCCCGCCCGGTGCACCATGGCGCCCTTCGGCTTGCCCGTGGAACCCGAGGTGAAGATGGTGTAGGCGAGGTCGTCGGGGTGGCCGGTGACCGGCGGCAGGTCCCGCGGGCGGGCGTGCCGTCCGGTGTGGGCGATCGTCGTGACGGGCACCGCCGCGTCGAGCCCGGCGACGGCGAGCGCCTCGTGGGCCAGGCCGGCGTGGGCCGCGTCGACCAGCAGGTGGCCGATGCCCGCGTCGGCGATGAGGGCGGCGATCCGCGCGGTGGGCACCGTCACGTCGAGCGGCACCCAGCCGGCGCCGGAGCCCAGGATGCCGAGCACGGCGGTGACGAAGTCCGCGCCGGGCGCCGCGAGGACGCCGACCAGCGTGCCCGCGGCGGTGTCCGCGCCGACCAGCCGGCGGATCATGGTGACGCTGGCCAGGTCCTCACAGACCATGGTGGCGCTGTCCCCGCCGATGTCCCTGGTCAGGGCGGACGAGCCGGTGCTGACCAGCTTGCGGGTGTAGGCGGCGGCCTTGGCGCGCAGCACCTCCCGGGTGACGGCCGCGCTGCGTTCGATGAGCTCGCGGTAGGTGAGCTGCTGGGTGTCGTCGACGACCGCGACCACGTCCGGCCGGGTCACCGCGAAGGCGCGCACCTGCTCCACCACGTCCGCGAACCGGTCAGGAGCGGCGGGCGCGGGCAGCGCGAGCAGCTGCTCGCGCTCGCCCCGCACCAACGTGCTGAGCTGCCCGAACGGCTTGTCCGGCGCGGCGACGGCGGCCCGCAGCAGCCCCTCGATCCGGGCGGCGACGACGATGGCGTCATGTGCGGTGTAGCGGCCGGGGTCGATGGAGACGACGAGCCGCAGCCGCTCGCCTGGCAGCACCATCAAACTGAGCGGGTAGTGCGTGGCGTCCTCGGCCTGGAGGCCGGTGACCTTCAGGCCGGGCGCCGGCGCGTCCAGTTCCGAGGGGTCCATCGGGTAGTTCTCGAAGACGAGGACGGTGTCGAAGAGTTCGCCCATGCCGACGGCCTGCTGGATCTCGGTGAGGCTGAGGTATTCGTGCGGCAGCAGTTCGGTGCGGCGGCGGCTGAGCTCGTCGAGGATCTGCCCGAAGGTGCGGTACGGGTCCAGGTCGACGCGGACGGGGCAGGTGTTGATGAAGAGCCCCACCATGGACTCCACCCTGTCCAGCTCCGGTGGCCGCCCGGAGACGGTGCCGCCGAAGACCACGTCGCGCTGCCCGGTGAGCGCGCCGAGCACCGCGGCCCAGGCGCCCTGGAGCACCGTGTTGAGGGTGTGGCCGCGCTCGCGCGCCCAGGAGTTCAGTTCGGCGGTGAAGTCGGCGGGCAGGTCGAAGGTGTGCCGTTCGGGCAGGGTGATGGCCCCGTTCGTACCGGGAGCCACCAGCGTCGCCTCGCCGAGCCCGTCGAGCGCCGTCCGCCAGGCACCGAGCGACGCCGCCCGGTCCCGGCCGACGAGATGGGCCAGGTAGTTCTTGTACGGAGCGGGACTCGCCAGGCCCGAGCCGTCGTCCGCGTAGAGCGCGAAGAGCTCGCGGATGATCAGCGGCATCGACCAGCCGTCGAAGAGCATCTGATGAGCCGTCAGGACCATGCGGTGGGCGCGCGGCCCGGTGCGCATCAACAGGTAGCGCATGAGCGGCGGCCGGGTCGGGTCGAACGGCTCGTCGCGCTCCTGAAGGGTGAGCAGCTGGATGCGCGGGGTCAGCTCGGGCTCTTCGAGGCGGCTGAGGTCCACCTCGCGCCAGGGCAGGTCGACGCTGTGCGGCACCAGCTGCACCGGTTCGCCGTTGTCGCGGTAGCGAAAGCCCGACTTCAGGTTCGGATGGCGGTGCAGCAGCCCCTCAGCGGCACGCCGCAGGCAGTGCGCGTCCAGGACCCCGGCGAGGTCGAGCACGAGCTGCACGGTGTAGACGTCCAGTTGCTCGGGCCCCAAGACGGCGTGGAACAGCAGCCCTTCCTGAAGCGGAGTGAGGGGCAGGACGTCACTCAGGTTGGATCTCTTCGCCCGGCTCTTCGTACCGGACTCGCTCGCTGTGGTGGTGTGCTTCACAGTGCGGCCCCCCATTCGTCCATTTCCTTTTCAAAAGCATCGATTTCGTCCTGGCTGAGCGTGACGAGCTCGACATCGGACGGTGTGTGACCGCCCGCGTCCGGCCGCCGTGCGTGGCTGACGAGCGCGCGAAGCGCCCGGAACCAGGACTGTGCGATATCCGTCGCGTCGGTGTGGCTGAGCAGTTCGCCCGCCCAGGTCCAGGCGGCCACCAGGCTTGGCCCGTCGGGGCCCTCCTCGGTGAAGGCGTTCACGCCGAGCACATGCGGCAGCGGCAGGCCCGCGTCGGCGCCCGCGGCGACCTCGGTGGATTCCACAGTGGGTGCCCAGTCGGCGGCCTGCGGTGCGGGCAGCCTGCCCAGGTAGTTGAAGCCGAGCTCGGGTGCGGGGCGGTTCAGTTCGGGGAGTGCGGCGAGGTGGCGCAGCAGGCCGTGGCCGAGCCCGTGGTCGGGCAGTGCACGCAGCGACTCCTTGACCCGCTTCAGCGCCTGTCCTGCGGCCGGTCCGCCCTCCCAGGCGTCCGCCCAGTCGATCGGGCCGAGGTCGAGCCGTACGGGATACGAGGTGGTGAACCAGCCGACCGTGCGGGACAGGTCCACGCCCTCGGTGAACTCCTCACGGCCGTGCCCCTCCAGGTCCACCAGCAGCGCCGACGCGTCCTGCCCCCGGCGTCCCCGCCAGTCGCCGACGGCCAGCGCGAGCGCCGTGAGCAGTACGTCGTTGACCTCGGTGTGGTAGGCGGCGGGCACCTCGGTGAGCAGGGCCTGGGTGGTGGCGCGGTCCAGGGTCAGGCGCAGGGTGCGGGCGGTGGCGGTGAGATCGCGGGCCGGGTCGATCTTGGCGATGCCGAGCGGCGGCTGGCTGGTCATCAGGGCCTCGTGCCATAGCGGCAGTTCGGCCTGCCTGGCGGGTGCCGCGGACTCCTCGGCGAGCAGGCCCGCCCAGTGCCGCAGCGAGGTGCCCACCGGCCGCAGCCGCGCCGGGCTCCCGGTGGCCGCGGCCTCGTACGCGGCGGCCAGGTCCTCGATGAGGATCCGCCAGGAGACGCCGTCCACGACCAGGTGGTGCAGGGTCAGGATGAGCCGTCCGGGATGGCCGCGACCCGCGTCCAGCCAGGTGGCCCGCAGCATGGCGCCCTCGGTCGGCGCCAGCGCCGCCTGTGCGGCGGCGGCCTGCTGCTGCACCAGCGCGCGGACGGCGTCGTCCGGCAGCCCGGCGGCGGAGTGCAGGCCGAGCAGCTGGTGGGCGAGGACGGTACCGCGCTCGCGGACCCGCGGGGTCCAGGAGCCGGCCCCGCCGTCCGGGGCCGCGTCCGGAGCCACGTCCAGGGTCATGCGCAGCGCGTCGTGGTGGTCGAGCAGGGTCTGCAGGGCCTCGGCCAGCAGCGGGCCGGTGGCGCCGATCGGCGTACGGACGACGACGGCCTGGTGGAAGCCGTCCACCGGACCGCCGAGGCCGTGCAGCCAGTCCATGATCGGAGTGGGCCGGAAGGTGCCGGTGCCGTCGTCGGTGCCGCGCAGCCGCACCGCGCTGTCCGCGCTGCGTGCGGCGCGCGCCAGGGCGTGCGGGGTGCGGTGCGTGAAGACGTCCTGCGCGGTGATCACATAGCCCGCCGTGCGGGCCCTGCTGACCAGCTGGATCGAGCTGATCGAGTCGCCGCCGAGGTCGAAGAAGTCGCTGCCCGCGCCGACCCGTTCGCAGCCGAGCACGTCCGCGAAGACCGCGCACAGGGCCGCTTCCTGCTCCGTGCGCGGCTCGGGGCCCTCCTGGCCCTCCTGTCCCTCCTCGACGGGGCCGAGCCGCGGTGCCGGCAGGGCCTTGCGGTCCACCTTTCCGTTGCTGGTGAGCGGCAGTTCGGTGAGCGTCACAAACGCGGCGGGCACCATGTAGTCGGGCAGCGAGGCCCTGACATAGGACTTCAGATCGGCCGCTGCGGGAGCCTCACCCGCGGGGACCACATAGCCGGTGAGCCGCTTGTCGCCGGGCCGGTCCTCGCGGACCATGACGACCGCGCGGTCCACACCGGGATGGCCGAGCAGCACGGTCTCGATCTCACCGGGCTCCACCCGGAAACCGCGGATCTTCACCTGGTCGTCCGCGCGTCCGGCGTACTCCAAAGTGCCGTCCGGCAGCCAGCGCACCAGGTCGCCGGTGCGGTACATGCGGGCGCCCGGCGCACCGAACGGATCGGCGACGAACCGTCCCGCCGTCAGCCCCGGCCGTCCCAGGTACCCGACCGCCAGTCCCGCCCCGCCCACATACAGCTCGCCGGTGACTCCCGCACAGACCGGCTGGAGTGCCGGGCTGAGGACGTAGACGACGGTGCCTGCGAGCGGGCGTCCGATGGGCGGCTTGCCGCCGGTCAGCGGCTCGCTGACGGTGGCGCAGACGGTGGTCTCGGTGGGCCCGTAGGCGTTCAGCATGCGGCTGCCCGCCGACCAGCGCGCCACGAGCTCCGGCGGGCAGGCCTCGCCGGCGGTGATCACGGTGACACCTGCGGGCATGGCGCGCGCGACGGGCCAGGCGGACAGCACGGCGGGCGGCAGGCACATCACGTCGATACGGGCCGCGGCGACGAAGTCGGCCAGCGGCTCGCCCGGGGTGCGCTGGGCATCATCGGGCAGCACCAGCGTGCCGCCGCGGGTCAACGTGGTGCACAGCTCCCAGGCCGCCGCGTCGAAGCTCAGCGACGCGAACTGAAGCACCCGCGTGCCCTCCCGCACCCCGAACCGCTGCGCCTCCGCGACCAGTGCCGCCACCGAACGGTGGCTGACCAGCACACCCTTGGGACGGCCCGTCGAACCGGATGTGTAGATCACATACGCCGGGTCCGCGGGCGTGAGCGCCACAGTGGGCGCGGTGGCGTCCTGCGCGGCCACCTCGGCGGTGGTCCCTGGCTCGTCGAGAACGATGACGCCCGCCTCGCCCGCCTCGCCCGCGGCCGGCCGCGGTACCCGGTGCCGCATCGCCGCGGTGGTCAGCACGGCCACCGGTCGGGCGTCGCCGATCATGTACGCGATGCGGTCGTCCGGGTAGGTCGGGTCGACGGGGAGGTAGGCGGCGCCCGCGGTGAGCACCGCGAGGGCGGCGAGCACCATGCCGGGCGAGCGGGGCACCATCAGCGCCACGATCGTGCCGGGTCCGACGCCCTGGGTGGCCAGATAGCGCGCGCAGCGGTTCACATGCGCGCTCAGTTCGCCGTACGACACCTCCTGTCCCTGGTGGAGCAGCGCGGCGGCGGCGGGCGCGGCGGCGGCGCGCTGCGCGAAGAGGGCGGGCACGGTCGCCGGGCGCGCGGCGGGCACCTGCGCGCCGCTCCACCGCGTCAGCACCCGCTCGCCCTCGCCGGGCAGCAGTGCGTCGATCCGGCTGAGCGGCGTGTCGGGCGCCGCGGTGAGCCGGTGCAGCAACCGGGCGAGCCGGGCGCTGAGCGCGGTGGCGCCGGCCTCGGTGTACAGGTCGGCGGCGTACTCCAGGATGCCGGCGAGACCGGCCGCGGTGCCGTCGGCGCCGTGCCGTTCGGCGATCTCGAAGGCGAGGTCGAAGCGTGCGGTGCCGGTGGCGATCGCGGACACCTCGGCGGCCAGGCCCGGCAGGGAGATCTCGGCGGCGGTGTTGTCGTTGTGGTTCTGGAACGCCAGCATCACCTGGAACAGCGGCTGCCGGGCCGGCGAACCAGGCCGCAGCCCGTCCGCGTCCTGCGCCCGCAGCGCCGACACCAACCACTCGAACGGCACGTCCTGGTGCGCGTAAGCCGCGAGGTCCGCGGCCCTGGTGCGGGCGAGCACGTCGCGGAAGGTCGGATCGCCGGACACGTCGGTGCGCAGCACCAGCGTGTTCACGAAGAAGCCGACCTGGTGCTCCAGCGCGTCGTCGGTGCGGCCCGCGACGGGCGTGCCGAGCGGGATGTCGTCGCCCGCGCCCAGCGTGCGCAGCAGCACCGCGAGCGCCGACTGCACCACCATGAAGACACTCGCGCCGCACGCCCGCGCGAGCCGGACCGCCGCCTCGTGCGCCTGCGGGCCGAGTTCGAACGGCACCTGGCCGCCGCGGTGACTGGGCGTGGCGGGACGCGGGAAGTCCGTGGGCAGTTCGAGCCCGTCCGGCAGCCCGGCGAGCGCTTCGCGCCAGTGGGCCAGCTGCCGGGCCGCGAGCGAGTCCTCGTCCGCCGCGTCGCCCAGCAGCTCCCGCTGCCACAGCGCGTAGTCGGCGTACTGCACCGGCAGCGGCACCAGCTCCGGGGCCGCGCCGCGCAGCCGCGCCGCGTACGCGGCCCGCAGGTCCTGTGCGAGCGGCAGCACCGACCAGCCGTCGCCCGCGATGTGGTGCAGCACCACCAGCAGCACGTGCTCGTCGGGTCCGAGTGCGAACAGTTCGGCGCGCAGTGGCGGCTGGCGGGTCAGGTCGAAGGGGCGGGCGGCGTGCTCGGCGAGTGCGGCGTCCAGATCGCGGCGGCCCATGAGGTGGCAGTCGGTGACCGGCAGCGACAGCCGGGCCTGCTCCGGCGCAAGCACCAACTGGAGCGCGCTGCCGTCCTGCTCGGGAAAGACGGTGCGCAGCGACTCGTGCCGTGCCATCACGTCTTCCAGCGCGTCCTGGAGTGCGGCGGTGTCGAGCCGTCCGGTCAGCCGGATCGCGCGCGGCAGGTGGTAGGCGGCGGCCCCGCCGGCTTCGCCGTTGAGGTGCTGAAGGAACCACAGCCGCTGCTGCGCGAAGGACAGCGGCAACCGCTCGGGCCGCTCCCGGGCCACCAGCGGCGGCCGGAGCGCAGGCTCCCGCTCCTGCTGCCGGCCGGCGAGCTCGGCGGCGAGCTCGGCGACGGTGCGCTTGTCGAAGAGGGTGCGCACCGGCAGTTCCACACCGAGCGCGAGACGGATCCGGCCGATCGCACGGGTGGCCAGCAGCGAGTGCCCGCCCAGTTCGAAGAAGTCGTCGTGCACACCGACCCGTGCGACGCCCAGCACCTGGGCGAAGACCGCGCACAGGGCCGCTTCGCGCGGTGTGGCAGGTGCCGCGCTCGCGGCGCCGGCACCGAAGTCCGGTGCGGGCAGCGCCTTGCGGTCGACCTTGCCGTTCGGTGTCAGCGGCAGCCGCTCAAGGAGGACGAAGGCACTGGGCACCATGTAGTCGGGCAGCCTGGCGGCCAGCTGCGCCTTCACGGCAACGGGGTCGACGGCACCGGTGAGGTAGCCGGCCAGGCGTGTGGTGCCCGCGCTGTCGGGAGCGACGGCGACGGCCGCGTCGGTGACGCCGTCGACGGCGCGCAGCGCGGCCTCCACCTCGCCGAGTTCGATGCGGTGCCCGCGGATCTTGACCTGGTGGTCGACCCGTTCCAGGAACTCCAGCTGCCCGTCGTCGAGCTGGCGCACCCGATCTCCGGTGCGGTACATCCGGGCGCCGGGCTCGGTGGCGTACGGATCGGCGACGAAGGCCAGTGCGGTGCGCCGCGGATCGCGCAGATATCCGCGGCCCACCCCGTCCCCGCCCACGTAGAGCTCACCGGGCATCCCGGCAGGCACCGGCCGCAGCCCGTCGCCCAGCACGTACAGGCGGGTGTTGCGGATCACGGAGCCGATCGGCGCACGGGCGCCCGTCACATCGGTGCGTGCGTCGATGACCGCGTGCGTGACGTCGTCGGAGCACTCGGTGGGCCCGTACGCGTTGACCAGCGCGATGCCCGGGAAGTATGCGAGCCAGCGCGTGCACAGGTCGGGCGGCAGCGCCTCGCCGGTGACCACGAGCCGCCGCAGCGAGGCGAGCGAGGGCAGCGCGGCGCCCGCGTCCCAGTCGTCGAGCGCCACCCGCAGCAGTGAGGGCACCACTTCGAGGATGGTGATCGCCTCGGCGTCGACAAGAGCGAACAGCGCCTTCGGATCGGCCGCTATCTCATGGCTGACGACTCGTGTGCAGCCGCCGGTGACCAGCGCGGCGAGCATCTGCCAGACGGAGATGTCGAAGGTGACCGGTGCGTTGTGGACCAGCGAGTCGGTGACCGTCAGGCCCAGGTCCTCGATCTTGGCGTGCAGGTGGTTGGCCATGCCCGCGCGGTGCACCATGGCGCCCTTGGGCTTGCCCGTCGAACCCGAGGTGAAGATCACGTACGCGAGGTCGTCGCCGGACGCGGTGGCGGGCACGGGGCCGTTCGCGGCGGGCGCAAAGACGTCTTCGATGGGGAGCAGGCGCGGGGCGCAGGAGCGGGTGGTGCCGGATGCGGCGGCGGTCGCGAGCAGCCGCTCGGCGTACTCCTTGTGCCCCGGCCCGTACAGCAGCACCTTCGCACCACTGTCGGCCAGCAGTGCGGCGCCGCGCGCCTCGGGGGCCCGCACGTCGAGCGGCACCCAGGCGGCGCCGGCGGCGAGCACGCCGAGGACGGCGGTGACGAACGGCACGCCCGGGTCGGCCGCGATGGCGACCAGCGAACCGGTGGACGTTCCCGCGCGCCCGGCGGCCAGCCGGCGGGCAAGCGCGTCGGCCCGGCCCACCAGGGCCTGGTAGGTGAGCGAGATGGTGCCGTCGTCGACGGCCACGGACTGCGGTGTGCGGGCGGCGAGTTGCCGCACGCGCCGCGGCACGTCCATGAAGTCGCCGAGCCGTGCCGTGGCGTTCCATTCGGTGAGGCCGCGTCTGCGCTCGTGCGCCAGGGTGACGTCGAGCGTGCCGAGCGGAGTGTCGTCGGCGGCGAGCGAGACGGCGTCCAGGTGGGCCGCGAGGCGTGCGGCGTGCGCGGCCAGTTCGTCTTCGGTGTAGCGGGTCGGGTCGGCGTCGAGCCGCAGCGTCCAGGAGCCGTCCGGAGCGCCCAGGTAGAGGATCTGCAGGTCGGGCACGGGGCCGGTGGACAGGTTGTGCAGCTGGGCGGTGCAGTCGCCGAACACGAGCTCGTCGCCGGTCGTCAGGACGTTCACGGTGGGCCCGAAGGAGCCGCCGGCGTCTCCGGTCAGGCCGAGGTCGCGACTCAGCCGGTCGGCGCGGTAGCCCTGGTGGCGCACGGTGGCCCGCAGCTGCGCCGCGGTGTGCTCCAGCAGCCGGCCGCGGGTCAGCTGGGGCGGCAGGTCGAGCGCCAGCGGCAGGAAGTTGGCGCGCATGCCGGGCACCGCGCGGGCCGTCGCGCTCCAGCGCGCGGTGACCGGCAGGGTCAGCAGGACGCGGCTGTTCGCGGTGAGCCGGGCGAGGCAGCTGCCGGTGGCGCCGATCAGCAGGCTGGGCAGGGTGACGCGGTGGTGCCAGGCGAGCCGGTCGACGCGGGTGATCAGTTCGGCGGGCAGCGCCAGCGTGTGCCGCAGGCTGTGCCGGGCGTGGCCCGGGTGCCGCTGGGAGAGCCGGGTCGGCTCGGGCACGTCGTCGAACCTGGCGCGCCAGAAGGCCGCGTCACGGGCGTGCCGGTCGGAGTCGAGGTAGGCCTGTTCGTCGGCGGCGAGATCGGCGAGCGGCGGCAGCGGGGCGCCGAGGCCGGCGTCGTCCACGATCGCCGCACCCGTGTCCGCCTGGGCCGCCGCGCCGTACGCCGCGTACAGCTCGGTGAACCTGGTCTGGAAGGGCCCGCGGCTGTAGCCGTCCATCATGGCGTGGTTGGTGCAGAAGTAGAACCGGTGCCGCCCGGGGCCGAGGATGTGCAGCTCGTGGCGGAGCGCGTCGGGGCCCAGCGACGACGGGCGGGCGAGGTCGGCCGCCATCAGCTGCCTGGACGCCGCGTCCGGGTCGTGCGCGCCGCTGAGGTCGCGGACCGGGAAGGGCCGCTCGCCCAGCGAGGCGATGCTCTGCACGGGCTCGCCGTCGCGTTCGGTGAAGACCGCGCGCAGCGCCTCGGTCTCGTCCAGCAGCCGCAGCCAGGCCCGCGCGAAGCGGCCGAGGTCCAGCGGCCCGGTCAAATCGAGGTGGTCGGCCATGGTGAAGACCGGGTTGCCCGGGTCGCGCTGCTGGGCGTACCACATCTCGCGCTGGGCGCCGGAAAGCGGCAGGGTGCGGACGTCGGGACCATCCGCGGGGCCTGCGGTGCGCAGGGCGGTGGGCGGCACATGGGAGGAGGCTCCTCCGCTGGCGGCAGGTGACTCGCTCATGGTCAGTTGACTCCTGGGATGACGGCGTCCGGCCTGGTCGACTGGTCGACTGCGCACGAGTCGAGGCCGTAGATGTCCTGGACCCAGGCCCTCCGGTAGATGGTGTCGAGGTAGCGGTCGCCCAGGTCGGGCGAGATCGCCACGGCCAAGACGTCTTCAGCGCCCCGGCGAGAGGGATGCTCGGCCAGCCAGCGCAGCGCACCGGTGACGACCGTGCCGGTGGAGCCGCCGAACAGGAAGCCGCTGCGGGCGAGCCGGTGGCAGGTCCGCACGGTGTCCGCCTCGTGCACGCTGACCACGTCGTCGACATACCGCTCGTCGAAGAGCGCCGGGCGCACGCCCGCGCCGAGGCCCGGGATCATCCGGGGTCCGGCCGGGCCGCCGAAGGTGACGGAGCCGGTGCTGTCCACGCCGACGACGGTGACCGGTGCGCCGGGGCGGCTCTTGAAGTAGCGGGCGCAGCCCATCAGCGTGCCGGTGGTGCCGGCGCCGACGAACAGCACCCGCAGGGCGGGGAACTGCCGCTCGATGGCGGGCGCCGTGGTGCGGTAGTGGACCTTCCAGTTGTTGGCGTTGGTGTGCTGGTTGAGCCAGATGTGGCGCGGGTCGGCGGCGACCAGGCGGCGTACGTGCTCAAGCCGGGCACCGAGGAATCCGCCGGGGCCCGAGGCCTCGGTGATGAGGTGGACCTCGCCGCCCAGCGACTCGATGGCCTGCCGGGTCGTCAGATTGGTCCGTGAGTCGACGACGCAGACGAACCGGTAGCCCTTGGCGGCGCAGATCATGCTGAGCGCGAGGCCGAGGTTGCCCGAGGAGGACTCCACCAGGATCGAGTCGCGGTCCAGGACACCGGCCCGTTCGGCCGCGTCGATCATGGACTTGGCGGCCTTCATCTTCACGGAGCCGGCGAAGTTGAAGCCCTCGCACTTGAGGTACAGGGGCCAGCCGTAGAGACCGCGCAGGTCGACGAAGAGATCTTCCTCGTTGAAGTCCTGAGGAGAGCTGATGATGGGCACGATGAGGGTCCTTGTCCCGGTGTCCGCCGCTGTCCGCCGCTCACTGCCAGCCGGGTTCGTCCCTCAGCGACGCGAGGGCCGCGGGGGACGACGTCAGGACCGCTGCCCGGACCGCCGGACCTGCCTCGGAAAAGAGAAACGCGCAATTGTCCGCGCCAGATACTGCGGCGGAGCAGTTCTGTGACAGTGCGGTGACATTTATTGCATTCATCGCCGTGCCGCTGATGACTCGCATGTTGAAACTCCCATTTCAGCTCGGTGGAATCAGAACGGAACGGGGGATTCGGTTCTGTTACAGTTCTCCTGGTAACTCAGGAGTCCCGTCCAGCGCATTAATTCTTAGCCGCCCGGATATTCGAAGTCACGGGGGTGCGTTGTCAGGGTCCTGCAACGACAGGGTTGTGCCAGGTTCTGGGTATGGCTTTGACGGGCCGTAATAAAAGCGAATGCGCGGGGGAACCGCTCAGGGACGTGCCGCCGCACGGCAGCTACTGCGCCGCCCCGACTTCCCACCCCAGCAACTCGTCCGCGGCCAGGCAGCGGCGCACGATGCGCTTCGCCAGGGCGGCGGCCGAGGTCCCGTTGGCCGCGCTGACGAAGAGCACGACGTCGGCGCCCTCGAAGTCGTCTTGCACGTAGACGTGCTGGAGCCCGTCGGCGGGTGAGGCCGCCCGGTACACCGCGCGGCGCACCTGCCGATAGTCGACGACCGTGGCGCCGCGCAAGAGCCGCAAGGAAACAATGTGCATGGCGTTCCTCATGAAACGGTGTCAGAGGTGGGACAGACTGTGCACAGACTCACCAACACCACTACTTCACACTCCTCTTACAGACGTAGTCTGCCGATCGGTCAAGCCAGAGGGGGAGCGCGCGATCACTGCGCGCGGCGAAGGGGGACGACGGTGCTGGGGATACTCGGCCTCGACCAGGACGGTGAAGATGTGTACCGGGCGATGCTCCGCGAGCCCGGCAAGGGAGTGCCCGACCTGGCCGGGAGTCTGGGCTGGTCGGTGGAGCGGGTACGGACCGCCCTGGACACGCTGGCGCAGCTCGCCCTGGTCCAGGGCGGTGACACGAGCGGCCGGGGAATGCTGCTGGTCAACCCGAGCGTCGGGCTCTCCTCGCGGCTGTCGCAAGAAGAGGTGCAGCTCGCCCAGCGGGCCGAGCAGATCGCGGCCGGCCGGCGCGCGGTCGACGAGCTGATCAGCGCGTACAACGAGTGGGCGCACGAGCACCGCGGCGTCGACGTCGAGCGTCTGAGTGGGCTCGACGAGGTCCGGATCCGGCTCAAGGAGCTGACGTACGACTGCCGCAGCGAGCTCGTCGGCTTCGCGCCCGGCGGCCCGCAGACCGACGACAACCGCTCGGCCGCCCGCCCGCTCGACCAGGAGCTGATGGCGCGCGGCGTGCACATGCGCACCGTCTATCTGCACAGCGCCCGCAGCGACGCGGCCACCGTGGCGCACCTGGACTGGCTGACCGGCCTCGGCGCCCGGATCCGCACCGCCGCCACACTGCCGATGCGCATGATCATCTTCGATCGGCGGACCGCCATGGTGCCCATCAACCCGGAGGACTCCGCGCAGGGCGCCCTGGCGCTGCACGGCCGCGGCCTGGTGGAGGCGCTGTACGCGCTCTTCGAGCAGATCTGGCAGACGGCCGCACCGCACGGTGCGGCCCTGGGCACCGACCCCGCCACGGGCCTGACGAGTCAGGCCCGCGCCGTGCTGAGTCTGCTCGCGCAGGGCAACACCGACGAGGCGGTGGCCCGTAAGCTCGGCATCTCCGTGCGTACCTCGCGCCGTATCACCGCGGAGCTGATGGCCCAGCTCGGCGCCCGCAGCCGGTTCCAGGCCGGTGTGATCGCCGGAGAACAGGGCTGGCTGCAGGGCACGCACGCGGCGGAGCGGAACTGACCAGAAGGCCTTCGCGCCGCTCCGCGGGCGGGCTGGTGCACGGTGCGGTGGCACGAGCTCACCGGGCCGCCGCGTTACGGAAGGCGCGCAGCGCCATCGGTATCAGGACGGCCAGCAGCACACCGAGGATGAGTGCGGCGGCGGGCAGCGGATGCTGCACCGGAAGGCTGCCTCCGGTGGTGTGCGGAGCGTCGTCCCACAATTCGCGGCAGGCCTCGGCCACCGAACTGACCGGATTCCACTCGGCGACCGCGCGCAGCCAGCCGGGCAGCTTGCCCAGCGGCATGAACGAGTTCGACAGGAACGAGAAGACCACCATCACCAGCGCGCAGATGCCGTTGATGGCCTCCAGGTTGCGCAGCACCAGGCCGAGCAGCACGCCCAGCCAGAGCATCGTGTAGGTGAAGGCGATCAGCACCGCGAAGGCCAGCAGCGCGTTCAGCGGTGAGCCGTGGATCCGCCAGCCGACCGCGAGGCCCACTCCCGCCACCGCCACCATCGCCACCGCGCCGGTGGCCAGGTCGGCGGCCGTGTGCGCGAAGAGCACCGCCGAACGTGCGATGGGCAGCGAACGGAACCGGTCGATCAGACCGCCGCGCAGGTCGGACGCCACACCGAGCGCGGTGATGCCGACGCAGGCGAGACCGACCTGCGCGAAGACGCCTGCCATCACATAGTCGGCGTACTCCCGGCTGCCGGGTATCTCGATGATCGGGGCGAAGAAGTAGCCCAGGATCACCACCATCGCGACGGGCGTGAGCGTCACCGAGATGATCTTCTCGGGGGTACGGCGCAGATGGGTGACGTGCCGTCCGGTCAGTGCGAGTACGTCGCTCATGTCTGGGCCCCCTGAGTGGTCTCGCCGGTGAGCTGGAGGAACACGTCGTCGAGGGAGGGGCGGGCGAGTGCGAACTCCTCGACGGTGACGCCGGCCAGTTCGAGTTCCATGGCCGCGGCGGCGACGGCGCCGAGGCCGTCGACGAGCTGGACGGAGATACGGCGGTTGGCCTGGTCGACGCTGGGCGGCGCGACGGCCACCCGGCCGAGTGCGCTCAGCGCCGACTGCAGCGCCTCGGGCGTGGCCACGGAGATCTCCAACCGCTCGTCGCCGACCTTGCGCTTGAGCTCGTCGGCGGTGCCTTCGGCGATCACCTGGCCCTTGTCGAAGACGGTGATCCGGTCGGCGAGCGCGTCGACCTCCTCCAGGTACTGCGTGGTCAGCAGCACGGTGACGCCCTGCGCCACCTGGTCGCGCACCATCTGCCACAGCATCAGGCGGCTGGCCGGGTCGAGCCCGGTGGTCGGCTCGTCGAGGAAGAGCACATGCGGCTGCGTGATCAGGCAGGCCGCCAGGTCCAGGCGCCTGCGCATACCGCCGGAGTAGGTCTTCGCGGGCCGGTCGGCGGCGTGTTCCAGGCCGAACGAGGCGATGAGCTCGGTGGCCCTGTGCCGCGCGGTGCGGCGGCCGACGCCGAGCAGCCTGCCCAGCAGCACCAGGTTCTCGCGGCCGGTGAGCAGTTCGTCGACGGCGGCGTACTGGCCGGCGAGGCCGATCCTGCGGCGCACCTCGCGCGACTGGCCGACGACGTCGAACCCGGCGACCCGGGCGAACCCGGCGTCGGGCGTCACCAGGGTGGCCAGCGTGCGTACCGTAGTGGTCTTTCCCGCGCCGTTCGGACCGAGAAGTCCCAGCACCGTACCGGGCGGTACGTACAGATCCACACCCGCGAGGGCGTCGTGGTCCCCGTACCTTTTTCTCAGCCCTTCCGCGTGTATCGCAAATTCCATGTGAGTTCCCCCTGGAAAGGACTTCGTAGTCCCTGGAAGGTAGCAGCGGAATTCAACGTCCGGTGTCCGGTGTGTCCGTTTACGGATGGCAGAACTCTGCAGCCGCAGGATGCTGCACCACTGCCGCCGTCAAAGAGGGACATCCGGCGCCTAGCTTTCTAGGAGAAACCTCCGGAGAACCGATGAACGCTGGAGAGAAACCACATGGCAAGCCGCCGTAACTTCGCAGCAGCACTGGGCGAATGGAGCGCCGGGCACCGGAAGACAGCAGTGTTCGGCTGGCTGATCCTGGCCGTCCTGGTCACCGTCTTCGGGATGGCGTCGGGACAGGTCAACCTCACCGAGGCCGACTACGGCACCGGTGACTCGGGCCACGCCGAACGCATCCTTCAGGACGCCGGGCTCACCGAACCCGCCCCCGAACTCATCCTGGTGCACAGCCCGTCGCTGACCACCGACGACCCGGCCTTCAGTCGCGCCGTTCACGACACCATGGACGCCGTGCGGGCCACCGGCCTCGCCCAGCACATGCACGACCCGGCCACCGACAAGCTGTACTCGAAGGACCACCACTACGCCCTGATCCAGTACGAGATCAAGGGCGACCCCGAGACCGCTCCCGATCGCGTGCAGCCCGTCATCGACGCCGTGACCAAGACCGACAAGGCCAACGCGGACGTCACGCTCGGCCAGTTCGGTGAGGCCACCGGCGTCAAGGGCATCAACGACAGCCTGGGCACCGACTTCGCACGGGCCGAGTACACCGCGCTGCCGGTGTCGCTGGCGATCCTGCTGGTCGTCTTCGGCGCCTTCGTGGCCGCGGTGCTGCCGCTGCTGCTCGCCGTGACCGCCTGCCTCGCCGCGATGGGCCTGCTCGCGCTCACCAGCCACCTGGTGCCGGTGGACGGCATGACCAACTCCGTGATGTTCCTGATGGGACTCGCGGTCGGCGTCGACTACTGCCTGTTCTATCTGCGCCGGGCCCGTGAGGAACGTGCCGCCGGCCATGACGGGCCCACCTCGATCCGGGTCGCCGCCGCCACTTCAGGGCACTCGGTGCTGATCTCGGGTCTGACCGTGGTGGTCGCCATGGCGGGCATGTTCCTGTCCGGGCTCACCGTGTTCGAGGGCTTCGCCATCGCCACCATCGAGGTGGTGCTGATCGCCGTCGCCGGGTCGATGACGGTGCTGCCCGCGATGATGTCCTGGCTCGGCGACCGTATCGACAAGGGCCGCATTCCGTTCCTCGCCAAGCAGCGTGCGAAGAAGGCCGCCCGCGCCGCCGCCGCTGCCGCCGCCGGCACTCCTCGCCGGGACAGCGCCCTGCTGCGCGGTGTCGTCGGCCATCCCGGAGTCTTCGGTCTGCTCGCCGCCGTCGTCCTGCTTGCGCTCGCCGCTCCAGCGCTCGGTCTGAAGACCGAGAAGCTCGGCACCGACAAGCTGCTGCCCAGCGACAACCCGCTGGTGACCGTCTCGAAGCAGATCGGCAAGGAGTTCCCTGGCGCACCGGGCCCGGCGGATGTCGTCGTCAAGGCCGATGACATCGACTCGCCCGCGGTCAAGCGGGCCATCGACGACTTCAGGACCAGGACTGCGAAGTCCGGGCAGGCCGGCGGCCCCATCGTGGTCACCGTGCACGCCAAGCAGAACATCGCCGAGATCAGCGTCCCGCTGGTCGGCAGCGGCACCGACGCCACGTCCAAGAAGGCCCTGTCCGCCCTGCGCGAGGACCTGATCCCCGACACTCTGGGCAAGGTCGACGGCACCACCGCCGTGGTCCGCGGTGATCTCGCCTTCTCGGTCGACTACAACGACCAGCTGCACAGCAGCATCGTCCCGGTCTTCGCCTTCGTGCTCGGCGTGACCTTCCTGCTGATGCTGTTCTTCTTCCGCTCGCCCGTCATCGCGCTGACCACGATCGTCCTCAATCTGCTCTCTGTGGGCGCCGCCTACGGGGTGATGTCGGCCGTCTTCCAGCACGGCTGGGGCGCGTCGCTGGTGGGCACCAAGCCGACCGGCGCGATCGAGTCGTGGATGCCGCTCTTCGTCTTCGTCGTCCTCTTCGGCCTCTCCATGGACTACCACGTCTTCGTGGTCTCCCGGATCCGTGAGGCCCACGACCGCGGCGCCACCACGCGGGACGCCGTCGCGCACGGCATCCGCTCCACCGCGGCCGTGGTCACCAGCGCCGGACTGATCATGGTCGCGGTCTTCGCGGTCTTCGGCACACTGGGCATGCAGGACTTCAAACAGCTCGGTGTGGGCCTTGCGGTGGCGGTCCTTCTTGACGCGACCATCGTGCGCGCGGTGCTGCTGCCTTCGGTGATGCTGCTGCTGGGCAAGGCGAACTGGATCGGTACGAAGCGGGTCGGGTCCGACGGGTCGCACGGTTCGGACGGGAGCTGGGGCTCCGGTGGCCAGGGCGGTCCCGGCCTGGCCGAGGAGTTCGGTACGCAGGACGAGTTCGGGGCTGACGCGCCGGTCGCCATCCTGCCCGCCGAGGACACACTCGTCGTCCGCGCACCCGTCCCGCTGAACCCGGACGGCACCCCCGCCCTGCACCCCCAAGGCACACCGACCCCCTACCCGCAGGGCCCCCAGCCGCCCCGTTTCCGTCCCGCACGACCCACCGGATACTGACCGCACACCTCAAGTGACCCGAAGCGCTGGAGCGCTGGACCGCTGGAGCACACTCAGGCAACTGAAGTAACCGAACCAAGCGGACCGACGGTGCTGACGGGACCGTCCCGACCGATCGAAAGGAAGAACGTGTTCGAGTTCAGCGTGGTGGGCGGCAGAGCGGCCAGGGAGATCATCGGCCGCTCGCGCCCGGCCATCGTCGAGCAGGTCAAGGCGACGTACCTGGCACACGACGCGGGCGAGTCCATCAACCCCGACAGTTACTTCCTGCGCTTCCCCGACAAGCCGGACAGCCGCATCATCGCGCTGCCCGCGTACCTCGGCGGCGCGGGCTACGACGTGGCGGGCATCAAGTGGATCAGCTCGTTCCCCGGCAACATCGACCAGGGCATCCCGCGCGCCTCGGCCGCCCTCATCCTCAACGACTACGCGACCGGCTACCCGTTCGCCGTCCTCGAAGCGTCGCAGATCAGCGCGGCCAGGACGGCGGCCTCCGCGGTGCTCGCCGCTCAAACCCTCGTCCCGGAGCGCACCACCGCCAAGCTGGCGGTGGTCGGCGGCGGCATCATCGCCCGCAACATCCTGGAGTTCTTCGCCGCCCAGCAGTGGTCGGTGGGCCAGGTGGCCGTCTACGACCAGGTCCCGGAGTACGGCAGGGCCCTGGCCTCGTACGCCGAGGACACGCTCGGCTTCCCGGCCGCGACGACGGACGGTCTGACGGAGGCCGTGGACGGCGCGGGAGTAGTCGTCTTCGCCACCACCGCGGGCGAACCGTACGTCCTCGACCTCGGCACCTTCGTGCCCGGCCAGGTCGTACTGAACATCTCGCTGCGCGACATCGGCCCCGAGATCATCCACCGCGCCTACAACGTCCTGGACGACGTCGACCACTGCCTCAAGGCGAACACCTCGCCGCACCTGGCAGAACAGAAGTACGGCAACCGCGACTTCATCACCGGCACGCTGGCCCAGGTGATCCGCGGCACGGCCACCGTCGGCGCCGACCAGCCGGTGATCTTCTCACCGTTCGGCCTGGGCGTCCTCGACCTCGCGGTCGGCGCGTTCATCCACGAACAGGCCCGCGCATCGGGCGACCTCGTGACGGTCGACGACTTCTTCGGGGAGACGACGCGCTGGTGAACGTCCCGGCTGCGCCGGAGCGGACGGCCCCGTCACCCTCCGGGAGGTGACGGGGCCGTCGGGCGTCAGGCGCGGCGATCATATGACCGCGAACGGACAATAGAGCTGCTACCGTCTGCCGAATGTCCAACGCCTTGTCAGATGTCTATGCCGCACTCGGCAACGAACTGGTGTCCGTAGCTGTAGGCGGCGTCATCGGCACGGGTACCGCTTATCTCCGCTGGCTCCTGACAAAGAGACGTCCAGCCCAGCGCGCTTGGCGCCTTACGGGCAACGGCCGTCTTGTCATCGTCGTATCGGCCTCCGCACAGGTCGATACGGGCGTCTATGCCAGGCCAACCACCGGCGTAGGACAGGTACGCGCCATGTCCCTCCTGGTCCCTTCTCTGGCACGCGCCTATCGGAATGTGGATCTCGAACAGGTGCAATTATCCTCAGACCTTCCCGGCAAAGATCTGGAGACCGATCTCATTTCTTTGGGCGGCCGGAAGACGAACGCCATCACCGGTCAGCTCCTGGACCGAATACCAGATCTTCCGTTTTCAGTCGAGAACACCATGATTCGCTGGCAAGAAACGGAATACGAAGGAATCGTGCACGACGGGCGCGTAGTGCAGGACTTCGGATACGTGGTGCGAAGCGACAACCCTTTCGCGCCTGGCCGACGGATCGTGGTGGTCGCTGGCAGCCACACGTACGGCACCGTGGCAGCGGCTCGCTGGCTCGCCGAAGCAGGCGGAAGCAAGGACATACCTGCAAATACCGCCATATTAGTCAAGGCTGATGTGCTCGCGGACGGGCACGTGGGCCGCCCTACGGTGGTCCAGCAGGTGGCTCTCCGATGAAAATGGCGCGTGCGACCGACACGACGCTGTCTCAGTGAAGTCATCGGTGTCATGCTGGAACGCGTGGAGATTATCGAGCGTTCCGTCACCGGCAAGACCGGAAACCTCGACGAGTGCGAGGACGCCATCGTCATCAGCCCGCATTTCGCGGCAGTACTCGACGGCGCCACAGACAAGTCAGGAAGACGGTACGAAGGGCGAACCGGCGGCGCATATGTCACGATGATCCTTGAGGACGCCATCCCTCGTCTCGCCCCGTCCGCCGATATCAACACTGCTGTGGAATTCCTGTCCGCAACGATTGGCGATTCCATTCCTCATGGGCTCCCGACGGAAGAACGCCCCAACGCATCGGCCACCATTTTCTCCGTGGCCCGGCGCGAAGTGTGGCAGGTCGGCGATGTCGGTTACTGGTATGCCGGCCTGCCGCATCGCCAGGAGCGCAAAGAGGTGGACCGCATCAATGCCGCCATGCGGTCGGCAATACTCACCGCCGAGCTGTGCCGCGGCACCACTCAGGCAGACCTCGCGGCAAAGGACCCGGGCCGGGAAGCCATCATGCCGCTGCTGACCCGGCAGGCCTTCTTCACCAACAACCCGGCGGCAGGGAGACTGGCGCACGCCGTCTTCGACGGGCGCCCGGTCCCTCCAAAGCTAATCAGCGCTGCCGCCGTACCTGACAACGTCGCCGAGCTGGTCATCGGCAGTGACGGCTATCCCCTGCTCATGCCCACGCTGGCAGCCAGCGAAGACCACCTGGCCGAGCTCCTCGCTCAGGACCCGCTCTGCATCGGCCCGTTGATGGGCACCAAAGCCCTGAAGCCCGGCCAACTGAGCTACGACGACCGCGCCTATCTTCGGCTCGCCCTTTCACCGTGAGACTCCTCCACCATCCGTCCGCACACCACCCGTGACTATGGACGACGGGCGGGGCGGTTTGCCAGGGCGGCAGCGGGTACGGGCCGCGGCGTACGCGGGATGGGCGGTGTGTGTACGCGGGTGACACGTAACTCTTTTTCGTCACGCCAAGTTGACCCTGGTGACTGATCGTCATATGGGAGGGGTCGACGGGCATGACCACCGACGAGATGAGCACACCCGAACAGCCGGCGGACAGCGGGGATACGAACACCACCGCAGAGGAAACCGGCGGGCACCGGGAGCCGGAACCGTCCGACAGCCTCGCCACCTTCGGCGCCGTCGTCCAGGGACTGCGCGAGCACGCGGAGCTCAGCCGCGAGGAGTTGGGCCAGCTGGTCCAGTACTCGAAGCACACCGTGGCCTCCATCGAGCAGGGCCGCCGCATGCCTGACCTGGATTTCGTCGAGGCGGCGGAGGAGGCGTTGGGGAATCTGGGGGTGCTGCGGAAGGCGTTCGCGAAGGTGGTGCGCAGGCGGGGACTTGCGGCGTGGTTCCGCCAGTGGGCCGGGCACGAACAGCAAGCGATCAGGCTGTGCACGTACGAGTGCCGCCTCGTACCCGGTCTGCTCCAGACCGCCGCGTACACCCGCATCCTGTTCGAGCACCGCCTCCCGCCGCTCAGCGACGAGGAGGTACAGACACAGCTCGCGGCGCGCGAGGAACGGCAACGGTTGTTGTTGGAGCGCCCACATACGGAGTTCAGCTTCGTCATGGACGAGCATGTGCTGCTGCGGCGGACGGGCGGCGCGGAGGTCACACGGGAGCTGGTGCAGCACCTGCTGGACCTGGCAGCCCGGCGGAACATCCTGATCCAGGTGCTGCCGCTGAACAGGGGCGTTCATCCGGGACTCAGCGGGCCCCTCAGGTTGCTGGAGACGCCCGCGCATCAGTGGTTCGGCTACGTCGAAGGGCAGCGAATCGGGCAGCTGATCAGCGACCCGGAGTCGCTCAGCGTGCTCCAGTCCCGCTACGACACCCTTCGCGCCGAAGCCCTTTCCCGCGAGGAATCCCACGACTTACTGGACCGACTGCGAGGGACACTATGAACATGGCAGAACTCACCTGGTTCAAAAGCAGCTACAGCAGCCAAGACGGCGACGACTGCGTCGAAGTAGCCCTGGACTGGCACAAGTCCAGCTACAGCGGCTCCGATGGCGACAATTGCGTCGAAGTAGCCACAAACCCCCTCATAATCCACATTCGCGACTCCAAGAAGAAAGCCGGAGCCCACCTCACCGTCCCGCCTGCCGCCTGGTCGGCCTTCATCGCGTACGCGTCCCGGGGCTGACCCGGGCCGAGGCGGCCGCCGCCGGCCTGCGCCCCCGTAACACCACCAGCCCGTTACGGGGGCCGTCATGCAGGAAACCTCCTCCCGCTCCCGATCCCGTTCCCGTCCGACCAGGTGAAAGGCTGAAAGACCCATGGGCTTCGTCATGTTCGGGCTGATCGCCGAGTGGAATTCCGCCGTCGCCGCCTACCGAACATCCCGTGGTACCGACTTCTACTGGGATGTTCCCGAGGCGGACATGGGCCGTGAGCTGCCGTTTCTGACCGAGAGCAACTACCTCGGCGGCTACGACTGCGTGGAGGCGGGCTGGTATTACGAGAACCTGCGCCGCGCCCTGCCGCCGCAGCTGCGCACCGCGGCCGACGCGTTCCTCGGTGCGGTGCTTCACGACGTCGGCGACGGTTGCCCGAAGCCGCCGGATGACCTGACGGACGACGTGGCCGCCGCAGGCGGCGAGCCGACGAACGGCATGCCGTACTACTCCATGCGCCCGAAAACCGTGCAACGCGTACTCGGCCATGCGCGGTCCTTGCCGTGGTCCGCGATCGAGGAAGTCGCCGAGCGGCTTGAGCCGCGGCCGCTCCTCGGCCGTTACGACATCCGCGACATCGGTCATTTCCAGTGCGCCGCGGGCGTCCACCAGGCCTGGCTGGAGGACGCGGCGGATGCGGGACGCGGGCTGATCGTCCTCACCAGTCAGTGACCGGCCCGTTCGACCCGGGCCGCGGTAGCGGCGTCCGATGGGCGGACCGGACACCGCTGCCGCTCACCTTCAGGCCGGTTGGGTGAC
Source organism: uncultured Actinomycetota bacterium (assembly GCA_963761765.1). Classification (GTDB taxonomy): domain Bacteria; phylum Actinomycetota; class Actinomycetes; order Streptomycetales; family Streptomycetaceae; genus Streptomyces. The sequence goes on from CAVXIJ010000008.1 coordinate 191,324, forward strand.
CGCCTGGCCGAGATGCCGGGCGAAGAACCGGGTTGCGCTGTCGGCCTCAAGCAGGGTCACGTCGAAGTGCTTGCCGGCGTTGGCGTGCAACGTCTTCTCCTTCGAGGCGAAGGCGTCGAACAGCGCGAGGCTGGCCTCGCGCGGGATGCGCTCGCTGTCCCACTGCATGGCGAACTCGATCGGGACGGTGATCTGCTTCGCCGCCTCGAACAGCGCATCGGGCCACATCCCGCCGAAGACCGCGGCCGTGATCCTGGACTCGGCCGCCACCAGCGGCACCCCGATCGCGCTGCCCAGGCCGATGCCGACGTAGCCCACCGGCCCATCGGCGCCGATCTCCGGGAGTTCCTGAAGGGCGTCCAGGGTCGCCCCGTACTCGGGCACGGCGAGCTCCGCCAGGCGGGCGTTGTACGGGACGACGATCGGGCTTTCCGGCTCGCCCGCCGCCTGCGCCCTGCGCAGCTCGGCGATGTCGCGCTCGTCGTGCGCGGTGCGCGGCCGGTCGCCGTGACCGGGCGCGTCGATGACGGCGGCGTGGAAGCCGCAGCCGGTCACGAGGAGGTGGGCGCGGCCCGCCATCGCCGCGTGCTTCTTGTGGGTGCCGCCGCCGTGGCCCATCAGGACCAGAGGTGCGCGATCGGTGCCGGAGGCCGGCGACCAGAGGACTCCGGGGAGGCCGCCGACGGTGAAGTCGCGCTCGACCATGCCGTTCGACGACGACTCGGCGGTGAACTGTAGAGAGTGCATAGGTGTTGCCTTTCGGGAGGGCCCTGATGTCGAGGCGCTCCCGGCGACACCTACGTCAATCGCCCGACCGTGACGGCAAGGGGGAGCACCCATATCGATACAGCGTTCATGGGTCTCACCTCCTGGGGCGGTGTCGCGGTCACCTGCAAGTTATAAGCCCGAGCATCATCCCGTCCAACCCTTTTTCCCGGCCGAATGATCACGACTTCCCGGCCAGTTGATCACGGCTGTCGGACGGGCCCCGGTCCGACGTCCTCTGGCAGCCCCCGTTGCCGCGGCGTAACGTCGACGAAGGGCTGTGGGAGGAGGCGGGTCATGGTCCGCAATGTCCTCGGTAGCGTGTTCGCCGTCATCGGGGCTGCGGCGGCCGTCTGGAGCCCCTTCCTTGCCTGGTACAACGGCCGCCTCGGGCGGGACTACCGGCTGACGGAGCTGTTCTCCGCCTCGGGGATCAGCGGGCACAGTGCCGGGCTGTTCACGTCGCTTCTGCTGCCGTTCCTGGTCGCGGCGGCGGTGACGCTGGTGGGCATCGTGCTGCGGCTGCGGCTGATGGTGGCCGCGGCGGGGCTGCTGGTGCTGGTGTTCACCGTGCTGTGGATGGTGCGGCAGGGGCAGGCGCAGGGCTCGCTCACGATCGATTCGAACGGTACGGGGCTCGGGCTCGGTGTCGCGCGGGCGCTCGGCGGCGGGCTGTTTCTGCTGCTCGGGGCGCTGGTGATGCGGGGAAGGCAGAGGCCGGGACGGCATGCGAAAGGTCGCTCGGGGCTGCGCGCATCCGAGCCACCCGAGCGACCCGAGCCACTATGAGCACCGCACTATGAGCGCAAGGCTGCCGGGCAGCCCTTGACGGAAGACCCCAGGGGCCCCGGGACCGAGGTCCCGGGCCCCTGGGCAGGCCTCACCCCCGGGCCGTCCCCGTCCCCTTCTCCGCGTCCAGTGCGTACACGCACCGGTCCTTGCTGCACGCGTACACCACACCCGCCTCCACCACCGGCGCGCCGGTGATCTCGCCGCCGGTGGCGAGCTTCCAGCGCAGGCGTCCGTCGTCGGACTTGAGGGTGTACAGGAGGTGGTCCGTGGAGCCGAAGTGGATGCGTCCGCCGGCCACCACAGGCGAACCGACCACGTCGCCGCCCGCCTGGAAGCGCCACTTCGGAGTGCCGGTGACCGCGTCCAGGGTGTACAGGCCCTTGCCGCTGCCGACGTGCACATGGCCGTCGACGATGAGCACCGGCTCGATCGACGCACGGGCCTCGGTGGCGATCCGCCAGCGGTCACGGCCGTCGGTGGCGTCGAGCGCGTACACCGTGCCGAGGTAGTCGGCGAGGTAGATGCCGCCGCCGGCGACCGCGGGGCCCGGTGCGAAGGCGGGCGGTGACAGGAAGACCGCGGGTGCCTCGAAGTGCCAGCGGACATGGCCGCCGGCCACCTCGATGGCCAGCGCACGGGTGCCCGCGCACACGTAGACGTAGCCGTCGGGCGCCTGCGTGAGGCGGACGGGGACGCCGCCACAGGACGCCGCGTCGCCGATGGGGTACGACCAGCGCTCGTCGCCGGTGCGCGCCTCCAGGGCGCGCAGCCGGCCGTCCTGCCAGATGTAGACCGTGCCGTCGTGGACGGTGGGCCCGGACTCGGGGGATTCGAAGTCGGCCTGGGCGCCGTGGATCTCCCAGAGCTGCTGGCCGTTCGACGCCTCCCAGGCCTGGACGCCGCCGCCGCGGGTGCCGGTGATGACGGTGCCGCGGTCGGCCTGTAGGGAGTACACCCAGCCGTCCATGGAAAGACGCCACAGGTCGGTGCCCTCGCGGGCGTCCAAGGCGTAGAGCGTCGGGCCGTCGGAGGCGTGGATGCGGCCGTCGGCGACCGCCATCGACCAGGCCACATCGCGGGTCTTGAACTTGCGCCGGCCGCTGGCCACGTCCAGGGCATGCACCTCGAAGGAGGTCACGTAGACGAGGTCACCGGCGACCTTGGGCGTGCCCCAGACGTCGTTCGACATCCGGAAACGCCAGGGCCGCCAGGCCGCGGGGCCGTCGTGCACGGGCGGGGGCGGCGCGGTGACCTGGGCGGCGGCGGGCAGGCCGTGACCTGCCGCGTCGCCGTTGACCGCGGGTTTGGCGCGGGACCAGGACTCGGAGAGGCCCGCGCCGACGGGCGCGGCGGCGGCGGACTTGACGGCGGCCCGTGGGCCGGGGCCGATAGGCAGCGCGGCGGCCCCGGCGAGCTGCACGGGCTCGTTGTCCGCCGGGCCGTGGCCGTCGAAGCCGCCGTGCAGCGCGCTGTCGCCGCCCGTGACGGGCAGCTGCTGAGCCTGCGGCGGCACCCGGAGCGATGATGGCGCGTGCCGCGGAGGCGGCGGCAGCTCGGGCGCGGCGGCGCCCGCGTGCGCGCCGCCACGCTCGCCACGGGCACCGGCACCGGCGCCCGCGCCCGCGGACTTGACGGGCGGGCGCCCGGCGCGCCGCGCCTCGATCAGTTCCACCGCACGCTCCGGGAGCCACGCGGACGCGGTACCGCTGTCGTCGGAGCCGTCGCCCGCGAAGAGATGCGGCGCGAGCTGGGCCTGCAGATCGGCGGGAGTGGGCCGTCCGGTCGCCTCCATCTGCATGCAGGAGTCGATAAGACCACGCAGCTCGTCCGGCAGTCCTTGCAGGTCAGGTTCCTCGCGCAGCAGCATGAAGACCGTCTCGACCGGATTGCCGCCGTGGTAGGGCGCATGTCCGGTGGCGGCGAAGACGAGGGTGGAGCCGAGCGAGAAGATATCGCTCGCGCCGGTCACGCTGCGAGAGTCCTTCGCCTGCTCGGGCGACATATACGCGGGAGTGCCCACGGCGACGTTGGTCATCGTCAGCCGTGTGTTGGAGACGCCGCTCGCGATACCGAAGTCGATCACTCGCGGGCCGTCCTCGACCACGAGGACGTTCGACGGTTTGAGGTCGCGGTGCACCAGGCCCGCGCCATGGATGGACTGCAGGGCCTCCGCGACGCCCGCCGCCAGCCAGCGCACGCCCTGCGCGGGCAGCGGCCCCGTCTCGTTCACGATCTCTTCGAGCGAGGGCGCCGGGACGTAGGCGGTGGCGAGCCAGGGCACGGCGGCGCGCGGGTCGGCGTCCACGACGGCGGCCGTGTAGAAGCCCGAGACGGCGCGTGCGGCCTCCACCTCTCGGGTGAAGCGGACGCGGAACAACTGGTCCTCGGCCAATTCGGTTCTGACTGTCTTGATCGCCACGCGACGGCCGGACGCCGAGCGCGCGAGATAGACAAGACCCATGCCTCCGGCACCGAGCCGGCTCAGCACTTCGAACGGCCCGATCCGTCTCGGATCGGTCTGCGTCAGCTGATCCACTTGCCTGCCACCTCCCCGTACGGGCCGTGCCATAGGGACGGCCCCGTGCAGCGTCTCACCACCGAACCGCCATGGCGGCACGCCCCCTGATTCTTCCTGTCCCGGGTCACGGTTGCGAACCCGGGGCATGACCAGGGTGTCTCGGACAAACAAGGACGTATCAAGTGAGGCAGGAAGAAAACAACCCCCCAAAGCCCCGATCACCTCTGTGCGCCGGGGAGGCGGCTGCGGTGGCGCAGGGGTGGCGACACCCTGGCGGATGCCCGATACACGCACACCTCCGCCGCCTACGCCTGATACGGAACGTTCAGCGGGGTGTTTGCGTGCGGCGTTTGCGGCGTTTCTATGCGCGGGGCCGGGGGGCGGCTCGGCTGGAGGTAGGTCGGTTGGGGAATTTTGTGCGGGCCGCGGTCGTCACCCTGGATCAGAGTGATAATTTGGGTCTAGACCAATCTCAAATCTCGCCAGAACTCCGGAAGTCCGCGAAACTCTCCGGTCTCATACGTGCACATGCACGCCCCATCACCCCCTCATCCGGTCCGCTCCGTATGTCCGCCCCTGGACCAGAGAGCCCCATTTGCAGTCGGCCGAATCGCGCTCGGATCACCCGTCGGTAAGCTGACGGCATGACAGGACAAGTACGTACCGTCGACGGCCGGGTGGCCGGACGGCGAGGTCAGGCAACACGTCAGAAATTGTTGGACTGCCTTGGCGAGATGCTCCGCACGTCGCCCTACCGTGACGTCAAGGTGATCGATGTGGCCCGCAAGGCGGGCACTTCACCGGCGACGTTCTACCAGTACTTCCCGGACGTCGAGGGCGCCGTACTGGAGATCGCGGGATACATGGCCGCCGAGAGCGCCGATCTGGGCGAGCTGCTGGAGGGCCGCTCCTGGGCGGGCCGGTCCGGCTGGCAGACGGCACAGGATCTGGTCGACGGGTTCATGGACTTCTGGCGGCGCAACGAAGCGATCCTGCGCGTCATCGATCTCGGTGCCGCAGAAGGGGATAAACGGTTCTCCAAGATCCGTGTGAAGATCCTCAACTCGATCAACAACTCCCTTGCGGAGAGCGTCAAGGAACTTCAGGCCAAGGGCAGGGTGGACAGCGAGGTCAGCGCCCCCGCCATCGCCGGCTCGCTCGTCGCCATGCTCGCCGCGGTCGCCTCGCACCAAAAGGCCCTCCAGGCACAGGGCGTCAAGCAGACGGAACTGAAGCCGAACCTCGCGCTACTGGTGCACCTGGGGGTGACCGGCAGGAAGCCGACGAAGTGACCGGGGCTACGGCAACACCGTGAGCGCCACAGGCGGTTGCGCCGCCCGTTCCGCCATGCTGCCTCCCCCACAGTCCTGTCTGCGCAGCGGCGGGTCGCGGTACGTTCCGCGGCCCGCCGCTGCGGTGTGTGCGGGGGACGCGGTGCGCCTGGGGCTCGTTGACGACACATACGGGCGAACCGACGGACCGGCGAACGGACGAACCGACGGACTGGCGGACTGGCGGACTGACGGACTGACGAAACCGACGAACCGGCCGACGAGCGGCATATCGCGCCCGAGCCGCCACCACTCGACGCGACGCGCTCAGCGCGCTGGACACACACCGCGCACGCAACGCGCACGACCTGCTCGAACGCACTCCGCGCCACCCGTCATACGCTCGAAACCTCCGTATCCGTAATACATTCGCAACCAATTCCACCCTTGACCGAGACCCATCAAGCAAGGGCCGGATTACGCTCCCGCTCATGGCCGCAGACTTGACCACCCTGGACGGCATTACCGCGCGAACCTCCCAGAGCCACCCCGTGTACGTCATCGGCGGCGGTCCGGGCGGGCTCGCGGTGGCGTACGCGTTACGGGCGCGGGGCATACGGGCCGTCGTGCTGGAGAAGTCCGGGCGGGTGGGCGCGTCCTGGCGGGCGCACTACAACCGGCTGCGCCTGCACACCACACGCCGGCTGTCCGCGCTGCCGGGCCTCGCGATACCGCGTTCCTACGGACGCTGGGTGGCGCGCGACGACGTGGTGCGCTACCTGGAGGAGTACACGGAGCAGCACGGCCTGGAGATCGTCACCGGGGTGGAGGTCTCGCGAGTGGAACGGGCCGCCGACGCGGGCACCGGCGCGAGCGGCGGCGCCGGGAATTGGCTGCTGCGGGCCACCGGCGGCCGGGAGCTGACCGGCAGCGCCGTGGTCGTCGCGACCGGCTACAACCACACCCCGTACCTCCCGCAGTGGCCCGGCCGCGACGGCTACCAGGGCGAACTGCTGCACGCCGGCGCCTACCGCGACGCCGCCCCGTACGCCGGCAAGGACGTGCTGGTCGTCGGCGCCGGCAACACGGGCGCCGAGATCGCCGTCGACCTGGTGGAAGGCGGGGCGGCGCGGGTGCGGCTCGCGGTACGCGGCGTCCCGCACATCGTGCGCCGCTCGACCCTGGGCTGGCCCGCGCAGCGTTCCGCCATCCTGTGCCGACGGCTGCCCACCAGACTCGTCGACCGGCTGGCCGCGCGGATGACGAAGCTGAGCGTCCCCGACCTCGCCGAGTACGGGCTGCCGCGGCCCGCGACGGGCCTGTACTCACGGGTGCGGCAGGGCGCGATCCCGGTGCAGGACGTGGGTCTGATCAAGGCCGTGCGGCAGGGGCAGATCGAGCCGGTCGCCGCGGTCGAGTCCTTCGAGGAGGGCAAGGTGGTGCTCGCCGACGGCAGCATCGTCGCCCCGGACGTCGTGATCGCCGCGACCGGCTACCGCAGAGGCCTTCAGAGCCTGGTCGGGCACCTCGGTGTGCTGGACGACCGCGGCCAGCCGGTCGTACGGGGCCCGCGCAGCCCGCAGGGCGCGTCCGGTCTCTACTTCACCGGCTACACCAACCCGATCAGCGGCATGCTGCGCGAACTCGCCCGGGACGCCCGCCGGATCGCCCGAGCGGTGGCCCGGGCAACGCACTGAGCGCCGGGGCGGCGGGCACCGGTCGCGCGCACCGCCGCGCGCGCTGACGGCGGCGTTCAGGCGGCCGTCGGCAGCACGGCCGACGCCCGCCGCCCCGGCGCGATCACCAGCGACATCAGCGCCGCCGCCGCGCACAGCGCACCCGCGGCGTACCAGACCACGTCGTACGAACCGAAGGCGTCGCGGGCCACGCCGCCGAGGAAGGCGATGAGCGCGGCGCCGATCTGGTGGGAGGCGAGTACCCAGCCGAAGACGATGGCGCTGTCCTCGCCGAAGTGCTCGCGGCACAGGGCCAGGGTGGGCGGCACGGTGGCCACCCAGTCGAGCCCGTAGAAGACGATGAAGAAGAGCATCGTCGGATGCACGCTCGGCCCGAGCAGCACCGGCAGGAAGAGCAGCGAGACGCCGCGCAGCGCGTAGTAGACGGCCAGCAACCGGCGTGCCTCGAAGCGGTCGGTGAACCAGCCGGACGCCACCGTTCCCGCGACGTCGAAGACACCGACCACCGCGAGCAGGGAGGCCGCGGTCGTGAGGGGCATGCCGTGGTCGTGTTCCGCGGGCACGAAGTGCGTCTGGACCAGGCCGTTGGTGGACGCGCCGCAGATCGCGAAGGCGCCCGCGAGCAGCCAGAACGTGCCGGTGCGCGCCGCGGTGAAGAGCACCTTCAAGGTGCGCTGCGCGGCGCCGGTCACCGGCGCGGGCTTCGGTATGAACTCACCGGCGCCATACGGTTTCAGGCCCACGTCCGCCGGATGGTCGCGCAGCAGCAGCCAGACGAACGGCACCACCGCGAGCGCCGTGAGCGAGACGGTCACCGCGGCGGGCCGCCAGCCGTGGTGCACCACCAGCCGGGAGAGCACCGGCAGGAAGATCAGCTGCCCGGACGCGGAGGCCGCCGTGAGGATGCCGCTGACCAGGCCGCGGCGCTCGGTGAACCAGCGGTTGGTGACGGTGGCCGCGAAGGCGAGTGCCATCGATCCGGTGCCGAGGCCGACCAGCAGGCCCCAGCACAGGAGCAGTTGCCACACGGCCGTCATCCACACGGTCAGGCCCGAGCCGAGCGTGATGACGCTCAGCGCGACGACCACGACCCGGCGGATACCGAAACGGTCCATCAGGGCGGCGGCGAACGGCGCCGTGAGTCCGTAGAGCGCGAGGTTGACCGAGACGGCGAGGCCGATCATGCCGCGCGACCAGTGGAACTCCTGGTGCAGCGGGTCGATCAGCAGACCGGGCAGGGAGCGGAAGGCCGCCGCGCCCATCACCGTGACGAAGGTGACGGCCGCGACGAACCAGGCGCGGTGCAGGGTGAGGATGCGGAACTTGGGCGTGCCGGGCGCGGTGCGTGCGCCAGGCGCCTGCGGTGCGGTGTGTGCGCCGGGCGTTTGCTGCGTGGTCCGCGGGTCACGGGGTGCGGTCGCCCGGGGCTGGTCGTCGGACTGGTCGTCGGGCCGTTCCGGCTGTTCTTTGGGCGTGCGGGTGTCGGTTATGTGCGTCACTCCGCCAGGTTCGCTGGAGAGTCACGGTCAAACGAGTGGCCGGAAGGACAGTGTTCATTAGGATCAGGCCATGGCCCTCATCGCGTCACTCGCGTCCGAACCGTCTTCGCCGGAACCGCCTCCGCCGCGCCGGCATCGTGTCGTCGTGCTGGCCCTCGACGGCCTGCTCCCCTTCGAGCTCGGCATTCCGCAGCGGATCTTCGGCAAGGCGCGGGATGCCGCGGGGCGGCAGCTGTACGACGTCGTGACCTGTTCCGCCCGGCCGCCCGGCGTGGTGACCACGGACGCCGACTTCAGCGTGCTGGTGGAGAACGGCCCCGAGGCGCTGGCCACCGCCGACACCGTCGTGGTGCCCAGCACGTACGAACTCGGACCGGTCTTCGAGGACGGCACGCTCACACCCGAACTGGCCGCCGCCCTCGCACACCTCACCCCCGGCACCCGACTGATCTCCATCTGCACCGGCAGCTACGTCCTGGCCGCCGCGGGCTACCTGGACGGGCGCCCGGCGACCACCCACTGGTCGTCCGCGGAGCACTTCCAGCGTCTCTTTCCCAAGGTCAGGGTCGACGCGGACGTGCTCTTCGTCGACGACGGCGAGGTGCTCACGTCGGCGGGTGTGGCCGCGGGCATCGACCTCTGCCTGTATGTCGTACGCCGCGACCACGGCGCCGCCATCGCCAACGAGCTCGCGCGCCGCACCGTCGTACCGCCGCACCGCGACGGCGGGCAGGCCCAGTACATCCAGCGGCCGGCGGGCGAGCCGCAGCAAGCGACCACCGCCAGGGCCCGCGCCTGGGCGCTTGAGCGGCTACACGAGCCGATCCAGCTGCGGGACATGGCCGAGCAGGAGGCCATGTCGGTACGGACCTTCACCCGGCACTTCCGTGCGGAGATCGCGGTGAGCCCCGGGCAGTGGCTGACGACACAGCGCGTCGAACGGGCCCGGCAGCTGCTGGAGTCGACCACTCTCTCGGTCGACCAGGTGGCCCGCGATGCCGGTTTCGGCACCGCCCAGTCGATGCGCCAGCACTTGCAGTCTGCCGTCGGCGTGACACCGACCGCATACCGTCGCACATTTCGTACGACAGACGGGCTCCGCCCGGACGACGGGGGCCACGCGCCAGCCGTTGCCCGTGCCGCAGGCGGTGCCGCTTGACGGGATGCGGGAGCCGTCGCGCATGGGCAGGTGCGGGGGCCGTCTGGGACCCGGGCGGCGGCAGCTCCGCAGCACGGTCTGTGCACTGCGGCACGCGCCGCCATCCGGCCCCGGCGGACCGGCCCGACCAAGGTGCTCCCCCACTGCCCCCAGGCCATGCAAGACGCCCCCCGCCCGGGCCCTTGAGGCACCGGGAAGGACTCCTGCCCGAGGAGACGGACACCGCGGGACGACCCGCACTCGCCAAGCGCGTCCCCCTGGCGCTCTCGGCGTCCCCTCACAGCGAATCGCTGCCACAAGCGTGATCAAACGGACACGTCACGTCAACACCTGATCACGGATTCGTGACGTGCGGACGACGCACCGGGCAGCACGGGCGCACCAGGGGGCGCACAAGGGCCGCACGTACCCGCGCACACCAGCCGCGGCCCGTACGCGCATCCCAAGTGCTCCGCACCTCCAGCCGCGGACCTGGGCGCACGCCCGCACAAACCGGCGCGTTCACACCGCTTCGTACGCCGCCATGCTCTCGTACGCCGTGTGGTTCTCGTATTCCATTTCCATCCGCGGCGGTGCGGCGGCCGGAGTGCCGCGGTCGAGTTCGCACCAGATGCGCTTGCCGGCGCCGGACGGCTCCCAACCCCAGCGGTCCGCGAGGCCGTCGACCAGCGCCAGGCCCCGGCCGCCCGTCTCGTCGCCGTCGACCTGCCGGGGTCGTGGCGGCCGGGCGCAGGCGTCGGCGACCTCGACCCGCACCGAACCCACCACGATGCCGGACCCGCACCGCGCATCCGGCCCGTCCTGTCCGGCGTCCGGCAGGCAGGACCGTGCGTCACGCGCGTCACGCGGCGCCGCTTCCCGGGCCGCCTGGCCCGCCGCCCTGGCCTCCCGGACCGGCGCCGTGTCCGGTGCGCCGCGCAACAGGATGCGCAGGACGGCCGGGCAGCCGGTGTGCACCACGGCGTTGGTGACCAGTTCGGAGACGATCAGGATCAACGTCTCCGCGATCGGCTCGTCGGCCGCTATGCCCGACCTGGCAAGCCGGGACCGCACCCATCTTCTCGCCCTCCCCACCTCCGCGGGGTCGGGCCGGACCTCCAGCTGTACTTGAAGCACCTGCACCGCTCACACCATCCGAACCGGCCTGGGAGTACCACCCAGGCTCTGCAAGCTCTCCCCATGCCTGAAAGGCCTGGGAGGCACCCCCGGGGGAAACATCGCCTCGCGCCTCTGATGAGCCATGAAGTTCACGGAACGTGACCTCCTTGGGAGACAGCATGGTTGACGTACAGTCACCCCAACAAGCGCTTCGGGCATATTCCAGCGCGAAGGATTACGCGTACGGCATACTGTGCGACGCGCACTGCGGGGAGTCGAACAGGCGGGCGTGACACTGCACCCTGCGCTCTGAGCGGCGCACATGACCGCATCCGGAGCCACCGCAGGGGCGCCACCGCAATGCCTCGGCCTCGGAACCACTCGCATTTCACACAAGGTACCGGAGCAGGACGCTGACTCCGTGACGTGACGAGTCGCACATACGACGCAACGCAACATGGACGCTCCACAAGCGTTAATCGCTACACTCCGTCACCACGAGGCCCGTGGTGCGGTCCTACGACGTCCTGCGGCACCCGTCCTGGCGTGCCGGTGCCGCTACTCCGGAACCGTGAAGTACTGCGCGAACGCGGCCACGATCGCGTCCTCAGCGACCCTGCCGTCCCCGGCCCCGTGCCCGTCCGCTCCGATCGAGGCTGCTCCGATCGAGGCCGCGGCGGTGTCCGCGAGCTCCGTACGCACGCCGAGCACCCGCAGGACGCGCCCGATCTCCTGAACGCTGACCGCGCCGTCCTGGTCGCCGTCCGCGATGGCGAGTGCGGCGTGCAGGAAGGGGCGGGCGATCGCGGCGAACCGGTCGGGGTTGTCGCGCAGTCGTTTGACCGCGCCGTTCACGAACTCGTCCCGGGTGATGCGCTGGTCGCCGTCCCGATCGGCGATCCCGGCCATGCCCTGCCAGAACGCCTCGGCCCCGATGAACAGCGCCTGCCCTTTGTCCGACCGGGCCGTGGTGCTGAATTCGGCCAGCAGCGCCCTGGCCGCCGCGCTGAAGTCCTCACGGTCGATGTAGCCGTTGCCGTCCTGGTCGAAGCCGGCGAACCGGGCGGCGACCCTGCGCTCGTACTCGGGAGTGACCATGTCGTCGGGCCGCCTCACATGTCAGGTGGGTCCATCCTGCCGAGAACTCTCCAGCGCCCGCGGGCGTGGCAGGCGCCCCCGTCTCGTGCCCACGGGCCCAGGGGTGCTCCCGTCCCCGTTCGGCACGGGTTTGGGATGCGCCGCCGGGTGACGGGCGGCCAACGTCCTCGTGACCGGAGGGTACGTCGCCGGGCCCCGGCGAGCGTATGCCCCTTGCGGGTGGGCGGGAGTTCCACTAAGCGCGCGGGGAGCAGCAGACGGCGCACGGGGGAGCGTACGGCGGACGGTGCCGAAGGCCCGGGCGCCCCACCCGCGCCCCGCGCCCGGTAGCTCCGCGCCAGACCTGGTCGCCACACACCCGTACAGAACGGCTCCGCACCGAGCGGAACCGGCCGCGCGCTCGCGTCAGGCCGACAGCGGGCGCGCCGTGTCGTCCGTGGCCTCGGCCGCGTCCGCGTACACCTCGAAGAGGCGGCGCACACCCAGGGCGGTGAGCACACGGTTGACGTGCGACCCCTCCTCCGCCCCGTGGGCGGGCAGCACGACACGCAGTCGGCCGCGGCAGGAACGCATCAGGCGGCGCGTGGCGATGAGCACACCGACCCCGCTGGAGTCGCAGAACAGCACGTCGGACAGGTCGAGTACGAGGCTGTGGCGGCCGTCGGCGACGGCGTTGTGCACCTGCTCGCGCAGCAAGGGAGAGGTCACCAGGTCCATCTCGCCCGATACCCGCAGCACGGCCCACTCGCCCTGCGCGTCCTCGGTCATCTTGAGCGCCACGCCACACAGCCCTTCGCTCGCTGTCCCCGGAAGCAGTCCCTACGTTGCCAACTGCGCGGCTGCCCCGGGTGTTCCATCATGAAACACCCGTACGGGAATCACCGGATGGATGGCTCAAACCTTCTTGGCCGCACTCTCTGGCCGATCGCGAAGAGAAAACCAATCCAAAACCCTATAGAAGGTGATGTTTTCTGCGCGATGCGTGGCTCGCGCGGGGGCGCACATTACCGGAAAGGGACGTGCATTTTCGGCCGTGGCTACTACATTCGGGAAGACGGTCCGAGCCGGCCGGCAGACGGATGGGACCGACGCGCTCGACGGGACGGGTGGACCTGCCGATTCGCTCGGACCGACGGCATCCGCAGCATCGCGGTCAAGGACGAACGCACCAAAAGGACGAACGCGCCAAGCCGAGGAGGTTCCGCATGGCTCACAGCGCACCGGCCGACCGGGACCGCGCCCTGCGACGGCGCCTGGTGGACGGCGAGGCGGCGGCACTCGGTGAGTCGTACGACCGTTTCGCCTCGCTCGTGCGCGGCCTCGCGCACCGCGGGCTCGCGGACGACGCCGCCGCCGACCGGCTCACCGGCGAGGTCTTCGCCCGCCTCTGGGCGCACCCGGAAGGCTACGACCCGTCGCAGGGCACGTTGCGCTCCTGGCTCACCGAACTCACCCGCCGGCTGGCCGTGCGGCGTTTGCGCGAGGCACGGGCCGCCGCGCTCGCTCATGGCGACGGGGAGCAGGACGGCCTGGACGAGTTGGAGCGCACGGTGCACAGGGCGTCGGTGACGGCGCGCGCGGACCACCTGATGACGTCGATGCCCGCCCCGTTGCGCGCCGCGCTTGAACTGGCCTACTTCAAGCGCCGCGACTGCCGCCAGACCGCCGCCGACCTCGGCATCACCGAAGCCGAGACCCATCAGCGCCTACGCCTGGGACTACAGCTGATGGCCACGGCCCACAGCGCCGGTCCCGAGGACCACCCGCTCGGCGACCAGACCTCACCCTCCGCACCGGACACACCTCCCGGACACAGGAGACCGACGTGAGCGATACCGACCCTCCGCCATCGCCCGAAGAGCATGCGAGGTACTCCCACCACCCCGGGGAGCACGACGGACCACGGGAGCCGGCCGGCTCCCCGCGGCCGCACAACTCCCCGCCGCCCGCAGGCCTCGAAGACCAGCCCCGGGTCCCGGTACCGCGCTACTCCGTCGAGGACTCCGTACGGCCGCTCCCCGACCCACCGGGCCGCGCGGCCCACGCCTCAGGGGCGGCCGGGAGCGCACGGCCGAAGCACACGCCGTCGGTACCCGCTCAAGGGGCGCGCAAGCGGTCTGTGCCTTCCGATGCACCGGACGAGCGGTCCGAGCCCGCCCGGACACCGCACGAACCGCACCAGACGGTGCCGTACGTCCTGTCGCACCGGGCGCTGAAGTCGCTGCTCGGCGCCTGGGCGCTGGCGGCCTGTTCGCCGTGGGAGGCCGAGGCGGTGGAGCTCCACCTCGGCGACTGCGGAGCCTGCGCGGAGGAGGCACTGCTGCTGCGCGACGCGGTGGGCCTGCTGCATCCCGTGGAGAGTCTCGACCTCGATCCCGGCCTGCGGACCCGTGTCCTGGAGTCGAGCCTGGCCCGCCGCCCGCCGCGCATCCCGGTACCCGTCTGGGCAGCCCCGTACGACGCGGAGACCGCCCGGCTCGACGCCTTGCTCCAGGACATCGACGCCCCGGAATGGCATGCTCCGGTGCGGCTGCGCTGGTACGAGGATGATCTTCCGGTGAGCCGCAGGACGACCGTAGCGGCGGTTCTCGGCCATCTGCTGACCGTCGACGGCCTGGTCGCCGTCGCCCTCGGCCTGCCCGACCCGCTGGGCACCCACACCCCGTCCGGTCTTGATCCGGTCAAACGCACCAAGGCCTACTGGCACGCCGCGTCCGCCCCGCCGACCAGCGCCATCCGCATCCCGTGGCGTGCGCAGAGCCACCGTCTGGTCCGCACGGCCGCGTCCGCGGCGGGCAGCACACCGGACGGCGCCGGCCGCACCGGACACGGCGCTGCGGAACACGGCCGGACGGACTTCCGCGGCCCGGGCCACGGCGTGCCGCAGCACGGGACCGCCGCCGACGATGTCGCCGCCCGACCCGTCCCGTACGGCGACTTCGTCCTTCCGCTGCGAGACGCCCTGGTGGACCGCGCCTTCGAGTGCTGGATCCACGCCAGTGACATCGCCGCCGCCGTCGACTACCCGTACGGCTGGGCCGCTCCGCGCCATATGCACGCCATCATCGAGCTCACGGCACGACGGCTGCCGGGCGCGCTGGCCGCCCGGCGCGGCAGGCGGTGCGGTCCTGCCGGACATCCGCAGCACGCGGCGGACGGGAGCGGACGGATGCTGCGCCTGGAGATCGAGGGTGCGGCGGGCGGCGAGTGGCTGGTCGCTCTGGACGCCGCCGCGGGCATGGAGTCCGCGCTCATCGGCGGCCACCGCACCCGTGGCCGCACGGCCGCCACCGGGCCCTTCGGCCGCGAGGTCGCCCATGTGGCACTGGACGACTTCGAGTTCTGCCGTCTGGCCGCGGGCCATATCTCTCCGGCGGAGGCGGCGGCAGGCAGCACCGGTGACCGTCACGCGATCGCGGACGTACTGACCGCCGTCGCCTCACTCAGCCGCATGTGACCCCGTCCACCGTCAGGCGAAGACCACCGTTCGCCGCCCGTTCAGCAGGATCCGGTGTTCGGCGTGCCAGGAGACGGCGCGCGCCAGGGCGCGGCGCTCCACGTCGCGGCCGACGGCGACCAGTTGCTTCGGGGTCATGCCGTGTCCGACCCGCTCGACCTCCTGCTCGATGATCGGCCCCTCGTCGAGGTCGGCCGTCACGTAGTGGGCCGTGGCGCCGATCAGTTTCACGCCGCGTGTGTGCGCTTGGTGATAGGGCTTGGCGCCCTTGAAACTCGGCAGGAAGGAGTGGTGGATGTTGATGATCCGGCCGCTGAGCTGCTTGCAGAAGTCGTCCGAGAGCACCTGCATATAGCGGGCGAGCACGACCAGTTCGACCTGCTCGGCCCTGACCAGTTCGAGCACCTCCGCCTCGGCCTCGGACTTGGTGTCCGCGGTGACCGGAATATGGCGGAACGGAAGGTGGTACGAGGCGACCAGTTCGGCGAAGTCGGTGTGGTTGGAGACCACGGCCGCGATCTCCACGGGCAGCGCACCGGTGCTCGCCCGGAACAGTAGATCGTTCAGGCAGTGTCCGAACTTGGAGACCATCAGCACGATGCGCATCTTCTGGTCGGCGCGGTCGATCTGCCATTCCATGCGGAACGAATCACCGACCGCCGCGAAACTCGCCCGCAGTTTCGCCAGGGTCACCGGGTCGCCGGCCGTGAAGTGCACGCGCATGAAGAACAGGCCCGTGTCATGGTCCCCGAACTGCTGACTGTCCTCGATGTTGCAGCCGGTCATGAAGAGATAACTCGACACGGCATGCACGATGCCCTGCTTGTCAGGACAGGACAGGGTCAGCACGTACTGCTGACCGGCGGGCCCGGCGGGCGCGGTGCCGGTGTGCGCGGGGTCACGGTCGGACGGCTCGTTCATGTCCGCAAGAATAAGCGGAGGAGCGCGAAACGCCGTCGGTCGTCGGAGCCGGCGGCAGCGGGGACGGGCGCCCGGCCAGGTGCTTGAGCGCTCGCAGGCAGCGGCCGGATCGCGGCCCGGCAGCCCGGTCGGCTCAGGGGGTCCGGGTCATGATCCGTAGCACTTCGAGCGATCTGGGCGGCTCATCCGGGTTATCCCCGTCGCTGGTGGCGAGCCGCACATGGGCGTCACGCGCCGCCCGTACCGCCTCCGGCCAGCCATGGTGCTCCATATAGGCGGCGACCTGCGCATCGGGGCCGACCTGGTGCATGATCCGCAGTACCCGCAGGACGGCGACATCGACGAGCGAGGCCTCCTGCGAATCGCGGAAGACCGTCCCGACGTATTTCTCGGCTGACCAGTTGTCCAGCCAGGTGTCCTCGACGAGGCGGTAGACCGCGTCGGTGACGTCCCCGTACTCGGTACGGCCGGCGAGCCAGCACTCATGCTGGAATCGCGGATCGGAGAGCATGTGCAGCGCGGAGCGCACATTGCTGCGCCAGCGCCACCACGGCATGTCATTCAGTGGCATGACGTCCATGGTGGATGAGCCACGGCCGTGACGGGAAGACTTCTCGGAACTCTGCACGGTGTGTGATCATACGTACGCCCTGCGGAAGATCACTCAGTGCCCCTGTTCTTCACCTTCACGTCACTTTCCGTTACTCATTCTGCCCGCGGAGATTCGTGGAACGACGGAATCGTGCGGTTTCATGACCGGTCGGCGTAGCGGGCGTTCTTTTCTCCCCGCTCATCTCCTCGCGCTTCTCCCATTCCTGCGCCACCCGCACCGCGGGCGGTCGCTCACTCTCCGTACACTGGCGACTGCGGCGCTCTGCGGGGTGTTCACCGCGGGCTGCGGTGTGCTGCCGGGCGCAGGCGGAGGTTCGGGTGAGCAGATCAAGGTCATGACGTGGGCTCCCGAGGACACCACGGCGACCAACAAGCCCGGTATGCCGGCGCTGGCGCAGGCCTACGCACGCTGGGCCGACGAGAACGGCGGACTCGGCGGCCACAAGCTCACCGTGATCACCTGCAACGAGCACAACACCGCGAAGGGCGCCGCCACCTGCGCCCGCCGCGCCGTCGAGGAGAAGGTCGTCGCGGTGGTCGGCTCGTACAGCCAGTACAGCCGCTCCTTCCTCGCCCCGTTGGAAGCCGCCGGAATCTCCTACATCGGCGGCTACGGCCTCAGCGACGAGGAGTTCACCAGCCCGCTGTCCTATCCCGTCAACGGCGGCCAGCCCGCCCTGCTCGCCGGCAACGGACAGCAACTCGGGTCCGGCTGCTCGGGTGTCGCGCTGGTGCGTCCGGCCACCAACGCGAGTGACAGCCTCCCGGTGCTGCTCGACTCGGGCCTGCGGACACAGGGGCACGTCGCCGCGACCGACATCCGCGTCCCCGAGGGCGCCGCCGAGTACACCGCTCCCGCCGGGCAGGCCCTGTCCAAGGTGAGCGGCGGTGGCAAGGGCTGTGTGTCGGTGGCACTCGGCGACCGCACCGCCACCTTCTTCGACTCCTTCCGGCGTATCCGCGACCAGTACGCGAAGGTCAGGGTCGGCTCGGTGCTCGGCAGCGTCGACCAGTCGGTGATAGACCGCATGGGCGGCGCCCAAAGCCCGTACGAGAACGCCTACGTCACCGGCTGGTATCCCGTGGCGAGCGACCCCAAGTGGGACACGATGCGGAAGGTGATCCACACGTACGCCTTCGGCGACAACCGCATCGACCCGTCGGACGCGGGCGTGCAGACCACCTGGATCGCCTACACGGTCCTGCGCAGGGCCGTCGAATCCCTCGGCACCGCGGACGTCACCACCAACACGCTGCGGCACGCCTTCGACAACGGCCTGCGCGTGGACACCGGCGGCCTCACGCCCGTACTGAGCTGGCGTTTCGAAGACCTCATCGCAGCCCGCCACTACCCCCGGCTGGTCAACACGCACGTCACTTTCCAAGTCGTCCACGCCGGCCATCTGGTCTGTGGCCGCGAGGGTTTCGTCGACGTGGTCCAGACACTGGAGAACGCGGCGTCTTGACCTGTGCTCCCTCCTCCAGGAGGGAGCAGGTCAAAGCTCGGACTTGTCCCGAGTGGTCAACCCGTACTTCCTGGCGATGGAGTTCCACAGGCCGGAAGCTTCCTGCTTCGCCCGCGTCGCGTCCCCACTCGCCTTGTTCCCGGCCCCGACCTCACCCGTATCGCGGGCATGCCCCTTGTGGCAGCCCTTCTTGCCGGCGACCTGATCGGCCCATGCCGCGTAGTGGTTGTCCGCGGACGCGGACGCCCGCCACGCGTTGGTGAGCGCGGTGGTGAGCGCGTCGTGCCGGGGGAGCTTGTCGACGGAGAGCCCGGAGAGCCGGGTGATCAGGCTTCCGCGCTGCTTGGCCGCGTTACGCAGATCGGCCGCGGACGGACCGAGATTCTTGCAGACCTTGACGTTGGCGACGGCGCTGATGACGGCGTCACGGCTGTCGTTGCTGTCCGCGAGGAGCTTGTCGAGCGCGGCGGCCTGGGCCTGGGCGGGGTCGACGGACGGCGACTTGGAGGTGTGGGCCGGGGCCGTCGCGGACAGCGGCTTGTTGGCGTCCTTCTTGTCGTCGTCGCCACCACCGCTGAGCAGCGCGCCCGCACCGACACCGAGCACCACGATGCCGACGCCCAGCGCCGCGATCAGCGGACCCTTGCCGCGTCCATCACGCCGTTGCGCTCCCCTGCCGCCCGCGTCGTCGTGCCCCGCGGACGCGTAACCGTCCTGACCGTAACCGTCACGCCCCTGACCGGTCCGGTCGTATCCCGCGCCGGCCCCCGGCGCACCCGCGCCGTACGGCCCCTGGCCCCGACCGCGCGCCTGCGCGTCGATGCGGGGCATCCGCTGGGTGGAACCGGCGTCGCCGGGCTCCGGCTGAGTGCGGAAGAGGCTGTCGAACTCCGCCGGCGGCTGTCGGTCGGTCGTGCCGTCCTGGCCCGCGGCACCTGCGTCGCCGGGCGCGCCCGGCCGGATCCCGTAGGGAGCGCCGGTCGGCGCGGCGGGCACGGGGGCGATGTACTGGGTGGGCTGGCTGTCAGGGTGCGCGGCGGGCGCGGGTGCGCCGTGCCTGCCGTGCGCCGGCCTGGCCTGGTGCTGCGGCACCCGGCCGAGGCGCTGCGTCTCGTCCGCGGCGGGCATCTCGGGCGGCAGGGCGCCGGGGCCGGCGACGGGAGCCGGGCCGCCGGCGGCTATCGGCGGGAGGTACTGGGTCGCGGCCTCGTCACCCATGCGCGGCAGCGGTGCGGCGCCGGGCCCCGGGTACGACGACGCCGGAGGCAACGAATCACCGTGGCCGGAAAACGATGGCCCGCCACCAGGTCCGAAGCCAGCCGACGGCCCGCCGTTGGCCAGCGGAGGCAGTGCTCCGGCCTGCCCGGTGGCCGGCGGCAGCGCGCCGCCGCCGGGTATCTGGTATCCGACGGCCGGCGGCAGCGGGGCGGCGTTCATGGACTGCGGCGGGAGAACGCCCGGTCCGGTCTGCGGCGGGTAGGCGCCGGCCGCGTGCTGCGGCGCAGGGGGCAGCGCGTCCGCCCCGGGCTGCTGCGGCATGGGCAGGGCCGCTCCGGACTGCTGGGACGGCAGGAACGGGCCGGGTCCTGGCTGCTGCGGCAGACCGGGGCCGGGGTTCCACTGCGGGGCTGGGGGCTGCGGCATACCGGGCACGGCCCCCCAGGCTTCGCCCGGCGTCGCGGCCGGGATGTCGGGGCCCGCGGGAGGCAGGCCGGAAGCCTCCGGTCCCCACGGCTGGCCCCAGGGAGTGCCGCCCGCAGGGGTGGTCTGGTCTCCGGTGGCGCCCGGCATCAGCGGCTCGCTGCCGTCGGCGGGCAGCACGATGCCCTCGCGCGGCTGTCGCATCGAGGCACGATGCGCATCCTCGCCCTGTCCGCTCTGCGTCACCGGGACTCCTACTGATGGGGGACCTTCGGAACGTCGGATTACGCTACCGGTTGCCCGCAGCAGGGTGCCACGCAGCTCAGGCCGTCCTCATGGCGCGACGGACACGGAACGGCCACAGGACGAGCCCGAGGAACACATCCCTCCTGCACAGAGCAGTTTTTCGCCAATCGCGGCCCGGCACCGCGGCGTCACCATGTCGTACGTCACATCTGTCGGTTCCGTCCCGCACGAGCGCGTCGGACGGCCCGGGCGGGACCGCCGGGGCCACGGCACACGCCTGGGCCACGGTCTTGGCCACGAGCCGCCGCTCAACGCCGCGGCCCGTGTCTCACGCCGCCTGGAGTTCCAGTCGCGCGCCGAATTCCCGTACCACCGGCTCGTCCCGGTACGGGGCCAGGCGTTCCTGGAGGTCTTCCAGGTACTCCGCGCCGCGGTTCGAGCGCAGGGAGCCGAGCAGCTCGACGGCCTGCAGGCCGGTGTGGCAGGCCTGTTCGACCTCGCGCTGCTGCACCTGTGCGGTGGCGAGCAGGACGTAGCCGATGGCGCGGCGTCGGGCGCGGGTCGCCGGGTGGCCGGCCAGCGACTCCCGTGCACGCCTAGCCGCCGCCTCGGACTGCCCGAGGTCGCGGTGGCAGTGCGCCAGTTCATCGGCGAGATACGCCTCGTCGAAGTGCGCGATCCACACCGGGTCGTCGCCCGCATCGGGCTGTCCCACCGCGCGTTCCATCGCCGTGAGCGCGCGGCCCGCCGCGTCCTGGGCCTGGCGGGCGTCTCCGAGCAGTGCGTGGCCGCGTGCCTCCGCCGCGTGGAACATGGCCTGCGCGCGCGGCGTGACACGGCCTCGTGTGCCTTCCTGCGCGGCACGCGCGAGCTGCGCGATCTCACGCGGATTGCCCAGCTGGGCCGCCAGATGGCTCATCGACGCGGCCAGGACGTAGCCCCCGTACCCGCGGTCCCCCGCGGCCTGGGAGAGCCGCAGCGCCTGGATGTAGTAGCGCTGCGCAAGACCGGGCTGACCGGTGTCGACGGCCATGTACCCGGCGAGTTCGGTGAGCCGCGCCGCCGCCGCGAACAGGTCGCGGCCCACCGCCTCCCGGTAGGACCCGGACAGCAGCCCGGAGACGACGCTGTTCAGGTAGTGCACGATGACGGGGCGCACCTGCCCGCTGCCGTACTGGTGGTCGAGGTCCACCAGGGCCTGGGTCATGGCGCGCAGTGCGGCCACGTCGGAGAGCCCGACCCGCGGGCCCGCGGTGCGCGCGACCTGGGCGTCGGGGGCGGAGATCAGCCAGTCGCGGCTGGGTTCGACGAGCGCGGACGCGGCGACGGCGGAGCCGGTCAGGAAGTCGCGGCGACCCACGTCGCTGCGCCACAGTTCGGAGACCTGCTCGATGGCGCCGAGCACGGTCGGCGAGAACATGAGACCGACGCCGGAGGCGAGGTTCTTGCCGTTGGCCATGCCGATCTCGTCGATGGTGACCGTCCGGCCCAGCTTGCGCCCGAGCGCCTCGGCGATGACGGCCGGCGCGCGGCCACGCGGCTGCTGTCCGCGCAGCCAGCGCGCCACTGATGTCTTGTCGTATCGCAGATCGAGGCCGTGCTCCGCACCGCAGAGGTTGACCCGGCGGGCCAACCCCGCGTTGGAGCAAGCGGCTTCCTGAATGAGCGCCTGCAACCGTTCGTTCGGCTGCCGCGCGACAAGCGGCCTTGCGGCCATGGCGTCGTACCCCCTGTGGCTACGGTGATGCCTGCCCAGCACTGGTCGGATATTTCTATGTGTCCGGTAACGAGACCCCTGGTGGCGGCTCTTCGGCGCCCCGAGGGCTGGTATCCCGGCGCGTCGGGCTCCGGTGATTCCGTGAGCTTCCGTGAGCTGTCGCGGGCTGTCGTGGAACCCGTGCCGGAAGGCCACTTCAAGGCACGCCCGCTTCGGGCACGCACTCGCTCACCCCGGGAGCGTCTTCCAAAGGACCACGGACCGTCCGCGGAAGTACCAGGAGCGTTCCTTGTGAGAACTCCCCCTGGGAGACGCGTCCGCCGACGCCGCCCGGGGAGGTTCCTCGCCGGAACGTGGCCCCGGCCGGCGAGGAACCTCCCACAAGGCCCTTCGCGATGATCGATGCCCAGCAAACAAACAGTCGATGCGGGACATACGAGGAATGCCCGATAAGTGACGCTCCGACACGTTGCGTAACCATGGGTCGTCCCACCCCTTCCCTTGGTTACCCTCCGCACGGTGCCCCCGCCCACGCGCGCCCCCACCCGTGCATCCGTGCGCCCCGTATGCGAAAGCAATACTCCTCTCCGGCGCGGAGTCGAGCCGTAACCCCGAGTTACTAGAGGAGTTGAGCCGAATGTGGAAGAGACCATCGGAGTGACTTCAGCCCCCAGCTCAGCCCGCTTTCCGGCCATGTCCGCAGCCACCGCGCCGATATCGCCCCCGACCACCGCGCCTTCGGCGTCCACCAGGATCCAACCGTCCCCGGCTGCCGCGCCCGCGGCCCGCAAGTCCGCGGCCCGGCCGTCCGCCGTACGGCTCACCCAGCAGTACGGCGACGCGCTGCCCGACACCGCCGTGGGCTACGCGGAGGAGCGCCACTGGGACGTGTTCCCCGGGGCCTGGCTTGAGGTGGCCGACGGCACCCAGACCTGTTCGTGCGGCGATCCAGCCTGCCCCGCGCCCGGCGCCCATCCCATGCGGGAGGACTGGTCGTCGCAGGCGACCGGCAGCCCGAGCGTGGCCCGCCGGATGTGGGAACAGCAGCCCACGGCGTCCGTCCTGCTGCCGACCGGGCGCACCTTCGACGCCCTCGACGTCCCCGAGACCGCCGGACTCCTGGCGCTGGCCCGTATGGAACGCCTCGGCCTCGCACTCGGCCCCGTGATCCGCACACCCACCGGCCGCCTCCACTTCCTCGTACAGCCGGGCGCCGCGGCCAAGCTGCCCCAACTGCTGCGCAGGATCGGCTGGCACCCCGACCGGCTCGACCTGACCGCACTCGGCGAGGGCTCCTACATCGCCGCCCCGCCCACCCGTTACGGCGGCCGGGGCGTCGTCCAATGGGTCTGCCACCCCACCGCTGTAAACCGCTGGCTACCCGCGGCCGCGGAAATGCTCGCGCCGCTGGCGTACGCCTGCGGACGCGACTGACCCGACTGACGAGCCCGCGCGGACCGAACGGAAACGGAGGCGAAGGCGGAAGCGGACGGGCGGCTGGGCTGGCGGCTGAGCAGTGAGCCGGGAGCCGGGCAGCGGGATTACTTGCCGGAGCGGGGAGCGCCGGCAGCCGCTCGTCCCGGGCCGGAACGGACGGCCGTCAGCCCGGTCCGGCCACGGAGTTCGAGTTATCCACAGGCCGCGCCGCCGGGTTATCCACAGGCTCATGGGCGTCTTCGCCGAACCCCGTATCGTCGTGAGCGACATCGTCATGCATGACGCGAGGACCACGGGGAGAGGCGAACCGGTGACAGGCGCAGACCCGGCGAAAGCCGCGAGTACCACCAATACGCCGCACGCAGCAGCCGTCCCCGACGCACCAGCCGCCGTTCAAGCGGCAAAGGCGCCGGCAGAAGCGGCAGGACCGGCGCAGGCCGCGCACTCCGACGAGCCGCGGAGCGCGGCGCCGAGCGCCGTCCGCGTCCAGGGCCTGTGGAAAAACTTCGGACAGCAGACGGCCGTCGCCGGAATCGACCTGGACCTCCCCGCAGGCCGCTTCATAGGCCTCGTCGGTCCGAACGGCGCGGGCAAGACCACCACCCTCTCCATGATCACCGGCCTGCTCAGACCGGACGCGGGCACGGTGGAGATCGTCGGCCGCGATGTGTGGCGCGACCCGGTGGACGTCAAGTCACGCATCGGGGTGCTGCCCGAAGGCCTGCGCATGTTCGAGCGGCTCTCGGGCCGTGAACTCCTCGCGTACACCGGCAGACTGCGCGGCCTGCCCGGTGCCGAGGTCGACAAGCGGGCCACCCAGCTGCTCGACGTACTCGGCCTCGCGGGCTCCCAGCACAAGCTCGTCGTCGACTACTCGACCGGCATGCGCAAGAAGACCGGGCTCGCCTGCGCCCTGCTGCACAACCCCGAAGTCCTGTTCCTCGACGAACCGTTCGAGGGCGTCGACCCGGTCTCCGCGCAGACCATCCGCGGCGTCCTGGAGCGGTACACGGCATCCGGGGCGACCGTCGTCTTCTCCAGCCATGTGATGGAGCTCGTCGAGTCCCTGTGCGACTGGGTCGCGGTGATGGCCGCCGGCCGGATCCGCGCGCACGGCCCGCTCGCCGAGGTGCGCGGCGCCGCGCCCTCTCTTCAGGCGGCCTTCCTGGAGCTCGTCGGCGCCCAGGACAGCGGCACCGGCAGCTCGCTCGACTGGCTGGGCGGAGGCACCCGATGACAGGCCCAGGACCGCTGACCGGACCCGCCAGCGGCGCGGGACCGGCAGCAGACCCCGCCACCAAGGCCACCGCAAGGCCGATCACCCCCGTGATGGTCAGACTGAAGCTGTCCCTGCTCCGCAACGGCCTGCGCCAGTCCGCCAAGCGCAGGGCCGTCTACATCGTCACCGTGGTCGTGGTGATGCTCTTCGCCTTGCTGCAGCTGGCAGGCCTTATCGCGCTACGCGGCAACACCCATGCCGCCGCCCTGGGAGTGCTGCTGATGGCAGTGCTCGCGATCGGCTGGGCGGTGATGCCGCTGTTCTTCCCGAGCGGCGACGAGACCCTGGACCCGACCCGTCTGGTGATGCTGCCGCTGCATCCGCGCCCGCTCATGCGGGCCCTACTCGTGGCTTCCCTGATCGGCATCGGGCCGCTGTTCACGCTCTGCCTCCTGGTGGGTTCCGGGATCGCCATGGCGCACGGCACGGCCGCGGCGGTCTGTGCGGTGCCCGCGGTGCTGCTCGCACTGCTGATCTGCGTAGCCCTGGCGCGTGCCGTCGCGGCGGCCAATATCCGGCTGCTGACCTCCCGCAAGGGCCGCGATCTCGCGGTGCTCAGCGGGCTGATCATCGCGGTCGGCGTCCAGGTGGTGAACTTCAGCGCTCAGCGTCTCGGCGCTGCAGGCGGCCTGGCCAAGCTCGACCCGGTGGCCGACGTGGTGCGCTGGATCCCTCCGGCATCGGCCCTGGGCGCGGTCGACTCGGTGAGCAATGGCGCGTACGGCACGGCCGCCGCCCAGCTGGTCCTGGCCATGCTCGCCCTACTGGGGCTGCTGTACCTGTGGCAGGGCAGCATGACCCGGCTGATGACCTCACCGGACGGCTCGACGCTCGGCGCGGCGGAGACCACCCGCGACCGCCCCGCACGCTCCGCCGGCCTCACGCGGCTGCTGCCCGCCGGGCGCACCGGCACCGTTATGGAGCGCAGTCTGCGTTACGTGTGGCGCGACCCGAAGACCAAGGCGGCCTGGGTGACGGCCCTGGCGATCGGCCTGATCGTGCCGGTCTTCAACGCTCTGCAGAACCAGGGCTCCGTCTATCTCGCCTGCTTCGCGTCGGGGATGCTCGGCATCCAGATGTTCAACCAGTTCGGGCAGGACACCTCCGCGTTCTGGATCGTCGCCACGACGGTATCCACACCGCGCGACGCCCTCCTGGAGCTGCGTGGCCGCGCCCTAGCCCTGCTCCTGATCACGGTGCCCTACGCCTCGCTGGTGACCGTCGTCACCACTGCCCTCATCGGCGACTGGCACAGCCTGCCGCAAGTCCTCGGCCTGTCCTACGCGCTGCTCGGCACGCTGCTCGCCATCGGCGCCTGGGCATCGGCCCGCCTTCCGTACTCGGTCCCGCGTGAGGGCTACAAGAACGTCGCGCCCGGGCAGAGCGGACTCGCCGCGATCTCCATCATCGGCGGAATGCTGTCCGCCGCGCTCGTCTGCTCACCCCTGATCGCCCTCGCCATCTGGCTGCGCATCTCGAACGACGCATCCGGCCTGGCCTGGCTGATGCTGCCTCTGGGCGCGGCCTACGGGACTCTCATCGCCGCCGTCGGATTGCGCGTCGCAGCCCCGGTGATGGCGCACCGACTGCCGGAGATCCTGACGGCCGTCGACAAGGGATAAGCCGCGTCGACAAGGAATGAGGCAGGTGAGAAGCGGGCGGTGGGCTGCATAACTCGCGCCTCACGCCCACAACGAGAGCACGTCAGAGCGACGTCAGAGTCCCATCAGCACGGGCTGCCAATCTAGTTCTTGTGAACGGCACGGGAAACCGGAGCCGGGAACAAGGAGAGGTGCCCGGAGCGGTTTAACGGGGACCTTGGGCCACTGGCCCGCTGGTCGGATCCCTCGGGGTCCACGCAGGTTCGAATCCTGCCCTCTCCGCTCAGTGCGGTACCAAAAGGTGTCGTGCTGTTGGGAGAGGTGCCCGGAGCGGTTTAACGGGGACCTTGGGCCACTGGCCCGCTGGTCGGATCCCTCGGGGTCCACGCAGGTTCGAATCCTGCCCTCTCCGCTCAGTGCGGCACCAAAAGGTGTCGTGCTGTTGGGAGAGGTGCCCGGAGCGGTTTAACGGGGACCTTGGGCCACTGGCCCGCTGGTCGGATCCCTCGGGGTCCACGCAGGTTCGAATCCTGCCCTCTCCGCTCAGTGCGGCACCAAAAGGTGTCGTGCTGTTGGGAGAGGTGCCCGGAGCGGTTTAACGGGGACCTTGGGCCACTGGCCCGCTGGTCGGATCCCTCGGGGTCCACGCAGGTTCGAATCCTGCCCTCTCCGCAGGACTGACCGCTGTGCGCACGGCGGCCCGCAGCGTGGCGGCCCGCCCAGGGCCCGGTTTCTCACGGTTGCGAAGCAGGTCTTTGTGTAGCACAAGCTGCTGGCGGCCGAGCGGGATGGCGCCGAGCCCGCCCACTCAGTCGTTCCGTCGATCCGTCAGCACGCCTTCCAGGAACGGTTCGATCGCGGTCCGCCAGGCGTCCGGCTGGTCGTAGTGGGCGAGGGGGCCGGCGTCGGGGACTTCCGCGTAGGCGCCGCGGGGCAGGACGCGCACCATTTCCTGGGCTTCGGCGCGGCCGAGTTCGCTGTCGAGGCCCCGCACGACGAGGGTCGGGCAGGAGACTTGGGCGAGCTCTTCCCAGTGCGCCTCGTAGACCCAGGTCTCGCGGGACATGAACATATGCGCGGTGTCGAACACCGGGCGCCAGCCGTCGGGAGATTCCGCCATCACCTCGGCGTAGAAGTCGCCGCGAGACGGGCAGGGTCGCTCCACCCAGGGATCGTCCTCGCCGAACCACTTCCGTACGTCGGCGAGGGTCGCGAAGGGCAGCGGCCAGGCCCTGAGCCAGTCCTGCCACTCCCGATGGGCGGCAAGACCGAGCGCGGAGGCCCGCATGTCGTAGATGACCAGGCCGCGCACCAGGTCGGGACGGCGGGCGGCGAGCTGCCAAGCGGTCAGGGCTCCCATGGCGTGGCCGACGAGCACGGCAGGAGCGAGGCCGAGCTGAACGATGGCGGCCTCGGCGTCACTCGTGTAGGCCTCGCGGCTGTAGGGGCCTGCGGCGGGTTTGCCGCTGCGGCCGTGGCCCCGTTGGTCGAGGGCGATCGCGCGATGCCGTTCGGCGAGCCAGCGAGCGGTGCCCGCCCAGTGCGAAGCGCGGCCCATCAGTCCGTGCAGCAGCAGGACGCCAGGGGTCTGGCCGGATTCCATTCCTTTGGGCGGGTCGGCGAACTCCCATGCCACGAGGGGGACGCCGCCCGCGCCCTTCACGTCGATGCGCCGTGCCGCCATCGATGGGCACCCCCTGTGTCACCGGCCGACTTGCCTTGGTCCGCGCGGCGCGTCCCCCAGCACCTGCACGCTGCTATACGTAATGAAGCTATCGAATCAATATTCGAAGATGGCGTTCCTGACCTCAACACCCCTCGTTCGAGTGACCACAGACCGGGATTGATCGGCGTGGCCGAGGGGAGATCTCCAGCGGGAGGCGGACCGCTCGGGGACATCGGTCCGTGGGGATTGACCCTGAGAGCTCGGGGCTCCGGGTCAGCACAGGGGAGGACAGGTCCCGGCGCCTCAGGGCGCCGGGACCTTTGGTCTTTTCGCCCCTTCTTGGCCTGCCAGTGCGCGGCCCCGCGGCGCCGGTTCGTCGGTCCGCGCCCCGCCCGGGCGCCCGCCGCGCGGGCCCTCGTCCCGCACGACCCGGCCGCACAGCCCCGCAGCGCAAGCAGTCCTCGCATCCGCTCGCACCGCGCCGGCTGCCGCCGCGTCCTCGTACGGCACACCCCACTGCCCCCATCTCCTGGCCCACAGCAGGGTCGGCGATGCAGGAAGCGCACCGCACTCCGGCCGAGCCCCATCAAGGTCACAGATCACAGGTCACAGGTCACAGATCACAGATCAGCCGAGGAGAGCCCTCAGGTCATATGCCTCGTGCACAGCCTTTCACGCAACGCGTCCACGCGCTGCGGTTCCGTACTCAGAATCAGCTGAATTTTTGCAACCTGTCTTCACGCGGTGCGAGCACAATCTCCTCCGAAGCCACAGAAGTTGATTTCTGGGCCACAGGAGGCCTCGCGAGGTCCCGCAAGTGCCGTAGCGGGGCCTCAGCCATGACGTAGGCGGAGGTCAGCGCTTTGCGACGAACACATGCGACGCGGTGTCCGACTCCAGCTCGGCGGCCTCGCCACCACTGCCCACGAGCACACCGCCGGCCGACTCCGTCACACTCACCACGGAGCCCGGCTGCACACCGGCACGCCGCAGCGTGTACATGAGCTGGGCGTCGGTCTGGATGGGCTCGCCGATGCGGCGCACCACCACCGTCTTGCCGTCCACCCCAGGATCGAGGTCAGCGAGGGACACCATGCCCTCGTCGAGGAACGGGTCGGCGAGGCCCTTCTCACCGAGCTCCTCAAGGCCCGGGATGGGATTTCCGTACGGCGACTCGGCGGGGTGGCGCAGCAACTCCAGGACGCGCCGCTCGACGGCCTCACTCATCACGTGCTCCCAACGGCACGCCTCCGCATGCACCTGCTCCCACTCCAGGCCGATCACGTCGACGAGCAGACACTCGGCGAGCCGGTGCTTGCGCATCACCCGGGTGGCCAGCCTGCGGCCCTCCTCCGTCAGCTCCAGGTGGCGGTCCGAGGCGACGGCGAGCAGGCCGTCACGCTCCATCCGCGCCACCGTCTGGCTGACCGTCGGGCCGCTCTGGTCGAGTCGCTCGGCGATCCGGGCCCGCATGGGAACCACACCTTCCTCTTCCAGCTCAAGGATGGTGCGGAGATACATCTCCGTGGTGTCGATCAATCCGGACATACGTGCCCCTCGATTTGGCTCTGCTGGCTGTACCGCTTGCCCAATGGCGATCCACCACGGGTTATGCGTGGCCCTTGCTCAATTCTGACGCATACGACTGACAACCGGCCCCGCCAAAGAACCCTCGGAACCGAAGCGGCCCCACGAGTGGCGGCACCGACCCGGGGCTCACCGGTTGACAGCGCACTGGTCCAGACCGCACCGTGATCCGCGGCACACCCCGGAATGCGCCCAGGCCGCGTCTGGGGCCGGGACACGCGACGCGCCCGGTCACCGGCCGCGGACGGGAATGTTCCGGGTCCCAGGAGTGTGCCAGGGGATCGAGGGACGTGCCAGGTGCCCGGCCATCCGCCGGGCTCCGGAAACACACGCACCGAGGTCCAGGAAACAGAGCACGCCCCGTAAAGCCCGTGAGCCCCGGAAGCCCTTCGAACCCCGTCGAGAACAAATCTCCCAGCCCCTTCAGAAAACAGCGCACGGCCCGCTGGAAACAGCGCACCGGAACACAGCACGGTCCGCAGGAAAGAAAGCCCGGTCCGCAAAGCACCGGAGCACGGCCCAGAACATGCCCCGAAACACGCTCGGGAACACGCCTTGGGACAGGGCAAGGTGCGGAATTCCGCACCTGCCGCGACCACGGTGATCCGTTCTCGCGGAAGCCACGCCACACCCCAGGACAGCCGTCACCTCCGCCCCACCCGTATCCAAAGCGCCGGCCCGACAAGCACATGGCACAACCCGTTCCGCGCACCCGCACAACCTGTATGGCACGCCCCTCCGCCGACCCGTACGACACGACACGTTGCACAAGAAGATCGCTTGACGGCCTCCCCTCCGGGACCGTGGCCGAGCCCTCATCGGTACACGTATCGGAATCCGTATCTGCATCCGTATCCGCATCGGAATCCGGTGCGGAATCCGTGTCGGAATCCGTGTCCATCCGGCGCGGAGCCGACTCATCACTGCCTGATGAACGATCCATATACGCGTTCGATTCGTATACAAAAACGAATACCCAGACATGCACCCAGACGAATACGAACACAAACCCGAAGGGACTGTGCGGATGAGCGACAGGAACCTGGCCGACGAGTACTTCGACGCCGCGATCGCGCTGCTGAAGCGGGTGCGCGACGACGACGCGGACACCATCCAGGAGGCCGGTTTCCTGCTCGCCGACACCGTGGCCGCCGGAGGCAGGCTCTTCGCCTTCGGAGCGGGACACTCCTCGCTGGCCGCCCAGGACGTGGTCTACCGCGCGGGCGGGCTCGCGCTGATGAACCTGCTCGCCGTGCCGGGCACCCTCGGCGTCGACGTGCGGCCCGCCACGCTCGGCTCGGCGCTTGAGCACGTCGCGGGGCTCGCGGACGCGGTGCTGGGCGCGAGCCCCGTTCAGGCGGGCGACGTCCTGGTGGTCATCTCCCTCTCCGGGCGCAACGCGCTCCCCGTGGAGATGGCGCTGAAGGCCCGCGAACGCGGTCTGAAGGTGATCGGTGTGACCTCCGTCGCCTACACCGCCGCGACGACCTCGCGCCACGCCTCCGGCACGTTCCTGAAGGACCACTGCGATGTCGTGCTGGACAGCAGGATCCCGGTCGGCGACGCGGAACTGACCGTGGAGAGCATCGCGGCGCCCTTCGCGCCCGCCTCCACCGTCGTGACCAGCGCGCTGCTCCAGGCGGTCATGGCGACCGCCGCGGGCGCCCTCGCCGAACGCGGTGCGGAGCCCCCGCTGCTGCGCTCGGCCAATGTCGACGGCGGCCGTGAGTGGAACGACCGGGTGCTCACGGAGTACCAGGACCGGATCTTCCACCAGCACTGAGGGACACGCCGGGGCGCACGGCGTACGGAGGTCGTGCGGTGCAGCGGTGTGCGCGCCGCGCATATGGGTGCGGGCGCGGTGTGTGCGGGCGCCGTGCGGGTGGTGCGAGGGGGCGCGGGTGTGCGTGTCCGCCGGGAGCGGTCAGAGAAGGCCGCCGCCGTCCAGCACTCGTGAGAGGTCGAGCGCCACGGCGATGCGTGCGGCGACGCTCTCGGCGTACATCGCGTCGGCGCGGTCGAAATTCGGACGGCTCGGGCCGCGCAGGAACGTCACCACACCCAGGGTGCTGCCCCGGCTGCGCAGCACCGTGCACAGGGCGTGCACCGCGTCCTGGGGCCACCGCCGTTCCGTGGCCCACGCGGGGTCCGGGACCATGTCGGGCGCCGGTGCACGGCCCGCGGCGCGGGCCCGGTCGAAGCCGCGCGCGGCGCCCTGGCCACCCTGTCCCTGTCCCTGTCCCTGTCCCTGCGAGCCTGCGGCGCTCCGCGGTCCGGCTGTGTCTTGGGCATCTTGGGCATCCTGGGCGTCCTGGACGGCGGCCGATCCCGACAGGTTTCGCGGCGGTCCGTACGCGCTGGCCCGTACGGACCCCTCACGGTCCACGCACTGGAGCGCGGGATGCCCCGTCGCGTACCGCACCGGCAGCCCTGCGCAGCCCGCGGGCAGAGTCGGCCCCGGACTGCCGGACGGCGTCGTCACGGCCCGTACGAGCCGCAGGGGCGCCGGCACCCGGCCGTCGCCCTGAACGCAGGTTGGGATGATCAGGTCGATCAGGGCGTGGTCGGCGAAGCCCGCGAGTGCGAAGTCCAGCTGGACGGAGGCGGCCTCGGCGGGGTCCTCGCACTCGGCGGCGGCGCGTGCCGCGCGGTGCAGCTGGTTGGCGCGAAAGCGCAGCTGGGCCGCTTCCTGGGCGGCCTGCTTCGCCTCCGTGATGTCCGTGAAGAGCCAGCCGACGCCGAGCGGTACGGGCTCCTCCGTGAGCGGCGAGGAGAGCCGCACGAATCCGCAGCGCCAGCAGCGCCGCCGTTCACCCTCGGGGCTGCGCAGCGTCACCCACATCTCGGCGGGCGCGAGCGGCGCGCCTTCGGCGAGCACGTGCGTCAGAGCGCTCTCCAGCTCTTCGACACCCTGGGCGAGCAGTTCTCCCAGCGGACGCCCCAGGAGAGCGGTACGGCCGCTGCCCAGGGCACGCGCCGCATGGCCGTTGACGACCGCGGGCCGCAGGTCGGCGTCGACCAGGACGACGCCCCAGGCGGCGTCCTCGAAGAGCGCCTCACTGAGCGCGATGGAGCGCTCCAGGTCGATCTGGGCATGCACCTCGCTGAACGCGCAGTACACCCCGGCGGGCTGCCCGTCGGGGCCGCGCACGACGGCGGACTGGGTGCGGACCAGGACCCGGCCGCCGTCCTTGGTGAGCAGTGCGAACTCGTGCACCTGGCGGCCCGGTGCCCGCATCGCGGACAAGAGCCTGTTCTGCACCTCCGCGGCGTCCGCGGAGCGCACGGCCCAGCCGGCGAAGCCGTGCCTGCCGACCGCCTCGGTGGACGACCAGCCGAGGATCCGCTCGGCCTCGCGGTTCCAGTGCGTCACCACGCCGTCCGCGTCGAACGCGCAGAGTGCCGCGTCCATGCCGTCGAGGAGCGCCGCAAGCAGGTCGGCCCCGTCCCGCCCGGGCTCGGGTGGTCCGAGCTCGCCGGTCATTCCACTGCGCCGGGAAGCACTCACCGGGGTACCCCCTGCCGACCGATTGCCTCTGTGAAGTGCCGTGATGATGCACGGAGTGCATAGTGTGGGCACTCCAGATCATTCAACTCGAACGTGATGGAGCCCACACGTCGTTCCGGGAAATCGTTGCAGCATGAACGTCCCGCGTCACGGCTATGGACTGAACCTTTACGTCCGCCCTTGATGATGGCCCTCTTCCGCCCTCCCGAACAACTGCCTGCTGGGCAAAACCTGCGGAGGACGCGTGTAGCGCCCCTGGGCGGCCCGTGTCCGGCAACCCGTACGAAAATCCCTTGAGCATGACGCACGGGCGTGCGTACGCTGGACAGCACTCGGGAAAGGAGGTGGTTCGGCAGATGTATGCAAACCGGACGCGAGAGGTGACTGCGGGCTAACGGCCCGTCATCACACTCAGTACGGTGCCGGACCAGCGCGTGAGTAAGTGCGCAGCCGGCCAGTTCCACGCAGTCACCCGACCCGCGGGCCGCCGGTAACGTCCGGCCGGCTTCCGCCGCCCAGGCGGCAGGAACCAGGCTCGCGGGTCGCCTGCGTCCACGGGCGTCCATGCGGCCCTCCCTTCTCCCGGACGGGATCGCCTCTCCCGGACGAGATCGCCTCTCCCGGACGGGATCGCCCAGGACGGACCGGTCCTGCGGCCCGGATCAGGGATAAAGCCGTGCCACGCGCCACGCGTCGTCGGCCGTGCGGATGTACCGGAGCCGGTCGTGCAGGCGGTTCTCGCGGCCCTGCCAGAACTCCACCGTCCGCGGCACGATCCTGAAGCCGCCCCAGTGCGGCGGGACCGGCACGGACTCGCCTTCCGGATAACGGGTCGCCAGCTCCTCGTAGGCGCGGTCGAGCTCGGCGCGCGAGGCGGCCTCCGACGACTGTTCGCTGGCCCAGGCACCGAGCTGGGAACCATGCGGGCGGGTGCGGAAGTAGGCGGCGGTCTCGTCGCGTCCGGTGCGGGTGGCGGTGCCGGTGACGACGACCTGGCGGGCCATCGGATGCCAAGGGAAGAGCAGTCCGATGTGCGGGTTGCCGAGCAGGTCGCGGGCCTTGCGGGAGGTGTAGTTGGTGTAGAACACGAAACCCCGCTCGTCGTACTGCTTGAGCAGCACCGTGCGGGAACTGGGGCGGCCCTCGGCGTCGACGGTGGAGACGATCATGGCGTTGGGTTCGTAGAGCACGCCCTGCTCGGCGCCCTGAGCGGCTTCCTTGAACCAGCGGGCGAACTGCTCCATGGGGCCGGCCGCGAGCTCGTGCTCGCTCAGGCCCTCGGCGCGGTAGTGCGCGCGCATCTCGGCGGGGTCACTGGCGCCGGGCGGCACCGGCACCACGGGGTGCGCGGCGGCGTCGATGGCGGCGGCATCGGCCGCGGCGGCCTGTGCGGCGTTTCTGTCCCCCGGGGGCGGGGTGGCGTCGGCTGCTGGGTGGGCGCGGTCTGTCACGCAGTCATCTTGCCGTACGGACCAGGCAATGGGGCGCGCCAGGGTGCCGTATGGATTTTCTGTGCGGGACTCGCGCGGCCTGTTCGCGGCCGTCTTCCGGTGCCCCGTCGCGGATTCCGGCGATGGGGGCCCACCATGGCCTTCTCATATGTTCATTGCTTCCGCTTACATCCATGGCAGTAAGGAGCCGCCCGATGTCCGACTTCGTGCCCGGGCTTGAGGGAGTCGTCGCGTTCGAGACCGAGATCGCAGAGCCCGACAAGGAAGGCGGGGCCCTGCGGTACCGGGGCGTCGACATCGAGGACCTGGTGGGCAAGGTGTCCTTCGGGAACGTGTGGGGCCTGCTGGTGGACGGATCGTTCACTCCGGGGCTGCCGCCCGCGGAACCGTTTCCTATTCCGGTGCATTCGGGGGACGTCCGGGTCGACGTGCAGGCGGCATTGGCGCTGCTTGCGCCGGTGTGGGGCCTGAAGCCGCTGCTCGACATCGACGTGGCCGAGGCCCGTGACAACTTGGCGCGCGCCGCCGTGCTGGCGCTGTCCTATGTGGCGCAGTCCGCCCGGGGCCCCGGGCTGCCGATGGTGTCGCAGCGGGAGATCGACACGGCCGGCAGCATCACCGAGCGCTTCATGAAACGGTGGCGGGGCGAGCCGGACCCGAAGCACGTGGCGGCCGTGGACGCGTACTGGACGTCGGCGGCCGAGCACGGCATGAACGCGTCGACGTTCACCGCGCGGGTCATCGCCTCGACCGGCGCGGACGTCTCGGCGGCGCTGTCGGGTGCGGTGGGCGCCATGTCGGGGCCGCTGCACGGCGGGGCGCCGTCGCGGGTGCTCGGCATGATCGAGGAGATCGAGCGCACCGGGGACGCCGAAGCGTATGTGAAGCGGGCGCTGGACCGGGGCGAGCGGCTGATGGGCTTCGGACACCGGGTGTACCGCGCGGAGGACCCGCGGGCACGGGTGCTGCGGCGCACCGCGCGGGAGCTCGGAGCGCCGCGCTACGAGGTGGCCGAGGCGCTTGAGCAGGCGGCGCTCGCGGAGCTGCACGCCCGCCGTCCCGACCGGGTGCTGGCTACGAACGTGGAGTTCTGGGCGGCGATCGTGCTGGACTTCGCCGAGGTTCCGGCGCCCATGTTCACGTCGATGTTCACCTGCGCGCGCACGGCCGGCTGGGCGGCGCACATCCTGGAGCAGAAGCGGACGGGGCGGCTGGTGCGGCCCACCGCGCGGTACAAGGGCGCGGGGCCACGGGGGGTCCGGGAAGTGCCGGGGTACGAGGCGATCGCCTGATCATCGCCTGATCGTTCCTGCGTGTCGAGCGGGTGAGCGGAGTGCGTACGTCGAACGTTGCGGTGGTGGCGGTCGCATGACCTTCGTCACTTCCGCGGCGGCGCGGGCGTGACGACCCCGGTCATGTCCGCAGTGACTTCGGGCACTCTCCGCTGTCCGGCAGGTACCGCTCCGCCCACCGGCCCAGTTCCTTGAGGGCGGGCGACAGCCCGGCGCCCGCCTCGGTGAGCCGGTATGCCACGCGCAGCGGAGGACCTTCGGCCACCTCGCGGACCACCAGGCCCGCCGCACCGAGCTCGGTGAGCCGGTCGGACAGCATGCGTTCGCTGATGCCGGGAATGGCCCTGCGCAGGTCGGCGAAGTGCACGGGCTGTTCCATGAGCACGGCCACGACCAGCCCGGTCCAGCGCTTGCCGAGCAGTTCGAAGACGCGCGTCATGGCGTCGCCGACCTGCCTGCACGCCGTCTCGTTCGTCCGCTGCCGTACCACCATGGCTTCAGAGTACTGCGTCGCCATACGTAGATGAAAAAAAGTAAGCAACTGTGTTATCTGTTGTTGAGTACGAAACAACAGCCCCACGAGGCGATGACGTCACCATCCGTGACTCCGTCGCTCCCGGGCGGCACCGTCGCCGCCGAGGGGCGCTCCCTTGATCACGCAGCATCACGCAGCTCTGGAGATCCCCGATGGCCACCCTGCTTCACCTGGACTCGTCCGTGTTCCCCGGTTCCGCCTCCGCGTCGCGCGCGGTGACGGACGCCTTCCGCAAGACGTGGCAGGAACAGCACCCGGACGGCACGGTGATCTACCGGGACCTCACCACGGACCCGGTCCCGCACATCAGCGCCGACTCTCACACCGCCGGCTTCGCCGACCCGGCCGAGCACACGCCCGGTCAGGCCGCCGCCTTCGCCGAGCGCCTGACGCTCATACAGGAGCTGGAGCAGGCGGACGCCGTACTGATCGGCGCCCCGATGTACAACTACGCGATTCCGTCCACCCTCAAGGCATGGCTGGACAACGTGATCCTGATGGGCCGCACCGCGGGCGGGACGCAGTCGGCCAAGGGCACTCCGGTCACCGTCGTCGCCAGCCGCGGCGGCTCCTACGCGCCGGGCACCCCGCGCGAGCCCTACGAGTACGTGCAGACCTACCTCAAGGCCATCCTGGGCGACACCCTCGGTCTCGACGTCGACTTCATCGTCCCCGAGCTGACGATGGCTCCGCACAACCCGGCCATGTCCGAACTGGTCCCGCTCTACGAGGCCTCCCGCGACAAGGCCCTCCAGGACGCGACCACCAAGGCGAAGGCCCTCGCGGAGCGCCTGGCCGCGTAACACCTTCCACGCCGTTTCCAGCGGTTGCCGACTGCCGCGTTGCGGCGGTTCCGAACCGCCGACGCCGCCGCCGCGCGCCGTGCCGCCGTCCCTCCTCCTGGGACGGCGGCACGGCGCGTACTCATGTCCGGCCGTTGTTCCGGCTGCCGTTCCAGCCGCCGTTCCAGCACTTGCCCGGCCCATGAACCGGCCCGGCGACACGGCCGAAAGGCAAGGCCAGCAAAGGCATGATCCGGAATACCGACCCGCCCCGGCATTGCCAGGACCGGGCTGCCAACAGCCTCCCGACAGGCCCCAACAGGTCCCCCGGAGTTCGATCGTCTCGCCAAGCGAGATCAGTGATCAATCTCTTGCGGCTCAGATTGCGGCAGTATTAAGCTGCCGCGATGACTAGGTGAATGATTAATCACCGCACTTGCCTGCCGAATGAATCGGCATTCGATTGCGTCACCGGGGGGAATTTATGCAGCATTCCGGCGAGGATTCCGCAGGAGTTGATCGCGGAGCGGCGGCAGCGGGCATATCCGTCCTGCTGCTGGGCTGGAGTCCGGAACAGGCCCCACTGGGACTCGCCCGCCTCGGCGCCCACGTCACCTGTGTGACCAGCACCGCAGAGGCCGGGCTCGCCGAGGCCGCCGGCGTACTCGCCCGGCTGGTCGTGGTGCCCGACCCGGCGGACGTCGAAGGCGTGGTCTCGGGCCTCGCGCGGGCCGGCCTGTCCCCCGGTGACTTCGCCCTGATCTGTGCGGCCCATGAGTTCACCATGGTGGCCGCCGCCACGCTCGCCGTGCTCGGCGGCACCACCGCCTCGCTGCCCGTCCCGGTGGCCGTCGCGCTGCGGGACAAGTTCGTACAGAAGACACGGGTGCGCGCCGTCGGCGTACCGACCGCAGACTTCGAGGTGGCCGACGCGCCCGGCGCGGTCAAGGAGGCCGTCGACCGGCTCGGCGGTTTCCCCGTGATCGTCAAGCCCACGGCAGGCGCCGGGGCGCTCGACACCACGCGCCTTGACTGCGCCGCCCGGGCCGAGGAGTGGGCGGCCGGCGCCGCCGCCGTGCCCTGGCTGGTCGAGAGCTACGTCAGTGGCGCCGAGGTGCACATCGACGGCGTGGTGCGCGACGGCAGCGTGCACTTCCTGAGTGCCGCGCGCTATCTGACCAACCTCATCGAGCTGCACGACGGCGCGGCCGTGGTCGGCTCGGTGGTCATCCACCCCGACGCCGAGCCGCAGCTGTACGCGCGCGCCGCGGACCTCACCCGCACCGCGCTGCCCGCACTCGGCCACACCGACGGCGTCTTCCACCTGGAGGCCTTCGAGCAGCCGGACGGGACGCTGGTGTTCGGGGAGTGCGCGGGGCGAGTCGGCGGCGGACGCGTCGACCATATGATCGAACGGATGTTCGGCATCGATCTTCATCAGCAGTGGGTGACCGCCGCGCTCAAGCTGCCCGCCGACCCCGTGCCACGGACCGTGCAGCCCGGCTCCTTCGGCTGGGTGCATCTGGCGGCGCCGGCCGGCCGTATCCGCTCCATGCCGGGCCGTGAGGCGCTTCTCGGCCAGGCGGGCGTGGTCGAGGTGGAGGTGCGGGCCAAGCCCGGAGACGTCGTACCGGAGC
Source organism: uncultured Actinomycetota bacterium (assembly GCA_963761765.1). Lineage (GTDB taxonomy): Bacteria > Actinomycetota > Actinomycetes > Streptomycetales > Streptomycetaceae > Streptomyces. The sequence goes on from CAVXIJ010000008.1 coordinate 230,056, forward strand.
GCCGCCCGGACTCGCGGACCCGGGCCGCGCGCGCTCTGGTGGCGGGCCGGGACGCCGCGGAGGTCAGGGATCGGATCACGGCGCTGCAGGCGTGGTTCGCCGCCTCCGTCGAGGTGGCGAGCGATGTGGTGGGCGACGCGGCGGCCGATGACGGCACACGTCTGAGCGTGCAGTGACACGGCCGGCAACGGGCACCGCCACTCCCGCCGCAACGGCACCTCAGGCCCCGTTCCACCGGCCCCGCGTATTCACCGCGAAACGCATTACGCACCCCGCGAAAACCCCTCCCCCGCAATTCCCAAGACCTAATCCCACCAGGTGAGAAGGGTAAGGCTCCAGCTGTGCCCCAGGACACTCAAGCAGTACTCCAGGACAGTCAGGCGGATTTCTTCAAGCTCTTCGGTTTCATTCCGCTGCGGGGATTCTTCGACGCGGCGGAAATGGCGACGATCGACGCCGAGTACGCCCAGGGCCTTCAGGCGGCGCAGAAGATGTACGCGAAGGGTGCCTTCGGTGTGCGGCTCCAGCTGACCTGGTCGAACATGCGGCCCCAGACTCCGTTCCTGGCCAATGTGCTGGAGTACGGCAAGCTCCTCGCCATGGCCGAGGCACTGCTCGGCCCGGGCGCCGTCGGTGCCACCACCAACGGCAACATCTACTCCGGCAACCAGACCGAATGGCACGCGGACAAGGCCGTGCCCTACTTCCGCTCGGTCAAGTTCGTCACCTATCTCGACCCGGTCGCCGAGGACAGCGGCGCCCTGCGCGTGCTGCCCGGCTCGCACCGCAGCCCGTGGCACGAGGAACTCCAGCCCATCGGCGCGAAGGCCAACCTGAACATGGCCGGCAACCCCGATGACTCCGTCGCCGCGGGCGCCCGATTCGCGGTGGCCGACGTCCCGGCCTACATCTGCACCTCCAAGCCCGGCGATGTCTTCGCGTTCGACCTGCGGACCTGGCACGGCTCCTGGAACGGGTTCCCGGGCCGCCGCATGGTCAGTTTCACCTACTTCGACACGCCCCATGACGACACCGAGCGCGAGGCGCTGCGCAAGGTGGCCAAGCTGGTCGGCCAGGAAGGCATGTACCGCGAACTGCGGCGCCAGCGGGACTGGATGGACGAGGGCGTGAAAGCCAGCCGCATTCCGCAGCGGGAGCGGCAGTACTCGCCGCAGTGGCTGGCGAACGACGAAGGCAGTTCCACCCGCGCCCGGTGGATCGACGAACTCCGTGACTGGGGCATGATCGCCGCCCCCGCGCGGTCGTCCTGACGGAACACCGACGGTCGTCCTGAGAAACACCGACGGTCGTTCTGACGGAACGAGCACGGTCGTCCTGACGGCACACGCACGGCCGTACGACCGAAACACAGAGAAAGAGAGAAGGCACCCATGGACATCCTCACCGAGCTGAAGAAGGCGCTTTCCGAGGTCACCGAGATCCCGGTGGACTCGCTGAAGGACGACGCGCCCATCGAGCAGCAGGGCATCAGCTCGTTCCAGGTGATCACCGCCTATGTCTCGCTGGAGCGCGAGCTGGACATCACCTTCCAGGGCGACCAGATGCCGAACGCCTCCACGGCCACCATCGCGGAGCTGGCGAAGTCCGTAGAGGCGATCTACTCCGGTCGCTGATCCGCGGCTGGCCGCCGCCGATAATTCCCGCAGGCGCGGGGCCCGTCCAGGCGGCGGGCCCCGCGCCGGCGCGGGTGCACCGGGTGCCCGGCGGAAGGAGAGAACGTGGCGAGTGACTGGTTTCGCGGCACGCCCGGGGCGGCGCCCGACGCGATACGGCTGTTCTGCTTCCCGCACGCCGGAGGCACGGCGTCGTTCTTCATGCCGTGGCGAGAAGGGCTCCTGCCGGACATCGACGTGTGCCCGCTACAACTGCCCGGCCGGGACTCCCGGGGCGCGGAGCCCGCGTACACCGAGGCGCGCGCCCTGATCGACGCGCTCACCCGTGAACTGAGCGCCTGCCACGACCGCCCCTTCGCCTTCTTCGGCCACAGCCTCGGCGCGGCGATCGCCCACGACGTGGCCGGTGCGCTGGAGAGCGCAGGCGGCCCCGGGCCGCGCGCGCTGATCGTCTCCGGCCGCCGCTCGCCGTACACGCCGCGGCGGGTGCTGCGCAGCCATACGCTCACCGACGACGAGTTCGTGGCCTTGCTGGTGCGGCTCGGCGGGGTGCCGCGGGAGTTCCTGGGACGCCAGGAGCTGTACAAGTTCTTCCTGCCGCTGCTGCGGGCCGACTTCGCGGTCGACGAGAGCTACGAACCCGGCTGCGCACCGCCCGGCGTGCGCTGCCCCGTGCTCGCGGTCACCGGCACCGACGATCCGCTCGCCGCCCCCGCGGACCTGGCCGGCTGGCGCGAGGTGACGACCGGCGACTTCGCCTCGCAGGCCTTCTCCGGCGACCACTTCTACCTGCGCCACGCCCCCGGCGACCTCATGGCGGCGATCCGCGCCCGGCTGGCAGCGGCCCGGCCCGGGCCTGCCGCGCCCCGGTGAACAGGGACTCCATCTTGTGGATCGGCCCCTGTCGTATCCGGCTGCTAGCGTCCACGGCGCCCTCAGCCCACCCTGGAGGTCCCGTGCCGAACGCGTTCTCTCCCCTGCCCGAACTCAACCTTCTCAAGAAGTTCTACGACGCCCAGGACGACTTCTTCGCCCACGGTTTCGAAATGTACGAGTACGGCGCGGAGTTCTACGAGGATCCCGAGCCGCAACTCGCCGAGCGGCTGACCTACTTCGCGCAGGCCAACGGCAGCGGGTCGATGTACGGCATCTGGCGCAAGGACGAGGGCGCGGATCTGGCCACTCTGCCGGTCGTCGCCATGGGCGACGAGGGCGGCCTGCACATCGTCGCCCGTGATTTCCGGGAATTCCTCCGCCTGCTGGCGTCCATTCCGCCCGACTGCGAGCCGGACATCGACTGGGCGGGCTTCGGTGTCCGCGACTGCGACGAGCCGGTGGCGAACGCGCCCTACCTGGCCTGGCTTGAGGAGACGTTCGACCTCACGCCCACCGAAGACTGGGAGACCATCGTCAACAGGGCCCAGGCAGAGCTGGAAAAGGACTGGGCGGCCTGGCTCCACCCCGTTCTCCCGGATGCGGTCTGGTCACCGGTCCACGAACTGAACCTCCTCAAGAAGTTCGACAACGTGGTCTTCGACGGCTTCGCCAACGGCTTCTGGCTGCTCGCCGAGTACGGCGTGCCCAAGACGTCGGACAACCCCTCGCTCACCGCCGATATGGCGACGTTCGCTACCAACGACAGTGACACGTTCTTCGCCCTGTGGCGGCCCGACGACCGCACCGAACCCGGCGACATGCCCGTCGTGGTGTGGGGACGCACGGCGGGCGCCCATGTCGTCGCCCGCGACATCCGGGAGTTCTGCCAACTGATCGCCGGCCTCACCGACACCGAGATCTGGTGCGACGAGACCCAGGTGGGCCTGCGCGCCTGCGAACCGGTCCCGCATCGCGACACGTTCCTCGGCTGGCTGAAGAAGACCTTGGCCCTGCGGCCCGCCGACGACCCGGCCGCCGTCATCGCAACCGCCCAGGCCGAACTGGGCGACCGACTGGCGGCCCGCCTGACCCGCGGCTGAGTCCTGCCGGGGACCGGGCACAGGCACGATCTCGGCCGGGCCCGCGCTCCCTGGCGACCGCGCTCCGCGCTCCGCGAGAAGCCTGCCGGATACCCGGTCAGCCCGCCGCGACCGCCCGCTCCCGCGCCAGATGCCGCTGGGCCGACCGCGCGGCGGGCGCCGTCAGCAGTCCGGTGCCGGCGAGGACGGCGCCGAGGACCCACCAGCCGCCGGGCGCGTCCAGGCAGAGCCAGGTGAGTAGGCCCGGAGTGAGGGCCTGGGACGCGGACACGCCGAGGGCGAAGACGCCCTGGTACTCGCCGTGGGCGTGCTCGGGAGCCAGGTGGAAGGAGAGTTCGAACTGTGCCGCCGCGTGCCACAGTTCCCCCAGCGTGAGCAGGGCGGTCAGGCCCAGCAGCGCCGCCACCGCTGCCCAGGGCGGCAGCGTCCCGGTGAACGAGAAGCCGGCGCAGGCGGCCAGGAAGGCGAAGCCCGCGAGCCGCATCGCCCTGACGCCCGCCCGGACATCGCCCACCCGCTGCCCGACGCGCACCTGAAGCAGCACCACGAGGACGGTGTTGAGCAGCAGTGTGGCCGCCACCATGGCCCGCGGCGCCTGGGTGCGCGCCACCACCCACAGCGGCATCGCGACCATCAGCACGCCGTACTGGAGCGTCATCAAGCCGTTGAGTGCGGCCATCCACAGGTAGGGCCGGTTGCGCAGCACGGGCAGTTTCGAGGCGCCGGGCGGCGCCGGTATCGGCGCATAGGCGGGCAGCGCGCGCACCATCAGGGCCGCCGCGAAGAACGTCACGGTGTCGCCCAGGATCACCGCGAGATACGCACCCCGGGTGTCGATCTGCACGGCCACGCCCGCCAGCGCGGAGCCCACGGCCATCGCGAGGTTGGCGGCCGAGCGCGAGTAGGCGCGCAGCCTGAGCCGGGCGGCGTCCTGACCGCCCGTGGCTCGCGCGCTCAGCACTCCGCGCAGGGCCCGCCCGGACTGCAGGCCGATCGCGCTGACGGTGGCCGCCACCGCCAGCAGCGGCACCGAGCGGATCACCGTCAGGGACAGCATCGCCAGCCCCTCGCAGACCAGCAGGGCACACGTCAGGCCACGCGGTCCGATACGGTCCGCGAGCCTGCCGACGACCACGCTGGACGGCAGCGCGAGCAGCCCGGCGATCGACAGCGCGAGGCCGACCTGCGTGATGGGCAGCCCCAGACCGCGGGTCAGATACAGCAGCCCGCCGGTGAGGTAGAGGCCGGAGCCGAGGGAGTCGACGGCGATGAAGCCGACCAGGACGCGCTGCGGTCCGGCCGGCGGGGGTTGGAAGTACGTCTGCCACGAAGCGCGCCTGCTCGGCAAGGTCGTGTCCCTTTCCGTTCACCGGACGGCACCCGACACCAAAGGCGCCCGCCCCGAGCTGGTCGCGCCGTGCGACGCGGTTCACCGGTCGATGGTTGCACGGGGCCACGATCGCAACGAGGGCCGGCCTTGTCGGAGTTGGACGAGCGGACGTGTACCGGCGGTGGACCGACGGTTGACCGAGGTGGATCGGAGGTGGGTCGGCGTCTGGTGGACCGCATACGAGTACGGCACCGGGGCCGCACAAGGTCGGACCGGGTGGCCCAGCGCACAGCTGTGACCTGGGCTTTTTCTCCGTCTCCCGCCTGGCCTGCGAATCGTCCCGAGCGGTCGTAACCTGGCCACATACATACCGGTCATCCGGAACGATCCCCCCGGATGCCGGCCGGTCAGCATGACCGTGGCCGCGGCAGCCTCGCCGCCCGGCGTCACACCGCTGCCGACGCCCCTGACGTGGAGCCCTCCATGACCACACCGCGGGACCTGCTGATCGTCGCCATGGACATGGAGACCAGTCGCCCTGTCGAACGAGGCGACCTCTCACTCGCGCTCGCCGGAGCCGAACTGATCGATCTTCTCCGTGCCGAGGCCATTCGGCTGGACGGCGATCTCATCGTGCCGGGTTACCGGCCGACCATCGTGGATCGCACGCTGGACGAAGCCGCGTCGTCGCTGGTCGAGCAGACGCCGTACGAGTCGGTCGACGACTGGCTGTGGCGCAGGGGCCACGGTCTGGCTGCGGCCTATCTGTCCGCTCTTGAGGCCGAAGGACAGCTCACTCGCCAACGCCGCCGCTGGATGCCCTTGCGGACCGGCCGGACGGTACTGGCCGACTCCGCCGCCCGCCGCCAGGCAGCGGACCGCTGGACATCGCACGAGCCCGTCCTCACCGCCCTCACGACAGCCGCCGGCATCAACGGCACCCGAACGGAAGAGGCGCCGAACGTGACCGACGACGCGGAGGCACTCGTGCTCGCCACCGTCGACGACGCGATCACAGAACTGGAAGCCGTACGGCAACGCCGTGCCATCGAGAAAGCGGCCTTCGACAACGTCTGGCGAGGCAACGGCGACTGAACAGCGACCACGCGCACAGCGGCGCCCAGGCCGTTTCCGGTACGGAGATATCGCGCGCGAATCCTTTTCTGGCGCCGGCCTAAAGCCCGGTGGACGTCCGGTACGCGTAAATGGCTGCGGCCGTACCGATCACATACCTGCCGCCATCGGTGAAATGCAGCAGCTTCCGGTTCCCTGGCAGGGCATACATATCCCGTACCTCATGGTGTATTCCGTCGACGCTCACCACGTCCCCGCACTTGACCGTAGCGGCACCGACCGGCACCGCCCGCACCCGCTCGGCCGGCCGATCTCCGCTCACCTGTCCTCTCCTTCTCGTCACGGCACGGTCCGTGACGACCGCGCCAGGACCCCGCCAAGTACGGCAATAAGCCTGCGGGCAGTAGGCACGTTGCAGCGCCCCAACTCCACGAGCAGGCGCGGTTTCTCATCGGCACAGCCAACCGGGTCCAGCCGTAGTGACGGCAGCACGATGCCGGCGCGGTGCAGCGCCGCGCATAATTCATCGCGCACTTGCTCGGCTTCCTTGATCTCCTCGGCCGGCGTTTTCTGCTTGCCACGCGCGTGCATCTCCACGAGTTCCGTAGTTCCGTTTCTCTTGCACCATCAGAGATGGATCTGCTTCCTGCATTTCTTGCAGTGCTTAGCGCCTCTGGGTAATCACTGCATCGTGAAAGCCTCATCCGACCGTCCGAGCGTTCTACCCAAGAGGTCAGGAACTCAGAGTCACGGAATGCGCGGCGCTTGTCACTGGCAGTTCGGCTGAGCATCAGTTCCAAGTACCAGTTGCTCAGAGTGGCAGCCGGACAGCCGTCGCCAGCTCCCGCATCTCAGGCGTCAGCGTGCGGCGCTTTTGGATGATTCCGCTGAGAATGTCCCGTGCATACCGCTGGTTCGGCAGCCATTGCGGAGACGCCAGCCTGATGCCCGTCAGTGTGTCGACGGCTTCCGGGTACTGACGCAGGTGAGCGTGAGCGTTCGCCACGTCCAGCAGATAGCGGTTCCGGTTGTTGGACCGGGGGCTGAGCTTGTCCGCAGGACGGCCCGACGCGATCCGTAGTACTTCCTCAGGTTGGACTGTCACCATGGCGTTCTCAGCTCGTTTCAAGGCCACCGTGACAGGGCCGAATACCCGAAGGAAATCTTCGCTCGGCATCACTTCACGACCCATGGCGGCGGCAGCGGAGTTCGCCAGCCGCAGAGCCGTGAGCGCCTCATCCTCACGATGGTCCCTGATGGCCGCGGCTGACACACGTAACAGCATCCAGCCCCACGTGGACAGCTCCTCCACGCAGGCCCGGGACATACGCGGCTCGATGTCGTCCGCCCATCGGATCGCCAGTTCCCGGGACTCGGCCAGGCGGCCCCTGCGCAGCAGTAGCCAGCACTGCGTACTGACAGTGGTAGCAGCATGGAGTTGATCAGGAGCCGCGTCGAACGCACGACGCAGCGCGACTTCCGCAGCATCGAACTCGCGGGATTGCGTCAACAACCAGCCCGTCAATTGCAGAAGACGTGCACGCACCGACTGTCCGCCGGGTTCGATCTCAGCAATTCGGTCCGCGTCTCGAAGCAACGGAGGCAGTAAGGGCAGCAGTTCGTCGTAGGCGTCGTTCGAAAAGAGGGGAGTAACGGCGCGAAGCGCTTCACACACGCCGTCGACGGTGGGCGCCTCAGCGGGTTCATCGGACGCGATGGCCGGATGGAGCACGGCCCTGCGCACCGGCTCCCACTGTTCACAGGTCGCCAGGTCAGCGGGCATTTCGGCGTGATCCGAGATCAGGTCCGTGGTAGAGACACCAAGGGCGGCGGCGATTTTGCGGGCCGTCTCAAGCCGAGTATCCGTATAGGTGCCTTGCTCAAGCGCACGAATCCAGGACAGGGATACACCGGACCGCCGCGCCAACTCCTTTTGCGTCAGTCCGGCTCGTTTCCGGGCCTCACGGACCCGCCTGGCCATGTCTGCGCTCATATGTCCAGCGTAGCCCCGTGACATGAACGGGCCGCTCCGCCGACTGATTCACTTCCTGCGTAAACCGGTAAGGTCCGCACCGCTCGTAGGTACATCGGAGGTACAGACGTCATGAGCCACGCCACATGGGTCAGCAGCTCGTCGCCCTATCTGACGCCGCGCGCGGACGGGCAGCCCGACGCCTGGCAAGCCGAGGCCGCCGCGCGCGGCGGCCAGGGCCGTCAGCGGATCGTGGAGGCCACAGAGGTACCCGCCGACGCGGAGGTGGCCGAACTGCTCGGCATACACGCGGGTGATCCGGTGGTCGTACGCCGCCGCATCGTCGAACTCGGCGGCGCACCCTGCGAGCTGACGGACACCTACTATCCCGTCGAGATCGCCCGCGGCACCCCGCTCAGCCGGACCGGCAAGATCCGCGGTGGCGCGGTCACCCTGCTCGCCGCGCTCGGGCACATCGGCGTACACGTACAGGAAGAGGTGACCGCTCGGATGCCCGACGACGAGGAGCGCCTGGTCCTCCGTATCAGCCCGGACCAGCCGGTGCTGCGACTGACCAGGACCACGCGGGACGCGGACGGCCGTCCGATCCAGGCGGACACCATGATCATGCCTGCCGACCGGCAGCGTCTTCGCTACGAGATCCGGATCGGCTGATCCGCTATGCCACTCTCCGCCCCGAGCCCGCACAGCGGCGCACCCGACCCACGGTCACTGCACCAACGGATCGCGGCCGACCTGCGCGACGAGATCATGAGCGGTGACCTGGCGCCCGGCGCCAAGGTGCCCTCCACAGCGCAGCTCAAGGCACGCTTCGACGCGTCCAACGCGACCGTGCAGAAGGCTCTGCAACTCCTCAAGGACGAACGACTCGTCGTCGGTCGTGCCGGTGCCGCCGTCACCGTACGAGAACACCGCCAACGGACCATCCGCCCGGCATCCTCCCTGGCGCCGACGGCCCCCGGGCGGCCCTACCCATGGCTCGCCGAACTCGCGAAACACGGCGCGCGGGCGCACAGCACTCTGCTGGACGTGGTCCAGGAGGCGCCTGAGGCCGATGCCGCGGCGGCTCTCGGCCTCACCGGCGACGGCCCGGACTCGCCGGCCACTGCACTGCTGCGACGCCAGATCCTGTCGATCGACGACGAACCGGTGGAACTGGTCAGCTCCTACTACCCGTTGGACATCGCCAGAGGAACCGCCCTCACCGCCAAACGCAAGATCAAAGGCGGCACCCCGACCTTGCTCACCGACCTCGGTTTCCCTCCTCTGCGCGCGGTGGACCACGTCTCCGCCCGGGTGCCCACCCAGGAGCAGTACCGCCGGCTGAAGCTCCCCGGCGATCTGCCCGTTCTGCGGACCCTGCGCGTCGTCTACAGCGACGACGACCGGCCCGTCGAGGCGACGGTGATGGTCAAGGCGGGCCACCTTTACGAGCTGCGGTACGAATTCACGCCGGCGTAGAGCGGCTGCCCGCGGGCTGCGCCGGGCCGGTGCTCACTCTCCGGTGCGCGGGTCGCGCTCCACGTGGAGCCCCGCCAGCCGCTCCTCGACCTCGGCCCTGCTGCCGCCCGTGACGACGAACCGCCGCCCGGCGTCCATGGACGACGTCGGGGTGTCGGGGCGCGGGGCGTCGCGGGCGAGGGCCAGCCAGGGCGGAGGGGCCGAGCGGTCGTGGGTGAGCCGGGCGGCGGTCTCCAGGATCCAGCCGGACTGTTCCGCCGTGCGCTCCAGATAGGTGTGCTCGCGCAGCAGCCCGGCGCTCAGCAGACAGGCGGCCCAGGCCTGGTCGACGCCGTAGGTGTGCCGCATGGACTCCTTGATCAGCGCGCCGCCGCCGCGGCAGGCCACCTCGCCGGCGAGGAAACGGCCCTGAGGGGTGCGGTACATCTCCAGGTGCAGGATGTTCGGGCGGTGTGCCTTGCCGACCCGCGCGGTCAGGGCCTCGGCGTAGCGGCGCAGGAAGCGGTAGTCCGCGGAGTGGGGACCTTCGGTGTCGACCATGACCGAGCCGACGTTGTACCGGGCGAACAGATGCGGCGGATGCAGATAGCGCGACGGCGAGATCAGGATCGGCGCGCCGTCCCTGACCAGGATGTCCACGTGGTAGACGGCGCCCTCGATGAAGCGTTCCAGGATCAGCCGGGAACGGTGCAGTTCAAAAAGGAGTGCGGGCTGCGCGGCGAGCAGCCCGGCCGCCTCGTCGGGCGTCCGCAGCACCTGCACGCTCACGGACCCGGCTCCGTCGCGCGGCTTGAGGACGACGGGGCCCAGTTCCTCGCAGGCCGCCAGGACATCGGCGCCGCTGGTGGGCGCTCGGTACGGCACAGGCGCGATCTCGACGCCGTCCACCGAGATCCCCTCGAAGAGCTGCTTCATCAGCACTTTGTCGCGGTAGAGCACGGCGGCCGACGAGGTGGTCCCTTCGATACCGAAGAGGGTGCGTGCCTCGGCCGCCCTGAGCACGTCCGCCTCGGCGTTGGAGAAGATCACGTCCGGTCGCCACTCGGCGCAGACCTCGAAGATGCGGCGGGTGGTCTCGGGCGCGTGGTAGTCGTCCAGCAGCTCGCGGCGCACGCCGGGCGCGATGGTGTCGTCGGCGCGTTCCGTACCGGCGCCGCTGATCAGGCGCACCTCGACATCGGGCGCGGCTTCCTGCAGCCAGGCCTCGAACGGGGCTACGGAACTGGGTTGTTGCAGGACTAGGACGCGCATCTGGCACAACCTCTTGCGGAGAACGGCGCCTGCCCGACAGCCCGGCCGGCGGCCTTCTCCACAACGCGGTACGCGGCTTCGCGTCGCCCTGTGCGGACCGGGCACGCGGCGGTGCGGGAAGAAGAACGCGCGGAACGGACCACGCAGGTCACCGTGAGATTGAATGATCTTCTGGTCTTACGTCAATATGTTGCACCACAACGCCTCATTATGTGAGACGGGTTGGCCGGAGCGGAGCGGGCCCGTACTCCCCCGGCCGCCGAGCCGTGCCAGGCGTGCGGGGCGTGCCAAGGGCCCCGGTGAGCTTGCTGTCCAGAGGGTCGTTGCTCGTCTGTGGTGTCCGCGCGTGCATTGATCGTCGTGGTGCGGCGTGTCATTCTCCTGTCCGTGATGATTCCGGCCGCCGGAACGGCCTCGCTGCTCTGTGTGATCGAGGGGTACGAGGCGATGGCTCTGCTCTCCGGGCGGCGGCCGGCATGGCGGGCGGCCTTTGGCGCGGTGCTCTGTGCGCTGGGCGCGGCGGCCGTCCTCGTCGTGGCGGCGGCCCTGCTGCCCGGGCGTGCGGTGCGGGTGACCGCGGCGACGGCCGTCCTGCTCATCGGGTTTCAGTGGCTGGTCCGCGCGGTGCTGCGGCTGTTGAAGCCGGGGCCGCCGGGCGAGAGCACGGTCTTCGCGATCGTGCTCGCCGCGGCGGCCGAGTCCGTGCTCGCCTGTGCCGCGCTGGCCGCCGCCTGCCACGCGTCCGTGGCGCTCTGGACGTTCGGCGGCCTCGGATGTGCGGTGCTGGCGGCCGGGGCGGGGCTCGCCGTGCGCCGGGCGCTTGCCGTGCCGCAGTTGCGTGTCCCCAAGGCGGTGCTGGCGCTCGCGCTGACCGCGACCGGGGCGGCGGCTGCCGTACCGTTCGGCTGGTGGGCCGCCGCGGCGGCGCCCACCGTCGTCACGCTGGCCGTGCTGCGCCTGCGGTCCGCGCCGCCGCCAGGCCGGGCCCGGGACACCTCGGGACTGCGCGGGTTCCTGCTCGGTGACACCGCCGTCACCTGGCCCGCCGCCCTCGCCTTCGCCGCACTCGCGGCCGTCCTTGACGCAGCGTGGCGCCCGGTCCTGCTCGCGTTCCTGGTCGCCGTGGTGCTGGTGACGGCCACCGGCCGGCGCGGCACACCGCACTGAAAGCCCGCCGTCCACAAGTCCCCCGGCCACCGGCCCAGCAGCACCCGCAAGAGCCCAAGTCCGCCCTGCGGGGCCGCATCCCGAACCCGCTCCACCGCACGACAAAGGAACACCGAACGCCCGGCGCACCGCGTCGCACGGCCTTCGGCGCACCGCAGAAAGGAAACTGCACCATGCCGTCAGGACTGTCCACGCCGTCCGCCGGAGCCGTACTCGCCGACCTCGCGCACGCCGTCCGTGCGCACGCCGCCGCACGGCCCGAGCAACTCGCCGTCAAGGACGGCCAGGTCCACCTCAGCTACGCCGAGTTGCACGCGAGGGCCGAGGCCAGGTCATCGGCCCTGGTCCGCAGGGGTGTGGCGGCCGGTGACCGAGTCGGCATCCAGCTGCCCAACTCGGCCGAGTTCATCGTCACGATCCTCGCCTGCCTGACCGTGGGCGCCATCTTCGTACCGATCCCGTACTCCGACCCCGAGGACCGCACCCGGGGCATCGCCGCCGACTGCGGCGTCACGCTCACCGTGGTGCCCAGCACGCACCGGCTGTCCGCGGCGGCGCAAGAAGAGCTGCGTGCCGTCCCGCTGGACGAACTCGACGCGACGCCAGGTACGACGCCGGCCGGGCAGCCGCCGACGGGCGCGGCGGACATCGTCTACCTCGTGTACACCTCGGGCACCACCGGCAAGCCGAAGGGCGTGATGATCCGCCGGGAGAGCCTGCGCAACTTCATCGCGAACACGGTGGCCTTCTTCGGCCTCGGCAGCGACACGCGGGCGCTCTGCGTCTCGCCGTTCCACTTCGACGGCGCGTTCGGCAGCATCTTCTCCGTGCTGGCCGTCGGCGGCTCGCTCGTGGTGGCCGGGCACGGACCGCTGCTGCCGGGGGACTTCTTCCGGCTGCTGCTGGCCGAGGAGATCACCCACACCTCGTTCTCGCCGAGCCTGCTGCGGCTGCTCACCGCCAGTCGCGACCTGCCTTTGCTGGCCGAGTCCCAGCTGCGCACCATCGGCCTCGGCGGCGAGGACTGCACCCCCGAGCAGATCGCCCAGCTACTCACGCACCGCCCGCAGCTGCGCGTCCACAACCGCTACGGGCCCACGGAGACCACCGTGGTGGTCGCCACCCACCTCGTGACCCGTGAGTGGTGCGCGTCCGGGCGCAAGATCCCGCTCGGCGAGCCCGACCCCGGTGTCGCCTTCCACCTCGTGGACGGCGAGGGACAGGTGGTCACCGCGCCGGGCACCGCGGGCGAACTGTGCGTCAGCGGAGTGCAGGTCATGGCGGGCTACTGGGGCGCACCGCAGCTGTCCGGGCAGGTGCTGCGCACCGACCTGATACCCGGCACCACCGTGTACCGCACCGGTGACCTGGTGGAACGCACCGAGGACGGTCTTTACGTCTACCTCGACCGCGCCGACAGCGTGGTGAAGCGGCACGGCAACCGGATCTCCATGACCGAGGTCACCGCGGCACTGCGGGCCGTGCCGGGCGTCGAGGACGCGGTGGCTCTCGTCGAGCGCCCGGCGGGCCGCACACTGATCCGCGCCTTCGTGGTCGCCCCGGGCCTGGACGTGCCCGCGGTCCGTACCGAACTGCTCCAGCGGGTGCCGGCCTACATGAACCCGGACACGCTCCAGGTGCTCGCCGCCATCCCCCGCCTGAGCGGTGGCAAGCCGGACGCCCGCCGTCTGCGCGAGCTGGCCTGAGCGGAGTGCCCCGGTGCCGGTGGCGGGCCCGGCCCAGTCAGCTCCTGCGGGCCGGCCACCGCGGCGGGCTACTCACTCTGCGTCTCCGTCTCCAGCACGAAGATGTCCATCAGCCGCTCGATGAGCCCAGGCACCTCGGCCTCGTCGTCGACCGCGAGATAGACGCGGATCGCCGCCGCGCCCGGCCGGAACGCGCCGACGACATCGCCCACGGCCACGAAGGAGTCGACCTTGACGACCTGCGGCAGCTGCGCCGTGAAGTCCGCCGCGGCGCTGACCGCGGTGACCTTGCCGGAGCGCATCGGCAGGTCGATGAGGGCCATGGTGCGCGGATCGGTGGCCGGGGCGAGGTGCTGATCGCGGCCGAGGCTGGAGTCGGTGAAGGCCTGCCACAGATCGACGCCGTGCTGAAGCCGTACGAGGTCGGTGATGCCCTCGCCGCCCGGCCGGCAGGCGATCTCGCCGATCAGCAGCTCGCCGCCGGTGCCGAACACTTCCAGGTGGGTGACGCCGGAGTCGAGGCCGAGCGCTTCGATGGAACGGCGGTGCAGTTCCTGGATCGGGCCGTACTCGGGAGCGTCGGGACGCAGCGCGACGGAGCCGGAGACGACGCCGAACTCCTCCTGGAGCGCCGGGACGAGGTAGCGCGAGACGCCGGAGAACTGGACCTTGCCGTCCTGGGTGAACCCGTCGCAGTGGTACTCCGTGCCGATCTCGACGAACCGCTCGACGATCAGCGGGAATCGGGCTCCCCGCAGCCCCGCCGACTTCTCGGCCGTGGCCAGCGCGACGGCCTCTTCCCTGGTGTGCAGCGCGAACGTGTTCTGGGCACCACCGCCGAAGACCGGCTTGACGACGACGGGGCCGCCGCCGAGTTCGTCGAAGGCGGCGGGCAGCTGGGCGAGGGCCGGCACCGAGGTCCAGTCGGTGACCGGCAGGCCTGCCGCGCGCAGGGCCTGTTTCATCAGGTGCTTGTTGCTGAACCGCATCCCGGTGTCGAAGCCGATGCCCGGCACGCCGAACCACGTACGGATCAGTCCCGCCACGGGGACGCTGCGCTCGGCCGGGCCGATGACGCTGTCGATGCCCTGGTTCTCGTACACCGCGCGAGCAGCCTCACGCACCTGGTCGAAATGGTACAAGGTGTCGACAAGATGGACATCGGCCATGCCTTCGTACCGGTGGGCGAACTGCGGCATGGTGATGACCGAGACGGTCGCGAACTCAGCGATCCGCGCCAGTTCCCGCGGGGGATACACCTTTGCCGCGTTGATCAGAACTGCGTGCGGACGGGCACTGGGCATCGTTTCTCCCTGCGATGAAGGCGCCTACCACGCTCTGGACGGTGGGGGCATGCTGGACACAGGCCGGCGATCGCATCGTTGATCCCCACCGGCCCAAGAGGCAAGGTCCGGCAGAGAAGTCTTGCCATGCGAGACGGAGATCCCACAAAAACTGACGTGCCGTCAACGCGTGAGCCCGGATCGCGACGGTGGCGCGGACGCAGGACTTCCAGTCGCGTGGTGAGATCTCGTCAAGCAGGGCTTGATCTCTTTTCACAAGAATGTCATATTCGGCTCGCGGCAGCTTTATGTGTAACAACGGGCGGGGAGTTTGAACCGATGATCCTGACGGGTAGTGAGATCGCGCGTGAGCACGCAGCGGGCCGTATCACGATCGATCCTTTCGAACCGTCGCAGGTGAACCCGAACAGCTACAACTTCCGGCTCGGCAAGCGATTGCGGGTATACACCCAAATGCCGCTTGATCCTCGGTCTCCCAATCAGTACAAGGAGCTGGAGATTCCCGAGGAAGGCTACGTACTGGAGCCGGGACGGTTGTATCTCGCACACACCGAGGAGATTCTCGGCGGACGCTGCTACGCACCGACCTTCGCCGCCCGCTCGTCCGTGGCCCGGCTCGGCCTGTTCATCAACCTCTCGGCGAGCCTCGGCGACATCGGCTACGAGGGCCAGTGGACACTCCAGCTGTTCACCATGAACCGGGTGCGCGTCTACCACAGCATGAACATCGGCCAGATGATGTGGTGGCGTCCGCAGGGTGACGTGCAGTTGTACGACGGCAAGTACCAGGGTTCGACGGGACCGCGCTCCAGCGACATCCACCGGGACTTCGAGCAGAAGCTGGCCCGCCACCGCCTGCCCGGCCTGGAGATGACGCCGGACCCGGCGCAGGTCGGCGCGAAGTTCGCCTCCCTCGCGACCGCCTCACGGTCCTTCCCGGTCCCGACGGCCTTCGCGGTGCCCGCCGGTGAACTCTCCGCCGCCATGGACGCGGACGCCGCGGCCCGGATGGCGGAGCTCTTCAGCGAACTGCGGGCCACCGTCGGCGCCTTCTTCACCGAGTCGGTGGACCGGATCGGCGCGATCACCGCCGAGACGGCACTGCCCGATCAGACGAAGCGGCTGATCAGCGAGCGGCTGCGGGACCTGTTCGGGGAGGATCTGACGGGCCGCAGGTTCGCGGTGCGCTCCTCCGGGCTCGACGAGGACACCGCCGCGAGCAGCCTGGCGGGAGTCCACCAGAGCCTGCTCGGCGTCGAAGGCGTCGACGGGGTCATCGCCGCGGTCGAGGAGTGCCGCCGCTCCTATTACGCGCCGCCCGCCATCGCCGCCCGCGTGCGCGCCGGCGACTTCGACCCGCTGCCGCGGTTCGCGGTCTTCGTCCAGGAGATGGTGGACGCACGGCTCGCCGGAGTGGCCTTCACGGGGCTCGACGGCGCGTCGGACGACGTGACCGTGGAGTACGTCGAGGGCCTGGCCGAGGAACTGGTGTCGGGCACCGCCGAGCCACTGCACGCATCGTCCGGCCCCCTGGATTCCCCGAACTCACCGGACTCCCTGGCCGAGGTAGCCGCCGCGCACCGCCCCACCCTCGCCGAAGTCATCCGGCTCACACGCGAACTGCGCGCCGCACGCGGCCATGACGTGGACGTGGAGTGGGCCGCCGACGCCTCGGGCGTGCGCATCCTCCAGGTGCGCCCGGTGACCGCCCGGCGCACCGTCGCGCCCGCGCTCGCCGGCGGCCTGTGGACCGCGCGTCTGTACTTCGACGAGCTGCCCGCCGGCGCCTCGCTGCACGAGGTCGCGGAGGTCTATGCGGGTTACACCGCCAAGCGCGGCCCGGCCCACCGGCTGGCCACCGCGCAGGGCGTCGCGGTCGGAGCCGGCTGGGTGGTGGGCTTCGCCTCGGCCACGCTGCGGGACGCCGAGGGCGCGGCGCGGCTGCGGGCGGCACTGGCCGAGGGGCCGAGCGGGGAGTGCGTCCTGGACTTCGGCGACACCCTGCGCCAGATCGTCGTCCCCAAGGACGAGGTGGTGCAGCGGCTGCTGGACGTCACCGGCGACAGCGGTGAGCACACCGTCCTGATCCGCGACTTCGTACGCGGCGACCTCGGCGTGATCTCGCGCTCGGCGGGCCGCGGCCTGGTCGTGGAGTACACCCCGGAGGGCCTGCTCGCGCTGAACCGCGGCACCGCGGGCGCCGAGGCCGTCGTCGTCGACGAGGACGGCGGGCTCACCGCTCCGGACGGCGCCGAACCCGTGGTGCGCCACCTGGACACCGTCCGCCGGCTGACCACCGCGATGCAGGACGCGTACGGGCCCGTCACCCTCGAATGGGTGCTGGACGGCGACGTGCTGCTCTTCGTCGACTACTCGGTGCTCGGCAGCGACAGCCTGGTCGTCGGCGCGGCGGGCGCGTCCATCTCCGCGGGCAGCGCGAGCGGCCCCCTGCTCACCCTCGACGACGACGAACTGCTGCGGCGCCTGTCGGTGGGGCCCGCGGTCAGCATCAACAAGTCCCGGGACGTCTCCGAGTACGAGGGTCTCGCCCGGCTCATCGACCGGGTCACCGCACTGCCCCAGCCGCCGGTGATACGGGCGAAACGCCCCTACGCGGTACTGTCCGTGCTGCTCGACCGGGTCGCCGGGTTCGTCTTCGACCAGGGCTCCGCCCTGTGCCACCTCGCCATCCTGCTGCGGGAGGCAGGAGTGCCCGCGGTGGCCGCGGACGGCCTGGCGGAGATCGCGGACGGGGCGCAGGCCGTCATCGCCGAAGGGTCCGTCACCGTCGCATCGGTCACAAGGAGCGAGCATGCCTGAGCCCACCACGCCCACCAGCGGTGCCGGCGGCAGCCACGCCTGGATCGCCGTCGGCGGCATCCACCTGCTCAACGGCATCGCGGCACTGCGCGCAAACGAGCCGATCGCGCTGGTGCGGGTGCCGGTGGTCGAGACGGCCGACCCGAGCAACACCGTCGTGGTCCACTGGGACCGGCTGGGCGGATGCACCGCCGTCGCGCCCGGCACGGCACGTACGGCCAAACTCACCGGCACGGAGCTGTTCCCGCACGCCGTCGCCGGCGCGGCGCTGGCCGATCTCGCGGGCGGCAGCGCCTCGTCGCTGGTGCCGCTCTGCTACGTGAGCGGCACCAGCGAGGCGGGCTACCACGTCTATACACAGGTGCGTTTCCTCGCCGAGGACGCCTGCTTCGTCCGCGTCACGCCCGAGCCGGTGGGCGCGGGCCCTGTCGAAGAGCTCGGCTGGCTGGCTCCGGCGCTCGCCGCACACGCCAGCCACGCGCTGTTCCTCAACAATCACCAGCGTTATTACCGCAAGTGCTTTCCTGGGCAGGAGCTGGAGTTCAAGTACACCCTTGATCCGGCTCCTGACATCTGGGCGCTCACGGTCGAGCTGAACCGCCGCATCCACGCGGGCGACCTCGCCGGATTCATTCCGGAGTACCGTGACGAATTCCAGGCCTGGGACTACGCCAACCACCTCTTCGACGTCACGGGTCCCGAGGCGGAGCGCGGATATGTTTCCTTCATTCCGACCACCGACGGCAAGAACTTGATGAAACGGAAGTGGTACGCGGAAGATTCCTTTTCTCGGCGCGAGGAGCACACGTACGGACTTATGATCGAACCCGAGAAGTTCGGACATTACATCCGGACCGAGCTTGGTGTCGAAGTCCGGCCAATGCCCCCATTCCGGCGTGTGCGCTACGACGTCAATTTCGAGTCCGTACGCACCGGACACGTCTATGGGATCTTCTTCGACCACTGTTCTCTCTACGGCGCCCCCGACGTCGTACTTTCCCAGTGCGAACTGGAATATCTGCGCACCCGCAGCCCGCTGGAGCCCGACGAGGCGGCGGCGCTCACGGAGATCGAGGAACTCGCACAGTGGCTTGAGGGCTATCTGACCGAGCAGGGGCTGCCCGCCGAGCGGTCCTTCTACTCCAAGCGCACCTTCCTCAAGGA
This sequence comes from uncultured Actinomycetota bacterium, assembly GCA_963761765.1. Lineage (GTDB taxonomy): Bacteria > Actinomycetota > Actinomycetes > Streptomycetales > Streptomycetaceae > Streptomyces. The sequence continues at coordinate 248,936 of CAVXIJ010000008.1, forward strand.
CGCCCTGGCGAAGCGCCCGGACCTCGCCGAGCTGGCGGAAGGGTGTTGAGCGCGCCCGGCGGCGCCGTACTGCTCGACCTCGACGGCACCGTGCACGCCCGCGGCGCCCTGCTGCCCGGTGCCGCCGAGGCCGTCGACGCCCTGCGCGCCCGCGGTGTCCGGCTGCGGTTCCTCACCGACACCGACTCCCAACCGCCCGAGGCGATCCTCGCGGAGCTGGCGGCCCTCGGCCTCACCGTCGACGCCGACGAACTCTTCACTCCCGTCGCGGCGGCCCGGCTGCTGCTCGCCGCCGACGACGCCCGCGCACTGCTCATGGTCTCGGCGGCGGTCCGTCCCGCTCTCGCCGCTTTCGCGGCGGAGCGGGGACAGGACAAGCCGTCCCATGTGGTCGTCGGCGACTGCCGTGACGTGCTCGGCTATCCGCTGCTCGACGCCGCGTTCCGCGCCCTGCGCGACGGCGCGGAGCTGATCGCGCTACAGCGCGGCCGGTACTTCAAGCGGGCCGACGGCGACCATCTGGACACCGGCGCGATCGTCGCCGCGCTGGAGTTCGCGGCGGACACCACCGCGCGCGTGGTGGGCAAGCCGTCGGCCGAGTTCTTCGCGCTCGCGATGCGCTCGGCGGGCTGCGAGGCCGCACGGTGCGTGGTGGTCGGCGACGACGCCACCACCGACATCGCGGGCGGCCGGGCGATCGGCGCCCGCACCGTGCAGGTGCGCACCGGCAAGTACGCGGACCAGCGGGCCGTCCGCGCCGCCGGTGGTGCCGCGCGCGCCGACGACGTGATCGACAGCATCGTGGACCTGCCCGGCCTGCTGGCCGCGGGCACCGGGGTGTCGGAGGCGCGTTGACCGTCTACTGGCTGGTGTGGGACGCCGCGGCGCACTGGATCGTGGCGCGTCTCGACGCCCAGGGAGAGCTGCCGTCGGTGCGCCGGCTGCGGACCGCGGGCCTGTGGGCCGCGGCCCGCCCGCCCGCGCCCAACTGCCAGACACCGCCGTCGCTCGCCACCCTGTTCACCGGCACCTGGCCCGAGGAGCACGGTGTCACCGGCTTCCGGGTGCCCAGCGCCGGGCACGCCGGGGAGTCGGTCTCCGGCTTCGCACCAGGGGCGTGCCGGCGGCCCGCGGTGTGGGAAAGGGCCGGACGGGCCGGGCTGCGTACCTCGGCCGTGCACGCACCCTGGATCGCGGACACCGTCACCGAGACGGGCGCGGTGCCCGACTGGCTGGACGGCGCCGTCGAGGCATTCAGCAGGCGCCTGGCCCGGCACGGAGCACATGAACTGGGCGCGGGACCGCTCACCTGCCAGGTGGCCGGACACACCCTGACGGCCGTCGCCGACGGTGCGGGCATCCGGGTGCGCGGCGCCCGCGGCGAAGCCTTCGTCACCGACGACTGGGTGCCCCTCGGGCTGGATGCCGGCACCGGTATCTGGCTGCGGCAGGCCCGGCTGCCGGGCCGCCGGCTGCTGCTGCACACCGGCGCCTGGGTGCCCCGGGCCGTCGGGCACGACCCGGCCGTCGTCACCGCACTGCGCGAGGCCCCGCTCTTCGCCGGGGAGGGCCTCGGTTCGTGCTACCGAGCGGGAACGTTCGGGCCGCGGCTCATCGACGGCGGCGACGGCGGCGCCGAGGACCTGTTCCTGTCGTCGGTGGGCCGCGTCGGGCGCGGTTTCGCGGCCACCGTCGCGGGCGTCCTGGCGCGGCACCGCAGCGATCTGGTGGTGATGTACCTGCCCACCACCGACGACGTCGGCCATGAACTGCTCGGCTGGTGCGACGAGCGCAGCGCCGCCCACCGCCCGGACGTGGCACCCGAGGTATGGGCCCGCATCGCCCGCTGCTACCGCCAGGCGGACGCGATCTTGGGCCAGGTGCTCGACCGGGCCGGCGAGGGCGACACCGTCGTCCTGGGCGCCGACCACGGCATGACCGGCACAGCCTTCACGCTCCACCCGAACCAGCTTCTCGTCACCGCGCAGCTGGCCGCCACCGACAGCGCCGGGCACCTCGACCCGCGGCGTTCCGCGGCGTACTACCACCCCGTGAACAACGGTTCGATCTGGCTCAACGCCTCCGCACACGACGACGGTTTGACCGCCGCGGACACCATCCGGCGGATCACGGCGCTGCTCTCGGCGGTACGCGCCCCGGGCGCCGACCGCCCGTTGGTCAAGGAAGTGCGGCCGGCGCCGGACGGCCGCCGCATCGATCTGGTGCTCGACGCCGACTGTCTGCCGTCCGCCGCGCTGCCCGGCGACGGACGGCCGGTGCGCCCGGCGGCCAAACCGGGCGCCCATGTCACCAACGGGGGTGACGACCGCCTGCACGCCGTGTTCGCCGCGGCGGGCCCGGGCCTTGCGCGCGGCAAGGACCTGGGCGTGATCGACAACACCTGGCCGGCCGAACTCGTGCTCGGACAGCTGACAACCTCGTTCCCCGACCGGACTGCGAGTCACGTATGACCCTCCATCTGAACTTCAGTGGCACGACCCTCGCGTTCGAGGTCGCCGACGCCGCACAGCAGGCCTTCGAGCCGGTGGGCCGGTTCTTCCGCCATCTGCTGAGCGAGGCCCCGGGGCACGAGCCGGACTACCGGATATCCGTGCAGCCGCTTGAGTCGGTGCGCGAGGCGCCCGAGGGGCGGCCGGTGATCGTACGGCGCAGTACCGCCAAGGAGTTCACCTTCGACGCGCTGCTCTCGCGCCGCGGCGACCGGCTGGTCTACCGGAACGAGAAGACGGTCCTGAACGTGCCGGTGGACGCCGCCACCGACCGGCACTTCGAGATCGCGATCTGCGCGGACTCCGCGATCCAGATCATCGACTTCGTCCGCGACCTGATCATCAGGACCGAGGAGAGCGCGGGCACCGTCGTCCTGCACGCCTCCGCGGTGCGCCAGGGCGGCGAGGTGTACGCCATCGCGGGCCCCAAGGGCGCCGGCAAGACGACGACCCTGCTGTCCGTGCTCGACCACGGCGGCTGGGACTACTTCTCCGGCGACAAACTCTTCTGCCGCCCCGCCGCCGACGGCGGCATCACCGTGCGGGCCTGGCGCGACTACCCGTACGTCGGCGTCGGCACCCTGCGCCGCCACCCGGAACTCGCCCGCAAGGTCAGGTCGGGCGCCGATCCGACGCTCGATGAGCAGCCCGACAAGCACAAGGTGCTGCTCGACCCGGACGTCTTCGAGACCTGGATCGGCGCCGAGTTCGACCCGGCGCCGCACCGCCTCACCGGCATCCTGCTGCCGCGCGTCGTCCCCGGCGAGCCGCTGGCCGTGACCCCGGTGACCGAACCGGGCGAGCGCTGGTCCGCGCTGAACACCATCACCGACCGCTCCGTGGACACCACGTTCTTCGGCTGGCAGCACTACCTCGTGCCGGACTACAAGGAGTTCTACGCCACCCTCTCCGCCATGCGCCCGCTGCTCGGCGACCTGAACATGATCCGTCTGACCGGGACACTCGACGTCGATCTGGATGCCGTGCTGAAGAGAGCCGCGGGGAGGAACTCCCTATGACCCGGGCCGCGGGAGCGCCGGCAGGGCCGCTGCGCATCGCCGTGATCGGACTCTCCGGCGCGGGCAAGTCGACCTGTGCCTCGCTCATCAGGCAGTGGGCCGCCGAGCACCGTCTGAGAGTCGCCCGCGTCCCTCTCGCCAGGCCGCTCTACGAGCTCCAGGCGCAGGTGTACGCGAAGGCGGGCGTGCCGCTGCGCGACGGCGACCAGGACCAGGTGCTGCTGGAGGCGCTCGCCACCCACCTGCGCCGGATCAATCCGCGCGCTCTCGTCGACGACTTCCTGGTCCGCGCCGCCACCGCCGCCCGAGGCGGCGCCGGGGTCCTGGTCAACGACGACCTGCGCGACCCGCACATCGACGCGCCGGTGCTGCGCGCCGAGGGATTCCGGGTGCTGCGCGTCACCTGTGACGAAGCGGTGCGCCGGATACGGCTCTCGGCGCGCGGCGATCTGTCCCGCGCCGACGGTTCGACCTCGGACCTCGACCTGATCGAAGCCGACGCCGTGCTCGACAACAGCAGAGACGAACTGTCCGCCTACCGCACGGCCGTGCGGGATCTGATGGGGAGCTGGCTGTGATCCTGACCGGACCCGAGATAGCCCGCGCCGTCGCGGCGGGCGAGATCCACATCGACGACTTCAGCCCGGCCCGTCTCGAACCCAACAGCTACGGGTTCCGCCTCGCACCGGAGATCCTCTGCTACGAGGAGGCCGACCTCGACAGCTTCGCGGAGCCGAAGGCCACCCAGCAGATCATGGGCAACGACGGGTTCATCCTGGAGCCTGGCCGCTTCTATCTGGGCGGCACCATGGAGGCGATGGGCAGCCCGTACTACGCGGCCACCCTGTACGCCTGCCGGTCCGTGTCGACGCTGGGCATGTGGATCCAGTTCTCGGCGCCGCTCGGACACTCCGGGGCGATCTTCCCGTGGACCCTGGAGATCAGCGTGGCCAACCCGCTGCGGGTCTTCCCGGGGATGACGGTCGGCAAGCTGTCCTTCTGGTCGATGCAGGGCGAGCCGCACCGCTACGTCGGCAAGTACACCGGCTCCACCACCGCGGTGGCCTCCCGGCTCAGCCAGGACACCCCGCCCACCGCACTGCCGACCGAAACGGGGGCCTGACATGGCGCCCGCGGACCGGGGCAGCCGCCTCTTCGACAAGGACGAACTCAGGGATCTTTCCCGGCGTCGACCGCTGCGCGCCGCGTTCGCCATCGCCCGGCAGTGGGCCGTGCTGATCGCCGCGGGCACGGGCGCCGTCTGGTGGGGTCACTGGTACGGCTATGTCCTCGCGATCGTCGTCATCGCGACCCGCCAGCACGCTCTGGCGGTGCTGATGCACGACGGCGCGCACCGCTCCCTGTTCACCAGCCGCCGCGTCAACGACGTGGTCAGCGATCTGCTGCTGGCCTTTCCGCTGTTCATCAGCACCAGCCTGTACCGGCGCCACCACCTCGACCACCACCGCTACCTCAACACCGACCGCGATCCGGACCTGGACACCGAGGCGCTGAAGCACACCTCGAAGGACTGGGCGCGGCTGTTCGCCGGCGACGTCACCGGCACCAATCTGCTGAAGACGGTCGACTCGCTCGACCAGTTCTCGCTGCTGCCGGTGCTACGCGGCGACCGGTCCGTGGCCCGGGCCATGGGCCGCGGCCCGCTCGTGCTGTTCCTGTGCTATCTCGCCGCGCTGGCCGCGACGGTGGTCCTCACCGGCGGCTGGCTCGTCTACCTGCTGCTGTGGGTGGTGCCTTCGCTGACCGCGCTCAGCATGATCCTGCGGCTGCGGGCCGCCGCCGAGCACGTCGGCTGTGATCTCGACGGCGGCGTCGGCGGCACCAGGACGGTTCTGGCGGCCCGGTGGAACGCTTCCTCTTCTCGCCCTGCCGGATCAACTACCACCTGGCCCACCACCTGTATCCGAGCGTCCCCTTCTACAACCTGGGGCTGCTGCACCGCAGGCTCATGGAGCACAGGGAAGTCCGCGACCACGCCCGTGTCTCCCGCTCCTATCTCTTCGGCCCGGCCAGCGTGCTCCGCCATATCGCACAGGCCCGCCGCGACCGCGCCGCCGCCTGAGCCAGGCCCGCACCCGCCCTAACTTCCGAGGTCATCCATGCCGAACCCAGCACTTCTGCCCGGTGCTCCCGAGGGGCTCGCCGCCGCCCGGCTGCACCACGTCGACACCTTCCTCGCCACCCGCGGCCTCGACCGCGAGGGCCTGGACACACTGCTGCGCGCGAAGACGGGCGACGCCAGGCACCTGCTGCTCACCAGCTCTCCGGTGCACGGCATCGCCAACTCCACCAGCGACATCGACCTCGTCCGCGTCGAGACGGACACCGTCGAAGGCGCGCGGATGGCGACCCAGATGTTCGAGCAGGGCCAGCACCTGGAGGCCATCTCCTACGGCACCGACGAGGTGACGGCGGCGCTCGCCGACCTCGCCCGGGCCGCCGAACTCGACCCGGCGGACGTGGCCGAGGCCCACCGGCGCTGGGACAAGGGCCACGAGCTGCGCCGCAAGTACCTGGAGCGGATCGTCAACGGCATCAGCCTGGACGGCACCTCGCCCTACCTGGACCACCTGCCGGCGCTGGCCCGGGATGTGGAAGTGGTCCTCGCTGCACACCGCCGTCCGGCACGTCTTCCACCTGCGGCTCGCCGAGGCCGCGGGCGAGACGCGGGGCAGCGCCGGGTACGCCCTGGGGGCGCTGCTGCACCTGATGGACGCGGCCCTGTCGCACGCGGGCGACGTCTACTCCAACCGCAAGTGGTACCTGCTGCGCTGGCAGCGGTTCCTGGACAGCGGCGCGGCCGACGGCACCCCGTTGGCCGCACTCGGCGCCCGCTTCACGGAGCTCGACCGCCGTCTGACGGACGGACTGCGCGGCCGGGCGGCCGGGCCGCTGGCGGCGGAGTTCTGCGCGGCCCTGGAGGAGGTCTTCGCGATCGCGGGCGAGGGCCACACACCCGCGCTGCTCCTGCAGCCCGCCGCCGACGTCCCGAAACTCACCTTCCTTCCGGGCGCCACGCTGCTGGTGGGCCGCACCGCCCTGTTCCTCGGCGCCGACGAACTGCCCGCAGGACAGGTCGCCGTCACCCGCGACACCGCACTGCCCGGCGACCCCGCCGCCGTCCTCGGCGCCAGTCGAGCCGGCGCCCTGAACCTGCTGCCCGCCTGACCACCCCACGGCCGTGACCGCCCACCGGCGCACCCGAACAGGAGAACCATGAAGCCGTCCCACGAGGAAGTGGACCCTCCCGCACTGCACGAAGAGCGCGGGAGGTCCTCCTGGCCGCCGTACGGCTGTTTCCCTCCGCGCGCTCCGGACGCGGACTGCCCAGCGCGCAGGCCGTCGAGGCCTGGGCCACCGCCGCGTGGCTGCTCGCCGTCGAAGGCCGTGCCTACCTCGAAGACCTGGAGGGCGGCGCCGACCAGCCGCTGCTGCGGCGGGTGGTGCGCGGCAAACTGCTGGAGCTGCTGTACGACATCGACACCCGGCTGTCCGGCGCGGTGCCGCTGGCCGAGGAGCACCAGCTCGCCCTGGCCCTGGAGTACGGGCTGCACGACCTCGCCGAGCTCGACGGGCCGCGCCTGGTCGACGTGTTCGCGCTCGCCGCCGACGAACCGGACGATGCCAAAGCCCCGGACGACGGCCTGGTGCCCGAGCTCTGGGAGCGCCTGTGCGCCGCGTTCCCCGGCGAGCTGCCCGACCCGCTCAAGCCGTCCGGGCAGCGCGAGATCCTGCGTGCCCTGCGGAGCTGGTCGAAGCTGTGCACGGCCGCGGGCACCGACGCCGCGTTCCTCGAACCCTTCCTCAAGGACGCGTGAGCACGTGATGGGCACAGCAGGCTCAGCGGGTAACGGCCGCGCCGGGATTCGTCGACCGCTACGGCGCCGCGTTCGGCCGGAGCAAGGCGCTGCTGCTGCGCATGTCGGGCCTGACCGCCGGCGAAGCGCACGCCGAGGGTGCCTGGATCACCGACGAGACGGGCCGGCGCTGGCTCGACTTCGGTTCCTTCGGCGTGCATCTGCTCGGGCACCGGCATCCCGAGGTGGTCGCGGCGGCGCGGGCGCAGCTGGACCGGATGGGCCTGTCCGGCAAGATCCTCGGCAACGCGGCGGCCACCGCGTGCGCCGAAGCCCTCGTCGCCGCCGCTCCCAAGAACCTGGACCGGGTGTCGTTCGCCAACACCGGCTCGGAAGCGGTCGAGATGGCGATGAAGATGGCGGCGCTGGCCACCGGCCGCCCGGAGTTCATCGCGCTTGCAGGGCTCCTACCACGGCAAGACGGCGGGCGCCCTGCACCTGTCCGACACGCTGGCGGGCCGCTCGCCCGTGCCACTGGCGGCGCCGGTGCACTTCGTGGCGCCGGGCGCCACGGACCGGGTGCGCGCGCTGCTGCGCACCGGGCGCGTCGCGGCCGTCTTCGCCGAGCCGGTGCAGGGCGAGGGCGGCATACGTCCGGTGGCGCCCGAGTACCTGGCGTTCCTGCGCGCCGAGACGCAGGCGGCCGGCACGCTCCTCGTGCTCGACGAGATCCAGACCGGCCTGGGTCGCTGCGGGCGGCTGTGGCGGTCGGCCGCCGAGGTGCGGCCCGATCTGCTGCTGGCGGGCAAGGTGCTGGGCGGCGGTCTGCTGCCGCTGGCCGCGGTGGTGTACGCCTCGCGCCGGATCAAGGAGTCGCACTCCGATCCGGTGGTGCTCGCGTCGTCCTTCGCGGGCGGCGCGCTGGCGGGCGTGGTCGGCTCCGCCGTGCTCTCGTTGGTGACCCGCGAGGAGTTCCTGACCGGTGTGCGGGAGCTGGGCGAGCACACCCGCGACCGGCTCCGTGAGGTGTTCGCCGACGAGCCGAAGATCGCGGAGGTCCGCGGCGAGGGCCTCATGATCGGGCTGCAGGCCGCCACCGCGTCGGTCGCAGGCCATGTCGTCCTGGAGGCGGCCAAGCGCGGTGTCCTGATCAGCTTCTGCCTCAGCGACCCGTGTGTCCTGCGGGTCTATCCGACCGCGCGGATCGCGAAGACCGACTTGGAGGACGGCATCGGCCGCCTTGCCGAGGCCGTCGCCGTGTCCCCGATGACCCTCTGAGAAAGGCCCTGCCATGCCCACCGTACGTACCTCCGTGGACATACCCGGCGTCAGTATCGAGCACGTGTGGAACGTCGTCTGCGACTTCGAGGCGCACCCCGAGTACATGCCCGACGTCCTGGAGATCCGCTATCTGGAACGCGATGGACACGACCGCGCTCAGCTCTTGGCGGGTGCTGCTCAACGGCAGCGAACTGACCTGGGACGAAAAGGACTTCTTCCATCCTCCCCATCGCATCGATTTCGACCAGACCGAAGGCGACCTGGAGGTCTTCCGCGGTTCCTGGACGCTGAGCGAGACCGCGGACGGCGTCAACGTCCTCCTGGAGATCGAATTCGACCTGGGCATTCCGTCGCTGGCCGCGGTCCTCGATCCGGTGGGCATCCAGGCCATCCACTCCAATTCGCGCAGCATGCTCACCGCCATCAGCAGCGCCGCCCCGAACCGACAATCCGATGAATAGCGATCCGACGAGCGGCGATCCGATGAGCGGCGATCCGTTGAACGCAGAAAGCCCGCAGCGCGCGCAAGACACGCCGAGCACGCCGGATGCGGACCGCATTCTCGTCACGGGCGCCGGAGGCGCCGTCGGCAGCGAGTTCCTCGCCCGGCTCGCCGCCCGCGCGCCCCGTGCCGAGGTCGTCGGCGTGTTCAGCGCGACGGCCAGCCGCGACGCCTGGCTCGCCCGCGCGCCCAAGGCGGTGGTGGACCTGCTGCGGCCGTCTGTCTGCGATCTGACCGACGCGGCGGCGGCCCGCGCGCTCGCCGGTGAGCTCGGCGGCGGGCGGCGCACGGTCCTGGTGCACGCGGCGGCGAACGTCAGCTGGTCGGCGAGCCCCGAGGCGGCCCGCCTGGGCAACGTCGACGCCACCCGGAACACCGCCGAACTCGCCAGGACTCTGGGCGACACCCGTTTCCTGCTCCTGTCGTCCGCGTACACCGCCGTCGACGACTGGGAGTACCGCAACACGTACGAGGAGTCCAAGGCCGAGGCCGAGCGGGTCCTCAAGCGGGACTATCCGGACCTGGACCCGTCGGTGCTTCTCGTGCAGCCTGGTCGTCGGACACAGTGCCACCGGAGCGATCTCCCGCTTCCACGGCATCTATCCGCTGCTGGGCCTCGTCGAGCGCTACGAGCCGCCGTTCCTGCCGGGCGACCGGGGCGGCCTCATCGACATCGTGCCGGTCGACTGGGTGGCCGAGGAGCTGTGCGTGCTGACCGAGGAGCTGCTGGCGGGCGGCGCGGCCCGGGACGTGGTGGCGGCGGCGGGCGAGCACGCGCCCAAGCTCAGCGACCTGGTCGCCGCGGTGGTCACGGCCCTGAACCGGGCCCGCCGCGCCGCCGGGCGCCCCGAGCTCGCGGAGGTCCCGCTGGTGCCCTACCGCCGCTGGGACTTCCTGCGCCGCTCGGTCGAGGCCTGGAAGGTGACGGCGATCCGACTGCCCAACCGGCAGTTCCTCGACCGCCTCATCGGCATCTACCGGCCCTACTTCGAAAACGCCCGCGTCCGGCCGCCCCAGGGCACCGCGTCACCGGCACCGCACTGGAGCGGCTATGTCGACGGTGTCGTGGCCTACTGGCAGGCCGACGGGGCACGCCGGCCCTCGCGGGTCGCGGCGTCATGAGCGAGTGGACGGCACGCTGAAGGATGGATGACATGGCCTCTGAGAGCACGGCGCCAGCGACGGCGGACCGGCTGGCGCACCGCCATGCCACGTTCGCCAGGATCCGATCCGAGCGGGACGCCGCCATGGCGTATCTGCGCGCCAAGTTCCCCGCGGAGCGCGCCTATCTGAACCGGGCCGCCGAGGAGGTCCGCGATGTCGCCGTCGTGCTCGGCAGCCCGCGCGGCGGCACCAGCGTCTTCAAACAGGTGCTCGGCGCACTGCCCGGCGCACTCGCGCTGCCCGGCGAGCACCGCATGCTGTTCACGCTGCTCGGCCTGAACCACCCGGACCACGGGCGCCTTGACGAGGGCGTTGAAAGCGGCGCACTCGACGCCGCGCAGCAGGAGTTCCTGCTCAAGAACCTGTTCTTCGAGTGCCGCGGCGAGGAGATCCACGAGCCCACCGTCGCCGAGTGGGAGCGGTACGCCTGGGACTGGGCGCTGCGGCTGCGGGTGCAGTGGCCCGATACGCCCGCCGTCGTCGAGACGGGCCTTGAGGAGCTGGTGGCGGTGGTCAGGGACGCCGTGACCGGTGACCGGCGCGGCCCCGAGCCCGCGTTCGACGTGCTGCGGGCCCTGCGCGCGCACGGCCTGCCCGTCGACCCGTACCGCTACGACCTGGACGAGGGCCTGGTCCGCGCGGCCTTTCCCGACGTGCCCGTGCCCAAGGGCCCGCCGGGCGGGACCATCGTGGAGATCTCGCCGTTCCTCGCGCTGCGCCCGCAGCACCGTCCGAGCCTGGACCCGGGCCCCGGCGAGCGGCGCGTCCTGGTGCTCAAGGCCTCCAGCGACGCGTACCGCATCCCGCTGCTGCACCAGGTGTTCGACGGCTGGAACCTGCGGGAACTGCACCTCACCCGCAACCCGCTGGCCGCGGTCAACGGCCTCATCGACGGCTGGCAGCACCGCTCCTTCTGGCAGCACGACCTCGCGCCGCTGGGCGCCGCGGCGGGCCCGCGCGCCGACTGGAACTTCGACCTGTGCGCGGGCTGGCAGGACCTGGTGCACGGTCCGCTGGACGAGCTGTGCGCCCGGCAGTGGTCCGATCCGCACCGCCGCATCCTGCGGCACGCCACGGCCCCGGTGCGGCTGCGCTTCGAGGACTTCCAGTCCGGCGGCGCGACCCGCAGGGCCCTCATCGAGCGGGCCGCCCGGGAGATCGGGCTGCGCCCGGACGCCGACCGATGGGACGCCGTGGACACTCCACGGCAGGTGAACGCGACGTCCGCGCCGGCCCCCGCGCGCTGGCGCCGCGAGCGCCCCGAACTGCGCCGTCTGCTCGACCTACCCGACGTCGCGGAGGTGTGCGGGCTGCTCGGCTACGACGTCCGGGGCTGGGCGCGCTGGCCGTGAGCCCGCCGCGTGGCCGCCGATGCGCGGCCGGAGCGCGACAGCGGACCCGGCGCACACGACAGAGTCAAGTCTCCTGAAAGGAACCAACCGCCCATGGTGACCCAACAACAGGCGGATTTCTTCCGGCTCTTCGGCTATCTGCCGCTGCCCGGATTCTTCGACGCCGACGAACTCGCGGTGATCGAGGAGGAGTACGCGCTCGGCCACGCCGCGGCCTCGCAGGTGTACTCGTCCGCGATCGGTGTGCGCGGCCAGATGAGCTGGTCGAACATGCGCGAACAGACACCGTTCCTCTCCGCCGCCCTGGAGACGCAGAAGCTGCGTCACACCGCCGAGGCCCTGCTCAGCCCGTCGGCGGTCGGTGTGATGTCCAACGGGAACGTCTTCTCGGGCAACCTCACCGAGTGGCACGCGGACACCAGCGTCGCCGACTTCCACTCCCTCAAGTTCGTCGCGTATCTCGACCCGGTCGACGCGGACAGCGGCGCCCTGCGGGTCCTGCCGGGCTCGCACAAGGACCCCTGGCACGACGAACTGCTCGCCATCAGCGTGAAGGAGAAGCTGAACACGGCGGGCAACCCGGAGGGCGAGACGGCCGACCGCACCCGCTACCAGGTGGGGGACGTGCCCGCGCAGGTCTGCACCTCGCGGCCCGGCGACGTCTTCGCGTTCAACCTGCGCACCTGGCACTCGTCTCTCAACGGCTTCCCCAACCGCCGGATGTGCAGCTTCACCTACTTCGACACCCCGCGCGACGAGGCGCAGCAGGCCGCGATCCGCTCGGTGGTGAAGCAGTTCGGCCAGGAGGCCAACTTCCGTGAGCTGCGCAGGCAGCGGGACTGGATCGCGTCGGGCGCCAAGCCGAGCCGGATTCCGCCCCGGGAGCGCCAGTACTCGCCGCAGTGGCTGGCCGACTCCGACGGCAATGAGGTGCGCGAGCGCTGGCTCGGGCAGCTGCGCGACTGGGGGATGGCACCCGCCGCCTCCTGACGGCACCACCGGAACCGGGACCGGACGGCAACCGTCCGGCCCCGGCCGCCCGGCGGCCGTCCACCACCGTATGAGCTGGAGGAACGCGCATGTCCGCCTCGCCGACCGCGCGGCTGACCGCCCTGGCCCGCCACTACCGGCTGCCCGAGGAACGCCCGCACCGGGTCCTCGTCGGCTTCATCCTGATCAACACCTTCGGCCAGGGCATGTACCTGGTCTCCGGGTTGCTCTACCTGACGCGCAGTGTCGGGTTCTCGGCCGGCGCGGTGGGCTTCGCGCTGACCGTCGCCGGAGTGGTCGCGCTCCCGTCGAACGTGCTGATCGGCAGGGTCTCGGACCGTACCGGGCCGCGCGGCCTGGCCATGGTGCTGCTCGTCGTCGAGGGCATCGCCATGCTGGCGCTCGCCATGGTGCGCACCTTTCCCTGGCTGCTCGCGGTCGCCGTGGTCGCCGCCGTCGGCCTACAGGGCAGCAGGACGCTGCGCGCGGTGCTCGTCGGGCGGGCGGGCGGTACGTCACGGGTGCAGTTGCGCTCGTATATGCGGGCCGCCTCCAACCTGGCGATGGCGCTGGGCTCCGCGGTGGGCGGCGTGGCCCTCCAGATCGACAGCCGGCCGGCTTATCTCACGGTGATCGTCTTCAACGGCGCGACCTTCTTCGCCGCGGCGGCGGTCCTGGTCCGGATGCCGGACTACCCGCCGATCCCCGTCGCGTCCGCCGGCTCCCGGCTGCCGGTGCTGCGCAACCGCGCGTTCATGGCGGTGACGGGCCTCAACGCGCTGATGACCCTCCAGTACTCGGTGCTCACGGTGGCGCTGCCGCTGTGGATAGCGGACCGTACCGCGGCGCCCCGGGCCATGGTGTCGGCCGTCATGGTGGTCAACACCGTGCTGGTCGTGCTGCTCCAGGTGCGGGTGGGCCGCCAGGTCGGCGACGGGCCCGGGGCGGCACGGGCGATGCGCGGTGCCGGACTCGTCTTCCTGGCCTCCTGCTCGGTGTTCGCGGTGACCGGGCACCTGTCGCCGGTGTGGGCGTCGGTGGTCCTGCTGGTCATGATGGCCCTGCACACCTGCGGCGAACTGTGGCACGCCGCGGCCGGCTTCGAACTGGCCCACCACCTGGCCCCGGAGCACGCCCAGGGCGAGTACCAGGGCATGTTCTCGTTCGGCATCAGCGCCTCCTCGGCGGTGGCGCCCGGACTGCTGACGCTGCTCTGCCTCACCTGGGCCCCGCAGGGCTGGTTCGTCCTCGGCGCCCTGCTGGCCATAACGGGACTGCTGACCGGTCCTGCGGCAGCCGCCGCGGGGCGGCATGTGGCGGCGGGCCGGGCCACGGGAACCTTGACGGCGACGGCGGACCCGGCGCAGTAACCGGCGGACCAGGGCGGCGCCGCCCGGGAGCACCCGGTGACGCAGAGGTGTCATTCCTTGGCCGTCGCCACCGTCACCGCCCGGACCCGCAGTGCCACGCGTCCTGGCAGGGCGGTCGCGACGAGCGCGAGGAGTCCGGCCACGGCAAGCACCGTGGTGTACACCAGCGGTGTGACCGCGGGTGCCGCCCGACCCGTCATGCCGACGCTGAACGCGGTCAGGACGGCAAGCGCGATGGCGCTGCCGAGGGCGGTGGCGAGGAGCAGTACCGACAGCGCCTCGGTGCGCAGCATGCGCAGTACCTGTCGGCGCGTCGCCCCCGCCAGACGCAGCAGCGCGAACTCCCGAACGCGCGCGGAGACCGACATGGCCAGCGTGTTGACCACGGCGATCGCCGTGAAGGCCAGCACGAGGCCCATGGCGAGGAAGTTGACCTCGGCGTTGGCATGCTGCCGCCGCGCCTGGAGCGAGTCGGCGGCGGCCGGTGAGACGATCGCGAGCCCGGGGAAGTCGCGCAGCGCGTGCGCGAGCTGTGGTCGAGTCCGCTCCGTTTGGACGAGGACGGCGGAGGCGAGAGGGTCGTCGACGTGGCGCGCGATCAGGTCGTGCGCGAAGGTGAGGTCTCCGAAGCCGAGGCCGCTCGCGTACACGGCGACGACGGTCAGCGTGGCGGGCGTGCCGTCGCCGAGCGTGAGCTTCAGGGCATCGCCGGGTCTCACGTGCAGCTGGTCCGCGGCCAGTGCGCTGACGGCGACGGTGCGCTCGGACAGCCGGTCGAGCGAGCCGGCGGTGACGCCCGGGTCCCAGGTGCGGACGAGGCCGGCCGGGGTGACGCCCTGGGCGGCGTACTTGTCGAGGCCGACCCGGACGGTCGTACGGACCACTTCGGTGACGGCGTCGTGGTGTGTACGCAGCCGGCGTGCCGCCTCGCCGGGGACACCGGGCCCCGTGGCGGCGACGACCCAGTCGGCGCTGACGCCTTCGCGGGCCTGGGCCCGGGCCGCGGCGCTGAGGGTGGGCTGCACGAAGAGCGCCGTGCAGGCCATGCCGATGAGCAGGGTGAGAGGGGTGACGACGGAGGCCATGCGGAGGGCGTTGCCGCGGAGGTTGGCGGTGGCGAGCCTGCCACCGGGGCCCGTCAGGCGCAGCGGGCCGGCGAGCAGAAAGGTCGCCGCCTTGACCAGGAGCGGGCCGAGCAGAGCGACGGACGTGGAGAGCACCACGACAGCGAGGAACGTCACCGGTGTGGAAGCGGGCTCAGTGCGCAGGACGCTGAGGAGGGCGACGAGGGCGGCGCCGGCGGCGAGCAGGAGCAGGCCGGCGAGGAGGCGGCCCGCGGCGAGCCGGGTGTTCTCGGCCTGGGCCTCGGCGAGCGCTTCGGCCGTGCGGAGCCGGACGAGGCGGCGCGAGGCGATCCGTGCGGCGGCCCAGGCGCCGAGCAGGGTGGCGGCAACGGCGGTGAGCGGCGGGAAGACGCTGACGGTGAGCTGGAGTGTGGCGGGCACGGCACCCAGGACGACGAACTCGCCGTACAGCCACCTGCCCAAAAAGAGCCCCGACACGGCCCCGACCGTGCCCGCGGCCGCGCCGACGACCAGGGCCTCCCGCCCGAGCAGCCGACGGATCTGTCCGGAGGTTGCGGCGATGGCACGCAGCAGGGCGAGCTCACGGTGGCGTTGCTGGATAGAGAGCGCGAAGGTCCCGACCACCACGAGGACCGCCACGAGCAGCGAGGTGCCGCCCATCGCCCCGGCCGTGCTGACCAGCTTGGTGCGGGCTGCGGCGGCGTCCAAGAACTCCACCGGGCCGCGGTCGTCGCCGGCGCTGACCTGCGCGTTGGTGCCGTGCAGTGCGGTGGCCACGCGCTGTCGCAGCCGGTCGGGGGCGGTGCCCGGGTCCGGGAGCACGCCGAAGGCGGTGACCTGGCCGGGGTGGGCGGCGAGGCGGCGGGCCTCGGCGGCGGAGAAGAAGAGGGGCGTCTGATGGCGGACGGCCGTGCCGGGGACGGCGATTCCGCTGACGCGGTAGGTGCGCGGGGCCCGTGTCGACTGGACGGTGAGGCGGTCACCGGGCTCCAGGTGGGCGCGCTCGGCGAGGTAGCGGTCGATAACGACGTCGGTGGCTGCCTTGGGTGCGGTGCCTGTGGTGAGCCGGTACGAGGTCAGCGCGGCGGAGTCCCAGGCGTGCCCGTAGGCGGCCCTGCCGCCGGTGCCCGCGGGGAGCACGGGTTCGGCCAGGAAGGTGAGTTCGGGGATGACGCGCGCGACACCGGGCGTACGGGCGAGGACGCGTCCGATACCGGCCGGGAGCCAGGCCCGCTCGGCGATGGGTTTGGCCTTGTGCTTGACCTTGGTCTTGCCTTTCTTGTGTCTGACGGTGGTCTGGTGGACGTTCTGATCGGCGGAGACCACCACGGGGGCCGCGGCATACCGCTCCGTGCGGATGGCACCGTGCAGCCCCGTCTCCAGGAGCGTGCCGCACGCGGTGATCAGGGCAGCCGCGCACATCAGAGCGAGGAAGGCACCGAGGAAGCCTGCCTTGCGGGCCCGGACGGTCTTCAGTGCGTAGCGCAGCATCATGAGGAGTCGGCCTCTTCTCCGGTGTGTGCGGGTGCGTGCTTGCGGCCGGCTGCGGGGCGATCGGTGGCCTCGGGTTGTGGGGCCGGGCAGGCGAAGAAGCGGGTGAGTAGTGTGCGGGCATCCGGCGGGGTCTGGGACGCGGGCCGCTTGTAACGGTTGAGGAGGACGATGTACTCCTCGAAGAACTCGCCGAGCTCGGGAAAAGTGAGCTGGATGGTGCCGCGCGAGTAGGGAAACGCGTCCGCCCACGGGCCGTCGTCCACATCGCGCTGCAGCCGTTCGAAGAGTTCCAGGTCGGCGGCGTACGCGTGGTGGTTCAGCTCGTCCATGACCTGCCGCACCTCGGGACTCTGACGGCTGCGCGGCAAAAAGCGGCGGTCGCCGGGAATGGCCCGCCACCAGCGCTCCCGGTGTCCGGACGGCGTCCCGCTCGTCTCCTCGACGAAGCCGTACCTGGCCAGCTCGCGCAAGTGGTAGCTGGTCGACCCGGTGTTCAGTCCGAGGGCGCGGGAGAGTGTCGCGGAGGTGGCCGGGCCGTGCAGGGTCAGATGCTGAAGCACGCGCTGGCGGCGCGGCTGAGCGAGCGCCTTGAGCGCGGCGAGGTCGGTGAGCTCGACGGGTGCCGCGCAGGCGTGCTCTACCTGCGCGGATTCGTGTGGACCGGGTTCGTGCGCACCGGGTTCCTGTGGCATGCGTCCACAGTCGTCTGTGCACAGGTGTCTGTGCACTGCGGCGGCCCGGCGTCTTCGGTGGGGGGTTATCCCTACCTCGACTCGACGACGGCGGCGCCCGTCCGGCCATACTCGCCGTCGCCCGCCCGCCCACACCTCTCAGTGATCTTGTGTCGAGAGCCGGACCTTCCTAGGTTGATCCGATGGGCTTCTTCGACAAACTGACCGGCACAAAGCGCCCCAGCAGTGGTGTCGCACCGGGTTCCACCGAGCAGGTCCGGGCGGCACTGCTCGGGCTCAACCAGCCGGACGTGCCCTACGTCGTGCGCGATGGGAGCCCGGAGGGCGCCGACTTGGTGGCCGAGTGGCGGATCACGGAGCCAGCCTGGCAGTCCCGCTTCGCTCGGACCCAGGTGAGCCGGGTCCTTCAGATCCGGATGCGCCTGGTCCCGGCGGAACACCAGATCCGCGCCGTCGACCAGCAATGGAAGGTCACATGGGCGGGCGACACGCCCAGTCTGACGCTGTCGACCGAGTACTCCCGGGGACAAGGGCGGACGGTCTCCCGGGACTGGACGATCGGACGGGGCGCCGAGGGCGGCCTTGAGACAACGGAGACGTTCCGCTTCGACAGCTCAGAGCTGAAGGATCCGCTGCGGAACGCGGTCCTCGGAGCCGGCTGGACATGGCGCGCGGTGGTGTACGGCAGGCTTTGACCGGTCGGCGGGACCGGGGCTGAGTTCGGCTTCGCCGGGCGGCTCTTTCTGCGGAGGAGTACGGCGTGGTAGTCCCCGCAGGGCCCCGATATGGCAGCCGTTCACACAGAGCGTCCCGGTAACGGGGTGCGCGAAGGGGCCGCACTCGACCGGCGTGCGGGCACTCTCTTTTCTCGTCCCGTTATGCAACAAGTCCAGGAGCAATTACGCGAGCGCGCTCACGCAGTGCTCGGACATTGCGATTCTTGACGTACGGACTGATCCTTTTGGCCATCGTTGAAATCTTCTCGTCACACTGCCCGGACTTGACATGCGGATAGATTTCGACCACTTTTCCCCAAGTGTCGCACGCCTCTTCCAGATGACCGATTTCCAATTGACGTTCCGCCAGGATGGAAAGGTAGCGAATTCTGTTCCGCCTAAAGGACGTGTGGCGCAGCTTATCGGATTCCGTCAAAGCCAAAATCGAACCCGAAACATCACCCAATTCATACCGGACCTGACCAATATGGTAAGCAAGCGAAGATGGATTGTAAGAGCCGAATGTTTTTGACTGCGATTCCGCTTTCTCCATGGCGATTTCCGCTTCACGGAGATATGTCAGAGCATTCTTACGGTCCCCGACCTGCGCGCTCGCATGAGCCTGTTGGCCGGCCAGGAACGCCCGCATACGGGGTCCTGCCTGCGGAGACGCAGCGGCGGCAGCGGCAGCGAGTCGCACGGCGTACGGGCCGTGTCCCTGGTCGACAGCTTGGACACTCATTCCTCGCAGCGTCGTGCAGAACGTCAGGTGATCCTCTGAGGCGCCGGCAAGCTGCAGAGCCTTCAAGTAATACCGTTGAGCCAGGCCGTGAAATCCTTCGCCTACGGCCATATAGCCCGTGAGATAGCACAGGTCCGATGCGGCAGACATCATCGCCTTGCGAACGCTTTCCAGACCTTCGCATCGCATATACGAGGCAACCGTATTCACAAGGAAGGCCGCGGCCATCGGCCTTGCATGGCGTCCACCGAATTGGTCGTCCAGATCCGAGATTCGCTCAGTCATAGCAATGACCGTGTCTACGTCCTGCATTCCAATGCGTTGCATCTGACCCGTTTGGACTCTCTCCATTCGGCCCACGACGTCCGGCCAGTCAGGCACGGTCAAGGCCACGGAGAAAAGGGTTGCGCCGATGACGTTCCGCCGCGATGGATTTATGTCCTGTATTCCTATGTCAATCAATCCCTCGGCAGCGCCAGCAGGTTCGTTCGCGCCCTTAACAGGATCAGGAAAACCCGCCTGCGAGTGCGTAATCGGCCGTCCGAGCGCACGCGCCAGGGCCTCTAAGATCAGCGAGCGAGCACTCTCCCTCGGCAACGCTCCACCGAGCCACTGGTGCGCCGACGGCGCACCGTACTTCGTCGGGGTGCCCCGCTCGGTAGCAATCTTGTTCACTTCGCGAGCCAACCGTTCAAGTGTCCATCCGGTCTCGCGGAACAGACGTTCTAGTGATGCGTTGGGACCGCTACTCGTCATCACCTATGCCTCTCGCTCAGGGAAACTTAACGAGCTTAAAAACCGGCGCTCCTACAACGGTACCGCGCGGAGGCGGATATGAGTTTTCTGTATATGCCCCGCCTCGGGCAGCGGTGAAAGCCCGTCACGAGGCAGGGCCCCCGGTCCCTGGCCGGTCCCGGTCTGCTGCCCCCGTGGCGGATCGGTCCGAAAGAGGGGAGTCATGCAACTGAGGGCCGCGTTCGTGGGAGTGGCCGACGAAGGGTGTGAAGAGGTGTCGTCGACGTGACGCATGCTATCGGGGCGCTGACGGTGGTGGCCGTGCCCGATCAGTTGAACGTCCCGCTGGTGCGGGATGCCGCCCGCCGGTTAGTGCGGCGCGACCGTCTGCCGCGGTACGAGGACTTGACGGTCGAGATGGCGGCCGGAGGTGCCACATGTCCGCCGCAAGGAATGCTCACCGCGTAGTGCGTACGCATGCGCTGCCGTCTGTGCACCGCCGGGTGTGGTGGCGCCGCGTGCGCTGGCTTCTCGGGGTGATCGCGGGGCCTGTGCTGCTGCTGGGCAGCGCGATCGGGTTCGTTCTCGTCGGAATGCTGGTCAAATAGGCCCCTGTCCCGGGCGTTTGACATCTGCCGTCCGTCCGCCCGGGGCAGGGTCGCATCACCGGAGCGTTTGACGTGAGCGAACATCGGTGTTCCTGCTGCACCAAAGGCAAGGTCTTGGTTCCGGTGCCGACCGTTGTCGAGGAATGGAGTAATACGCGGAACAAGATGGTGAAGCGGAATCTTGACGTACTCACCTGGCGGAACTGCCCGGCCTGTGAAGGCCACGGATATTTTTCCGGATCCGAATCCGGATCCGGCACCATCATAGATATCTCAGCGGGGAGAGAGACAGGTGTTGCTGAAATGACGAAGACCAGTGCAGCGAACAAGAAGAAGACACACGCGGAGAGGATCAGGGAGGCCGAGCAGGTACGCGACGCACTGCGGGAGAAACTGCGCGAGGCGGAGGTCGTGTTGCCGTCGCTCGGTGTGGACGCGGCAGGGTACTGCAACGAGGATTCGGCGCCGCTCATCGAACTTGGCCGCTGCACTGTCGAAACGGCCGTCAAGCTCAGTGCCGCGCTGGAGCGCACCGCGGGAGAGGAACGGAAGTAGTGGGTGGACAGAAGAGGCTGCCGCGGCTGGAGTCCATATCGGCCACCACGGTCAAGCTCGGTCACGTGGTGCGCTTCGACGACGGCAGCATGCGGGAGATACGCAACATGTTCGCGCTCGCCGACGGACGCAAGCGGCTGTTGTTCGCGGACGGCAGCGAGATGACCCTCGCCACGAACGTACGCCTGCCCGCCTACCGCGCCGGCGACCCGCAGTAAACCCCGCCACGACGCGCCCCACCCCGCCTACGCCGAAGTCTCCTCCGCGGGCCAGGACCCCGACCGGATCGCCTCAACACCCGCCCGCGCCACCAGGTCGTCGACAGGTATGAGTGCGAGCGCGCGCACACACAGATCCCGCACGCCGTCCGCGCCGTCCGCCGCGCTCACCGCACCCGCCGCGAGGGCGCGACCCGACGCGTGGCCGGCCCGCGAAGCCCGCGCGCCTCCCGCCCCGCCTGCCACAAACCCCCGCTGCTGCACGGCCTGGGCCAACGCCTTGCAGGTGTAGCCGAGTCCGGCGCCGGTGCGCAGCACCAACGCCTCCCGCAGATACTCCTCCGCGATCTCCAGCGCCTCCCCAGGCTCCGGCAGCCCGGCCAGCGCCTGCCGCGGACCGAGGCTGAGCCAGAGCCGGTGCTCCTCCCACCACAGGTCCCGGGCGCGTGAGAAGGGATCGAGATACAGCGTGCCGAGCCGGTACAGCACCTGACCGGCGAGTTGATCGTCGCCCAGTGCCCGCGCGCTCTCCAGCGCGATGCGCCCGGCCCGCACACCGGAGGCGAACAGCGCCCCGTCCGGCCGGTGCACGACACTCAGGTGCACGAGTTCCGTCCACGCGGCCCGGCATTCGGCGACCGCACGCGGTGGCGCCGACTCCGGCAGCCCGTCCACCGCCGCCGCCAGCAACCTCCCCAGCAGCAGCGCCCGTTCCCACAGGTCCTCGCGGTGGGCCAGCCAGTTGGCGGTCCTGAACCAGTCGAGCAGGTCGTGGGCGCTCAGCACCTGGGATGCGGCCAGCGCGGCAGCCGCCCGCTCCCCCGCGCCAGGCGTGACGCGATGGTCCGCGACGTCGAGAGCGAGCTGTTCGAGAGGGCGCAAAGTTGCCTCCGGGTGACGGCTATTGACCGGCTCCGCATGCATGATAATGTAAGACTCTGCATGATCATCCATTCTGAACCGTCCGTTCTGGACCTCGACGCTTACACGAGTTCGGAGGTAGTGCCGTGACGATTTCGGGACTCAAGGGGCGGAGCCTGCTGTCCCTGCGCGAGTTCAGCGGGGACGAGATCCGCGAGCTCCTGAGCAAAGCGGCCGACCTGAAGGAACGCAACGCCCTGGGTGAGCGGGTGTCCGCGCTGGCCGGCCGGAACATCGCCCTGATCTTCCTGAAGCCGTCCTGCCGCACCCGGGTGTCGTTCATCACCGCGTCGGTGCAGTCCGGGGCGCACGCGGAGATCTTCGGCCGGGAGGACATCCGGTTCGGCATCAAGGAGTCGGTGCGGGACGTCGCCCGGGTCTTCGGCCGGGTCTTCGACGGTGTCATGTTCCGCGGCTTCGAGCACGCCACCGTCGCCGAGTTCGCCCAGTACGCGGGCGTCCCGGTGTGGAACGGCCTGTGCGACAGCTACCACCCCACCCAGGTCCTCGCCGACCTGCTCACGCTGCGCGAGAACTTCGGCGACCTCGAAGGACTGCCGCTCACCTATGTGGGCGACGGCCGTAACAACATGTCGGTCACGCTCGCCATCGCCGCCGCCAAACTCGGCCTTGACCTGCGCATCCTCTCGCCCAAGGAGCTGCACCCCGAGCCCGGCCTGATCAAGGAGCTGTTGGCCGAGCGCGAGTCCGAGAAGGCCCGGGTGCTCGTCACGGAGTCGCCCGAGGAGGCCCTGGCCGGCTCCACCTGCGTCTACGGCGACGTCTGGGTCTCGATGGGCGAGGAGGACCAGACACAGGAGCGCATCGACCTGCTGCGCGACCTGAAGGTCACCAAGGACCTGATGGCGCTCACCGGCCGCGAGGACTCCATCTACCTGCACTGCCTGCCCGCCTTCCACCTGCTGGACACGGAGACCGCGATCGCCCACCCCGACATCTGCGAGGTGGACGACGACGTCTTCGAGGGCAAGCAGAGCCGCGTCTTCGACCAGTCGGAGAACCGCATGCACACGGCCAAGGCCCTCATGCAGCTGACGATCGCAGGCTGACACCCCGCACGCACGGTCCGGCCCGCGCACTCGCGCACCGCACTCGCGCACCGCACCCGCCGCCGGGTGGTCACCCCAGGGCGTCGTCCAACAGGGCGGCCCACTGGGCGACGACCCGGCGGCGGCGGGTGGTGTCGTCGGTCAGGAGGTTGGCGAGGCCCAGGCCGCGGGCCATGTCGAGCAGGCCCTGGACGGTCTCCCGGACGCCCGGCACGCGACTCGTCGGCGCCCAGCAGGTCCACCGCGAAGCGGTGCGCCTCCCGGCCCACCCGCGCCTCCAGCGCGGTCACCCGCGGCCGCAGCTGCTCCTCGTCGGAGGCGGCCACCCACAGGTGCAGGGCGGCGCGGAACAGCGGGCCCGTGTAGAGGTCGACGAGCGCGGCGACTACGGCCCGTGCGGTCGCGCGCGCCGTGCGGGCGCCGTGCGCGGAACAGCTCCCGCAAGGCGCTCGACCGCTCCTCGGCGACGTACTCGACGGCCGCCGTGAACAGGTCCTCGCGGGTGCGGGAAGTGGTGCTGGGCGGCGCCCCGGGAGACGCCGGCGCGTTCGGCGACGACGGAGACCGTGCTGACCGGACCAGCCGTGCTCGGCGAGGCAGGTCACCGCGGCCTCCAGCAGCCGCTGCCGGGTGGCGCGGCTGCGGTCCTGCTTGGGCGTGCGGTCGCGGCCGCGCGTCACCGTACCCATGCGGGATCCCGTCGTTCGAGGAAGGCCGTCATGCCCTCGCGGGCCTCGGCGGAGGCGAACAGCCGCGCGGAGAGTGCGGTCAGGGCCTCGGTGTCCCGGTCGAAGGTGTCCAGCACCTTAGCGCGTGACCAGCTGCTTCGACTCGGCGCAGCGCCCTGCGGCGGGCGGCTCTGCGCAGCCCGTCGAGCACGGGCGCCAGGGCCGCGTCGACGTCGTCGGCGCCGCGAGGGTCACCAGGCCGATCCGGGCCGCCTCCGCCGCGTCGAAGCGTCTCGCCGGTCAGGTAGTAGCGGGCGGCGGCGCGCGGGTCGAGGCGCGGCAGCAGCGGCAGGGAGATGACGGCGGGCGCGACACCGATGCGCGCCTCGGTGAAGGCGAAGGTGGCGGCCGGGCCCGCCACGGCGATGTCGCAGGCGCCGAGCAGGCCCAGGCCGCCGGCCCGGGCGTGCCCGGTGACCCGGGCGACGACCGGCTTGGGCAGCGCCACGATGCAGCCGCAGCAGCGCCACGAGGGCGTCCGGGCGGCGGCGGGTCCTCGGAGGTCGGCGCCCGCGCAGAAGGTGTTCGCCGGTGTGGCGTGAGGACGACGGCGCGGGTGCCGGTCGTCGTCCGCGGCGTCGGTGCAGGGCGTCGGTGCAGTTCGGCCACCAGGCGCGTGGAGAGGGCGTTGCGGTTGTGCGCGGGAGTCGAGGGTGAGGGTGGTGATGCCGCGCTCGTGCGCCGTCATGAGCGGGGCGGTCATGGGCTGCTCCTGGGCGGGACGGCGGGACGGGCGGTGGGACGGGCGCCGGTGACGTGGGCCGTTGTACCGGCAGCTCATGGGCGGCTCCGCAGTTCGCGCCGGAGGATCTTGCCGGTGGCGGCGCGCGGCACCGCGTCGATGAACTCCACCCGGCGCACCTTCTTGTACGGGGCGACCCGCCCGGCAACGTACGCCAGCACCTCGTCCGCGGTCAGTGGGCCGGCGGCCGGTTCCACCGGGTCCGGGGCGCGCACCACGAACGCCTTCGGGACCTCGTTGCCGTCCTCGTCCGGGACGCCGATGACCGCGGCGTCGGCGATGCGCGGGTGGGTGAGCAGCAGGGCCTCCAGGTCGGCCGGGGCGACCTGGTAGCCCTTGTACTTGATCAGCTCCTTGACGCGGTCGACGACGTAGAGCCAGCCGTCGCCGTCCACGTGACCGACGTCGCCGGTGCGCAGCCAGCCGTCGGGGTCGATCATCGCGGCGGTCTCGGCGGGCCGGCCCAGGTAGCCCTTCATGACCTGCGGGCCGCGGATGAGCGAGCTCGCCGGGCTCACCTCGGGCAGCGTCCCGGGCGGGTCGTCGAGGCGACCAGGAGCGCATCTCGGTGCTGGGCAGCAGCTTGCCGACGGCGCCCGGGGGCGGGTGCCGGCGTCCAGGGGGACCACGTGCGTGCCGGGCGACAGCTCGGTCATGCCGTAGGCCTGGCGGACGGGGGGCAGGCCGAGCCGGCGCGAGCAGGCCGCGGCGAGCGCGCGCGTCCAGCGGGGCGGCGGCGCACGAGGACGTAACTTCAGGGACGACAGGTCGTAGCGCGCCGACCAGGGGTGCTTGGCCAGGGCCAGCACGATCGGCGGCGCGACGTAGAGGGCGGTGATGCGGTGCCGTTCGATCGCGGCCAGGAACGGTGTCCAGGTCGAAGCGGGGCAGCACGACGACGGTGGCGCCGCTGCCGCAGCGGCGCGTTCATCAGGGCGGTGAGCCCGTAGATGTGGAAGAACGGGCAGCACGGCCAGCATCCGGTCGCCGGGGCCGCTGGGGATCAGCGGGGTCGAGCTGGGCGAGGTTGGTGGCGATGGTGCGGTGGGTGAGCATCACGCCCTTGGGGATGCCGGTGGTGCCGGAGGAGTACGGCAGGGCGGCGAGGTCCGCGGCGGGGTCGATGAGCGGCAGCGGCGGCGCCGTGCCGGCGGCCCCGGGTGCGGTGTCCGAGGCCGCAGGTCGTGGAGGCAGCGGTGGCCCGGCGGCGCGGTCGCAGACGAAGATCTCCGCGACACCGCCCGGCCACTGGGCCGCCCGGCGGGCGGTGTCCAGCAGCGGCGAGACGGTGACGATCCAGCGGGCCCCGCAGTCGGCGCAGCTGCCGGGCGAACTCCTCCGGGCGTGGCGAGCGGATGGACGGTGGTGACCGCCGCGCCCGCGCGGGTGGCGCCGTAGAACACGGCCGGGAAGGCGACGGTGTTGGGGCTGTGCAGGGCGACGCACGTCGCCCTTGCGGACGCCGGCCTCGGCGAGCGCGGCGGCGATCCGCCGGTGGAAGGCGTCGAGCCGGGCGTAGGTGACGGTGGTGCCGTCGACGCCGTCGACGAGGGCCGGCGTGCTCCCCGGGCACGGCGGCCGCCCGAGCACGGCGTCGTGGATGGGCAGCTCGACGGGCGGGGACGTCGGCGTACTCGCTGTGGAAGACCATGGCGGCTCCTTCCGGTCGGCCTGACGGGCGGCGTACGGGACGGCGTGCGTCAGCGTGCTCGCCGGGGGCGATCCGTGGAACGTGCGGGCGGGGCGACGTCCTGGGGGCGCGAGCCACCCTTGCGCGCTCAGTACGACTTGGGCAGGCCCAGGCGTCTGGTGGGAGACGAAGTTGAGGATCATCTCCCGGCTGACGGGGGCGATGCGCGCCACCCGGGCGGCGGTGATCAGCGAGGCGAGGCCGTACTCCCGGGTGAGGCCGTTGCCGCCGAGGGTGTGCACGGCCTGGTCGACGGCCCGGACGCGGCCTCGCCCGCCGCGTACTTGGCCATGTTGGCGGCCTCGCCCGCGCCCATGTCGTCGCCCGCGTCGTAGAGGTGGGCGGCCTTCTGCATCATCAGCCGGGCGAGTTCCAGCTCGATATGGGCCTGGGCGAGGGGGTGCGCGATGGCCTGGTGGGCGCCGATGGGCTCCTTCCACACGTGCGGGTCCGGGCGTAGTCGACGGCCGGTCGAGCGCGTAGCGGCCCATGCCGATGCGCGAACGCGGCCGTCATGATCCGCTCCGGGTTGAGCCCGGCGAAGAGCTGGAGCAGGCCCGGCGTCCTCGTCGCCGACCAGCGCGTCGGCGGGCAGCCGCACGTCGTCGAGGGTCAGCTCGAACTGCTTCTCCGCGGCGTGCAGTTCCATGTCGATCGGGCGGCGGCCGAAGCCGGGGCGTCGCGCGGGACGATGAACAGGCAGGGCTTGAGCTTTCCGGTGCGGGCGTCCTCGGTGCGGCCGACGATCAGGGTCGCGTCGGCGATGTCGACGCCGGAGATGAAGACCTTGCGGCCGGTGAGGAGCCAGTCGCCGGTGTCCTTGTCGCGGCGGGCGGTGGTGGTGATGCGGTGCGAGTTGGAGCCGGCGTCGGGTTCGGTGATGCCGAAGGCCATGGTGCGGGTGCCGTCGGCGAGCCCCGGCAGCCAGGCCCGCTTCTGCTCCTCGGTGCCGAACCGGGCGATGACCGTGCCGCAGATCGCGGGCGAGACGACCAGCATCAGCAGCGGGCAGCCGGCCGCGCCCAGCTCCTCCAGCACGATGGAGAGTTCGGCGATGCCGCCGCCTCCGCCGCCGTACTCCTCGGGGAGGTTGACGCCGAGGTAGCCGAGCTTGGCGGCCTCGCGCCAGAGCTCGTCGGCGTGCCTGCCCTCGGCGACGACACGGCGCGAAGTAGTCGCGGCCGTAGCGCTTGCCGAGCGCGGCGACGGCGGTGCGCAGGGCGCGGTGTTCCTCGGTCTCGAGGAGGGTGTGCGTACGCGGACGGACGGTGCTCATGCGGGCTTCTCCTCGGAGTGTGCGGTGGGGGCGGTGGCCTGCGGGGGCGGCTTCCTCGGGTGCGGCGGGCAGGGCGGTGGCGCGGGCCTGCTCGGGTCTGCCGGACGGGGCGTCCTCGGCGGTGTCCTCGTGACGACGGCGAGCAGGGCGCCGACCTCGACCTGCCGCCCGGGGCGGCGTGCAGGGCGGTGAGGGTGCCGGAGGCGGGCGCGGCGATCTTGTGTTCCATCTTCATCGCCTCCAGCCACAGCAGCGGCTGCCCGGCCTCGACCCGCGCTCCCGCGGCGAGGCCGTCCGCGATCCGGACGACGGTGCCCGGCATCGGCGCCAGCAGCGAGCCCGGGCGCGGTGCCGGCGGCCGGGTCGGGGAAGCGGGGCAGGGCGGTGAGCACGGTGTGCCGCGACGTACACGCGGTCGCCGTGGACCGCGACGTCGAACGTCCGCTGGACGCCGTCGACCTCGAGCACGACCCGGTCCGCCGCGGCGTGCACGACCCGGATCGCACCGACCGGTACGCCGTTCTCCGCCGGGCCGTCGCACGCCGTCCACGACCAGTCCCGCACGGGTGAGGCGGTAGCGGACCGTGTACTCCGTGGCCGCGGTGGCTTCCGTGGGCTCTGTGGCCGCTGTGGCCTGCGTGGTTTAACGGCCCCGTCGGCGCCACTGGTCGCGTTCGGCGCGCCTGCGTGTTCGGCTCGGTAGCGCTTGGTCTGCGGCTGCGAGGCGACGTTGCGGAAGCCGCCGAAGCGGGAGCGGCCGAGGCGTCGGCGAGGGCGGCGGCCACCGGGGCGTACGGGTCGGGGGCCGGCGCGGTGAGTCGCGCGAGGTGCCGGTCGTAGAAGCCGGTGTCCATGCCGGGCGGCGGCGAACTCCGGGTGGCGCAGGGACCGTACGAGCAGGTCGCGGTTGGTGACGGGGCCGTGCACGCGGGCCCGCTCCAGGGCGCGCGCCAGCTTGCGCACGGCCTCCTCGCGGCGTGGGCGCCCAGGCGATGACCTTGGCGAGCATCGGGTCGTAGTGCACGCCGATCGTCGTCGCCGTCGCGCGACGC
This sequence comes from uncultured Actinomycetota bacterium, assembly GCA_963761765.1. Lineage (GTDB taxonomy): Bacteria > Actinomycetota > Actinomycetes > Streptomycetales > Streptomycetaceae > Streptomyces. The sequence continues at coordinate 277,266 of CAVXIJ010000008.1, forward strand.
CGGAGTCCAGCCGGACGCCGCTCGGGCACGGGCCAGCCGGTGCAGGGTGCCGGTCTGCGGCTGCCAGCCGCGGGCCGGGTCCTCCGCGTACAGGCGGGCCTCGACGGCGTGCCCGCGGCGGCCGGCGGCGGCTCCGGTCGAGCGGGCTGGCCCTCGGCGACCCGGATCTGGGGGGCGACCAGGTCGAGGCCGTGCACGGCCTCGGTGACGGGGTGTTCGACCTGGAGGCGGGTGTTCATCTCCAGGAAAGCACGGCGGGCCCGGTCGTCGCCGCCACGGCCGAGTCCGTGCCCGGGCCCGCGGACGCCGTGTCCGGCACCCGGAGACCAGGAACTCGACGGTGCCCGCGCCCCGGTAGCCGGTCGGCGCGCGCGGCCCGCTCCGCGGCCTCGTGCAGCGCGTCGCGCAGGAGCTCGGTGCCAGGCCGGGCGCCGGGGCCTCCTCGATGACCTTCTGGTGGCGGCGCTGGAGGGAGCAGTCGCGGGTGCCGAGCGTCCAGACGGTGCCGTGCGCGTCGGCGAGGAACTGCACCTCGACATGCCGGCCGCCCTCGACGTACGGCTCGACGAAGACCTCGCCGTCGCCGAAGGCGGCCGCGCGCCTCGGCACGGGCGGCCGCCAGCTCGGCTTCGAGCGCGGCCAGTTCGCGCACCACGCGCATACCGCGGCCGCCGCCGCCCGCCGCGGCCTTGACCAGCAGCGGCAGGTCGGCCTGCGGTGGCTGCCCGGGATCGATCGCCAGCAGCGGCACCCCGGCGCGCCATCAGCTCCTTGGCGCGCGTCTTGGACGCCATCGCCTCGATGGCGTCGGGCGGCGGGCCGATCCAGACCAGCCCCGCGTCCAGCACGGCCCGGCGAACTCCGCGTTCTCGGAGAGGAAGCCGTAGCCGGGGTGCACGGCGTCCGCGCCCGCGGCGAGCGCGGCCTTCACGATCAGGTCGCCGCGCAGATACGTGTCGGCGGGCGCGTCGCCCGGCAAGCCGCACGGCGGCGTCGGCCTCCCGGACGTGCGGCGCGCCGGCGTCCGCGTCCGAGTGGACGGCGACGGTGGCGATGCCCAGGTCGCGGCAGGTGCGGAAGACGCGGCGGGCGATCTCGCCGCGGTTGGCGACAAGCAAGGAGGGGATCACTGCGGCTCACGTCCGTTCATGCCGTTCATGCCGTTGCTGCTGTTCCAGTCGTTGCTGCTGTTCCAGCCGTTCATGCTGTTCAGGCCCTTGATGCCGGTCACATCCGGAAGACGCCGAAGCCGCCGCGCGCGCCCGGCGACCGAGGGCGCCGTGTGGATCGCGGACAGGCACAGGCCGAGGACGGTGCGGGTGTCGCGCGGGTCGATGACGCCGTCGTCGTAGAGCCGCCCGGACAGGAACATCGGCAGCGACTCGGACTCGATCTGCTGCTCGACCATGGCGCGCAGCCCGGCGTCGGCCTCGTCGTCGTAGGGCTGCCCTTCGCCGCGGCCGACTGCGCGGGCGACGATCGAGAGCACGCCGGCGAGCTGCTGCGGGCCCATGACGGCGGACTTGGCGCTCGGCCAGGCGAAGAGGAAGCGCGGGTCGTAGGCCCGGCCGCACATGCCGTAGTGGCCGGCCCCGTAGGAGGCGCCCATGAGCACGGACAGGTGCGGGACCGGCGAGTTGGAGACCGCGTTGATCATCATCGCGCCGTGCTTGATGATGCCGCCCTGCTCGTACTCCTTGCCGACCATGTAGCCGGTGGTGTTGTGCAGGAAGAGCAGCGGGATGTCGCGCTGGTTGGCGAGCTGGATGAACTGGGCGGCCTTCTGCGACTCCGCGCTGAACAGCACGCCCTGGGCGTTGGCGAGGATGCCGACCGGGTAGCCGTGCAGCCGCGCCCAGCCGGTGGCCAGGCTCGGCCCGTAGAGCGGCTTGAACTCGTCGAAGTCGGAGCCGTCGACGATGCGGGCGATGACCTCGCGGGGGTCGAAGGGGGTCTTCAGGTCGCCGGGGACGATGCCGAGCAGCTCTTCCTCGTCGTACGTCGGCGGCGCACGGCGCGCGGCGCCGGATCCGGGTGCGCCTTGCGGCGGTTGAGGCGGGCGACGACCCGGCGGGCCTGGCGCAGCGCGTCCGGCTCGTCGACGCGCGAAGTAGTCGGCGAGCCCGGAGACGCGGGCGTGCATGTCGGCGCCGCCCAGCGACTCGTCGTCGCTCTCCTCGCCGGTCGCCATCTTCACCAGCGGCGGCCCGCCCAGGAACACCTTGGAGCGCTCCTTGACCATGATCACGTGGTCGGACATGCCGGGCACGTACGCGCCGCCGGCGGTGGAGTTGCCGAACACCACGGCGACGGTGGGGATACCGGCGGCGGACAGCCGGGTGAGGTCGCGGAAGAGCGCGCCGCCCGGGGATGAAGATCTCCTTCTGGCTGGGCAGGTCGGCGCCGCCGGACTCGACAAGGCTGATGCACGGCAGCCGGTTCGCGAACGCGATCTCGTTGGCCCGCAGCGCCTTCTTCAGCGTCCACGGGTTGCTGGCGCCGCCGCGCACCGTCGGGTCGTTCGCGGTGATCAGGCACTCGACGCCCTCGACGACGCCGATGCCCGGTGACCAGCGACGGCGCCCACCGTGTACGTCGCTGCCCCAGGCGGCCAGCGGTGACAGCTCCAGGAAGGGCGTGTCCGGGTCGAGCAGCAGCTCGATGCGTTCGCGCGCCAGCAGTTTGCCGCGGTCACGGTGGCGCCGGACGTACTTCTCCCCGCCGCCCGCCAGCGCCTTGGCGTGCTCCGCGTCGAGCTCCGCGAGCTTGGCGAGCAGGGCGCTGCGGTGCGCGGCGTACTCGGGTGCGGCGGTGTCCAGAGCGGAGGCGAGAACGGTCACGACGGCGGCTCCTCGGGGCGAACGGTCAAAGCGGCTCCCTGGCGGACGGCGGTCACGGTGGCTGCCCTGGGGAGGTCGGTCAGGGCAGCGCTCTCGATGCCCTGGGCGCGGGGCTTCACAACAGCTCCGCCGAGGCGTCAGGCAGCTCTTGGGCGTGCTCCGACGGCTTGCCCAGGTCGTCGATGAACGCTTCGGGGATGTCCAGGTGCCGGGCGCGCAGCCACTCGCCCAGGGCCTTCGCCTGCGGGATCGAAGCGGGCCGGGCGGCGACGCCTTCGCCGAGCAGCCCTTCGACGACGAAGTTCAGCGCCCGCAGATTCGGCAGCACATGCCGGACGACGGTCAGGCCCGCGCTCTCCGGGAGCAGTGTGCGCAGCCGGTCGACGGTGAGGGTGGCCGCAGCCAGTGCCAGATGGCGTCGGTGCGGTCCTGGCCGCCGTCGACCCCGCGCCCCGCACCGTCACCGCGCGGTGCCGTGCCGCGGCTGCCGGGGCCGCCGTGCCGGGCCCAGACGCCGATGTTGGCGTCCGAGCCCTTGTCGCCGCTGCGGGCCCCCGCTACCAGGCCCAGCGGGGCACGGCGGGTGGCGCGGGGCGCGGTCGCGGGACGGGGTGCGGGCGTCTGGCGTGGTGCGGGCGGCGGCTCGGGCACCGGCCGCAGTTCCACCGTCCGCGTCGGCGCCGCGATGCGTTCGCGCTGTCCGTCCGGCAGAACGGCAAGGTGCTCCACGGCGTCCTGCGCGACGAAGGCCGTCTCGAACACCCCGTAGGGCGTGCCCTTGCCGGGCGGCGCGGTGACGTGGAAGCCGGGGTACGACGCGAGGGCCAGCTCGACGGCGGCGGCGCTGAGCCTGCGCCCCACGTTCGCCTCGTCCGGGTCGCGACGACGAGCCGCAGCAGGGCGCTGGCGGCCTCCTCGGTGGCCGCGTCCTGGTGGTCGGTCCTGGCCAGCTCCCACCGCAGTTCGGCGGGCGGGCTCTTGGCCAGCGCATCTTCCATCTGCGCGCGTACGAGGTCCGCCTTGGCGTCGATGCCGAGCCCGGTCAGCACGAAGACGACCTCGTCGCGAAAGCCGCCGAGCCGGTTCAGGCCGACCTTGAGGGTGGGCGGCGGCGCCTCGCCGCGCACTCCGTCGATCACGGACCCGGTCGGGGCCCTCCTGGGTGAGCCTGACGGTGTCGAGCCTGGCCGTCACGTCGGGGCCGGCATACCGGGCGCCGGACGTCTCGTAGAGCAGTTGGGCCGTGACCGTGCCGGTGTCGACGAAGCCGCCGGTGCCGTGCTGCTTGGTGATGACGCACGAGCCGTCCTCGTGGAGCTCGGCGAGCGGGAATGCCAGGCGGCGCCCGGCCGGGGTGTGCACATCGGGCAGATGGCCCGGGCCGTGCCCGTCGAAGAACGCGTAGTTGCCGCCGGTGGCCTGCGTGCCGCACTCCAGGATGTGCCCGGCGACGACGGCGCCCGCCAGCCGGTCGTACGCCCCGGGTCCTCGGGACGCCAGCCGAAGTACGCGACGGCGGGCCCGGTGACGAGCGCGGCGTCGGTGACCCGGCCGGTGACCACGATGTCGGCGCCCGCACGCAGGCAGGTGGCGATGCCGTGGCCGCCGAGGTAGGCGTTGGCGGTCACGACGCCGTCGCCCCAGCCGCCCGCGCCGGCCGTGCGCTCGGGCGCCAGATCGACCCGGCCGATCAGGTCGTCGCCGGACACGTGCGCCACGCGGGCCGGCATGCCAAGCCGGTCGGCGAGTTCACGGATGCGGTCCGCGAGTCCGGCGGGATGCAGGCCGCCCGCGTTGGTCACGATGCGCACGCCGTGCTCGTGCGCGAGGCCGAGACACTGCTCCAGCTGCCTGAGGAACGTCTTGGCGTATCCAAGCGCCAGGGTCGCGCAGCCGGTCGCGCCCGAGGATCAGCATCGTCAACTCGGCGAGGTAGTCACCGGTCAGGACGTCGAGCCTGCCGCCGCTGAGCATCTCGTGCAGGGCGTCAGAACCGGTCGCCGTAGAACCCGGAGAAGTTGCCGATCCGAAGCGGCGGGCGGGCGCCGGGCGCGGCGCGGCGCGGCAGTCCGCTCACCGCGCGCCCTCGACCGGCCCGGCCTGGGCCGCCCGTCCCGCACCCGGCGGCCCCGCGAAGGCCTGCGCGATGCCGAGCCAGCGCTCGGCGTCGGGGCCTTCGGCGTACACGGCCACATCGGTGCGGTGCGCCCGCTGGGTGACGAGCAGACAGAAGTCGAGCGCAGATCCGGTGACACGCTGGGCGGCGTCCGCGGGCCCATGCGCCCACACCTCTCCGTCCGGTCCTGCCACCTCGACCCGGAACTCCTCGGCGGGCGGCTGAAGTCCCCGTGCCACGTACGCGTAGTCGCGTGCCCGCACCCCGATGCGGACCACGTGCCGCAGCCGCCGGTGGGCGTGCGGATCGCGCCCAGCGCGTCGGCGACGTCCTGGCCGTGCGCCCAGGTCTCCATGATCCGTCCGGTGGCCACGCCGGCCACGGACATCGGCGGCCCGAACCACGGGAACCGCGCACCCGCCGGCGCCGCCCGCAGCGCCTGCTGCAACTCCTCGCGCCCGGCGCGCCAGCGCGCGAGCAGCTCGGACGGAAGCAGCACCGCGCCTTCTTCCGCGCCCTCGTCGACGAACGAGTCCGCGGCGGCGAGCGCCTCCTCGGCCTCGATGCCGAACGCTTCCCGGTCGGTGACGGCGAGCAGCGCGGCGCGGTCGGTCCAGGCGAGATGGGCGATCTGATGCGCAACGGTCCACCCGGCCGCGGGGGTCGCCGCGGCCCACCGATCGGCGGGTAGTTCGCTGACCAAGCAGTCCAGTTCAGCGCTCTCGGCACGCAGGTCGTCAAGGACGGGCAAGGGGTCGGACACGGCGCACTCCGCTCGTGACGGCGCCGCACCCTGCGGGACGAGTTCCCGGGCCACGGCGGTGTGTGCGGGGAGCATGGCACGCGGCATCGAGCAAAACAAGCACGTGTGCTTGAATTTTGCGACTGGACCGCAGCGCAGGCCACCGCCCACCGCCACCAGGACGCCGACGCCCCGTCACACCCCGCCTCCGGGCCCCGACACGCCCCCGTCACCCGCCGCAAGAGCGCCGCCCCGGAGCGCCTGCCTCAAGTGCCCGCCTCAAGCGCTTGCCCCAGGCCGACCGGCCCAAGCATCGCTCCAGGGACGCCCGGTCGAAGAGGGCTCGCGGCAACCGCCGCGGACTGTGCAGATGTCGCCCTGACGCGTTGTTCTCAGACGCCCTACCCACCGGTACCTTGTCATGCACACGAACACACGAACACCCGCCCGTTCGTGACGGAACTTCCGCAAGGGCACCACCTCCCACCCCCCACTCCACCGGGTTTTTTCCCGCATACGGCAACTGGAGCTCCTATGCGCAAGAGACTCGCGGCCACCGCCGCACTCGCCCTCGTCGCCACCGCCGCACTCTGCTCCCCGGCCCTGGCCCAGGACGCCCCCAGCGTCGCCCTCGACTCCCAGGCCCTGGCCAAGGGCGCCGGCACTGCCGTCACCCTCGACCACGTCTCCGCCCTGGCGCACGGCACAGCGCCCGGCACGGCCGTGGTCAGCGGCCACAACGCCCTGGGCACCCGGGTGCACATGGCCCCGGCGACCACCGAGTCGGCGCACACTCTGGGCGTCGACTACCAGGTCCAGCAGACCGGTTACTGGTGCGGCCCCGCGGCGACCCGGATCGCCCTGTCGGCCCGTATCTCCCCGCCGAGCCAGTCCACCCTGGCCTCCCAGCTGGGCACCACCGTCAATGGCACCGACTGGATCGGCCAGGTCACCAGTGTCCTCAACGCCGACCTCGGCACCGGCTGGTACGAGACCAAGGAGATGCCGAACGACCCGCCCACCCAGGCCCAGTCGGACCTGCTCTGGCGCGATGTCGTGCTCGACATCGACAACAACTACCCGATCGTCGCCAACATCGTGGCCCCGCCCGGCAACCAGCCCCCCGGCTACCCGTCGGACGAGACGATCTACCACTACTTCACGGTGATCGGCTACGACGACGCCAACAGCACCGTCCTCATCGCCGACCCCGCGTCCTTCAGCGGCAACCAGATCTACTGGCTCTCCTTCCACCAGCTCGCCACGCTGATCCCGCCGAAGGGCTATTCGGCCTGACCTCGGCCGGACCCTCCATATCCGCCACGACCGGGACGCTGTACCGGCTTGGCTGCCGTTGGTTGATTCGAGGTTGATTCCGGGTTGGTTCGGGGTTGGTTTTAAGCGCATTCGGAAACTTGCGTGCCCGTCTTCAAGACGTGCCGTGAACAGGGCGTGAAGGTGCGGCGTTTGATTCTCACGACTGCTTTGATCGGGCACCTGGCGGGGTCATGCAAAGGTTCCCGCCACGATGCGTCATGCATTGCAACCCATCACTAGAGAAGAAGGACGCTCACCATCATCATGAGCAACACTTCCCGCATTGCGACCAACGAGCTTTCCGACGCCGACCTCGACAGCGTCGCGGGTGGCCTCTCCGTCAGCGGCAGCGTGGACGACCTGACCGCCAACTTCGTCCCGGGTCCCAACGGCGTGCCCATCCTGACCAGCGGCTCCATCAAGTCCCTCAGCCTCACCGTCAAGGACATCCCGCTGGGCCCGATCAGCGCCTGACGCAGAACACCGGCACGACGCCCATCGGCTGGGCTCTCCAGGAGAGCCCGGCGTGACGTCGGCCTTCAAGACGTGATTGTGGTCTTGAAGGCCGACGTTGTCGTATGGGCGATCGAGTATGTCCGACCTGTTAGTGCACCGATTAGCGCACCGCACACGCACCTGGTCGTCATTCGAATTCCTCAGTACCGCGATCTCTCACGCACATTCAGCCGATTCACCTATCGATCCCGCGCCGAGCGAGGCCGTCAGGGCCGCGGAATGCTGCGGCGAGGCCTGCCCCACCAGGGACTTCACGTCTGTCGGCACCCGGAGACGCCGCCTGTTCGCGCTGGTCAGGGCTTGGCCGGTGCGCCGGCTACAGGGCCTGATCCGCGCGATGGCGCTGGAAGAGGGCAAGGGCGGCGACAGAGGAGGCGTCCTTGAACCGGCCCTCGGCGATGAGCTGCCACACCTCGGCCTCGGAGAACCAGCGATGGATCAGTCCTGCCTCCTCCTCGTCGAGGTTGGTCTCGCCTGCGGTGGGATCCGTCGCGAGGATGATGTGAACACCCTGGTTGCAGTAGCCGTAGGCCTCGAAGAGGTGCCCGAGCGGTGTCATTGCCCCGGCGGTCAGTCCGGTTTTTAATCGCCGGATACCGCGCGCCGAACCCCCGGCTCGCCCTCCGCTGGCTCCGGCAGCAGGCAGGCCGCCTCTCCGACCTGATCGACCCCGACCCGGGCCATGCACCATGGGTACCCGCGGAACCCGCGGGCCTGCTGCGTCCCGTCGCGGAAGCCCCGGAAGCCCCCGGTGCCGCGGCAGGACCGGCCATCGCCCTGCGCCGCTGGCCCGGCGACTTCGGCGAGCACGACGAGGCCCTGCATGCCATGCGCGACGGCTCGCTCCTCGCTCTACACGTTCACCACCACGGACACGTCCCTGCGTTACCGGTGGTCGGCCCGCCCCGTCCTCACCACCGCACTCCCCTGCCCCGCCGCCCCCGCACCCGCCAGCCACGGAAAGGCGCGCGCATGATCGCGCGATCACTCCCTCGTCGAGCGCCTGCAGTACGGGCCGGACACCACCCGTCCCGAAAGGAAGCGTGCCGCATGACGGGCCAATACACGCGGGACGGCCTTCTGGTGCCGTACATCGCTGCCTGGGACGCCGAGGATCACACAACACCGCAGGTGATCGTGCGCACCGTCCGCGGAGAACTACGCATCGGATACCCGCGCAACTGTGGCTACTGCCCAACCGGCACAACATCGGCCCCATCCGCGAAGGCGAAGTCACCACCTCCCCACCCGTGTGCATCCGCTGCGCCCGCACATCCCTCACCCACTGCCCCAGCCTGCGCAAAGGCGCCGCCGCCGGTTGGGTCGGCTACGCCCCCGCCTGGGGCGTAGCAGGACTTTTCCATAGCCGCGCCACGCTGCGACCGACCCCGGACACCGCCCTGGACCACGTCCCCAGCGGTGACCCCCGCATGCGCTGGACCCTGGCCTACCGACTCGCAGCCGAACTGCTCGACGTCACCCCCGTGAACCTGGACGCCCTTGCATGAGCACGACTCCACCCGAGCGTCACGCCCCGGCCACCGCCGGACTCGCCGGTGGCGGCACCGTCCTCAGATGTGCCGCCGAGGACCGCACCGCCCAGGCGAAGACCGCGAGCGCCACCACACCGACGGTCACCGTGTCGTACGGCGCAGGCAGATATCCGGAGCCGCCGAAGCTGCCGAGCCAGGACAGCAGCGTCAGCACGGCCAGGTGGACCACCAGCCAGGCGCCGCGGCGCAGCTCTTCGACGGGCGTCGGCGACCGCTGCCTGGCCGCGGCGTCCCCGGCGCCGCCCCGCCTGTCGCCGTAGCGCAGGATCAGATACAGCGGCACGCCCGCCAGCACCAGCGGCAGCGCGAGCCGCAGATCGTGCCAGCCGGACCAGAAGATGAACTCGCTGGACACGACGTAGCTCAGCGGCGCCATCCAGCGCACCCCCGGCACCTGCCCGTCGGTCCTGGCCACTCCGCGCTCGCGATCGTGCGCGCGAAACGCGGCGGCGGCCACCGCCGAGGCGGCGTAGATCAGCAGGTACATGACGCCCATCACGCTGACGATGTCCTGCCAGCCGCCGAACGGCAGCAGGAAGATGATGATCACCGCGAGGTTGAGGACCAGCGCACGGTGCGGCATGCCGTGCCGCGGGTCGATGCGCATGAAGTAGCGGGGCAGCAGGCGGTTCTTCGCGAGTGCGTAGGTGTGCCGGGCGTCGATCGCGACGCCCACGTACGCGGAGCCGCCCGGCGAGAGCACCGCGTCGGCGTAGAGCAAGGTGGCCAGCCAGTGCAGGTTGAGGACGAGGGCGAGCTGGCCGAACGGCGAGTCGAAGTTGACACCGCGCCAACCGTGCACAAGGAGCGCGTCGGGCACCGTGAACAAGAAGGCCAGCTGCAGGGCGAGGTACACGGCCACCGCGAGGCCGATGCCCGTGAGCACCGCGGCGGGCACGGTACGGCGCGGATTGCGGGCCTCGCCGGAAAAGTCGAGTGGGGCCTGGAAACCGTTCACTGAGTAGACGATGCCGCCGCTGGCCAGCGCGCTCAGAGCGGCCGCGTACCCGTAAGGGGCGAAGCCGCCGTGGCTGGTGAGGCGCCCGCCGTGGGTGCCTGAAGCGAAGAGTGCCACCACGGTGATGACCGGGATGACGACCTTGAGCACCGACACGAGGTTGTTCAGGCGCGCGAAGAGCCGCACCGTGAACCAGTTGAGCACCGTCAGCAGCACGCTCAGGGCGCTCGCCACGCCGAGCCCGGAGGCGGTGATGTGGCCGCCGCGGTAGAGGCCGGGCACATAGTGCGCGGCGTACTGCATGATCGCGGCGATCTCGGCCGCCGTACCGCCCACCGACAGCAGCACGGACCAGCCGATCACCGTGCCCACCAGCCGTCCGCTCGCGTACAGCGGCCATCGGACCGTGCCGCCGCCCTCGGGGCGGGTGGCGCCGAGCTCGACCATGACCAGGGCGACCAGCGCGCTCAGGGCGCCCGCGGCGATCCAGGAGAGCAGCGCGGCGGGGCCCGCGGTCTGGGCGGCGTACAGGGCCGCGAAGAGCCAGCCGGAGCCGACGATGTTGGAGAACCCGATCGCCGTGAGCGCCCAGTAGCCGAGGTCCTTGCGCAGCCGGTGTTCCTGAGTGAGCACGGCACCCGGTACGGCCCCGGACGCGGCCCCCGGGCCCTCCTGCGGCGGCGGCTGTTCGGTCACGTGTTGGGCCTTTCTGGCCGGCGGTGCACCACGGCGAACGGCAAGGAACCAGCGTGCCATGGGCGCGGTCACGGGCGCGGCAGCGAAAGACTGGCGAAGAGCGCCGCTCCCCGCGTCTCACCTTCCCCCGGACACCCGCAGCACCGCGCCGCTGGTGTACGAGGCGTCCGGCGACAGCAGCCAGGCGATGGCGCCGGCGATCTCGGCGGCCTCGCCCGCCCGGCGCAGCGGGACCCCGGGCGCCACCCTGGCGGGGCGGTCCGGGTCGCCCATGGTGGCGTGCATCTCCGTGAGAGTGATCCCCGGGGCGACCGCGTTGACCCGGATCCCGTCCGGACCGAGCTCCTTGGCAAGGCCTACGGTGAGCGCGTCGACGGCCGCCTTCGACGCGGCGTAGTGCACGTACTCGCCGGGGCTGCCCAAAGTGGCCGCGGCGGAGGAGACGTTGACGATGGCGCCGCCGCCCGTCGCCGCCATGTCGCGGGCGGCACGGCGGCAGCAGAGCAGGCAGCCCAGTACGTTCACGTCGAGCACCCGCCGCATGACCTCGGCCGACGCGTCGGCGAGCCGGGTCAGCGGGCCCGTCACGCCGGCGTTGTTGACCAGGCCCGTCACCGGGCCCAGCTGCGTCGCGGCCGTGTCGAACAACCGCTCGACATCCGCCTCCGACGCGGTATCCCCGCGCACCGTGACACACCGCGCCCCCGCCGCGCGCACGGCGGCGGCGGTCTCCTCGGCCGCCGCCGCGTCGCGGACGTATCCCAGCACCAGATCGTGCCCGGCAGCCGCAAGCCGGACGCAGGTCGCGGCGCCGATACCCCGGCTGCCGCCCGTGACGATGGTGACCTGACGTGACGACATGGACGGCTCCTTGTGGTGGTCTCTCAGAGGTTGCCCATGATCTTCGCCGGTTCGCCGCGCGGGACCCGCCGCGGGCCCACCCGGGTGCGGACCGCGCCCATGCTGGCCGTGATCACTAGGGCGATGCCGAGCGCATCCGCGACGGACAGGGACTGGTGCAGGACCAGCAGGCCCGCCAGGACGGCGGTGGCCGGTTCGAGGCTCATCAGGATGGCGAACTTGGCGGCGTGCAGGCGGCGCAGGGCGATCAGTTCGAGGGTGTACGGGAGGATCGACGACAGCGTCGCCACCGCGGCGCCGATGCCCACCGTGGAGGGGACGACGAGCCGCGCCCCGGCCGCGGCGATCCCCAGCGGCAGCGAGAGCAGAGCGGCGGCTCCCATCGCCAGCGCCAGCCCGTCCGCCTGCGGGAAACAGCGGCCGGTGCGGGCGCTGAAGATGATGTACACGGCCCACAGCACCCCGGCCGCCAACGCGAACACCACCCCCACCCCGTCCAGGCCGTGGAAGTCTCCACCGCCGAGCAGGAACACGCCGCCGACGGCGAGCGCCGCCCACAGGACGCTGACCAGCCGGCGGGCGGCGATCACCGACAGGGCCATCGGGCCCAGCACTTCCAGGGTGACCGCGATGCCCAGCGGAATGCGCGCGGTGGCCTGGTAGAAGACGTGGTTCATGAGGCCGGTGACGATGCCGAAGACGAGGACGGTGCCCCAGTCGGCGCGCGTGTGCCCGCGGAGCTTGGGGCGGCAGACGGCCAGCAGGACGAGTGCGGTGACGACGAGCCGCAAAGTGACGACCCCGACCGGACCGGTGCGCGGCATCAGCCAGACGGCGAGCGCACCACCGAACTGCACGGAGATCCCGGCGCCGACCACCAGCGCGACAGCCCAGGCCGTGGACCGCCCGGCCTCGGTGCTCTCGCTCCCGCTCCCGCGCCGCGGTGTCGGCGCACCGGAACCGCTCCGCGCGCCCGCCGCATCCGCAACACCGGGCCCGTCCGGAACGTGCGGGCCGTCCTGGACACCCGCTGTCGGCCGGGCGTCCGTCGCCCTTCCGTTCCTCATCACACTCACGCCATAGTCCAATCGAATCGACCCTAAGGCCAATCTACTGAACTACGTTCGCGTCCGCGCGGCGAGGGTCCCCGGTGCGCCGATGCGCGGGACCGGAGCAGCCAGGCCCATGACCCTCACTCCGCCTGTCGCGTCCCGTCCTTCCCGGCCTCGTCCAGCCCTTCCGCCAGCACCTCCGCCAGGTGCCGCCCGCGCACCCCGGCCAGCTGCTGTAGCTGGGTGCGGCAGGAGAAGCCGTCGGCGAGGACGGCCGCGCCGGGCGGTGCCTGCCGCACCGAGGGCAGAAGCTGCTCGTCGGCGCAGGCCACCGAGACGTCGTAGTGGCCGCGTTCGAAACCGAAGTTGCCGGCGAGACCGCAGCAGCCGCCGCTCAGGGTGCCGTCCAGGCCCGCCCGGGCACGCAGCCGGCGTTCCGCGGCGTCGCCGAGGACTGCGTGCTGGTGGCAGTGGGTCTGGCCGACGACGGCGCGGTCCAGGCGCGGCGGACGCCACCCGGGGGCCTGTTCCTCCAGAGCCTCGGCGAAGGTGCGCACCGAGTCGGCGAGCCGCCGGGCGCGCGGATCGTCGGGCAGCAGTTCCGGCAGGTCGGTCCTGAGCGCGCCCGCGCAGCTCGGCTCCAGGACCACGACCGGCCGTCCGCCCTGCCCGGCCGAGGCCGGACCGCCCGCCGCCTCCATCAGGTCGAGCGTGCGGCGCAGCACGGCCCGGGCGCGGTCCAGCTGTCCCGTCGACACATAAGTCAGGCCGCAGCACACGCCCTGGGGTGGGAGGGCGACCCGGCGGCCGGCGTCCTTGAGCACGCGGACGGCCGCCTTGCCGACCTCGGGCGAGAGGTGGTTGGTGAAGGTGTCGGGCCACAGGACAGTCACGGCGTCGGTGTCGGGGCCGCCAGGGCCCTGGTCCACCCGCCGGGCGAACCACTGCCGGAACGTCTCCCGCGGCAGCCGCGGGATGCCGCGCTCCGGTGCGATGCCGCCGAACCGTTTGGCGAGGGCGGCGAGCGGCGCGACGCGGGTCGCCGCGTTCACGGCCGGGGCGAGCCGTAGCGCAGACACCGCGCGCAGCCAGCGCGGCAGCCACCCCATGGCGTAGTGCGCGGCGGGGCGCAGCCGTCCCCGGTAGTGGTGGTGCAGGAACTCCGCCTTGTACGTGGCCATGTCGACGCCGACCGGGCAGTCCGAACGGCAGCCCTTGCAGGACAGGCACAGGTCGAGCGCGTCACGTACCTCCGTGGAGCGCCAGCCGTCGGTGATGACGACGTCCACCGGCCCTCCAGGGCCGCCGCTCTCCTTGGTATCGCCGTTGCCCGCGCGGCGCACGCCCGCGCCCGCAGCGCCCTCTGCGCTCCCAGGCACGCCGCCGTCCCGCGTACCGGCCCCCGGCCCCGTCCCCGTATCGACGCCGCCAGCCAGCATCTCGTGCAGCAGTCGCGCGCGCCCGCGCGTGGAGTGCGCCTCCTCGCCGGTGGCCCGGAACGACGGGCACATGACGGACGGGTCACCGGGCGCGACCGCTGTCGTACGGCACTTCGCCACCCCCACGCAGCGGCGCACCGCGGCCGAGAAGTCGCCGTCGTCGTGCGGATAACCGAAGGCCACCTCGACGCGGTGGCGCGGCAGCGGCGCGAAGCGCAGGTTCTCGTCGAGACGGGCGGGGCGGACCAGCATGCCCGGGTTGAGTCCGTCGTCGGGGTCCCAGACGGCTTTGACACGTTCGAAGAGCCGTACCAGCTCGGGGCCGTACATCCTGGGCAGCAGTTCGGCGCGGGCCTGCCCGTCGCCGTGCTCACCGGAGAGCGAGCCGCCGTGCGCGACGACGAGGTCGGCCAGGTCCTCCGAGAACCGGCGAAAGCGCCGGATGCCGTCGGCCTCGATCAGGTCGAAGTCGATGCGCACATGGATGCAGCCGTCGCCGAAGTGCCCGTAGGGCGTGCCCCGCAGCCCGTACTCGGTGAGCAGCCGCCGAAACTCGCGCAGATAGCCGCCGAGCCGGGCCGGCGGCACCGCGCAGTCCTCCCATCCTGGCCAGGCCTCCGAGCCGTCCGCGAGTCTGGTGGCGGTACCGCTGGCGTCCTCACGGATCCGCCACAGGGCGCGCTGGCGGGCCTCGTCGCTGACGACGAGCGCGTCGGTGACGTCGGCGGCGCGCACCACGGCTTCGCCGCGCGCGCGTGCCTCGGCGGCGCTCGCCCCGCCGGTCTCCACGAACAGCCAGGCGCCGCCCTTCGGCAGCCCCGTGGTGCCCTGCGGCACCAGGTCCGCCGCCATGCCCTCGACGGTCAGCGGCTGGTGCGCCAGCAGCCCGGCCGCCGCGTCCGCCGCCGCGCCCTCGTCCGGGTAGCCGAGCACGGCCAGGGCACGCGCGCGGGGCGCCTCGACCAGGGCCACGACCGCCTCGGTGAGCACGCCGAGGGTGCCTTCCGAGCCGCACAGGGAGCGCGCCACGTCACCTCCGCGCTCCGGCAGCAGCGCGTCCAGGGCATAGCCGGAGATCCGGCGCGGCAGCTCGGGAAAACCGGTGCGCAGCAGCGCGAACTCGCCTTCCACCAGGTCCCGCAGCCCCTCGGGCGCTCCCGCCCAGTCCCGTCCGGTGCGCAGCCGCCGGCCCCCGTAGGTGAGGACCGTCAGCTCCCTGACGTTGTCGGCCGTGGTGCCCCAGGCCACCGAGTGCGAGCCGCAGGAGTTGTTGCCGATCATGCCGCCGAGGGTGCAGCGGCCGTGTGTCGACGGGTCGGGGCCGAAGCGCAGTCCGTGCGGGGCGGCGGCTTCCTGGAGCCGGTCGAGGACGACACCGGGCTGGACGACGGCGGTGCGCGCAGCGGGGTCCAGGGCGACGATGCGGTTCATATGGCGGGTGAAGTCCAGGACGACGCCCGTGCCGGTGGCCTGACCGGCGATCGAGGTGCCGCCGCCGCGGGCGACGACCGGCACTGAGTGCGCACGGCAGACGGCGAGCACGGCAGCCACGTCATCGGCGTCGCGCGGGGCGGCGGTGCCGAGCGGCACACGCCGGTAGTTGGACGCGTCCATCGTGTTCAGGGCCCGCGCGGTCGGCGAGAAGTCGACGTCGGCCGCACCGCCGCGCACGGCGGCGGCAAGCTCGGCCTGCAGCGCGGCCCGCAACGCGGCGGACGGGGCGCGGTCGGCTTCGCGCGGACCGGATCGGTCCGGATCGGGCCGGGGCAGGTCCGGTCGGGTTCGGGGGGCCACACCGTCGGGATCCGTCATCCCTCCAGCATGCCCCCGGCGACCGGGCAGGTCTTGTGGACGAGCTGCGACGATCAGGTGCCGGATGGATACCCGGCACACGATGCGCGCTGCGATGCACGGCACGCGAACAGACGAGACGCACCACTCGACGTACAGCGCATGGCGCATGGCACGCGACGGACAACACGCGGCGTATGGCGCACGGCGCGGCGGGACTCCGTGCCGGATGCCGCACGCCGCGTCATATCTCCCGGCGCAGCTGCGCCAGAATCTCCCTGCTCCGCTTGGCCGACTCCGCGAGGGCCACCATGCGGTCCATCGCCTCCATGTGCTCCGCCACCTCGTCGCGATGATCGAGATAGAGCGCGCCCGTCAGATACTCGACGTAGACCATGTCGGGGATCTCGGGGACGGCGAAGCGGAACAGGACGAAGGGGCTGTAGGTGCCGGGGTGGTGGCCGGCGGCGAGTTCGGCGATCTGGAGGGTCACGTTCGGCATTTCGGTGGCTTCCAGGAGCCGGTCGAGCTGGGCCCGCATGACCTGTGGCGAGCCCACCGGCCGGCGAAACACCGTCTCGTCCATGACCACCCAGAACGTCGGCGCGCCCGGCTTGTGCAGCATCGCCTGCCGCTCCACGCGGAGCGCGACATGGCCCTCGACGCGGGCCGGGTCGTGCCTGCCGACCGAGCCGGCGGTCAGGACCTCACGGGCGTAGTCCTCGGTCTGGAGCAGTCCGGGCACGAAGTGCGGCTCATAGGAACGGAGGGTCTTCGCGGACTCCTCCAGGCTGACGTAGCCGCCGAACCAGTCCGGGAGTATGCCGTGGAACCGCTGCCACCAGCCTGGTGCGTTCGCTTCCTCGGTCAGTCTGAGGAACGCTTCCGTGTCCTCGTCGGGGACGCCGTACGCGGGCAGCAGGAGCTGCACGTACGGGATCTTGAGGGCGACCTCGGCGGTCTCCATGCGACGGATGGTGGCCGGCGCGACATGCAGCAGCTCCGCCGCCTGCTCCCTGGTGAACCCGGCCCGCTCCCGCAACCCGCGGAGCTGACGGCTCAGCACGAGCTGACTTATCGTCGGAGCCGATCTCGGCTCACTCACGCCCCACACCTCCGAGCCCACTGATGCGCCGCAGTCTGCCACAGCACTCACGTCACTACATGTGCTCGGCCGTGGCCGGTCGGTGGCTGCTGCGCGCACCGTCTGATTCCGCGCTCCCCGGGCAACCCCGGGGTAACCGCCGTCCTGCCAACTCGGCGGCGAGGTAGGACGATCCGCGGGTCACGGCCTGGCACGGCACGATTGGCCATAAGGCATCGATTCAGGATGGCTGAAAGTAATGTCATAACACATATAGTAACGACTCGATTACCCTTAGTCCATACCCTCTTGCCACGGACCCCGCCGCGTCCGGCGCCCCGCGAGGGCCCACCGGCAGTCGCCACCAGCCCGCGCCCGGCAAGCCACCGGGCCGTCTCACCGGACGGACCGCGTTTCCATCCGGTTCCGCGGAGGGATACCCTCCCGACCGTGGCTGAGATCCGGATTCCTGCTGACATCAAGCCCGCGGACGGCCGTTTCGGCGCGGGCCCCTCCAAGGTGCGGACCGAGGCGCTGGACGCCCTGGCCGCCACCGGTGCTTCCTTGATGGGCACCTCCCACCGCCAGGCCCCGGTGAAGAACCTGGTCGGCCAGGTCCGTGAGGGTGTACGGGCGCTCTTCTCCCTCCCCGAGGGCTACGAAGTGATCCTGGGCAACGGCGGCTCCACCGCCTTCTGGGACATCGCGACCCACGGCCTGATCGACAACAAGTCGCAGCACCTGTCGTTCGGCGAGTTCTCGTCGAAGTTCGCCAAGGCCGCGAAGCTCGCCCCGTGGCTCGCCGAGCCGACGGTCATCTCCTCGGACCCGGGCACCCACCCCGCCCCGTACGCCGAGGCCGGCACCGACGTCTACGCCTACACCCACAACGAGACCTCGACCGCGGTGGCGATGCCCATCAAGCGCGTCGAAGGCGCCGACGAGGGCTCACTGGTCTTGGTGGACGCCACCTCGGGCGCCGGCGGCCTGCCGGTCGACATCACCGAGACCGACGTCTACTACTTCGCGCCGCAGAAGTGCTTCGCCTCCGACGGCGGCCTGTGGATCGCCGTCTTCTCGCCGGCCGCCCTGGAGCGCGCCGCCCGCATCCACGGCTCGGGACGGCACGTACCGGAGTTCTTCTCGCTGCCCACCGCGATCGACAACTCCCTGAAGAACCAGACGTACAACACGCCCGCGCTCACCACTCTCTTCCTCCTCGCCGACCAGCTCGACTGGTTCAACGGCCAGGGCGGTCTGGACTGGGCCGTGCAGCGCACCGCCGCCTCGTCGAGCGCGCTCTACGGCTGGGCCGAGGAGAGCAAATACGCGAGCCCGTTCGTCAGCGACCCGGCGCAGCGCTCCCAGGTCATCGGCACCATCGACTTCAGCGACGAGGTCGACGCCGCCGCGGTCGCCAAGGTGCTGCGCGCCAACGGCATCGTGGACACCGAGCCGTACCGCAAGCTGGGCCGCAACCAGCTGCGGATCGCCATGTACCCGGCCGTCGACCCGGCGGATGTCGAGTCCCTGACGAAGTGCATCGACTACGTCATCGACCAGCTGTAGACCTGCCGCACCCCGCCCCGGCGGCTTCCTGAAGCCGCCGGTGGCCGAGAGCACCCGAAGCCCGGTCGGCCCGCTCGGCAACGAGCCGCGCCGACCGGGTTTCGTCATGCCACTCACACACCAGATCGGGCGGACGCGACGCTGCACCACGTAGTCCGTCCGCCCCGCGCCGTTACTTCTTCCGGCTCACCATCCGCTTCCCTCCGTAGACGACGGCCAGCGCGATCAGCAGCACCAGGGCGCCCTTCTCGTAGCTCGCCGACGGCTGCCCGCCACCCGCGCCCTTGGCCGGCGTACTGGATGCGCCGCCGGACCCCGCCCCCGGCAGACCGCCCGGCACGACCTGGCTCCGTTTGCCCTCGCTGCCGTACATCAGCGTCGCCCCGTCGGGCGTGTACGTGATGGCCTCGCCCTGGTCCTGCATGGGCACGTTCAGCATCGCGTTCCGCTTCGGCTTGCCGTCGCGCCAGTCGTAGAGGATGCCGCCGAAGTAGCCGCGCACCGCCAGGTGCCGGCCGTCCGGGGAGAAGGCTCCGTCGGTCACCCAGAGGTCGATGGGGGCGATGGACTTGAAGACGTTGGTGCCGGTCGCGGAGAGCGTGGCGGGGCCCTCGTAGAGGTGGCCGCCGTCCTCTTTCTTGTCGGCGATGTAGACCCGGCCCGTGGTGGGCTGCACCATCAGCGCCTCGGCGTTCCGCGGCCCGTCCGCGTACGTCACCGTGTACTGGGTGGCCCGGATGGTCTGGTCGCGCAGTTCCTTCGGCTCCGGGAGCTTGTAGATCCACACATGCGGCCAGGAGCCTCCCAGGTTGTCGCCGATGTCGCCCACATACAGGTTGTCGTCGGGCCCCAGGGAGATCGCTTCCACATCACGCGGCTGTCCCACACCCGTGAGGGTGATGGTGGCGACGGTCTTGCCGGTGCGGGAATCGACCGCATAGAGGCGCGGTCCGTCCCCGCTGTCGTTGTGGGTCCAGTAGATGCCCGGGTGGGCATGGCTCGCGGCCAGGCCGCTGGACTCGGTGATCCGTGGGTCCTCGATGGTGAACGCCTTGGGCGCGGCATCCTCCCCCAGCGCCCGGGCGGCCTGGGAGGTGACCCCGGCGGCGGGAGGCGCGAGGACGACGGGGCCCGCCGACAAGGCGACGAGCAGAGCGGCCCCGGCCAGGGGCGTGAGCGCACGCATGCCCCCAGCCTGCCACCTACGGATGCGGGGATCACGACGGGCCCCGGACCGGGCCCGAGACCAGCGGACACGCCCGCGCGCCGCGGCCACCCCGCAGACCCAGGAGCCAGGACCGTCCGCGATGATGAGCGAATGCTCAGGTTCATGTTCGTGGGCGACTCCATGACGATCGGAAGCGCGGGCGAGCACACCTGGCGCTATCGCATGTGGCAGCACCTGTGCGCCACCTTCGGCGGCCCGTTCGGGATCGTCGGACCGCGCGACACGCTGTACGACAAGTCGGCGGACGCCCCCGTCTCGTACGCGTACGGCGATCCCAGCTTCCCGGCGCAGGCCCGGCGGCACTTCGCGGGCTGGGGCGAGGGCTGGGCGCACATGGCACCGGTGATCGGCGAGACGGTCGCCCGCGAACGCGCGGACGTGCTGCTCGTCTCGCTCGGCCTGATCGACCTCGGCTTCTACACGGACCCCGCGGGCACCGAGCAGAACATGGTCAGGTTCATCGCCGAAGCGCGGGCCGCGAACCCGGAGATACGGATGGTGCTGCTGCCCGTCATCCCGAACATAGTGGCCGAGACCGACGCCTCGTTCGCCGCCCAGGTCAGCCAGTTCAACGCCCTGTTCGCCAAGGCGATCGCCAACCTGGACGAGCCCGCCTCCCCGCTCCTCGCGGCCTCCCCGCCCGAGTCGTACGACATCCACACCGACACCCTGGACGGCACCCACCCGAACGCCTCCGGCGAACACAAACTGGCCGCCGCGTTCGCCGAGGCACTGCACCAGGCGTGGGGATTCGGCGAGGCCTACGAAGAGCGGTGAGCGGGCCGGTATGCCCTGCTGCTGTCCAGGGGCCCCGGGCCGCTGGACAGCAACCTGTCAGCCGTCTACCACTTGTCGTGCACCTGAGCGCGAATGCGCAGGTCGTACAGCTCGCGGATGGCGCCGAGCGTGCCCGCGGTCAGCGCCGGGAGGGCGGCTGCGGCGGTGTTCGAGCGGACCTGCTCGGGCGAACGGGCACCCGGGATGACCGTGGTGACACCCGGCTGCTGCATGATCCAGCGCAGCGCCGTCTGCGCGGGCGTGGCGCCCTCGGGGGCCAGCGCCGCGAACTCGGCAGCCGCCTCGACGCCCGACGCGTAGTCGACCCCGGAGAACGTCTCGCCCTGGTCGAACGCCTCACCGTGCCGGTTGAAGTTCCGGTGGTCGTCGGCGCTGAAGACGGTGTCCTTGGTGTACCGGCCACAGAGCAGACCTGAAGCGAGCGGTACCCGTGCGATGACGGCGACGCCCGCCTCGTACGCCGCCGGGAGCACCTTCTCCAGCGGCTTCATACGGAACGCGTTCAGGATGATCTGCACGCTCGCCACGCCGGGGCGCGCGATGGCCGTCAGCGCCTGCGCACAGGTCTCCACGCTCACGCCGTACCCGGCGATGCGCTCCTCGGCGACGAGGGTGTCCAGCGCGTCGTAGACCTCGTCCGAGGAGTAGACGGGCGTCGGCGGGCAGTGCAGCTGCACCAGGTCGAGCCGGTCGACGCCGAGGTTGCGGCGGGAGCGGTCGTTCCAGGCGCGGAAGTTGTCCAGGACGTAGTTCTCGGGCAGCTGCTCCACGCGGCGCCCCATCTTCGTCGCAACGAAGACGTCCACCTCAGGACGTGCCTTCCGAAAGGCCGCGATGCGCTGCTCGCTGCGCCCGTCGCCGTACACGTCGGCCGTGTCGAAGAAGGTGACGCCGTCCTCGATCGCCGCCTCCAGGACATCCAGCGCGTCCTTCTCGGCCACGTCACCCCAGCCATCGCCCAGCTGCCAGGTACCGAGCCCGACGACGGATGCCTGCTTGCCGAGTCTGCTGATGTCTCGCTGTTCCATGAGGACAGTGTGGCAGTCACCTTTACGGCTTTACCCGGCACGGCCCACGTAACCCGGTCACCGTGCGCATCGTTGAACTGCGCGGTTAGCCGCTGTGGAGCGGCGGCCGGGGAGAGGCGCCAGGATGACCGTCGTAGAGGTTGAGACCGACAGGATCAGCATGGCCGACATGAACACGCAGCGCCTGGACGAGATGTTCGAGCGCCTTGAACGGATGCCCGTCCCCGAGGGATACAAGGTCGAGATCGTCGAAGGGTTCGTGCACATGTTCCCGCAGCGGGATGCGCACTGGGAAATCATTCGCAGGATCGTCCGCACTCTGGAAGACACCTTCGGTATGCAGGTCAAGGTGAAGTCGGACGTGCGTATCGATTTTCCCGGCTACATGAACGGCTTCTGCCCCGATGTCGCGAAGATCACCGATACGGCGGAGCTGAACGTCCAAGGCCTCTGGCGCCATGAGGACGTGGAATTCGTCGCCGAAGTCATCTCTCAGGCCACCGCGCAGAGCGACTACGGCCCGAAGAAAACCGCGTACGCCACCGCCGGGGTCCCCGTCTACCTGATCGCCGACCCCTATCAGGGCAAGTGCCACGTCCACACTCAGCCCAAGGGCGGCGAGTACATCAGCGAGACGATCGTCGCCTTCGGCGCGGACGTCGACCTGACGGACACGGCCATCGAGCTCGTTCTGAAGACAGCCGACTTCCCCCGCGACTGACTCTCCGTTCACCGAAAGCGCTCCGCACAGGCAGCACACCGCATCAGGGGCCTTGGATACGTTCAAGACGTTCACCCTGCCGCGCCGAACGTCCCGACCCCTCTTGCATAGAGCGCACTCCAAGCCGTTGGCTTGTCGACCATGAAGTACACGCAGCTGGGACGTACGGGTCTGAAGGTCAGCCGACTGGTACTCGGCACCATGAACTTCGGTCCGCAGACCGACGAGGCCGGCAGTCACGCGATCATGGACGCGGCACTGGCCTCCGGAATCAACTATTTCGACACTGCCAATGTGTACGGCTGGGGCGAGAACAAGGGCCGCACCGAAGAGATCATCGGCAGTTGGTTCGCCCAGGGCGGCGAGCGACGCGACAAGGTCGTGCTGGCGACCAAGGTGTACGGGAACATGGCCGCCGAGGGCGACCCCTGGCCCAACCACGACAAGCTCTCCGCGGTGAGCATCCGGCGGGCCGTCGACGCCAGCCTGAAGCGGCTGCAGACGGATCACATCGACATCTACCAGTTCCACCACATCGACCGGCAGACCTCCTTCGAGGAGATCTGGCAGGCCATCGACGTCCTCGTGCAACAGGGGAAGATCCTCTACGCGGGCTCCTCGAACTTCCCCGGTTACAAGATTGCGCAGGCGAACGAGGTGGCCGCCCACCGCGGCAGCTTCGGGCTCGTCAGCGAGCAGTGCCTCTACAACCTGGTCGAGCGGCGCGCCGAGATGGAGGTCATCCCGGCCGCGCAGGACTACGGGCTCGGCGTCATCCCCTGGTCGCCGCTGCACGGGGGACTGCTCGGCGGTGTGCTGAAGAAGCAGGCGGAGAGCGGGCGGCGCACGTCCGGGCGGTCCGCCGACGCGCTCGCCGACCCCGCCGGCCGCCAGCAGATCCAGTCGTACGAGGACCTGCTGGACAAGCACGGGCTTGAGCCCGGAGAAGCGGCGCTGGCCTGGCTGCTCACCCGGCCGGGTGTGACCGGACCGATCGTCGGGCCGCGCACGGCGGAGCAGCTGGATTCCGCGCTGCGGGCGGTCGAGCTCGATCTCTCCGAGGAGGTCCTGAAGGGCCTGGACGAGATCTTCCCGCGGGTGGGACCCGCGCCGGAGGCATTCGCCTGGTAGTGCCGCGTGCGCCGGCTGGGCGCCTGGGCCTTGGCCTGGGCGCCCGGCCGGGTCACCGGTTGACCGCTGCTGCGATCACAACGACTGCGAACATCAGTACGAGCACACCGGCCATGATCCGGTTTCGGGTCTTCGGGTCCACGTTCTTGAGGTTAACCGTCGCCGCCGAGCCGCCATCCGCCGACCTTCTCGTAACGCGGTTGTTCACCGGGGACGCCGCCGCTCGGCAGATGGCTGCGGACGAGGGCCAGCTCCTCCACGGTCCACTCGTCGCCGGCGAAATCGTCGAGCCCTGCGAGGTACGGACGCAGGTCGGCCGGGCCGCGGCTGTGCGCCAGAGTGAGGTGCGGGTGGTAGCGGCGGTGCTCCCGCAGCGGGATGCCCGCCTTGCGCGCCGCGGCCTGCGCGCGCTCCGCGAGCCGCCGGAGCACCGCGATCTCACCGTGTGCACCGACCCACAGCACCGAGCCCTTTCCGAACTGTCCCGCACCGCGCAACGCGAGCTCAAACGATTCCGTGCGCGCCGCACCGCGCGCCAGGCGGGCGGACAGCTCCGGCACGGTCTCCTCTTCCACCTCGCCGTAGAACGCGAGCGTGAAGTGCCAGCCCGCGCGTTCCGTCCAGCGCAGGCCGCCGCCCGGGCCGGAACCGTCACCCGCTTCCGTTCGTTTACGCAACGGGCCGACCGCGGCGGCGAGTTCGGCAAGCGGAGCCGCTGGCGGGACGACTGCTGCGAAGAGTCTCATCAGGCCAGTCTGGTCCCAGGAGGACGAGGAGGGGGACGGGGCGGTGTGACACGGAGGCAGGGGTGAAGGTGTAAGGGGCGGCGTCCTGGGTGAGCAGTGCTTACCAAGGTTAAGCAGTGCTGACGAAGGTACGGAGCGGCTACGGAGGAGTGCGGGATGACTGCGGTACGGATCAGACCCGGTAGCACGGCGGACATACCCGTCGTTCTCGGCCTGCTCGACGGCGCCGTCGACTGGCTCGCCGCACAGGGTCGCACCGGCCAGTGGGGCACCGAGCCGTGGTCGACTCATCCGAAGTCCGTGGCCCTGGTCGAGCACTATCTGACGACCGGCGAGCCATGGATCGCCGAGCTCGACGGCGAGCCGGTGGGCACCATCACCCTCACCGACACCCCCGGCCCCTACGTCAAGCCCGCCGAAGAGCCCGAGCGCTACGTTCACCTGCTCGCCGCCGACCACCGCTTCAAGGGCCGCGGCATCGGCAGCGCACTGCTCGCCCACGCGGTCGAGGAGACCCGCCGCGCAGGCATCTCCCTGCTGCGCGTCGACTGCTACGCGGGCGACGACCGGGGGCTCGTCGCCTACTACGAGAGCAACGGCTTCATCCCCACCGAGGCCCTCACCCTCGGCGACGACAAGTGGCCGGGACAGGTGCTGCAGCGGCGTCTGTGACGGCCGGCGGCAAGGCACGCGGGCGCGCGCCGAGCGCCGCCCCTACGCCGCCGTGGCCAGCTCCTCCTTGGGCACGAACCGCACATGCGGCTGGCCGCGCCGCAAGTCGACCTTGAGCCGCAGATTCGCCGCGCGGGCCAGCATCAGGCCGACGCAGACCGCTGCGCTGGCACAGATCAGGCCGCCGAGGGCGAAGCTGACGCGGACGCCGTAGGTGTCGGCGAGCCAGCCGAAGAACGGGCCGCCGAGCGGGGTGCCGCCGGTGAAGACCATCATGAACAGGCTCATGACGCGGCCCTTCATCTCCGGGTCCGTGGCCACCTGGACGGAGGAATTCGCGGTGACGTTGGTGGTCATGCCGAGGACGCCGATGGGGACGACCATGATCGCGAAGAGCCACGGGGACGGGGCCCAGGACACGGCCAGCTCAAGGAAGCCGAAGCAGAACGCGGCCAGCGCCAGGACGCGAAGCCGGGTGCTGCGGCGGCGGGCGGCGAGCAGCGCGCCGATCAGGGAACCGATGGCCATGAGGATGTTGAACAGGCCGTACATCCCCACACCGCCGTGGAAGATGTCGTTGGCGTAGGCGCTGAGCCAGATCGGGAAGTTGAAGCCGAAGGTGCCGACGAAGCCGACCAGGACGATCGGCCAGATCAGTTCCGGATGCTTGGAGACGTAGTTCAGGCCCTCCCGCAGCTGGCCCTTGCCGCGCGGGGTGCGCGGCATCACGTGCAGCTCGGCGGGCCGCATCAGCAGCAGCCCGGTGAGCGGAGCGAGGAAGGACAGGCCGTTGAGCGAGGAAGGCCCAGCCGGGGCCGACGGCGGCGGTCAGGGCACTGGCGACGGCGGGGCCGATGAGACGGGCGGACTGGAAGTTCGCCGAGTTCAGGCTGACGGCGTTGCGTACCTGGTTCCGGCCGACCATTTCGGAGACGAAGGTCTGCCGGGTCGGGTTGTCGACGACGGTGACCAGGCCGTGCAGAAGGCGACCAGGTAGACATGCCACACCTGGACATGTCCGCTGAGGGTGAGGGCGGCGAGGGAGAGCCCGATGAGGCTCATCGCGCCCTGGGTGCAGAGAGCAGGACTCCGCTTGGTGAAGCGGTCGGCGATGACGCCGCCGTACAGACCGAAGAGCAGCATCGGCAGGAACTGCAGCGCGGTGGTGATGCCCACCGCCGCCGAGGACCCGGTCAGGCTCAGCACCAGCCAGTCCTGGGTGATGCGGGACATCCAGGTGCCGGTGTTGGATATCACGGCGCCGGACGCGAAGAGCCGGTAGTTGCGGATCTTGAGAGAGCAGAACATGCCGCCCCTGGCCGGCTTGAGGCCAGTGGTGCGGGCGGATGCGGGGTCGGGGTCGGATATCGGTGCGGGGGCGGAATCTGCTCCGGATCCCGTACTCAAAAGAGCTCGCCTCCTCGGCTTGCTTGCATGGGCGGGCCGCCGTCACATAGGAGGGCCCGGCAAAGTCGTGTGCGAACGGATGGAGGTCGGGGGCGGGCAGGAGTCACAGGTGCGCGAGCTTCTCCAGTACCGGGGCGGCGGCGCGCAGCTTCGCCCACTCCTCCTCATCGAGTCCGTCCACCAGGGACGCCAGCCAGGCGTTCCGCCGACGGCGGCTCTCATCCAGCATGGCCTCGGCGCGCTCGGTCTGCATGACGACCTTCTGACGGCGGTCTTCAGGATGCGGCTCCAGACGGACCAGGCCCTTGGCTTCGAGCAGAGCCACGATGCGGGTCATCGACGGCGGCTGCACATGCTCCTTGCGGGCCAGCTCACCAGGGGTGGAGCTGCCGCAGCGGGCAAGGGTGCCGAGTACCGACATCTCCGTCGGGCTCAGCGATTCGTCGACTCGCTGGTGCTTGAGCCGCCGCGACAGGCGCATGACCGCGGAGCGCAGCGCGCTCACGGCGGCGGCGTCTTCGGTCAGGGAAAGGTCCGGCATGTTCTTTAGCGTAACTCATTACTCTGGCTAAATACCACCCGTGCGGCCGGCCGCCGACGCGACACCGCTCACACCCGCATCACACCGCACCTGCGGCGCCTGACCCGCGGGACACTCGCGGCCCGCACACATGGAAGGCGCGATCTCACCCATACGAGTGATCCGACTGCGGAAAGTGACACAAGACGACTGTCAGTTTCGCAACCCTCGTATCCATGGGTAGCAACGTTCTCAGCCTGCGGATAGACGACGAACTACTCGACCGGCTGCGGAGGCATGCCGCACGGAGAGGGATGAGCATCCAGGACTACGTCACCCAGCTGCTCGTACGGGACGACTTCGACGAACGTTTCAGCGCGGCCGTCGAGGAAACAGAGCGCTTCTACGGCGTGAAATGACGCCTGGCGCCGCCACACAGACGATCCGGCCTCCCGGACGGCTGCCCCGGGCCCCTGGGGGCACCGGAAAGCCGGGAGACCGGATCGTGGGCGGCCGTCTGATGCCCGACGGGCCGAAGCCCGCGGCTTGTCAGGCGGGCCGGAGCCCGCTCTCTCAGATGAGCCCCAGCGCCGGCATCAGGAAGTAGAACGCGAACACCGCCGAGACCACGTACATCGGGACCGGCACCTCGCGCCCCCGCCCCGCCACCAGTCGCAGCACCACAAACGTGATGAAGCCCATGCCGATGCCGTTCGTGATCGAATAAGTGAAGGGCATGAAGAGCATCGTCACGAACGCCGGAATCGCGATCGTGAAGTCGCTCCAGTCGATTTCGCGGACCGAGCCGGAGAAGATCAGGAAACCGACGGTGAGCAGGGCGGGGGTGGCCGCCTGGGACGGCACCATCGTGGCCAGCGGGGTCAAGAAGAGAGCGAAGACGAAGAGCGCGCCCGTGACCAGGTTCGCGAAGCCCGTGCGCGCGCCCTCACCGACCCCCGCCGTGGACTCCACGAAGCAGGTGGTGGCCGAGGACGACGAGGCGCCACCGGCGGCGACCGCGAGGCCGTCGACGAACAGGACGCGGTTGATGCCCGGCACGTTGTCGTGGCTGTCGGTCAGCCCGGCCTCGTCGCTGATGCCCATGATCGTGCCCATCGCGTCGAAGAAGCTCGACAGCAGCACGGTGAAGACGAAGAGCACGCCGGTCACGATCCCGACCTTGCCGAAGCCGCCGAACAGGCTGACCTTGCCGATCAGGCCAAAATCGGGGCTGGCGACCGGATTGCCCGGCCACTTCGGAGTGGTCAGGCCCCAGGTCGGCACCTTGGTCACGGCGTTGATGATCATCGCTGCGGCGGTCATGGTGACGATGCTGATCAGGATCGCGCCCGGCACCTTGCGCACCAGCAGCCCCAGGGTGAGCAGCACGCCCAGGACGAAGATCGCCACCGGCCAGCCGTGCAGATGCCCGTCGACGCCGAGCTGCACCGGCACCGTGGTGTGCGCGATGTCCGGGATGCGGGTGATGAAGCCCGAGTCGACAAGACCGATGATCATGATGAACAGGCCGATACCGATGGCGATGCCCTTGCGCAGGCCGTGTGGCACCGCGTTCATCACGCGCTCCCGCAGCCCCGTGGCGACCAGCAGCATCACCACGAAACCGGCCAGCACCACCATGCCCATCGCATCCGGCCAGGTCATCTTGGGTGCCAGCTGGAGCGCCACCACCGTGTTCACCCCGAGCCCGGCGGCCAGGGCGATCGGGACATTGCCGATGACGCCCATCAGCAGCGTGGTGAACGCCGCGGTCAGCGCGGTCGCGGTGACCAGCTGGCCGTAGCTCAGGTGGTGCCCGTTCATATCCGTCGCGCTGCTGAGGATGATCGGGTTCAGCACTATGATGTAGGCCATCGCGAAGAAGGTGGCGAAGCCGCCGCGCACTTCGCGCAGATAGCTCGAAGCACGCTCAGTGATCTTGAAATAGCGGTCGAACGGATCTGTGGGCTGCGGCGATCCGGAAGGCTGCGGCTCGGCTGGCTCGGCGGTGACCGGTGTCGGCATGCGGAAACCTCGGGAAGGGAAGTGGGACGCGGATGGAGGACCGACGCCGTTTCTAGCTTCCCGGGGTCAACCAGGAGTGCTTCGAACAGTTTCAGTATGAATACATCGCGGAATGATCGCTATCTTCGCGCGTAGAGACGCCATGTCTCGGGTGCGGTACGGGAACAGGCGTTCTGCTGGGTCCCGTTGCGCACGTGGACCGGGCGCCGGGCGGACGGGGCGGCGGGCGCGGGCCGTAAGCTGTGGCCATGACCGCGCGCGACCGAGCCATGGGCCGGCTCTTCAAGCAGCCCGTCCGGCATGAGGCCCCCGAGCCGCTTGAGGGCCCCGTCGTCGCCACCATCACCGGCGGCACCATCATCTGGTTCGTGCTCTTCCTGGTGCAGCTGCCGTTCTACGGCTGGTTCGACGACCACGGGCACGCCTGGTGGGTGTGGACCTGCCTGGTCGGTGCCGCGGGCGGCGGCGTCGCCATCTGGTACACGCGCAAGCGGGACGTGGCGCTCAAGGCGGCCCGGGAGCGGGCCGCAGCGCAGGACGACGCGCCCGGCCGACCGGAGTAGCCCCACCGGCCTCAGCGGGCCCAGCGGCGCGAGAGGCCGGCAGGCGGCCCGCCCAGCGCTTGGGCCGGCAGGTGCCCGTTCAGGACCTTGCCCGGCCCTGTCGTGCCCGCTCGGCGCGTCAAGCGGCGTATCCCCCCGTACCGTCGGAACATGGCGCCCACCGACGAGGGCGAGGAGCTCGGTCCCGCGCAGCGCGCACCGCTTCCCGGCGGTGTGCGGCCCACCGGGCTCACCGCGGCTCAGGTCGCCGCACGGGTGGCCCACGGCGAGGTCAACGATGTGCCGGTGCGCAGCAGCCGCTCCGTCGCCGGCATCGTGCGCGGCAACGTCTTCACCCGGTTCAACGCGATCATCGGGGTGCTGTGGCTGATCATGCTGTTCGCGGCACCGTTCCAGGACAGCCTGTTCGGTTACGTCATCCTCGCCAACACCGCGATCGGCATCGTCCAGGAGCTGCGGGCCAAGCGGACCCTGGACGGCCTGGCCGTCATCGGCGCGGCGAGACCCACCGTGCGCAGGGACGGGCGGGTCGTCGAGATCGGCACCGGCGAGCTCGTGCTGGGCGATCTGATCGAGATCGGCCCCGGCACCAAGATCGTCGTCGACGGGCAGTGCGTGACGGCCGAGGGCCTTGAGATCGACGAGTCGCTGCTCACCGGCGAGGCGGACGCGGTCCTGAAACACCCCGGTGACCAGCTGCTCTCCGGCAGTTTCGTGGTCGCAGGCAGTGGCACGTTCACCGCGACGAAGGTCGGCCGCGAGGCCTACGCGGCGCGGCTCACCGAGGAGGCGTCGCGCTTCACACTCGTCCACTCCGAGCTGCGCGGCGGTGTCTCCACCATCCTCAAGTACGTCACCTGGATGATGGTCCCGACCGCGCTCGCGCTGGCCGTCAGCCAGCTCGTCGCCAAGCACAACGACTTCAAGGACTCCATCGCCCGCGCCGTCGGCGGAATCGTGCCGATGATCCCCGAGGGCCTGGTGCTGCTGACCTCGATCGCCTTCGCGATCGGCGTGATCCGGCTGGGTCGCAAACGCTGCCTCGTCCAGGAGCTGCCCGCCATTGAGGGCCTGGCCCGCGTCGACATGGTCTGCCTGGACAAGACCGGCACGCTCACCGAAGGCGGTATGCGCGTCACCGAGCTGCGCACGCTGAACGGCGCCGACGAGACGCACGTACGCGGGGTGCTCGCCCTCCTCGGCCGTGTCGACCCGCGACCGAACGCCAGCCTGCGGGCCGTCATCGACGCCTTCCCCGGCACCGGCCACCAGGCCCCCGCGCCGCCGCCCGGCACCCGGACCCTGCCGTTCTCCTCGGCCCGCGGGTACAGCGCGGCGGTCTTCGGCGCGGACCCGCGGGATCTCGTTCCCGACGAGGACGGGAGCGACGGGGACGGGTCCCGTACCTGGCTGCTGGGCGCTCCCGATGTGCTGCTGCCGCAGGCCCACCCGCAGCTCGCCGCGGCCGAGCAGCTGAGCGCTCGGGGGCTACGGGTCCTGCTCCTCGCGCGGGCCGCGCGTGACCCGGCGGCCGGGCTGCCGGAGCCGGCCGGCCTCGCCGACCCCGAGCTGATGGCCGGCGCACATCCCACGGCGCTGGTGGTGCTGGAGCAGCGGCTGCGTCCGGACGCCGCCGACACTCTGCATTTCTTCGCGAACCAGCAGGTCAGCACGAAGGTGCTCTCCGGCGACCATGCCGTTTCCGTCGGTGCGGTGGCCGCGCGGCTGCATCTGCCGGGCGCCACGGACACGCTCGACGCCCGGGCGCTGCCCGCCGAGGCCGCCGCGATGGCCGCGGCCATCGAGACGCACACCGTCTTCGGCCGCGTCACCCCGCCGCAGAAGCAGGCCATCGTCAGGGCGCTGAAGTCCCAGGGGCATGTGGTCGCGATGACCGGCGACGGCGTGAACGACGTCCTGGCGCTCAAGGACGCCGATATCGGGGTCGCCATGGGGTCGGGGGCCGAGGCGACCCGGGCGGTGGCGCAGGTGGTGCTGCTCGACAACAGTTTCGCGATCCTGCCGTCGGTGGTGGCGGAGGGCCGCCGGGTCATCGGCAACATCACGCGCGTGGCGACGCTCTTCCTCGTGAAGACCGTCTATTCGGTCCTGCTCGCTCTTCTGGTGGTCTGTTTCGGGGTCGATTACCCGTTTCTGCCGCGTCATCTCACGCTGCTGTCCACGCTCACCATCGGCGTCCCGGCGTTCTTCCTCACCCTCGCTCCGAATACGGAACGGGCCAGACCGCATTTCGTGGGACGAGTCATGCGGTACGCGATTCCCGGTGGAATTCTCGCGGGCGCGGCCACGTTCGCGTCATATCTGCTGGCCCGGCACTACTACACGGGGTGGAATTCCTCCCGCGCGGGCGGGGCCGCCGGCGTCGGCTCAGCCGCGGGCGGGGCAGGATTCGGAGGTGCGGGAAGCGAACTGGGCGCTCAGACCAGCGCCGCCACACTCACCCTTTTTTTGATCTCCCTATGGGTGCTGGCCATTGTCGCCCGCCCCTACAACTGGTGGCGCGTCTGCCTGGTCGCCGCCATGGGCGCCGCATTCGTCCTCGTGCTGATCGTGCCCCGGCTCCAGCGCTTCTTCGCCCTGAAGCTGGTGGGCACCACGATGCCGTGGACCGCGGTGGCGATCGGCGCGGTGGCGTCGGCCGGCCTGGAGGCCGTGTGGCGGGTGGCCGGCCGACGCTTCACCGAGTGAGCGGACGGGCTGCTGCCCGCCCGCTTCGGTGATTACTTCACGTCGACGTAGTCACCGGTGGCCTTGACGGCCGGGGTGGTGGTGGTGCCGACGAACGAGTAGCGCCAGTAGCCGTCGGTCGCCGCGGTGACCGTGGTCTTCAGCTCGCCGGTGCTGTTGGTGTTGATCGTCTTGACGGTGGTGTAGGTGCTGGAGTCCGCCTTGCGGAACTGCAGCTGAACGGGCTGGCTGGTGTAGCCGTGGTAGGCGTGGTCCTCCCAGTTGGCGCGGGAGAGCTTGCCGGTGACCGTGATGGTGGCGCCCTTCTTCACGGGCTCCGGCGCGGCGTTGACGGTCTGCTTGGAGAGCCGCTGGACGTGGTCGGTGGTGTAGTAGTCGTCCCAGAAGACAGTGCCGTCGCCGGCGAGCGCGCCGACCGTGACGTGCCAGGTGCCGGCCAGGGCGTTCATGTACAGGTCGGTGCGCGGGTCGACGGTGATGGTCAGGACGCACCTGGAGGTGGTGTCGCTGGAAGCGGTGCAGGTGGCCGCCTCTTCGTTCGGCGGCAGGAAACCGTCCACGTCGCTGTCGACGTCGGTGCCGTGCCACAGGTCGAGGTAGGCGTCCTGGATGCCGGTGGCGTGCGAGGCGGTGACCGCGACGCTGATCGTCTTCTTGTCCGTGGTGCCCAGGATGACGTCGACGCCGCCGTGGATGGAGACGCCGGTGATGGTGGGCTCGACGGTGTCGGCGGCGACGGAGCGCGGCGCGATCTTCGCCGGGGTGGTGCCGAAACGCGACGCTGCGTCGGGCTTGGGGGAGCCCGAGCCCCCCGCCGCCTGGGCGGCGGGGATGGCGAACGCGGTAAGAGCCAGGGCGCCGGACATCGTCGCGGCGGCCAGGAGGGTGCGTATACGCATGTATTCCCCAGTGAAGCAAGGGGCCCGCGTGCCGTTGCCGGTGGTGCGGGGCCCAAGTGATCTAGGAGTCTGCTGACTCAATAGATCAGACGTCCGAACGGGGCGTTCGGTTGTACGAGAAGTGAATTTTTTGTGACCGAGTTTTCTCGGCAGGTTTGAAAACCGAACGGACAACCGGCGAATACCGCGCGGATCGGTCGAACCACCGCTCTGAGCAGCCCGGTTGAGCGATGAGTCCGGCCCGGACGGGTCGGTTGCCCGACCGGGCCGAGGGCTCAGTCGAACCAGCGGTCCCGTGCCAGTTCCTCCGTGCGGGACGGGTCCTCCAGCAGGGCCGCCACCTCGAAGCGGCGCGGCCACTGGCGCGCCGCCCAGGCGAGCCCCGCCGCGACGCCCTCCAGCGTGGCCGCGTGCACCACGCGGTCCGGGTGCGGTACCAGTCCAGCTCGACGCCGTCGACGACCAGTTCCTCGTGCTCGACGTACGTCCGCGGCGTCTCGGCGCCCAGCAGGACACCTACCGACTCGGGAACGTCCCGGACCACGCCCTCGTCGCGCACCGTGCCCGGCACCGTCTCGCCGAGCCGGCGCACCTGGAAGAGCTCGGCGAGGTCGGCGGCGGCCACCGGCCGCACCGGCAGCAGCGGGCGTCCCGCGGCCAGCGGCAGCAGGTCAGGCGAGTCCGCGACCACCGCCTCCTGGGCGTCCACGACCGCCACACGGCCGCCGCCACCGCCCTCAGCGCCCGAGCCGTCCTCCCAGTCCACCACCGCCCGCACCTCGTCGGGCAGCGTGATCTGTTCGGGATCGAGCTCGGCCAGCGCCCCGTAGAGGGCGTGCAGTTGCGCGGCGGTGACCTCGCGGTCCGGTTCTGCGAGCCGGTCGAGGAGTTCCGCGGCGCCGCCCGGCTCGTCGAGCAGCGCGGCGACCGACGTCCGCACGCCGAGCGCGCGCAGCACCTGTTCGTCCTCGAAACCGGTCGCGTCCGCGGCGTCGTAGAGGCCGGTGAGCAGCGGGTCCCCACCGGAGGCGCGCAGCCCGGCGGGCCTGCGGCCGTCCAGTACCGGGTGGCCGCGCAGCCACCACGCGGTGTAGGAGCGGACGGTCTCGCTCGTACCGTCCGGCAGCAGGATCCGCACCGGCTGGGTCAGCGCGTCCCGCAGCGGCGGCCTGGAGAGCAGCGCGAGCGCCTGCGGCCAGCGGTCCTCGTCAACCAGGTCGAGGTCCCGGACGGCGATGATCTCAGTGGCGACCGGCGGCACCGGAGTCTCGGGCAGCCGGTCGAGCACGTCCTCGCACCACACGTCGACGGCGTCCAGCAGGCCCACGTCGCCGGGCTCGGCGTAATCGCCTTCGCGGGGCTCCAAGTCATCCGGATCGAGCACCACATCGGTGGCCCTGACCAGCGCGAAGTCGGCGAGAGCGCCGCACGCGGCAAGCGGCTGGGCACCCCAGCGGGCGGTGAGGTCCGCATCCACCGCGGCCAGTGCGTCTTCCCGCATCACCTGCGCGAAGGGGCTGCCCGGCACGACCAGCTCGCCCGCGGGCGCCAGTTCGCCGTCCTCGTCGGGCAGGGCGAGGGCGCCGAGCCAGGGCTCGTCGCCCGGTTCCAGCGCGGCGTCCCGGACGAGGCCGAGCACCACCTCGGCCAGTTCCTCGGGGTCGAGCCCGCGCGCGCTCTCGTCGTCGTACCAGCCACCGCCGTCGTCGTCGAGCGAGGCCGCCACCGCGGCCCGTACCTGCGGCGTCGTCAGCACGGCCCGCGGCGAGGCGGGCAGCGCGCCGAGCTTCTCCAGCAGCGGATGCGCGGCGTTTGGATGGGCGACCTTGAGGCCGAGCCGGGTCAGGGCGGCGGCGGACGCGCTGATGTCGCCGCCGAACGCCCCGGTGTCCGCGGCCAGCGTGCCGAACGGCTCCTCCGCCTCGGCGGGCGGCGGCGGGAGGAGGACGTGGCGGGGGCCGATGGTGGTACGGGGGACGGGCGCGGGGCCCGGCTCCGCGGAGAGCCCGACGTCCTTAGCCGCCGCCCCGCCGCGCGCGGACTCGGCGGCCAGCGGGACGGGCAGCCCCGAAAGCCGCTCCGGGTCCACGCCGGCGAGGCTGTCGTAGAGCCGCCACCACCAGCCCGGTTCGCGTTCCAGACCGGCGAGCCGGTCGATGGCCTCGGTGAGCGGCACCCGGGCCACGCCCAGGGTGCGCAGTTCAACGCGGCGCTCAAGGCCGGCGGGCAGCAGGCTGGGCAGCACTTCGGCCAGCACGCGGACGGTTTCGGCGCCCGCGCCCTCCACGAGTTCGGCGTCGCGGGGACGGAGCGGGGCGCCGGGGGCCAGGGGGTCGTCTCCGGCGGGCCACAGGAGATCCGCGTCGGGGGCGGTGGGTTCTGCGGGTGCGGGGGCGGCTTGGGTGCCGAGGGCCAGGTCGGCGGCGGCACGGTCCGCACTCGCCGTGGCGGAGGCGGGCAGGGCGGGCGGCAGGAACGCGGTGCGCGGCAGCCGGTCGAGGATCGCCCCGCGCAGCGCACCGTCCAGCTCGCTCTTGCCGAGCGCCCCGGGCACCAGGTCGATCAGACCGGTGCTCACCGGCTGCCAGGCGGCGAGCAGCGCGGCGTACGCGTCCGCCGCGCGCGCCACGAGGAAGTCGGTGAGCGGCCCCGGCGCGGCGTGCCGGCGGGTGCTGTCCATCGGCAGTGAGGCGATGAGCAGCGCGGGTACACCGAGGGGTTCGTCGCTCGGCGTCGGCGCGTGCACCACGGGTGCGGTGCCGGGGCGGGCCGGCGCGCCCTGCCCGTCCACCGGAACCGCCCAGGTCACGGCCCAGTACGGGCGCTGCCGCTCTTCGACGGGACGGTCCGCGAGCAGCTTCGCGTCCAGCAGCCCACGGCCGTGCGCGGTGCGCCAGCGGGTCGTGCCGTCGCGGGTGTCCTCGATGACGGTGCAGGCGGGGTCGGTGGCGATGAGAGGGGTTTCGGAGGAGTACGGGGCGGTGCCGGCTTCGGGGGCGTGACCGCTCACTGGGAGATCGGCGCTCTCGGTGCGGCGGCGCAGCGTGCGGACGCCTTCCGGGGTCTCCACAACGACTTCGGCCAGGCCCGGGAGAGTGAGCAGCAAGGCGGCGTCGATCCCGTCGAGCAGCCGTTCCACCAGGTCGCGTGAGGCTGCGTCGCGCAGCGGCAGGATCACCACGGTGTCGTATGGTTCCGGCGCGGTGCCCTCGGCCGGGAACGGCAGCCGCAGCAGCGGCACATGGCCTTCGCGGCGCCGCAGTTCGGTGCCGAGTCCGCCGCGGGAGCCCTCGTCTGCGCCGGTCGGGCTCTGGGGCAGGCTCTGCGCGGCCTGTGCCGCCAGCTCACGGGCCTCGGCGAGCGACCAGCGCACTCCGCCGGCACGGCCGACGACGGCGGGCTCGTCACTGACGGCGAGCACCGCGGAGAAGCCGACGCCGAAGCGCCCGACGACGCCGTGCGTGCCGGGTGCGGCCTCTTCGAGGAGTTCGTCGCGCTTGGCGGAGGCCCGCAGCGTGGAGAGCGATTCGACGCCGACCTCGTCCAGTGGCGCGCCGGTGTTGGCGGCGACCAGGACACCGTCGTCCAGGGTCAGGCGGAAGCGGCCGGGCGTGCCCGCGCGGGCCGCGGCGTCGGCGGCGTTCTGCGCGAGTTCGATCACGAGGCGGTCCCGGTAGCCACCCAGGGCCAGGTCCTCTTCGGCGTTGGCGTCCTCACGGAACCGCGCGGGAGACGCGGCCCACGCATCGAGCACCCCGCGCCGCAGCCGCGCAGTCCCGAACGGATCCGCCCCTTCGGCAGCCGGCTGCACGAACTTGGTCACGGTGGTCACTCCTCGTTACGGAGACGATGCGCTTCGCCGGGACGAACCTCTTCACCGGACGACGAGGGTACGCCGCCGCCCGAAGGTACCGCGTACACGTAGGGGCGGTGGCGGGGAGACGAAAGGTGAGACAGGGCCGGGTGCCCGGCCGCCGCCGACCTGCCAAGGGCCGCCGTCCCGGCCGCCGCCGCACGCCATCGCCTCGGCAGGCCGCCGCCTGCGCGCCGGGCGGACAGGGCGGGGCGAAGCGCACGGGCCAGGCAAAGCGAAGTGAACTGGGCGAACGAGGCGGACGGGACCGACTACGGGGAGGAGACGGGCGGGCGGATAAGGCGGATAAGGCGGGTGTGGGACAAGTGAGGGCCAGGGCCGGCCGGTGAGGCGGGTCAGGGCCTCAGCTGTGGCCCAGTTCCTCGGGCGGCGCCCCTGTCTCCACCGACCCGGAATCCGCCGCGGGCCTGAGCGTCATCGGCTCCACCCGGGTCTCATCAAGCACCGGCGGCGCGGGCCTCGGCGGCTTCGGCATCACCGCCGCCTCCGAATGTCCTCCGCACCCGTACGAGAGCGACACGACCCGCCCGTCCGCGGGCGAGAACTCGTTCGCGCACACTCCGAAGGCCTGCCGGAGCGATCCGGCGATCGGTACGAGGAACGCGCAGGTCAGACAGGACGCAGGCGCGGCCTGTGCCATCGGTGTCTGCGCGCCGTACGACTCGTCCCAGCGGTCCGCGGCGCTGTGCAGCCCATACCGGGACAGCACCCGCGCCCGGCCCATGCCGAGCTCTTCCGCCACCGCGGCCAGGCTGCCGCGCTTGGGGGCGGCGGGCAGTTCGGCCGGCGGGCCCGAGGTGACCTCGGCGTCTTCGGCCTCGACGAGATCGGCCATCTCGTGGGAGACGGCGGAGTTCGGCGGGGGCGTGTCCTCGCCGGAGAAACCGGGCTCAAGACGGAGATCCTCGGCGTCCGTGGGCAACAGGTCGCCGGGGCCCATGTCGCCGGGGCGCAGCCGCTCGCTCCAGGGCACCCACTCGGGCGCGAGCAGGGCGTCGGGACCCGGCAGGAGAACGGATTCGTCGAGCGTCACGACCTTGGCACGGGAGGCGCGGGCGACGGTGACGGCCCAGCGCCAGCCACGGTAGCCGGGCTCCATGCACTCGAAGAAATGGGTGACCACGCGGTCGCCTTCGGCGACGGCCTCGACGTGCTCACCGACCACGCCGGGTGCCGCGGTCTCCTCGGCGGCCGACCTGGCGAGGCCGACCGCCTCGACGCAGAGACGGTCGGGGGTACGGCTTCGCGTTGTCGCTGCGCTCACAGGTATCGCTTCTCTCCTACGCCGTCTCACGAGTGCGCCGCCATGTCGGTGCCGAGTGCGGACGGAGCGGACCGGTGGGCCGCGTCGACGTCTGCGTCCGGGCGTGTTCGGGCGCGCCTGCTTCTTCCATTCTGCGGGATGCTCGCAGGTGCGCGACCGTCGTAGGGCGCGCTAGGCACGCTACCTCTTCCTGGGCCGCGGTCCCACTGGGGGCACCTCCTGGGGTGCCTCCCGTGCCCAAAGAGCAGTGGAGAGGCAGTCCGGGAAGTATCCCATCCGCCCGCCCATGCCGTTCGCCCAGGCTAAAGGGGCGCCCAGGATCACCAGGCGCCCCCGTCCAGGCCGCGCACGCCGTGCCGCGCCCCTACATCCCTCTTGACCCGTACCCGGTTCCCGCTTTGTTCCTACCGTGTTCCGACTGCAGTGTTTCAGCTTCCGTGTTCCGGCCGCCGTGTCCCGTGCGAGCCACCGCTTCCCGCTCCCCCGCACCAGTGAACGCCCCGCATCCCCGTACGGCCCTGCGGCTCAGGCGCCTGCCGGGCCCTCAACGCCCGTGCTCCCGATGCCCCGGCGAGCCCCGCGCCCGTCGGCGACACGCCGCCTGCCGCGGCGCGAATTCGTGCCGCCATCCGTGCCGCAACCGCCGCCGCAACGCAGCACTTCCCGTGTTCTGGAGGCACTATGACGGGGTGGCAGCCGCACGGGCGTCTTGGGCAGCTGGCGGTACCGGCCCGTTGCGCCGGACCGCCCGCGCGGTCGGTCATGCCCTCCGCTGGCCCTTCACCGGCGCCTTCCGCGGCATCCGCAGAGCCACCCACGCGCACGGCGCCGGCGAATCCGGCCTCGCCAAACTGATCGAACTGCACGGTGTGAACGGCGCGGGCGACGTCATGATCACCGTCGCGCTCGCCTCCACGGTCTTCTTCTCCGTGCCCACCGACGAGGCCCGCGGCCGAGTCGCCCTCTACCTCGCCGTCACCATGGCCCCGTTCACCCTGCTCGCCCCCGTGATCGGCCCGCTGCTCGACCGCGTGCCGCACGGCCGCCGGGTCGCCATGGCCACCGCGATGCTGGCCAGGGTGCTGCTCGCGCTGCTGCTGTCGAACGCCGTGACCACCGGCGGCCTCGCGCTGTATCCGGCCGCGCTCGGCGTCCTCGTCGCGTCGAAGGCGTACGGCGTGGTGCGCAGCGCGGTGGTGCCGCGCCTGCTGCCACCCGGCTTCTCCCTGGTCAAAGCCAACTCGCGGGTGACGCTCTGCGGACTGCTCGCCACCGGTGTCGCCGCGCCTTTGGGGGCCTGGCTGCACATCGTCGGCCCGCGCTGGCCGCTGTACGGCGCGTGCGTCATCTTCATCGCCGGAACCATCCTCTCCCTCCAGCTGCCGCCCAAGGTCGACTCGGGCAAGGGCGAGGACAAGGCACTGCTGGCCGCCGACGAGGAACATCTGCACCGGCTGCGCGCCGGCCGGCTCCGCCGCGACCGCCCCCTGTGGAGCCGGCTCCCCTGGCGCCGAAAGCCCGGCGGCACGGCACGCGACCGCGGCGAGCCGGACCACCGGCCCCAGCCCGCCACGGACCAGCCCACCATGGACCAAGGCGGCACAGACCAGGGCAGCACGGCGCCGTCCCTTCGAAAGCAGGAGCAAGGCGCCCACGATCAGGAGCGAGACGAACAGGAGCAAGGCGAGCAGGACCGCGCCCGCCGTCCAGGCCTGCGCACCGTAGGCCCCGCGGTTACCCACGCTCTCGCCGCGAACGCGGTACTCCGCTGCCTCTCCGGCTTCCTGATCTTCTTCCTCGCGTTCCTGCTGCGCGAGCACCCCCTCGCGGGCCAGAGCGCGGCCGTCTCGCTGGGCATGGTCGGCGTCGCGGCGGGTACCGGCAATGCGCTCGGTACGGCCGTCGGCTCCTGGCTGAAGGCCCGCGCGCCCGAATTGATCATCGTGACGGTGGTGGGGCTGGTCCTCGGGGTCGCGATCACCGCGGCGGGGTTCTTCGGCGCGCTGGTGGTCGCGACGCTGGCCGCGGTCGCCGGGTTCGCCCAGGCCCTGGCGAAGCTGTCGTTGGACGCGATGATCCAGCGGGACGTCCCGGAGACGGTGCGCACGTCGGCGTTCGCCAGGTCGGAGACGCTGCTCCAGATGGCGTGGGTGGTCGGCGGCGCGATCGGCATCGCCCTGCCGCTCAACGGGACGCTGGGCCTCTCGGTCGCCGCGGCGATCGTGGCCACCGGGTGGCTGACGACCGTACGGGGACTCTTGCGCTCGGCCCGGCACGACACCTCCCGGTCCCGGAGCCGGGTGATCTGAGCCCCACCAGCACAACAGGCCCGAACCGCCCCGAACCAGCCCGCCCGCCCCCGGTGCGGCACGG
Source organism: uncultured Actinomycetota bacterium (assembly GCA_963761765.1). GTDB lineage: Bacteria > Actinomycetota > Actinomycetes > Streptomycetales > Streptomycetaceae > Streptomyces. Next base: position 317,758 of record CAVXIJ010000008.1, read on the forward strand.
CACGCCGACGCTCCCCCGCACGCCCCGACCGGACGTACCGGCCGATAACCTGCGCGTATGACCTCCCCGTCCGCAGCGCACCCGCACCGGGAGCCGCAGCACGGCCCCGCCGCGGCGCCCCGCCCGCTGCGCCCGGGGCCGGTCGCCTCCACCGCCGCGGGTCAGCACGGCGGACGCGTCGCCACCGGCACCTCCCGGCGCGCCACCCGCGCCACCCGCGCCTTTCGCACCGTCTGCACGGTCGGCACCGTCTGCGCCTCGCTCGCCGTGCTGGCCGGGTGCGAGAAGCCGACACCGCTGGCCACCGTGACCACCGGCGAGGACTCGGTGCACACCCAGGCCGACTGCTACAACGACGGCAACGCGATCTCCACCGATGACCTCCAGTCGTGCCTGCGGAACAAGAACGCCACCACCCTCAAGGTCGACCCGGACGCCATCGTGCGCTTCGGCGTCGATCCGGACATCGCGGACCAGGGCTGGGCCATCCTGCTGAACGGGCAGCCGCTCACCGACCGCAGCGGCAAGACGTACCGCACCATCCCGGGCAGCGTCTTCTTCAATCCGCAGTACGGTGCCACCGGCGCCAGTACCACCGTCAGCATCCTGGAGGGCAACGGCAGCAAGGCCACCGGCCTATGGTCGTTCAGGTTCACAAAGCGGACCTGACCCCGCCCGCTCACGCACCCCACCGCCGAAGACCACCGCACGCCCCGCCCCGAACCCGAAGGACGCCTCACGCCTGCCATCCGGATCCTCGTCGCCACCGCGGTCCCACCGGAACGGGACGCGGTGGCCGCGGCGTTCGCCGCGCCGATACGCGAGCTGACGCTCCCCGGCGTCACCCTGTACACCCCGAAGCCGGCGGCCGGCGCCGCCCGCTGGGACCTGGTGGCCGCGGGAGTCGGCCCGGCCCGTGCCGCGGCCACCACAGGTGCCGCACTGGCCGCCGCGGCGCTGAGCGGCGAACCGTACGGCCTGGTCGTCTCCGCGGGCATCGGCGGCGGCTTCGCCCCCGACGCCCCGCTCGGCGCGGTCGTCGTCGCCGACGCGATCACCGTGGCCGACCTAGGCGCCGAGACCCCGGACGGCTTCGTACCGGTCACCGACCTCGGTTTCGGCACCGTCACCCACCACCCGCCCGCCGCCCTCGTACGGGCCGCGGCCACCGCCACCGCCGCCGTCACCGGCACCGTGCTCACCGTCTCGACCGTCACCGGCAGCGCCGCCCGCGCCGCCACGCTGCGGGAACACCATCCGCGTGCCGTCGCCGAGGCGATGGAGGGCTTCGGAGTGGCCGAGGCCGCCGCCGCGCACGGCGTGCCCGTGCTGGAGGTGCGCGCGATATCCAACGCGGTGGGCCCGCGCGACAGGGCGGCCTGGCGAATCGGCGAAGCCCTCACCGCACTCACCGTGGCATTCGGCGAGCTCGGCCCCGCACTGGAAAGGGACCTCGGCGGCGTAACGGAAAGCGCGTCCGGTGCCGTCGGAGAAAGGCCTTCCGGTTCCGTACCGGAAAGCGAACCCGGACCCTTAACGGAATGAGCAGGAAAACCCGCCGAGGACGCTGAAGACCCCGTACCGGAAAGATGGAATGCAGCATGACGTACGCGACGACGCCCACCACTGACGCCAGCCCGCTGCGGATGGCCTACTCGCCCTGCCCGAACGACACGTTCACCTTCGACGCATGGGCGCACGGCCGCGTCCCGGACGCGCCCGCGCTGGACGTCACCTTCGCCGACATCGACATCACCAACGGCATGGCGGAGCGCGGCGAGCTGGACGTCCTCAAAGTGTCGTACGCCGTGCTGCCCTGGGTGCTCGACACGTACACGCTGCTGCCGTGTGGTGGCGCGCTGGGCCGCGGCTGCGGGCCGCTGGTGCTGACCCGCGAGGCGCGTGAGCAGGCCGACCTGACCGGCGCGGTGGTGGCCGTGCCGAGCGAGAAGTCGACCGCGTATCTGCTGTTCCGGCTCTGGGCCGCGGGCGCCGTACCGGGCGGGGCCGGCGGGGCGGCAGGAGTGGGCGGCCTTGGGGAGATACGGGTCATGCCGTTCGACCAGATCATGCCCGCGGTACGGGACGGGCGGGTCGACGCGGGTCTCGTCATCCACGAAGCCCGTTTCACGTACCAGAACTACGGTCTACATTGCCTCGCCGACATGGGCGAGTACTGGGAGTCGACCACCGGTCTGCCGATCCCGCTGGGCGCGATCATCGCCCGCCGCTCGCTGGGCGCCGACGCCCTGAAGCGGCTCGCCGCGGCGGCCCGCGCCTCGGTCCTGATGGCCTGGGATGACCCGCAGGCGTCGCGTCCGTATGTGCTGGAGCACGCGCAGGAGATGGACCCCGCGGTGGCCGACCAGCACATCGGCCTGTACGTGAACGAGTTCACGGCCGACCTCGGCGAGGCCGGTTACGCGGCGGTACGCGGCCTGCTCACCCGCGCCGCGGCCGAGGGACTCGTCCCGCCCCTCGGCCCGGGCGCGCTCGACTTCCCGTGACCCCGACGCGGCAGGCCCGGCGTCCATGAGGCGGTGGCCCCGCGGCGGGCCTGTACGTCGAGGCTTGGCTGTACGTCGAGGCGTGCCTATACGTCGAGTTGGTCCGCGACCGCGCGCAGCAGGCCCGCGATCTGCTTGCCGGACGCTTTCTCGGGGTAGCGGCCCCGCTCCAGCATGGGCGTGATGTTCTCCAGGAGAGTGGTCAGGTCCTGGACGATCGAGGCGAGTTCATCGGGTTTGCGGCGCTGCGCCGCGGCGACCGACGGGGTGGGTTCTAGCAGGGTCACGGAAAGCGCCTGATCGCCGCGGTGTCCCGCCACGACACCGAATTCGACACGCTGTCCCGGCTTGAGTACATCCACACCGTCCGGCAGCACGGAAGAGTGAACGAAGACGTCGCCGCCGCCGTCGCGGGAGAGAAAGCCGAAGCCCTTCTCGCTGTTGAACCACTTGACCTTGCCGGTGGGCACCTGAAGTCCTCGTCCTCGTATTTGGTCATGCCGCTTCATCGGAGGAAAACGGCTCTGGATAGCACTACAGCGGGTCTCCCGACCCGCCGCCACCAAGGCTAATCGTCAGGTGGCTGGTGACAAGGCGTCGCCGAAGTGCCTACGCGCTGGGAACTACCCTGGTCGGGTGCGTGACAAAACCACTGAGAGCAACGTCGGCCCAGGCGATCTACTTGTCCGAATCGGTGCGGTCGTTTTCTTTGCCGGAGCGGTGGCCACTGCCGTCACGGTGGCACCGTTCTTCTTCGGTTCGGCACCGTTCCCAAGTTTTATGTTCGGGCTGAGCATGCTGATGCCCACAGGGTTCGCGATCGCCGCGGCGGGCCTACTGCGCGCGGTGCGCGGCCAGCGGCGCGAGACGGCGGGTACGGGGCGGTAGGGCTTCGAGAGCCGGGGTGGCGGGGCCATCAGGTCCCGGACGGCGGGGTCTTCGGGTGCGGAGCCACAGGGCTTTCCGGGCGGGTGGCTCGCTGCTGGTTCTGGGCGTTGCGCGCGGCTTCTGATGGCTGGTTCCGGATTGCTCCGCCGTCCGATGGTGGACCACATCTGTCCGGTCCGGCGCGCTCGGACGTCCGGTTCGGGTGGGTTCGCTGCCGGTTTCGGATCGTTCTGTTGTCCGGATCCGCGTGGTTTTCTGTCCTGTTTCTATGCCCTGTAAAACGGTCCGGAATGCGGGCGACTACAGGGAAGGAACGGTTCCGCTCAGGCGACGTCGGCCATGTACCCCGTGAGCCAGCCCGGGAAGGCCGTCAGGTCGTCGAGTACCGCGTCGGCGCCCGCCGCCCGGAGCTCCGCCGCGCTGCACGGCCCGGTGGCCACCGCCACGGACAGCGCGTCGGCAGCCCGCGCCCCGCGGATGTCTCCGATGTGGTCGCCGACGTACACACCCGCACCCTCCGCGCGCAGTGCCACCGCCTTCTCCTCCGCCCACAGGTTGCCGACCACCACATCGGCGTCGATGCCGAGGTGCTGGACGTGCAGCAGCGCGTTCGGCTGATGCTTGGCGGTGACGACGACGGTGCGTCCGCCCGCCGCGTGCACCGCGTCGACCGCCGCACGGGCGCCGGGCAGGGCGGGTGACCCGGTGATGGCGTACTCCGGGTACATCGCGCGGTAGCGGTCGCACACCTCGGCGATCCGCTCGGCCGGGAACCAGTGCGCCATCTCCTGGTCGAGCGGCGGCCCGAGCCGGGTGACGGCGAGATCGGCGTCAATGTGGACGCCGGTTGCGTCGGACAAGGCCAGGAAGGCGGCGCGGATACCGGCTCGTGAGTCGATCAGGGTCATATCGAGGTCGAAACCGACCGTCAGGGCGCACATGCTCATGCAGGCCATTGTGCCCACCGCGCCGAAGCCGCCCCGCGGCGCACCCTGGCCACCCACACGCATCCGTGCCGGTCACACCGACGTGCCACGCTCCGGCGCGCGGCGGACGGTCGGCATACCGGGCGCGGGCGGTTCGACCGTCCGCGCCCGTTCCGTCAGGACCTGCCCCGCTGGGATCGCCATACGAGGAAGACGGCGGAGGCGAGGGCCGCGCCGCGCACCACCCAGGGCCAGGTCTGACCGGCCGCGTCGGTCATGTGGCCGTGGACGATGGGCGCGCCCCAGCGGCCGTTCTGCCTGCCCCACAGCCAGACGATCCCGGCGGCGACGGCGAGCCCCGGCAGGCCGAGGACGGCCCACTTCGACTCGGTGGCGGTCAGCCGCCGCGAGGCGTACGCGATGACCCAGCCGAGGCCGAGCGCGTACCAGTTGCCGAGTCCGGCGCCGGCGACCAGGAGAGCGGCGGCGAGCAGCAGCAGAGGGTTGGTCCAGGTGCGGCGCGCCTTCGCCTGGGCTTTCGCTTTGGCCTGCGCCGCAGCCGGTGCGGCGCCGGCGGCCGGTGCGGCGGCGCGGCGGCGGCGCAGCAGCCGCCGCGGTCCTCGGGCGGGACGGGCGGCGTTCTTGGCGGCGGTCTTTCCTGTGTCCTTCGCGTCCGGGGCCAAAGCGGCGCCCTGGTCACCGGCCGCCGCGGGGTCCGCCGGGCCCTTGGTGATGTCTACGCCCTTGGCGGCGTTCTTGTCTGCGGTCTTATCGGTGGTCTTATCGGTGGTCTTGCCTTCCGCCTCGTCCTGGGCGGCCGGGGGGCGCAGTATCTCGGGGATCTCCACACCGCCGGTGAACCCGGCGATCTGCGTGCCGCCGAGCGGCTCACCGTCGACGCGCCACCAGTCCGGCTGCTCACTCACCGGTCCCAGCTCGTCCGTGCTCGCGAGATGAGGCGGCGCGGGAGCTGTCCCGTTGCCGAAGAGTTCGGGCGCCGCCTCTGAGGGTTTTGCGGCGCGAGGGCGGGGCACCAGGCGGCGCAGGCTCTTGGGCCAGGGCGGGCGATCGCGGTTCTGGTCCGAGGCCGAACCGGGCGCGCTGCCGGCTGCCGGGCCGGCACGGTCGGTGTGGCCGGCACGGTCCTCGGCCGCGTCGCGGTCCGCGCGCGGCGCACCGCCCGAACGTCCCGGCGGCCTCTTCGGCGCGGGCGCCGCCTCGTCGGACGCCCGGCTCCGGCCGTCCGCCGCCTTCCGGCCGGGATCTGCCGTCCGCGCTCCGGCCGCCGACGTGACCACCTCATCCGGGGTGCCGAGCCGGGCGAGGATGCGGCGGACCGCGGCCGGGTTGTCGCCGGTGGTGGCCGCGGCGCGGCTGCGCTCGATCTCGCCGCGCAGCTCGGAGACGAGCCGCATGCGCTCCCCGGACGGCAGCTGCCGCTGCTGGGCGAGGTCTCCGACCTTGCTCAGATAGTCGAAGACGAGCTGATCACTCTCGATCCCCACGAAGTCCCCTCCGGGACGGCTCACTGCGCCGGTGTCCCTGCCGTGCCTGCGCCCGTACGCGCACACATCCCGGACCGGTGCACCCGCGCGCCGATCCAGCCGGTGACCGGCGGCCCGACGCGCCCATGTCCCGGCCCCGCGCCCGACGTTACCGCGCCGAGCGCCTCCCCTCCCCCACCCACGCCGGACACGGATACCGCCTGCGCCGGGTACGCACGTGTGTTCTCGCGCGGCCCGTGGACACACTTACCCACAGGCTGTGGACAAGCGTGTCGACGCCATCCACCGGGCACGCGACGGCACACCGCACCGTCCCGGAAACAAGGTCACGTCCCCCGCCGCCTCCGGGAAGTTACCTGAACCCATTACCGTGAACAGGATGAGCAGCCACGCGCACCAGGACGGCGGTGCCACTCCCCGTTCTCTCGCGGAAGCCCTCCGCTTCCGCGATGACACCTCCCTGGCCGCACTCCTGCGCGCCCGCCCGGACCTGCTCTCCCCTGTGCCGAGCGACCTCACGCAGCTGGCCACCCGGGCGGGCACCCGGGCGTCGGTGGTCCGCGCGCTGGGCCACCTGGACCGTTTCGCCCTCCAGACCGCCGAGGCGCTGGCGGTGGCACCCGAACCCACCCCGTACGACGCCCTGCGCGGCCTCCTGACCGGTGACATCGACCCCGCGGCGCCCTCGCCCGGCACCCCGGCCACCGACACCTTCGCCGCCACCATCGCCGACGCCCTCCCGCGCGCCCTGGCCACCCTGCGCGAGCAGGCCCTGGTCTGGGGTTTCGACGATGCGCTGCGGCTTGTGCGCACCGCCAGGGAACTCCTCGCGCCGTCCCCGCGGCATCCTTCGCCGACGGGCCTCGGACCGACCGTCGCCGAGGCCACCGCGGGCATGTCACCGGGCCGGATACAGGACATCGTGGTCACCGCGGGACTCGCGAGGACGCATGACTCGGTGTCGGCGGTCGCCGCGCTGACGGACCTCTTCACGGACCGTACGCGGATGGCGACGCTGCTGGACGGCGCACCGCTGGCCTCGCTCGACGTGCTGTCCCGGCTGCTGTGGGGCCCGCCGTACGGGCAGGTCACCGCCGATCCCGCGGCGCATCTGCGCTGGCTGCTCGACCGCGGCCTGCTGCTGCCCACCTCACTGGGCACCGTCACCCTGCCTCGCGAGGCGGCCCTGCACCTGCGCGGCGGCCGGGCACACCGCGACCTCGAACCGCTGCCTCCCGAGGTCGCACCCGCGGCGCAGCACACCGCACAGGTGGTGGACACCACCGCCGCCGGCCAGGCGCACACCTCGCTCGCCACCGTCGAGGAACTGCTCAAGGACTGGGGCGAGGCCGGACCCGCCGTGCTGCGCGCGGGCGGCCTGAGCGTGCGCGACCTCAAGCGCGTGGCCACCCAGCTGGACACCACGGAACCGCTCGCCGCGTTCTGGGTGGAACTGGCCTACGCGGCGGGCCTGCTGGCCTCCGACGGCGGTTTCCCCGAGACGGCGGGCGCGGGCGGGCAACCGGAGACGGGCGGCGGCGCACGCCGGGAGGCCGAGCGTTACGTGCCCACGCCCGCGTACGACGCCTGGCTGGAGCTGCCCGCCGCCGAACGCTGGGCCGCACTCGCCGCCACGTGGCTCACGGCCACCCGTACGGCGGGCCTGGTCGGCGAGCGGGACAGCAAGGACAGGACGCTGTCGGCGCTCGGCCTCGGGCTCGACCGCTCGGCGGCTCCCGAGGTGCGCCACCGCGTTCTCGGCCTGCTCGCCCAGCTCCCCGAGGGTGCGTCGCCCGACGAGGCCGCCCTCCTCGCCCGTATGAACTGGGAACGCCCGCTGCGCGGCGTGGCCCCGGACCCCGCCCAGCCAGGACACCCACCGCAGCCGTCCCACCCGGGCCGCTCGCCCCAGCCGGGCCGGTCGGCGCCCTCGGGCTGGCCGACCCAGCCGGGCCCCGCGGTCCCGGCCCGCCAGTCGAGCCGCCCGGGCGCCCGGAGCGTCCCGGCAGCCGGGGCGGCCACCGCGATCACGACCGCCATGGCCCCTCAGACCACCGGGGCGGCCCGCCCAACCGACCACGACGACCTGCGCTCCCGCCTCGCCCAGTGGACCCTCATGGAAGCGGAACTCCTCGGCGTCACGGGCCGCGGCGCCCTCTCGTCCCAGGGCCGCGCCCTCCTCGGCACCGGAACCGACACCGACACCCTCGAAGCCCCGGGCACCACGCCCACACAGCCGGCCCAAGGAACCCACCCCGACCTGGACGCCCACCCCGATCCGGACGCGCACCCCGGCCGGGCGGTCCAGGCCGCCCGAACCGCGCGGGCCGCGCGACTGCTCGCCCCGCTCCTCCCGGAACCGCTGGACCACCTCCTCCTACAGGCCGACCTCACCGCGGTGGCACCGGGCCCGCTGCTGCGTCCGCTCGCCGACATGCTCGGCATACTGGCCGACGTCGAGTCGAAGGGCGGCGCCACCGTGTACCGGTTCACACCCGGTTCGGTGCGCCGTGCGCTGGACGCCGGGCAGACCGCCAGTGATCTGCACGCGTTCCTCGGCAAGCACGCGCGCACGCCCGTTCCGCAGCCGCTGACGTATCTCATCGACGACGTGGCACGCCGGCACGGGCAGCTGCGGGTCGGAGCCGCGTCGGCGTACATCCGCTGTGACGACGACGCGGTCCTGGGCGAGATCATGGCCGACAAACGGTCGGCGGGCCTGCGGCTGCGCCGCCTCGCGCCCACCGTGCTGGCGGCCCAGGCCGACCCCTCCACCCTGCTGGAGGGCTTGCGCACAATGGGCTTCGCACCGGCCGCCGAGTCCTCCGAGGGCGATGTGCTGATCACCCGCGCGCACGCCCAGCGCACCGGGCCGCGGACGGCGCCCGAGCCGGTGCCGGAGGGCCCGCCCGCGCCGGACGACACGCTGCTGAGCGCCGCGGTCCGGGCGATCCGAGCGGGCGACGCGGCGTCGACGGCGCCGCGCAAGCCGGTTGCGGAAGTGCCGGAACCCGGTGCGGCCGAGGCACGGGACGGGCAGGGGCTGCCGCGCACCGGGGCCGCGGAGACTCTGGCGACGGTGCAGGCGGCGGTGCTGACGGGGTCGGCGCTCTGGATCGGTTACGTCAACGCCGACGGGGCAGCGAGTCAGCGGGTGATCGCGCCGGTCAGGGTGGAGGGCGGCTTCGTCACCGCCTTCGACCACACCGCGGACGAGGTCCGCACGTATCCGCTGCACCGGATCACGGGCGTCGCCGAGCTCGCCGACGAGTAGCGCCTCCAGGCGTGCGGCGGGCGCCCACCAGCGACGACCCGCCCCACCCCGCTCCACCTCGGCGAGACCCCCCTCACTCCCGGCACACCTCCGGGTGGCCGGCCGAGCAAGTAAACTCACCTATTTGGCGTCCTACGCCACAGAGGCACCCCACACCCACCCGCGACGGAGGCATGTGTGTCCTGCTTGATCGTCCAGTCGGACAAAACCCTGCTCCTCGAAGTCGACCACGAGCAGGCCGACGCATGCCGACGTGTCATCGCCCCCTTCGCGGAGCTGGAGCGCGCCCCCGAGCACATCCACACCTACCGGGTCACCCCTCTCGGCCTGTGGAACGCCCGGGCGGCAGGCCATGACGCCGAGCAGGTCGTCGACGCCCTCGTGAAGTTCTCCCGCTACCCGGTCCCGCACGCCCTCCTCGTCGACATCGCCGAGACGATGGACCGCTACGGCCGCCTCACTCTCAGCAAGCACCCGACCCACGGTCTCGTCCTCACCACCACCGACCGCCCGGTCCTCGAAGAGATCCTGCGCTCCAAGCGCGTCGCCCCGCTGGTCGGCCCCCGCATCGACGCGGACACCGTCGCCGTGCACCCCTCGGAGCGCGGTCAGATCAAGCAGACCCTGCTGCGGCTCGGCTGGCCCGCCGAGGACCTGGCCGGCTACGTCGACGGCGAGGCGCACCCCATAGAGCTCGCCGAGGACGGCTGGTCGCTGCGCCCGTACCAGAAGCAGGCCGTGGAGAACTTCTGGCACGGCGGCTCAGGCGTCGTCGTGCTCCCCTGTGGCGCAGGGAAGACGCTGGTCGGAGCCGGTGCGATGGCGGAGGCCAAGGCGACCACGCTGATCCTCGTCACCAACACCGTCTCAGCCCGCCAGTGGAAGCACGAACTGGTCGCCCGCACCTCCCTCAGCGCCGACGAGATCGGCGAGTACAGCGGTACGAGGAAGGAGATCCGCCCGGTCACCATCGCCACGTACCAGGTGCTCACCACCAAGCGGAAGGGCATCTACCCCCACCTGGAGCTCTTCGACTCCCGCGACTGGGGCCTGATCCTCTACGACGAGGTGCACCTCCTACCTGCCCCGGTGTTCAAGTTCACCGCCGACCTCCAGGCCCGCCGCCGTCTCGGCCTCACGGCGACGCTGGTACGGGAGGACGGCCGCGAGTCGGATGTGTTCTCGCTGATCGGGCCGAAGCGGTTCGACGCCCCGTGGAAGGAGATCGAGGCGCAGGGCTACATCGCGCCCGCGGACTGCGTCGAGGTCCGGGTGAACCTCACCGACAGCGAACGGCTCGCGTACGCCACCGCGGAGGCAGAGGAGAAGTACCGCTTCTGCGCGACGACGAACACCAAACGCAAGGTCACCGAGGCACTGGTACGGCGGCACGCCGGAGAGCAGACGCTGGTCATCGGCCAGTACATCGACCAGCTCGACGAGCTCGGCGAGCACCTGAACGCACCCGTGATCAAGGGCGAGACGTCGAACGCCCAGCGCGAGAAGCTTTTCGGTGCTTTCCGCGAGGGCGAGATCTCGGTGCTGGTGGTCTCCAAGGTGGCGAACTTCTCCATCGACCTTCCCGAGGCCACGGTGGCGATCCAGGTGTCGGGCACCTTCGGCTCCCGCCAGGAGGAGGCCCAGCGCCTGGGCCGCGTGCTGCGTCCGAAAGCGGACGGCCACGAGGCCCGCTTCTACTCGGTCGTCGCCCGCGACACCATTGACCAGGACTTCGCCGCCCACCGCCAGCGCTTTTTGGCCGAGCAGGGCTACGCGTACCGCATCGTCGACGCGGACGACCTGCTGACCGACGAACGGGAGGCCTGAGCCGGGCACCGGCGCGCCCGCCTCAGCCGCGTCGTATGCCCGCCTCCTGCGTGTACTCCCCGAGTACCGCCACCTCGAATGCGGAGACCACGAAGACCTTGGCGGCATGCAGGGCATCGCCCAGGCGATGCTGACGCAGCCTGCCGGTGGCGGCGGTGGAACCTGGCGGCCCCGGAGTGCCGGACGGCCGCACAGGCGTGACGGCCGCATGGAGAGAAAAGACCGTTGCGCTCATGCCTCCATGGTGGCTTCCGCCCAGGTCGCGCACATCGGCCCACGGATGTAATCTCCGCTCCACCCCCGGGCCTGCCAGGCACCGACCCCGCTCCACCCCAGGGCTGACCACGACCCCTAGGGCCTGTCTGATAATTGATCTTGTGGCAGGTCGAGGCGAGTTGACGGACGCGGCGTGGGAGCGGGTAGAGCCCTTGTTGCCGCAGGCGGACGGGCGTGGCCGTCCGTGGCGTGATCACCGTCAGGTGGTCAACGGTGTGTTGTGGCGGTTGCGGACCGGGGCTCCGTGGCGCGACCTGCCCGAGCGGTACGGGCCGTGGCAGACCGTCTATGAGCGGTTTGCCCGCTGGGAGGCGGACGGCACGTGGGCAAGGCTGCTGGAGCACGTGCAGGTCCGTGACGATGCGGTGGGCCGGGTGGAGTGGACTGTCGCCGTCGACTCCACGGCCAACCGAGCCCACCAGCACGCCGCCGGCGCCCGCAAAAAGGGGTCGCGGACGGGGACGAACTGGAAGATCCGGGCCGCTCGCAGACGCGCCAGGCCCTCGGCCGGTCCCGAGGCGGGCTGACCACCAAGGTCCACCTCGCCGTCGACGGCCGGGGCCTGCCCCTGTCGATCGTCCTCACGCCCGGCAACGTCAACGACGCCACTGTGTTCAGCCAGGTCCTCGAAGGGATACGCATCCCGCGCGCCATCACGGGTCGTCCATGCACGGCGCCGGAGCGCGTGCTGGGCGACAAGGCCTACTCAAGCCGAGCGATCCGGCACCTCCTGCGGCGTCGAGGTATCGCCGCCACGATCCCCGAACGCCGCGACCAGGCAGCCAACCGCCGACGCCGAGGGCGCCTCGGCGGCCGCCCGCCCGCCTTCGACAAGGAGATCTACCGCGACCGCAACGTGGTCGAACGATGCTTCGCCCGCCTCAAGCAGTTCCGCGCGATCGCGACCAGGTTCGACAAACTCGCTGACCGCTACCGTGCCGGAGTCGTCCTGGCCTCCCTGATCATCTGGCTCCGCGAACCTGCCAGATGATCATTTGTCAGACCGACAAGGGCGGAATCTTCGGACCCGGACGACTCATACCCAACTAACGACGAATCTCTGACTCAGGTCACTAGCCTCGCCGTTTCGGTTGAGATGAGGCCGGAAGCGGGGAGGAAATACAAAAGTGCCTTCTGAGCTGGGACGATGAACCTTGTCGAGGGGTTCTGTCGGTCCAAGCGGAAGGCACTTTCTGCGTGCAGGGTACCGAAAACACGGACTGCGCGATCGACTCGTTCCTCCGGCGGACGTAGGGCGCGGTGGCGCGGGGACGCTTTCATAGGCTGGCCGTCTCATCCGACGGACGCACCGCGACAAGGATCAGCCCATGAGCCACAGAACCAGGATCCGCCTGATCGAGCCCACCGACGCCGCCCCGATCGCCGCACATCGGGCGCGGGATTTCGAGGCTTTCCGGCCTTGGGAACCAGCCCAGCCGGCCGACTTCTTCACCCCGGAAGGCCAGGCGGAGCGGATCGACAGGGTGTTGGCCGGATACCGGGCCGGCTCGGTCTGGCCGGGCGTGGTGCTCGCCGACGACCAGGTGATCGGGCGGGTCACCGTCGGAGGCATCCTGCCGCAGCCGCACCTGCGCCGCGGCTCCCTCGGATACTGGATCGCCAGCGTTGCCCAGAATCAAGGGCACGCTGGGCGCGCCGTCGGGCTTGCACTGCGGGTGATGACGGACGAACTCGGGTTGCACCGCGCCGAGGCGTCCACCGGTCTGGAGAATCTTCCGTCGCAGCGGGTACTGCGCCGCAACGGGTTCAGCCCGTACGGCGTCGCGCACTCCTCGATCTTCCTCGACGGGAGCTGGCGGGACGGGCTGCTGTGGGAGCGGGTCCTAGGCGACTAGCCTCGCCGTTTCGCTTGGGTACGGCTGGTTTTGGGGTGGAAACGCGAAAGTGCCTTTTGAGCTGGGACGATGAGCCCTGTCGAGGGGTTCTGTCGGTCCAAGTGGAAGGCTCCTTCTGCGTGCGGGGTATCGGTTCTCGTCCCAAGCTCCACGTCTCCACCGACGGTTCGGGGGTGGTTAGGCATGCGGGCGCACGTTTGCTGGCGGATCTCGCTGATGCCACCGGGCTGACTGCCGCGTACTCCGCCGCTCTCAGGTCTCTTCGGCCGCGCGGGACCGGGCATGATCCGGGACGGGTCGCCACCGACCTGGCGGTGATGCTCGCCAACGGTGGTGAGGCGATCGCGGATCTGGCCGTGCTGCGGGACCAGGCAGAAGTGTTCGGCCCAGTCGCCTCCACGCCCACGGCCTGGCGGTTGCTCGCCGACACCGACGAGACTGCACTTGATTCGCTGCGAGCGGCTCGCAGTTCAGCCCGGGAAACCGCCTGGATGCAGGCCGCCGAGACCGGCGAGGGCATACCTGCTGCTCGGGCCGGCGGACGAGAACTTCCCGGCCTGGTTCTGGACCTCGACGCCACGCTGGTCACCTGCCACTCCGAGAAAGAGCAGGGCGCACCCACCTATAAGGGCGGCTTTGGCTTCCACCCGCTGCTGTGTTTCCTCGCGAACACCGGCGAGGCCGTGTCGGGGCAGCTGCGGCCCGGGAACTCCGGCGCCAACACTGCCGCCGATCACGTTGCGGTGCTCGACCAAGCGCTCGCGCAGATCCCCGACGCTCACCGGCACGGCACTGACATCCTGGTCCGCGCCGACAGCGCCGGATCCGCGAAAGCCTTCCTCGCCCACGTCCGCGACCTGCGGAAACGAGGAATGCGTACCTTCTTCTCGGTCGGATACGCCATCACCGCACCGGTCCGCCGCGCTGTTCGGGCCGTGCCCGGCCGCCTCTGGCATCCCGCCCTGGACCAGGACGGGACGCCGCGCGATGGCGCCGAGGTGGCCGAGCTGACCGGCATGGTTGATCTGGGCGGCTATCCGGCCGGCACCCGCATCATCGTGCGCAGTGAACGGCCTGTGCGCCGTGAGGCGCTGTTGATTCGAACGGGGGTGAAAGACCTTCGTCGCTGATCCTGTCGCAGCAGGACGGTGGAGCTGAGGGCAATCCGATCCGGGTGGTGCCGGTGAGGGCGGGAAGCAGCCCTGACAAAGCCGGGACGTGCCAGCACTGCCAGATGGTGCGGGTCCGGCGAGCGGGACGGAAAGGAGTACGAGAGGAACCGGCGTTTACGTCCCTTCATCTTGCACCGGCTCGAATCTGGTGGATATGGGCCGGGGGCGGTGCGCAACCCACCGGATATCGGCGGGTAACTCCTGGGTCGGATAGGTCGGCCGGCCGGGAGACCACGGCGAAGTGCTGCGGGGTAGCCGTGGTGATGCCGCAGGGACAGAGCCGGGCTCCTCCTCCGTCGAGCGAATCACAGTGAACACGGGAACCATCCGGGTCTTGCCACCCAGCCGGGCCGCCAGCCCGGAGGAGTGGCTGAGCGCACCGACCGCTGACCGGGCCTGGATGGGGCGGAGCCGTCGTAGTACTCCGAGCCGGGGAAAGCCCGGCGCATGGGGAAGGACGGCAGCGGTTTCGAGAAGGGAAGGAGGCTGCAATGTCGAAAGACGCGCCGGTGAACATCGGCGCCATGAGCGCGACGGACCCGGTGGGGCCGCGCGGTCGGGTATCGAGGATGCAGGCCAAGCTTCACCGTTGGGCGGCGGCTGATCCCGGCCGCAGGTTCGACGACCTGTTCAACCTCGTGCACGACCCGGCGACGCTGTTGGTGGCGTTCGACCGGGTCGCGGGCAACACCGGCGCGAAAACTCCCGGAGTCGACGGCCTGACCGTCGCCGATATTGAGGAGATCGCCGGGATGGCCGGGTTCCTGGACGACCTGCGAACCCAGTTGAAGGACGGATCGTTTCGTCCGCTTCCGGTGCGGGAACGCAAGATACCCAAGCCGGGTGGCAGCGGAAAAGTCCGGAAGCTGGGAATTCCGACCATTGCGGATCGGGTGGTCCAGGCGGCGCTGAAGCTGGTGCTGGAGCCGATCTTCGAGACCGGCTTCCTGCCGGTCTCATACGGGTTCCGGCCGAAGCGACGGGCACACGATGCAGTCGCGGAGATTCAGTACTTCGGCACCAAAGGCTACCGCTGGGTGCTGGATGCGGATATTGAAGCGTGTTTTGACTCGATCGACCACGCGGCCCTTATAGACCGGGTGCGGACTCGGGTGAAGGACAAGCATGTGCTGTTGCTGGTCAAGGCGTTCCTCAAGGCCGGGGTCATGATCGAAACCGGTCACTTCGAGAACAACCCGACCGGCACGCCGCAAGGAGGCATCCTGTCGCCGCTGCTGGCCAACATCGCCCTGAGCGCGCTCGATGAGCACGTCCACGGGCCGTGGCGGCCGGGCGGGGCGATGGGCAGCCCCGTAAGTCGCGCCCTCCGTCGCCGGAGGGGACTGCCGAACTGGCGGATCGTCCGCTACGCGGACCTATGCCGAGTTCGGCATAGGTCCGCTTATGCCGTGTGCCGGGTTATGCCGACTGCGGCGGCGACAGCATGATGATTCCTGTGCCTGCCTCGGAGCTGTCGGCATAACCCGTGGCCTCCGGCTCAAAGCGTCCGGAGGAATGCCAGCAGGTTGTCCGGAGCGGTGAATCGTCCGGGGGTGCTGCCGGCGGGAGCCGTGCGCGCGAGTGCTCGTTCTTTGATGCTCATGTCGGCGTGCAGATAAATTTGTGTGGTTTCGGTTGATTCGTGGCCGAGCCAGAGAGCGATCACGGTGATGTCGACTCCGGCGTGGAGGAGTGCCATTGCTGTGCTGTGTCGCAGGGTGTGCGGGGTGACGTGCTTGCTGGCCAGGGACGGGCAGGTGGCTGCGGCGGTCCGGGTGTGCTTAGCGACGAGGGCTTCGACGGCGTCCCGGCTGAGCGGGGTTCCGCGGCGGGTCGGGAACAGCGGATCGCCTCGCTCGCCGCCTCGTTCCTTCAGCCAGGTCTTGAGGACTTTGACGGTGTCGCTGGTCAGCGGGGTGCACCGGTCCTTGCGCCCCTTGCCGTGGCAGCGCAGGTGAGGGCCGGAGCCCAGGTGGATGTCCTGGAGTGTGAGGCGGGTCAGCTCGCTCACGCGCAGTCCGGTGTGGACGTCGGTCAGGAGCAGGGCGTGGTCACGCCGTCCGGTCCAGGTGGTGCGGTCCGGTGCTGCAACAAGGGCGTCGGTCTCGGTGGTGGTGAGGTAGTTGACGATGGCCCGGTCGAAGCGTTTGGGCGGGATCGCCAGCACTCGCTGGATCACAGCGGCGTGCTCGGGCGCCCGCAAGGCCGCGTAGCGGAAGAACGAACGGATCGCGGCGAGCCGAACGTTGCGGGTTGCCGCGCTGTTGCCGCGGACGGTTTCGAGGTGCTGAAGGAACGCGCCGATCGTCGGTGCGTCCAGATCGGCGATGCTCAGGCGGGTCGGCCGTCGGCCTGTGCGCTGCTCGGCGAAGCCGAGCAGGAGCGTGAAGGTGTCCCGGTAGGCCGCGATGGTGTGCTGGCTGGCCTGGAGCTGGAGCATCAGCTTGTCGGTGAAGAAGCCCTGGAGCAGGGGTGCGAGGTTGCTCACGGCTGGCCCCCGAAGCTGTGCTCCAGACGGGCCGCGGCCAGGGACAGCAGTTCCGGTGAGCCGGAGAGATACCAGTAGGTGGACTTCGGGTCGGCATGGCCAAGGTAGGTGGTCAGCAGCGGGAGCTTCGCCTGAACATCGGCGCCGTCGCGGTACCACCCCAGCAAGGTGGTGGTCGCGAACGTGTGCCTCAGATCGTGCAGGCGTGGCCGGCGATGGCCCTCGCCTGCGGTGATGTCTGCGGCGGACAGCAGTTGGACGAAGGTGTGCGGGAGGTTGTGGGAGTCCAGCCGGGTGCCGCGGGTGGAGACCAGGAAGGCCGCCGTGCTGGGGGCGGGCCGCTGGAGATCGCGCTCGCGGGCATACCTGCGCAGTGCGGTGACGGTGCTGGCATGCACCGGGACCTGCCTCGACTTGCCGAACTTCGTCTGGCTGACGGTGAGAAGACCACCGGCGAGATCGACGTCGGTGCGGTCCAGGCCGCAGGCCTCGGACGTGCGCAGGCCGCTCACGGTCAGCAGGCCGATGAGAGTGTGCCAGGTGCGAGCCCTGAATGCCGGGCTCAGAGCACGAGTCGCCGCGAGCAGACGGTCCAGCTCGGCGGGGGTGAACAGGTGCGGGGTGATGCGCCGGTAGTGGTGTGGCAGGGCATCATCGGGCGGGATCTCGGTCGCCGGTTCCAGAGTTTTCAGGTGCCGGGCGAAGATCCTCACGACCATCAGCCGTCGGCTCCAGTGCACTTCATCGGTGCTGCGAGGCGTATCGGTCGCCCAGTCGAGTGCGGCCCGTGTGGTCAGGACGGGTTCGCCCCTGTGCTCCAGGTAGCTGATGAAACTCATCAGCTTCTCGCCGAAGGTGGTCAGTTTGAATCCCAGCCGTCGGCGCATGGCCAGGTATTCCTGCGCGTGCTGGCGGAGTGTGGTCATCGTGCACCGCCTTCTGGCCAGGGCTGGGCCAGGGTCCGCAGGGCTTCGTGGTCGACTTTCGCGTAGATGGTGGTGCTCAGCTGGCTGCGGTGGCGCAGTACCTGGCCCACTTCGGGCAGCGGGGCCCCGGCCCGAAGGATGGTGGTGGCCAGCGTGTGGCGGAGCCGGTGGGCTCCCAGCTGTGGCAGTCCGGCCCTCGCGCAGGCCCGCCCCATGATCGCCCGGATGCAGGTTCCGGTCAGCGCCTGGTAGGGAGCCCGGGCGGTGAGGAACACGGCTGTGGCCGAACACCGTGGCCGGTCCTTCATCAGGTAGTTGGAGAGCGCCTTTCCGACCTCGGACGGCAGCGGCAGTCGCTCGACGCGCGAGCCCTTGCCCCGCACCGCGATCTCGCCCGCGTGCCAGTCGATGTCGCCCAGCTGAAGGGCAGCAACCTCCGCGCCACGCAGCCCGAGACGGGCGAGCACCGTCAGCACGGCCCTGTCCCTCCGTCCTGCCGGGGACTTCGGGTCCGGTGCCAACAGCAGCGCGGACACCTGCTGTGCTTCCAGGCCGCGGGGCAACGAGGCGAGCCGCCAGCCCGCCACTGCGGGAACCGACCCGGTCAGCGGTGCCGGGATCCGGCCGTCCACGTGCAGGTAGCACAGCAGCGAGCGGACCGCGGTCACCAGGGCTTTCGCCGACCACACGCTCCCGGCGTCCGTGGTGTGCCGCACCATGAACGCGGTCACCTGCGCGGCATCCAGACGGGCCAGCGAGTCGTCCAGCGGAGCCGGCAGCGCGGCAAGGAACTTCCGGGCCTGGACGCAATAGCAGCGGACCGATTCCGACGCCAAGCCCCGCTCTCCACGCAGGTAGGCGCCGTAGTCCGCCAGCACCTCCTGGACCGCGTCGCCGCCGGTCCCGGCCGGAACCGGAACCGTGCCGGCGTGCCGCAGCACCTTGATCACTGCCCCCACCGACCGCCGGGCCACCGGCTCGGAGGAGCACACCGCCCGCCGGAAGGCCAGGAAGTCTTCCACCCTGGTCGGCGTCAGCTCGCCCGCGACGAGTTCACGCCGGTCCATCCACAGGCTCAGACGCCGCATCATGAGCACGGCGTCCCTCACCGAAGACACTGCGTACCCGCGGGACGTCAGCTCCGTGCGCACCAGCGACTCATACGTGGCCAACGGCCCTGTCACCACCAGCGGCACCTGCCCACGGCGCCGCCCTTCGACCACATCCATGATCGTCTCCTGTCTGCAGACAACTCGCCTACGCAGACAGGGATACGAGCCACCCAGGGCGGAGACCGCCGGTTATGCTGAATTTTTCGAAACCAGACCCCAGGTGTCCGCGTACTCCCTGAAGTGCTCAGCCAAGTACAGATAAACGTGCTCAGCTCTCAGGCAACTTCGGTCTCGCGCTCGATGGCGGCAAGTCGGTTCTTCAGCCGGTAACTGGGGCCGTTGATCGCGATGACATCGCAGTGGTGCAGGAGGCGGTCGAGGATCGCGGTGGCGAGGACTTCGTCGCCGAAGACCTGGCCCCATTCACTGAAGGTCTTGTTCGAGGTCAGGATGATCGAGCCCTTCTCGTAACGCTTGGAGATCACCTGGAAGACCAGGTTCGCCTCAGCGCGTTCGAGGGGCTGGTAGCCGACCTCGTCGACGACGAGAACGCTGGGCCGCAGGTAGGAACGGAGCTTGCTGGTCAGCCGGCCCGCGGCTTCGGCGGTCTTCAGCTGACGGACCATGTCGTCGAGCGTGGTGAAGTAGATCGAGAACCCGGCCCGGCAGGCCGCGACGGCCAGGGCGACGGCAAGGTGTGTCTTGCCTACTCCAGGCGGGCCCAGAAGAGCTGCATTGGCCTTCGCCTCGATGAACGAGAGGGTGGCCAGGTCCTTGACCTTGCGTGGGTCGAGTTCGGGCTGGAAGGAGAAATCGTAGTCGTCCAGCGTCTTGTGGTGCGGCAGCTTCGACAGTCGCAGGCCCTGCCGGAAACGCCGGTCATCGCGGACCGCAAGCTCTTCAGCCAGGACCAGGTCAAGGAAGTCGAGGTAGCCGAGCTTGCCCTCCTCGGCCCGCTCGGCGTACTGGTTCAGGCTCTCGGCCAGGTGGGGCAGGCCGAGCTTGGCGGCCGTGCTGCGGATGCGGGCGGTGACCAGCTGGCTCAACGGGCTTCCCTCGTCGTCGAATTGGTGGTGAAGGGGCGGGTGCCGGTCAGCTCGTCATAGACCGACAACGGACGCCGGCTGACCTCGATGCGGCTGGCGGCGGACCGGTTCAGCAGGGCCTTGAGCGGTCCGGCCTCCTCGCCCATGGCGTCTCGGTGGCGGGGCCGGGGCATCACGTCGCCGGTGGTGACGCGCCGGTTGTCGCCCTTGGGCAGGCCGTCCCAGTGCCTGTCGTCGACGATGCGGGCACCGCGGCCAACAGCCCGCGGGTGGACGGCCAGGAGGGTCTCGCCGTTGGCATCGGCGATGGTGGAGTGCAGGCTGATCTGCGACTTTGTGGCCCGGATCTCGACCAGCTGACGGGCGCGGACCTTGCGGGCCGGCACCGAGTAGAGGTTCGCGTCGAAGGCGACCAGGCAATCCTTGCCGACGTGCCGCAGATGCCGCTGAGCGACCGCATACGGTGTCCTGGGCAGCGGCCGCAAGGCCATGTGGTCACGGACGGCACGGTGCCCGATGACCTCGCCGTGGGTGCCGTGGACCTTCGCCCGCCGCATCGGCACCCAGGCGGTGAACGCGGCGTCCATCTCCTCGATTGAAGAGAACGCCCGGCCCGCCAGAACATGGTCGCGGACGATCAGGACTTGGCGCTCGACCCGTCCTTTCCCGGTCGGGCGGTAGGCGGCCAGGACGTCGATGTCGAAGTCGTAGTGCCCGGCGAAGGCCACCGCTTCCGGATGCAGCGGAACCGCCTCACCAGGAGCGACGTGGCGACGGACAACCGTCTTGGTGCGGTCGTAGACGATCGTCATCGGCACTCCACCGAAGTGTTCGAACCCGCGGCGATGGCAGTCGAAGAACGTCGTCAGGTCCTGGCTGGTGGTGAAGCAGCAGAACGGGTCGCGCGAGTAGGACAAGGTCATGTGGAACGAGTAGACCTTCGGGATCCCGACATGGGCGAGGATCTTGCCCTCGTCGCCCCAGTCGACCTGTGCCTGAGCACCGGGGACGACCTCGAACCGGCGGTGCAGACCGGCGAGTTCGCCGGGGCTGATGCCCAGTTCGTCCGCGATCCGGGGCCGGGCTTCCTGCAGGTAGATCTTCACGCGCTGGTAGTTGCCGGTGAAGCCGTACTCCTTGGCCAGGCGCTCGTGGACCACCGCCCCTTTGATGAGGATCTCGGCCCGCAGCATCGCGTCGATCAGCGGCGCGACCTCGTCCACCACCCGAGCCTTCGGCTTCCCGTTCGGCGCCCGCTCCGGCGGCGCGATCGGTGCCTGCCCCGACAGGTACTTGCTGACCGTGCGACGGTTCAGCCCGGTCGCCTTGGCGATCTCCGACAGGCTCATCGCTCCGGACTCGTGGAGGCCGCGAAAACGCCTCAACTCCAGCCAGCGATGCGGGTCCAGAACCACTGTCAGCCGCCTCTCTGCCACCCCGAAGACACAGGAGCAGACTGCCGAGGCGCCGACCTCACCGCATCAAGAACTGAGCACGTTCATCCGTACGCGGCTGTGTACGTTCACGTGTACGCCGAC
>CAVXIJ010000009.1:0-157520 GCA_963761765.1 uncultured Actinomycetota bacterium
ACCGCGTTCGACGTCGCGTTTACCGCGTTTAACGCCGTACGCCCCCGGATGTTGCGCCCCGACCAGGCAGATGGCGGACATCACGCACCGAAAGGGCTTTGCTCTGCGCCCATCCTGCCTAGTACGGTGGGCCTCGATTGGTGACGGCCCGCTGGGCTGTGTCATCATCTGCACGCACACCGCGCTCGCGCGGGCGTGGCTGGAGGCGTCGCCTAGTCCGGTCTATGGCGCCGCACTGCTAATGCGGTTTGGGCCTTAAAGCCCATCGAGGGTTCAAATCCCTCCGCCTCCGCACCATCATCCCGAAGCCTTGGCCTCATCAGGCCAGGGCTTCGGGTGTTTCACACGCAGCTCCAGCGGGGCCCGCCAAGAGGTCAGGCGGCGCCACCCCGCACAAACCCCCGAGCTCCTTCCACGGCAGGCCCGCCCCGCCCCCCCACCAGAGCACCGCCCGCCAGGAAGCAAACCCACCCACCGCGCCCACCGTTCGCCCGCGCCCCCGCCACACCGCCCTCAAGAGCGATTTCCGCAGGTCAGCCCGGCTGTCGTAAACGGATCTCTCCTCACGGCACGGGTCATGTAATGTTGTTCCCGCAAGCCCACCTGGCCAAAAAGTCACCGGCCAAGGGCAAGCGGAAGAGCACAGAAGACAAGCACTCGTAGCTTAACGGATAGAGCATCTGACTACGGATCAGAAGGTTGCAGGTTCGAATCCTGCCGAGTGCACACAGGTCAAAGGCCCCTCGGGATTATCCCAAGGGGCCTTTGACATGAGCGCTTACATCAACGCACCCGGCAGGCGCTCTCAGGCGGCTTCCTTGGAGCCTGACTCGTCTCCCTCGGTGTCGTCGGCCTCGTCGTGCCCCAAGGCTTCATCCATCTGATCCGCCGCGGCCCGGAGCGTGGTCCCCATCACGTGCGCGTACGTGTCCAGGGTCATCGTGATCGTGCTGTGCCCCAGCGTCTCCATGATGGTCCGCGCGTCGACTCCCTGAGCGAGTAGCAGTGACGCGCACGTGTGCCGTAGGTCGTGCACCCGCACCTGTCGAACCTTGGCGTCCCGGCACAGGATGGTGAGCATCCGGTTCAGGCTGCGAGGGTCGGTCACCCGGCCGGTGGCCGTGGTGAAGATCAGCCCTGCGGGCTGGTTCGGCGCCGGTAGCCACTTGTCCCCTGCCACCTTGCGCTCCCGTTCCTGCTGCTCGCGGTACGCTATGGTGCTTGCACGCACCGCTTCGGCAGGGAGACGGTTCGCATGGACCGGGCTGTCTTGGGTGTCCCGAAGATCAGCTCACGGCGGATGCGTTGCACGTTCCGCCGCACCCGGAGCCGCCCCGCCGCGAGGTCGATGTCCGACCAGGTCAGTCCCAAGGCCTCGCCACGGCGCAGACCGGTGGAGACGAGCAGCAGCCAGAGGGCGTACAGGCGGTGTGGCCGGGCGGTCTTGAGCAGCAAGCGGGCTTCTCCAGCGTCCAACGGGATTACCTCCTTCGGGGTGACGCTGGGCGTCTCGACGATGCGGGCGACGTTCCGCGCAATCAGTTCCTCGCGCATCGCCTGTTGCAGCGCGGATCGCAGAACGGCGTGGATGTACTGGACGGTGCGGGCGGATGGCCGACGGCCACAGCAGCGGCCGACGGCGCAACAGGTCCGCTTGCCCTCGGGGCGCTCTTTGTCTGCGCCGCGCAGGCAGCAGAGGCAGGCGGCTTTGAACTCCGCGAGGAACCGCCGTACGTCGGCAGGGGACAGCCGGTTCAGCCGCTTCTTGCCGAGGGCGGGGCGGATGTAGAGACGGGACAGGCCCTCGTAGCTGTTCAGTGTCGCGGGCTTGAGCCGCTCCGGGGCGATGGCGGCCAACCAGTACGTGAGGTAGTCACCGAACGGCATGGTTGAAGAGGCCGCCGGAATGCCCTGTCGGGTCTTCTCTTGCAGCTCCGTCAGTTTGCCCGCTACCTCCTCGCGGGTCTTGCCGTAGACGAACTTGCGGGTGCGGGTCCCGTCGGGACGGAAGACGTACGCGGCGGCGTGGTAGCGGCCGTCCGTGCGCTTCGTGATGGTGCCTTCGCCATTGGCGCGGCGCTTGGCCATTAGGCGGCCTCCTCAAGTCGGTCCTGCATGTACTGGCGGACGGCATCCACTGGGATCCGTCGGGCCCGGCCGACGGTGAAGCTCCGGAGCTGACCGGAGCGGATGAGGTCATAGACCTTGAAGCGACTGAGGCGCAGGGCGGTCATGACCTCGGGGACCTTCAGGGCTTCGGGTATTGCGGGTAGGGCGGAACTCACGGCTGCCTCCCGGGCAGAGCGCGGGGCCCGTTGGCCCCCTCCTGTCAGGTCCGCTACTTCCGCTACCTCCGCTACCGCCCTGGTCAGGGGCATGATCGTGGTAGCGGATGTGGGTAGCGGTAGCGGATAAATCCGCTACCGGCTCCGGGGCGGGTGCCGGGGGCCGGTAGCGGGTGTTGCGTGTGGGGTAGCGGAGAAATCCGGGGTTCCCGCTACCGGTTTTAGGCCTGTGAGCTGGGCGGTAGCGGCGGTAGCGGAAGTAGCGGACTTTCGGGGGGTGGGGGGCAGTAGCGGGCCCACGCGTCGGTGAGGTCGGCGGCGTAGTAGCCCTTGAGGACCCCGGCACCGGTCTTGATGTTCCGGGCCTGGATGGGGGTGTTGTCGCTGGTCATGTACTCGCGCAGGAGCTTGGCCAGTCCGCGGGCGTCCAGCGGCCGGCCGCCCATGTCGGCCCACGGGGATTCGTCGAGTTGGTGGAGGCGTTCGAGGACGGCGACGGTGGGCAGGCGGTCGATGCCGTTGAGGACCTGGTCTCGCAGGTCGGTCAGGAGGCGGATGCCGGTGCTGCCTTTGTCGTCGGCGCGGGCGGCCTTGACCAGCTCGACGCAGGCCGCGCGGGCCCGTTTGGGCCAGTCGCCCCCGGCGGCGTCGGCCACGGCGATCAGGGGTTCCCACACGTCGGCGGGCCGGTCGGTGACTTCGGACGGGAGCTCCGGGAACACTCCGTCGATCAGGGGCCGCACTGCTTCGGCCCATTTCGCGAGCTGGTCTCTCAGGGCGTGGCCCTGCTTGGTGTGCAGGCGCTGCCGGAAGGGCTCGACGCGTTCGTTGCGGGCGCGGCGGCGCATGCGGATGATGACGCTGCGGGTGAGGATCGTGTCCGGCAGGGAGCCGAGTCCGGCGACGGCCACGCCGCAGTACGAGGGGAAGGCCTGGACGGTTTGGTTGCCGCCGTCGCCGATGCACCGGTAGGTGACGCCGGAGCGGCGGTGACCTGCGTTGATAAAGCCGCGCAGTTCCTCGTTGTCTCCGGCCTTTGGGCCGAAGACGGTGTCGATTTCGTCGAAGAGGATCGTGGGGCGTCCCTCGGCTCCGGAGACCGAGCGGAAGAGGGCCGCTGCGCTGGCGTTGACGGCGGTCATCGGTGCGGGCACCAGGGTCTCGACGATTTCCAGTGCCCTGCTCTTGCCTGACCCCGGTTCGGGCTCAGGAAGGCGAGCCGTGGTGTGCTCTCGAACGCGTCGAGGAGGTGGGCGTGGGCGTCCCAGAGGGTGACGGCGACGTAGGCAGCTTCCAGGGGGAAGACGTTGAAGCGCCGGTGGAAGGCCTCCACCTCGTTGAGCAGGGCCGCGCCGTCCGTGGGCGCCGTGGTCTTGAGGCTGGTGGTCATGCGGCTGCCCTCCTTTCGCTGGTGATGGCCGGACGGTGCGGGCAGGTGCCGACACGGACACGGCTGGTCAGGGCTTCGACGGAGCCCTTGCCGCGGGCGCGTTCGTGGTGGCCGCAGACGCACAGCCAGTCCGCGGCCGGCACAGCACTGCGGCCCATGCCGCGTACGGACAGGCCCGGCCGGATGCCGGTGACGGTGGGCGGGTGTGGGTCAGGGCGGAGTGCTGAAAGGGCGCCCTTGCGGGCGGCGTCCTTCGGCGCTCCACTGCCGGACGTACCGTGGGCCGGTTCGGCGGGGCGGGGCCCGGTGGGGGTGGGGGTGATGCTCTTCAGGGAGGGGCGGGGCGGGCTGGTCATGCGGCCCCCGGCCTGGGCTGGTTGTGGGCGATGGACCAGTTCAGACCGCTGCGGATGGTGGAGCGGCACTCGGCATCCGGCAGTCCGGCCCCCGCTCCCGCCCCTTGAAGAGCCTGCTCCACCACGATGCGAGGGAGGTCGCCCGAGGCGATGAACCGTCCCAGGGCGCGCGCGGCTCGCAGTAGCGTGGCGTTGCGCTCGCCTTCCGGGGCGTGCTGCACAGCGGCGATCTCCACAATCAGGGCCACGGAGACGTATCGCGGGGCCCTGTAGGGCTTGAGTGCGGCTTGCGGGGTGACGAGTGCCTGCGTCGCCTGACGGGGCGTCAGGGAGGCGTGGAGCCATTCCGGTAGCGGGGCGACGGGCGCTGGGTCGGTGATCGAGTAGGGGCCGTCGGGGGTGGTGCTGCCGGGGGCGACGACGTAGCCGCCCCATCCGCGGGTGTCGATGAGTCGTCCAGTTTGCCCGCGCTGTTGCCGATGCGGGCGCCGGTGGGGGCGGTGAAGTAGAGGTGGCGGCCACGGCTTGGGGTCCGCACGGTGAGCGTGTGGGGTACGGCCTGCCCGGCGCGCTCGCAGAGCGCCGTGAAGGTCGTCACGCCGCACGGCGTGCCCGTACTGCGCTTGGGCATGTCGAGGTCGACCACGAGGAGTCCGGCGGGGCCGGTGGCGATGCCGACGTTGAACGGCACGTCGCCCCAGGCGCGGCGGATACGGTCGGGGTCGGTGGTGGCGCGGTCCTCCCACTTGCGGTGGACGCCCGCGCAGTCCCCGATGCCGGGGCAGGAGTCCTCACCGTGGAGCGCGGGGCGCTTGGTGCCGGGGCGTAGGGGGAAGACGGGCCAGCCGCGTTCGGCGGCGGCCAGGGCTGCGGACAGCAGCGCGGATGGTGCGGCATGCGTCATGCTGGATGTCTCCAGTTCTCTGAGTGGTGCTGGAACCGGGACGGCCGCTCGCTCTCGCCAAAGATGCGCGGCTGTCCCGGTGTGTTTTTCGGGCTGTGGAGGGGTCGGGGCCGGGGGTGCCCAGCCCCCTCTAGGCCCCTCTACTTCGCAGGTCAGACCCCTCTATGGGGGGCCTCTACCGGGATAGAGGGCCCCCTCTAGGTGGGCGGGTGGGGTAGCGGGGCGGGGAGAGGGGGTCAGGCGGCGGGGTTGGTAGAGGGGGAGGGGTCTACCGTGCGGGCGGCGAGCAGGAGTTCTTCGGGCACGGCCGCTTCGAGGTCGGCGCGCCGGTATCCGGCGAGGTTCTTGCCCTTGATGTTGATCTGTTTGGTGGTCCGCTTGACTCCGGCGGCGTCCAGCTCGGCTGCGAGCTTGTCGAGGTCCCAGTCGCCGTAGCGGTCTTCGTCGGTGTTGACGAGCCGGGCGAGCAGGTCGACGGAGTGCATTCGGTCGGAGTGGCGCATGATGTCGAGCACGTCGGAGAGCACCGGTGGGATGGTGACTCCGGCTCGTGTGCCGGCGGCTGCAACGTCTCCGGCGGCGTCTCCTGTGATCTGCCCCAAGGGTTCACGCAGTGCACGGCCCTTGAGGGCCAGCGTGTTGAACTCTGCGGTGGTGAGCAGGTCGTTCTTCACGGTGGCGTAGGAGGCGGGGCCGGTGACCAGCACGGTGACGCCCTTGTGCTCCTCGGACAGCAGGGAGGCATCCGCGCCCATGGCGGCCTTGCCGGAGCCGAGGACCATGTCTGAGCTGGTCTTGTCGGTGACCTGGGTGCAGCAGCGGATCGTGATGATCTCCCGCAGCTTGGTCGGTACCGACTTGGCGTCCGGCCGCTGGGATGCGTAGTTGGAGATGAACCCCGCGGCCGGGCCCCGGCGGGCGATCCTGCCGAGGTCGTCCACGACCGCCTCACGTTCCTTGTCGTCCATGGCGAGGAAGGCCTCTTGCAGCTCATCGACGGTCAGGAAGATGAACGGCAGCTTGTATTTCTCGATGATCTGCGGGGTGAGCTTGCCTTCCGGGCAGATCGATGTGGGCAGCCCGCGGAACAGGGCGAAGCGGCGTTCCATCTCGGCGAGGAGTTCCGCCAGCATGTCCTTGAACGCTTCGATCGCGTCTTCCTCGGCGCCGAGGACGAGGCGGTGGGCGACGTGGCGCATGCCCATCCAGTCCTGCCCGCCCTTGAAGTCGGCCACGTAGTGCCGCACCCACGGGTCCAGCAGGCCGGCGGCTGTCATCAGCCGCTGGGTGAACGTCTTGCCGCGTCGGGGCAGGCCGCCGAAGAACATGGACTGCCAGATCACGGGGACCGAGATGCGGTTGCCGCGGGCGTCCTGGCCGAAGGGGACCGGCTCCCAGATGGAGAACTTCTCCATCGTGGCCAGCGGGGAAGAGGTCGGGGCGGCCAGGTAGGGGTCATCGTCGGCCACCCACATCGACACACGCCCGGCGTTGCCGCCCTTGGCCGCGCGGACCCGGGACATGATGACCTGGATCTCATCCACTCCGAGTTCCTGGGCGATGACTTCGCGCTTGGCCAGCACGTCGGAGGCGGTCTTGCCTCCGCCGCGCGGCATGTCGAAGATCACGGCCCATCCCTTGCCGTCCCGGACCGGGCCCATGACGCACGACACCCGCGGCTGGTCCTTGTCGTCCTTGCCGCTGCCGGTCTTGAGCAGGCCCGCGGCTCGCAGGGCGTCGTTGAGCTGCTGCGCGGACATGTCCACGCGCAGGGGCGGTGTGGCGTGGTCGAGCAGGTGGGTTTCCTTGCCGCGTCCGAGGTGCGCGAGCGGGGTGACTATGGCGGCTGCCATACCGGCCTGAAGGAGCGGAGGCGCGAGGATGATGCCGACCGCCGCGGCGGCCACGGCCGTGGCGGCGGCGCCGAAGCGCCAGCGGCGGGTGCGGGTGCGCTCGGCATGCGCGATCTGCAGCCTCACGGCCAGCTCGACGTCTTCGGGCCGGGCCTTGGCCTGCGCGCGCAGGGCCTTGACCGCGGCGCTGTGGTCCTGTGCGGAGAGGGTGGGCCACAGGCCCACGCAGGCCCGGTAGAAGCCGCGGACCGCGAGCAGCACGGTCTTGAACAGGTATTTGGGGGTGCGCAGGCCGTGGTAGCGGGTGTGCCACCAGGTCAGGCGTCCCAGTGCGGTCACGTTCGCCACGATCGATGCCGTGGAGCGGGCCCACACGGGCAGCACCGCAACATCGGGCAGGGTGAGCCAGTCAGCCAGGGGATTGTCCGGCCGGTCCACCGCCTCACCCACGGTCTCCCGCTCTTCACCAGGGCTGCTGTCTGGGGTGTCGACGTCAGGCTTGACCAGCGAGAGAGCGGGCGCCTCGGGTCCTGTGGCGGGGCGGTGGTCGTCAAGGCAGTGCACGGTGCCCGGGCGGTCTTCGGGCGGGGTCGGGATGGGTTCAGTCATTATGGATCTCCTGTCATGCCTGAAATGGGCGGACGGGCCCGGGACGGCCGGTGTCTTGGCGGGCAGGCGGCCGTCCCGGGGCGAGGTCAGGTGAGACCTGCGCGGCGGATGGCGCTTTCGGTGTGGCGGGCGCGCTGTTCGGCGTTCTTGCGGGTGGCCTTGGCGGCGTCCCTTTCGGGGCCGCGGCGGGCGGCCCGCTCCGCGGCGCGGGCGGTGGCCAGGTCGTTCTGTGCCTGGTTGTTCTGCTGGTACAGCGCACCCGACTCACGGGCGCCGCGGTCGGCGGCGCGGTCGTCGATGCGCTGGATCTGCCGCTCGATCTTCGGGTCGACCGCATCGGCAAGGGCCTGCTTGCTGCCGCGCAGGACCAGCCACGCGCGCTTGCTCTTCTCGCCGGTGGTGTAGGAGCGGTAGACGTCGTTGCTGCTCACTGAGGTGTCCTCCTGGTCGTCGGCCGGGGCTTGTCCCGGCTCCCCTTGGCACCCGCCCGTGAAAGGCGGGTGCCGCGGGCAGCCGTCAGCCGCGGCGATCTTTGGAGGTGTCCTTGCGGTCGGCGAGCGGTAGGAGCACGGTCTTCGCGCCCCAGACGAGGGCGACGATCACGACCGCGACGACGGCGAGGGAAATCGCCATGGACGCCATAGCGGCGACAAGCAGGGGGCCGAAGTACACGCCCGCGGCCACCGTGCCGGCGCCGATACCGGACCCGAGCGCGACGCGCTGCACGGTCCGGTCGGGCGGGGCCTGGTGGATGTGCTGGTGTATGACCTGCGGGGCGGTGGCCTGCGGCTGGTAGGGCGTCAGGGCCTGGTCGGCGTAGACGTAGCGGCCGTCCGCGAGACGGACGACCTGCTCATGCGGAATGTGCGCGGGGAGGTTGTCCACGGGCCATCCCTCCTTGCGAGGTGAAAGGGGATGCGGGCGTGCCCCGGCCGGGAGTCGAACCCGGCCTTTCTCGACCATCGGGGCTGTTGCGGTGCGTACTCAGGCCTGTTCCGCTGCCGCGCGGAGGATGTCGGCGTGGTCGAAGGCCAGGTGCGGCAGTGCGCTGAGGGGCCACCAGCGGGCGGTGCGGGCGTCGTCCCCGGCGGTGGCCGTGGTGTCAGCGGGCACGCGGGCGAGGTAGGCCACGGTCACGTACCTGCCGCGCGGGTCGCGGCCGGGCTGGTCGAAGGCGCCGACGATCAGGCGCAGGCGGTCGGGCGAAACGCGGACGCCGGTTTCCTCGGCCAGCTCACGGGCCGCTGCCATACGGCTCGTTTCGCCCGGATCCACGTGACCGCCGGGAGAAGCAGGCGGGTTCGCTGATTTCTGGCCGGGGAGTCGCAGGAACCCACGCGCGAGTCGTTCATCGATGGCTTTGAGTATGGCGGGTTCGCGAACATTCGCCCCGTGGCGATGTAAGAGGTCGAGCGGCGAGCTGGCCTGAGCCCTTATGCCGGTGGCCCCGTTCCGGCCGGTCCTGGACAATGCGCCCATGCATATTCGAGCCGTGAGTCTGGACGAGTTGCCTCTCCTGCAAGACATCGAGCGGGCCGCTGGTCAGTGCTTCCGCGACATCGGCATGCCAGAGATCGCCGACGACGAGCCACTCCCGCTCGAAGAGCTCGCCCGCTATCAACAGGCCGGTCAGGCCTGGGTCGCGGTCAACGACACCGACATCCCAGTCGCCTACCTGATCGCCGACCGTGTCGACGGCAACCTCCATGTCGAACAGGTCTCAGTGCACCCGGACAGCGCACGCCGCGGTGTCGGCCGGCTGCTCCTGGACCACTTGGCGAATCACGCCACGGGCGAGGGGGCGCCCGCCCTGACTCTCACCACGTTCACCGAGGTCCCTTGGAACGCCCCCTACTACGCGCGCTGCGGCTTCCAGCTCCTGGATGACGGCAGGCTCGCCCCTGGGTTGCGGAAGATCCGCGAGCGCGAAGCGGCACATGGCCTGGACCGGTGGCCCCGGGGCTGCATGCGCCGGGCGCTGTGACGCTGCGGCGCTGTCGCTGTACCAGAACGTCCCCATGGCCGTGAGGCACCCGGAGCCGTCGAACACTCACGCAGGGCCGTCGACAGGCGCACGTTGCCTTATGCGGCACCAGTCCGGCCTCCGGTCTCGGGTCGGCTGCTGTCAGTGAGGGATAGGGCCGGCGCGGTGCGGGTGGGCGGTGTGGATGTACTTCATGGCCGTGGTGACGGAGATTCCGAAGACACGGACGAGGTGGACCGGGTCTTCGGTCTCGCGGGCTTCGTCCAGGATTCTGTCAGCGCGAACAGCACGCAGGGTCACACCTGCAGGAGTGAAGCGTTTGTAGATGTAGTCCGTGCAGACGGGATCGGTGGCACTGGCAGTCTGCTGGGTGATGAGGAGGTGGGGGTTGGCGGTGCGTGGCCAGCGCCGGTGGCGGTAGCGGAGCCAGGCGTGCAGCAGGGCGGCTGTGGTGTCGTCTAGGTGGACGATGTGGCGGCCGTGGGGACGGCGGATCAGGAGTTGCCGGCGGGTGAGCAGAACGTCGGAGAGGGTGAGGTCGCGCAGGTCAGGGCCGTTGGTTGCGTGGAGGGCCGTCAGCGCGAGAACCAGGCGGTTGGCGGGATTGGTGCTCACGTCCAGGAGCCCGGCGAGCCGGTCGGGGGCCAGAGAGGTGGGCAGCAGTTCGCGGCGGGTGACGTGCAGACCGCGGGTGGGGTCCGTGAAGACGATCTTGGCGTGCTTCAGAGCGCGGAAGAGCGACCGTAGGGCCACTGCGCGCTCGTGGGCCCGCGGGCCTTTGACCGCGGCGACAGCGGTGGTGACGTCGGCGGCGGTCACTTGGCGCAGGGTGCTGTAGCGGGTGGTCCAGTCGGCCAGTGGCGTGGCCAGGTAACTGAGGTAGCGGCGTATGGTGCCGTAGTCGGTGGCGAGGTGGTAGGAGCGGGTGGCTCCGCGCAGGACCCCCACCCAGGTGCCGAGTTCGTCGCCGATTCGGGGTGGGAAGGCGGCGATGGTGCGCTGGACGAATACCTCGTTGCGGTTGCGGCGCGGGGGCGAGGCCAGAAGCTGTCCGCGTTGTTTCAGGAAGGCAACCAGCCCGTTGATGCGACCCGCGCTTTGGCACGTACGGTTCAGCGCCCGCAGGTCATCCTCACGAAAGGTGGTGTCGGCGCCCAACCAGGTGGCGGCCATCCGCAGAACCCGAGCTGTGGACTCGTGAGACGGCTGGCTCCAACGGTGCTCGGTGGCGTGTCGGGTGAAGTCCGCCAGGAGGGCCGTCACCGACGGTGGCGGGGGTGGCAGGAGTGCGCTGACCAGCGGGCGCCAGTCCCGGTCCGCCTCGAAGAGCTTCAACTGGCCCGCGTGTTGCACGACCGGTGGGCCGAGTACCGGTCGATCTGCTCGGTGAGCTTCGGGACGACGTGCGCTGGCTCCCGCCGGGAGGGACGGCCCGGCGAACCGAAGCTGTCGCCAGGTGCTGGCCTCGGTGTCAGGTCCCAGCCGGAGGCGATGGCTCGTGCAGTCGCGGCATCGACCGTTCTGCAGAGGAAGCGGCCCGGCACCGCATCGTTCACAACAGCCCTGCTGGTCGGCGTATTTGCCACGCCAGTGACGGCAGGCGAGGCATATCTGGTTTCGGCCCCACGAAAGGCAGTGGTCGCAGCTTCGTGGCTGGGGTTGGGGCCGGGCCCGCTGGGCGTGTGGCAGCACGGACACCCCGTGGTCGAGACCAGGGGCCAGCAACCCGGCCGTGTTCAGGACCGAGGTGACCCCGGAGGGCAGGTGAGGCAGGGCGTCGAGGATGGCGGCGTCGACCAGGGCTTGGCCTGCGGCGTCCCGGGCTGCCAGCGCGAGGGCCAAGGCGTCCACGGCACGGACGCGCCAATTGCTGCCCAGGCGGTGCTCGGCCTGGACTTCTTTGACCAGCGGTTTCAGCGGTTCCAGATCGCCCTGGAGCCGACCGCGGAGCAAGACGGCGTGGTGCTCCAGTAGTCGGTAGGGCGCGGGAAACATGGCCATCTGTCCCCGTACTGCCGGCGGGCAGATCCGCCTGTCGTCCATGACGGCGGCGGGACGCTGGCTGCGTGCCCAGCCAGGTGCGTGGTAGCGGCCGTCGGTCTGTAGCCGGTAGGTGCCGGTGGGCAAGGCGGGCCTCCGGATGGAGGCCGGCAGGCAGAACGCGAGCTGGGTCCACGCAGGGTGGGGTGCGGCCTGGGCGGGGTCGTAGTACCAGGCCGCGTCGTACTCGGTGATCGCCACGACACATGCGCGGCAGAAGCCTTCCTTGTTGACCCGCCACAGCCGTTTGCAGCGTCGGCACTCGGCCGCCGGGTGGTAAGGCTTGGAGCGCCACTGGTGACACGGAGAACAGAACGGCGATTGCGTTCGCGGTCCCCAGCCGAGACACCCCGCGCACTGCCCCAACGAAGGAACACGTATGCGTACTCGGGCCATCTCAGTTCGGCGGAAGCGACCTGGGCCGCCCCGCACCGCCCGATCGGCGCGGCACCGGCCGCGGCAAGTCGCCGACAACCTTCGCCAGTTCCTCGCCCTGGGCTGTCGGAGTGCTCCTGGTGACGGGCTCGGCGACCAGTAGATCCGCAACCGTGCACTGCAGCGCCGCGCAGATCATGTCCAGATCCTCCAGCCGCACCGTCACCGGCGTGCCCGACCAGAGGGCCGAGACCTTCGACAGCGACGGAGTGAACCCGACCTCTTCGAACACAGGCATCAGCTCGCTGGGCCTCCAGATGCCCCGGTTGGCCGCCGCCCACCGCAAGTTCCACTTCACGACAGACCCCCCGCGTCCACCCGCAACCGCTGTGCCGCCCGAGCCGACGAACGCCGACTGGCCATCTCCGGATCGCTCTGAGCAGACAAAATGTACCGAACCGTGGTCGTCGTCCAGTCATGGCCAAGCAACTTCTGTACCTCCCACAGCGACATCCCGGCCTCGTAGCGGTGTGTAGCACAAGCGTGCCGAAGCAGATGCGGAAAGATCCGCTCGACCGGACCTGACAGATGGGCCGCCGACGCCCGCACCAGCGCCTTCCGCAGCGTCGAAGTCGTCACCGCCGGCCCCACCGGACTCGGCCCACCCCCAAGATCCCGTGCAAGACGCTCCGAAGGCCACACCGGCGACTCGGGGTGCTCCGGATCATCCGCGAACAGCCCGCGCACCTCCTCCACGTACCACCACAGCAACTCGCGGCCCTCGGCGAACAAGAACGCCTCGCGCTGCCGTGGCCCGGACCCTCGGGCGCCCTTTCCCTGGACGACGAAGCGCCCGAAGTCGCCCGCCTCCCAGTGCAGGTCCTTCATCCGCATCTGGCACAGCTCAGAGGCCCGCACCCCGGATATGTAGATCAACTTCGACATCACGTAGTCCCGGCACGCCACCGCCTCCTTGCGGGCGTGCGCCAGCTCCCCCCGCCAGCCTGCAAAGAACTCGCCGACCGCCCGGGCTGAGGGCGGCACCCGCAGGCCGAAGTCGCCGCGGTGCGCGTGCAGGTTGAACGGATCGATCGGCGACTCGACCGCCGCCCCGAACCGCCGGAAGATCTCGTGCGCGTAGCGCTGCTCCAGGAACGCGAAGAAGTGGTCGATCCGGTTCAGCTTGGATCGGACCGTCGGCGCCTGGCGCTTGCCGACCCCGGCGAAGTAGGCATCGACATGACGCGGCGTCAACCGCCACGGCACCACGCCGTAGTGGTCGCACACCTCGATCACCGGCTTCGTCAGACCGTCCAGCGTCGAAGACGCCAGGCCCGCCACATCTCGCGCCCACTGGTACTCGACCAGCGTGTCCATGAAGAAGAGCTGCTCGTCCTCCTCGTCGGCCCCGCCGGCGTACCGGCGCTGCAGCAGCAGCACATCGCTCAGCCCCGGCTCGCCGCCCGGCAACTCCCCGTCTGTGGATGACGGTTCGCTGGGCGGCGGTACGAGGGAGAGCACGCGCGTCCTGAGATCTGCCATGGACAGGAAAATTACAGCAGCAACTCCTGAAATTCAGGAAAACAGCCTAAAATCCGGGATGGCCACTCATCGGGCCCAGCAAGCCTCCCACCAGCTGAGATGGAAGGACGTGCCACTTCAGCACTCGTGGGAACCCGCTCGTACTCCAGTTAGGGCCCAGCATCCCCTCGAAGGGCGGCCAGCCTCGCTCGATCAGCAGGACGCGGCCATCGGGCGTGAGGGCCACTACATCGGCGGTCAAACGGATAGTTTCGAAGGTTTCGGTGTCAGTCACGAACTGCCCCTTTCGGGCCTAGATGGGAAGCGGTGCGTGCCCCGGGCCGGATTCGATCCGGCGCCCTTCACGGCTCGATGCCGGGGCGATTGAGGCTGGTCAGAGTTGGTCAGGCGGCCTGCGCGGGTGTATCCGCACAGGGCACGCAGGTGCCGAGTGAGGTGGGGATGACGTAGCCCGCGTCCCGGCCGCAGGCCGGGCATAGGCGGCGGGCGGCGTTGGCCTTGGCGAGGGCCGCCCAACGGGCCGGGGTCATGGGCCGTACCGGGCGGGCGCGGTCGATGCGGTAGAGGTAGGCCGCCAGCGGCGGGCGCCCCCGGCGGCGGGGCCGCTGCAGCTCCGCTGCGACGTCCTGACCGCCGGGCCGAAGTCCGAGGGCGCGCAGTTGTCGGCGGGTGGCCAGACCTTCGGGTGCGCACCGCCAGCGATAGACCGGCAGTGCGCTCATCACACGGCCACGCGCTTCCAGGCGGCCCGCAGGCGGACTTCGGATGCGGAGTGGCCGGCAGCGCGGAAGCGGGCGGCCATCTCGCGGTAGGACAGGGCGGGAATGCGGCTGTGACGGATCTCGTCGACCAGCTCATCCAAGGTGTCGTCGGGGAGCGCGGGCGCTTCCAGCGCGGGCACTCCGGTCGGCTCGCTCGGTCCCCACACGGGCAGGTCCCAGCGGGGTGTGACGCCGGGCGTGACGGGGGTCGTCACGCTGGTCAGCGCCCTGCCGGTGCCCTCGCCCTTGCGGGCCGTCTCCAGCGTCGACCAGGCCTGGGAGAGCGTCTGGGCGGTCTCGTGCCTGGACGCGTGCGACGCGGGCGCCGGCCTGCCGTCACGGCCGTCAGCCTCGTCTCCTCTGTGGCGGCTTCCGCCCGCAGCCGGGCACGGGCCACGGCCGCCTCATCGCGGGCTTCCTGTTGAATGCCCCGGATCGATTCCAGGGCGATCGCTGTGAGGGCGGTGCGCTCCCACAGCCCGTGCACCAGCCACAGCGCCTTGGCCGCGATCGGCAGCCACGCCACGGCCAGCCACGCGCCGGTGGAGTGGTCGGCGGTCAGCGCGTGGGCGATCAGGACGCCGGTTGCGATCAGGCCGAACGACCAGCCGACACCGGTCACCACGCGGCTGTGGTCGCCCTGAGCGGCGAGACGGCGCTCGTATGCGAGGGTGGCCAGCCAACCGCCGTCGATCCCCAGACCGACGACCAGCGCGACGGGCCACGGCATCGCCGCGCCCAGCCACATCACGACCACGGCCAAAGTGAGGACCATGGACACCGCAGTCATCGCGACAGCGGGCAGAACCGTCTTGGCCTTCATCGCGCACCGCTCTCCCAGCGGGCGACGTGCCACAGGTAGCAGCCGATGAAGACCGCCAGGCCGCCGTAGCCGATGCCCAGGCGCCAGGACGGTTCGCGTGTCACGGCCAGGACCAGGCCGGTGATCCACAGCAGCAGTCCGAGGATGATGAGCAGCAGGGCCATGTGCCTCATGAAGGGCTTCGAGGTCATGCCGCACCTCCCGCCGGACGGACATCGACAGCCCCGATCAGCACCGCGGGGGATGTGGGATCGTCTGGCGACTGGGTGTCCTCCACCCACCGCCACTCGGCATCGGGCAGTACCTCGAAGCCCATCGCGGCCAAGGCGTCGGCCCGTTCCTGCTGGGTCGGCACAGACGCGCCCTCGAACTGGCAGTCCGGCCAGAGCCCCAAGCCCGGCACCATTACGTACACATGCCAGGCACCCGTGGAGTTCCCCATCTGCGCCGTGAACGTCTGCTCCCTCACAGCCACACGCCCCCCGCCGCAACCACAGCGGCCACGATCAGCAGCACCGCGCCCGCCCGGGTCAAGTCGATCGCACGCTGAAGGCCCTGGAACTTGCGCATCGCGATGCGGGACAGGTTGGCGATGTCGGCCGCCGCGTCATATGCGGCAAGCTCCGCCTTGAGGCCATCGCGCGTCGAGCAGGGCCCACCGGGGGAAGCCATGCTTGCCCTTCAAGTTCGGCCGCACGGCCGACAGCAACACGCCGGCTGCGGCCACCAGAAGCGCCACCCCGGCGCCACCGACGGTCCACGTCACCGTGGTCATCGGGATCGTGGTGGCCACCGTCCACACCCCGGCGAGCAGGGCACCCACGAAGGCCAGCAGCAAGCCGGTCTTGTTGTCCGTGCGGAAGATCTCCGCCTTGACCTCCGCATGCGCCGCGGCCAGCCGGGCGTCGGTGCCGCTCATGCCACACCGCCCATCCGGGCCGTGGTGTTGGCCAGGTCGCAGCGGACGGCCAGGACCCGATTATGGGCCCGCCGCAGACGGCGCGCGTCCAGCTCGGTCAGCGGACGGTCCATGCAGAAGATCTGCACGTCCAGCTCCTCGACCCGCGCCGTGATGAGCGGCATCTCGCGGTCGATCGCGTTCAGTTCGTCGGCCGTCGGCTCCAGCCATTCAGCGAAGGCCGTAACAGCCTCCTGAACAGTGAGAACATGGTTCATCAGGGTTCCTCTCGAATCGAAACGGCCCACAAAGCGGCCCCGGTGTGTCCGCACCGGGGCCGTGCCGTTCATGAAGGCATCCACGCCTTGTGGCGGTGGACGCAGTGCCCCGGGCGGGATTCGATCCCGCACCATCACGGCGAAGCCGGGGCGATGACTGCGTGGTGTACAGCGAGAGGGTCAGCCTTCGGCGTGGTCACCGTGAGTGCCCGAGGCCTTGACCCAGACATCCATCAGCGCGGCCTCCACATCCGCCACCTGGCCCGCCGTGATGCGGTCGTAGTCGAGTCGGTGAGAACGACCGTTCCGGCGGGTCCAGCGGCCGCTGGTGCGGCACGGGGGCGGGGCCGGGGTGATTACTTCGTCCTCATGGCTTCGGCTGCCCGACGGGCAGCCTCGGCAGCAGCGGCGGCCTGAGCAGCAGCGGCAATCCGCTGCTGAGCCAGAGAGTCAGCGGCTTCCTGCTCCGTCACTGACGCCACCCCCGGACCCGCTCTTCGTCTGTCAAACTGCTCACAGATGCCTCCAACACAGGTGTCTGTGCAGCGGCTCCCGGGTTGCGCCCCGGGAGCCGCATCGAAGTCGGACTTTCCGGCTCCCCTCAGCGCTGCTCGTACGAGACGAGCAGCGGAGGCAACCGGCCGCCGCAGTGAACGCGGCGGAGAAGTTGAACGCGCGGAGCCGTGCGGCCCCGCGAAGGTTCTGCGGTGTCAGATCAAGCGATGCCGTCACCGCCCGAAGGGCGGATCAGGGCGGGACACCCGGCCCGACATGGGCGGTCGGGGTGGTGACCCGCACCCATCGACCGCCCGTGTTCAGGCGGCTGGGTCGGCACTCTGTTCAGTTTTCAAGGAACGGACACTTCCTTCGTACTCACCCCAGAACGTTGTTCTGCGGCTTTCCTCCGGGCGTTCGTTGCAGTACCTGTTTTACAGGTACTGCATGGGGGTTCGTCAAGTACGCCGACGGAACCTTTTGGATTTCGCGCCGGGACTTCTTGGCGCACATTCAGAATCGCCCCAGGTCAGGGGAGTTGGTTACCCCATACGTGGACAGCTCTGGGTCATCTGGCTACTGTCAAGAAGTCCCTAGACGTCCCACGAAGGGGTGCAGATGCCCAACGAACGGTTGCGTTCAGCCCTGTTAGCCCGTGGCATGACCGTTCAGAGCCTGGCGGACGAGATCGGGGTCAACCCGAAGACCGTGGAGCGCTGGGTCACGCAAGGCAAGGAGCCGTACCGGCGCCACCAGTACGCGACGGCAGTAGCGCTCAAGGTCGACGTGACGGTGCTGTGGGACGACTCCCGGACTCAGGACTCCGCGGCTGACTTGAGCAAGGCCGAGATCACGACTGTCTACCCACATCGGCATGTCGTGCCGGCAGGCCTCTGGCGGGAGATGTGCGAGCGTGCCACGGAGTGCATCGACATCCTCGTGTATGCCGGGATCTACCTGGCAGAGGACCCACTTTTCCTCTCGACGTTGAAGGCAAAGTCCAAGAGTGGTGTCCGCGTCCGAGTACTCATGGGCGACCCAGAGTGCGAAGCCGTCATCCGGCGCGGCATCGACGAAGGGCATCACGTCATGGCTGGCAAGATCCGTAACGCACTGGTCAACTACCGATCACTCATGGACAGCCACCCAGAGATTGCCTTCCGCCTGCACGACACGGTGCTCTACAACTCGATCTACCGAGCGGATGACGAGATGTTGGCCAACACGCACGTGTACGGCATCGGTGCCTATATGGCGCCCGTGCTTCACCTGAAGCGGCTCCCCGGAGGCGGTCTGTTCGACACCTTCGCCAATAGTGTGCAGCAGACCTGGGAAGGCGCCAGGCCGGTAACCGAACACGACATCACGGGAGCTTGAGCATGGGACGCATCGACTACCTGCACGATCCGGCCGCGCCGCCGCCCAACTCCGTGGTGCCCTCAGTCGTGGCGTTCGTGCAGAACAATGCCGGGGACATCTTGGTGATCGAACGATCCGACAACGGTCGCTGGGCCCTACCAGGTGGTGGGCATGACCTCGGTGAATCCATCACGGACACCGTTGTGCGGGAGGTCTGGGAAGAGACAGGCCTCAAGGTTGAGGTCGTGAGCCTGTCCGGGATCTACACCGACCCTGGTCACGTGATGCAGTACGACGACGGGGAGGTACGTCAGCAGTTCAGCATGTGCTTTCGTGCGCGTCCGCTCGGAGGCGACCTGCGCACGAGCGACGAAACGACGCAGGTCCGCTGGGTCTCCCCAGCGGACCTGCTGGAGTTCGACGTACACCCCACCATGCGACTCCGGATCGAGCATGCGCTGGACCGAAGCCGGACGGAGCCCTACATCGGCTGACGCTTGGCCGTGGCCACTTGGTTGAGCACGCGCGCCGTGCTCGCCAGAATCTCCGGCTCCGCACGACGAATGAAGCGACCGATCAGACTGTCCGGCCCGTAGCGGCCAGAGATCTCGTTGATCCGGTCCACCGGGTTCGTCGGCGTGCCGTCCGGCGTGGTGTTCATGTCGCAGTAGCACAGCGCGTCGTTCAGGGGGCTGTCCATCAGCGGGAACTCGGTTTCCAGCTCGCCATGCAGACCCCGGGCCTCAGCCTCCATCCAGGCGCACGAGTGGTGTGCCACCAGCCGTACGATCCTCTCGTCGGCGTTTGCCGTGGTGCGGAGGTAACGCGCGCCGTCGAGGGGATGCAGGCCCGTCTTGACGAGATCCGGCGAATAGCCGATGTCGTGGAGGACTGCGGCGGCCGTCAGTAGATCGGCATCCGGACCGAGGACCGGCGCGAGCGTTTTAGCGCGCTCGGCAACACCTTGCGAGTGTGCCCAGCGGCGGGGAAGCGGGTCGGCGAGCAGGGATTCAGCGAGCGGGTATGCCCACTCAGTCAGCGACGACAAGGCTATGAGTGCTCCTCTCGATTCGGCAGGGCACGTACGGTCCGTACTGCCCCTTGTCTTCCTTCCGAAAGCCAGCCGGAGGCTTCCAGCTTTTCCAGCGCTCGGGTCATCGTGGGGCGCGAGACGCTGAACCGCTTGCTGAGCGTCGATGCACTGGGGAAGGGATCGCCAGTCTTCAACTTGTCCTTGGTGAAGACGTCGATGAGCCGATCAGCCAGGGGACGGCGGTCCGCGTCCTGTCCGCTGCGGACGACACGCCAGCGTCCGCCGGGTACGGGCTCTGCCATTCCCTGCTCTCGCAACGCGCCGAACACGCGGAGCGCCACTCCGCGCGAGACGCCGTGTCCACTCATGATCTCCGTGGCTGACGGGAGCTCCGACATCTCCGGGTCGCTCTCGATCTGAGCTCTGAGAGCATCAGCGATCTTCAGGAAGGTCCCCCGAGGACTGGCTTGCTGTGACACTCGCTCTCCCTCTCCGTGCCTGTCGTCGGGCTCAAGCGTCCCATGGCCAGAGGCACGAGTGCAGCGGTGTCGGTGGCGCCCTCTGGCGCTGAGCGTGGTCTCAATCGTGGTGCCGGTCTCCTTTCGATCTGATGGGCCCTCTGAACGGGGCCGTCTGTGGGCCGTGCGAGGGTGGCCAATGACGGCGGATAACGACCAACAATGCCCCTCAGAACCCCGCCCAGGACTGGGCCCTGAGCGTCCGATCCTGACCGGTGTAAGAGCGCGTCACTTCCTGCGCAACAAGAAGCAGGAGTGGGAGGAGTACCGCAGCGAGGTCACCGCGTTCGAGCTGCGTAAGAGCCTGCCGGTGCTGTAGGCGGCCGGCAGCCTCACCCGGCATGGGCCGTCCGCGGGCCGTGCGGGAAGGTGGATCCGAGGAAGGTGTAGAGGGGCGCCACTGGCGCCCCTCTACCGTCTGCGAGTCTCAGCTGCCGCCGAGGAACACCGGCGCGAGACCCGCCGTCAGCACCCGCCTGGCGGTGCCGCTGCCGTCGGCAGGGACGCTGTACAGATCGGCCCCGTAGTCGCCCGGCAGGGAGTAGACGAGGGTGCGGTCGTCGCGCCAGACGGCCTGGTCGTCGACGCTGCGGGGCTCGGCGAGCGGGGTTTCGCGCATCGTGCGCAGGTCGAGGACGTACAGGCGCCAGGGAGCGTCGGGCGACAGGCCTTTGACGCGCTTCTTGAAGGCGATGCGGGTGCCGTCGGGGGAGAGCGACGGGCACTCGACGTTCGTACGCAGCGTGGTCACCGTGCGGGCGCGCAGATCGCCGCGGATCAGGTAGGTGCTGCCGTGCGTGGCGAGTGTGGCGTAGAAGTGCCGGTCGTCCGAGGCGAACGTGACGCCCCAGAAGTTGATGTCGCCGGCGTGGTAGGTGCGGCCGTCCTTGACGATGCGGAACGCCTCCAGGGACGGGGTCAGCTTCCCGGTGCGCAGGTCGAGGATGGCCGCGCGGGTCGAGAAGGTGGTGCCCGCGTACGAGTCGCCGCCGACGAACGCCGTCCAGGCCGCCAGGTGGCCGGTGGGCGAGACCCGGGCGCGGGACGGGATACCGGGCACGTCGTAGTGGGCTCCGGCGTGCAGCCGGGCGTCCAGGACCACCGCGCGGTAGGTGTCCTGGACGGCGCCGTGCACCGCCTGGAGGCAGATGCCGGTGCCCGCGGCGGCGTAGAAGCGCAGGCACTTGACCGTGGACGCGGTGCGCGGGCCGGTGGGCCGGTCGGCGGGGACGCTGGTGAGCTCGTCGCGGTGCGGGCCCCAGGCCATGTTGCGGAAGACCATGAGACCGCCGGCCGCGTTCGTGCCGGTGCTCGTGCCGTCGAGGGCGACCCGGCCCGCGGTGATCCGCGGGCCGCCCGGCTGCGCCTGGGTTTTGCGGTCGGCGCGGGCCGCGGCGTGCAGCACGGACGCCGTGGCCACCGCCGCGAGGACGGCGATGGCGCAGACGAAGACGAGCACACGGGATCGTACGGTCATACGGAAGGCTCCTCTTGAACGGTACCGGCGGCGCCCTTTGGTATATCGCCCGCCGGCTCGCGCAGCGCCGCACCAGGCGCACACCGCGCAGACGGCGAGCGCCGCCGTCGACGCCGAGAGCGCGCTGCGGTCGCCCCACGCCGTCCAGGCGGCGCCGAAGGCGAGCGAGCAGACGAAACGGGCGAAGGCCTGCCCGGTCTGCACGAGGGCGAGCCCGGACGAGCGCAGCTCGGCGGGCACGTGCCCGGCCGCCGCCGCCATCAGCACCCCGTCGGTCGCCGCGTAGAAGGTGCCGTGCAGCAGCAGCACCGCGTACGGCAGCCCGGCGTACGGCACCACACCCTCCGCGCCGGCATGCCACGGCGCGAGCAGCAGCCCGTACGCGCCCGAGCAGCGCCCCGTGGCCGGCGAGGAACACCCGGCGGCGCCCGATGCGGTCGGCGAGCCGGCCCAGCGGGCACCGCGAGCAGCAGGAACGCGGCGGCGGTGCCCAGCGGCAGCAGCGCGAACCAGCGTTCCGGCACCCCGATCCTGTGCTGCAGCAGCAGGTACACGAACGAGTCGCTGACCGTGGCGAGCCCCAGCAGCAGCGCACAGAGCGTGATCCGCCGGATGCCCGGCGGTCCGCAGCAGCGCCAGGGCGGCCCGCAGGGTCGGACGCGGCGCGGCGCTGGTCTTTTCGGGCACGCCGGCCGCGACCGCCGCCGACTTCACCGGTGCCGCCGCCGTTTTTCCAGGTGCCTTGCCCGGCACGAACAGCACCAGCACCAGCACGCCCAGCGACGGCCACACAGAAGCTCACCGTGAACACCGCGTCGTAGCCGTCGACCGTGGCGCGCAGGATAAGGAAGGCGGCGAGCGGGCCGAGCAGCGCACCGGCGGTGTCCATGGCGCGGTGCACGCCGAAGGCGCGGCCCTGGGCGCCGGGCGCGCTGGACAGGGAGATCAGGGCGTCGCGCGGTGCGGTGCGCAGGCCCTTGCCGGTGCGGTCGGCGGCGAGCGCGGCACCGATCAGCGGGAGGGTGTGCACGGTGAGCAGCAGCGGCTTGCACACCGCCGACAGGCCGTAGCCGAGCACCGCGACCGCCTTGTGCCGGCCGCCGCCCGGTCGGCGAGATGGCCGCCGACCAGCCGTACCAGCGCCGAGAAGCCGTTGTAGACGCCGTCGAGCAGTCCGAAGCCGAGCGGGGACAGGCCGAGGCCGGCGACCAGGTACAGCGGCAGCACCGCGGTGACCATCTCCGAGGAGACGTCGGTGATCAGGCTGACGGTGCCGAGCGCCAGCACGGTGGGCGCGAGTGACGCGGCGCGCCGCCCGGGACAGCGGGTCCCGGGCGGCGCGTTCCGCGGACGGCGCGGGTGCGGTGCGGCTGTCCGCTACGTACACCGTCAGGATGCCCAGATGCCGGTGATGTCCTTGGCGGAGGCGGCGTTGCCGGCGTGCGCGAGGCCGTACATGTCCTCCAGCGTGCGCAGCAGGTCGTAGTGGTTGTAGGTGGTGGCCGAGGTGGCTGCCCGGTGTCACCGGCTGGCCGTAGAGCACGGTCGGGATGCGGTTGCCGCTGAGCGAGTTGTCCTCGTCGAAGGTGACGACGAGGAGGCTGTTGTGGGTCTTGGCCCAGGTGGCGTAGGCGCTCAGGTTGTTCTTCAGCCAGGTGTCGCCGGTGGACACCGAGCAGTCGTGCATGTCGCTGCACAGGTTCGGGATGACGAAGGAGACCTGCGGCAGCGTCGTGTAGTCGGTCGGGAACTGCGCGAAGGTGTGCGCCGTGGAGGTGGGGACGTTGCTGAAGCCGAACCAGGGGTTGTGCTTGCGGGCGTAGTCCCCGCTGCTGCAGGTCGTCGAGCCCTGGCTGGGCAGCGTCTCGTTGTAGCTGGCCCAGGTCTTGCCCGCGGCGATCAGCTGCGCGGCCAGGTTGTCGGCGCAGCTGAAGCCGGGGGTGTAGCAGCTGTCGTCGGTGATCCCCTGGGTGGAGCCGGAGAACAGGGCGAAGTAGTTGGG
This sequence comes from uncultured Actinomycetota bacterium, assembly GCA_963761765.1. Classification (GTDB taxonomy): domain Bacteria; phylum Actinomycetota; class Actinomycetes; order Streptomycetales; family Streptomycetaceae; genus Streptomyces. Next base: position 22,983 of record CAVXIJ010000009.1, read on the forward strand.
CTGGCTGGGGTGGGTGATCGCGTACGACTGCGTCAGGTTGGCGCCGCCGGCCGCGAGCGAGTTGATGTACGGGGCGCTGGAGGAGCCGATGACCTGGTTGTACGCGTGGTTCTCGAAGACCACGACGACCACGTGGTCGGGGTCGGCACACCGCCCGCGGCCTGCGCGGTCGAGTGCGGCCGAGCCCGGCCCACAGGCCGACGGCGGCAGCGGCGAGGACGAGGGCGGAAGCGAGCGCGGTACGGGTGCGGCAGAAGGTGCCAGAAGTGGATTCTGCCGGACACGGGGACCTCCGGGGGAGAGGCGGGATGAGGGTGGGCGACAGGGTGGTGCGGTGGTGCGGTGGTGCGGGCAACGCCTAGAGCATGCCCATGCCATCTACGCGCGCTCCACCTTCTCCGGTGATTTCGTGTGAAGGACAGGTGAATTCGCGGGGCGGGAAACACTGCGGACTGCGGCGGGTACCGGACTGCACGAGCGACGGTTACCGGACTGCGTGCGAAGGCGGCAAGGCTCCGGGACGGGCGCGGCCGACCCGGTGGGACTCTCGTGCGGACCGGGCGGGAGCGGCGGTGCGACAGGGGGCGTACGCCGTGCCACCCGTACCGCCGCACCGCGCGCCTCGTTATGACGGGCGTACGCGGCGCGCGCGCCCGGCGGCTTCGCGCACTCCTTCGAGGTGTCCGGAAAACATGGTTTGTGCCTGGCAAAGGCGACACCCATGCGGAGTGGAATGCCTGGCTCACGCCGTATTCTCGGGAACCATCGAGCTTGATCGGACGGAAGGCCGGAGATGACGGTGCCGAAGGGCGCAGGAGCAGTACCTTCACGCGGCTGCTGCGGCACGGATTCACCGATCCGTCCGCCGCCGAGCGGCTGCTGGAGAGCCGAGCTGCTCACCGCCGTGCGCACCGACCCGGTGCTGCTGGACGCGCTCGGCGCAGCCGCCGACCCCGACCTCGCGCTGCACGGACTCGTCCGGCTCGTCGAGGCGCAGCACGACGAGGCGGGCCGCCGCGAACTGCTGGACACCCTGATCGCCGCCAAGCCGCTGCGCGACCGGCTGCTCGGCGTGCTCGGCGCCTCCGAGGCGCTCGGCGACCACCTGGCCCGGCACCCGCGCGACTGGCAGACCCTGGTCACCTACGAGGCGGCGGACCTGCACCCCGGCGTGGCGGAGTTCGAGCGCGGGCTCGCCAGGACGCCGACGACCCGGACGCGCTGCGCGTCGCCTACCGCCGCTGCCTGCTGGCCATCGCCGCCCGCGACGTGTGCGGCACCACCGACCTGTCGCCCAGACCGCCGCCGAACTCGCCGACCTCGCCACCGCCACCCTGCGCGCCGCGCTGGCCATGGCCGGCGCCGCGGCGCCCGACGACGCCGCGCTGTGCCGGCTCGCCGTGATCGCGCATGGGCAAGTGCGGCGGCCACGAGCTGAACTACGTCTCCGACGTCGACGTCATCTTCGTGGCGGAGCCCGCCGAGGGCGCCGACGAGGGCAAGGCGCTGCAGGCCGCCACCCGGCTCGCCGCGCACCTGATGCGGATCTGCTCCGAGACCACCGTCGAGGGCACCATCTGGCCGGTCGACGCCAACCTGCGCCCCGAGGGCCGCAACGGCCCGCTGGTGCGCACCCTCGCCAGCCACCTCGCCTACTACCAGCGCTGGGCGAAGACCTGGGAGTTCCAGGCGCTGCTCAAGGCCCGCCCGGTGGCCGGCGACCCGACAGCTCGGCGCGCGAGTACGTCGCCGCCCTCGCTCCGCTGGTCTGGCAGGCCGCCGAGCGCGAGAACTTCGTCGCCGACGTGCAGAAGATGCGCCGCCGTGTCGTCGAGAACATCCCCGCCGCCGAGGTCGAGCGGGAGCTGAAGCTCGGCCCCGGCGGCCTGCGGGACGTCGAGTTCGCCGTGCAGCTCCTCCAGCTGGTGCACGGCCGCGCCGACACCTCGCTGCGCAGCGGCAGCCACCCTGGACGCGCTCGAAGCGCTCGCCGCGGGCGGCTACGTCGGCCGCGCCGACGCCGTCCAGCTCGACGACGCCTACCGCTTCCTGCGCGCCGATGGAGCACCGCATCCAGCTCTTCCGGCTGCGCCGCACCCATCTGGTGCCCGAGGACGAGGCCGACCTGCGGCGGCATCGGCCGCTCGCTCGGCCTGCGCGCCGACCCGGTCACCGAGCTCGAGCCGGGAGTGGCGGCGGCACGCCTCCGTGGTGCGCCGGCTGCACGAGAAGCTGTTCTACCGGCCGCTGCTGGACGCCGTCGCCCAACTCGCGCCGGGCGAGACCAGGCTGAGCACCGGACGCGGCCCGCGAACGGCTGGTCGCGCTCGGGCTACGCCGACCCGGCCGCCGCCCTGCGGCACCTGGAGGCGCTGGCCTCCGGCGTGACCCGCAAGGCGGCCATCCAGCGCACTCTGCTGCCGGTGCTGCTCGGCTGGTTCGCGGACTCCGCCGACCCGGACGCCGGACTGCTCAACTTCCGCAAGGTCTCCGACGCGCTCGGCAAGACGCCCTGGTACCTGCGGCTGCTGCGGGACGAGGGCGCCGCGGCCGAGAACCTGGCCCGGGTGCTGTCCGCCGGCCGGCTCGCCCCCGACCTGCTGCTGCGCGCCCCCGAGGCGGTCGCCCTGCTCGGCGACGGCGACGGCGGCCTGCGACCGCGCGGGCGCGCGCAGCTGGAACAGGAGATCCTGGCCGCGGTCGGCCGGGCCGACGAGCGCCGAGCAGGCCGTCGCCGCGGCCCGCGGGGTGCGCCGCCGGGAGCTGTTCCGCACCGCCGCCGCGGACATCATCGGCTCCTACGGCACCGAGGACGAGCCCGGCCGAGGCGTCGATCCCGGGCGCGCTGGTGGACCTGGTCGGCGGCGCGGTGTACCGACCTGACGGCGGCGACGCTCGCCGGCACGCTGCGGGCCGTGGTCCGCGACGGCTGGGGCGACGACCGCTGCCCACCCGGTTCGCGGTGATCGGCATGGGCCGCTTCGGCGGCCACGAGCTGGGCTACGGCTCCGACGCCGACGTGCTGTTCGTCCACGAGCCCTGCGAGGGCGTCGACGAGCAGGAGGCGGCCAAGGCCGCCCACGCTGGTCGTCGCCGAGATGCGCCGGCTGCTGCAGATCCCGAGCGCCGACCCGCCGCTGCTGATCGACGCCGATCTGCGCCCCGAGGGCAAGACCGGCCCGCTGGTGCGCACCCTGAAGTCGTACGAGGCCTACTACCGGCGCTGGTCGCTGGTGTGGGAGTCGCAGGCGCTGCTGCGGGCCGAGCACGTCGCGGGCGACGAGGACCTGGCGCACCGCTTCATCGAGCTGATCGACCCGCTGCGCTACCCGGCGGAGCGGCCTCGGCGAGGACGCGGTGCGCGAGATCCGGCGGCTCAAGGCCCGGATGGAGTCGGAGCGGATGCCGCGCGGCGCCGACCCGACCGCTGCACACCAAGCTCGGGCGCGGCGGGCTGTCCGACGTCGAGTGGACGGTGCAGCTGCTCCAGCTCCGGCACGGGAGCCGGTGCCGGGGCTGCGCACCACCCGCACCCGGCAGGCGCTGGCCGCGGCACGCGCGGCCGGGCCTGCTGCCGGCGCGAGGACGCGGCCATCACTGGACGAGGCCTGGGTGCTGGCCACCCGGGTGCGCAACGCGGTGATGCTGGTGCGCGGGCGGGCCGGGCGACACCTTCCCGTCCGACGGCGCGCGAGCTGGCCGCCGTCGGGCGCTACCTCGGGTACGGGCCCGGGCACGTCGGGGACATGCTGGAGGACTACCGGCGTACGACACGCCGGGCCCGCGCGGTGGTGGAGCAGCTGTTCTACGGCGGCTGACCCGGCCCGCCACGACGGACGGCCGGCTCACTCGCCACGGTGGACCGGTGCAGCCGGGGCCTCGCCGCCCAGCGGCTCCGGCGCCCGTTGCGCGCCCGTCGACCCCCGTAGCGACGGCCGTACCCGCGCCGTTCGCGCCCGTGCGGCCCGTGGCGGCACGACCAGCCGCGGCAGCGTGTAGGGCAGCCTGCCGTACCACCAGCGGGCCACCGCATAGCCGAAGGTCAGACAGATCATGCCGCCGACCGCGTCGAGCCAGAAGTGGTTGGCGGTGGCCACGATGACCACCAGCGTGAGCGCCGGGTAGAGCAGCCCGAGCACCCGGGCCCACGGGCGCCTTCGCCAGCGAGAAGATGGTCAGACCGCACCACAGCGACCAGCCGATGTGCATCGACGGCATCGCGGCGTACTGGTTCGAGACGTGCTTCAGGCTGCCGGAGGCCATCGAGCCCCAGGTCTGGTGCACCACCACGCGTGTCGACGAACGCATGCCGCTCATCAGCCGGGGCGGTGCGAGCGGGAACAAGTAGTAGCCGACCAGGGCGAACCCGTGGTCACGAAGCAGCACCAGGCGTGCCGCGGCGTAGCGGCCGGGATGGTGGCGGTAGAGCCAGACCAGCACGGCCATCGTCACGATGAAGTGCAGCGTGGCGTAGTAGTAGTTCATCCCGACGATCAGCCACGTCTGCCGAGTTCACCGCGTGATTGACGGCTCCCTCGACGGCGATGCCGAGATGGTGCTCAAGCGACCACAGCCAGTGGGCGTTCTGCAGCGCCTGGCCGCGCTGCTCCGGGACGGCGTTGCGGATCAGCGAGTAGATCCAGTAGCTGACCGCGATCAGCAGGACTTCGAACCAGAGCATGCGGCCTGCGCGGCGTGCGCAGCCGCAGCAGTATCGCCCGGGGAGTGCGCTCGCGGCCCGTGCGGCCCGTGGGGCACGCGTCATGCGCACCGTGCGGGCCGGGGGTGCGTGCACCGTCCGGCATGGGTGAAAGGAAGTCTTGGTGCGGATCTTCCACAGCAGTCACGGTCGTGTCACCCATAGGACCTGATTCTGCCAGAAACCCCGTCTTTTACCGATGATTCCCCGACCGGGTCATGATTGCATCGATCTAGGCGTTAACGGGATTTTCGGATATCTGTCCTGCGTGTACCCGCGGAACCGGCCGGTGAGACAGAAGCCGTCGAGCCGCGCACCACCAGCTCCGGCATGAATACGAACTCGCTGTGCGGCGCGGGCGTCCCGCCGATCTCCTCCAGCAGGGTGCGCACCGCGGCCTGACCCATCGCGGGCACCGGCTTACGGACCGTGGTCAGCGGCGGATCGGTGAACGCGATCAGCGGCGAGTCGTCGAAGCCGACCACCGAGATGTCGTCCGGTACCTCGTAACCGCGTTGCCGCGCCGCCCGGATCGCGCCCAGCGCCATCATGTCGCTGGCGCACACGACGGCCGTGCAGTCGCGGTCCATCAGCGCGGACGCCGCGGCCTGGCCGCCCTCCAGGGTGTAAAGGGAGTGCTGCACGAGACGGGAGTTGATCTCCTCGGCGGGGCAGCTGCAACTGGTCCTGCACGGCCCGCACGAAGCCCTCGATCTTCCGCTGCACCGGCACGAACCGCTGCGGCCCGAGCGCGAGACCGATCCTGGTGTGCCCGAGCGAGACCAGGTGGGTCACCGCCAGCTGCATGGCGGCCCGGTCGTCCGGCGAGATGAAGGGCGCCTGCACCTTCGATGAGAAGCCGTCGACCAGCACGAACGGCACGCCCTGGGCGCGCAGCTGGTCGTAGCGCTGGGTGTCGGCGGTGGTGTCCGCGTGCAGCCCGGAGACGAAGATGATCCCGGCGACACCGCGGTCCACCAGCATCTCGGTGAGCTCGTCCTCGGTGGAGCCGCCCGGGGTCTGGGTGGCGAGCACCGGAGTGTAGCCCTGCCGGGTCAGCGCCTGGCCGATGACCTGCGCGAGTGCCGGGAAGATCGGATTCTCCAGCTCGGGCGTGATCAGGCCGACCAGGCCCGCGCTGCGCTGCCGCAGCCGCACCGGGCGCTCATAACCGAGCACGTCCAGTGCGGCCAGCACGCCCTGGCGGGTGGTCGCCGCGACGCCCGGCTTGCCGTTCAGGACCCGGCTGACGGTCGCCTCGCTGACTCCTGCCTGTGCTGCGATATCGGCGAGCCGCGCGGTCACAGGGGTGGCCTGTGTCGCGCGGGCGCCACTTCGCCCGCCAACCGGGCGCCGGGTGCGGGCCGTCGGGCGGCCCGCAGTGGGCTGCTGCTGCATTTTGCGCCTAATCCGGCGCCGCTTTCGCGGGCCTGGTTGATCGCCGTTGTGGTTGTCCAACTGAAGGACGCGGTTCGTGGTCGTCTGCCGAGGGCCGTACGCCGTGCGGCGGTTGCGTGCCCGGCGTACGGATTCTTGCAAGAGCCAGAGGCCTCGATGATCCCTGTAAGGCCACATTGTGGCAAGAGTTTGCAGAGCCTTGCACAGGGCGGACGGCTCCTGGAGCCGGAGGTTCCGGTGCCGTTTGGCCATGCGTACGGGCAGGATTGAGGGCCCGGAGCGGATCACGGAGTCATAACCGTCCGGCATCCTTACATTTTTTTGCTGCAAGGCCTTTCGCAACACTTACTGCGCTGTTACGTTCACGTCGCCCGGTGTCGGCAGCGCGACCGGAACATAAACGGCAGGCACGGCAGTGCGTCCAGCACGCCATATGCGCCGAGCACGGCAAGTACGGCAAGGCGGCAACAGGGGAGCGGACGGGCGGTCCCCGGGCCCACGGGCTTTCACCCTCAAGGAGTTCTCATGCGGCGTGGCATAGCGGCCATCGCGCTGGTGGCGTCACTCGCCCTCGCGGCGACGGGCTGCAACGGAGATGACAGCGACAGCGGCAAGGCGGACGGACCCACCACCATCACCTGGTGGGACACGTCCAACGCCACGAACGAGGCGCCCACGTACCAGGCTCTGATCAAGAAGTTCGAGAAGGCAAATCCGGACATCAAGGTCAAGTACGTCAACGTTCCGTTCGACCAGGCGCAGAACAAGTTCGACACCGCGGCCTCCAGCAAGGGTGCCCCGGATGTGCTGCGCGCCGAGGTCGGCTGGACCCCGGCCTTCGCCAAGCAGGGCTATCTGGCGCCGCTGGACGGCACCGAAGCCCTCGACGACCAGTCTGCGTTCGAGCCGAACCTGATCAAGCAGGCCCAGTTCGAGGGCAAGACCTACGGTGTGCCACTGGTCACCGACACCCTCGCCCTGGTCTACAACAAGTCTCTCTTCAAGAAGGCGGGCGTCGACCTGGCGCCCACCAACTGGACCGACCTCAAGCACGCGGCGGCCATGGTCAAGGACAAGACCGGGGTGGACGGCTACTGGGGCTCTGCCCAGGGCTACTACGCCATGCCGTTCCTCTACGGCGAGGGCACCGACACCGTCGACGCCGCCGGCAAGAAGATCACCATCAAGAGCAGCCCCGCGGTCAAGGGCTTCAAGGACTGGCAGAGCCTGTTCGACGGCAAGGGCCTGCACAAGGCCGACATCACGGCCGACGCCTACGCCCACCAGCAGGACGCGTTCGAGAACGGCAAGGTCGCCGCGATCGTCCAGGGCCCCTGGGAGATCACCAACTTCTACAAGGGCTCGGCCTTCAAGGACAAGAGCAACCTCGGCATCGCGCCGGTGCCCAGCGGCTCGGGCAAGGCGGGCGCCCCGACCGGCGGCCACAACCTCTCCGTGTACGCCGGGTCCGACCAGGCCCACCAGAAGGCCGCACTGACTTTCGTGAAGTTCATGACCTCCAAGGAGTCGCAGGAGGAGATCGCGCTGAAGAACTCCACCCTGCCGACCCGCCAGGACGCCTTCACCACCAAGGTGCAGGTCGACCCCGGCATCGCGGGCTTCCAGAAGGTCCTCGACGTCGCACGGCCCCGCCCCGAGCTGGCCGAGTACAGCTCCCTGTGGGCGCCGCTCGACAGCGAGCTGCCGAAGGTTGCGGCCGGCAAGGAAACGCTGGACAAGGGCCTGGACAACGCCGACATCGCCATGGCCAAGCTGCTGCCCGGCTTCACCGGCTGATCAGTAGCGGGCAGCCGCTGAATCTGCGCTCACGCCGCCGGTTCAGCCAGTGACCCGCCGGGCCGCCGGGACCGTCCGCCACTCAGGAGCGGACGGGCCCGGCGCCCGGTGACCCGGCATCCCGCCGGGCCCCGCTCGTCACGGAGCCTGAGCCTGACCTCGAATCCCAGAAGGTGCACCGCACATGACAGTCGCCGTCGAGAACGCGGCAGCGGACCGCGGCCGCCGCGCGGGCCGGGAACCTCGCCCCGGCCGCCTTACGCGCCTGAAGAACTCCTACCGCACCCATTGGTACGCCTACGCGATGGTCGCACCGGTCGTCGTCGTGCTCGGCGTGCTGGTGGGCTATCCGCTGGTACGGGGCCTGTATCTGACCCTGACCGACGCCACCAGCCTGAACTCGGCCCGCACCATCGGCGTCAACCACATCGACGCCACCTACAAGTTCATCGGCCTGCACAACTACGCCGACATTCTGTGGGGACCGACCGCCTGGGACCGCTTCTGGTCGCACTTCATCTGGACCATCGTCTGGACGGCACTGTGCGTCACGCTGCACTACCTGATCGGCCTCGGCCTCGCCCTACTGCTCAACCAGAAGCTGCGCGGCCGTACCGCCTACCGCATGCTGCTGATCCTGCCGTGGGCGGTGCCGACCTTCGTCACCGTCTTCTCCTGGCGGATCATGCTGGCCGACTCCGGGTTGATCAACACGGTGCTCGGCTCGCTGCACCTGCCGCAGCCGCAGTGGCTGGAGGACACCTTCTGCCAGCGGGCCGCGGCGATCCTCGTCAACACCTGGTGCGGTGTGCCGTTCATGATGGTCTCGCTGCTCGGCGGGCTGCAGTCCATCGACCCGACGCTGTACGAGGCCGCGGAGATGGACGGCGCAAGCTCCTGGCAGCGCTTTTGGAACGTGACGCTGCCCGGCCTCAGCTCAGTCAGCTCCACCGTGGTGCTGCTCGGCATCATCTGGACGTTCAACCAGTTCGCCATCATCTTCCTGCTGTTCGGCAACAACGGCGGCCCGGATGTCCAGATCCTCGTCACCTGGGCCTACCGGCTCGGCTTCGGGCAGCAGCCGCGCGACTTCGCCCAGTCCGCCGCGTACGGCGTGCTGCTGCTGTCGATCCTGATCGTCTTCACATCTGTCTACCGCCGCTGGTTGGCCCGCAATGAGCAGCCCGTCTGACGCAGGAGCCCGATCCATGAGCACGCCGCCCCGTACCCGCACATCGCCCCCGTCCGACCCCACCGACCCGTCCGCCGCCGACGCGCCGCCCGCCTCCCGCGGCCAAGGCCGCCCCGCGCGGGCGCGCCAGCGCGGCCAGCAGCGCCGTGTGGTGTCCGTGCTGTCGCACGGCGTACTGGCGGTGGCCGGTCTGATCGCGGTGTTCCCCATCGGCTGGCTCGTCTTCCTGTCCCTGGGCCCGGACAAGGCCGACTATCTGCATCCGGGCGCCATCGCCGGCAAGATGACCTTCTCCAACTACTCGTTCGTACTGGCGCACACCCAGTTCTTCCACTGGCTTGAGAGCACCCTGATCGTGTCGATCGGCACCATGGTCATCGGGGTGCTCTTCGCGGCCACCACCGGCTACGCCGTCTCCCGGATGCGCTTTCCCGGCTACCGCAAGCTGATGTGGGTACTGCTGGTCACCCAGATGTTCCCGATCGCCGTGCTGATCGTGCCGATGTACGTGATCCTCGCCGACCTCGGCCTCATCGACACCTACGGCGCCCTCATCCTGGTCTACTGCTCCACCGCCGTGCCCTACAGCGCCTGGCTGCTCAAGGGCTACTTCGACACCATCCCGATGGAGATCGACGAGGCGGGACGCGTGGACGGCCTGTCGCCCTTCGGGACGTTCTGGCGGCTCATCATGCCGCTGGCCAGGCCAGGGCTCGCGGTCGCCGCCTTCTACACCCTCCTCACCGCCTGGGGCGAGGTCGCCTTCGCGTCCACGTTCATGCTGGATGACGAGAAATACACCCTCGCCGTCGGTCTGCAGAGCTTCGTCAGCGAGCACGACGCAGAGTGGAACTACATGGCCGCCACCGCGGTCCTCATCGCCATCCCGATCTCCGCCGTCTTCTACCTCGTGCAGAAGAACCTGGTGACCGGTCTCACCGCGGGCGGTACGAAGGCCTGAGTCCGCGCCTGCCGTCCTTGGGGGAAGACAGCACGTGCACAGCCGGAACGCCCGCGCACCACCGCGGTGCTGGGACGTCGCGCAAGGCGGGACGTCCCGTACCCACTGTCCGGTCTTGCCGGACACGACCAGCTTTCCCCAGTGCCGCCTTACGGGCCGGGGAGGGACCCCCATCGCACCACCGGACGCAGCAAGGAAGACATGAGTCAGCACACTGCCGACCAGCCGCATCCCACCGCCGACCAGCCGCCGATCGCGCCCGCTGCCGCCGCCCGGCCGGGCGCCACCGCCGATGCCACCGCGCCGCACCGCGACTGGTGGCGGGAAGCGGTGATCTACCAGGTCTATCCCCGCAGCTTCGCCGACAGCAACGCCGACGGCATGGGAGACCTCGAAGGGGTACGCTCCCGCCTCCCGTACCTGCGCGACCTCGGTGTCGACGCGGTGTGGCTCAGCCCCTTCTACGCTTCTCCGCAGGCCGACGCGGGCTACGACGTCGCCGACTACCGCGCCGTCGACCCCATGTTCGGCACCCTCATGGACGCCGACGCGGTGATCCGCGACGCACACGGACTCGGCCTGCGCATCATCGTCGACCTGGTGCCCAACCACTCCTCCGACCAGCACGAATGGTTCAAGCGGGCGCTCGCCCAAGGCCCGGGCTCGGCACTGCGTGAGCGCTACCACTTCCGGCCCGGCAAGGGCACGGACGGTGAACTTCCGCCGAACGACTGGGAGTCCATCTTCGGCGGCCCCGCCTGGACCCGCGTCACCGAACCGGACGGCACCGCGGGCGAGTGGTACCTGCACCTCTTCGCGCCCGAACAGCCCGACCTCAACTGGGACCACCCGGCGGTCGGCGACGAATTCCGGTCGATTCTGCGGTTCTGGCTCGACATGGGCGTGGACGGCTTCCGCGTCGACGTCGCGCACGGCCTGGTGAAGGCCCCGGGACTGCCCGACCTCGGCGGCCACGACCAGCTGAAACTGCTCGGCAACGACGTCATGCCGTTCTTCGACCAGGACGGCGTGCACGAGATCTACCGAGCCTGGCGGCACATCCTCGACGAGTACCCGGGAGAGCGGGTCTTCGTCGCCGAGGCCTGGACCCCCACCATCGAGCGCACCGCCAACTACGTCCGCCCCGACGAACTCCACCAGGCGTTCAACTTCCAGTATCTGAGCGCCTACTGGGACGCGGCCGAACTGCGCGAGATCATCGACCGCTCCCTGAACGCCGTGCGCCCCGTCGGCGCCCCCGCCACCTGGGTGCTCTCCAACCACGACGTCACCCGGCACACCACCCGCTACGCCAACCCGTCGGGCCTGGGCACTCAGCTGCGCACCGCAGGCGAGACGGCACTCGGACTGCGCAGGGCACGCGCCGCGACCCTCCTGATGCTGGCGCTGCCCGGTTCCGCCTACGTCTACCAGGGCGAGGAACTGGGCCTGCCGGATGTGGTGGACCTGCCGGACGAGGTGCGCCAGGACCCGTCGTTCTTCCGTGCTGCGGGCCAGGACGGCTTCCGGGACGGTTGCCGGGTGCCGATTCCGTGGACCGCCGACGGGCCTTCCTGCGGGTTCGGGGACGGCGGCTCCTGGCTGCCGCAGCCGTCCGGCTGGGGGGAGCTGAGCGTCGCGGCCCAGGACGGCGTGCCGGGTTCCACCCTGGAGCTCTACCGCGCCGCCTTCGCCGCCCGCCGCGCCCACCCTGCGCTCGGCGCAGGCGACGCGGTGGAGTGGCTGGACGCCCCCGAGAACACGCTGGTCTTCCGCAGGTCGGCGGCCGACGGCGCGGCCTTCGTCTGCACCGCCAACACCACCGGCGCGCCGGTGCAAATCCCCGCGCCCGGGCGCGTCCTGCTCTCCAGCGCGACCGGCGGCGCGGACGACGTGACGGTCGCGCAGGACGGTACGGCGGTGGTGCCGGGAGATACGACGGTGTGGTGGACGACGGAGTGATCGCCGCGCGACACGATCGGTGAGACGCGGGCGCGCCTGCAAGGAAGGGGCGCGCCCGCGTGCGGGCATGGGTGTGTGTCGGCCCACCTGGCACGGGCTCTTCGGTACGTACCGTGAAAGGCCCCCAGAGCCTGACGGACGGTGGTCTGCATCCGGGCCGTCTGCATCCGGGCCGTCTGCGTCCAGGCTGTGGGACAGCCCGAAAACGAGTGGCTTGCAGCCGGCTGGGCCGAATAACTTGTGCAGCCGTGACTTATGGCCCGAAACCCTTTGTCGAGTGGCTTGCTTGCGATATCCGTGACAGCAGCGCCTGCGCGGGCGGGCAGCGGGCAGGCGACGATGGCTGATCGCGCGCTGCTGCTGCGGTCCGAAGCCGCCGAGGAAGGACTGTTCTCCCGGACGTACCTCGCCGCCACAGTCAGTTTCGCCGCGGCGGAGTTCCTGACCGGGTTCACCGCACTGGCCGTGGTGCCCGTCTTGCCGACGGCGGCCCGAGACTTCGACGGAGTGTCCCTGTTCCCGTTGGTGGCGGGCTGCTTCGTCGCGGCGAGTCTGCTGGGCGGGGTCCTGGGAGGGCACTGGGCGGACCGTTTTGGAGCACGCAGGCCGCTGGCGGCGGGCATGGCGCTGACCGTGGTCACCCTGATCGTCTCGGCCACCAGCAACTCCATCTGGCAGCTCGCGGGCGGGCGGTTCCTGGACGGTCTTGCAGCCGGAGTGGTCGCGGTGTCGATCAACACGGCCATCGGTCAGACGTATCCGGAACACTTGCGGCCCCGTGCGCTGGCTATGACGAGTGCATGTTGGGTCATTCCGTCACTGGTGGGCCCGCCGCTGGCCGGTCTGGTTTCCGAGTGGTGGTCGTGGCGGGCGGTCTTCTTCGGACTGGCCGCCCTGATGGTGCTGCCGGCACTCGTGCTAGTGGCCGTGGGGAGAGGTCGTTTTGGGCCGGCAGCCGCCGTGCCGTCGGACGGCCGCTCCTCGCGCCCGCCGCTGCTGCTGGCGGTGGCGGTGAGCTTGGGTGCGGCGCTGGGACAGTACGGCGTTTCCGGCTGGGACGTCCGACACCTGCTGTTCGTGGCGGTGGGCCTTGGCCTTCTCGTGGCCTTCGCGCCGCGGCTGCTGCCGGTGGGCACATGGCGAGCCGCCCGGGGCCTGCCGGTCACGGTGCTGCTGCGTGGTCTGGCCTCCGGCGCGTACTTCACGCTGGAGGCGTTCGTACCCTGATGCTGATTGCCGAACGGCATGTGCCCGCTGCGGTGGTCGGCCTGGCGTTCACCGGTGCCGCCATGGCCTGGGCGGGCGCCTCCTGGGTGCAGGGCCGGCTGCCGGGCCGGCCCCGGCATCGGATGGTCACGATCGGCGCGATCGTGATGACGGCGGCGGTCGCACTCGCTGTGGCCGGGACAGCCCCCGGGGTGCCGGTGCTCATCGCTGCTTGTGCCATGGTGCTGGCCGCCGTCGGCATGGGACTGCTGGCCCCGTCCCTGACCGTGTTGTCGCTCTCGCACAGCCCGCCCGGCCGACAGGGCTATGCGAGCAGCGCGATGCAGACCAACCAGAATCTGGGCCAGGTCACGGTCATGGCCCTGTCCTCCGCCGTGCTCAACGCCTGTCTGGCGGGCGGCGCGTCCGTACCGGCCGGTTACGGGGCCGCCTTCGGCCTCCTGCTCGTACCGACCCTTCTGATCGCCCTGTTCGCCGGGCGGGCCCGCGCCGCCGGAGCCGGTGCGGAGACCGTCGCCTGTCCCAGCGAGCGGATGGGGCTTCAGGCCGATTCCAGCTAGCCGCGGGCGGGCGCGCCGCTTCACGGTGCGCTATTCGAGGCGCGTTGGCCGTGCGCGGAGTACGGCGGTGAGTTCGCGGGCCGTCTGAACGTTGCAGCGGCCCAGCTCGACCAGGGGTTGCGGCTTCTCGTCGCCGTAGGCCAAGGCGTCCACGCCCAGGGACGGCAGCACGATTCCGGCACTGCGCAGTGCCGCGCTCAGTTCGCCGTGCACCTGCTCGGCTTCCCTGAGTGTTTCAGCCGCCGTCTTCCGCTTGCCCCGCGTGTTCTTCTCCGTCATTCCGCACCGCCTGTCTGTGGGTTCAGAGATTGATCTGTTGCGCTGGTCAAGGCACCTTTCTCGCTGGACAGCACCAGCAGTGCCCAGACGACTTTGCCGACCGCGTCGAGCGGTTCGACGCCCCAGCGGTCGGCCAGGGCAGCCACCAGAGCCAGCCCTCGCCCGCACTCCTCTTCGTCCCCGGCGTGCTTCAGCGTTGGCTGCTTGCCGCTCCCGTCGGACACCTCAAGCCGCAACTCGGCTCCGGTCAGCTCGAACCGGACCCCGATGGTCCGGCAGCCCGCCGTCGTCGCACGGACGGCGTTGGTCGCCAGCTCGGAGAGCAACAGCACGGCAGAGTCGGTGACGTCGGCGTCGACGTGCCATATCGCCAGCTGATGCCGGAGGGCATCTCGGGCACGGCCGACGCTGCGGCGCTCCTGCGGGAACGTGTGCGTTGCCGCCCCTGTGGGGGCGGGTGCTGTTGCTGTTGGTTGGGCTCTTGCGGGCATGGCTCATCCCCTTGGGAGCGGGTGACGCATCGTCAAGTTCACCGATGTGTCATTGGATTGGCACGTTCAGTGACGATGGGCATAGAATGCACTCACCAGTCATGGAAATGCAACCTATGCAAATGACTGTCACGCGTTTGAGTGTGAAGGGATCGGCACGTGTCGGAGAAGCGACAGCCCCCACCCACCGTCAGGCTCCGGCGGCTCGCCGCCGAGCTGCGCAAACTACGTGCAGTGGCGGAGCTGACCCAAGACGACGTCGCAGAGAAGACGGGGATCAACACTGCGACGCTGTACCGCATCGAGAAGGCACGCTCCCGACCGCAGAAGCGGACGCTGGTCGCTCTGCTGGACCTCTACGAGGCGACCGAGGAGCAACGGAGCGATCTTCTGGCTGTTCAGAGCGGGTCCACGGATCGGGGCTGGCTTCGGCCGTATCACTCGGAGTTGTACGAGGAGTACACCGCCTACATCGGGTTCGAGGCCGAGGCGCGCACCGTACGCAACTACGAGTCGCTGCTTGTCCCTGGCCTGATGCAGACCGAGCCGTACGCCCGTGCAGTGATCAGAGGCGGGTTGCCCACAGTCAGTCGGGAAGGGGTGGAGCAACGAGTCCAAGCGCGCATGGAACGGCAGGCGTTGCTCAGCAAGGAGCACCCGCTACAGCTCTGGGCCATCGTCGATGAGGCGGCCATCCGACGCACGGTCGGCGACCGTAAGGCGATGCGGGAGCAGGTTCGTCACGTGCTCCAGCTCATGGAAGAGCCGCACATCACGTTCCAAGTAATCCCCTTCAGCGGCGGCGCACACGCAGGCATGGCCGGTAGCTTCGTACATATGGATTTCCCTGACCCCGCAGACCCGGAACTAGTCTATGTGGACACGTCGGCAGGGGATCTCTTCCTGGAGTCCGAAGCGGAGCTGCGTCGCTACAAGTCGATGTTCGAGCATCTGCAGGCCGTGGCTCTGGGGCCAAACGATAGCGCTGACCTGCTGGTCAAAGCCGCAGAAGCGAGAGAGTGAAAGAGGGTGTCCCGGATGCAGTACGACCTGTCCGAAACTGTGTGGCGAACGAGCACATACAGCGGTGCCAACAGCCAGTGCGTCACAGTCGCCGACGGCCTCACCGGCATCGTTCCTGTGCGTGACAGCAAGACCGCTGAAGGCCCGAGCCTTGTGTTCAGGGCGGACACCTGGACCTCGTTCATAGCGAACCTGAAGGCCGGCGAACCGCCCACAGTCTGAGCAGGCCGTCCAGCCCCGCGCGCAGACAGCCGTGGCTCAGAGCCCGAACCACTCGGTGACCTGCTGGGCCGCATCGTCCTCGGTCAGCGCGGTGCCCATGGGGATGGAGTGCAGTCCGAGGCGTCCGGTCTCCTCGGCGAGCCGTTGCGTGAACAGCGCATCCCGAGCGGCGGTGTTGCGCCTGGCCCGCTGCGGATCGCTGGTCATCCGGATGAACGCCCACCCTGCCGGACCACGGTTGCGGATCGCGACCTCGCGGAACTCGGGTGTCGGAAGCAGCCAGACCGCCTGGCTGGGGAGGGCAAGCAGCGGCTTCACGAGGTGCGGCAACAGCCGGAAGCCCTCGACGACGATGCAGGGTTGTGGCGGCAGCCGGAGAAGGTCTTCGACGATCAGCCGAAAGCCCTCGCCCCGGAACCAGTGGAACGTCTCCAGCATGATCTCCGGGGATCGGTCCACCCACCGCTCGTCCATGGTCATCGCCATGAACCTGTGCACGAACGGGGCTTCCTCTGGCGTGGTCCGCCCGGCGTGCTCTCCCATCACGTCGTCGGTCGCGTAACGATGCCAACCGTACTGATCGGCCAGCCGCCGGGCGATGGCCGACTTGCCCGCGCCGCTCCCGCCACCGATCCAGTAGACGTGCCGCAGCCGGGCACGCAGTGCTGCGTGGTCGATGCCTGCGGAGCGTTCGAGATGCATGCTGTTCCTTGTCCGGCGCGGCCGGTCCTCGGTCCTCGTCTCACGTCGAGGATCCCATGATCCGGGCCCTGCCCTGCCCCGCGCGCTCGCCGGAGCAGGCGCACGGGGCGGCCGCCCCGCCTGCGTGCACCTGAGACCGGCCCGGCCGACCGGGCGCGTGAGGCCCCGCATTGGGGTGCGGGGCCATCGGTCGACCGGACCGGAGACGCCGCGAAGTTAGCACTGCTGCAAGCATTTGCGAAAGACCTTGCAGAAATCCCGAACGGCTGAAATTTCCCGCAACTCCATGTGTGGCAAGGGTTGACCGGTCGGTACGGCGATCGTACGGTCACGGATGCGGCAACCAGATGATGGCTTGCTGCAAGAATCTTCAATGAAGGTACCGAAAGGTACGCAAGTGCGGGCATGGCGCGTTGCTCGTGTTGCCGTCAGCAACACCCAGTGCACCTATGTGCAGGAGGAACCATGGCCGGTAGACCTCTGACCGTCGCCCTCGCGCTCGCCTTCGCGGCCGGCGTGGCGGCAACGGCGATCATCCCGCCCGGCACCGCGCAGGCGGCCCCGCCAGGCAGCAAGGACGTCACCGCCGAACTCTTCGAGTGGAAGTACGACTCGGTGGCCAAGGAGTGCACCCAGACCATCGGCCCGGCCGGTTACGGATACGTGGAGGTGTCCCCGGCCACCGAACACATCCAGGGCAGCCAGTGGTGGACCTCGTACCAGCCGGTCAGCTACCAGATAGCCGGCCGCCTGGGTAACCGCGCCGCCTTCCAGAACATGATCAACACCTGTCACTCGGCGGGCGTGAAGGTGGTCGCGGACGCCGTCATCAACCACATGACGGCGGGCTCCGGCACCGGCACCGGCGGCTCCTCGTACACCAAGTACAACTACCCGGGGATCTACCAGTCCCAGGACATGGACGACTGCACCTCCGAGGTCAGCAACTACGCCGACCGGTGGAACGTCCAGCACTGCGAGCTGGTGGGCCTGGCCGACCTGGACACCAATGAGACGTACGTCCGCAGCCGGCTCGCGCAGTACCTGAACGACCTGCTCTCGCTCGGCGTCGACGGCTTCCGGATCGACGGGGCCAAGCACATCGCCACCGAGGACATCGCCGCGATCAAGTCGCAGCTGACCAACCCGAACGTCTACTTCAAGCAGGAAGTGATCTACGGCGCCGGCGAGGCCGTCCAGCCGGACGAGTACCTGCCCAACGGAGACGTCCAGGAGTTCCGCTACGGCCGGGACCTCAAGGCGGTCTTCACCGGCGAGAAGCTCGCCTATCTGAACAACTTCGGCGAAAGCTGGGGCTATCTGCCCAGCGGTCAGGCCGGTGTCTTCGTCGACAACTGGGACACCGAACGCAACGGTTCCACGCTCACCTACAAGGACGGCGCGAACTACACCCTCGCCAACGTCTTCATGCTCGCCTGGCCCTACGGCTCACCCGACGTCCACTCCGGCTACGAGTTCTCCGACAACGACGCCGGGCCGCCCAACGGCGGCACCGTGAACGCCTGCTACCAGGACGGCTGGAAGTGCCAGCACCACTGGCCGGAGATCCAGAGCATGGTCGCCTTCCGTAACACCGCGGCCGGCCAGCCGGTCACCAACTGGTGGGACAACGGCAACAACGCGATCGCGTTCGGACGCGGCAGCAAGGCGTTCGTGGCCATCAACCACGAGTCGTCGTCGATCACCCAGACCTTCCAGACCTCCCTGGCCGGGGGCACCTACTGCAATGTGCAAAACGGCTCACCGGTGACGGTGAACTCGAATGGCACCTTCACGGCCACTCTCGGCACCAACACGGCCCTGGCCCTGCACACCGGCGCCCGGTCCTGCTGAACCACCGGACCCCGGGGCGGTCCCCCCACTCCGCCCCGGGGTCCCGGTTGCACGTCTGCCCGGTGCTCAGGCGTCCGGCTCGGGCCACGCCCGACACGGACGGACGGGCAGTAACAACCCGCACCCCCGCAAGGAGCAACACCCTGTGATCCCCGTCCCCCTGCGCAGAGCCGCAACCGCCACCGCCGTCCTGGCCCTGCTGGCTCTGGGCACCGTCCCCGCGGCCACCGCGGCCCCGACACCCGAGCAGTCGGCCACCGACCTCACCACCTCCGAGGCCCAGTGGATCGACCGCACCACGGTCGTCTGGAACGTGCCCGCCACCGCCCAAGCCACCGAGCAACTGATATCCGCGCCCGACGGCGGCCTCACTGTCAGCGACGGTGCGCTCGTCGGCACGGGCGAAGCCCTCAAGCTCACACCGAGCACCCTGACCGCCGCGGAAAAAGCAGCATTCCCGCACCTCAAGGACCTCCCGGCGTTCACCGTCGCATCGAGCGACGACACCCGGCAGAAAACCGCGGAAGCCCTCCGCGGCCAGCTCATCGCCGTCCAGCGCACGGCCGACGGCTCTCTTGCCGCCGCGAGTGGCGTGCAGATCCCCGGCGTCCTCGACGACCTCTACGGCGCCGCGGCCAAGGCGAAGCTCGGCCCCGTCTTCGACCACGGCCGCCCCACCCTCTCCGTCTGGGCCCCCACCGCCCACCAGGTCTTTCTCGATCTCGACGGCACGAGAGTGCCGATGCGGCGCGACGAGCGCACGGGCACCTGGTCGGTCACCGGCACCAGCGGCTGGCGCGGCAAGACGTACCGGTACGCGGTCCAGGTCTGGGCGCCGACCGTCCAGAAGATGGTCACCAACCTGGTCACCGACCCGTACGCGACCGCCCTGACCGCCGACTCCGAGCGGAGCGTCGTCGCCGATCTCGACGACCCGGCCCTGGCCCCGCCCGGCTGGACGCAGCTGCGCAAGCCCGCCGCGGTGCCGCTGCGCGACGCCCGGATCCAGGAACTGCACATCCGTGACTTCTCCGTGGCCGACCCGACCACCCGTCACCCCGGCAGCTACCTCGCCTTCGCCGACGCGGACAGCGACGGCTCGAAGCACCTGCGCGCCCTCGCCCGGGCCGGCACCTCCTACGTCCATCTGCTGCCCGCCTTCGACATGGCCACCGTCCCCGAGCGCGCCGCGGACCAGACCTCGCCCGCCTGCGACCTGCCGTCCCTGCCCGCCGACTCGTCCCAGCAGCAGGAGTGCGTGACGAAGACGGCCGCCACGGACGCGTACAACTGGGGCTACGACCCGTACCACTACACGGTCCCGGAGGGCTCGTACGCCACGAACCCGGACGGCACGGCCCGCACGGTCGAATTCCGGCGGATGGTGCAGGGGCTCAACGGGGACGGGCTGCGGGTCGTCATGGACGTCGTCTACAACCACACCGCGGCGGCCGGGCAGGCGAAGACCTCCGTGCTCGACCGGATCGTGCCCGGTTACTACCAGCGGCTGATGGACGACGGCAGCGTCGCCACCTCCACGTGCTGCGCGGGCACCGCGCCCGAACACGCCATGATGGGCAAGCTGGTCGTCGACTCGATCGTCACCTGGGCGAAGGAGTACAAGGTCGACGGTTTCCGCTTCGACCTCATGGGCCACCACCCGAAGGCGAACATCCTCGCCGTCCGGCACGCCCTGGACGCGCTGACACCGGCCAAGGACGGCGTCGACGGCAAGAAGATCATCCTCTACGGCGAGGGCTGGAACTTCGGCGAGATCGCGGGCGACGCCCGCTTCGTGCAGGCCACCCAGCAGAACATGGCCGGCACCGGCATCGCCACCTTCTCCGACCGGGCCCGTGACGCGGTGCGCGGCGGCGGCCCCTTCGACTCGGACCCCGGCGTCCAGGGCTTCGCCTCCGGCCTCTACACCGACCCCAACGCGTCAACGGCCAACGGCACCCCCGCCGAGCAGCGCACCCGGCTGCTGCACTACCAGGACCTCATCAAGGTCGGTCTCACCGGCAATCTCGCCGCCTACCAGTTCACCGACAGCATGGGCAGTGCCGTGACCGGCGCCGACGTCGACTACAACGGCTCCCCGGCCGGCTACGCACAGGCCCCCGGTGACGCCCTCGCCTACGTGGACGCGCACGACAACGAGACCCTGTACGACGCGCTCACCTACAAACTCCCGTCCGGCACACCGTCCGCGGACCGTGCCCGGATGCAGGTCCTCGGCATGGCGACCGCGGCCCTCTCCCAGGGCCCCGCGCTCTCCCTGGCGGGCTCGGACCTGCTGCGTTCCAAGTCGCTCGACCGCAACTCGTACGACAGCGGCGACTGGTTCAACGCCATCCACTGGAACTGCCAGGACGGCAACGGCTTCGGCCGCGGTCTGCCGCCGCCGCCGCAACCAGGACAAGTGGCCCTACGCGGGCCCCCTGCTCGCGAGCGTGCCGGTGCCGGGCTGCCAGGACATCGACGCCACCTCGGCCGCCTACCGCGACCTGCTGACGATCCACGCCACCGAGCCGGCCTTCGACCTGAGCACCACGGCCGACGTGCAGCGGAAGCTGTCCTTCCCGCTCTCAGGGCCGGCGGAGACCCCCGGTGTCATCACGATGCGTCTGGCCGACCTCGTCATCGTCTTCAACGCCACTCCCGACCGGCAGACCCAGCAGGTCCCGTCCCTCGCGGGCACCGCGTTCGCACTGCACCCGCTCCAGGCCCACGGCTCGGACCCGGTGGTGAAGACGGCGAGCTACGCGCCGGCTTCGGGCACCTTCACGGTCCCGGCCCGCACGGTCGCCGTGTACCGCCAGCGCTGACAGCTCTGACAGCTCTGACCGTGCCCCGCCCAGACCCTTCGGGGACCGGGCGGGGCACGTATCTCTCGGCTCCTGTCAGACGCCGAGTTCGGCTGCGCCCGGTCCTCTTCGGTCTGCACCACGCGTGCCGTGATCGGGCCCGAACAGCACCTCACGCGTCCCGTCGACGCAGGGCCCACCATCCCGCGCCCACCGCGATCGCTGCCCAGCCGGCCGTGACCATAAGGCTCGGCCAGGGGCCCAGTAGCCCTTCCGGCGTGGTGTGGAGCACCTGCTGTCCTGCCTGGTCCGGGAGGAACTGCCCGGCCTTTCCGGCCCCGTCGGGGCCCAGGATCGGGGAGAGGAGGCAGACCAGTGGGATGAGCAGACCGAGCGTGGCGACCGGGCTGCGCAGCACCGCCGCCGTGCCGGTTGCGAGCAGCGTCAGCAGAGCGAGGTAGATGCCGCAGCCGACTGCCGCGCGCAAGAAGCCGAGGGCGTCGAGCCCCGCGCCGTGCTTGCCCAGCAGCGGTTGGGTGACCAGGAGTGTGCCGAATCCGGCGACCAGGCCGGCGGCCAGGGCGGTGCCCGCGAGGACGGTCAGCTTGGCCGTGTAGAACACACCGCGACGCGGTACGGCTGCCAGCGATACGCGCACCGAACCGTGGGTGTACTCGCCCGCCATCGCCAATGTGCCGAAGCAGATGGCCGCGATCTGGCCGAAGCCGATGCCGAAGAACGAGAACCAGAGCGGGTCGAAGCCGCTCTTGCCGGTCTGGTGGGCGCCTGCCAGAGCGCAGGCCAGTGCACCGAAGCCGATCGTCGCGATCGGCGTGCCACTCAGGGCGGCGACAAGTCCCCGTACGGAGGCGACCTTGGCCCATTCGGCGCGGGCCGCGGAAATCATCACGTCAGCGGTCACGATCACACTCCCTTGCTCTGGGCGTCAGCCGTGAACTCCGCGTGCTCCGCGGTCAGTCGCAGGTAGGCCTCCTCCAAGGAGGTCTGGTCGTCGGTGAGTTCGAGGAGCGCAACGTTCGATCGCGCGGCTACGTCGCCGACGAACGCCGCCTCGGTGCCGTCCACCGTCCAGCCTCCGTCGCCGTCCGGCAGCGCCCGCAGCCCGTTGTCCGCGAGCAAGCGGCGCAGCCGATCGTCCTCGGTGGTGCGCAGGCGCACCCGTCGACGTGTGTGCTCCCTGAGGAACGTCTTCATCGGGCTGTCCACCAGCAGCCGGCCGCGTCCCAGCACGACGACGTGGTCGGCACTCGCCGCGACCTCGCTCATCAGATGGCTGGAGATCAGGACGGTGCGGCCTTCCGAGGCAAGCTCACGGGCCAGTTCGCGCAGGTGGACGATGCCTTCCGGGTCGAGCCCGTTCGACGGTTCGTCCAGCATGAGCACCGGCGGATCGCCCAGCAGCGCGGCGGCCAGTCCGAGCCGTTGCCGCATGCCGAGCGAGAAGGTGCGCACCCGCCGCTTCGCCACGTTCGCAAGACCCATCTTCTCCAGCACCTCGGTGACCCGGCGCAGAGGTAGGCGATTGCTGTGCGCGAGGGTCAGCAGGTGGCCGTGGGCGGTGCGTGCGGGGTGGGCGGCCGAGGCGTCGAGCAGCGCGCCGACGTGCCGTAGCGGCTGGTCAAGACGCGCGTAGGGGTGTCCGCCGATGGTCGCCGTGCCAGAGGTGGGACGGTCGAGGCCGAGGACGATGCGCATGGTGGTGGACTTGCCGGCGCCGTTGGGACCGAGGAAGCCGGTGACCCGGCCGGGACGGACGCTTAACGTCAGCCCGGCGACGGCTCGGGTGCTGCCGTAGTCCTTCACCAGTTCATGGATGTCGATCGAGGTCATGGCCCCACGCTCCCGCCCCGGGCACCGGCTGCGCTTCCCCCGGCGGTGGGAAGGGCCTCCCCCGGCCGGGGGAGGCCAGGTGCCGCGCGGCAGTGCCAGGATCGGTGCCATGCGCAGGCTGCTTCGTCCCTTGACCCTCGCCAACGTCTGCACCCGTTGGCTGCACCTGGTGACCGGCGCCTTGTTCGCCGTGGTGTGCATGTTCATCCACCCCGGCGGTGGCGGCCGCGGGCAGGTCGTGCTGCTGCACGCCGCGCTGGTGTCGGTGCCGCCGCTCGTCCTTCTCGGCCTGGTGCCGGTGGTGCGGCTCGCAGAAGGGGTGCAGGCGCAGCTGATGCTGGTCGCCGGGCGGCCCTCACCTGAGCGGGACGCCCGCCGCGCCCAGATCGCGGCGGCTCCGGCGAGGTCGGCAGCCGACAGGTGGCGGACCGTGTGCTGGCTGGTGGTGCGCGTGCAGTTGGGCACGCTCGCATGGAACGCCTCGGTGTGGCTTCCTACGCTGGCGGTCAGCCTCGCGAGTCGCGGCGGCGGATACGTCCTGCTGGCGCCGCTGCCGTTGCTGGGTCTTGCGGCCGTCGTGGTGGTGACGGGCGAGCTCGTCGCCGCCGCGGCGCGATGGTTGCTCGCGCCGTCGGCCGCCGAGCGCATCGCCGCGCTGGAGGAACGCACCGAACGGCTGCTGGAACACAACCGGCTCGCCCGCGAACTGCACGACTCGATCGGCCACGCACTCACGGTGGCGGTGGTGCAGGCGGGTGCGGCCCGGGCTGCGGGCTCGGCGGAGTTCATCGAACGGGCGCTGGTCGCCATCGAGGAGACGGGACGGCAGGCCCTGCACGACCTGGACCGGGTGTTGAAAGTACTGCGCGAGGACTCCGGACAGCCCGGCGAACGCCCCGCACTCACCGACACCGGGCGGTTGCTGGACGCCGCACGCGGCTCTGGGGCCGACGTGAGCGCCGAGGTGAGAGGCTCGCTGGACGCCGTTTCGGGTCCGGTCTCCCGCGAGGGCTACCGCATACTCCAGGAATCGCTGACCAATGTGCTGCGGCACGCCGGCCCGGTTCCCGTCACCGTGCGGATCGACGTACACGACGACGCGGTGGAACTGGACATCCGCAACCGGTTGGGCGATGCCGGCCTGGCGCCGGCGGGCCGGGGCAGGGGCCTGCGCGGCATCCGCGAGCGGGCCGCCCTGCTCGGCGGGCACGCGGACGCGGGCCCCTGCGCGGACGGTTGGCGGGTCCATGCCCGGTTGCCGATCGCCTAATGTGACCCCATGCCGCTGACCGTGCTTCTGGTCGATGACGAGCCACTGGTCCGTGTCGGACTCCGGGCGATCCTTCAGGCGCAGCCCGACATCGAGGTCACCGGCGAAGCCGCCGACGGCGCCGCGGTCATCCCCCTGGTCCGCCGACTGCGCCCGGACGTTGTGGTGATGGACGTCCGGATGCCGCTGCTCGACGGGATCGAGGCCACCCGCGCCGTCCTGGCAGCGTTCCCGGACCCGCCGAAGATCCTGGCGATCACCACGTTCGAGAACGACGAGTACGTCTACGAGGCGCTGCGCGCGGGCGCGGACGGCTTCCTGCTCAAGCGCGCGCACCCTTCGGAGATCGTCCACGCGATCCGGCTGGTCGCCGCCGGTTCGTCGCTGCTCTTCCCGGCCGCGCTGCGCCGCATGGCCGCCACCCACACCAACCCGCAGGCCCGCGCGGTGCTGGAGCGGGCCGCGCTGACGGACCGCGAGTCGGGCGTCCTGCGCCTGATGGCCCGCGGGATGTCCAACACGGAGATCGCAACGGAGCTGGTGGTGGGCACGGAAACCGTCAAGACCACGTGAGTGCGATCCTCGCCAAGCTGGGGGCCCGCGACCGCACACAGGCGGTGATCGCCGCGTATGAGTCGGGGTTCATCACACCCGGCTGAACGGTCCTGCGGTCTGTGCTGCTCGAATCCGGCCCTCGACGGTGCCGGGATCTTCTCCGGCTGCTTGAGCCTCTCTCATTTGGATCATGCTGAGCTCGCAGGGCTGCGGCACTTCACGAGCACAGCGCCGCGACCCGTCCCACCAGCTCCCGAAAACCCCGTCGCCCGCCTCCTCGGCAAGAACCCCCCGTACGATCCCCGCCATCCCCGGGTCGTACGCCGCCCCCACCACGACCAGCGCCCCGAACTCGTGCACCAGCTGCCGCTCCACCTCGCCCCGCGGAATACGCCGCCCGTCCAGCCAGATCAGCGCCGTCGACTCGACCAGCGAGATCCATGACCGTACGACGAGGTCGAGCCGCGCGGGCGGCTCGTCGGCCCAGGTGCACAAGAAGCTGCTCGTACGCCGTCTGCCGCACCGATGCGATCACCGCGCCGGCCGTCGAGGACCCGACCGTGCTCCCCGCCCCGCATCAGCGCCGCGAACCCGGGCCCGTGCTCGTCGACGAAGTCGAAGAAACGGCGCACCACCCGCAGCAGCCGTACACCGAGCGGGCCTTGGAGCGGCTCCACGAAACGCCCCGCGAGATCGTCCGCGGCGCGCCGCAGTGCGGCCTCGTACAGGCTGAGTTTGCCCGGGAAGTAGTGGTAGACCAGCGGGCGCGAGATGCCTGCCGCGGCGGCTATCTCGTCCAGGGAGACCTTGTCGGGCGAGCGGCGGCTGAACAGGTCGAGCGCGACCCCGATCAGTTGCCGCCGCCGCTCCTCGACGCTCATCCTGCGGCGCATCCCGGTCGTCATACGAACACCTTACCGAGCGCATTCGGCCGTCTGTTCCAAGCCATATGACGTTGCTGAGTGACGAGGCACACGTGGCGGACCGCGCGCCGCGCGGGCCGCGGGCTCAGGCTCGTCACTCAGCGGGGCGGTGCGATACGGGTGCCGTCGGTGAGCCGGCCCGCCAACGTGGCGGTGAGCCCGATCCGGGCGCCCCGCTGGGCGGGTACGGCCAGGGCGTGCCCGCGGGCGCTGCCGTGCACCGCACCCGTGGCGGCGATCCAGCAGACGTTCTCGCTGCCCGCGGCCAGTAGATAGCGGTGGCCCGCGGTGGACTTCCACATCACTCCGGCCAGGACATGCGGGGTACGTCTGCCGCACGCGGGCGAGTTCTCGCGCGCGCGCCACGACGACGATCGCGGCCCGGCCCGGCACTTGGAACGCCACGAGGACCCGGTCGCCGGTGCCGCGCCAGGTCTCGGCCCTGGTGCACAGCCAGGACGCGGTGCCGTTCGCTTCGGGCAGCCGTTCCTGCGCGTACTGCCAGGAGTTCACCGACCGCACGCCGTGCACGCGCAGCACAGCGAGTGAACAACCGATGTGCGCCCAGTCGCGCAGTGCGTCCCGGCCACTCGCCTCGCCGGGCGCGGTGGGACGGCCCGAGGTGAGATGTGCGGGCACCGGTTCGCCGAGGTCGGCCAGCAGCCGGGTGGTCAGGGGCGCACGGTGAGTGCCGGTCATGGGCGCCGGGGCCGCTCCGCCGGGCGGGTGCGCGGCGCCTGCCAGGTTCGCCGTGCCGTTGGTGCGCGCGGTGTCCGCCGGGCCGGGCGTGCCCGAGTCCTGTACCTGGAGCACCGGTACGGACGGGCACAGGCCGGGCGGTGACGCCTCGGGCACCGCGGCGGTGACGCCGTCCTTCGAGCGGTGCAGCGGGGCGGCGGGTGCGTCCGGCTGTAGCAGGTCCCGTACGGCGGTGCCGCGCACCCAGGGCGCGGTCAGATAACGGATGGCGCCGCGGCTGCGGTCCACCACCAGCGCCGTTGCCTCTGCGGCGTCCGCCCCGTCGACGCGGGCGAGGTCGAGTACGGCGCGCCGGCCGTGGCCCGCGGGCTCGGCGTAGCGCACCACGCGCAGTCCGTCGTAGAGCAGCACCACTCTGACGTGGTCTGCCTCGCCCGCGTAGAGGAGTTGGGCGGGGCCCGGCGGCGCGCCGAGCGGCGTGCCAGGTGTCGCCGCCAGCCGGATCCGTGCGCTGGGCCGCGCCCACGCCGCGAGCGCCCGCCGCAACAGCGCCTCGTCGTCGGCGAGTACGCCGCGCGCGGGCCAGACCGAGTAGTCCGTGCGCGTGGAGGTCCGCCAGGCCGCCGGTGCGGCCCTGATCAACTTGCCGGGATCGAGCGCCGCCTTGCGTGCCGCGTCCGCCGCGGTGGACGGGGCCGAGATGTTCATGCCGCCCTGTGTGCCGTCGTGCCCCGGCAGCCCCAGCAGCGCCCCGCTGACCAGCACGGCGCAGGCCGCCACGAGCCCGGCCTTGACCCGCTGTCTGCGCCGCAGCAAATTGGTGGGCCGCGCCTGCACGGAACACGGATCGAACGCGGCGGAACCCAGCAGGACCGCGGCGCTCTCCAAGGAGTCCAACGGCACTCCGTCACGGTCCGCGGCACCTGGCGCACCGGTCGTCTCGCCGCCCGGGCGGACCGTCGGGGCCGCGTCCTGTGGCTCGGACGGCGGAGTGATCCACGGGGTCGGCGGTGGGGTGCTTTCGGGTCGGGGGGCCGGGGGTGCGGCGGTGCGATCCGCGGGCTTCGGCGGCGTGCCGGTCGTGTCGTTCGGTTCCGTCGGGACACCGATCGCTTGGCCAGGTTCGGACGGTGGGGCGGCCGGGTCGCGGGGGCCCGGCAGCGTGGCGGCTGCGTCCCGAGGTTTCGGCAGGACGGTGTTCCTGCTGACCGGCTCCGGCGGAGTGCCGTTGCCTGTTTCGGAGCGCGGCGGTGCGGCGGCCTTCTCGCCGTGGTCCTGGGCCGAGTCCGCCGCCGTTTCCTCCCGGGAGTCCGACAGGCAGTCGGCGTCCGGTGCGCTCTGCGCTCCGAGGTCAGGGGCGGGGCCTGTGGTTGCGGTGCGGTCGTCGTCGAAGTCCGGGAGGGAATCCGTGGCCTGTGTGCTTCCGGCCGCGCTCCTGGTTTCCGTTCCCGGTCGTGGTCCCGTCCTGCCTCCCGGCGCCGGCAGAGCGGCGGCTGCCTGGAGGGCCGCCTCCGGGTCGATGACGCCCGCGGCGGCCAGGACCTGGCGGGTCTGGGCCTCGGTCAGGCGTTCCAGGACGCGCAGGAGATAAGCCGCGCGGGCCGGACCCGGCAGTGCGGAAAGACGCTGGTCAAGTGCGCGTTCCTCGGGGCCGCTCGGGCACGGGACCAGCCGCAGCCCCCACACCAGCGGCAGCAGCGGCGGCATGTACAGCCGCTGCTGCCACGACAGATGCTGCCGTGGCAGCCCCGCCTCCAGCGCGCCGTGCACCACCCGCACGCGTACATAGGCGTACCCGAGATCGGTGTCCGGGGTGTCAACGGAGACGGAGGTGTCCGGAGTGTCAGGGGCGTCGGTGGTGTCCGCGGTGTCTGTGGTGTCTGTGGTGTCAGGGGTGGTCGCGTCCTCGGGATCGCCCGGGGTGCCGTCCCGGGCCGCTGCCCGGCGCGCGTCCAGCGCCGTGTCCTTCCTGGCGTCCTGGCGCTGGCCGGGCAGCGCCAGGACGGCCGCGACGCTCCGGGTGTCCGGACCCTCGTCCTTCCGGCCACGCGGCAGCGCGCGCTGGGTCACGGCGTGGGCGGTACGGACCCTGCGGTGGTGGGCGAGGGTGCAGGGCAGCAGCAGGTATGCCAGCCGGGCCAGCCGGGAGTAGTGCTCCGTGACCGCGGCTTCGGCCTGCGCCACGTCGATAGTGGGCGGTTGCGCCTGAAAAGTAACCTGATGTGGGAGCACATCCAGCAGAACGAGACGGGCCGCGGTTTGGTCACCGCGGCCCGTGAGCGCCTCCCCGCCGGGCGGCGCACCCTACGCCACCCGCCACCCGCTGAACTCCACCGTTGCCCGCGCCCCGTTCCCACCGTTGGCGGCGGTCATGAACGGGCCCGCGTCCTGGGCCGGAGCCAGCTGGGGCAAGGTGACCGTGGCCACCGTCTGCCAGGTGGCGCCGTCGTCCGTGGAACAGGCGCCGGTGCAGGAGGTGCCCGAGCGGCCCAGGCGCAGCAGGACCGGGGCCTTGATGCCGGCCAGGCGCCGGTAGGTGTCCAGCGTGCCGTCGCCGGTCGTGTCGTAGGACAGGACGACGCCGTTGGCCGGGGTCACCGCCAGGTTGACGAAGCCGGGGGAGCCGCCGGGGACGGGGGAGGCGGGCGTGCCGGTGGCGGCGAGGGAGTTGCGGGCGATGATGCCGGCGCGTGCCCAGGGTCCGGTGGCCGGTTGCGCGTCCACCCGCAGAAAGAGCAGGGTGCCGTCCTTGAAGGCGCCCTCGCGGTAGACGGCGCCGAACTCGCCGGTGGACTTCCAGAGGTCACGGCCCGCGCCGTCGATCGCGAACCGGTCGTCGAACTGCCCGAAGACCGCGTCGTTCGTGCTCACCGTCCGCCAGTCGGCACCCGGCGCCTGGGCCTCGTAGAGCGTGCCCGTGCGCAGATCGCTCACGCGGTCCGCGTCCTGCGGGCCGTAGGTGACCGTGAGCGTGTACGGCAGCTCTCTGAGCGGACGGTCGAGTGGCGTGTCGGGGACGTCGGCCTGCCAGGAGGCCGTGCCACTGCCCGCGGCCGGGACGCTCGGCAGCGAAACGGTGACACCGGCGAGCGCGCCGCGCGCGGCGGCCCCTGACCTCGCCCCGGCTCCCGTCTCCTGCTCCGCCTGTGCGTCGAGCCCGTCCAGGGTCAGGTCCACGCGGCCGGTGGCCCGCAGCCCGTTGACGTTGGTGAAGACGGCCCGTACCTGTGCCCGGCCGCCCGGCGGCAGCACGCGCGGCTCGGCGGTCACCGCCAGGCCGCCCTGGTACGGGGCCGCGGCCAGGACGTCGTGGACGCGAGTGGCCGTGCGGTGCGGGTCGGCCACCGGGCGAAGCGGGTAGTCCTTGCGCTGCCGGGTCCAGGGTTCCTCGACGGCGAACCAGTCCACCGGCACCGGCGCACGGCCCTGCGCGAGGGCGTCCGTCAGCTCGTCCAGCCAGGTCTGCCAGCGCGGCAGGTAGAAGTCGGCGACGAGGCCGTGCCAGGTGCGGTTGGCGTAGTCGTGCAGGGTGCCGTCGTCGGAGGTGGCGCGGGAGCCCCAGACCGTGAGGAGCGTCTTCGCGGTGCGCTCGAACTCGGCGCGTTCGGTGTCGTCGGTCGCCAGCCGCCGTGCGTCGTTCACCCACGGCCCGAGCAGAAACGCCAGGTGAGCGCCCGCCAGGTCGTCCGTGAGCCGCAGCAGTTTCAGCCAGAGCGTGGCGAGCGTGCGGAACGTGGCCTTATCGCCGCGGTCATAGGCGGCCTTCAGCAGCGGCAGGTACTGACGGCTGCGGTGTTCCAGCGCCTGGCGTGCCACATCGACCAGGTCGTATCGGTAGGCGGCGCTGGTGCGCAGCCCGCCGGCCACCGCGAGCAGGCCGGCCAGCGCCGCGTCGAAGCGGGCCGGGTCGTAGGTGAGGGCGCTCGGGGCGTACTCGGCGGCGCGGGTCACGGCGAGGTCCGGGCGGGCCGCGAAGAGCGAGTCGTGCGGGTCGCTGCGTTCGGCGGCGTGCTGCTGGTACGCGGTGTCGAACAGGGCCCGCCAGGCGGCGCGTGCGTGCTCGTCCGGCGCCCCGTAGCGGAAGTCGGCGTACGAGGCGAACCACGCGGCGCGCGCTGCCTCGTCGGGCGCCGCCGGTGTCCAGGCCAGTTCGGAGAAGAGCTCGAAGGCCGCCGGGTCGCGGTCGGTGGCCTCCGGCAGATACGCCGTCCCCACCAGCGCACTGCCCGGCTTGTCGCGCCAGGCGAAGAACTTCTCGTGCCATAGGTGCGTACGGGCGCCGAGCGTGGTGCGCCCGCCGAAGTTGGGGATGGTGCCGAACGCGTACGGCGTGCCGCCCCAGTCCTGCTCGCGGTCGGTGACGCTGGTGTAGCGGTCGGAGACTCCGTCGACGATCAGCATCCGCGATCGGTCGACGGCGTCCAGCAGCTCCGGCAGCGGATTGGACTCCCAGCCGAGGATCACCCAGGTCGCATCCGGGCGTGCGCTGCGCAGCGCACGCTCCACGCCGCGCGCCGCGTCCGGCACCGGCACGTCCCCCGCGGTGCCGCCCTCGTGCAGCAGGTCCATCTTGAAGTGCGCCGCCGGACCGAACACGTCCTCCTGGTGGCCGTAGAACGCCGCGGCCACCTCGGCGAACGTGGCGGTGCGCGGGTCGAGCCAGTCAGGGCGCTGGAAGCCGTGCCAGGTGCCCTGCGGGACGACGTGGGCGTCACCGCCGTACCGTTCGGCGAAACCGGTGGGCACATGGCCGTAGTAGCCGGGCAGCACCGGCGCCATGCCGAGTTCGCGCAGCCGGTCTGCGATCCGGCGGCCGAGCGCGGCGCGCCGGTCGATGAGTGCGGTGGACAGCGGGCCGCCGTATCCGGAGAGGTTCTGCAGCAGCCACCACGGCTGGTACGCGGGGGCGGGCAGCCAGGCGCGCGCTTCGGCGTCGGTGTAGCCGAGGTCCATCAGTGTGCGGTGGTAGACGGCCTCCATGCCCGCGATGACCAGTACTTCGTTGCAGCCGTGCAGCGCCAGGACGTCGATCGTGCGTTCCCAGTATGGCCAGTCGGCGTGCGGGGCGGTGTAGCCGTCGTTGGTGTCGTTGAGCGCGAACCGGTGCGGGAGCGCGGTGCTGCGCTCCAGGGGGCGGGCGGGCGCGGGCAGCCGTGCGGGCAGGCGGTCCGTCTGGCTGCCGTGCAGGCCTGACCACGTGAAATGCGCTCCGCACACATACTTCAGGTACCAGTGGACGCCGGTGAGGAGGACGGCCTGACTGGTGCCCGCGACGGTGATGCGGCCCGTGCTGCCGGTGACCCAAAAGCGTTCCGTGCCGTCGGACGGCGGAACAACCTCCAGGGTGAACTGGTCGGCGTGGCCGGGCAGCAGGCGGGCGAGGGCGTCGGCGGCCGGGGCGGCGGGAGCCCGGTGGGCCGTGCCGTGCATGGCGCTCTCCTCGGGCTCCTGCGGGGCGGCGGCACGCGCAGGGGAGCCCACGGTCAGCGCGCCGCCGGCGCCGAGCGCTCCGGCGGCCGACAGCAGCGCCCGGCGGGTGGGACGGGGCGCGCCGCGCGGTGCGGGTGGTGCGTCGGGGACGGCCGGCACGTTCGCCGGCTGCGAGCGGGGTCGCGAACCCGAGGAAGCGGTCATGAATCCCCCTCACTGATGATCGGTGGCACGGTAGCCGTATGCGCATGGTGCTGAGCGCACCGTAGTGATCGATGGGCCCGGCAGCAACGATGCGCGAGGGCCGCGGCATCCCGGCGCCCCAAGGCCGCTCGGCGCCCAGGCGGCCTGACGCGGCGTCAGGCACGCGGCTTCGACGCGCCGAACCGGTCACCCTGTCGGCCCACCGGACGGGGCGCGGGGCGGGTGTCGGGCGGCACGCGGGGTGAGTGGTCGCCGGGCCCGCAGGCGCCGCCTTGCGGGCGGTGACCGTTTCCGGCCTTCGTGCCGTCGCCTCGCCGTCCGCACCGTTCGGCCCGCGGCGCCATCGCTACCTCGGGTGCCGTGTCGGCGCGTGGGCCCGGCCGCAGGTGTGACTGAGCGCTTCAGCTGGCGGGTG
This sequence comes from uncultured Actinomycetota bacterium, assembly GCA_963761765.1. Classification (GTDB taxonomy): domain Bacteria; phylum Actinomycetota; class Actinomycetes; order Streptomycetales; family Streptomycetaceae; genus Streptomyces. The sequence continues at coordinate 55,504 of CAVXIJ010000009.1, forward strand.
GGCAGTCCAGTTGGCGGATTGAGCTTCCGCAGGTCGACAGGCATTGCCGACTCGATCCGTGCGGCCGAAAACCATTCGCCCGCTATCCCGGCGGATCGCTACGCTCCGCGTCCGTGATCGACGACCGTTCTCCACTCACTCCTTCCTTCGTCCACTGGGACCCGGACCGGGCCGAGCAAGTCTGGGATGACCTGGGCCCGGTGACGGGCTATCTGCACGGTGTCGGACGCAGCTTCTTCGGTCCTGAGCCGGCCGCCCCGGGAGACTGCTACCGTCGCGCCCGTGTCCTGCTACATCCCGTGAGTGGCGATGTCCTCGGCGTTGCCGCGGCCCAGGAGAATCCGGCCCATCCCCGCTACCTCCGGACCCATATAGAGATCGCCGAACCCGTCCGCAGGCGAGGCCTGGGCCGCGCCGCACTCATCCGCCTGCGCGAGTTGACGGCGGACGACGGCCGCGCTTTCCACTCTCGATCGCTTCGGCACTCCTGTGGGTACCGGTTCGTGATGGCCACCGGGTACCGCGAGATCCAGCGCTGCCGCGAGATGCTCGTTCGCCCCCGCGAGGCATACCGTCCGTCCGGCCGCTACGAGATCACCACGTACCGGGTCGGCCCCGGCGCGGACGACCACGTCCCTGCCGAGTGCGTGCACACCTACGTCACCGCGTTCGAGGCGGCCCACCGGTCGTGGAACCCGGTGTCTGCCTCGACGGTCGAGGAAGGCCGTCGGGCGTTCTTCACCACCACCCCCGCCCTGTTCCTCTCCGCGCGCGACCTCGTGACCGGCCGTGTCGCCGCCACCGCGTTCGTGGATCCCCCCGAACTGGGCGCCTTCGACTTTGCGGGGAAGACATCTTTCGACGGTTCCCCGGTCGATCCCGCCGATCCCGGGGGCCGCGCGGTGATGCAGGACCTCCTCCTGGCTGCAGCCGACCACACCCTTGACGGCGAGATTGTCGTCGAGGTCGACGACGCCTATGCCGCCCTGGTCGCCGCTGTGGAACCGGCCGTTGTGAAGGTGGTACGCGACATCGTCATCGCCGCCACGGGTTGACGTCGGGCTCGGGCAGTCGGCCGTCGCAGCGCTCGCCGCAGGAGCTGGTGACCGCGCAGGGTGCTGGGGCCAGGGTGGTCCGACCGGATGGCTGTGGTGCGTTGCGACGGCGCGGTCCGGGCGGCGGGGAGGCGGCACTTGGACCGCGCCGTCACGTCAGCGCCCCGCAGGCGGGGCGTACTTGTATCCGACGCGGCGCACCGTCTGGATCGCCCGGCGGTGTTCGGCGCCGAGCTTGCGCCGCAGCCGGGCGATGTGGACGTCGACCGTGCGTCCGTCGCCCACGTGTCCGTATCCCCAGACGGTGGTGACCAACTGGTCGCGGGTGTGCACACGGTGCGGGTGGGCGACGAGGTGGGCCAGCAGTTCGAACTCCAGATAGGTCAGGTCGAGCGAGAGTCCGTCGACTTCGGCGGTGCGGCGGACCGTGTCTATCCGCAGGAGCGGGTGGGCACCGTCCTTGCCGATGGCGTCAGCGGCGGCCTCGTCCGACTGCTGAACGGAGCCGGGCACGGGCACGGCCGTCGCCAGTCCGGGCAGTCCGAGCAGACCGGGATGCTGGTCGGCCGGGACGAGGACCAGGTAGCCCACCATCGGGGGCCTGCCCGGCAGCGTGGGCAGAGTGTGCGGTGGTGCGGGCAGCCAGGTGGCGCCGGGCGGCAGGAAGCCCGTGACGTCGTTCCCCAAGCTCTCAGACGTGTTCGAGCGGGTGAGGCCCCAATCCTCGTCCCGGTCCACCGCACGCAGCCGGTGGCGGGCGGAGCCCGGGGCGGGCACGGTGGCGGCGGGTGTGGTCGCGGCGGTGACGGTGGAGAAAGGGCGGGTCTGTGCCATGAGAGGTCAGCTCTTTCGCGCGAGAGGTTGTCATCGAAGGACATACGTCGTGCGCGCTGGCCGAAGGCCGGGGGTGAACGGCTTTAGAAGGGCCCGCGCATCATGCGCGGCAACACACCCGGTCGAAGTCATGGTCCTGACGGGACGGCCAGAAAGGCTCAAGGTCGCTGCGACCCGTCGCGGTGTTCTGGAAGCCTGCCATGGGCCCATTGAACCAGATGATTTCTCCAAGAAGCAGGGTCTTCGCAGGGCGGTCTCATACCGCGATACGGCGGGCGCCGAGCGGGGCGGTCGGGGGCGCCCGGCCGGGGGAGCCTTTGGACCGGGGGATCCGGGTGTGGGTCCGTCCGAGCCAGGCCGTTTAACGCTTCCTGCCGTCCCGAACGGTGCAGCCGGTCCGTGCCGCTTCTGAGACCACGCGTAAGCATTGAGGGTGCGCTGGGCTGCCATGCTGGTGTGCACGGGAGAAGGGCTGAGTGTATGCGCTGGCAGGTGCATGGTGAGCGGCAGATTTATGACAACCAGTGGGTGAACCTGTGGTTGGTCGATGTTCAGCAGCCGGATGGGCGCCGGTGGGAGCACCATGTCGTCCGCATGCGCCACTTGGCGGTGGCGGTCGTGCTGAACGAACAGAAGCAGGTTCTCATGATGTGGCGGCACCGGTTCATTACGGACACCTGGGCATGGGAACTGCCCATGGGGCTGATCGAGGCGGATGAGACGCCGGAACAGGCCGCGGTGCGTGAGGTCATGGAGGAGACCGGCTGGAGGATCAAGGGCGTCAAGCCGCTTGTGTACGGGCAGCCCGCGAACGGGATCACGGACTCGGAGCATTTCGTCTTCCGGGCGGGCACGGCCGAGTATGCGGGACCGCCGACGGAGGTCAACGAGACCGATCGCTTGGAGTGGATTCCGCTGTCGGACATCCGCGGCATGATCGACCGACGAGAGATCGTGAGCAGTGGGTCCCTGATCGGGCTGTTGTATCTGCTGATGGATGAGGCGGTCGCCTCGTCTAGTTGAACGCGGATCGCAGCTTCGCTTCAAAGCCGATCACGGCTGGGTGTCCTGTGTACGGGGCCAGACTGCGGTGGAATTCGACGGTGTGTTGCGCGACGCGCGGTGAGTCGACCGTCGGAGCCAGATCGAGGGCAAGCCCGGCTGTTTCGCACGCCGCCTCCAGCGAGCCGCTTCTGAGCTGTGTGCTCGCGAGCCACACGGCGTGGAAAGCCCGGCCGCGCCGCTGCTCGTGCCGCTCACGGCGCAGCGCATCGGCAATCAGCGGTTCGGCCCGGCGGTACTTACCGAGCTGGGCGAACGCGATGCCTGTGTCCACGGTCAGCTTCGTCCTGTCGAAGTAGCGCACCCAATCCGGAGGCTGTCCCTCCGTAGCGGACATCTCGAAATATTCACACGCTTTGTCGATGGCGTGCTGACAGGAGCGTTCATCACGCAGAGTTGCGTGGGCGAAGGCTTCGCGCATGTGCAGCATCGCCATGACAAGGCAGGCACGATCAGTACCTCGGGCCGCATCCTGGGCCGCGCAAGCCAGGCGAACGGCTTCCCGGGGGTTGTTCTCGTACGTGGCCTGAAGACTCATGGACGACATGACATTGGCGACGAACTGCCGATCTCCGTTGTCAGCAGCAAGGTTCAGCGCCTGCATGAAATATGTTCGAGCGGTGCTGTACTGGCAGGTGTCGAAATACGCCCATCCCGCAAGGCGGGCCAACTCGGCGCATAGCCGTCGGAGTTCCTTGCCCACGTTTTCAGGGGCGTTACGCAGAAGTCCCTGCGCGAACCGCAGTTGGCCGACGATGGCGGGACGCAAGGCTGATCCGCCGTTCTGGTCGTCGCGGTGCCAGAAGTCCTGAACTGTTGACCGGATCGCAGCGATCGTGGATCGGGTGGGCAAGCGGTCCTCAATTTGCTGAAGCACCTCGTCGACATCTGTCCGCGACTCGGACATGAGTTCGCCGGGTAGGACCGGCTCGCGAGGTTCGACAGCACGTTCGTCAACGGTGATGCGAGCCGGGATCTCCCAAGGACGCTGTGCCAGGCCCAGGAGAGCGCCGGGGATACGCAGTCCATCGGCGACACGCTCAATGACATCAATGTGAGCTAAGCGCCGCCGCCCGGACATGATCTCGCCGACTCGGCTGGGCGTCATGCCGCACCGGGCAGCGATCCGTGACGGATAGATACCGGCGTGGCGGCGTACAAGGCTGAAGACGACCGCGAAGTCGCGGCTGCGACAGGCAGCCAGCATCTCCGGGTCCTGAAGGAGCCTGACGGGCAGTTCTAGGGGTCCCGTGGCGTTGCCCATATGGCTTTCCCCTTCTTGGCGGCAAGCGAAAGAGCAGGTCAGGTAAGTGTTCGCCGATGGTACCCATGTTGGGTATCCCGTATGACCTTTATTGGGTCATTCGGTGTCAGTGATGCTTCCGTCACCTCACCGGCACGGACGAAGTGCCACCGGGGATGCCAACCTGACCGCTGAAAAGCAGGCCGATATGAAGAATTACGCGCTACCCCCAGGCGCTCAGAACAACCACCCTCTGGACATCGAGACGATGCGCGCCACCGCGGACGGAATGCTGGCGCAGGGCACCGGACTCCCGCGCCATGACAACCTTGAGGAGGCGCTGCTGCTCCTACGTGGCCACCTCGCCCTCATCGTGCCCGAAACGAAAACGCTCGCGCGATCACTTCCCGAGGGACATATGGCCGGGGGCCCCGCCCTGGCCGCCGTCGCCCAGGTCCGCGTACGCCTGGCCGCCGGGCCGGGATCCGGTCTCGTTTCCGCTGTGGAACACGCCAGAGGCCTCGCCCGCGAACTGCGCACCCTGTGCGACCACTACGAGGCCCTGGCCGGCACCGGGACGGAGCAGCAGGTATGACCGACCGTTCCCGCACCGTGTTCCGGTTCGCCGAATGGACCCTGGGTCCCGGACGGGACGAGGACGGTCACGCCTACCTGCCCGTCCGTGAAGTCCTCTGCGAGACCTGCGCCCTGCACTCCGAACCCGGCCACGGCCAGGACCAGACCGACAAGTGGGCCCTGCGCCACGCGGGCATGACCGGCCACCGCTCCTACCTGGAAATCACCAAGGCCGCGCTCGCCGCCCGCCCGGCCCCCACCAACCCCCTGTACGACGCGGAACGCGACGAGGAGCAGCAGCGCCCATGACCCTCCGTTACTGCGTCCGCTGTGATCTGCCCATCCGGCCGGGCGAGGCGTACGACACCCATCTCCACCACGGCGCCACGCTCGCGGGCTGCACCAACTACAGCCATCAGACCTGCACCGGCCTGCGTTGGACACCACCACCGGAAACCGGAACCGGGACGGGGACCGGAACCCGTACCGGAACCGCCCCGGAGCCGCGCTCCGGCCCCTGACCACGAGCCCGCCCGCCCCGGCGGCCGGCAATCCTCCGGCACCCCTTGCGCCCCCCTCGCCCAAGGGCCTCTCAACCACCCCCAACTCCCCTCTGGCCAGCAGCTTTTGTCAGTGGGGCGCAGTAGAATGGAGGCATGTTCGAGGGGTTCCGATCGGAGGGACGGAGCCCCGGATCGCGACAGGAGGATGCCCGTGCCCGCTGCCGCACTCTCATCGAAGTCCATGCTGTTCGAGCTGCCTTACACCCCGTCGAAGAAGAAGCCGCTGCCCGCCGGACGCCCGCGGGACTGGTACATCACCCACAACCGCCGCCTGAAGGCGATGCGCCTGGCCATCGCCCTGCTCGACTCGGGCGTCTATCTGCCCAACCAGGCGCAGAACCAACGCATCAGGACCACCGCCGAGCACATCGGCATCCACCCGCCGTCGGACACCACCTGCCACATGGTGCGGGCCCTGATGCGGTACAGCCGGTAGCCCGTAGCCCGGTGGCATGCCGGGCGTGACAGGAGGCCGGGTGCCGTTCGTCGACAGCGACGGACGGCACCCGGCCTCCGCGCATGTCCGGGTCGTGGTCTTGCGGGGGCGGCTGGCTGCGCGGCCAGGTCGACCTCGACGACCACGACCTGAGTGACTCCGGCTCCTGTCCGCCCGTCTTTCGTGCCGCACCGGTTCGCGGGAGACGGGCGGTGCGCTGTTGAATGGCCGTGTCGGGCGTCCGCGGCAGGACGCACTCCACCCGCAGACGAGGAGCGACGGACATGAGCACGGCAGACGGCGACAAGGCGCGGGCCCTGGGTCTCGGCGGGGTGCCCGAGACCTTGCTGTGGAACCTGTACCAGCGTGCCTGCGAGGCCCGTACGCCGCGGCCGGTGCTCGACGACCCCCGGGCCGTGGAACTCGTCGACCGCGTCACCGCCCTCGGCTACCCGTTCGAAGGCACCTTCGGCCCGCCCAACTCTCTGCTGGCCCAGGGCCACGCCCTGCGGGTGCGCACCTTCGACTCCGCGGTACGCGCCTTCCTCGACACACACCCGGACGGCACCGTGGTCGCGCTCGCCGAAGGCCTGGAGACACAGTTCTGGCGGGTGGACAACGGCCGGGTGCGCTGGCTGTGCGTGGAGCTCCCGGAGACCGCCGAGGTGCGCCGCTCGCTGCTGCCCGACGGCGATCGGCAGACCACCCTCGCCCGCTCCGCGCTCGATCTGTCCTGGTGCGACGAGGTCGACCAGGACCGGGGCGTGCTGCTCACGGCACAGGGGCTGCTGATGTACCTCAAGCCGGCCGAGGTGCACGAGCTGATCGCCGGGTGCGCCGGGCGGTTCCCGGGCGCGGCACTGGTCTTCGACGCGGTGCCCAAGTGGTTCAGCGCCCGTACCCAGCGCGGTGAGATGCGCACCGCGCAGGGCTATGTCACCCCCGCCATGCCCTGGGGCCTGGACGCCGGAGAGCTGCAGACGCTCCGCACGGACCACCCGGAGATCACCGACCTGCGCGAACTGCACCCGCCGCGCGGCAGGGGTTTCTATCACGGACTGCTCGCGCCCGCCCTCCTGCGGCTGCCTGGCGTGCGGAACATCCGGCCCACCATGACGGCGATCGCCCGTTTCGCGCAGTGAGCGGGACGGCCGCCGCGGGCGCGCCGGGCGGCTCCGCGGCGTGCGTCCCATGGCCCCGGGCGACGTGTTGAACCACCGCGCTTCGGCGTCGGTGTCCGAGAGCCCGGCCTGACGGGGCGCGGGCCCCACCCGCGCCGACTACCCGGCCGGCCCCCTTCGCCCCGCACCCCGGTGACCTCGTGTGTCGCGGGCGGCCGTGCGGCCCTCCGGGGTGGTTTTCTGGTGCGCAGAACGGACCACCCATCCCCGGCCGAGGTGCGCCCATGCCGCCGTACTCCTTCCTGTATGTCCTGAAACAGCTGCTGACGGGCGCACGAGAGGGCAGTCGTCATGTGCGGGCGGCACTGTGGGCCTCGGTCATCACGGTCCTGATCCTCCTGCTGGGCGCGTGGCTGACCGTTCTCGCCGAGCAGTCGGCACCGCACGCGACCATCACCACCTTTCCCCGCGCACTCTGGTGGTCGATCGAGACCGCCACCACCGTCGGATACGGGGACTTCTTCCCCGTCACGGCGTGGGGACGGCTCATCGCGACCGTCCTGATGCTGGTCGGCATCGCCACGTTCAGCATCGTCACCGCGGCCATCGCCACCTGGTTCGTGAACGCCGCCGCCCGCGACCTGCACCAGCTGGCCGCCGAGGCGGGCCGCCTCGAACACCGGGCCACCACGGAAGCGGCCGGCGAACTGCACTCACTGCACGACCGGTTCGACCGTATGGAGCACCTGCTCACCGAGCCCCGCGCATCCGGCGGCCCGAAATAGCGCCGGATGGTGCCGACCGCTGACCGTTGGCTGCCTGCCATCGCGCGAGGCGTTCGGCGCGGGCCGCTCAGCGGGCACGGCGGACCCAACCCTTTTCTCCCAGGAGGCACACCGTATGAGTCTTACCGTCTTCCACGGGCTGCCCACCCATGTCCTGCTCGTGCACTTCGTCGTCGTGCTCGCCCCGCTCACCGCGCTCGCTCTGGTGGCGGGCGCGGTGTGGCCCGGTGTGGCCCGGCGGCTGGGAGTCGTCCTGCCGCTGCTCGCCCTGGTGACCCTGGCCTTCGTGCCCCTCACCACACACGCGGGCGAGTGGCTGCGTAACCGGCTGCCCGCCACCCCACTGGTGGCCCATCACGCGTCCCTCGGCGATGGACTGCTGCCCTGGGTCATCGCCCTCGTGGTGATGTCGGCCGCCGTGTGGTGGCTCACCCGCTACGGCCCGGCCGCGGCGTCGGCACGCCGCGGCACGCAAGGCACCGGACCCGTGTGGGCGCGCCGTCCGCGCGCCCTGCGTGCGGTGATCGCCGTGCTCGCCGTGGTGGCCGCCGTGGGTGCCGTGGTGAACGTTTACCGGGCCGGCGACTCGGGCGCCAAGGCGACCTGGCAGGGCGCGATCTCCCAGTCGGCAGGCCAGGGGCCCGGCGATGGCCACCGGGCGTGGTCGCCGCGCGGGCGTACGCCCTGAGCCGCAGGCATGTCCGGGCGACGGCCGTGGCGGGCGGGCACGGGGCGCCGAGAGCGTCCGGCCCGGCTGACCGCGCACCGGCCACCTTGCCCAGGAAGACGAGGGCGGCTACTACTACATCGTCGCCCCGGCTGCCCGACGCCCTTCCCTCAGAGGGCCACCGGCAGGATCCGCAAGCGTGAGATCGCGGCTGCACGCCCCGAACACCACCAACACCGCAGCGAAGGCCCTGCCCAGGGCCCCGACCACGGGGAGTCCCTTGCTGGAAATGCTCGGGATACCGCCGGAGCAGGAGCGGTTGTACATCTCGCTGATCGGCCGTCCCGGCGCCTCGCTCGCCGAACTCGCCGCCTACGCGGACGTTTCGCAGGCCAGTACCGCGGCGCAGCTCGACGAACTGGTGGCACTCGGTCTCGTGCTGGCCGAAGACGACCAGCGGCCCACGGCGTCCGCGGACTGCGCCGCCGCCTTCGAGGCAGCCTCCGATGCGGATGCGGATGCGGATGCGGATGCGGATGCCGCCGACGCGGCCCGCACGTTCCGTGCGAGTTCGCCGTCCGTGGCACTGATGCCGCTGCTGGTACGCCGGCGCGCCATGCTCGACCGGACCGAGGCCGCCGTCTGGCCCTCGCTGACCAGTACCGCAGCCGCTCCGCGCCGACGGCGGGCGGCGTCGTCGAGGTGGTCCACGGGGCGGGCGCCGTCCGGCACCGCTTCGGCCAACTGCTCGGCGCGGCGCGCGCCAGGAGGTGCTGCGTTCACGGTCGAGTCGGTGGTCGCGGTGGAGCAGAAGGCCGCCGATCCGATGGTCGAGGACGTGCTGCGGCGCGGTGCCGAGGTTGCGCACCGTGATCTCCCGTCAGCATCTGCAGGGGCACCGGGATGATGGCAGCGGCGCTGCGAATCCGTGAAGGCGGGCGATGCAGGTGCGGGTGGCCGACGAAGATCCCCTGCGCCTGATCATCTGCGACCGGTCCAACGCCATGCTGCCGCTGTCACGCGGAGGACGACGGCAGCGGGGCGGACGCCTGGTCATCCACGGAACCTCGCTGGTCGAAGCGCTCGCCCTGCTGTTCGAGCAGTACTGGCGGCGCGCCCGCCCGTTGCCTCTGGACACCGGACCGTGCACTGGTGAGCCGGACCCGGCCCGGGCCGCGCCGTCCAGGACCGGTTGATCCTCTCCCTGCTGGCACTGGGCCTCTCGGACCGTAGGATCGCGGCCCAGCTCGGCCTGTCGCTGCGCACCGTGGAGCGCCGTATCCGCGCCCTGATGGACCTGGCCGACGCGCAGTCCAGGTTCCAGCTGGGCTGCCACGCGGCCCGGGAGGGCTGGCTGCCCGACGAGCGAGGCAGCGGCTGTGCTGTGACGAAGACGGCCGACCGCGACGTGCGGCCGAAGGACGCTGGCACGGCCGTGCCGCGAACCCGGTGGCGGGCTTCCGCCAAGGCGGCAGACCGCCGGGCTCAAACGCGTCGGACTTGATGACGGATCGCCAAGAATGGCCCGAGCTTCCCTTCGCAGAATTTCCGGAGGGCCTCTTGCCCTCAAATTCCGACGCCGTCGCGGGCTGATAGCCCTGGCCACGGCCCTGGTGGCACTGGCGGTGACCCCGTCTGCCGCCCATGCCGCTGGAGGGGCCGCCGACCACCCGGCCGCCGCGCGATCGGGCGTCGGCCGCCGCGGACACGCACACCGTCACCCTGATCACCGGTGACAAGGTCACGGTGCAGGACCCTGCCGACGGCCGCAGCGCCGCGACCGTCCAACGGCCCGCGAACCTCACCGGCGGTGTGCGGACGCAGACGGTCGGCAAGGACCTGTACGTCTACCCGGCCGAGGCGCTGCCGTATCTCGCGGCCGGGGTGCTGGACCAGCGGCTGTTCGACGTCAGCCGGCTGATAGCCGACGGCTACGACGACGCACACGCCGCCGGGCTGCCGCTGATCGTCCAGTACGGCGGCGACGGGGCCGCGCCAAACGGCCGACCGCCCGCAGGGCCTGGCCATCCGGCGCGACCTCGTCGCGATCCACGGCGAGGCCGCCACCGCCACCCGCGTCCAAGGCGGCCAGGCTGTGGCAGGACCTCACCCCGGGCGGCGCGCTGAACCGCGCCAAGGCCGCGTCCGCGGCCCTGAACGCGCGGCCAGCCGCAGTCCCGCGAGAAGGCTGCCGCGTCCGCCCCGGACGGTCTTCGGCGGCGGCATCAGCCACATCTGGCTGGACGGCAAGGTCAAGGCCACCCTCGCCGACAGCACCGCGCAGATCGGCGCCCCGGACGTGTGGGACAGCGGAACCGACGGCTCGGGCGTGGACGTCGCCGTCCTGGACACCGGCGTCGACGCGGACCACCCCGACTTCGCCGGGCAGATCGCCGACGCGCAGAGCTTCGTGCCCGATGAGGACACGGTCGACCACCACGGCCACGGCACCCACACCGCCTCCACCGTCGCCGGCACCGGCGCCGCCTCCGACGGTAAGGAGAAGGGTGTCGCCCCGGGCGCGCACCTGCTGGTCGGCAAGGTGCTCAGCAACGACGGCCAGGGCGACGAGTCCTGGATCATCGCCGGCATGCAGTGGGCCGCCGAGACCGAGCACGCCAAGGTCATCAGCATGAGCCTCGGCTCCGAGGACCCCAGCGACGGCACCGACCCGATGAGTCAGGCCGTCGACGACCTGAGCGCGTCCACCGGTGCGCTGTTCGTCATCGCCGCGGGCAACACAGGTGCCCGGCTGCGCATCGGCTCGCCGGGCGCGGCCGAAGCCGCGCTGACCGTGGGCGCGGTGGACTCGGGCGACAACCTCGCGGACTTCTCCAGCGGGGGCCCGCGGCTCGGCGACGGCGGGCTCAAGCCGGAGCTGACGGCGCCCGGAGTGTCGACATCCTGGCGGCCCGTTCGCAGTACGCGGCGGAGGGCTCCGGCCCGTACACGACGATGAGCGGCACCTCGATGGCGACCCCGCACGTCGCGGGCGCCGCCGCGCTCGTCGCCCAGCAGCACCCGGACTGGACCGGCCAGCAGATCAAGGACGCCCTGGTCAGCACCGCCCACGCGACCCCGGACATTCCGCTGTCTCAGGGCGGCGCCGGCCGAGTGGACGCCAAGGCGGCGGTGCTCGGCACCATCCACGCCTCGGCCACCGCATGGTCCGGTTTCTACTCCTGGCCGCACACCGCGGACCAGCCCGCGACGCGGACCATCACCTACACCAACACCGGCGACACCGACAGCACACTGAACCTGGCCACCAAGTCCAGCGCCGCCGACGGCACTCCCGTGGACGCGACAGGTCTTCACCCTCTCCGCCCCACCGTCACCGTCCCGGCGCACGGCACCGCCTCCGTGACCGTCACCGGTGACCCGGACGCGGCGCCGTACGGCGCCACGGACGGCCTGGTCGAGGCCGCCGCCGACGGCTAGGTACGTCGCCCGCACCCTGGTCGGCATCGACCGCGAGGAAGAGCGCTACAACCTCACGGTCAAGGCCACCGACCGCTGCGGCGACCCGATCGCGGGCATGCGGCGGTCTACCGCACCGGCGACGTGGCCTTTCGCGCTCCGTGATCCCGGAGAGCGGCCAGCTCACGTCCGGCTGCCCAAGGGCGAGTACTCGGTGTGATGTACGCGGACCTGCCGGGCGCGGCCGGGCCGAACGACCTCGGCCTCGGCGTGCTGTCTGTCCCGCAGATCAACCTGGACGGCGACCGTGCGGCTGAACCTCGACGCCCGCAAGGCCCACCGCGTCTCCTCGGTGACCCGCAGCGCACCGAGGACCAGACGACGCGGGTCGAGTGGAACCGGGACGCCGGCGGCTTCAGCTTCAACGAGAACTACATGCTGCCGGTCTACTACACCAGCGTGTGGGCGCAGCAGACCGCCAAGGTGACCACCGGCAGACTTCCACTTCGTCACCCGCTGGCGCAAGGTCCTCCCGCCGCTCAGCCGCCACGACCACGGCTAAGCCCAAGCCCAAAACCACTGCTGAAACCATGAGCAAGACCAAAACCAAGAACAAGACCAAAGCCAAGAGCAAGACCACCAAGCGGCCGTTCTCCGACGACGGTTCCCTGGGTCGACGCCGCAGGTGGGCGCGCCGACGCTGCCCGCAGGCACCAGCAGCCTCGGCGTCGTCTACGCCGGAAAGGGCACCAAGGCCGACTACGCCGGGCTGGACGCCAAGGGCAAGGTGGTGGTCGTCGCATTCGACCGCAAGGCCTCCTTCGAGGAGCAGGCCGAGACCAACGCGGCCCAGGCCGACGGCCGCTACCACGGCAGGCGCCAAGCTGCTGCTGGTCGTCAACGACAGCGTCGGCAGGGTGGGCAGCTGGTACGGCTCTGCCGACCAGACGACCAATGGTCCGATCGCGGTCGCGGGCCTGCGGGCACAGGCGGGAGCCGCACTGATCGAGGCGGCCAAGCAGCCCGGATTCGAGCTGACGGTCACCTCCACGCCCTCCACGCCGTATCGTCTACGACCTGGTGGACCGGCACGACGGGGCCATCCCGGCGGCCGACCTGACCTACCGGCCCGAGCAGCGTGACCTGGCCCGGTTCGACTCCCGCTTCGCGGGCCGGGCCGACGATCCCGGTTACAACGGCCGTTACGACCTGGAGGACTTCGACACGTACGCCCTCGGGTTCGACATGATCCAGCAGCTCGGGACCGCCCGTACCGACTGGGTCACCCCGAGCAAGGGGAAGTTCACGTGGTACGAGCAGTCCGGCATGACCAACGTGGTCGAGGAGCGCGCGCCCTACGTCGATCCTGAGCCGGGTTCAAGGGCCGCCGACCAGTGGTTCTCACCGGTGATCCACCCGCGTCTGGGCAACAGCGTGCTGCCCGAGCGGCAGGGTGACTTTTTCTCCCTCAACGTTCCTGCCTGGGGCGACGGGGGCAGGGGCCACACCGGCTATGACTTCGGCGACTTGCAGGACGGCCCCGGACCAGCTGCACCAGACGGTGACGCTCTACCAGGGCGACACGCTGGTCGAAGTCCACCGATCACCAGCAGCTGGACATCTTCATCCCGATCAGCCCGGACCCGTTGCCGTACCGATTGGTCGCCGAGACGAGCCAGGGCAGCGGTGTTCCCGACCTCGTCGACCACCAGCACCGAGTGGGGCTTCACCTCCGGCTACGGCTATGCGGACCTCCCGCTGATCCAGCTCGACTACGGACGTGGCGACCGGCCCGGCGGGCGCGGCGGCCCACGGCACAACACGCTCACTTTGGCCGCCTCCCACATGCCCAGTGTCACCGGAGCCGGGAAGGTCGACGGAGCGACGCTTGAGGTCTCGTACGACGACGGTGCGAACTGGACGCCGGCGATCTGCACAGTGCGGCTGACGGCCAGTGGACCGCGGACGTCGAGGCGCCGAGCAATGCCGGGTACGCGTCGCTGCGCGCCACCGCGAAGGACGATGCGGGCAACACGGTCACCAGACCGTGCTGCGCGCCTACCGCGTCCAGTAAAACGCCTGCGGACCGTGTGCCGAACGGCACACGGTCCGCAGAACGAGGGGAACCCCAGCCGACGCACGGCTGGGGTTCCTCAAGGCGGTGAGTACCGGTCAGCAGGTGGTGCTGCCCGCGTAGTGAAACTGCTCGTCTACGCGCCGGCAGGCCGCAGTGGATGGCGTTCAGTGTGGTTCAGGCAGGTCACTACTGCAGGGTGAGGACACCCGGCCGCCAGGGCAGTGTGTTGTAGTCGCCGCCGGCGCTGGGGGACTTGCCCTGGTAGAGGAACTGCAGGTTGCAGGGGTCGATGGTCATGGTCTGGTCGGGGTTGTTGCGGACCAGGTCACCGTGGCTGATGTCGTTGGTCCAGGTGGCGCCGCTGTTGGCCTTGCCCGCGAAGGGGTTGCTTTCGCTGGCGGCCTGTGCGGTCCATGAACCGCTCAGGCTGGAAGACGTGTACGAGCGGAAGTAACGGCCGTTCGCACCGATCGCCTCAACGATCATGAGGTACTGGTTCTGGTCCTGGACCTTGTAAACCTGCGGTGCCTCGAACAGGTTGTTCGTCGAGTCGCTCATGATCTGCGTGTACGACGAGCCGAAGTTGCCCGGGAAGTTCCCGATCGGCATGCTCGCCCGGTAGATCTTGCCGTTGTCACCGGCGAAGAACAGGTACATGTTCGAGCCGTCGGCGATCAGGGTCTGGTCGATCGGGCCGGTGCTGGAGCCGGAGATGCTGCCGGTGAACAGTGACTGCGGCGAGGACCAGCCATTGGGGTTGGTGGGGTCGCTCGACGTGCGGTACATGAAGGGCGACGCGCCCCACTGGTACGCCAGCACCCAGATGTTCTTGGGCGCGAAGTAGAACAGGGTCGGCGCCACCGCGGACTGACTCATCCCGGTCTGGCCGGCCGACGCCATGTCCGACCAGTTCGTGAAGGAACCGAACGCCATCGAGCCCCAGTTTGACCCGTAGTTCGTCCCGTAGACCAGGTGCTTGCCGTTGTACACCACGTTGGTGAAGTCCTTCAGCGCGACCCAACCGTTCGCCGGCTGCGCCAGCACACCCGTCGACGACCACCGGTACGTCGACGGAAGAGAACACGCGGCGGCTGCCGACGGGGTGGCGGTGGCCGCCTGAGCCGGGTTGGCGACGAGCGTCGCCGCCAACGAGACCAGGGCCGCGGCCGCGGCGGCGAGCACCACAGACAGATGCCTGCGGCTGAAACTTCCTCTGCGCATGAGGACCTCTTGTTCCTTGGGTAAGCGGTTCTGGTCGGCCCCGTCTGAGGCTGTCCGGACTGTCGGTGTGGTGCGGTTTCACGGTGGTCCGTGGGGACCGGGCTGATTGCTTGTGGTGGTGCAAGCCCGCCGGACGGTGGCCTTCACGTGCTCCGCGAGCCGTTCGAGCGACGAGATAGCTGACGAGGCCATGACATATGCATGAGCGGCGTGCTCCTTGCGGCTCGGCCGTTGCGGTTGCGTGATCCGGAGGTGCCCTGCTGTGCGAGTGGAGCGGTTCTAGTGCGTTCGTAATATCGAACAAAGGTCGAAGTGTCGAGCAACTTGGATGATAGAGAGCCGATGGGCAGCGTCAATACTTCTCGCAAGATTCGCGAATAGTGCCGAAATATTTCGCAGACATGATGGGCGAACGCCGCAGGTCAAGCCGATCGAAGGGCTGGGTTGGACAGATGGGCAACCCTTTGGCGTACGAGTGGGGCCGGTGGCGTGGGCGGTGTTGACATGGCCGGTTGCCTCACTGGTTTCGTGCTTCACGGGTCGTTGATTCGTGCGGTGTGACCGGTGCGGGGGCCTGGGGCGGTGGTGTGCCGAACTCCGGCTCTCCAACCGGCACATGACCACTCTGCTGCCGGCACTGCTCGTGCTGACCAACACCGGGATCGCCCGCCGACAGACGATCTTCAGCACAGACACCCGCGGCGGTCCAGCGCGAGCACCCGACGAGGAAACGGCCAAGGGCCATCTCTTGACCGTGTCCCATCAACGCTCCTATGGTGTGCGCGAAAAAACCTTTGCTCAGTTGCGCAGAGCATCACCGCCTGGTGTCGATCACCGACACCGAGGCCGCAGGACGGGCGGCCTCATTCGGCGGCGTCATCGGTTGCTCACTGCCCCATCCAACTCTTCAGGAGGGCAATTCCTCATGCGTAAATTCACGCAACTCCGGCCCGGACGGCCGCTGAGTCGCGCCCTCGGGCTGGGAGCCGCGGTGCTGACCGTGGCGGCTCTGTCCGCCGGCCCGTCCGCCCAAGCCGCACCCGCCGCGTCGGCGACCCTCGTGGTCAACGCCAACCAGGTGCTGCGGCCGGTTACTCATGTGGCGACCGGCAGCTTGTACGGCCTGGCCAATGCCAGCGCGCCGGCAGACAACCTGGTGCAGGCGATCAAACCGAACACGTTCGTTCAGAAGCCCCAAGGCGGCCACCAGCAGGGCACGGGCGACATCCTTACGGTGGCGTCCAAGGCGAAGGGGGCCGGCGCGAAGGTCGTCAACCGGCTGTCGGACTACTACGCGGGCTGGCCGTACCAGTTCAGCTGGGACAACTGGCTCAGCGTGGTCGACGACCAGATCGCGCAGACCAAGGCCTCCGGCATCACCAACCTGGCCGCGTACGAGCCCTGGAACGAGTCGGACAACACCTGGCTCTCCCAGAACGGCACGTACGAGGACTTCTGGACCAAGACCTACCGCGAGATCCGGTCCAAGGACGCCACGACGCCGATCCAGGGCCCCAGTTTCTCGGACAACATCAGCGACATGCAGAACTTCCTGCAGAACGCCGTCGCCACAAACACGGTGCCCGACATCATCTCCTGGCACGAGCTGACACGGGCCTCGAAGATCGCCGGCGACATCACCACCGTCACCAACATCGAGAAGAGCCTCGGCATCACCCCGCGGCCCATCGCCATCGAGGAGTACGCCGCCCCCTCCGAGGTGGGCATTCCGGGCTCGCTGGCCCCTTACATCGCGAAGTTCGAGCGGCTGGGCGTGCACGACGCTGAACTCGCCTTCTGGAATCAGTCCGGCGCGCTCGGCGATCTGCTGACCGGTCAGGGCGGCAGCCCCAACGGCGCCTACTGGCTGTACAAGTGGTACGCAGACATGAGTGGTTCGATGCTCACCACCACTCCTCCCGCCGACACGGGCATCGACGGAGCCGCCTCCCGCAACAGCGCGGGCAACGAGGTCGACGTCATCTTCGGCGGCGGCGCCGGCAGCTCCGCTGTGCAGGTCAACGGCCTCAACGCACTGTCCGCGTTCGGTTCGACCGTCCACGTCAAGGTCGAGTACACCCCGTCCCGTGGGCGCACGACCGCGGTGTCCGGGCCGATCACCCTCTCCGAGTCCGATGTCTCGGTGAGCAACGGCTCCGTCGCCGTGCCGGTGAGCACGAACGCCACGGACGGCTACCACATCGTGATCACGCCTTCGTCGGGCGGCAGCTCGCCCACCCTCGACGGCAACTACCGGATCACCAACAAGAACAGTGGACTGGCGCTGGACACCAAGAGCGGCGGGACATCTCAGGGCACACTGGTCGACCAGGCCACCGTGAGTTCCTCCGGCACCCAGACATGGACTCTGGCTTCTGCCGACTCCGGGCTGTACAAGATCCGCAACCAGGCCAGCGGCCTGCTCCTCGGCATCACCGACGCGGGTACCGCCAACGGGGGCACCGCGCTGATCTGGGGTGACAACGGCACCACGGACCACCTGTGGCAGTTCGTCTCCGACGGAGCCGGCTACTACAAGATCATCAACAGTAACAGCGGGCTGGTGCTGGGCGTGCAGGACGTGAGCACCAGCAACGGGGCGCAGGTACTCCAGTGGGAGGACAACGGCACCGCCGACCACCTCTGGAAGCTCAACAAGCTCTGACTGCCTGCTCCGACACCGGTGACGCCTCCCCGGGCACCGACTGCCGGAGCAGCCCCCGGCACACCTGCCGCCGCCCCGACCGAGGGGCCGGCGGCGGGCGTGCCGGTGTCAGGCGGATTCGCGAATGACCAGTTGGCAGGGGATCGTCTGGACACCAGGCTGCCCACGGCCGTCGATGGCATCCAGCAGCCGCAGTGCGGCGATCCGCCCGATCTCGGTGAGGTTCATGTCCACCGTGGTCAGAGGGGGACGGGCAGCCAGCGCCATGGTGTCCCAGTTGTCGTAGCCGATCACTGCGATGTCGTCCGGGACGCGGTGTCCCTCCTCGCGGAGTGTGTCGGTGACGCCGCGGGCGATCTGGTCGTTCCCGCAGAAGAACGCGTCGGTGTTCGGTGTGCTCCGCAGCACCATGCGGGCGGCTCGCCGCCCCCAGGACTCGCTCCAGTCGCCGAAGTACACCTGCCCGCCCGCCAGTTCCAGTCCGGCGCCGGCGAGCAGGTCCTGGGCGAGGGCCGCCCGGTGGATGGCGGCCGCGTGGTGGGCGGGTCCTGACACGTGCGCGATGTGCCGCCGCCCGGTGGTGATCAGGTGTTCCGTCGCGAGCCGGGCGCCTCCCTCGTCGTCGGAGGCCACCGACATGTCCGCGGGGTCTTGTGAGGGTGTCAGGGCGTACACCGTCGGCACATCCTGGAGGCCCTGGATCGGCGGTCGCGGATCGGTGCGCCGCCCGGTGACGACGATGCCGTCCACTCTGCGGGCAAGGAGGGTCTGGATGTGGTGGCGTTCCCTGATGGCGTCGCCGCGGGTGTCGCACAGCAGGACGGAGATCTTGCCGGCGCCGAGGGCGTCCTCGGCGCCGAGGAGGACCGGTGTGCTGAAACGGCCTATGCCGTCCGTGGTGATCAGGCCCACGGCCCAGGTCCGCCCCGTCAGCAGGGCGCGTGCCTGCTCGTTGGGCTGGAAGTCCAGCCGCCGTGCCGCCTCCAGCACCCGGTCGCGGGTGTCGGGCCGCATGCGTCCACTGCCGCGCAGCGCCTTGGACGCCGTTCCCACGCTCACCCCCGCCAGCCCGGCGACGTCGGTCAGTGTCACGCGGTCCGGCACTGAACGCCGGTCAGTCTCTGTCACGGACGATCCTTTGCTCACCCACGGCTTACTTCCATCCTGCCAGCACGTCGCCTGTCGGCCCAAGCGTCGAAGGGGTCGGACGCCGGCGCGTGCGCGGGCCTTGACGTGCCCAGGACTCCGTTTCTACTGCCGCGGCAGGCAACGTTTGCCCGTCAGCAGTAGAGGAGCACCCTCATGGTGCGTGCTCTGGCGGTGAGAGTGCGTGCCGGGCGTCGCGACGGGGCGAACGTCGCCTGTTGCGGCACTAGGCTGCCAGAAGGAAAAGCGTTGCTCAACTTTTTTCATGCCTGCAGCGAGCTACCGACGGCCGTTGGCCCGGGACGCGTACCGGCCGGTCGTGCTGCCGTGGCGGCGGCGAGGCTCACGGCCAACCCGTGCTCGCGGGAGACATCGCCGAAATACCGGCCCGCCATTTCGCTGGGGGCGTTCGCCGGCCTGCGCACGGCCCAGGCATGCGGGCTGCGCATGGTCGACGTCGACTTTGACGTCCGGACAGTCACACCGATGGCGACCCGGCCAAGCCGCTGAAGACGGAGCCGTGCATGGCCGCGGTGCCGATTCCGGACGCGTTCGTAGGGTGACGTACAGCTGGGGCCGTGGAGGATCGAGCGGCACATGCGACGGATCAGGAAGCAGGTTCCCCCGGGCCGCCGTCGAGCGAGCGATGGGTCCGCTTGATCAACAAAGCTGCGGACCCTCTGCGGACTGATGAAGAGTCCGCAGAGGGTCCGGGTAGCTCAAGCCCTAGTTAGGGCCTACACGTCGAAGTAGAGCTCGAACTCGTGCGGGTGCGGGCGCAGCTGGAGCGGTGCGATCTCGGTGGTGCGCTTGAGGTCGATCCAGGTCTCGATGAGGTCCGGGGTGAAGACGCCACCCTGGAGCAGGTACTCGTGGTCGCTCTCCAGGGCCTCAAGGACGGCCGGGAGGGAGGTCGGGACCTGCTGGACGCCCGCGTGCTCCTCGGGGGCCAGCTCGTAGAGGTCCTTGTCGATGGGCTCGGCGGGCTCGACCTTGTTCTTGATGCCGTCCAGGCCGGCCAGCAGCAGGGCCGCGAAGGCCAGGTACGGGTTGCCGGAGGAGTCCGGGGCGCGGAACTCGACGCGCTTGGCCTTCGGGTTCGAGCCGGTGATCGGGATACGCATCGCGGCGGAGCGGTTGCGCTGCGAGTAGACCATGTTGACCGGGGCCTCGAAGCCGGGGACCAGGCGGTGGTAGGAGTTCACCGTCGGGTTGGTGAAGGCCAGCAGCGACGGGGCGTGCTTGAGGATGCCGCCGATGTAGTAGCGGGCGGTGTCCGACAGGCCCGCGTAGCCCTGCTCGTCGTAGAAGAGCGGGGAGCCGTCCGTCCACAGCGACTGGTGGACGTGCATGCCGGAGCCGTTGTCACCGAAGATCGGCTTCGGCATAAAGGTGGCGGTCTTGCCGCGGCGCCAGGCGACGTTCTTCACGATGTACTTGAAGAGCTGAAGGTCGTCGGCGGCAGCGAGCAGGGTGTTGAACTTGTAGTTGATCTCGGCCTGGCCCGCGGTGCCCACCTCGTGGTGCTGGCGCTCGACCTGTAGGCCGGCCTTGGCCAGCTCCAGGGAGATCTCGGCGCGCAGGTCGGCGAAGTGGTCGACCGGCGGGACCGGGAAGTAGCCGCCCTTGTAGCGGACCTTGTAACCGCGGTTGTCCTCCAGCGCGCCGGTGTTCCAGGCGCCCGCCTCGGAGTCGATGTGGTAAAACGACTCGTTCGCCGAGGTGGCGAAACGCACACTGTCGAACACGTAGAACTCAGCCTCGGGGCCGAAGTACGCCGTGTCGGCGATACCGGTGGAGGCGAGGTAGGTCTCGGCCTTCTTCGCGACGTTCCGCGGGTCACGGCTGTACTGCTCGCCGGTGATCGGGTCGTGGATGAAGAAGTTGATGTTCAGCGTCTTGTCGGTGCGGAACGGGTCGACACGGGCGGTCGTCAGGTCCGCACGCAGTGCCATGTCGGATTCGTGAATGGCCTGGAAACCGCGGATCGACGAACCGTCGAACGCGAGCTCCTCGGTCGGGTCGAACGCCTCCGCCGGCACCGTGAAGTGCTGCATCACACCCGGCAGGTCGCAGAAGCGGACGTCAACGAACTTGACCTCCTCGTCCGAGATGAACTTCTTGGCCTCGTCGGCGTTCTGGAACATCCAGCTCCTCCTATCCCGGCCTGTGGGTCAGGGCGGGGTTTATCACTTGATTCGTGCTGCCGGTGCGGTGGCACACGCTGGACCCGACCATAAAGACGGGGCATTTCTCAAGCATGACCCATTTGTTTCGTTGAAGTTAACCGCGCTGGAGGTGCCCTCTCGTTCCGTGCGCCGCGCGGGCCCTGGCGTCGGCGGGCGCAAGGGTGCGCAGTACCGTGGATGCGTGGACAACAGGCAAGCAATGGGATCGTGGCTCTCCGGGCCACGCTCGGCCGCCGAGGACATGGGCGTCGAGTTCGGTTACCGGGGGAAACGGCTGGGTCTGCCGGAGGAGGGGCCGGGCTCGCTCGCGCCGGTCGGCCGACGGATCGGCGCCCTGGTTGTGGACTGGGGCCTGTGCTTGCTGATCGCATACGGTCTGTTCGCCCACGGTAACCGTCAGACGCTCAGCAACTGGACGCTCGCCGTCTTCTTCGTCCTGAGCCTGCTCACCGTCGGCACTCTCGGCAGCACACCCGGAAAGCGAATGTTCAAACTGCGCGTCATTGCGGAGGCCGGCGGCCGGCTCGGTCTGGCCCGCGTGGTACTGCGCAGCGTGCTCCTCTGCCTGGCCGTCCCCGCCCTGATCTGGGACCGCGACTCGCGCGGCCTGCACGACAAGCTGTCGCGGTCGGTACAGGTCCGCATCTGAGTGCCCTACCGGACGCGCGGAGGCCTGCGCGACCGGCACCTCGACATACGCCACCGCATGCGGCACCTCCATGCGTCACCACAACGTGCAGGTGGCATGGGCCGGATCTGCGGCGCCCGGTGCAGGGGTGCACGAAACCGCGCGACCGGCCACTCACACCCTGCCGAACCTGAACGCCCCGTAGCCCCGCAGGCCAGCCTCCGAGCCCCGTAGCCCTGCCGCCCGCCAAGGCGAACGACACCAACGGCGTCAAGCACGTCCAGGCCAACGGAAAGGGGCCCCGGAACCCGCAGGCCCCGGAACCCCCTGACATCGGTATCTCAGCGAAGCGTCACCGCAGCTTCGGCCCCCCGCGGGGCATCCGCATCCCCTTCGGCATCGGACCCTTGGGCAACGGCATGTTGCTCATCAGGTCGCCGAGTGCCCGCAGCCGGTCGTTGGTCGCCGTGACCTGGGGTCCGGTGAGGACGCGGGGATACTTGAGCAGAGTGGTCCGCACCTTCTTGAGCGGGACCTGTCCCTCTGCGTTGCCGACGATGATGTCGTGCACCGGAACATCGGCCACGATCCGGTTCATCTTCTTCTTCTCGGCGGCCAGCAGGCTCTTCACGCGGTTCGGGTTGCCCTCCGCGACCAGCACGATGCCGGCCTTGCCGACGGTGCGGTGCACTACGTCCTGGCTGCGGTTCATCGCCACCGCGGGGGTGGTGGTCCAGCCGCGGCCGACATTGTCGAGCACTGCCGCCGCGGCCCCGGGCTGGCCTTCCATCTGCCCGAACGCGGCGCGCTCGGCACGCCGTCCGAACACCCAAGCCGTCGCGAGCAGCGCGAACAGAAGTCCGGCGATGCCGAAGTAGAGGGGATGGCTGATCAGGAAGCCGACCGCGAGGAAGACACCGAGGACAACGATTCCGACAGCCGCCAGCACAAGCCCGATCTTCGGATCGGCCTTACTGGTCATCTTGTAGGTCAGAGCGATCTGCTTGAGCCGCCCGGGGTTCGCAGACTCCGCTGCGGGTTCCTTCCTCGCCATGCTGTGAAGTCTACGTGGCCGCGGCCACGACGGCAGGCGGGCAGCGGGCGGCGGTCCGTGCCGGTCTGGCGCCCCGTGCGGAGCGCCGGGTCCTGTCCGGAGTACCCGCTGGGTCTCGACGCGGTCCTTCGCGCGGCGCCGGTCCTCCAGTACACAGGCCCAGGCGTTGCGGCGGGCGGTGCGCTGGCCGCTGCTCATCAGCAACGACTCGACGACGCGGAGTGCGGCGGTGACGGACGGGAGGGCGGTGTTGCGGACGGGCGCTGCCTGCATGGCGAGTGTCCCCCTGGGAAGCGCTGCGAGGAGCGGAGAGTGCGGCCGGTACGGAGTCGTGCGCACACGCGGACGTGATGGAACGTCGCGTATGTACACGGTCACGGTTCGGTGTTACCAGGGCGTGACCGGGCGGTCAAACGGTCATGAACGCCGGACGCGGCAGAGGCGCCGCCAGAGGGCATCCGGACGGGGCCGCTACCTGCGGGGACCGGGCGGGACAGGGCGCACATGGTGATACTCGGCGGTAACTTTTTGTGCGCGGATTCACATTTCCTGTCCCGCCGTGTGCGGTCCGTGGCGCGGCCCGGTGCGGCTGTGTCAGACCGCCTGCGAGGCCACGTACGCCCCTCGACGTTCGACCGCCATCTGGTACAGCCGACCCGCGCGGTACGAGGAGCGGACCAGGGGGCCCGACATCACACCGGAGAAGCCGATGGCCTCGGCCTCTTCCTTCAGCTCGACGAACTCCTGCGGCTTGACCCAGCGCTCCACGGGGTGGTGGCGCACGGTCGGCCGCA
Organism: uncultured Actinomycetota bacterium; assembly: GCA_963761765.1. Classification (GTDB taxonomy): domain Bacteria; phylum Actinomycetota; class Actinomycetes; order Streptomycetales; family Streptomycetaceae; genus Streptomyces. Next base: position 79,040 of record CAVXIJ010000009.1, read on the forward strand.
GGTACTGCGTGATCGTGATGAGCTCGCAGCCCGCCTCGTGCAGCTGTCGCAGTGCCTCGCTGACCTCGGCGCGCTCCTCGCCCATGCCGAGGATGAGGTTGGACTTGGTGACCAGACCGGCCTTGCGGGCCTCGGTGATCACCTTGAGCGAGCGCTCGTAGCGGAAGGCCGGGCGGATCCGCTTGAAGATCCGCGGCACGGTCTCCACGTTGTGGCCCAGCACCTCGGGGCGGGAGGCGAAGACCTCGGCCAGCTGGTCGGGCTCCGCATTGAAGTCGGGGATCAGCAGCTCGACCTTGGTGTGGCCGGCCTCCCGCTGCGCCGTCATCGTGTGGATCTGCCGCACGGTCTCCGCGTACAGCCAGGAGCCGCCGTCCGGCAGGTCGTCACGGGCGACGCCGGTGATCGTGGCGTAGTTCAGATCCATGGTCACGACGGACTCGCCGACGCGGCGCGGCTCGTCGCGGTCCAGGGGCTGCGGCTTGCCGGTGTCGATCTGGCAGAAGTCGCACCGCCTGGTGCACTGGTCGCCGCCGATGAGGAAGGTGGCCTCGCGGTCCTCCCAGCACTCGTAGATGTTCGGGCAGCCGGCTTCCTGGCAGACCGTGTGCAGGCCCTCGCTCTTCACGAGCTTTTGCATGGCCTGGTACTCGGGACCCATCTTCGCCCGGGTCCTGATCCACTCGGGCTTGCGCTCGATGGGGGTCTGGCTGTTGCGGACCTCCAGGCGCAGCAACCGCCGGCCGTCAGGCTCCGGCGCTGACTGCCCTTCCGGTGCGACTGCGGACACGTCGGCTCCCTCTGCTTCCTGGATCTCCGGTCGGTGCACGGCCGGGGCGGTTGGTCGGCGGGTGTCTTCGATTCCTCGGTGTACTCCCGCCCTGCCTTAAGAACGTGGCCGGGAGTACCTCCCCTGCCTTAAGGCAGTGGGGGAGTGCACCCAGCGTACGCCCGTCATGCGTGCGGCTCTTGCGCTGGTCCAACCTCCGGTCGGGCCGGTGCATTCCCCTGCGGGAGACCTTGGCCGACTGCGGGGTCGCGGTAGCCGACCATCCGTGGGCCATCTGCGGGGCGGTGTCCGGGTCGGCCGGCTGGTGCGCCGGCCGGCCGTGCGTCGTTTACGGGGCGCTTTCGGTCGAGGCCAGTTCGGCGGGTGCGGTCGGCCGGGGCTGCGGCTGAGTGCTCCCGAGGATGTCCAGCAGGTGCCGTTCCACGACCGGCAGCACCTCGGCGATGGTGATGTCGCGGCCCAGTTCGCCGGCGAGGGCCGTCACTCCGGCGTCTCGGATGCCGCACGGCACGATCCGGTCGAACCAGGTCATGTCCGGGTTCACGTTCAGCGAGAAGCCGTGCATGGTGACGCCCTTGGCGACCCGGATGCCGATCTGGGCGATCTTGCGGTCCTCGCCGCGCTGTCCGGCGTTCGACGGCGCGTACTCCGGGCCGTTCAGCCGGGGGTCGAACTCGTCGTCGTGCAGTCGGGGATCGAAGTCGAGCGCGAGACCGCCGAGCGCGGAACCGCTTCCGGCGGGTTTTTTGGCGGCGCCCAGGATCCAGACGCCACTACGGCCCTCGATCCGCGTGGTGGCGAGGCCGAAGTCGGCGCAGGCGCGGATCAGCGCTTCCTCGATGCGGCGTACGTGCGCGATCACGTCGACGGGCCGCGGCAGCTTCAGGATCGGATAGCCGACCAGCTGCCCGGGGCCGTGCCAGGTGATCTTGCCGCCGCGGTCCACGTCGATCACGGGAGTGCCGTCGAGCGGGCGCTCCGCGGGCTCGGTGCGGCGGCCCGCGGTGAAGACGGGCGGGTGCTCAAGCAGCAGGCAGGTGTCGGGGATCTCGTCGGCGAACCGGGCCGCGTGCACCCGTCGCTGCTCGTCCCACGCCTCCTGGTACTCGACGGCTTCCGCCCCGAATCCGAGCCGGACGAACCGCAACTCACTCACGGCAAGTACCTCCCTAGCCAGCCGGACCACCCGGCGCCCTTCAGCAGCCTGTCACGGTGTGCCGCACGCAAGCGCCGCACGGGCGGGCTCCTGAGGGAACCTCCACCCCCGCGTACGCGCCAGTGCACAGAGCTGCGTGCGCTGCCTCCGCGCCGCCCTCTGGCGCTCGCGCGGTCACAGCGCGCCCTTCACTCTACGGGCCCGGGCCGTACGTCAGTCGTCGGGCCAATCCTCACACGATCGGATGAATGCGGGGCGAAGCTGGCGATGAGGACAGCGCGGACCGCTACATTCACGCCGTCCAGGAGGCCATAAGGGCTGTTCACCACGGGCCCGGAAGGCAGGAGACCGCACATCTGATGACGGAACGACCTCCGCAGCGCACCCCCAACCGCCAGCTAGCCGCCCTGATCGCGGAGGCAGGCTTCTCCAACGCGGGTCTGGCCCGGCGCGTCGACCAGCTCGGCATCGAGCACGGGCTCGACCTGCGGTACGACAAGACGTCGGTGACCCGCTGGCTGCGCGGACAGCAACCCAGAGGCACCACGCCCGCGCTGATCGCCGAGGTCTTCACCAGACGCCTCGGCCGGCGGTTGAGCGCCCAGGACCTGGGCCTCGACGCGTCAGCACCGGTCTACGCGGGCCTGGAGTTCGCCGCGACCCCCGAGGAGGCCATCGACATCGTCGGCGGGCTCTGGCGCAAGGACTCCGGCAGCCACGCCGAACTGCGCAAGATCGCGTTCACTCCCGCGGGGCTCGTCGTCCCCAGCCGTGACTGGCTGATCGGCCGCCCCGACGACCGCGTCGGCCGTGGTGACGAACGCGTCACCCTGCCCGGCGGCCGAACCGAGGGGCGCACCGCAACCGGTGCGGCGCCCCTGGGCCCCGGTGCCCAGGGCGACCGTGCGCTGCGCACCGACCGTCCGGGCCTGCGCGTCCCCGAACAGGGCCGCGCCCTGGTCGTCGGCCACCCGCGCCCCGAGCTCACCGACCCGTTGCGGACCCTGGATCGGCCGCGCCCCGTCGCGCCCGATCCCGCCCGCCAGGCGGCCCTGGCCGAGCAGCGCAGGCGCAGCGTCGAGCGCGGCCCCGGGCAGCGGGTGAGCGGCGGGGACATCGCGGCGCTGCGCTCGGTCGGCGAGCTGTTCCGCACGCTCGACCACGCCTACGGCGGCGGCCACGCCCGCCAGGCACTGGTCAGGTACCTGGAACACGAGTGCGAGCCGATGTTGCGCGGCGTCTACGGCGAGCAGACCGGCCGCAAGCTCTTCGCCGCCACGGCCGAGCTGACCCGCCTGGCGGGCTGGACCTCGTACGACATCGCCGCGCACGGCCTGGCCCAGCGCTACTTCGTCCAGGCACTGCGGCTCGCCCAGGCCGCCGGCGACCGCACCTACGGTGCCTACATCCTCGTCACGATGAGCAGGCAGGCCGTCTACCTGGGCCATGGCCGGGAGGCGGTGCAGCTGGCGCGGGTCGCCCAGCAGGGCGTCGGCACCTCCGTGCCGCACACCGTGCAGGCCCTGCTGCACGCGGCGGAGGCACGCGGGCACGGCCTGCTCGGCGAGGTGCGCGCCTGTACGGCCTCGCTCGCCCGGGCCGAGCGTGCGCTGGACGCCGCACGCTCCGGGGACGAGGCCCCGCACTGGGCGCGCTTCTTCGACGAGGCACAGCTCGCCGACGAGTTCGGGCACTGCCACCGGGACCTCCAGCAGTACCGGGCCGCCGCCCAGCACGCGGAGCGCTCGCTCCAGCTGCGCGCCCCCGCGTTCGCCCGCAGCCGGCTGTTCTGTCGCGTGGTGCTCGCCACCGCCCGGCTGGGCCTCGGCGAGCTGGAGCAGGCCTGTCTGCTGGGCGCCGAGGCGGCCCAGCAGGCGGCCGACATGCGCTCGGTGCGCGCCCACGAGTACCTGCGCGACTTCGAACGCCGCCTTGAGCCGTACCGGGACGCGCCTCCAGTGCGCGGTTACCGGGACCGGGTCGCGGCGTTGGGATAGCGCCCGGGGCGGACGGTGCGGCAGGCGGGAGGGCTGTTCTCGGCGGCCCTCCCGCCTTCGTGTGCGCGGCGCCCGAGGTCAGGCCGCGGCCTGGAGCGGCTCGGGTTCCTGGCCCGGAGGGATCGGTGTGCGGTTCGGGAGGGTGCCGAAGTCCGCGAGCAGGGCGTCGGCGGCGCGCTGGGCGGAGCGCAGTGCGCCCTGGAGTGTGCTGGTGTCCCGGTGCTCACCGCACACGTACAGGCCCGACAGCAGCCGCACCGGGCGGTGGCGGTCGTGCGGGGGCGGCATCGCGTCCGTGGCCTCGGGATCGTGGTGGACGGCGAGCAGTTCCCAGTGGTCCGCCGAGGTGTCGTAGAGCCTGCCGAGCTGGGCCCGCACCGCCCGGTCGAGACCGGGCTCCGGCGCGGCGAGCACCGTGGAGGAGACCAGTGTGCGGCCTGCCGGGGCGCGTGACGGGTCGATCTCGCTGGTCACCGCGGTGTGCGCGACGGGCCCTGAGTCGTCGGCGTCCAGCAGCAGAGCGCGGCCGGCCGACGGCGGCTGGTCGGCGGCGTGATGGAGCACCGTCACCGGATGGCTCGACGGGACCCGCAGACCGGGCAGCAGTTCGGCGGCCGAGCGGGCACCGGTGGCCAGCAGCACGGCCGCACAGCGGATCTCGCCGTGCTCCGCGGTGGTGACACGGGTGGTCGACACGGTGGTGACCCGTACACCCGTGTGGACCGTGCCGGGCGGCAGTGCGGACACCAGCAGGCCGGGCAGCGCGTCGGCGCCGCCCGCGGGCAGGCAGAGCCGGCCGCGCGCGAAGGCGGCCAGCGCGAGATCGGCGCAGCGGCTGGACGTCGTCAGCTGCGGATCGCTCAGCAGCGCGCTCAGCAGCGGGCGCAGGAATCCGCCGACCGCGCCGTCGGACAGGCCGCGGGCGGCGAGTGCCTGGGCTACGGGCCGTTCCGGGCGGGTCAGCAGCCGGTCGTCGGGGGTCGCCGCGAGGCGGGCGAGCGCCGCGCCGATCCTGGCCCGTGCCATCGGATGACCGACCGCCGTCGTGAACCGCGCGGAGGGCCGGTAGGGACGCGGGACCCGCGCCAGGGCGCGCACCGCCGTGTGTGCGCCTGCCGTGCGCCGGGCGTGTATCGGTTCACCCACATGGTGCAGCCGGCCGTCGCCGTACACCATGGCGCCGCGCGCGAACGGCCGCAGCGCGAGTCCGTCGAGTCCGGGGAAGTGCCGTACATCCCGGTGGGAAACGAGTATCGGTCGGCCGGTTCTATCCAGCCGGAATCCGTCGGTCCGATCGGTTCGCAGCCGTCCGCCGGGATGCGCGCGCGCTTCCAGTACGACGGTCTGCACCCCCGCTCCGACCAGGAGTTGGGCGGCGGCGAGCCCCGCTATCGAGGCTCCCACGACCACCACGTCCACATGGCGCGCAGGCTCCAGCACGTGCCCCTCCCCGAGGTTGCCCGGCTACCAGGGACCTTGATGCCCGGGCAGCCGGCGGAAGACCCGAGTCTGCGTCGAGAGTAGGCACGAATCGGTCGCCTGACAGTCGCGCATAGACCGGGCACGGTTGCACAGAGGTCGCATATTGTCGAACACGGTCATAACGTGTGCATCACGCGCTTACCCCAGTGCCGCGCGCACCATGTCCTCGACGCCGGGACAGGCGAAGAGGAAACCGGATGCCAGCAGTTTCGCGGGCCGCACCCGCTGACTGGCCAGGACATCGCCCGCCATTTCACCGAGGACCAGGCGCAGGGCGGGCGCCGGGGCCGGCAGCAGCGCCGGGCGGTGCAGCACACGCCCCATGGCGGCGGCCACCTCGCGGTTGGTGGGCGGCTCGGGAGCGGTGAGGTTGACCGGTCCCGACAGCTCCTCGGTGGCGATGAGATGGCGCAGCGCCGCCACTTCGTCGCGCAGGGCGATACAACTCCAGTACTGCCGCCCGCTGCCCATGCGCCCGCCGAGTCCGGCCCGAAAGAGCGGGAAGAGCCGCTGCCAGGCCCCGCCGTCGCGGGCCACCACCAGACCGGTGCGGGGGAACACCGTGCGGATGCCCGCTTCCTGAGCGGGAGCCGCCGCCGCCTCCCAGTCCACACAGAGCGACGGCAGGAATCCCTCACCGGGCGGCGCGCTCTCGTCGACGCAACGTGCGCCCGTGTCCCCGTAGAAGCCGACCGCGCTGCCGTTCACGAAGACCCGCGGCGGCTCGTCCAGCGCCGCGAGGGCCGTGGCGAGTGCGCTGCTGCCCTGAACCCGGCTGTCGTACAGCGCCTGCTTGTGGGCCGCGTTCCAGCGGCGCGCCCCGACGCCCACGCCCGCCAGGTTGACGACCGCGGTGCAGCCCGCGAGTCCCGCCCGGTCGACGTAACCCCGCCCGGGGTCCCAGCGCACCTCCTCGGGCGCCCGGGGCGCCCGGCGGACCAGGCGCACCACCTCGTGCCCGTCCGAGGCCAGCGAACGGACCAGTGCGGAGCCGATGAGGCCGGAGGCACCGGCCACTGCGATACGGGTTCGGTGCATGGCCCCATCTTGCCGCCCGCCGGCCGCCGCGGCCCTCGCTCGCGCCCGGGGCCACGCGGAATGCCCCCGCCGCACGGCCGGTCAGGCGGCCGTGCCGTACGCGGCGAACCGGTCGGGCAGCCGGCCGCGGTCCCTCCCGTCGCGAGCAGATATGTGACGAACACTTATGCGGATACCGGGCGCGGCCCGTCCACAGCCCCGCCGTAAAGTGGCGCTCATGGCGCACATGTCCGGTCCCTCCATACGCTTCGCTCGTTTCGAGGACGATGCGGCGCTTCGCCGACTCGACGACGAGACCTGGTCCACGCTGCATGCCGTCAAGCCCCGGGACGAGGCAGCGCACGGGCCCTTCTTCACCGAGAACTCGGCGCCCCGTGATCACTTCGTCGCCGAACTCGACGGCCGCATCGTCGGCTACCTCCGCTTCGGCTTCGCCACTCCTCTGGTCTCCAACGCGCATGTCCGGCAGATCCGTGGCGTCGCCGTCGCCGAGACGGCACGCGGCAGGGGAGTGGGGCGCGCCCTGCTGGACGCGGTCATGGACGAGGCCCGCCGCCAGGGTGCGCTCCGCATCAGCCTGCGCGTGCTCGGCCACAACGCACCGGCGCGCAGGCTCTACGAATCGGCGGGCTTCGTCGTCGAGGGCATCCAGCCCGCGGAGTTCTGGCTGGACGGCGAGTACGTCGACGACGTGCTGATGGGGCGCAGTCTCTGAGCCCCGAGCGGCCCTTCGGACGCTATGCCCCGAACCGTTCCCACAGCCGCGGATAGCTCCGCGCCAGCGCCGCCTCGTCCTCGAAGTCGACGGGGACGCCTTCGGGTTCCGGCGGGGCGGGCGGCAGGCCCAGGTCGGGGGCGACGGTGCCGGTGAGCTGTTCGTACGCCTCGTCGGCCGCGTAGCCCAGCTCCTCGCCGTCCCCGTCGACCTCCTCGTCGAAGTCCTCAAGGAGCTCGGCGAGCGCGTCCGGGTCGTGCACGGCGCCCTCGAAGATCTCCCTGCCCTGCCCGATCAGCCAGCAGCGGAAGTAGTCGAACGCGTCGTCGCTCGCGCCGTCCAGCAGCACCCAGGCGGCACCCCACAGGTCCCAGCGGTACGAGCGGTTGTAGCGGGCCTCGAAGTGCCGGGCGAAGTCCAGCACGGCGTCCGGGTCAAGACGCACGAGCCGGTCGACCAGCAGCTCGGCGTGGTCCTCCGGATCGCCCCCGGAGGCCTCACGGGTGCTGTCCACGATCTCCCAGAACTCCGTCTCGTCCATCACGGGTCAAGCATCGGCCCTGGGACTTCGCCGTGCACGCGGAGTCTCGCGGATGTATGCCTCTTTCGTTATACGGAGCGTTGCCGGGCCACGCGGCGGCGGACACCGGAGAAGCCCGCTGACGACTGCTGAGGAGCGCAGAAACAACAGGAGAGAGCGCAGACAAACGCAGAAACGCGGAAAGGCCGACAGAGGATGTCGGTACTGGCTGTCAGGGTGCCCGTATGGAGAAGCACACGGAGCACACGGAGCACACGGAGCACACGGAGAACGCACAGCCGCTCGCCGGCCGGATCGCCCTGGTCGCGGGCGCCACCCGGGGCGCGGGCCGTGCCATGGCCATCGAGCTGGGCCGGGCCGGGGCAACCGTCTACGTCACGGGACGCACCACCCGGCAGCACGCCAGCGAGGTGGGCCGATCCACCGAGACCATCGAGGAGAGCGCGGAACTCGTCACCGCGGCCGGGCCGCCCGGCACCGGGATCGCCGTCCCGGCCGACCATCTCAGCCCGGAGCAGGTACGCGCCGTCGTCGACCGCATCGAGCGGGAGCAGGGCAGACTGGACATCCTCGTCAACGACCTCTGGGGCGGCGAGCACCTCGTCGAGTTCGGCCGCAAGTTCTGGGAGAGCGATCTCGACAAGGGCCTGCGAATGCTCGAACTCGGCGTGCGCGCCCACGTCATCACCAGCCGCATCGCACTGCCGCTGCTGGTGCGCCACCCCGGCGGCCTGGTCATCGAGGTGACCGACGGCACCGCCGAGTTCAACCGTGCCTACCGGGACAATTTCTACTACGACCTCACGAAGACCGCGCCCATCCGGATGGCCTTCGCCCTGGGCGAGGAGCTGAAGGACGTGGGCGGCACCGCCGTCTGCGTGACTCCTGGGTTCCTGCGCTCCGAGCAGATGCTCGACCACTTCGGCGTCACCGAGGACACCTGGCGCGACGCCATCGCCCAGGACCCGCACTTCGCCATCTCCGAGTCCCCGGTGTTCGTCGGCCGCGCTCTCGCCGCTCTCGCCGCAGATCCGGACCGCGGGCGCTTCAACGGCACATCGCTCTCCAGCGGTGGACTCGCCAAGGAGTACGGCTTCACGGACACCGACGGCTCGCGGCCGGACGCTTTGGCGTACATCTCCGAGGTGGCTTTGGGCGGGGCTAAGCGGACGGCTGAGGAGTACCGGTAGGGGCGTCCGGGCCCGGGTGGGCTACCGGTAGAGCCTGGCCGTCCGCTCCGCCGCCCGGGCGAAGTGCGCCCTCAGCTCCGCCGGACGCAGGATCTCCGCATCGGGCCCCAGCGTCAGCAACCGGGTGTACGCGACGTCCTGCGACTCGACCGGCAAGGTCACCGTCACCCTGCCCGGTACCTCGGCGTGCCGGGCGCCGCGCTCACCCCGGAGCCTGGGGGGCGTCAGCCGATTCGGTGCGGGCGCGGCGGTTTCGCGGCGTGGGGCTACCGCTTGGAGACGGTCAGCCTGCGTTCGGAGGCTGGCCCACGTACGTCCCGCGCTGCGGCACTGTGTACACGACGTGCTCCTCCACCAGTACGGCGATCGCCCGCCGGTTGGTCGTCCTCGCCAGGCCGTACTCCTGCCTGAGCTGGTTCTCGCTGGGGATCGCCCGGCCTTTCGACCAGTCCCCGCGCCTGATGCGGGCTTTCAGGATCTCCGCAAGCTGCCGGTATGGCGTCAGCGGTGCGCCGTGGTCGATTTCACTGTCTGGTTCCATGCCGTCGCCTACAGGACAAACGTTCCGAGCCCCGGCTCGGTCCGCACCTTGCCCGCGTCCCGTACTGCCTCCAGCGATCGCTGTGCGGTGCTGTTGGCCACGCCGAATTCCGCAGCGATGGTGATGACGGACGGAAACCGGCTGTTCGGCGGGTAGGTGCCGTCCGCAATCCGGGACAACAGGATGTCTCGGATCTGTGACCATGCGGCGCGCGTGCGATCGATCTCCGTCATCCCCTCATGATCAGCATACGAGGGTAACTATGCATCCGAGGTATATCGAGCATATGCCGATTTCGATGTCTACCGAGGTGTCTACCGAGACCTCATGGCAGTAATGAAGAAGCCGGGCACCCGCGCTCACGGGCCCCTGGAAGACCATCTGATCGACACCGCGCGGACCGACGCGGACCGGGCGCTGACGCTCTGCGCCGACGAGACCGTCTCGCAGGACGAGTTGCGTATGGCGCTGCGGTTCTCCGTGGCGCAGCTCGGACTGGTCGCCGACATCGCGCAAGCCCGGCTTGACCGGCGGGAGGGCGAGTAGCCGTACACAGACGGTGCCGCCCACTCGCCCCGGGAAAGGGGTGAGTGGGCGGCGGGGAAATCAGGGGAGCGGGCCCGCGAAGGCCCCGTGGGATCAGACCCCGTACCGCTCCCGGGCCTCCTTGACCGACGCCGCCGGGACCTCGCCGCGACGGGCGAGCTGGGCCAGGGCCGCGACGACCACCGACTGGGCGTCGACGCCGAAGTAACGCCGGGCCGCGTCGCGGGAGTCGGAGAGGCCGAAGCCGTCCGCGCCGAGCGAGGTGTAGTCCTGCTCGACCCACTGGGCGATCTGGTCGGGAACCTGGCGCATGTAGTCGCTGACGGCCAGCACCGGCGTGTCGATCCCGGCGAGCGCCCGGCGCAGGTACGGCACCTGCTCCTCGCCACGCAGCACCGCCGCGTCCGCCGCCATGGCGTCCCGCCGCAGCTCGCCCCAGGAGGTCGCGGACCACACGTCGGCGGCCACACCCCACTCCTCGGCCAGCAGCTTCTGCGCCTCAAGGACCCAGTGGATCGCGGTACCGGAGGCGAGCAGCTGAAGGCGCGAGGCGTTGGCCGGGACGGTCAGGCCCGCGGACTCGGCCGTGTTGAAGCGGTACAGGCCCTTGACGATGCCCTCGTCGACACCGGCCGGTTTCGCGGGCTGCGGCATCGGCTCGTTGTAGACGGTGAGGTAGTAGAAGACGTTCCGGTCGTCCTCGGTCTCGCTCTCCAAAGGCTCGCCGTACATGCGGCGCAGGCCTTCCTTGACGATCGCGGCGATCTCGAAGGCGAACGCCGGGTCGTAGCTGAGCGCCGCCGGGTTGGTCGCGGCGAGCAGCGGCGACTGGCCGTCGGCGTGCTGCAGGCCTTCACCCGTGAGGGTGGTGCGGCCCGCGGTGGCGCCGACCAGGAAACCGCGGCCGAGCTGGTCGCCGAGCTGCCACATCTGGTCGCCGGTGCGCTGCCAGCCGAACATCGAGTAGAAGATGTAGAACGGGATCATCGTCTCGGCGTGCGTGGCGTACGAGGTCGACGCGGCGATGAAGTCGGCCATCGAGCCGGCTTCGGTGATGCCCTCGTTGAGGATCTGGCCGTTCTGCGCCTCGCGGTAGTACATCAGCTGGTCGCGGTCGACCGGCTCGTACGTCTGGCCCTTCGGCGAGTAGATGCCGAGCGACGGGAAGAGCGACTCCATGCCGAACGTGCGGGCCTCGTCCGGGACGATCGGCACCCAGCGCTTGCCGGTCTCCTTGTCCCTGATCAGGTCCTTCACCAGGCGCACGAAGGCCATGGTGGTGGCCACCGACTGCGATCCTGAGCCCTTGTCGAAGGCGGCGAAGGCTTTGTCGGCCGGAGCGGGCAGCGGGGCCAGCGGCTGGGTGCGGCGGGCCGGGGCCGGTCCACCGAGCGCGGCGCGGCGCTCCTGGAGGTAGCGCACCTCGGGCGAGTCGGCGCCGGGGTGCGCGTAGGGCACCTGGCCGTCGACGAAGGCGCTGTCCGGGATCGGCAGCTCCAGCAGCTCGCGCATGGTCTTGAACTCGTCCACCGACAGCTTCTTCATCTGGTGGTTGGCGTTCTTCGACGCGAAGCCGTCGCCGAGGGTGAAGCCCTTGACGGTCTGGGAGAGGATCACGGTCGGCGCGCCCTTGTGCGCGAGGGCCGCCTTGTACGCCGCGTACACCTTGCGGGGCTCGTGGCCGCCGCGGGAGAGGTGGAAGCACTCCAGGATCTTGTCGTCGCTCAGCAGCTTCGCCAGCTCCACGAGCGCCGGGTCCTTGCCGAAGAAGTCCTGGCGGATGTAGGCCGCGTCGCGGGTCTGGTACGTCTGCACCTGGGCGTCCGGTACCTCGCGCAGGCGGCGTACCAGGGCGCCGGTGGTGTCAAGGCGCAGCAGCTCGTCCCAGGCGGAGCCCCACAGGGACTTGATGACGTTCCAGCCGGCGCCGCGGAACTGCGCCTCAAGCTCCTGGACGATCTTGAAGTTGGCGCGCACCGGGCCGTCGAGCCGCTGGAGGTTGCAGTTGATGACGAAGGTGAGATTGTCCAGGCCTTCGCGGGAGGCGAGTGCGAGGGCGGCCGTCGACTCCGGCTCGTCCATCTCGCCGTCGCCCAGGAACGCCCAGACATGCGAGTCGGAGACGTCCTTGATGCCGCGCGCGGTCAGATAGCGGTTGAAACGCGCCTGGTAGATCGCGGAGAGCGGGCCGAGTCCCATGGACACGGTCGGGAACTCCCACAGCCACGGCAGCCGGCGCGGGTGCGGATACGACGGCACGCCCTTGCCGATCGCCTCGCGGCGGAAGTGGTCCAGGTTCTCCTCGGTGAGGCGGCCGTCGAGGAAGGCGCGGGCGTAGATGCCGGGCGAGGCGTGGCCCTGGATGTAGAGCTGGTCGCCGCTGCCGTCACCTTCCTTGCCGCGGAAGAAGTGGTTGAAGCCGGTCTCGTACAGCCAGGCCGCGGAGGCGAAGGTGGCGATGTGGCCGCCGACGCCGTACTTGGCGCCGCGGGTGACCATCGCGGCCGCGTTCCAGCGGTTCCAGGCGGTGATCCTGGACTCCATCGCCTCGTCGCCGTCCACGGTGGGCTCGGCGGCGGTGGGGATGGTGTTGACGTAGTCAGTTTCCAGGAGCTTCGGCAGGGCGAGACCGGCTCCCTCGGCCCGCTCCAGCGTGCGGCGCATCAGGTACGCGGCGCGATGCGGGCCGGCCGCCTCGGTCACGGCGTCCAGGGAGGCCTGCCATTCGGCGGTCTCCTCCGGGTCGCGGTCCGGGAGCTGGTCGAGCTCGCTCGGCTGGATGGGGGTGGGGTCGGTCATGTCGCCGCCTTCCGGGTCGAAGGGGGGTCCCTCGTCGGTGAGGTTCGGGGTGCCCTTGAACTTGGCAGGACAGGGCGTGAGGCTTGGGTGCAAGCCCGTCCAAGACTGTAAGCCCCTGATCGATGATCGATCAAAGTTTCCCCGGCAAAACTTTCCGGATTAGGCAAAGTAGGCACAGCGTGCCTACTGAATGTGCACCCGGTGCCGTGGCTGGTGAGCCGTTTTCGCAGGTGGCAGGCGGGAGAGGCGGGGGTTGAGCGGGCGCGGCCCGTACCAGTATGGCCTGGCGGGCTTGGGCGACGCTTGGGCGGGCCTTGGGCCGTTCCTGGTTGCCGCGAGGGGGCGTTCTCAGGGCCGCGGCGCGCACCCCAGGACATGCACCTTCACGAGTTCGCCGATATGCGGATCACGTCGGCGAAACGCGTCGACCAGTTCCTCGTGCTCCTCCGCGTACGACTGCTGCACTGTCCCCAGCCAGCGGATCGACAGCGCAGTGAAGACCTCGATGCCAAGACCCTCCCAGGTGTGCAACAGCACGCTGTTGCCCGCGGCCCGCACCAGTTCCCGGTGGAACGCGACGGTGTGCCGCACCTGCGCGGTCCCGTCGGTCCTGCGGTCCGCCTCGTAGAGCGCGAGGACATGAGGTTCGAGCGCCGAGCAGTCCGACGCCAGCCTCTCGCAGGCCAGCTCCGCCGCGATCTGCTCAAGCCCCGCACGGACCGGATAGCTCTCCTCCAGATCCGCCGCGGTCAGATTCCGAACCCGTACCCCCTTGTTGGGTGCCGACTCGATCAGCCGCAGGGATTCCAGCTCCCGCAGCGCCTCGCGCACGGGCGTCTGGCTGACTTCGAGCTCGGTGGCGATCCGCCGCTCCACGATCCGCTCACCGGGCTGCCAGCGCCCACTGACGATCCCTTCCACGATGTGCTCGCGGATCTGCTCGCGCAGCGAGTGGATTACCGGCGCGGTCATGTGAGCTCCTTCGGGCAGGGCGGCGACCCAAGGGGTCCCGAGGTTCCAGGAGGTTCCAGGGGGTTGTGTGAGGAACCCGGGGGGTTACCTGAAGACAATACGGCGGCGCCCCCGTCCGGAGTGCTCCGGACGGGGGCGCTTGACGCAGGTGAGACGAGCCTTACACGAAGGTGTGCCGTCGGCTCAGGGGTTCACAGCCCCAGCTCGACCTCGAACTCGCCGGCCTCCAGGATCGCCTTGACCGCCGTCAGGTAGCGGGCGGCGTCCGCGCCGTCCACCAGTCGGTGGTCGTAGGAGAGCACCAGGTAGGTCATGTCCCGGATGCCGATGACCGGCCCCTCTTCCGTCTCGATGACGGCGGGGCGCTTGACCGTGGCACCGATGCCGAGGATGGCGGCCTGGTTCGGCGGCACGATGATCGTGTCGAACAGGGCACCGCGCGAGCCGGTGTTGGAGATGGTGAACGTCGCGCCCGCCAGGTCGTCCGGGGTGATCTTGCTGGCGCGCACGGCGCCCGCGAGCTCCGCGGTCTTCTTGGCGATGCCGGCGATGTTCAGATCGCCCGCACTCTTGATGACGGGCGTCATCAGGCCCTTCTCGGAGTCCACGGCGATGCCGATGTTCTCCGTGTCGAAGTACGTGATGGTGCCCTCGGCCTCGTTGATCCGGGCGTTGACGACCGGGTGGGCCTTCAGCGCCTGGGCGGCGGCCTTGACGTAGAACGGCATCGGGGAGAGCTTGACGCCCTCACGCGCGGCGAAGCCGTCCTTGGCGCGCGCCCGCAGCCGCATCAGCTTGGTGACGTCGACCTCGACGACCGAGGACAGCTGGGCCTGCTCGTGCAGGGCCCGCATCATGTTGTCGCCGATGACCTTGCGCATGCGGGTCATCTTGACCGTCTGGCCGCGCAACGGGGACGGCGCCAGGGACGGGGCCTTCGCTGCGGCGGGGGCGGCGGCGGGAGCTGCGGCTGCCGGAGCCTGGGCGGCTGCCTTCGCGGCCTCGGCGGCGGCGAGGACATCCTGCTTACGGATCCGGCCACCGACGCCGGTGCCCTTCACGGTGGACAGGTTGACGCCGTTCTCGGCAGCGAGCTTGCGCACCAGAGGGGTCACGTACGCGCCCTCGTCACCGGTGAGCACGGCCGAGGCCGGGGCCGGGGCGGCGGGTGCAACCGGGGCGGGCGCCGGAGCCGGGGCGGCCGGTGCCTGCGGCGCGGGGGCCGGGGCGGCGGGAGCAGCCGGGGCGGTGGGAGCCGCGGCGGCGGGGGCGGCCGGTGCGGGGGCCGGAGCCGCGGGGGCCGGAGCGGGGGCGGCCGGGGCCGGAGCGGCAGCAGGCGCTGCGCCCGGGGCACCGATCACCGCGAGCCTGGCGCCCACCTCGGCGGTCTCGTCCTCGCCGACGACGATCTCCAGGAGCACGCCCGCGGTCGGGGACGGGATCTCGGTGTCGACCTTGTCGGTGGAGACCTCAAGCAGCGGCTCGTCGGCGGCGACGGACTCGCCAACCTCCTTCAGCCAGCGGGTGACGGTGCCCTCGGTGACGCTCTCGCCGAGCGCGGGCAGCACGACATCGGTGCCCTGGGCGGAGCTCGCACCGGCGGCGGCGGGCACGCCGGGGCCCGGGGCGGGCTGGGCCTCGGCGCTGGGCGCCGGGGCGGGTTCGGGGGCGGCCGGGGCCTGAGCCGGGGCGGCCTGGGCGGCGGGCGCGGCAGCGGCGGGCGTACCGGAGCCGTCGTCGATGAGCGCCAGCTCGGCGCCTACCTCGACGGTCTCGTCCTCGGCGACCTTGATGGCGAAGAGCACACCGGCGCTGGGCGACGGGATCTCGGTGTCGACCTTGTCGGTGGAGACCTCAAGCAGCGGCTCGTCGGCCTCGACACGCTCGCCCTCGGCCTTCAGCCAGCGGGTGACAGTGCCCTCGGTGACGCTCTCGCCGAGCGCCGGAAGGGTTACGGAAACCGGCATGGTTTCAGTTGCTCCTTACGAAAAGTGCGGAAGTCTGGGGGCGGCGTCGCGCCCGGGAGGCAGCTGGGGGAGTACCGCCAGCAGGCGGCCGGATGCGCCCGGTCTGCTCACCCGGGCCCGACGGGGCGGCCGGAGTGAGCGGACCGGACAGGAGGGGCGCTCGGTCAGTCAGCTCAGTCATGAGAGTGCAGCGGCTTGCCCGCGAGGGCCAGGTGCGCCTCGCCGAGCGCCTCGCTCTGCGTCGGGTGGGCGTGGATGAGCTGGGCGACCTCGGCGGGCAGCGCCTCCCAGTTGTAGATCAGCTGAGCCTCGCCGACCTGCTCGCCGAGCCGGTCACCGACCATGTGGATGCCGACCACGGCGCCATCCTTGACCTGCACGAGCTTGATCTCGCCCGAGGTCTTGAGGATCTTGCTGCGGCCGTTGCCCGCCAGGCTGTACTTCAGCACGACGACCTTGTCGGCGCCGTGGATCTCCTTGGCCTTCGCCTCGGTGATGCCGACGGAGGCGACCTCCGGCTGGCAGTACGTCACACGCGGCACGCCGTCGTAGTCGATCGGGACGGCCTTCAGACCCGCGAGCCGCTCCGCGACCAGGATGCCCTCGGCGAAGCCGACATGCGCGAGCTGGAGCGTGGGGGCCAGGTCACCCACGGCGGAGATGGTCGGCACGTTGGTCTGCATGTACTCGTCGACGAGGACGAAGCCACGGTCCATGGCGACGCCGACTTCCTCGTAACCCAGGTTCTGCGAGACCGGGCCGCGGCCGATGGCGACGAGCAGCAGCTCCGCCTCGAAGGTCTTGCCGTCGGCCAGCGTGACCCGCACGCCGTCCTGGGTGTACTCGGCCTTCTCGAAGAAGGTCCCGAGGTTGAACTTGATGCCACGCTTGCGGAAGGCGCGCTCCAGGAGCTTGGAGCTGTTCTCGTCCTCGGCCGGGACGAGGTGCTTGAGGCCCTCCACGATGGTGACCTCGGTGCCGAACGACTTCCACGCCGAGGCGAACTCGACACCGATGACGCCGCCGCCCAGGATGATCGCCGACTGCGGGACGCGGTCCAGGGTGAGCGCGTGGTCGGACGAGATGATGCGCTCGCCGTCGATGACCAGACCCGGCAGCGACTTCGGTACGGAACCGGTCGCGAGCAGGATGTGGCGGCCCTGGACACGCTGGCCGTTCACGTCGACCGAGGTGGCGGAGGAGAGCCTGCCCTCGCCCGCGATGAAGGTCACCTTGCGGGAGGCGATCAGGCCCTGCAGACCCTTGTAGAGGCCGGAGACGACGTCGTCCTTGTACTTGTGGACACCCGCCATGTCGATGCCCTCGAAGCTGGCGCGGACTCCGAACTGTTCGGACTCGCGTGCCTGGTCGGCGATCTCGCCGGCGTGCAGCAGGGCCTTCGTGGGGATGCAGCCGCGGTGCAGGCAGGTGCCGCCGACCTTGCCCTTCTCGATCAGGGCGACGTCCAGACCCAGCTGGGCCCCGCGCAGCGCCGCGGCGTATCCACCGCTGCCACCGCCGAGGATCACTAGGTCGAAAACGGTGCTGGCGTCGTTCGCCACGTCACGTCCTCCATGCATGTGCGCCGAACAGCGGGTCCCGTCTGTGCGGGGCACCCGCCCGGTCGGCTGGTGTTCGGCCGCTCGTTCTTCGGCCCTGTGGTGGGGGCCCTGTCCTGCCGGGAACCCATCTTCGCACCTCTTGGCGGGCAACGGGACGCGGGGCTCGTGACTGAGACGGGCGATACTCCCGCCCGCCGCCCGGCACCCCCCTCGATGGAGGGCACCCGCGGCGCCCTTTTCCGCTTTCCGTCCCCTGGCACCGGCCTCACGCTGCGTACCAACGTACGGTTTCCGGTTTCCAGGAGGGCGGTCTCCGGTGCGCACGGGCGGCGACGTGCGCCGTCCAGTGTGATGCTCGCCTGCGGTCACCGTCGGGTTGACGACGTTCGCCGTCGACGAAATCGCCGAGGTCGGCCACGGTGCGCGCCCGCCCGCGCGCACCGGGTGTGTGCCTGTCCGCCGGCAGCGCCCGTACCGGGCACCGCCGGAGCGGTGCGTCAGAACAGATCGCCCTCGGCGGCGCGCTCGGCGAGGCGGACCAGGGTGCGCACCGCGCTGCCGGTGCCGCCCTTGGGGGTGTAGCCGAAGGGACTGCCCTCGTTGAACGCCGGGCCGGCGATGTCGAGGTGCGCCCAGGTGATGTCCTCGCCGACGAACTCCCGAAGGAAGAGTCCGGCGACCAGACCGCCACCCATCCGCTCGCCCATGTTGGCGATGTCGGCGGTCGGCGAGTCCATGCCCTTGAGCAGGTGCTCCGGCAGCGGCATGGGCCAGGCCGGCTCGCCGACGGCCTCGGCGGTCTCGTGCAGCACGGTGCGGAACGCGTCGTCATTGGCCATGATCCCGAACAGCCGGCTGCCGAGCGCGAGCACCATCGCGCCGGTCAGCGTGGCGACGTCCACGATCGCGTCCGGCTTGTCCTCGGACGCCTTGGCGATCGCGTCGGCCAGCACCAGACGGCCCTCGGCGTCGGTGTTCAGCACCTCGACCGTCGTGCCGCTGTACATCCGCAGCACGTCTCCGGGACGGACCGCGGAGCCCGACGGCATGTTCTCGGCGAGCGCCAGCCAGCCGGTGACGTCGACCTCAAGGCCGAGCCGGGCCGCGGCGACGACGGCGGCGAACACCGCGGCGGCACCGCTCATGTCGCACTTCATCGTCTCGTTGTGGCCCGGCGGCTTCAGGGAGATGCCGCCGGAGTCGTACGTGATGCCCTTGCCGACGAACGCCAGCGACTGCTTCGCCTTGGGGTGCGTGTAGGAGAGCTTCACCAGGCGCGGCGGGGCCATGGAACCGGAGCCGACACCGAGGATGCCGCCGTAGCCGCCCTTGGTGAGCGCCTTCTCGTCGAGCACCTGGACCTTGATGCCGTGCTCTTTGCCGACGGTGGTCGCCAGGGCGGCGAAGGCCTCGGGGGTGAGGTCGTTCGGCGGGGTGTTGACCAGGTCACGGGCGCGGTTGAGCTCTTCGCAGACCGCGGTGGCGCGCTCGACGGCGGCCTTGGCGACGCGGTCACGGGGCTTGACGCCGAGCAGCGCAGCCTCGGCCAGCGGCGGCTTGGCGTTCTTGCCCTGCGTGCCGTTCTTCGTGCTACCGGCCCGGCCCGCCGCCTTGTACACGTCGAACGTGTAGGCGCCCAGCAGGGTGCCCTCGGCCACGGCCGCGACGGCGTCGGTGCCCTCGAACGGCAGCGCGAGCACGGCCTTCTTCGCGCCCGCCAACGCTCTGGCCGCACAGCCCGCAGCCTGGCGCAGAGCCTGTGCGCTGTAGCTCTCGTCCTGCTCGGGGGCGGCGCCGAGACCGACCGCGAGCACCACCGGGGTCTTGAAATCGGCGGGGGCGGGCAGCTTGGTCACCTCGCCCTCCGCTCCCACGGCGCCCAGAGTCTCCAGTACGGCGGCGAGCCTGCCGTCGTACGCCTTGTCCACGGCTTCGGCGCCGGGTGCGACGATCAGTCCCTGGGACTTGGCGGCGGTGCCCTTCGCGACACCGACCACGATCGCGTCGGCACGCAGGCCGGCCGCCGCGGCGGTACTGAGAGTGAGAGCAGTCACGGTGGTGATTTCTCGCTTCCGTTGAGTTCTTGGCTGGGGATACCACCCAGGCCATATCCACCCAGGCCGTCAAGGCGCTGGGGGAGCCCACCGGGCGGGGCCGGCGGTGGCCCAGGCCCTGTCCGGCACAGGGCCAGCACCCAAGGAGCCTACGCTCCGTAACGCCGACCCCCCACCGCAGGTCACGGAATGCCGCCCGTGGCGGCGGCGGCGGACGGCGGGGCGACGGGAAGTCATCGTCCTTGCGCACACCTGGCCTTCGTAGGCCGTCGAACGCTGTGCGCGGACACCGCGCAGGTCCGCGGCCACGGGCGCCGTCACCGTACGAACGTCTTGCCGGTCGTCATCGGGCCGGGCGGGCCGGCGGGCGTCATGAGAACGTCATGACGACGAGCGCGGTGGTCGCCGCGGTCTCCGCGAGGCCGCCGAAGACATCGCCCGTCACTCCGCCGAAGCGGCGAACGCAGTGCCTGCCCAGCAGCTCGGCGGCGCCGCACGCCACCAGGACGGCCAGCACACAGCGCAGCGTCCCGTACGCCCCGAAGAGCGTGCCCGCACCCGCCGCGGCCAGCACCGTGGCCACCGCCACGAGCAGCGCACCGCGGACCGGCACGGTCTCGGCGACCGCCGCACCGAGCCCCTCGGGCCGGGCGGCCGGCACTCCGGTGCGCGCGGCGAGAGTGAGGGCGAGACGGGCGGCGGCCTGGGCGAGCGCCACCGCGACGGCGCCCTCGGCCCAGGAGCCCTCGTAGAGCCGGGTGAGCGCGGCCACCTGGGCGAACAGCACCAGTACCAGCGTGACGACGCCGAACGGGCCGATGTCCGACCGCTTCATGATGCGCAGCGCCTCGTCGGCGGGCCGGCCGCTGCCAAGGCCGTCCGCGGTGTCCGCGAGCCCGTCGAGATGCAGCCCGCGGGTGAGCACCGCCCCCACCGCGACGCCCGCCACCGCGGCGAGCAGCGGCCCCGCACCGAGCACCAGCAGCACCCCGCCGAGCGCCGCCGCGCACAGCCCCGTCACCAGGCCGGCCACAGGCGCCCAGAGCATCCCGGCCCTGGCCGCGCCCCGGTCCCAGCGGGCGACCCGCACGGGAAGCACCGTGAGGGTGCCGAACGCGAAACGCAGACCGTCGGCGATGCTGGCGGCGCCGGGCGTGTCGGAACCGGCGGGCGGGTCCGGCGTGCCAGGCGTGTCGGGTGTGCTCGGCGGGTCCGGCGTGCCAGACGGGCCGTCAGGGGCGGGCGCCGGAAGGGCGGCCTGAGGGTCCCTCACTCCGCTTCCGGCGCCGGTGTTGTCCCGGTGTCTGGGGATTCCGGGGATTCGGTCGGGGCGGCGGCGTCGGTTGCGGGGGCGGCTTCGGGTTCGGCTGCCTCGCCGGGTGCGGTCGTGTCGTCGACCTCGGCCGTCTCATCGGGCTCGGCCGTGTCGTCCGCCTTGACGTCGTCCTCGGCGTACGGGTCGGGGAAGTCCGGGAGCTGAGCGGTCAGCAGGGCCGCGGACTTGACCAGGGGCAGTGCGAGCAGGGCGCCGACTCCTTCGCCGACGCTGACGCCGTGGTTCAGTAGCGGTTCGAGGGCCATCCGGTCGTACGCCTTCTCCTGGGCCGGTTCGCCGCTGAGGTGACCCGGCAGCCACCAGTCGGGCGCGCGGAACGCCACCCGCTGGGCCACCAGCGCCGCGGCGGCCGAGACCACGCCGTCCAGGACGACCGGGGTGTGCCGTACCGCGCACTGCAGCAGGAAACCCGTCGCCGCCGCCAGGTCGGCGCCGCCCACCGCGGCCAGCAACTCCACCTGGTCGCCGAGCACCAGACGCGCCCGGCGCAGCGCGTCGCGCACCGCCGCGCACTTGCGCATCCAGGCCAGGTCGTCGATGGGCGCTCCGCCCCGCCCGGTGACCAACGAGGCGTCCAGGCCGCACAGCGCCGCGATCAGGGTGGCCGCCGCCGTCGTACCGCCGACGCTCAGATCGCCCAGCACCACCAGATCCGTACCCGAGTCCGCTTCCTCGTCGGCGAGCGCGATGCCCGCCTGGAGCGCGGCCTCGGCCTCGGCCGTGGTCAGTGCGTTCTCGACGTCGATACGCCCGCTGCCGCGCCGCACCCGGTGGCGTACGACGTCCGCGGGGAGCGTGTCCGGGTCGCAGTCCAGGGACATGTCGACCACACGCACCGGCAGGTCGAAGCCGCGGGCCAGCACGGCGACGGGGCTGGTGCCCGCGAGCACGGCCCGCACCAGGCGGTGGGCGCTGCCCGCGGGGCGCGCCGACACGTTCAGTTCCGCCACGCCGTGGTCGCCCGCGAACAGGATGACCTTCGGCTGTCCGACCGGCCGCACCGGAGTCGCCGCCTGGGCCACGGCAAGCCATTCGCCCAGCGTGTCGAGGCGGCCCAGCGCCTGGGGCGCGAACGCCGCCCGCGCCCTGCGTTCCTCGGCGTCGCGGCGCACCCCGCCGTCGGGGCGCTCGATCAGATCGGTGAAGTCGTCGAGATTCACTCAAGCTCTCCTCGGATGACGTGCGGGGCACCGCGGGCCGCGAGGTCCCGCCCCGCCCGCGGCCGGTCCGCCGCCGTGGCGCGGACGAGGGGCCCGCCCGGCTCCGGCAAGCACCATCGCGACCGGCACCGGAGGCCAAAGCAGCCACCTGTGCCGGACCCGGGGCCAAGGCCGGGGGGCAACGGGCGAGCGGCCCCGGAACACCACGGCCGACGCGCTCATTCGCCGAACAGTACCGGCAGCACCCACAGGGCCGGCGCAACGGGCCACCCCGCCGGTGTCCGGCGGCCCACCGAAGCGCTCACGCCGCCCACCAGCACACGGCCCGGCGCCGCCGCGAGCCCGCTGCCAGGCCCCGGGCTCCACCGGCCCGGGAACACGAACCGGCTCCCCGTCCCGCGTCCGATGCGGCCGATCCGTCGGCCACGCCTACCCTATTTATCCCGCTTTGTGGTGAATTATTGATTGTCCTACGGCGCGTAGCGCACCGGAGTGCCGGGGGAGCGGAGCGTCGGGGCGAGCGGGCCGCGGCCACGGACCACGGAGTTGCCATGCCCCCTACCGATCAGGCCGTTGCCGGGCGGCGTCACGCGCAGCCCGATCCACTCGCCCCACACAGCGACTCCTTCCAGGAGCCTCGGCGGGCCGACTGCCCGTGGTGCGGCTCGGGGCGGCTGCGCACTCGGCTGCGCACCGCCGACCTGCTCCAGCACCGCGCGGGCAGTTTCGTGCTCGACCGGTGCGAGGACTGCGCGCACACCTTCCAAAACCCCCGGCTGACCCCCGCCGGCCTGGACTTCTACTGCCGTGACCTGCGCGAAGGAGTCGGGCCCGCAGCGGCGGAGCGCATCCTGGGCGCACGGCACAGCGCGCGCCGCCACCGCGCCGCGGCCGACGCGCTGCTGCGCTTCGGCGAGCCGGAGAGCTGGCTGGACGTCGGTACCGGACGGGCGCTCTTCCCGGCCGTCGCCAAGGAGGACCACCCCTACATCGCCTTCGACGGACTCGACACGGGAGCCGTCGTCGAACTCGCCGTGGCCGACGGCCATATCGAGGAGGGCCACCGCGGCACGCTCACCGCACTCGCGCCACGCCTCGCGGGGCGTTACGACGCGATGAGCATGTTCCACCACCTGGAGCACGCCACCGACCCGCGCGCCGAACTGCGCGCGGCCCGCACCGTGCTGCGGCCCGGCGGGCACCTGCTGATCGAGACGGCCGATCCGGAGAGCCGCTGCGCTGCGCTGCTGGGCCGCTGGTGGGTCTCCCATCTCCAGCCGCAGCACCTCCAGCTGATTCCGCTGCGCAACCTCCACCGCGAGCTGGAAGACCTCGGCTACACCGTGATCGCCGCCGAGCGCCGCACCGCCCACGTGCCCTACGACCTCACGGCCGCGCTCGTCCTGCTGCTCGGCCGCACCCTGCCGGGCCCCGGTGCGCCCCGGCGCGGCGGTCCGCTCGGTGTGCTGCGGCGCACGGTGCGCGCCGCCCTGTTGCGGGCCGCGGCCCCGGCCGTCGCCGCGGCCCGCGCCGCCGACCATCTGCTCGCCCCCGCCGCCCGCCGCACCCGCTTCGCCAACGCCTACCGGATCATCGCCCGCAGAGAAGCGGACGGCGGATAGGAGCCGGCTGGGTCGGGTGCGCCCGGTACCGGCCGTATGGCCGGACCTGGCGCCGTGTCACCCGCGCAGCACCACCGCCTGCCCGGCCACCACCAGCAGGACGTGTTCGCACTCGGCCGCGAACGCCGCGTTCAGGCGGCCGAGTTCGTCACGGTAGCGGCGACCGGACGCGGTGGCGGGGACGATGCCGGAACCCACCTCGTTCGAGACCGCGACGAGCGTGCGGGACGTGCGGCGCACCGCGTCCGTCAGAGCCGCGACCCGCCGCCGCAGTTCCCGCTCACCGCCGCCCGACCACTCGGCGTCGTCCCAGGCGCCCACCTCGTCCATCATCGTCGTCAGCCACAGCGACAGGCAGTCGACGAGCAGGACGGGGCCCTGCGTATCGAGCAGCGGCACCAGATCGCAGGTCTCCGTGGTCTGCCAGGAACCGGGGCGCCGCTCGCGGTGCACGCTGACCCGGGCCGTCCACTCGGGGTCGCCGCCCCGGACGCCGCCGGTCGCCACATACAGCACGTCGGGAAACGTCTCCAGGCGCCGCTCCGCCTCGAAGGACTTGCCGGACCGCGCGCCGCCGAGCACCAGCGTGCGGCGGGGCACGACGGGCACGTCCGGCACGTACGGCAGGGCCGCCACCCCGGCCACGTTCGGAGTGCCCTGACCGGTGCCGCCGTCCGAGCTGCCGTACGCCCCGGCGCCCACCCGGGCACCGTCCGGCAGCGCCCGCGCGCCCGCCGCCGCGAGCCTGCGCCGCAGTTCGGCGCCGGGCGGCACCTCATGGCCCAGATGGACCGCGATCACATCGGTCGCCGCACCCACCCCGCCCGTCGCGCGCAGCCGTGCCAGAGCGTCCGGGCGGCGTACGACATCGGCGAGCACCAGGTCGTACGGGTCCTGATGCGTCGGCAGGCCCGCCGGGGCGGCATCCGGCGGCAGATACAGCAGCCGTGACCCGTCGGGGCCCAGCACCTCGTAACCAGTGCCTGGAGCGTCCATCGCCACCGCCCGCACCCGGTGGCCGGTGAGCAGCGCGAGCTCGCGTCCCTCGGGCACTCGGCCGGGCCGCGGCAGCCCCGCAGGCACCTCCATGGGCCCTCCCGCGTGCGGATGGGAGAGCAGGACCTGCCGTACGCCGCCGAGAGCGTGTCCCGCACGGGCGGCGGCGAACGGTAGACCCGGCGTCAGATCGAGCAGCAGGGTGCCGTCCACCAGGACGGCGGTGGCGGCGCGCGTGCGCTCGCCGCGGGCCATGGCGCAGGCGGCGCAGGGGCAGCCGGATTCCGGCAGCCCCTGCGGACCGCCGGTGCCGAGCAGAGTCACTTCCACGGGAAGATCCTCCCGCGCCCCCGCGCGGCGTGCGCGTCCGGCTAGGCTTCGGACGGATCACGATGAAGGATCGGTACGGACCAGCACGGCAACCGCAGAGAATGGAACGTGGCGGAGGCCGAAGGACCGGGGCGGATCAGCACGGCTGAGCCACCGCGGGCCCGGCAGGTCCGGGCAGCTGGACGCATGCGCGGCGCGCATGCGGTCGACGCACGCGGCCGGCACAGCCGGCCACAGAACCCCGGGAGGCTGGCATGACGGCATGGACGTGGCGGTTCGAGACGTCGGACGGGAAAGAGGTGCAGCCCGCCGTGCAGCCCGAGGAGTTCACCACACAGGGTGACGCGGAGTCCTGGCTCGGCGAGTACTGGAAGCCGCTGGCCGAGGGCGGAGCCGACCAGGTGATCCTCTTCGAGGACGGCACGCAGATCTACGGGCCCATGAGTCTGCACGCGGAGCAGGAGTCCGAGGAGCAGCAGCCCGAGGAGTGAGCGCGGACGCGGGGCTCGCACACAGCGTGCCCCGCGCTCTGTCGAGTTCGTGAGCCACGCGGCCCGGCACTCTCAGGGGAGCGGGCGCAAGTCCTCCTCAGGGGTGCGGAGTCGTGTGCCCCCGCGCGTCGGCGTGACGGCACGGAGGCCGTCCCGCTACATCGAGCCCAAGGTGACCTGCGCCGTCTTCTGGCCCCCGTCTCGTTCGTAGGTCACTCGCGCCTTTTCGCCCGGTTTGTAGTGGGCCAGGGTCTCGGTGAGCGACGTGATCGTGGTGATCCTGGTCTTGCCGAGCCGCCGGATGATGTCGCCTTCCTTGAGGCCCGCCTTGTCCGCGGCGCCGCCGTTCTTCACCTTGACGATGGCGACACCCTCGGGCTTGTAGGAGCCGCCGAGGACGGTTCGGACCGTGACGCCGAGCGCGGCCCGCCCCGAATTGGTGACCTTGCCGGTCTTGATGATCTGGTCCGCGACGGTAGTGACCGTGTGCGACGGGATCGCGAAGCCGATACCGGGGGCCGCGCTGCCGTTCAGGCTGGGATCGGTCGCGGCCAGCGTGGGGATGCCGATGACTTCGCCGTTGAGTCCGACCAGCGCGCCGCCGCTGTTGCCGGGATTGATCGCGGCCGACGTCTGCACCATGTCGACGATGGTCGCGCCGGTGCCGCCCTCCATGGTGCCGTCGTCGCCGCCCTCGCTGACGGTCCTGCCGGTCGCCGACACGATGCCCTGGGTGACGCTGGAGGACAGCCCGAGCGGTGAACCCATGGCCAGCACGATCTGGCCGACCTGCACCGATGACGAATTCCCGAACGACGCCGTCTTCAGCCGACCCGGCACCCGGTTCAGCTTGACGACGGCCAGATCCTGTTCCGGGTAGGAGAACACCAGCTTGGCCGTCAGGGTGCCGCCGCTGCTGGCCGAGGTGACCTTGAAGGTCTTCTCGTTACCGACCACGTGCGCATTGGTGACGACATGGCCCTGCGCGTCGTAGACGATGCCGGAGCCGAGCCCCTTGTGGCCCTGGATCTGGACGACCGACGGCAGGACGTCCCTGATCACCCTCTCGTAGGCGTTCTCCAGGTCGTCGGCCGCGCGTGGCGCCTGCGCGCCCGAGTCGGCACCGCGGGGCCCGGCGGACGCGGACCGTCCGGATGTCGACGGCGCGGTGCCGGTGGCCAGGCAGCCGCCGAGCAGTGTCATCGCGCACAGCGAGAGGGCGGCGGCGGTCAGTGGGCGTATGGGTGTTCCGGGAGCACGGTCAGACAGAGCATCCATGACCGGAGTATCCCTTTTGTCCGGCCCGGGCAGCCTGTGCTGCGGGGCCGTTCAGGGGGCCGGGACCGCTCGGCACGGCACACGGTGACACGCGGCGGACAGCATGCACGCGCCGTGCCGGATCCGCGCCGGGCGGGTCAGGAACCTGAGATCAGGGCCGCTCGCCGCGGGCCACCTGCGGCTTCGGCATCCGCAGCCGGCGCATCTGGAGCGTGCGCATCAGGGCGTAGGCCACCGCACCGCGCGCGGGCTCGCCGGGGAACCGTTTGGCCAGCTGCTTGCGCAGCCGCATCGAAGTGATCACCGAGTCGATGATGATCAGGACGATGGCGAGCAGCCACAGCAGCAGCCCGATGCTCTGCAGCGCTCCCACGTGCACCATGCTCAGCACCAGGATCACGACCGCCATCGGCAGGAAGAACTCCGCCACATTGATCCGGGAGTCCACGAAGTCCCGCGCGAACTTGCGCACCGGCCCCTTGTCACGGGCGGGTAGATACCGCTCGTCACCGCCGGCCAGCGCCTGGCGCTGGCGCTCCATCTGCACCCGGCGCGTCTCGCGCTGCCGCTTGGCGGCGTCCTTGCGGGACACAGGTGTATTGGCCACGCTGCGGCGCTGCGATTGGGCCTGGCTGCGCCTGGGCGTCGGCCGGCCCTTCGGGGCCTGCGGGTCTCGGGTCTGCTGGGAGTTGGTCACCGACGCCTTGGTGGCGGGGGCCTTCTCATCCTTCGCACGGCTACGGAACACAAAACCCAAGGGTACGGGGTGCCGGGACACGTGCTGCAGGCGAGTGGGGAACGATCCGGCAACGCCGAGCGTCCTGGCCCACGCGTCATCGGGGGGACCTACTCCTTACGCCGGAGCGCTTGCGCAGGCAGTCGTCCTTGGGGATGAGCGCATCCGTGCCGGAACAGTGCGGTAATAGATGCAGGGCCCGTACTGTGGGTTCTGTTGGGTAGCTGGAGCTGGAGTCCGTCAGAAGGGGGCGCGCGAAGCCCATGAGCGGTGTCATGAAGCGTATGGGGATGATCTTCCGCGCGAAGGCGAACAAGGCCCTGGACAGGGCCGAGGACCCGCGCGAAACCCTCGATTACTCGTACCAGAAGCAGCTGGAGCTGCTCCAGAAGGTGCGCCGTGGAGTCGCGGACGTGGCGACTTCCCGCAAGCGCCTTGAGCTGCAGCTCGGCCAGCTGCAGAAGCAGTCGTCGACCCTGGAGGACCAGGGCCGCAAGGCCCTCGCGCTGGGCCGGGAGGACCTCGCCCGTGAGGCGCTGTCCCGCCGTGCCGCACTCCAGCAGCAGGTCACCGACCTGGAGACGCAGCACCAGACCCTGCAGGGCGAGGAGGAGAAGCTCACCCTGGGCGCCCAGCGCCTGCAGGCCAAGGTCGACGCCTTCCGCACCAAGAAGGAGACGATCAAGGCCACCTACACCGCCGCTCAGGCGCAGACCCGGATCGGGGAGGCCTTCTCGGGCATCTCCGAGGAGATGGGCGATGTGGGCCTCGCGATCCAGCGTGCCGAGGACAAGACGGCCCAGCTCCAGGCGCGGGCCGGTGCGATCGACGAGCTGCTGGCCTCCGGCGCCCTCGATGACCCCTCCGGCATGGCCAAGGACGACATCCAGGCCGAGCTCGACCGGCTCTCCGGCGGTACGGATGTGGAGCTGGAGCTGCAGCGCATGAAGGCCGAGCTGGCCGGCGGCTCCACCTCGCAGGGAGCCATCGAAAGCGGTCAGCAGCAGAACGGCCAGCAGGCGCGCACCCAGCAGAACCACGACACGCCGCGCTTCGACAAGTAGGGCAAGCAGGCGAGTAGGCAAGCGGACCACCAGGCAGGCAAGCAGGCAGGACGGCCTGGCTTCGGCAAGCCGCGGGCCAGGAGCCCGCGGCAGGCCGGGAGCACGGCTTCGACAAGCACGGGGCAGCGCTGCGACAGGCAGCCAGGTCACGCCGAGGAGGGCGTCATGATCGTACGGATCATGGGGGAAGGCCAGCTGGTACTGGCCGACAGCCGGTTCGCCGAGCTGAACAAGTTGGACGACGACCTGCTCGCCGAGATCGAGCGCGGCGACGGCCCCGGCTTCCGCAAGACCCTGCTCGCGCTCCTCGACAGGGTGCGCGAGCTGGGCGAACCTCTCCCCGATGACTCCCTGGAGCCCTCGGAACTCATCCTCCCGTCCGCCGACGCCACCCTGGACGAGGTCAAGTCCCTCCTCACGGAGGACGGCCTGATCCCGGGCTGAGAGGAACCCAGGCCCCCGTTCCGCTGCGGACGCTGCCCGTCCGCCCGTCCCGCAGGCAACCGCCCGCTGCCGCCCCGTGTGGGCAGCCGCACAGCGGTGGGGTTACGTCCCCAGCCGCCACTCCAGCTCCGCCGGGCGGTGCTTTCCAGGGCCAACAAGGCCCCAGGTCCTTGCGGCCTGGGGCGGGCGAGCCCCACAGGGCACCGGCACCGGCGCCCCCTCAACCCCTCCGGACCTCACTTTGGCTCCATCCCCTTGCGTACCGTGAAACCCCTCCCCGCAGGCCAGGCCTGGCTGCACAGCCACCCCCTGGCAGTCGACGCGATCCTGGCGATGGGCGCCCTCATCTGCATGGTCGTCGGCTCCTTCGCCGATCCCAGAGGCGGCCACGGCCCGGTCTGGGGGGCCCGCACTCCGGGCCTCCTGAGCCTCGTTCTCATCGTGCTCGCCGCCGCGGCTCTCGTCTTCCGCCGTCGCGCACCCATGACCGTGCTCGCCGTGACCGGCACCTTCTCCTTCGTGGAGCTCATCACCGACGAGCCGCGCGCCCCCGTCGCCATGAGCGCCGTCCTCGCGCTCTACACCGTCGCCTCGACCACCGACCGGCCCACCACCTGGCGCGTCGGCCTGCTCACCGGCACCGTGCTGACCACCGCCGCGATGCTCGCCGGCCCCTGGCCCTGGTACGCGCAGGAGAACATCGGCATCTTCGCCTGGGCGGGCATGGCCGCTGCCGCCGGTGACGCGGTACGCAGCCGCCGCGCCGTCGTGCACGCCATCCGCGAACGCGCCGAACGCGCCGAACGCACCCGGGAGGAAGAAGCGCGCCGCCGGGTCGCCGAGGAGCGGCTGCGTATCGCCCGCGACCTGCATGACGTGGTCGCCCACCACATCGCCCTGGTCAACGTCCAGGCCGGGGTCGCGGCCCATGTCATGGACAAGCGGCCCGACCAGGCCAAAGAAGCGCTCGCGCACGTCCGGGAGGCCAGCCGCAGCGCGCTCGGCGAGCTGCGCGCCACCGTCGGCCTGCTGCGCCAGTCCGGCGACCCCGAGGCGCCCACCGAACCCGCCCCGGGTCTCGACCGCCTGGACGAGCTGGTGGCGACCTTCCGGTGCGCGGGCCTGCCCGTCGAGGTCACCCTCTCCCCAGGGCTCAAGGTCGCGCCCGGAGGGCTGCTGGAGGCATCCGCCGAAGTTATTCCTGGGGACGCTTCCGGAGATACGTCGCACTCGCTCACGGCAGCGGTGCAGGGAGACGGGGGAGACGGCTGGGGACGCGCCCCGGTCGACCAGGGCAGCGGCCTGCCCGCGGCCGTGGACCTCGCGGCCTACCGCATCGTGCAGGAAGCGCTCACCAATGTGCGCAAGCATGCGGGCGCCGGAGCCGGTGCCGAGGTCACCGTCGTACGCGCCGGGTCACACCTCGAACTGATGGTGCTCGACACCGGCCCACGGCCCCAAAGCCCCGAGCCCCAGGAGAGCGTCGCACCGCCGGAGAGCGCCGGACCCCGGGACGCCGGCCCCGGCGACCGCCAGGACGCCCCGGACGGCACGGACTGGTCGGATCTTTCAGGCCCGTCGGGCGCGGGCGGAGGCCATGGCCTCATCGGCATGCGTGAGCGTGCCGCGGCCCTCGGCGGCAGGTGCACCGCGGGCCCCCGATACGGCGGAGGGTTCCGCGTCCATGCGATCCTGCCGCTCAAGACCCGCACCGATCCGGCCGGGCGACCAGTACCACTCGACCACCGGGAACCGCGCGTGCGGCAGGGCTGGGCCGGCGACGGGAACCGCGCGTGACGACCGTGCGGCCGACCCGTCCGCACACCGTACGTCCGCACACATCCAGGGGAGCCGATGACCATGCGACGCCACCCGAACCCCGCCGGCACTGCGACGAGGGCCCGTCCGGCGGTCCGCCCATGACCATCCGCGTCGTGCTCGCCGACGACCAGGCGCTGCTACGCAGCGCCTTTCGGGTGCTGGTCGACTCCGAGCCCGACATGGAGGTCGTCGGAGAGGCGCCGGACGGTACGGCGGCGGTGCGCCTTGCGCGGGAGATGCGGCCCGACGTCGTCCTGATGGACATCCGGATGCCCGGCACCGACGGACTCGCCGCCACCCGTCTGATCAGCGCGGATCCGCAGCTCGCCGAGGTGCGGGTGGTCATGCTGACCACCTTCGAGGTCGACGAGTACGTGGTGCAGTCCCTGCGGGCCGGGGCCTCGGGGTTCCTCGGCAAGGGCTCGGAACCCGAAGAGCTGCTGAACGCCATCCGGGTGGCCGCCGCGGGCGACGCGCTGCTGTCCCCGGTCGCCACCAAGGGCCTGATCGCCAAGTTCCTCGCCCAGGAGAACGGCTCAGAAGACCGCGATCCGGCCCGTTCCGAGCGGCTCGGCGCGCTTACCGGCCGCGAGCGCGAGGTCCTGGTGCAGGTCGCGGGCGGCCTCTCCAACGACGAGATCGCCGAACGCCTCGAAGTCAGCCCGCTCACCGTGAAGACCCACGTCAACAGGGCGATGGCGAAACTCGGCGCCCGTGACCGCGCCCAGCTCGTGGTCACCGCCTACGAAACCGGACTGGTCCGCCCACGAGCGGACTGAGCCCACTCGCGAACCACCCCCGGCCGCCCGCGCCCAACTACCCCAGGCCGCCCGCGCACACCGCACCGGACCGCGTCCGACGAGGCGATAACCGGGACAAGGCGGGCACCGCGCGCTCCGGAGAACGGTAAACCTCCGGGTGTAGGTGCCCGTACTACGCCCGCAGTAGACCGCGCTGAGCGAAATGGACCTGGGGAGCTACGCGTAGCGCCGTTTCCATGCGCGAGGGTTGTAGCCAGGGGATTCACATTCGTGCATCGCACGTGTGTTCCGACGCACGCGTGACGCACGCCACACAAAAACGCTCCCACGTACGCCACAGAAGAGAGATCGTCACCCATGTCCTGGCTGTCCAGATTCAGCCTCGCGCAACGGGCCCTGATCGGGCTGATATCGATCATCGCGATCGTGTTCGGCGCCGTCGCGATACCGCAGCTCAAGCAGCAGCTGCTGCCCACCATCGAACTGCCCATGGTGTCGGTCCTCACGCCGTACCAGGGGGCGTCCCCCGATGTTGTCGAGAAGCAGGTCGTCGAACCGCTGGAAGGCACCCTCCAGGCCGTCGACGGCGTCACCGGCGTCACCTCCACCGCGAGTGAGGGCAACGCGGTCATCATGGCCCAGTTCGACTACGGCAACGACACCAAGCAGATCGTCGCCGACGTCCAGCAGGCCGTGAACCGCGCACAGCTGCCCGCCGACGTCGACCCGCAGGTCATCGCCGGCTCCACCGACGACATGCCGACCGTGGTCCTCGCGGCCAGCTCGGGCGAGGACCAGCAGGCGCTCGCCAACCGCCTCGACCGCACCGTCGTCCCCGATCTCAAAGACATCGACGGCGTCGGCCGGGTCACCGTCGCCGGTGTGCGCGACCTCCAGGTCACCGTCACCCCGCGCGCCCACAAGCTGGCGCAGGCGGGCCTGACCCCGGCCGCGCTCGGCCAGGCCCTCCAGGCGGGTGGCGCGAGCATGCCGGCCGGCTCCTTCGAGGAGAACGGCGCCAACCGCACCGTCCAGGTCGGCGGCGGCTTCACCTCGCTGAAGCAGATCGAGGACCTGGCCATCGGCACCGGCATGGGCGCCGGCACTGGCCAGGGCGGGCACAAGTCCGTACGCCTCGGTGCCGTGGCCACGGTCAAGCAGCAGCCGTCGCCCGCGGACTCGATCACGCGCACCAACGGCAGGCCGAGCCTGTCCATCGCGATCACCATGGACCACGACGGCAGCGCGGTCTCCATCTCCAAGGCGGTCGCGGACAAGCTGTCCGGGATGCGCCGAGACCTGGGTTCCGGCGCCACTTTGACGGTCGTCAGCGACCAGGGTCCCGCGGTCTCCAAGTCGATCAGCGGACTGACCACCGAGGGCGCGCTCGGCCTGCTCTTCGCGGTGATCATCATCCTGATCTTCCTGGCGTCGCTCCGCTCGACGCTGGTCACCGCGGTCTCGATCCCGCTCTCCGTGGTCCTCGCGCTGATCGTGCTGTGGATCTCCGACCTGTCGCTGAACGTCCTGACGCTGGGCGCCCTGACCATCGCGATCGGCCGTGTCGTCGACGACTCGATCGTGGTTCTGGAGAACATCAAACGCCACATCGGCTACGGCGAGGAGCGTGCCCAGGCCATCCTCGGCGCGGTCCGTGAGGTGGCCGGGGCGGTCACCTCCTCCACGCTCACCACCGTCGCGGTCTTCCTGCCGGTCGGTCTGGTCGGCGGCATGGTGGGCGAACTGTTCGGCTCGTTCTCGCTGACCGTGACCGCCGCGCTGCTCGCGTCGCTGCTGGTCTCGCTGACGGTCGTCCCGGTGCTCTCGTACTGGTTCGTGCGCGCGCCCAAGACGGTGCGCGACGTCGACCCGGCCGAGGCCCGCCGCGCCGCCGAGAAGAAGGAGTCCCGCAGCAGGCTCCAGCGCGTGTATGTGCCGGTGCTGCGCTTCGCCACCCGGCGCCGCTTCACCAGCCTGCTCATCGCCGTCCTGGTGCTGATCGCCACCTTCGGTATGGTGCCGATGCTGAAGACCAACTTCTTCGACCAGAGCGACCAGCAGGTCCTGTCCATCAAGCAGGAGTTGAAGCCCGGCGCCAGCCTGGCCGCGACCGACGCCGCCGCGCAGCAGGTCGAAAAGCTGCTCGGCGGCATCGACACCATCAAGGACTACCAGGTCACCGTCGGTTCCTCCGGTTTCATGGCCGCCTTCGGCGGCAGCACGGCCACCAACCAGGCCTCGTACCAGGTGACCGTGAAGGACGACGCCGACTTCGACGCCACCCAGGACCGCATCGAGGCGGGGCTAGGCAAGCTCTCCGGCATCGGGAACACCACGGTCGCCGCGGGCGGCGGCTTCGGCAGCCAGGACCTGAGCGTGGTGGTCAAGTCCTCCGACTCCGCCGTGCTGCACCAGGCGGCCGACCAGGTGCGGCGCACCGTCGCAGGGCTCGATCACGTCACCGACGTGAAGAGCGACCTGTCCCAGTCGGTGCCGCGGATCTCCGTCAAGGCCAACTCCAAGGCCGCCGCAGCGGGGTTCAACGAGACCACGCTCGGCCAGGCCGTCGCCGAGGCGGTCGGCGGTTCGAAGGCGGGCAAGGCGACCCTCGACGACACCGAGCGGGACATCGTGGTGCGATCCGCGAAGCCCGCGACGACCCTGGGTGAGCTGAAGAAGCTGCCACTCGGCGGCGTACGGCTCGGTGACATCGCCGACGTCAAACTGGTCAACGGTCCCGTCTCGATGACCCGTATCGACGGCGAGCGTGCCGCGACGATCACGGCCCGGCCGACCGGCGACAACACGGGCGGCGTCAGCAGCCAGCTCCAGAAGAAGATCAAGGCACTGAAGCTGCCGAAGGGCGCCACGGCGGAGATCGGCGGTGTCTCGCAGAACCAGGACGACGCGTTCTCCTCGCTCGGCCTGGCGATGCTGGCCGCGATCGCCATCGTCTTCATGCTGCTGGTGGCGACCTTCCGCTCGCTGGTCCAGCCGCTGATCCTGCTGGTCTCGATCCCGTTCGCGGCCACCGGAGCGATCGGCATGCTGGTGGTCACCGGTACTCCGATGGGCGTCCCGGCGATGATCGGCATGCTGATGCTGATCGGCATCGTGGTCACCAACGCGATCGTGCTGATCGACCTGATCAACCAGTACCGCAGGCAGGGCTACGGGACGGTCGAGGCGGTCATCGAGGGCGGCCGGCACCGGCTGCGTCCGATCCTCATGACGGCCCTGGCGACGATCTTCGCCCTGCTCCCGATGGCGCTCGGCGTCACCGGCGAGGGCGGCTTCATCGCTCAGCCGCTCGCGGTGGTGGTGATCGGCGGCCTCATCACGTCGACGCTGCTGACGCTGCTGCTGGTGCCGACCCTCTATGCGATGGTGGAGCTCCGCAAGGAGCGCAGGCGCGCGAAGCGCCTTGCACGCCAGGCGCGCAAGGCCGGGGATGCGCAGGCTTCTGCGGCCCCCGTGCCGGAGCCGGAGCCGGAGTCGGCGGGAGTCTGACCGCAACGCA
This sequence comes from uncultured Actinomycetota bacterium, assembly GCA_963761765.1. Lineage (GTDB taxonomy): Bacteria > Actinomycetota > Actinomycetes > Streptomycetales > Streptomycetaceae > Streptomyces. The sequence goes on from CAVXIJ010000009.1 coordinate 113,949, forward strand.
GAGGGGCCGGGGGAGACCCCGGCCCCTCTGCGTTCCTCGGCGTGCCACCGAGAAGGTGCGCCGTAACGGGTTACGGAAGCGCCAGCATCCGCTCCAGCGCCAGCTTGGCGAAGTGCTCGGTCTCGGCGTCGACCTGGATGCGGTTGACCATCTTGCCGTCCGCCAGGGACTCCAGGGCCCAGACCAGGTGCGGCAGGTCGATGCGGTTCATCGTCGAGCAGAAGCAGACCGTCCGGTCGAGGAAGACGATCTCCTTGCCCTGCTCAGCGAAACGGTTCGCCAGGCGCCGTACGAGATTAAGCTCCGTTCCCACGGCCCACTTGGACCCGACCGGTGCGTCCTCAAGGATCTCGATGATGCGCTCGGTCGACCCGACGTGGTCGGCCGCCGCCACGACCTCGTGCTGGCACTCGGGGTGCACCAGGACCTGGACGCCGGGTATCCGGGCCCGCACCTCGTTCACCGAGTCGAGCGAGAAGCGGCCGTGCACCGAGCAGTGGCCCCGCCACAGGATCATCTTCGCGGCGCGCAGCTCGTCGGTGCTGACGCCGCCGCCCGGCTTGTGCGGGTTGTAGACGACGCAGTCGTCCAGGGACATTCCCATGTCACGGACGGCGGTGTTCCGTCCGAGATGCTGGTCCGGCAGGAAGAGCACCTTCCCGGCCTCCGCGGCGTCCTGGTCGTCCTGGTCGACCTGGTCGAACGCCCACTCCAGGGCCCGCAGGGCATTCGACGAGGTGCAGATGGTGCCGCCGTGGCGGCCGGTGAAGGACTTGATGTCGGCAGACGAGTTCATATACGCGACCGGTATCACCTGGTCCGCGATCCCGGCCTCGGTCAGCACGTCCCAGCACTCCGCGACCTGCTCGGCGGTGGCCATGTCCGCCATCGAGCAGCCGGCCGCGAGATCGGGCAGTACCACCTGCTGCTCGTCGGAGGTCAGGATGTCCGCCGACTCGGCCATGAAGTGCACCCCGCAGAACACGATGTACTCGGCGTCCGGGCGGGCCGCGGCGTCCCGGGCCAGCTTGAAGGAGTCGCCCGTGACATCGGCGAACTGGATGACCTCGTCCCGCTGGTAGTGGTGGCCGAGCACGAAGACCTTGTCTCCGAGCTTGTCCTTGGCGGCGCGGGCGCGCGCCACGAGGTCCGGGTCGGACGGCGCGGGCAGGTCACCAGGGCATTCGACACCGCGCTCGCTGTTCGGGTCGGCGGCGCGGCCGAGCAGCAGCAGCGCAAGGGGAGTGGGCTGGACATCCAGGGGCTGGGCGGTGGTCACGGCACGCACCCTTTCTCGCTGACGGACTCGACTTTTCGTCGATTTGACGTTATCTATCATAAGCCCTTCGTGTCACTTTGACGATGACCATCGCGTCGATGTGACGTAATTCCCGTGCCCGACCTGGGGTCCTCCGGGTGTGTGACGACGCAACACAGTTGGCGAATCGGCACGCTTGTTGGCAGACGTCGCCGACGTCGCTCTGTGGTCACCCTGCGGAGTCGGAGGTGGTCTTGCTCGTATCCGCAGATCGGGCCTGGTGCTTCGGCTACGACTGCTGGCGGTGCTGTTCCGCGTTCGGCTGCGCCGAGCGCTGTTCAGCTCGGGGAGCGGTCATGTCGAGCAGGAGCAGCGCGTCGTGGTCGGGGGTGCCGGGCTCGGCGGTGTAGACGCCGATGCGCTGGCCGGGGGTGCCTTCCAGCTGCATGGTCTGCGAGGTGAGGGTGATCGTGCCGATACGAGGGTGGTGGAAGGTCTTCTGCGCGGGCTTGCGGCCGGTGACCTCGTAGCGTTCCCACAGTCGGGCGAAGTCGGGGCTCTTGAGGAGGAGTTCACCGACCAGGTTGGTCAGGTCAGGGGCGTCGGGGGCGGTGCCGGCGACGGCGCGCAGCCGGGCGACGCAGGCGCTGATCTGACGTTCCCAGTCCGGGAACAGTTCACGGGCGGCGGGGTGGAGGAAGAGGTAGCGGGCGAGGTTGCGGTGTTTGGCGGGCCAGTCGTCCAGACCCGCGTACAGGGCGAGACCGCCGGGGTTCCAGGCGAGCATGTCCATGCTGCGACTGATGACGTAGGCGGGGTTCGGGCGCAGCGACTCCAGCAGCAGCTTCAGGTGCGGGCGCACGGTGCGACTGGGCGCCGGGGGAGGCTCGGGCGCGTAGCGGGCGGCCCGGGCGGCAAGGTCCCGCAGATGCTGGTGTTCCTGGTCGTCCAGGTGCAGGGCGCGGGCGAGCGCGTCGAGGACGGCGGGGCTGGGGCGGGTCTCCTTGCCGCGCTCCAGGCGCACGTAGTAGTCGATGCTGATCCCGGCGAGGGTGGCCAGCTCCTCACGGCGCAGTCCCGGGGTGCGGCGCAGCCCGGTGCCGACGGTGAGCCCGGCCTGCTGCGGGCTGGTCTGGGTGCGGCGGGCGCGCAGGAAACGGCCCAGCTCCGCGCCCTCGCTGGTGCCGGTGGAGTGCTCGGATGCCATGGCTTCAGTGTCACACCGCGCTGACCTGGGCGGCAGCGGGTTGAGGGGCCCTGTCATTACCCCCGAACAGCTCGGCCTGCCTGTGCGCGGCTGAAAGCGCGAGGGTGGATTCACGACGAGCTGTGTGCACTGGCCGTCCGTGCTTCGCGGTGAGCGAGTACGGGACGGGCGGGTGAGGGTGGACACCGAAGAAGACGAGGGAGCGGAGAGCACGAATGCGGTACATCAAGCTGCGTGACCTGGAGGTTTCCCGGATCGGGCTGGGTGCGATGGGCATGTCCCACGGCTACACCGGCTCGGGCACCGACGACGCGGAGTCGATCAGGACCGTGCACCGGGCGCTGGAGCTGGGCGTCACTCTCATCGACACCGCCGAGATCTACGGTCCCTACACCAACGAGGAGCTGCTCGGACGGGCGCTGAAGGGGCGCAGGGACAAGGTGGTGCTGGCCACCAAGTTCGGCCTGGTCTCGCACGCCGCCGCGGGAGCGTGGAACCTGGACTCCAGCCCGGCCAACATCCGCGCCGCGGTCGAGGGCTCCCTGAAGCGGCTGGGCACCGACCACATCGACCTGTACTACCAGCACCGGGTGGACCCGAGCACGCCGATCGAGGAGACCGCCGGCGCCGTCAAGGAACTGATCGACCAGGGCAAGGTGCGCGCCTTCGGGCTCTCCGAGGCCGGTCCGGACACGATCCGCCGCGCCCACGCCGTCCAGCCCGTCACCGCGGTGCAGTCCGAGTACTCGCTGTGGACCCGCGGTATCGAGGAGCGCGTCTTGCCCGTCCTGCGGGAGCTGAACATCGGCCTGGTGCCGTTCTCCCCGCTCGGACGCGGCTTTTTGACCGGTACGGTCCACTCCACCGACCAGTTCGACGAGGACGACTTCCGCCGCGACAATCCGCGCTTCACGGGCGAGAACTTCCAGCGCAACCTGGCGCTCGCCGACGAGGTCAAGGCCCTGGCCGCCGAGGTCGGCGCCACACCGGCGCAGGTCGCGCTGGCCTGGCTGCTCGCCCAGGGCGACGACATCGCCCCGATCCCCGGCACCAAGCGCGTCAGCCGGGTCAAGGAGAACACCGCCGCCGACACGGTCACCCTGACCGCCGAGCAGCTTCACAAGCTGGCCAGCCTGCCGCCCGCCGCCGGCGACACCCACACCGAGGCCCAGGCGCAGATGCTCGAACGCTGATTCATCCGCACCGCCCAGCACGACCCCCGTTTGGAGTAGCAACCCCTCATGCTTGCAGCAGTGATGTACGGAGCCGGCGACGTCCGCGTCCAGGACCGACCCGACCCGAAGATCGTCCAGCCGACGGACGCGGTGGTGCGCACGCTGGCCGCATGCGTGTGCGGTAGCGACCTGTGGCCCTACCAGTCGATGCCTGCCACCGGCACCGGCCGCCCCATGGGCCACGAGTTCCTCGGCGTCATCGAAGAGACCGGCGCGGACGTGACCGGCCTGAAGACTGGTGATCTGGTCGTCGCGCCGTTCACCTACAGCGACAACACCTGCGACTACTGCGCCAAGGGCCTGCATATCTCCTGCCGCAACGGCGGCCGGTACGGCTTCGACGGCGTCGATGGCGGGCAGGGCGAAGCCGTCCGCGTCCCCTACGCCGACGGCACCCTGGTGAAGCTGCCGGTGGCTGCCGACTCCGCGCTGCTGCCGTCGCTGCTGGCGCTCTCCGACGTCATGACCACCGGCCACCACGGCGCCGTCACCGCCGGCGTCGGCCGCGGGGACGTGGTGCTCGTCGTCGGGGACGGCGCGGTCGGCCTGTGCGCGGTGATCGCCGCCAAGCGGCTCGGCGCCGTGCGGATCGTGCTCGCAGGCCGCTACGAAGCCCGCACCGACCTGGGCCGCGAGTTCGGCGCCACCGACGTGGTCGCCGAGCGCGGCGAGGAGGGCATCGCCCGCATCCGCGAGCTGACCGGCGGCGTGGACAAGGTCATCGAGGCCGTCGGCACCCGCCAGGCCCTCGACACCGCCCTCGGCGCCGTACTGGACGGCGGCACCATCAGCCGCCTGGGCGTGCCGCAGTACGAACAGGGCCCGATCGGTCCGGCCGAGTTCATGCGCAACATCACCCTGACCGGCGGCGCCAGCCCCGCCCGCGCCTACATACCTGAGCTGCTGCCCGACATCCTGGACGGCGCCATCGCACCCGGCCGCGTCTTCGACCGCGCCTTCCCCCTCGACCAGGCATCGGACGCCTACCGGGCCATGGCCGACCGCCAGGTCCTCAAGGCCCTCATCCGTCCCTGACCGCCCCCACCTCCACAGCAAAGGACATTCCGGTCATGCAGACCGTCACTCTCAACAACGGCGTCCGGATGCCGCTCGTCGGTTTCGGCGTCTACCAGATCCCCGTCGAGGACACCGAGCGCGCCGTCTTTGAGGCCCTGGCCGCCGGATACCGCCTGCTGGACACCGCCGCCGCCTACGGCAACGAAGAGGCCGTCGGCCGCGCCGTCGAATCCAGCGGCATCCCGCGCGAGGAGCTGTTCGTCACCACCAAGCTGTGGGTCCAGGACGCCCCCGCCCAGGACAACACCCGCCGCGCGTTCGAGACGTCCCTGAACAAGCTGAGCCTGGACTACCTCGACCTGTACCTGATGCACCAGCCCTTCGGCGACGTCTACGGCCAGTGGCGCGCGATGGAGGCACTCAACCGCGAGGGCGCGGCCAAGGCGATCGGGGTCGCCAACTTCTACCCCGACCGGCTGATCGACCTGATCATCAACAACGAGATCAGACCTGCTGTCAACCAGATCGAGACCCACCCCTTCTTCCAGCGCGCCGACTACCAGGACCTCATGCGCGAGCACGGAGTGCAGATCCAGTCCTGGGGCGGCTTCGCCGAAGGCAAGAACAACCTGTTCACCAACCCGCTGCTCGCCGAGATCGGCAAGGAGTACGGCAAGTCCGTCGCCCAGGTCGTACTGCGCTGGCTGGCCCAGCGCGGCGTCGTAGCCATCCCCAAGTCCGTGCGCGCCGAGCGCATGGCCGAGAACATCGACATCTTCGACTTCCAGCTCACCGACGAGCAGATGGCCCAGATCGCCACCCTCGACACCGGCAGCTCCCTTTTCTTCGACCACCACGACCCCGAGAACGTCACCTGGCTCGCCAAGCGCCGCCTGGACAGCTGAGCGGTACCAGACGCCCCTCGCCGAGGGCGGGTGCCCTGGAGCAAACGCCCGGGACACCCGCCCGGCCCCCACGACGCCGGCCCCGCGATCGAGGAACGGCTGCAGTGCACCGGGCCTACGCGCGCATGACCGGACGGCTTACCGATTGATCTGCCGCCTTTCTGCCAGCTACACAGCGGTACGTCCTTCGACTCAGCGACAACCTGCGCTGCTCTTTGCCGATAAAGCTGCGTAGTCACAGTGTGGACAGACCCCGGCCGCTGACCGGGCTCATATGGCGCTGTCCACAGGCCGCACCCGTTGCGGGGACGGGTGTGCGAGCATGGGGGAGCACGGAATTTGAGGACGCCCACCGACCCGCGCAGACCAGCACGCGTACGACACGCACAAGGGAACCGTTGAGACCGGGTGACCGGTCACCCGGCTCCGGAATGAATGCGCGGCCCCAGCGGTTGCACCCTCGGCAAGCAGTCTCCGTACAACCCGGGAGAGATGTAGATGTCCGTACAGGACGAGACCAGCACCGCCACCGACGGCATCATCCTGTCCGACGCCGCCGCGGCAAAGGTCAAGGCTCTGCTCGACCAGGAAGGCCGTGACGACCTCGCGCTGCGCGTCGCCGTCCAGCCCGGTGGCTGCTCGGGCCTCCGTTACCAGCTCTTCTTCGACGAGCGCTCGCTCGACGGGGATGTCGTCAAGGAGTTCGGCGCCGTCAAGGTCGTCACCGACCGGATGAGCGCCCCGTACCTGGGCGGCGCCTCCATCGACTTCGTCGACACCATCGAGAAGCAGGGCTTCACCATCGACAACCCGAACGCGTCGGGGTCCTGCGCCTGCGGCGACTCGTTCAGCTAAGCCTGCGCACCGGACTTCCGCGGCGACGCGCGAGCCGGACCGGCCCCTAGGGGCCCTGGTCGTCCCGACGCGCCGCACAAGCGGTACGACGAAGGCGGTGGCCCCTTGACGGGGGACACCGCCTTCGCTCGGTTGTGCCGTACTCCGCCCGGCCTGCCTGCGCTGATGGTGCTAGTGCCGCAACAGGCAGCGTTCGCCCCGTCGCGATGCCCGGCACGCACTCTCACCGCACCGGCCGAAAGCCCACGTACGCCCAGTACGAGGACTTCCGGCCGGCACGCCGAGAACACGCACCGAACGCCGCTCCTTGACGGGCAAACGTTGCCTGCCGCGGCACTAGTCAGGCGGCGTCCGGCAGATGCCTACTAGGGCACGCCGGCCCGCTCCGGCGCGTCAGCCGAAGGGCCCGCGGCCTGGGTCGGCGTTCAGCTCCGGCGCACCGTCGCCCCCGTACCGTCCACGACCTTGCGGTCGTCGATCGGCTGCTTCAGCGTCACCGTCCTGGTGAACTCCTTGGCGATCATGATGCAGACCTTGCCCGTGTCCTTCTTGTGGTCGGTGACCGTCACGGTGACCTTGTCGCCGGTCTCGGCCGCCGCTGCCGTGTAGGTGCTGCACATTCCGCCGTAGAAGTGCGCGGTCAGCGAGCGACCGCTGGTGGTGTAGCCCGTCAGGTGCACCGTCTTGCCGTCACCCGGGGCGGTCGACGGTGTGCCGCCTGAACCGGCTCCCGCGCCGGCGTCGTCCGCCAGGTACTTCGGGTCCACGGCCGGATACGTCAGCGTGTAGCTGTCCTGCGCGCCCTGGGGCCGTACTTCGAAGAGCCAGGACGGCACGAGGGCCGGACGGCCCGCCACGAAGTGCGTGGCAAGTCCGAACGTGGCGCCGCGCACGGGCACCACGGAGCTCTTCGCCGGGAGCTGCCCGCACGCGCTCTGCCGCCCGGTCCCGTCCTGCTTCTGCTTCTGCTGCGGGTCGGTGTTCGGGCAGGCGCCCGGGCTGACGCGGCCCTGCGGTGACTTGTTGAGCAGGTCCAGGGTCTTGTCGGCGTCGAGCACGGGATACGTGTCGCCCTTCACCGGCGCGAGTATCCGACCGCTGCCACTGGTCACCTTGCCGTCGGTGCCGACCTGGATGCCGGTCGACCAGCCGTAGGTGGGCAGGCCGCCCACCTCGGGGTCGGCGTTGACCACCCGGACGGAGCCCATCAGCTGGCGCGCGTCGAGTTTCGCGTCGTCCTGGCCGAGGGCCTTCAGTACCGGGGCCGCAGCCGCCTTCGCCGCGCTCTCGCTCACCGCCCGCCCCGTCTGACCACCGGTCACGTCGCCGGAACAGGTCGTGGCGCGCGCGCAGTCGTCGGTTCCCGGCGTGGACGGGGAGAACGTCCAGGTCCCCGGGGCCTGCTGGGTGACGCGCAGCGCGGGTCCGGCGTCGGCCGCGCCCGCCTTGCCTGCCATGTCCGTGCTGTTCCCGCCCACCAGCCAGGAGCCCGCGGACAGCCGGGGCGTGCCGCCGACGCCCAGCGCCTTGGCGAGACGGGTCACCTGGTCCGCGGTGACGGTGCCGCCGGAGCGGTAGACCTGCGCGCTGGACGGGCCGTGCGGCAGTGCCTGCACGGCGCGGTAGAGCACGCTGCGCACACCGTTCGGATCGGGCTCGCCCGGTGCGATGCCGGAGGTGCCGGACGTACCGGTGGCGCCGGGGGTCTCGGCCGTCGTGCCGGAGCCCAGCGGATAGCCGTCGAGCGCCAGCCGCGGCGGATTGCCGTCCGCACCCGAACGCGTGGCGCCGGAGTCCGCGGCACCGTCATGGCCCGAGGTCGCGGCGATGTAGGCCCCGCCGCCGCCGACCAGCAGCACCGCGACCGCGACGGAACCGATGGCCAGCCGGGATCGTCGCTGGGAACGGCCGGGGTGCGCGTCGGGGTCCGCTTCCGGGGCGCCGGACGCGCGGTTGTCCCCGGTGCCTGCGGCGTCCCGCGGCGCCTGTGTGTCGTGCACTGCCTCGCCAGGATCCTGTGCGTCGTGCGCTACGGGATCTGGTGCCTTCTCGTTCTTCGCCGGGCCGCCGCGCGCCGCGTCGCCGTGGGCTTCGGGTGTGCCATCGTCTGCCGGGCCACCCGATGCCCGATCGTCACGCGTCCTGCCGTCACGGTCCTTGTCGGCCGCGTCATGGTGCGTTGGTCGCTCGGTGCTCACCGCATCGCTCCTTGGTCGTCCCCCCAGTGCCCTATGGGTCTGGGCGGTACCTCAGCCCTGCCTCTGGGTGGGTGCATGGCCCGCGGCCGCGGGAGCGCACCCCTCTCGCACGAGACAGCAATGGGACGCGGCTGCGGAGCGCACGGTTCCCGGCCTGCCTTCCATACCGGCCGCACCAGCCGGAGCCACCACCGCGGACGGGCCTGTGACCAGGCGCTCTTGTGGTTGTACGCGGGCCCGTGACCGGCGGGCCCGGTAACCAACCGGCCAGGAAGAACGCCCCGTCAGGTCCCGTAGCTGCCCATCGCGTCCAGCAGCCGGGCGGAGCCCGCAGGGACCACGACGCCGTGGATGCGGGACGGCGGGACCGGGTGCGGGGCCGCCGGGGCGGGGGTCACCCAGTGGGGCACCATCCTGGCGCAGTCGCCGCGCAGTGCCGCGAGGCCGAAATCCCGGGACAGCGGGCCATGAGCGTGCGCTTCGGAGTTCGTCATGGGAGCACCGTATGCACCGCCGGCACTGCGGAAAAAGCCCTACTATCGGGTATTTTTGAGTGTCCGAGCATGCCGGGTGAGCCGATAACGTGAGGGCAGTCGCCGTTGTCCCACCCACGGCACCCCGCACCGCCGTCGCACGCGGCACCTCGGTCACCTTCGTCCGGGGCACTGCGGCCGCCCGGTCCGCCGGGCCGGCGGAAGGGCACTTGCCACACCTGCCACCCGTTCTCATCCCAGCCCATGCCAGCGTCCGCCGAGCCATGCCAGAGTGCAGTGGCCACGCCGCGCAGCCCAGCCATCCGACCCTCCAGCCCTCAGGAGCGTTCAGCCGTGCGTATCGCAGTCACCGGCTCCATCGCCACCGACCACCTCATGACTTTCCCCGGCCGGTTCGCCGACCAGTTCATCGCGGACCAGCTGCACACGGTCTCGCTGTCCTTCCTGGTCGACACCCTCGACGTGCGCCGGGGCGGCGTCGCCGCCAACATCTGTTTCGGCATGGGGCAGCTGGGCACCGCTCCGATCCTGGTCGGCGCCGCGGGTGCCGACTTCGACGAGTACCGCGCCTGGCTGGAGCGGCACGGTGTGGACACCGACTCCGTCCATATCTCCGAGGTGCTGCACACCGCCCGCTTCGTCTGCACCACCGACATCGACCACAACCAGATCGGTTCCTTCTATACGGGCGCCATGAGCGAGGCCCGCCTCATCGAGCTGAAGACCGTCGCCGACCGCGTGGGCGGGCTCGACCTCGTGGTGATCGGTGCCGACGACCCGGAGGCGATGCTCCGCCACACCGAGGAGTGCCGCTCCCGCTCCGTCCCGTTCGGCGCGGACTTCTCGCAGCAGATCTCGCGCATGGAAGGCGACGACATCCGCACCCTGCTGGACGGCGCCGCCTACCTGTTCTCCAACGAGTACGAGAAGGGGCTCATCGAGTCCAAGACCGGCTGGAGCGACGCGGAGATCCTGAGCAAGGTCGGGCACCGCGTCACCACCCTGGGCGCGCGCGGCGTGCGCATCGAGGCCGAGGGCGAGGACACCATCGAGGTGACCGTCCCGCAGGAAGAGGCCAAGGCAGACCCGACCGGTGTCGGCGACGCCTTCCGCGCGGGCTTCCTGTCGGGGCTGAACTGGGGCGTCGGCCTGGAGCGTGCCGCCCAGCTCGGCTGCATGCTGGCCACCCTCGTCATCGAGACCGTGGGCACCCAGGAGTACGAGCTGCGCCGTGACCACTTCATGGAGCGGTTCACCAAGGCATACGGGGAGAGCGCGGCGGCCGAGGTGCGCGACCACCTGAAGTAGGCCGTAGCCGCCGTTACGAGGCTCGGCGGACCGTGTACGCCACGCCTGCTCCGCCACGGTCCGCCGGCGCCTCGCCCACATAGGTCTGGCCCCGCATATCGCACCAGGCCGGGATATCGAGCCGGGCCGCCTCGTCGTCCGAGAGCACCGTCACCGTGCCGCCCACCGGCACCTCGCCGATGACCTTGGCGAGCTCGATCACCGGAATGGGGCAGAGCCTGCCCAAGGTGTCGACGACGAGGGACGCCGGGTCCTGCGCCGTCGTCGGCGCGGTCGGCGCGCCCAGTTTCGCGCGCACCTCGGCCACCACCTGCGGCAGCGCCTCAAGGAACCGTTCGACATCCAAGGCGTTGGTGCCGGGCGGCAGCGACACCCGGACGTTGCCCTCGCTGAGCACGCCCATCGCTCTGAGGACATGGCTCGGCGTCAGGGTGCTGCTCGTACAGGAGGAGCCGGACGACACCGCGAAACCGGCGCGATCCAGCTCGTGCAGCACCGTCTCGCCGTCGACATACAGGCAGGAGAAGGTGACCAGGTGCGGCAGCCTGCGCACCGGATCACCGACCACCTCCACATCCGGCACGAGCCCAGGCACCCGCGCCCGGATACGTTCCGTCAGCTCCCGCAGCCGTGCGCCCTCCGCCGCTGCCTCGGCCCGAACGGCACGCAGGGCGGCGGCGGCGGCCACGATCGCCGGAATGTTCTCGAAGCCCACCGCGCGACCCGACTCCCGCTCGTCCCGCGGCCCTTGCGACGCAAACCGCACACCCTTGCGAACGACGAGCAGTCCGACGCCCGGTGGACCGCCCCATTTGTGCGCGCTCGCGGTCAGCAGCGACCAGTCGCCGGCCACCGGGCCCCACGGCAGCGACTGCGCCGCGTCCACCAGCAGCGGCACCCCGGCTGTCCGGCAGGCCTCGGCCACCTCCGCGACCGGCTGCTCGGTGCCCACCTCGTGGTTGGCCGACTGGAGGCAGGCCAGGGCGGTGCCGGGGCGCAGGGCCGCCGCGTACGCCTCGGGCGACACGGCGCCGGCGCGGTTCACGGGGACCTCGGCGACCGTGCCGCCGGCGGCCTCGTGCAGCTCGGCGCTGTGCAGCACCGAAGAGTGCTCGACGGCGGAGACGACCAGGTGGCGGCCGGTGCGGCGGCGGGCCGCCAGGGTGCCGGCGACGGCGGTGTGCACGGCGTGGGTGCCGGACGGGGCGAAGGTCAGCTCGTCGGGGCGGCAGCCGACGGTCTCGGCGGCGGCCTCGCGCGCCGCGTCGAGGAGCATCCTGGCGCGGCGGCCCTCACGGTACGGCCGGGCGGGGTCCGCCCAGCCGTCGCTCAGGGCGGACTGCAGGGCCTGGCGGGCGACGGGATGCAGGGGAGCGGCGGAGGCGGCGTCGAAGTACGGCACGTTCGTACGGTAGCCGGGGTGTGGGGCGCGGTTGTCGTGTGCGGTGCCGCCGTCGGGGGTGTCCTGCCGGGCGTGGTCTCCTCGCGGCGGGCTTGATTCGGCGGGTCCGCCGCGAGGAGCGCGGGTTTCCTGGTCGGCGCCGCGGTGGCCTGCGAACCGTCAAAAGCGTGGCGCTGCGGTCGAAGCGAGAGCCGCGCAGGCTCGCCGAGCCGTCCGGCGCGGCTCGCCCGGCGGGCCGCAAAGTCCGCCGCCGGCGCCCGCCGACCGGCGCGGCACACCTCCGTTTCGGCACGGTGTACGGGACCGCGATCCGGCACCGGACAGGTCGGCAACCAACCGCGAGATGAAGCCCGCCCGACCCAAAGACACCCCAACGGAACGCCCTGCGGCGCGTTGGGCACCCTCCCCGCGCGGGGCTGAATTGCGTCCAGTAGGGTTTGCTCCGCATAAACATCCAAACCCCTGCCCGACGCAGCACGGCGACCGACCAGCGAGAAGGCCGCAGCCAGAACGCGCGGGCGAGACTCTCGGGAAGGCGCTACGTGAGTCCCAACGGCTCCGACCTCCCCCACCGCCTGAAGGGCGTGGGCGGTACCCCCATGTCGCGGCGCCCGATGCGGCGGAAGCTGCCGCAGGTGCTGACAGCGGGCCTGATCCTGGCGACCGCCACCGGTTGCTCATACAAGGACTTCCCCCGCCTCGGTTTGCCCACTCCGGCCACGGAGGAGGCGCCGCGGGTCCTCTCTCTGTGGCAGGGCTCCTGGGCGGCGGCGCTCGCCGTGGGTGTGCTGGTTTGGGGCCTGATCCTGTGGTCGGCCATCTTCCACAGGCGCAGCCGCACCAAGGTCGAGGTTCCCCCGCAGACCCGGTACAACATGCCCATCGAGGCGCTGTACACCGTGGTCCCCATCGTCATCGTCTCGGTGCTCTTCTACTTCACCGCACGCGACGAGTCGAAGCTGCTTAATCTCTCCGACAAGCCCGCGCACACCGTCAACGTGGTCGGCTACCAGTGGAGCTGGGGCTTCAACTACGTCGAGAACGTGAAGGGTTCCAGCGGCGACGCGAAGTCCGCCAAGGAACTGGCGGCCATCCCGGACCGCTTCAAGGACGACTTCCCGGCGAACGCCGGCGGCGTCTACGACGTCGGCACGCCGGGTGAGCGCAATCCGCAGACGAACAACCCCGGCCCGACCCTGTGGCTCCCCAAGGGGGAGAAGGTCCGCTTCGTGCTGACCTCGCGCGATGTCATTCACTCGTTCTGGGTACTGCCGTTCCTCATGAAGCAGGACGTCATCCCGGGTCACACCAACTCGTTCGAGGTGACTCCCAACAGGGAGGGCACCTTCCGCGGCAAGTGCGCCGAACTCTGCGGTGTCGACCACTCCCGGATGCTCTTCAACGTGAAGGTCGTCTCTCCCGAGCGCTACCAGAAGCATCTGCAGGACCTTGCGAAGAAGGGACAGACCGGTTACGTCCCGGCCGGTATCGCGCAGACGGGCCATGAGAAGAACCGGGAGACGAACAACCTGTGAGCATCCTCAACGAACCTCACCACGGTGCGGCGTCGCCTTCGGAGTCATACGAGAGCGAACTGCCCGTCCGCCGCAGGGAGCCCGGCAACGCCGTCGTCAAGTGGCTGACCACCACTGACCACAAGACGATCGGCACGCTCTACCTGGCCACGTCGTTCGCGTTCTTCCTCATCGGCGGTGTGCTGGCGCTGTTCATGCGCGCCGAGCTCGCCCGTCCGGGTGAGCAGATCATGACGAACGAGCAGTTCAACCAGGCGTTCACGATGCACGGCACGATCATGCTGCTGATGTTCGCGACGCCGCTGTTCGCGGGCTTCGCGAACTGGATCATGCCGCTGCAGATCGGCGCGCCCGACGTGGCGTTCCCGCGGCTGAACATGTTCGCCTACTGGCTGTACCTGTTCGGCTCGCTGATCGCGGTGGGCGGTTTCCTCACCCCGGACGGCGCTGCGGACTTCGGCTGGTTCGCCTACTCGCCGCTGTCGGACGCGGTCCGCTCGCCGGGCATCGGCGCCGACATGTGGATCATGGGTCTGGCCTTCTCCGGCTTCGGCACCATCCTCGGCTCGGTCAACTTCATCACCACGATCATCTGCATGCGCGCCCCGGGCATGACCATGTTCCGCATGCCGATCTTCGTCTGGAACGTGCTGCTGACCGGTGTGCTGGTCCTGCTGGCCTTCCCGGTGCTGGCTGCCGCGCTGCTCGCGCTGGAGGCCGACCGCAAGTTCGGAGCGCATGTCTTCGACGCTGCCAACGGCGGAGCTCTACTCTGGCAACATCTCTTCTGGTTCTTCGGCCATCCAGAGGTGTACATCATCGCCTTGCCGTTCTTCGGGATCATCTCGGAGGTGATCCCGGTATTCAGCCGCAAGCCGATGTTCGGTTATGGCGGTCTGATTGGTGCCACCATCGCCATCGCGGGCCTGTCCGTGACGGTGTGGGCGCACCACATGTACGTCACCGGCGGCGTGCTGTTGCCGTTCTTCTCCTTCATGACGTTTTTGATCGCGGTACCGACCGGTGTGAAGTTCTTCAACTGGATCGGCACGATGTGGAAGGGCTCCTTGTCCTTCGAGACACCGATGCTATGGGCCGTCGGATTCCTGATCACCTTCACCTTCGGTGGTCTGACCGGTGTCATCCTGGCGTCGCCGCCGATGGACTTCCATGTCTCCGACTCCTACTTCGTGGTCGCGCACTTCCACTACGTCGTCTTCGGCACCGTGGTCTTCGCGATGTTCTCGGGCTTCCACTTCTGGTGGCCGAAGATGACCGGCAAGATGCTGGACGAGAAGCTCGGCAAGATCACCTTCTGGACGCTGTTCTGCGGCTTCCACGGCACGTTCCTCGTCCAGCACTGGCTGGGTGCGGAAGGCATGCCGCGCCGGTACGCGGACTACCTGAGCGCGGACGGCTTCACCGCGCTGAACACGGTCTCCACCATCAGCGCCTTCGTCCTCGGCCTGTCGGTGCTGCCGTTCCTGTACAACGTCTGGAAGACCGCCAAGTACGGCAAGAAGGTCGGCGTCGACGATCCGTGGGGATTCGGCCGATCGCTCGAATGGGCCACCAGCTGCCCGCCGCCGCGGCACAACTTCCTCACCCTGCCGCGGATCCGCAGTGAATCCCCGGCCTTCGATCTGCACCACCCGGAGATCTCCGCGCTCGATCAGCTGGAGAACATCGGTGCGGGTGCTTCGGGCAGTGTCGTCGCCGGTGGCAAGGAGGCTGGACAGTGAAGGTCCAGGGCAAGATGTTCCTCTGGCTGGCCCTCTTCATCCTGGCCATCGCCATCGTGTACGGCCTGTGGTCGAAGGAGCCGGCCGGTACCACGGCGCTCTTCCTGGCGTTCGGCCTGAGCGTGATGATCGGCTACTACCTGGCCTTCACGGCCCGGCGGGTCGACGCGGGCGCGCAGGACAACAAGGACGCCGATGTCGCGGACGACGCCGGTGAGGTGGGCTTCTTCAGCCCGCACAGCTGGCAGCCGCTCGCTCTCGCGAGCGGTGGTGCGCTCGCCTTCATGGGCATCATCTTCGGCTGGTGGCTGCTGTACTTCTCGGCGCCGCTGATCCTGCTCGGCCTGTACGGCTGGGTCTTCGAGTACTACCGCGGTGAGAACCAGAACCAGTAGCCGCAACGATTAGCACGTCAGCGGTACCGCACGGGCCCGGGCACTCCGAACGGAGCGTCCGGGCCCGTGCGTACACCCGGATGCTTCGCCCGTTCGGCCTACTAACCGCGCCGTTGCCGGGGATTCTTCCTAGCGTGTAGTCATGAACCAGTCAGCGCGTACCCGCATGGTATGGAGCTGCTCCCTGCTGGTGGCCGCCCTTACTGCGACCACCACGGCCTGCGGCTCCGGTAACCCGCTCTCGGCCGAGCCCTACGACGCGGCGCGTCAGATAGCGTTCAACGGCCTTCAGGACGGCGGCACGGCCGACCCGGACAAACCCTTGGACGTCACCTCACGGGGCAGCGGCGGACGTATCACCGACGTCACCGCCTTCGACGACGGCGGCCGGTACGTGCCCGGGTCCCTCTCCGCCGACGGCCGGCACTGGCGCAGCAAAGGATCGCTGGCCGCCGGTGCCCACTACACCGTCAGGGTCAGCACGGAGAACGACGACGGGGCACCGGGCCGCAAGGTCCTCACCTTCGACACTGGCCGCCCGCAGCACAAGAAGCTCCTGACGGTGGCCTTCGGGCCGAAGGCGGGCCAGTACGGCGTCGGCCAGCCCGTCACCGCGAAGTTGAGCGCACCCGTCACGGACCGGGCCGCCAGGATCGCCGTGGAACGCTCCCTCGGCGTCGACTCCGAACCAGCCGTACAGGGCAGCTGGTACTGGGTGGACAGCAAGACACTGCACTACCGCCCACGGGAGTACTGGCCCGCGCACGCCACCATCCGGGTGTACAGCGGCCTCAAGGGCGTCCGGATCGACGAGGGCACGTGGGGCGGCGACGCCAAGCCGCTGAAGCTGACCACCGGCGACCAGATAGAAGCGGTCACCAACGCGGCCACCCACACCATGACGGTCTACCGCAACGGCGAGAACATCAAGGACATCCCGGTAACCATCGGTAAGCCGGGCTTCGACACCCGCAACGGCATCAAGGTGGTCCTGGAGAAGGAAGCCTTCGTCCAGATGCGCAGTGAGACGGTCGGCATAGCCGCGGGCAGCGGTGACTCGTACGACCTGCCGGTGCACTGGGCCACCCGGGTCACCTGGAGCGGTGAATATGTGCACGCGGCGCCCTGGTCGGAGGGCTCGCAGGGCTCCGCCAACGTCAGCCACGGCTGCACCGGGATGAGCACCGAGAACGCCGAATGGTTCTTCAACACGGTGCACGAGGGCGACCTGGTCCGGGTCGTCGGCAGCGACGGCGACACCATGAGCCCGTTCGACAACGGCTACGGCGACTGGAACCTGGGCTGGGCCAAGTGGCGCGAGGGTTCCGCTCTCCTCGGGGACGGCTCCTCGGACCCCGGCCAGAAGCAGATGGTCGCCGCCGCCCGGCTGCGCCCCGAGGTCTGAGCCGCGTCCCGCTACGGGACGCGGGGAACCGCGCGCCAAGCCCGCTGTGAAGCGACGGACCCTCACCACCCGCACAGGGCGCCTGAGGTCGCGTCCGGCCACCGGCCGGTGGAGGCTGCGCGCGCGGTTCCCCGCGCCCCTAGGCGGGCACCGGGCTCCCGGGCCGCCCAGGGACCTTCCTAGGCCTCCACAGACAGCCTGCTGCGCAGCAGGCCGGCCAGTGCGTCGGCGAACTCGACCGGTTCGACCGGCAGGGTCACCGCCGCGTCCGCACGGCTCCAGGTCGCCAGCCAGGCGTCCTGCGGGCGGCCGATGAGCAGCAGCACCGGCGGGCAGCGGAAGATCTCGTCCTTGATTTGCCGGCAGACGCCCATCCCGCCCGCGGGCGCCGTCTCACCGTCCAGGACGCACACGTCGATGCCGCCCTGGCTCAACTCCTTCAGCACGGCGGGCAGCGTGGCGCACTCGATGAACTCCACTGGGGGAACGTCGGTGGCCGGCCTGCGGCCCGTCGCAAGGCGGACCTGCTCGCGGGTGCGGGCATTGTCGCTGTACACCAGCACCGTGGCGGTGGCCTGCATGGCTCCTCCGTAGTTCTGAAGCGTTCGTCGGGCGTTTGCGCGTGCTTCCTAGCGGCTTGCGGGGCCTTGGCGGGTGACTTCCCGCCGGGGCCCGCTGCGCGGATGCTACTCCCTCAAAACCCTAGTCAACAGCGGTTCCAACGGTGCGGCGGCAAAGCCCGACGCGCGCAGCACACCGTGCGGACACACCGAACGGCACCCCCCGGAGTGAGCGCAAGATAAGCGACCGACATAATGTCGGCGTGGCGACAGCAACGACAGTAGAAACCGGGCACGCGCACCCGTCGGTCAACCGGCCGAACCTCACCAGCGTCGGAACCATCATCTGGCTGAGTTCCGAGCTGATGTTCTTCGCGGCCCTCTTCGCGATGTACTTCACCCTGCGATCGGTGACAGGGCCCGGGCACTGGAAGGAGATGGCGGACCATCTGAACCTTCCGTTCTCGGCCACCAACACCACGATCCTGGTGCTCTCCTCCCTCACCTGCCAGCTCGGCGTGTTCGCCGCTGAGCGCGGTGACGTGAAGAAGCTCCGAGGGTGGTTCATCATCACCTTCATCATGGGCGCGATCTTCATCGGCGGTCAGATCTTCGAATACACGAACCTGGTCAAGGAGGACGGCCTGTCGCTCTCCTCCGACCCGTACGGTTCTGTGTTCTACCTGACCACCGGCTTCCACGGGTTGCACGTGACGGGCGGCCTCATCGCCTTCCTGTTCGTCCTCGGCCGCACCTACGCGGCGCGCCGGTTCACCCACTCGCAGGCCACAGCCGCCATCGTCGTGTCGTACTACTGGCACTTCGTCGACGTCGTCTGGATCGGCCTCTTCGCCACGATCTACCTGATCAAGTAAGACGGCCGGGGGCGCGGCCCCCGGTCGGCCGGGCTTCGGCCCTCCCACAGACGAAGCGCTGCATCATCCCTGAAGCATCGACGCAGAAGATCCTGACACCGGGGTAATCCGTGAAAAAGCTCTCCGCACGACGACGCCATCCCCTGGCGGCGGTCGTCGTCCTACTCTTCGCGCTGGCGGCTACCGGGGGGCTGTACACCGCGTTCGCCCCCGCGGACAAGGCACAGGCCGACGACACCGCCCAATCCCTCGCCATTGACGAGGGCAAGCGGCTCTTCTCCGTCGGCTGCGCCAGCTGCCACGGGACGGGCGGTCAGGGCACCTCCGACGGCCCGTCACTGGTCGGTGTGGGCGCTGCCGCCGTCGACTTCCAGGTCAGCACTGGCCGTATGCCCCTGCAGCAGCAGGGCGTCCAGGCGCCGAAGAAGAAGGTCATCTACTCGCAGGCCGAGATCGACCAGCTCGCCGCGTACATCGCCTCTCTGGGTGCCGGCCCCGCCGTGCCGACGAAGAACGAGTACAACCCGGCCGGTGCCGACATCGCCAGGGGCGGCGAGCTCTTCAGGACGAACTGCGCGCAGTGCCACAACTTCACAGGTGAGGGCGGTGCGCTGACACACGGCAAGTACGCCCCCAACCTGGAGAACGTCAGCCCGAAGCACATCTACGAGGCCATGCAGACCGGCCCGCAGAACATGCCGTCCTTCCCCGACACCACCCTGCCGGAGAAGAACAAGAAGGACATCATCGCGTACCTGCACGCGGTCAACAGTGACGATTCCACCAGCCCCGGTGGCCTCAAGCTGGGCGGCCTTGGCCCGGTCAGCGAGGGTCTGTTCGCCTGGATCTTCGGTCTCGGTCTGCTGATCGCCATCGCCGCCTGGGTCGCCGCTCGGACCGCAAAGGCCAAGAAGTCATGACTAGCAACGAGAATCCAGAAGAGAACCTGCCCGCGAGGCAGGACGCCCACGGCGAGGTAGCGGTTCCCGATGAGGAGAACCCGTTCGCGGATCCCGGACTGCCGCCACACGAGCACCGGATCCAGGACATCGACGAGCGGGCCGCCAAGCACTCCGAGCGCGTGGTCGCCTTCCTGTTCACGCTCTCGATGCTGGCCACCGTCGGCTTCATCGTCTCGTACTTCGCGATCCCGCGGGACAGGTCGATCTTCGTCTTCCCGATCGGACGCATCAACGGGCTGAACTTCGCCCTGGGGCTCAGCCTCGGCGTGGCGCTGTTCACCATCGGCGCGGGCGCGGTCCACTGGGCGCGCACGCTGATGTCCGACGTGGAGATCGCCGACGAGCGGCACGCCATCGAGGCCGACCCGGAGACCAAGGAGAAGGTGCTCGCCGACTTCCGGCAGGGCGCCAAGGAGTCCGTGATCGGCCGCCGTCCGCTGATCCGCACCACCATGTTCGGTGCGCTGGCGCTGGTTCCGCTTTCCGGTGTCTTCCTGCTCGGCGGCCTCGGCCCCAAGCCCGAGGACAAGCTGCGCCACACCTTGTGGGCCAAGGGCAAGCTGCTCGTCAACATGAACACCGACCTGCCGCTGCGTCCCGAGGACCTCACCGTCGGCTCGCTGACCTTCGCCAAGCCGGAAGGCCTGGAGGAGAGTGCCGAGGACTTCCAGAAGGAAATCGCCAAGGCCGCTCTCCTGATCGTCAGGCTCCAGCCGGAGAACATCAAGGACAAGCACGAGCTCGACTGGTCGCACGACGGCATCGTCGCCTACTCGAAGATCTGCACCCACGTGGGCTGCCCGATCTCCCTGTACGAGCAGCAGACGCACCACGTCCTGTGCCCGTGCCACCAGTCCACCTTCGACCTCTCCGACGGTGCCCGGGTGATCTTCGGCCCGGCCGGTCACGCCCTGCCGCAGCTGCACATCGGTGTGAACAAGGACGGCTACCTCGAAGCGCTCGGCGACTTCGCGGAGCCCGTCGGTCCTGCTTTCTGGGAGCGTGGATGACGATGAGCAGTACGACAACCAACGCCTCACGGCGCGAGGCGCCCGCCGGAGAGAAGATCGCCGACTGGGCGGACGGTCGGCTTGGGATCTACTCCCTGGCCAAGACCAACATGCGCAAGATCTTCCCGGACCACTGGTCCTTCATGCTGGGCGAGGTCTGCCTCTACAGCTTCATCATCATCATCCTCACGGGTGTGTATCTGACGCTGTTCTTCCACCCCTCGATGAACGAGGTCGTGTACCACGGCAGCTACGTGCCGTTGCAGGGCCAGCGGATGTCCGAGGCGTTCAACTCGACGATGCACATCAGCTTCGATGTGCGCGGCGGTCTGTTGATAAGGCAGATCCACCACTGGGCGGCGCTGGTCTTCCTCGCCGGCATGTTCGTGCACATGATGCGCGTCTTCTTCACGGGTGCGTTCCGCAAGCCGCGTGAGGTCAACTGGATCTTCGGCTTCCTGCTCTTCGTGCTCGGCATGTTCACCGGCTTCACGGGCTACTCGCTCCCCGACGACCTGCTCTCCGGTACCGGTGTGCGGTTCATGGAGGGCGCGATCCTCGGCACGCCGATCATCGGCACCTACGCGTCGATGTTCCTGTTCGGCGGGGAGTTCCCGGGCGGCGACTTCGTGGCCCGCTTCTACGCGGTGCACATCCTGCTGCTGCCGGGGATCATGCTCGGTCTGCTGGTGGGCCACCTGATCCTGGTCTTCTACCACAAGCACACCCAGTTCCGGGCCCCGGACGCACCGAGAAGAACGTCGTGGGCATGCCGCTGCTGCGGTCTACATGGCCAAGGCGGGAGGCTTCTTCTTCCTGGTCTTCGGTGTCATCGCAATCATCGCGGCGGTCGCCTCGGTCAACCCGATCTGGGCCATCGGCCCCTACCGCCCGGACATGGTCTCCACCGGAGCCCAGCCCGACTGGTACATGGGCTTCTCCGAGGGCCTGATTCGTGTGATGCCCGGCTGGGAGATCAACTTCCTGGGCCATACGCTCGTCCTGGGCGTCGCCATCCCGCTGATGCTGGTCTTCCCGCTGGTCCTGGTCGTCATCGCGGTCTACCCGTTCCTGGAGGCCTGGGTCACCGGCGACCGGCGCGAGCACCACATCCTGGACCGGCCGCGCAACGCGCCGACCCGTACGGGCCTCGGCGTGGCGTGGATTGCCTGGTACTTCGTGATGCTGGTCGGCGGTGGCAACGACCTGTGGGCCACCCACTTCCACCTGTCGATCAACGCCATCACCTGGTTCGTACGGGTCGCGTTCTTCGTCGTGCCGGTCATCACGTTCCTGGTCACCAAGCGGATCTGCCTCGGTTTGCAGCGCCGCGACCGGGACAAGGTGCTGCACGGCCGCGAGACCGGCATCATCAAGCGGCTGCCGCACGGTGAGTTCATCGAGGTCCACGAGCCGCTCGACGCAGACCAGCTGCACACCCTCACCGCGCACGACCAGTACGAGCCGGCCGAGATCGGCCCCGCGGTCGACGAGAACGGCGTCCGGCGCCCGCTCTCGCCCGGCAAGAAGCTGCGGGCCAAGCTCTCCAAGGGCTACTTCGGCGATGGCAACCAGATCCCGAAGGCGACGGTGGAGGAGTACAAGGAGATCGCCGGCGCACACGGTCACCACGCGGAGATCGGTGAGCACGCTGAGATCGGTGAGCACTCCGAGGCCGGTCACCACTGAGTCGGGTCCGGCGCCGCGACGGCCACCGCCGCGGCGCCTGAGCCGAGCAGACGACCGCACGCGTCGTCGTCACAGCACAACAGCCCCGTCCGGACGCCGGACGGGGCTGTGTGCCGTCCACCGCCGGGCCGCCCCGCCCGCCGGGCGCTGTCCACCGCTCGGACCGAGGCGCGGTGCCGCCCGCGGCGGTGGATAGGCTGGTGGTTACTCGTACACCACCGACCACAGGAGCGGCATATGAGCGCTGTGCACCCCGCTGGAGGCGACATCGCGGCGGGCCGTTCCTGGCCCGAGGTGCTGAACGCCCTGCTGTCCGGACACGACCAGAGTGCGGACGCCACCGCCTGGGCGATGGACCGCATCATGCGCGGCGAGGCCACCGACAGCCAGATCGCCGGGTTCGCGGTGGCGCTGCGGGCCAAGGGCGAGACCGTCGAGGAGATCTCCGGTCTGGTGCAGGCCATGTACGCGCACGCCCGGCTGATCGAGGTGCCGGGACCGAGCGTCGACATCGTCGGTACCGGTGGTGACGGCGCGAACACCGTCAACATCTCCACCATGTCCGCGATCGTGGTCGCCGGGACCGGCACCCGGGTCGTCAAGCACGGCAACCGGGCGGCTTCCTCCACGAGCGGCTCCTCGGACGTCCTGGAGAAGCTGGGCGTCAATCTCGACCTGCCGCCCGAGCGGATCGCGGCGGTGGCCGAGCAGGCGGGGATCACCATCTGCTTCGCGATAAAGTTCCACCCCGCGCTGCGGCATGTCGCCCGGGCCCGCGGCGAGTTGGGCATCCGCACCACTTTCAACATCCTCGGCCCGCTCACCAACCCCGCGAAGGTGAAGGCGCAGGCAGTGGGCGTCGCCCACGCCCGCTGGGCACCCATCGTGGCCGGTGTGCTGGCCGCCCGCGGCTCGTCCGCGCTGGTGTTCCGCGGCGATGACGGTCTCGATGAGCTGACCACGACGTCGACCTCCCGGGTGTGGATCGTGCGGGACGGTGCGGTGCAGGAGCAGGCCTTCGATCCGCGTGACGTCGGGATCGAGCTCGTTCCGGTCGAGGCGCTGCAAGGCGGCGACGCGTCGTACAACGCGGAAGTGGCGCGGCGGGTGTTCGCCGGGGAGCGTGGGCCGGCGCGGGACGCGGTACTGCTGAACTCGGCGGCGGCGCTGGTCGCGGTGGACGAGGACGGCACGGGTTCGCTGGAGGAGCGGATCCGCGGTGGGATCGCCCGTGCGGCGGAGTCGATCGACTCGGGTTCTGCGCTTTCGACGCTGGAGAGATGGGTGTCGGCAACTCACGCGTGAGCGCGGGGGTTTGGCCTCGGTCCGGGGTGTCGCGGGGGCGTTTCGGCGTCCGCCGCGGCGGCCTTGACCGGGGCGGTCGGCTCGTCCGGTCTGTCACGCGGCAGCGGTGAACAGCGGCCCTCTGCCGCTCATATAAGCTGCGCCGGATGGAAGTTGCGGAGGCGATCGACCTTGAACAAATCCTGCGGAACCATCCCGGCGACCTCGCCTCATGGCGCCTTTACGGCGACTTACTGCTTGCACAGGGCGACGCCCGGGGCGCGCTGATCCAGCTGGAACTGCGCCGTGCATGCGCCGGCCCCGCCGACCGCGAGGTGCTGCGGCGCGAGATCGTCACCTTGGTGACGGGGCATCAGGCCGATTGGGACGCGGCGCTGCCGCCTGGCGTGAGTGCCATCGCGCACCGCCACGGATTCGCCACGAAGGTCGACGTCGAATGGTCCGATGACGCGCCCACGGCGATCGAGCAGGCCCTGCGGCAGCCCTTCGTGACCGCGCTGCGGATCGCACCACCGCCCGGCGAGGAAGAGGACGACGACTACGACGACGACGGCGAGCTGATCCCGCCGCCGTCCGTCGATATCGGTGCTCTGGCGGCGCTCGACCTAGGCCGGCTCGTCGAGCTCGACCTCTCCTACCTTCGTATCGGTGCGTCCGGCGCGGCTCTGTTGGCTTCGACCGTGAGTGGCCGGATCGAGGTGCTCGACCTGCGGTACTGCGCCATCGGCGACGCCGGTGTGGCGGCTCTCGCGGCCTCCATGCGCTTCGGCGACCTCGGGCGCCTGCACCTGCAGAGCAACGGGCTCACCGCCGACGGGGTGCGCTCGCTGGGGCTCTTCGAGCGGCTCGTCGAGCTCGATCTGCGCTACAACACGATCGGCGAGGAGGGCGCGGCTGCCCTGCTTGAGGCACCGTTCGCCGGCTCGCTCAAGCGGCTGCTGCTGTACCGCGTCGATGTCGGTGACGACGGCGCCAAAATTCTCGCATCCGCCCACCAGCTCTCACCCGCGCTGCGCAGTTATTGGAGGAGTGTGTGAGCGCCGAGCTCCGCGACCGTTTCTTCGCCCTGTCGACCGGCGGGGCCGCCGCCGACGAGGTCGCCCGGTACCGCGCCCAGGTCGATGCGACCGACACTGAGGCCGCCGCGACGCTCGACGGTCTTGCGATCTCCTGGCATCCGACCGTGCGCCACAAGGCGCTGCGCTTCGTCGACACCGAGCGCATCGACGCCGGCGTGCGCGGGCTGTTCGCCCGGCCCAGCGCGCAGGCGCCGCATCTGGCCGCCGTCTTCGTCGATCCACGCGAGCTGTCGTTTCGCACCTTCGAGAACATCCTGCCGCTCGACCGCCTCTTCGCCAACGCGCCGCTGGAACTCACGCTCACCGAGCGCGTGGAGCTCACGAAGGACGCGTACGCCTTCACGCTGCGGCTGCCGGCCGACGCCCGCGCCCGCCTGGAGCGCCTCGACGTACTCGACCTCTACGTCCCGCCGCTCAACACCGCCTCGCGCGGCGGCGAGCGCTTCATCTTCCACTCGGCACTGCTCGCCGAAGCGCTCACCGAAGCGGTGGCCACGGCGTTGCCGCAGTCGCTGCTCGACGGCTTCTCGCATGTGAACCCGGTGTTCCGGTGCAATCGCTTCGAGCCCGGCGACACCCACTTCCACCGCCACCTCGACACGCCCTACTACGACTCCGCGCGCCGGCACGTCTCGCGCTACACGGTCCTGCTCTACCTCACCGGCGGCTCGGCCGAGCCCGCCCTCGATCTGCTGCAAGGCGCCGCGATAGCGGACATCGCGCCCTTCACTTGTGTGATCTTCGACCAGCGGTACGAGCACGAGGGCGCGCCCTACCGCGACGGCCGCAAGGTCTTCCTGCGCACCGAACTCGTCTTCACCGCGGCCGAGGCCGAGGTCACGCACGATCCCGAGATCGGCGCGCTGTTCAGCAAGGCCTGCTACTGGACCGGCGAGAGCGTCTTCGCGCCCGAACTCGCCTGCCATGCCGACGCCTGCTACAACCAGGTCGCCGCCGCGCACTGGAACGGCCTCGCCTCCGGTGCCGCCGCCGAGGCCTTCGTCCACAAGCAGTTCCGCGGTGTGCAGTTCGTCGCGAACGGCTACGACTTCTGGTTCGCCAAGAGCGACACGCTCTCGCTCGCCGAATGCGCCGCGCTCACGCTTCTCGACTACTTCAACTGCAAACTCGGCGATATCGCATTCCGCGCCCTGTGCGACTCGACCGTGATCGAGGCCGATGACGCCGCCTGGATTCCCGCGTTCCTTCAGGACAGGCGCGGTCATTCGGCCGTCGTGCCGTTCGACAAGGCCGCTCTCTTTCCCGACCCGGAGCAGCCGGACGACCAGTGCTGCCCCTTCCACAGCTGGGAAGCGTTCGACGCCACCCGCCACGGTGAGATCGTCGATCTCTACGAGCGCGCCCAGACCTTCGCGAAGGCGCACATCATGCCCGCGCCGCTCCTCATGCTCGGCGAGGACGTGGTCCTCGATCCGGAGAAGTTCGTGATCAGGGGCAACCTCATCCACATCCTCGGCAACGCGGCGCTCACCCCTGTGAACTTCGCCGCCTGCTGGAACTCCGGCGGAGACACCGGGAATTACCTCGATGTCGCGGCCACCGTCGGCGTGGCACAGTTCCTCGTCCCGCCGATCATCTTCAGCGAATCCGAGGGCTGCTACCACCTGCAGTTCGACTTCTTCCGCAACTCCTGGATGGTCAAGCACCAGCAGGCGGTCGTCCCCGTTCCCATGATCTCTCCCGGGGTGTTCGACGACGGCGACCCCTCCCCGTGGATGGAAGCTGTCGATTCCGATCTCGTGGTAGACGCCTCCGGCGAACACAAGGCCGACTTTTGGTGGGCCGATGAATCTCCGCTGCTCGACGAGTTGTACGAGCACGTCGCCGAGCGTGAGGACGACGACATCTGAGCGGTGCGCAGGACAGGCACCGGCCTGCACGCCGTCCGGGACGGGCCGCTGAATCCGGCTTCCCGGACGGTGTGGGCACCAGCGAAGGCCGGAGCTTTGGACCCGCGTCCCGGTATGCGGATCGTGGTTGCGGTGGCGGCGCCGGCCGCACATAATCTCCGGCAGGTCATGAGTGACAGCGAAAAGGCCCCGGCCCGCTGTCCGGCAACCCTCCGTCCGTGGCGGGGTGCCCCGGGTGAAGACCAGGTCGCGCGGCAATAGGGCCCGCGGCAAGCACGGGCCCCCCGGGGCCTGGTCCTCAAGGAGCCGTCGTATGAGCAAGCGAATGCGCTAGGGCGTCGAGCCCTCCTCCGCACCTTTTCCTTGCCCTTTCACACACTGCGCCGTCAAGGGTCCTTTCCCGGCCATGCCACGGCCCGCGCAGTGCGTTCCGCCTGCCCCACGGGAGTTTGCTATGCCCTCCGTCAGCCCTGCCACCGCCAGCCTGTCCCAGAGCGCCCCGCTGCCCGTCCTCGGCCGTGACGTCCGTGTGCCCCTCGTCACCGGCGGCGATGTCACCTACGCCGCGCTCGACTACGCGGCCAGCGCCCCCGCCCTGAAGCGCGTCTGGGACGACGTGGCGGCCTACGCCCCGTACTACGGCAGCGTGCACCGCGGCGCGGGTTATCTCTCGCAGCTGTCCACGGAGCTCTTCGAGAACGCCCGCGGCACCGTCGCCGCGTTCCTCGGCTGCCGTGCGGACGACGAGGTGATCTTCACCAGGTCGACCACCGACTCGCTGAACCTGCTGGCCCGCGCACTGCCCGACGACTGCCGGGTCTTCGTGTTCGAGACCGAGCACCACGCCGCACTGCTGCCGTGGTCCACATCCGGTCTGCAGCCGGACGAGGCCGCGGTGCACACCGCTCGCCCGGTCACGTACCTGGACGCGCCGCGCACGCCGGAGCAGGCCGTGCGCACCCTGGAGCAGGCCCTGGCCGCGCACCGGCGGCGCGGGCCCGCGCTGGTCTGTGTCAGCGGCGCCTCGAACGTCACCGGCGAGCTGTGGCCGGTGCGCGAACTCGCCGCCGTCGCCCATGCGTACGGCGCACGCATCGTCCTGGACGCCGCCCAGCTCGCCCCGCACCACCCGGTGGACATCCATGCGCTGGACGTCGACTGGGTCGCCTTCTCCGGGCACAAGCTGTACGCCCCGTTCGGCTCCGGAGTGCTGGCGGGCCGGGCCGACTGGCTCGCGGTGGCCGAGCCGTACCTGGCGGGCGGCGGTGCCTCGCGGCAGGTGGCCCGGCGTGACGACGGGGGAGTGGCCGTTCAGTGGCAGACGGGGCCCGCGCGGCACGAGGCGGGCTCGCCCAACGTGATCGGCGCCTACGCCATCGCCGCCGCCTGCAAGGCGCTGACCGAGGCCGGTTTCGACGCACTCGTCGCCCGGGAGCAGCGGCTGGTGGCCAGGGTGCGCCAGGGGCTTGCCCAGGTGCCGGGGGTGCGGGTGCTGTCGCTGTTCGGCGCCGATGCGCCGCGCGTCGGCGTCCTGTCGTTCGTCGTCGACGGCTGGAACAGCTCGCACCTCGCGGCAGCGCTCTCCGCCGAGTACGGCATCGGGGTGCGCGACGGTCTGTTCTGCGCCCATCCGCTGGTCAGGACGCTGCTGGGCGGGCGGTCCGACGAGCCGGGCCAGTGCGGTGCGCCCGATGCGGCGCCGGACGGGCCGGCGCTGAACGCGATCCGGGTCAGCTTCGGGGCGGGCACCCCGGACGAGCATGTCGAACGGTTCCTCGACGCTGTCGCCGGGCTGGTGCGCGATGGCGCCCGGTGGCGGTACCGCACGGAGAACGGCCGGTGTGTGCCGGACACCCGGTCCGCGCTGCTCGGTGCCGGTGCGCGCTGAGCGCCGCGCGCCCAGCACGATCTGAGCGAAGGGTCCTAGGAGGTAAGGCTCCTAGGCGGCTGGGCGCGGCATGCGCCGCTGCTCATCGTGCGTACGGTCGGCCTGCGTCACGAGTCGAGGCCGATGGCGAACGCCGCCTCCAGGTCGTGCTGGGAGTAGGTGCGGAAGGCGACATGCGTGTCCGTCGCTTCCACGCCAGGGATCTTGCTGATCCGGCCGGGGATGATGTCCGCCAGGTCGTCGTGGGCCGCGACCCGCACCATGGCGATGAGGTCGTAGGTGCCCGTCACGGAGAACACCTCGCTGACGCTGTCCAGCGCGGCGATCGATTCGGCGATCTCCGGGATCCGGTCCACGCTGGTCTTGATGAGCACGATCGCGCTGATCACGGTTTGCTGTCTCCCTCGGTGACCGGTTTTGACCCCTCACTCTAGCCGTCCGGTCACAGGCCGGACGGCTGCCGTGGACCCGGATACATCCTGATCACGGTCAGACAGTGGTGGAACGGGAAAACAAAAAGAAAAGGGGAAAAAGCGAGGAAACATTGGAAAACAGGGACGGGCACGGCAGATCCGCGCATGGTGACTGCCGCGAGCGGAGGTCACCCGTAAGGCCGTAGGGTTACCAACCGAACGCACCAGGCAACTATGCGTACCGAACGCACGCACCGACTGAACAGGCGCACTCTGGAAACCCGAAAACCGAGATGTCCGAGAAGGATGACAGCAGAATGACGGTTCCCCTGCCGACGGCACAGGCCCGCTGGCGCTGCACACTCTGTGGCAATCTGACCCGGTTTGACGTGACGCGTTCCTCGAAGGTGGTCGAGTATGTGCATCTCGACCTCGCGGGTGAACCCAGGGTGGAGGAGTGCGAAGTGGTCAATGAGACCATCGAGTCGGTGCGCTGCCGCTGGTGCAACGCAGTGGACCAAGTGGAACTGGTGGACAGGCCGGGCGTCGGCTCCTGACGGAGCGACGCCCACGATCACATGGGGTGACGATGGTGGAGAGCGAAGGCGGGGGGCCGGGCGACGGCACCGCTGAGGTGCTCGACCGCCCGCTGCCCGAGGGCGTACGCCGCCGCGTCGTCCAGATCGTCTCGGACGGCTTCGGCGGTCTGACCGTCGCGGAGCTGCCCACTCAGCTGCGCCAGTACGCCCGCTTCACCCCGACCCGGCGTGCCAAGTTCGCCGCGAACGCGATGGCCGCCGCGGTGGAGAGCGAGCCTGTGTTCCGCCAGCGCATCGCCGAGCGGCTGCGCCAGGCCCAGCCCGAACTGGCCGACGCCCTCGACGCGGGCACTCCGCCGCCGGCCGCCGACCCGCTCGACGTGGCCGCCGCCGCGTATGTGCTGCGCCCCGCGGGCTGGGTGAAGCTGGTCACCGCGGCCGGCGAGGAGGTCCAGCGCGCGGACGCCGAGCGCGCCGATGACCGCACCAGGACCGAACTGCAGCGGCTGCGCGCCGAACTGGCCGCCGCCAAGGATCTGACCAGGACCGAGACCGAGGGCCTGCGCACCGATCTGGAGGCCGCGAAGAAAGAGGCCGAGTCGCTGCATCGCAAGTTGCGCGGCGCCCTCAGCGACGTCAAGCGCGGTGAGGCGGCGGTGCGCAAGGCGCACGCCGAGACGGAGACCGTCCGCGCCGAGGGGCAGACGCAACTGTCCGCCGTCGAGAGCGAGACGCGTCGCCTGCGGGCCCGTCTCACCGAGGCGGAAGCGGCACTTGAGGCCACCCGCAGGGCCGCCCGCGAGGGCCGTAGCGCCGAGGACATGCGATTGCGGCTGCTGCTCGACACCCTGCTGGACTCCGCTCAGGGCCTGCGTCGCGAACTCGCCCTGCCGCCCGTCTCGGTGCGTCCCGCGGAGACCGTGGAGGCCGTGGAGCCGGGCCGGATGACTCCGAAGGACATCGCCGCCCGCGCGCTGTCCGAGCATGATCCGGCCATTCTTGATCAGTTGCTCGCGCTGCCGCAGGCCCATCTCGTGGTGGACGGCTACAACGTCACCAAGACCGGCTATCCGCAGATGCCGCTGGAGAAGCAGCGATTGCGGCTGCTGGGCGCGCTGTCGCTGCTGGCGGCCCAGACCGGCGCCGAGGTCACCTGTGTCTTCGACGGGGCGGAACTGGCCGCTCCGGTGCTGCTTGCGCCGCCACGCGGAGTGCGGGTGCTGTTCTCCAAGCCGCGGGTGACGGCGGACGAGCTGATCCGCCAACTGGTGCGCGCGGAGCCGCCGGGACGACCGGTGATCGTGGTCTCCACGGACCGCGAAGTGGCCGACGGTATCGCGAAGGCGGGCGCGCGTCCGGTCGCGTCCGTCGTGCTGCTGAAGCGCCTCTCGCGCGGCTGACCTGGGGTTTTCTCGCTTTTCCCGGCCTTGAAGGGGCTTGCACGGGTCCGCCGGTACGGCGCCGTGGCCGGCCCTGGAACCGGACGAGTGCGCTATCGATGTGCCCGATGCGTGCCGCCGTTGTGTATCTCGCGTGTACTCGGCCGCGGGTTCGGCAGATAGATCGCATACGCACCATGAGCAACGTCTGCGCGCAATGCCCCGATTACGGATATCTGTGCGCGGGCCGCATTCAACATAGCGTCAGGCTTATATCACTGCTTGTGAGTTCAGAGTAAAGAAAACCCCGCGCAAGGCAGTTTTTTCCTGTCAGGATTTGAACTGATCACAAGAAGGTCACTAGGGTCTGGCCTCGAACCTCCGCTCGGTTGACCGCTCACTGGGAGCGGCAGTGGAGGGGCACCGCCCACCAGCGTTTCGGTAGGCGGCTGGAGGAAGAAGGAGCTCGCCCACGTGGCGTCCCACCGTCGATCCAAACAGCCGAGCCGCACCCGCGTGACCGTGCTCACCGCAACCGCCGCCGCAGCTGTCGCCCTGACCTCCCAGGCCGCGCAGGCCGCGCCGAAGCAGAGCAAGGACCAGGTCAAGGCGAAGGTCGACAAGCTCTACCACGACGCGGAGAAGGCCACCGAGAAGTACGACGGGGCCAAGGAGAAGCAGAAGAAGCTCGAAAAAGAGGTCAGGGACCTCCAGGACAAGGTCGCCCGCGGCCAGGACGAGCTGAACGACCTCCGCGACGACCTGGGTTCGGTGGCCAGCTCCCAGTACCGCTCGGGCGGCATCGACCCCTCCGTGCAGCTCTTCCTCTCCTCCGACCCGGACAACTACCTCGACAAGGCCTCCACGCTCGACCAGCTCAGCGGCCAGCAGGTCGAGGCGCTGAAGAAGATCCAGGAGAAGCAGCGGTCCCTGGCGCAGGAGCGCAAGGAAGCCGCCCAGAAGCTCAAGGACCTCGCGGACACCCGTACCGAGCTCGGCAAGAAGAAGAAGCAGGTACAGGAGAAGCTCTCCGAGGCGCAGAAGCTCCTGAACACCCTCACCGCACGGGAGAAGCAGGCCCTCGCCGACGAAGAGGCCCGCGCCAGCCGCGACAGCGCCCGTAACGTCCTCGGGAACGTGCACGGCTCGGGTCGCGCGGGTGCGGCCTTCTCCGCCGCGCAGAGCGTCATGGGCTCGCCCTACGTCTACGGCGCCTCGGGTCCGAGCTCCTTCGACTGCTCGGGTCTGACCTCCTGGGCCTACGCCCAGGCCGGTGTCTCCATACCCCGTACCTCGCAGGCCCAGGCGAACGCCGGCACGCGGATCTACTCGCAGAGTCAGCTCCAGGTCGGCGACCTCGTTCTCTTCTACGGCGACCTCAGCCACGTCGGTCTCTACGCGGGCAACGGCCAGGTTCTGCACGCCCCGCACACCGGCGCCAACGTCCGCTATGAAGCCCTGAACCATATGCCGTTCGAATTCGGCGTGCGCATCTGAATATCCCGGCCTGAAACGGCACGGTCCGGTAGTCCGGAAAGGCGCTCTCCTCAATGCGGCGCGTCTTGTCCGGGCCCGGCTCCGGGCGGTCGAGGACATCTCCCGCACGCGCCTTCGCCTCTGTATTCCGGGTGACGTGCCGTGGCCGTTACGTCCGGCCCGTTTTCCGTCCTCACGCCGTGCCGGATTATCCCCGAACGAGCGAATTCGGATACTGCTCACCGATCCCCGTGACCCGTCGCTGACCTGCGTCTGTGACGGGTTTCGTGCGGTGTGGGCAGATAAGGGCGCGCTACGGACTGTGGTCGCGGCGTGCCCGCACGGTTACTCTCTGGCGTCATGGCTCCCACCCGGGGGCCGTGTCAGCGGAAGGAGAGTGACTGCCCGTGGGGACCCACCGCCGCCTTGCGGGGCCCGGCCATGACCGGCGTCCCCGAGGCACCTCAGTGACCGTCCTGTCCGCCGCGACGGCCACCGCGGCGGCGGCATTCGCCGCGGCACCGGCCGGTGCCGCGGCACCGCCCCCGCAGCCCGCCCAGGTCGGTACCACGGCCGACGTCGACCGGCTGTACCGCGAGGCGGAGCAGGCCACCGAGGCGTACGACCGCGCCACCGAACGCGAGGGCCGGCTCGCCGGACAGGTGACCGACGCCCAGGACGGGCTCGCCCGCGGGCAGCAGCGCATCAACTCGCTGCGGGGCGCGCTCGGCTCGCTCGCCGGGGCGCAGTACCGCAGCGGCGGCGTCGACCCGGCCGTCCAGCTCTTCCTCTCCTCGGGGCCCGACGGCTTCCTGGACCGGGCCGCCGCGCTGGACCGGGCGGGCACCCGGACCGCGGGCCGGCTGCGGCAGATCCGCGACCTGGGCCGCGACCTCGCCCAGGAGCGCACGGAGGCGGCCCACCGGCTCACCGAACTGGAGAAGACCCGCAAGGCCATCGCCCGTCACAAGCGCACCATCGAACGCAAGCTCGCCGAGGCCAGACGACTGCTCCAGACGCTGCCTTCCGCACAGCGCACCGCGTACGGCCACCCGGCGCACCCGGTGGCTCCTCCCGCCCCCGCCTCCGGCCTGGCGGACCGACCGTCCTCGGGGCGGGCTGCCGCCGCCGTCACCGCGGTCCGCTCGGCCCTCGGGCGCCCGTACGTGTGGGGCGCCAACGGGCCGCTGGGATTCGACTGCTCCGGCCTCATGCAGTGGGCGTACGCCCAGGCGGGGGTCGGCCTGCCGCGCACCTCGCAGCAGCAGCGGTACGCGGGACGCCAGGTGCCGCTGGCGCAGGCCCGCCCCGGCGACCTCGTCGCCTACCGCCACGACGCCAGCCATATCGCGATGTACGCGGGCCACGGCCAGGTCATCCACGCGCCGTACCCGGGCGCCACGGTGCGCTACGACCCGGTGGACATACTGCCGGTGTCCTCCGTGACACGGGTCTGACCGGCGGGCGGCCCGCGGCCGGCGCGCGTGGCGGTGGCGTCGCCCGGATCGTACGGTCCGCGCAGCTCACCGTACGATCGTGCACGTGGTGGGTTGTGGTGGGCACGGAACCCGACGGGTGCCGTCGAGGCGCTGGCGGCTTGCTCTGCTCGGGGTGTGCGCGGGCGTCGTCGGCTCGGTCTCCCTTGTCGGCTGCGGCCCCGGCGCGTCCGCCGATCCGGCCGCCGGGCAGGTGCGGCAGCTGCTCGACCGGCGTGCGCACGCGATGCTCGGGCACGACGAGCCGGCGTATCTGGCGACCGGCGGCGCGGGCGAGGACACGGCGGCGGCCCGGCGCTCCGCGAGCTGGTACGGCGACCTCGCGAACGTGCCGCTCAGCTCCTGGTCGTACCGCGTCACCGACTTCCACCACAGCGGCAGCACGGCCCGTGCCGACACCGAGCTGCGGTACCGGGTCGAGGGCTACGACAGCGTTCCGGTCACCACCTCCCGCGTCCTCACGCTGAACCGCCGCGCCGGGCACTGGTACGTCACCGGGGACCGGCCCGCACCGCATACCGCTCAGCAGCTGTGGGAGCAGGGCAAGGTGGTGGCCGTCCGCGGGGCGCACAGCCTGGTCCTGGGCGTCGGGCAGCCCGCCGCGCGGCTCAAGGAGTTCGTGCGGCTCGCCGACCACGCGGTGCCCGCGGTGCGCAGCGCCTGGGGCGGCGGCTGGTCGGGACGGGTCGTGGTCGAGGTGCCCGCCTCGCTGGACGGCATGGCGGGGCTGCTGGGCTCGCCCGCGTCCGGATACCGCGGCATCGCGGCCGTCACCACGGGGGAGCTCAGCAGCCCCGCAGGCGCCCGGCAGGCCCCCGCTGACCGCGTCATCATCAACCCGGACGCGTACGGGGTGCTGGGCGACCTCGGACAGCAGGTCGTGCTCACCCACGAGACCACCCATGTGGCCACCCGCGGCTACACCTCCGCGGCCACTCCGCTGTGGCTCTCCGAGGGCTACGCCGACTGGGTCGGCTACCGCCGCACCGGGCGCACCCCGGCCCAGGCGGCGCCCGAACTCCAGCAGGCGGTGCGCGAGGGCCGGATACCCGAGGCACTGCCCGACGACGCCGACTTCGGCTTCTCCCGGGCGGCGGACCCGCTCGCCGAGGCGTACGAGGGCGGCTGGCTGGCCTGCCGGATGATTGCCGACCACTGGGGCGAGGCACGCCTGAAGGCCTTCTACGAGGCGGTGGGCGCCCACCAGAGCCGCACGGGCGCGGTCGGGGACGCCTTGCAGGACGTGCTGGGCGTCAGCCGTACCGAGTTCACGGCGCGCTGGCGGACCTACCTGAAGGAGCAGCTGGGCTGAGCCGGCACGTGCGAGGCCGGGCGTCAGCGGGAGTCGAGTAGTTCTTCCTCGCCGTGGGCGGCCGAGGATGGCGTCGCGGTGGCGGGCGCCGCGCGCCGCGGTGCGGACACGGTGCGCTGCCAGAGCCGTACGCCCGCCGTGACGGTGGCCGCGACCAGCAGACCGTTGCGCAGGCCCAGCAGCGCGACGCCCAGTGCGTCGCTCGCCACCACATGGCCGAACCAGATAGGGAACTCCAGCGTGGTGACCAGGGTCGCGGCCAGCACCATCAGGACGGGCGAGGTCATCCGGCTGCCGCGGAAGACCAGGCACACCGCCGCGAGGCCGACCAGCCACACCATGTACTGCGGGCTGATCACCCGACTGGTGGTGGTGAACAGCAGCACCGCGACGAACGCGGCGTCCGCGAGCGTGCCGGACGGCCAGGTGCGCGCCCGGTACCGCCACACCAGCAGCCATCCCAGAGCCAGCACCGACAGCACCTGGGCGAGGACGCTGACCAGCGGTACGTACGGGCCGAGGAACTCCATGGAGCCGTAGTTCAGCCGTACCTCACCCGACCAGCCCGTATGCCGGGCGGCGTGGAAGACCAGCGCACCCAGCGACTCCACCTCCGTGCCGCGGCCCCGCTGGGAGCCGAGGAAGCCGAGCGCGCCGGGCACCGCGGCAGCCGCCACCAGGAGCGCGCCGCCGCCGGTGGCCGCCGCGGTGCACCAGGAGCGCACCGTGGCCGCGCCGCGCCTGGTGCCGACCAGCAGCAGCACCGGCCACACTTTCAGCAGCGCACCGAGCCCCGCAAGCACTCCCAGCACCCGCAGCCGCCGCGCCCCGGCGAGCAGCGCCGCGACGGCGAGCGCGGTCACCATCAGGTCGTAACGGGCATACACGGTGGGCCCCAGCAACGGCACTCCCGCCACCCACACCCAGGCGCCCCGCCGCGACCTGCCCGGCCGCCTGGCCGCATGCAGCAGCAGTACGAGGACCAGCGCGTCGGCCAGCATCAGCAGGACGGCGAAGGCGGTGGCGTAGGCCAGGAACGGCAGCAGCGCCGGAGAGAGCATCGCGAGCGCGGCGCCGGGCGGGTACTGCCAGGTGACGTCCCAGACCGGGAAGGTGCCGGTGCGCAGCACCTCGTACCAGCCCCGGTAGGTCACCGACACGTCCCCTGTGACATCGAGCCCAGGGAAGGGCACCGCCTTCAGCACCCAGAGCAGCAGCAGGACCCGCGTCGCGGCCCAGGCCGCCACCGGCCACAGCGCTCTACAGGTCCCGCTCCGTGCCGTGGTCGCCATGCCCGCCTCGTCTGTCGTGCGTCAGTGTCGTGCGCTGTCGTGTCGTGCGGCTGCGGGGTGCCGGGCCCGCCGTGTCCTGGGCCTGTGGCGGGGGCGGAACGCGACGGTTCGGTACTGTCGGCGGCGATGCACAAGACCCTGCTCGTGACCAATGACTTTCCACCCAGACAGGGTGGTATTCAGACATTTCTCCACAACATGGCCGTCCGTCTTGATCCGGACCGGATCGTGGTCTACGCCTCCACCTGGAAACGCGGGCCCGAAGGCGCCGCGGCCACCGCCGCCTTCGACGAGGAGCAGCCCTTCACCGTCGTACGCGACCGCACCACGATGCTGCTGCCCACTCCCGGAGTCACCCGCCGTGCGGCCGGGCTGCTGCGGGAGCACGGCTGTACGGCGGTGTGGTTCGGGGCCGCGGCGCCGCTCGGGCTGATGGCGCCCGCGCTGCGCAGGGCGGGCGCCAAGCGCCTGGTGGCCACCACGCACGGCCACGAGGCGGGCTGGGCGCAGCTGCCCGCCGCCCGGCAGCTGCTGCGCCGCATCGGCGAGGGCACCGACACGGTCACCTACCTCGGCGAGTACACCCGCTCCCGGATCGCCGCAGCGCTCACGCCCGGGGCCGCCGCCCGCATGGCCCACCTGCCGCCCGGCGTCGACGAGAAGATCTTCCACCCGGACTCCGGCGGCGCCGCGGTGCGCGCCCGGCTCGGCCTCACCGGACGGCCCGTGGTGGTCTGCGTGTCCCGGCTTGTGCCGCGCAAGGGTCAGGACACCCTGGTACGGGCCCTGCCGCGGATCCTGTCCGGCCAGCCGGATGCGGTGCTGCTGCTGGTAGGCGGCGGCCCTTACGAGAAGCACCTGCGGACGCTGGCCCACGACACCGGGGTGGCCGATTCCGTACGGTTCACCGGTGCCGTGCCCTGGGCGGAACTGCCCGCCCACTTCGGCGCGGGCGATGTCTTCGCCATGCCGTGCCGCACCCGGCGCGGCGGTCTCGACGTGGAAGGCCTCGGCATCGTCTATCTGGAGGCGTCCGCCACGGGCCTGCCGGTGGTGGCCGGCGACTCCGGCGGCGCACCCGACGCCGTGCTCGACGGCGAGACGGGCTTCGTGGTCAAAGGCGGCGGCCCCGAGGCCCCACAGGAGACCGCACAGCGCATCCTCGCCCTGCTCGACGACGCCGCACTGCGCAGCCGGATGGGGGAGCGGGGGCGCGCCTGGGTCGAGGACCAGTGGCGCTGGGACCTGCTGGCGGGACGCCTGACGGCCCTGCTCTGAGAGATGCGCCCGTGGGCGCGGCCCGGCGCTGGGAGGCGCTCCGGCGGCCGAGGGCGGCCCCTTCCGGGGCGCCCTCGATGCCGGAGCCGGGGCAAAGCCGGGCCAAGGCCCGGTCAGCCCCGGTAGATCGCCTCGATCTCGTCCGCGAAATCCTTCGCCACCACATTCCGCTTGAGCTTCAGCGACGGCGTGAGGTGTCCCGACTCCTCGGTGAACTGCGACGCCAGGATGCGGAACTTGCGCA
The DNA here is from genome assembly GCA_963761765.1 of uncultured Actinomycetota bacterium. Lineage (GTDB taxonomy): Bacteria > Actinomycetota > Actinomycetes > Streptomycetales > Streptomycetaceae > Streptomyces. Next base: position 151,573 of record CAVXIJ010000009.1, read on the forward strand.
CCGACTCGGCGCGCGACACTGCCGCGTTCCCCTCGTCCACGGCCTGCTGGACGGTCGGCGAGCAGTTCGGGGTCGTCGCGCAGGGCGGCGACGGGGGTCGTCGCGGGTCTGCCGTGCTCCGCCGGCCCAGCGCGCGAGGAACTCCTCGTCGAGGGTGACCAGCGCGCCCACGAACGGCCGTCCGTCGCCGACCACCATGCACTCGGCGACCAGCGCGTGGGCGCGGATACGGTCCTCGATCACCGCGGGCGCCACGTTCTTGCCGCGCTGCCGTGACCAGGATCTCCTTCTTGCGGCCGGTGATCGCGCAGATAGCCGTCCTCGTCGAGGGTGCCGATGTCGCCGGTGTGGAACCAGCCGTCGGCCAGCGCCTCCTTGGTGGCCGCCTCGTTGTTCCAGTACCCGTTGAACAGGTGCTCGCCGTGCAGCAGCACCTCGCCGTCGTCCGCGATGCGCACCACGGAGCCGGGCAGCGGCTGGCCGACCGTGCCGATCTTCTGCCGGTCCCACGGGTTGAACGCGGTCGCGGCACAGGACTCCGTGAGGCCGTAGCCCTCCAGGACCGTGAAGCCGATGCCGCGGAAGAAGTGGCCGAGGCGCTCGCCCAGCGGCGCGCCGCCGGAGATCGCGTACTCGCCCGGCCGCCGAGCACCGCGCGCAGCTTGCTGTAGACCAGCTGGTCGAAGATCTTGTGCTTCAGCTTCAGGCCCAGCGACGGGCCCGACGGGGCGTCCAGCGCGCGGCTGTAGGCGATCGCCGTGTCCGCGGCCTTGTCGAAGATCTTGCCCTTGCCGTCGGCCTGCGCCTTCGCGCGCGCCGCGTTGTAGACCTTCTCGAAGACCCGCGGCACGCCGAGGACCAGCGTCGGCCGGAAGGCGGCGAGCTCTTCGGTGAGGTTCTTGACGTCCGGTACGCAGCCGAGCTTGATCGGCGCCATCACGGGGGCCACCTCGCACCAGCCGCCCGAAGACGTGCGCGAGCGGGCAGGAAGAGCAGCACCGAGCACTCGCCGGTGCGGAACAGCGGGCGCAGCCGCTCCACGACGTTGCCGCACTCCGCGAAGAAGCTGCGGTGGGTCAGCACGCAGCCCTTGGGGCGGCCGGTGGTGCCCGAGGTGTAGACGATGGTGGCCGGGTCGTCGGCCTTCGGCGCGCGCGCTGCGCTCGTCGACCACCGCGTCGTCGGTGACGCCCGCGCCCGCCCGCCGCAGCCGGTCGACGCGCCGCCGCCGGTGCCCCGGCGTCGATCTGCCAGACGTGCTCGAGCCCGGGCAGCCCGCTCGCGCACCGACTCCACGGCCGCGCGCGTGCGCGTCGGGCTCCACGACGCAGGCGACCGCGCCCGAGTCGCCGAGGATCCACTGCGACCTGCTCGGGCGAGCTGGTCTCGTACACCGGCACGGTGACCGCGCCCGCGCTCCAGATCGCGAAGTCGAGCAGCGTCCACTCGTAGCGGGTGCGGGACATCAGGGCCGACCCGGTCGCCGGGCTGCACGCCGGAGGCGATCAGCCCCTTGGCGGCCGCGCGCACCTCGGCGAGGAAGGCGGTGGCGGTGACGTCCTGCCAGATGCCGTTCACCTTGCGGCCGATGACGGCGACATCCGGGATGCTGAGCGGCGTTGCGGCGGATGAGATCCGTCAGGTTGCCGTCCGCGGGGACCTCGTACAGGGCCGGAAGGCTGAACTCGCGCAAGACTGCTGCTCCTCATCGGGCGCCGGCGCCACGGGGGGACGTGTGATGGACGGCGTCCAAGGCTGGGGGTCCAAGACTGGCAGGTGCGGGCATCGTGGTGAGTGAGCACGACTGGACTGCCCGGACGTTACCCATCGGTACCGCTTCCGGATAGGGGGGCCGGCCAGATGTCTGCCGCGTCACATGTCATGGCGGTGCTTCGCGCAGAGTAGTCCACTCGTTCCCGAGCAGAAGTGCCGCAGGTCCGACCGCGGCCATGCTGTCCCGCGACCGGCTGGGGTCTAGGCTGTCCGCCATGGGGCGGCAGCTCGGCGCGGACCGACGCCCAGCAGGCGCAGGGCGTACCGAGCGCGTGGCCGGACATGCGCGTGCATGTGGTGAGCGACGTACACGGCAACAGCCGGGACCTGGCCCGGCCGGAGAGGGCGCCGACGCGCTGGTCTGCCTCGGTGACCTGGTGCTCTTCCTCGACTACGCCGACCACTCGCGCGGCATCTTCCCCGACCTCTTCGGCGTCGAGAACGCCGACCGCATCGTCGAACTGCGCACCGCCCGCCGCTTCGAGGAGGCCCGCGCCTTCGGCCGCGGGCTCTGTGGGCGGGCGTCGACCGCGGACGCCGCCATCGAGACGGCGGTGCGCAAGCAGTACGCCGAGCTGTTCGCGGCCTTCCCCACCCCGACGTACGCCACCTACGGCAACGTCGACATCCCGTGCTGTGGCCCGAGTACGCGCGGCCCGGCACCACCGTCCTCGACGGCGCAGCGGGCCGAGATCGGCGGCCGGGTCTTCGGCTTCGTCGGCGGCGGGCTGCAGGACCCCGATGCGCACCCCGTACGAGATCAGCGACGAGGAGTACGCGGCCAAGATCGAGGCCGCTCGGCGAGGTCGACGTGCTGTGCTCGCACATCCCGCCCGAGGTGCCGGAGCTCGTGCTACGACACCGTGGCCCGCCGCTTCGAGCGCGGCAGCGGGGCCCTGCTGGACGCGATCCGCGCGCACCCGCCCGCGGTACGCGCTCTTCGGCCACGTCCACCAGCCGCTGGCGCCGCGGATGCGGATCGGCGCGCACGGAGTGCGTGAACGTCGGCCACTTCGACGCGCACCGGCCGCCCTGGGCCCTGGAGTGGTGACCGCCGTGCCGGCCCGGCGCCTGCGCGCGATAGCCTGCCGCTGCACGGCGGTCGTACGGTCCGGTGCCCGGCACGCCGCAGCGGTGAGCCGTCCGACATCCGCGACCGGACACCGCACCTGGAGGAGCCACGGCGATGGCGGAACACACCAGCTCGAGCATCACGATCGAGGCGGCACCGGCCGATGTCATGGGAGTGATCGCCGACTTCGCCCGCTACCCGGAGTGGACCGGCGAGGTGAAGGAGGCCGAGGTCCTGGCCACCGACGACCGAGGGCCGCGCCGAGCAGGTCCGGCTGCGTCCTGGACGCCGGCGCCATCAAGGACGACCACACCCTCGCCTACACCTGGACCGGCGACGCACGAGGTCAGCTGGACCCTGGTCAAGTCCCAGATGCTGCGCTCCCTCGACGGCTCCTACCTCCTCGGCCCCGCTGGGCGACGGCGACCGCACCGAGGTCACCTACCAGCTCACCGTCGACGTCAAGATCCCCATGCTCGGCATGATCAAGCGCAAGGCCGAGAAGGTCATCATCGACCGCGCCCTGGCCGGCCTGAAGAAGCGCGTCGAGTCCCGGTGAGGCTGCCGGGACCCGGTGCGGCACGTGTCGCGGGCAGGCGTGCCGTGGTGCCTGGTGCGGGGCATCGGGACACCGAACTCAGCTCGCCGCGCCCCGGACAGGTCCCATGCGGACGCATCTGGTCACCGGCCCCGGCGGCGCGGGCCGCACCACGCTCGCGGCGGCGACCGCGCTGGCCGCCGCCCGCCGGGGCCGCCGCACCCTGCTGCTCACCACCGACGCGACCGATACCGCGGCGCCGTCCTCGGCATCCACCGGGCCCACCGCGGCCGAGCCGCCGGGCTCACGGTCCTGCGCCGCACGACTCCGGCGCGCACTTCCGCGCGGAGCTGCTCGCCCTCCAGGACCAGCGCGCTCCGCCGCCCTGGACCTGCTCGGCGCGGCCCCGCTGGACGGGGAGGAGCTGACCGAGCTGCCCGGCAGCGCCGAGCTCGCCCTGCTGCGCGCGCTGCGCGACGCCGGCCGACGGCGCGGGCCGGCTACGACCTGGTCGTCGTCGACCTGCCCGCCCCCGCGCGACGCGCTCGCCGCTGCTCGCCCTGCCCGAACAGCTGCGCCGCTATCTGCGCCGCCTGCTGCCCCCGGAGCGCCAGGCGGCCCGTGCGCTGCGCCCGGTGCTCGCCCAGCTCGCCGGCGTACCCATGCCGGCGCCCAGTGGCTGTACGAGGCCGCCGCCCGCTGGGACGCGGAGCTGGCCGCCGGTCCAGGCGTGATCGAGGACCGCGGGCACCACGGTCCGGCTGGTCGCCGAGCCGGGCGCCGCGCGGGGACGACGCCGTGCGCACGGCCTGTACCGGCCTCGCCCTGCACGGCCTGCGCCTCGACGCGCTGGTCGCCAACCGGCTGCTGCCCGCAGTCCTCCGCCGACCCCTGGCTCGCCGGGCTCGCCGCCCAGCAGGCGCAAGACGCTCGACGACTGGGCTGTGACATACGGGGCGCGGAGCAGGGACGGGGCCGCCGCCGAAGGCGACCGTGCCGCCGCGCACGACCACAGCGCCTCGCGCGCGACCCTGTACGGCATGCCGCACCTGGGCCGCGACCCGCGCGGTCTCGACGACCTCGCCGCCCTGACCGCCCCGCCGGCGCCCGCACCAGCGAGGACGCCGTGCCGCTTTCCGTGGCCCGGCCCGTGCCGCCGCCCGCCGGCGGACCCAGTCCCGCACCCCGTTGGCCCCGGTGCCGTGCGCCGGACTCACCGACCGCCGCGCCGAGGGCGGCGTCCTGGTCTGGCGCATTCCACTGCCCGGAGCCGGCATGCGGAACTCGACCTGATCCGGCACGGTGACGAACTGGTCGTCACGGCGGGCCCGTTCCGGCGCATCATCGACCTGCCGTCCGTGCTGCGCCGCTGCACCGTCGACGGCGCCGCTCTCACCGACGGTGAGCTGCGCGTACGGTTTAGGCCCGATCCGGCGCTGTGGCCGCGGGGCCGCTGAGCCGCCCGGCACCGGCCCCGCGGCCACGTGAACCGGCGCCGCCCGGTCGGGTACCGTCGAAGATACGAAACGCCGAGGGTTACGGAACGCGTCCCGCGCTCCGGACCGCAGACCGTCCGCAGGAGTCAGACCGCCATGAGCGACGCAGCCGATCGCCCGGATCGCCCGGACCTTCCCCAAGGCCCGCAGGACGCCGTCCCCGGGCAGGAACGGGCCGACGCACCCGGTGGCCCCGCCGCCGGCCCGCACGCCGAGCCGCGGGCCGAGCCTCCGGCCGCTCCCGAACCGCCCCCGAGGCCGCGGTCGACGCCGACGCGTGGGCGACCGCCGCCGCCGAGGACCTGGCCGATGAGAAGGCCCGTCGCCGTGCCCGCAGCGGCCCGCAGCCAGGCTCCGCCGCCGAGGAACTGCGCAGGCTGATGGACGCGCGTGGCCGACCGGCTGACGGTCTCCGGCGCCGCGGGGCCGCTGATCGGCATGGCGGCCCAGGGCGCGGCGCAGAAGATGGTGCGCCAGGCCGTCCAGCAGGCCAAGGCCGCGGTCGAACCGGTCATCGAGCGCAACCCGGACGTCTTCGACCATCTCGCCGCCGCCGGTTCCGAACTGCTCGCCGCCTACCGCTCGGCGATCTTCACACAGGAGCGCCGCTGGACCGCGGGGCCCGACCAGCGGGAAGATGATCACGGCGCCGGTGCGCAGGAGCACGACCCCGCCGACTCCGGTCCCACGGACCGCGCCGATCGCCCGAGTCCCCAGGACCCCAGTGGTGACGGAACAGGTGATGACCGGCCGGGCGAAGGCCTCGGGCCCGGTGAACACATCGACCTGGACTGACCCCCCTCCGGTACGGTTGGCCTAGCGGGGCTCGACCTGAACTGAGGGACACATGGGACTTACCATCGGCGTGGATATCGGCGGCACGAAGATCGCGGCCGGAGTGGTCGACGAAGAGGGTTCGATCCTTGAGACACACACCGTGCCCACGCCGTCGACCGCCGAGGGCATTGTCGACGCGATCTCCGCGGCCGTCACGGGCGCGGGTTCGGGGCACGACATCGAGGCCGTCGGTATCGGTGCGGCCGGATACGTGGACGACAAGCGAGCCACC
>CAVXIJ010000010.1:0-21663 GCA_963761765.1 uncultured Actinomycetota bacterium
TCAAAGGCCCCTTGGGATAATCCCGAGGGGCCTTTGACCTGTGTGCACTCGGCAGGATTCGAACCTGCAACCTTCTGATCCGTAGTCAGATGCTCTATCCGTTAAGCTACGAGTGCTTGTCTTCTGTTGTACTTCCGCTTGCCCTTGGCCGGTGACTTTTTGGCCAGGTGGGCTTGCGGGAACAACATTACATGACCCGTGCCGTGAGGAGAAATCCGTTTACGACAGCCGGGCTGACCTGCGGAAATCGCTCTTGAGGGCGGTGTGGCGGGGGCGCGGGCGAACGGTGGGCGCGGTGGGTGCGGTTTGCTTCCTGGCGGGCGGTGCTCTGGTGGCGGGGGCGGGGCGGGCCTGCCGTGGAAGGAGCTCGGGGGTTTGTGCGGGGTGGCGCCGCCTGACCTCTCGGCGGGCCCCGCTGGAGCTGCGTGTGAAACACCCGAAGCCCTGGCCTGATGAGGCCAAGGCTTCGGGATGATGGTGCGGAGGCGGAGGGATTTGAACCCTCGATGGGCTTTAAGGCCCAAACCGCATTAGCAGTGCGGCGCCATAGACCGGACTAGGCGACGCCTCCAGCCACGCCCGCGCGAGCGCGGTGTGCGTGCAGATGATGACACAGCCCAGCGGGCCGTCACCAATCGAGGCCCACCGTACTAGGCAGGATGGGCGCAGAGCAAAGCCCTTTCGGTGCGTGATGTCCGCCATCTGCCTGGTCGGGGCGCAACATCCGGGGGCGTACGGCGTTAAACGCGGTAAACGCGACGTCGAACGCGGTAAACGCAGTAGCGCCGCACTCGCCGGTTCGTACCCGTTTACACGGTACGGGCCTGTTCATCCCTGGAGCCCCGCATGCTGCAACGTTTCGCCGTCACCGCCGCCGCCTCGCTCACCGTCCTCGCCGGGGCCACCGTCCTGGCCGCGGCGCCCGCGACGGCGCACACCGGCACCGGCCCGCGCCCCGAGGCCCGGCCGCTGGACCTGGCGCGGCTGCTGGCCGCGGAGGACAGCCTCACCGTGACCGTCAGCGGCGCGGGCGGCGCAGTCGACGGGACGTACCGGCTCGTGTGCGCCCCGGACGGCGTGCCGGCCGGCGGTACGCACCCGAACGCGGCAGGCGCCTGCGCGCGACTTGAGCAACTGGCCGCCGACGGGCAGGATCCGTTCGCGCCGACCCCGCGCCGCGCCATGTGCACGATGCTCTACGGCGGCCCGGCCGCCGCCCACGTCACCGGTAGCTGGCAGGGCCGCGAGGTCGACGCGGACTTCACCCGCGCCAACGGGTGCGAGGTCGGGCGGTGGAACACACTGGTACCGGTGCTGCCGGCAGTCGGTGCGACGGCCGCCCGGTGACACGGTGCGACGAAACGGGACGACACCCCCCTTCTCATCCGGCGTCGCGAGCGCAACGGCTGCCCGTAGACTCCCTTCCGTGACACGCTGCGGGCAGGGGAGCAAGATGGCCCGCACGGCCGGTAAGAGGGCCCGCACGGCCAGCAAGAGGCGGTAACAGGGAGGAAGCGTCGTCGTGAGCAGCAGGCCATCCCGAGGCGCTGCTCGCCTCGCAGCCATACTCGACGCGCTCCCAGACGCGTTGGTACTGGTCAACGCCAATGGCACGATCGTCAACGCCAACGCGATGGCCCTGGAGACGCTGGAGGCGCAGGGCACCGCACTGGTCGGACGCGGGCTGCTCGATCTGCTGCCGCAGTTCGACTCCCGGCTGATCCCCGGCTCGATGCGTCGCCCGGACAGTACGGACGAACGCGGACGTACCAAACCCACCCGGATGCTCGCCCGCCGCACCGACGGCGGCGAGTTCCCTGTCGAGGTCACGAGCGCGAACCTGGCGCGCGGCCAGCAAGCGCATGACAGCGGATACGACAGTTACGGGGGTCAGGGGTACTACGACGTTCCCAGTTACGGCAGTGACGAGTTGCTGATGCTCGTCGTGCGCGACCTGTCGCACGCCGTCGACACCGAGGTCGAGCTGGCGCGTTCGCAGCGGCAGACGGAGATGATCCTGCGCGCCGCGGCCGAAGGCGTGATCGGCACGGACACCGAGGGACGAGTAGTACTCGTCAACCCGGCCGCCGCGCAGATCCTCGGCCACCGCGCCAGCGACCTCGGCGGCCAGCAGCTGCACACCCTCGTCCTGCACTCGCGCGACGACGGCTCGCCCTTCCCGTACGCGGAGTCGGCACTCGCCGACACCCTCAGGTCGGGACGCAAGCACCGGGTGCGCGGGCAGGTGCTGTGGTCCAAGAAGGGCGAGAAGGTCTCGGTCGACCTGACGACGGCGCCGGTGCGCGACGGGGAACAGCTGGTCGGGGCCGTACTGACGTTCACTGACCGGCGCGCGTACGAGTCGCTCGCCGCCGAGAAGCAAGCCCAGGAGTTGCAGCACACCGAGGAACTGGCCCGGGTCCGCCAGGAGCACGCGGCCGAACTCGCGCGGCTGCGCGAGGAGCACGCGGCCGCGTTCGCCGCAACACGTGATCAGCACGCCGAGGAGTACGCGGAGGTCGTCGAGGCGCACGAGGAGGAGCTGGCGGCCGAGAAGGACCGGTACGCGGCGCTCGCGGAGCGCGAGAAGGACCGGTACGAGGCACTCGACCAGCGGCACGAGCAATTGCTCGCGGTGCTCGGCGGCTCGCTGCGCGGCCCGCTCGACGAACTGCGCCGCGAGCTGTCCACACTGGCCGCCGACGACGGCGGCCAGCTGTGGCCGGAGGCCAACCAGGTCCTGCACCACCTCGCCGCCGGATACGCCCGCATCACCACACTCGTCGACAACGTCCTGAACTACCAGCGGCTCGACGCGGGCACCGACCTGCTCTACAAGCGGTCCACGCTGATCGACCAGGTGGTGGCCGCGGGCGTGGACGGCGCGATCGAGCTGATCGGCCCCGGGCGCGCACAGTTCGCCGTGCACGCCCCGCCCGTGTCGGCCGAGGTCGACCCGGAGCGGCTCGCCACCGCGCTCGCGCACCTCATCGCGGACGTGGCGGGCGTGGACGCCACCGGGAACGCGCCGGTCGCCTCCGGCGGTTACATGGACTCCACCATCGTGGTGGCCGCGGCCCAGCGCGGCGATGTCGTACGCATCGAGGTGCGCGGCCCGTACGCCGGCGGAGACCTGGTGCACGAGCCGATCGTGCGCGGCATCGTCCGGGCGCACGGCGGCGTGCTCCAGACGCACGAGGTGCCCGGCATGAGCGGCAGCGCGTATGTGCTGGAAGTGCCGCTCGGCGGCGCGGCGGCGGCCAGCGGATTCGGCGCGGTGACCACGGCTCCCAACGAATGGCCCGCTCAGGGAAGCGGCGATCCGTCGGGCGGCGGAACTCTTTCGGGTGATCCGTCGGTGGGCGACGAGGCGGGCGCCACGGGCGGTTCGGACGTCACGGGCGAGTACGGCACCGCGGAGCCGGAGCAGGCCGGCGGGCGGGGCACACGGCGTAGGGCGCGACGGTCGTCCGTGGATGCCTTCCTCGACGGGAACGGCGACGGCGCAGGACCTGACGGCCCCGGTGCCCAGAGGCACGACGACTTCGACGACGGGTCGGCGGGAGCGAGCGGCGCAGTCGGCGCCGAGTTGGCGCTGCGCGATGCGGCGGACGCTGCCGAGATGGACTCCGGTACGGCAGACGAAGACGCGGGGGACGCGGGGGACGCTTCCGCGCCGACCGGGCGCCGGCGCGGGCGCCGTGCGCCGGAGTCCGGCGAGGACGACGCGCAAGCAAGCGCGGCACCGGCACCGGTGCCCGCGCCGCACGCCGGTACGGGACGCAGGCGCGGGCGGCCGAGCGCTGCCGAGGGCGCCGTGACGACGGCCGCGGAGCACGCGGCGGGATCCGCGGCCCTCGGGGCGGCGGTGCCGCCGCAGGGCGTGCCCTCGCCCGCGCCCAGCGGACGCCGGGCCCGCCGGCAGACGGACCCGGAACAGCCCGCACTGCCCGGGCCCGCCGCGCTTCCCCCGGGTGCCGGGGCGACGACGGCTGGGGCCGGTCCGTCAGGTGACGCGCAGGGTGACCGGCTCGCGCTGGGGCCGGGCGGTCCCGCGGGCGGTGCCCAGGCCGCGGAGAGCAGGGAACGTTACGCCGGAGCGCCTGTTTCGGAGGCGGACGGCTCTGGTGCGGCGGCGCACGGTGGCGTGCCGCAGTCGGCCGGCCGTCGGGCGCGGCGCGCACTGGCCGCGGCGTCCCAGGACGCCAGGCCAGCCGGGGCCGAGGCGGCGCCTCGTGCCGTCTTCGCGCTGCCCCCGGCCGAAGCGGACCGTACGGCACGGCACGGGGACAACAGCAGCGGACACACCGCGGCACTGCACGACCCGACCGAGGACCACACTCCCCTCGCGCCCCATCCCGTCGAACGCGCCGAGCCCACCGGCCGCCGCCGCGGCGCTTCCGCCGCCACGTCCGGCGCCCAGTCCGTCCACCCGTTCGACCACCACCCCACACCCCGCGGCCAGAACCCCGCAGGCGATCCCCGTGTCGACCCGAGAGGCGCACGAGGTCCCCGGGACACCAGGGACCCGCGGCTCGCCGGCACCGTGCCCCCGCAGGGCGCACAGCCGGCCGGTCCCGTCGCGGCCGGCGGCCCAGCACCCTCCGCCGGGCATCCCGGCGGCCAGCCATGGCCCGGACAGCCCGTCCCGCCCGGTACGGCCCCCGCACCCGGCGTACCCGCACCGGCGCCCCAGGCCGCCCCTCCCGGCGCCCCAGCGCTGCCCGCAGCCGCCCCGGCCGCCGCCGGGCGCGCTCCGCAGCCGGAAGCCGGAGCCGCGGGTGCGCGGCAGGGCCAGCGCGCGCTGCCCGCCCAGGCCGGACCCGTCGACTCCGAGTCGACGCAGGGTCGCGCGATCAGCGTCCGCACCCTCGGGCAGGGCGTGCCGTTCCGGCGGCAGATCGCCGACCAGCAGCAGGCCGCGGAGGGCCGCCGGGGGACTCCCGCCGACAACGGCCCCTCGGTCTCACCGCTGCCCCGGGTGCCGTCCCACCAGCCGCCCCGGCAGGTCGCCGCGCACCACGCGCCGCCCGCGCCGCAGCCGCAGGCACCGGGCCCCGCACAGCCCGAGCCCCAACCCCAGTCCCAGGCAGCACCGCCACCGCCCGCGTCCGCCACGTCGGGAGCGGGCCAGGGCCTCGTGCCCGCCCGCCGCCGCAAGCTGGGCACCCGCCAGGACACCGACGGCGACGGCACACCGGCCGGCACCCAGCACGCCCTGCCCGGCGCGCCGGTGCCGCCGCCCCCGCCCGCCGCGCACACCCGTCTGACGTCACCTTCCGAAGGCGTGGGCCGCTCCTACGCGATCGGCGCGCCCGACGAGAACGCCGCCGAGGGCCCCGAGCCGCTGGACGGCCCCGGCGGTGCCGTGGAGATCTCCGACCAGCCGCAGCCGCAGCCCCTTGACGACGAGTTGCCGCCCGAGCCGTTGGACAACCCGCGCCGGCTGCTCGTGTGGCCGGCCCCCGACGTGCACACCCAGCAGGCGCTCAGCGACCGCGGCTACCGTCCGGTGATCGTCCACTCGCGGGAGGAGGTGGACGCCCAGATCGCGGCGTTCCCCGCGGCGCTCTTCGTGGACCCGCTGACCGGACCGATCACCAGGACCGCGCTCCAGTCGCTGCGTCAGGCGGCCGTCGCCGCCGAAGTGCCCGTGCTCGTGACGGCCGGACTCGGCCAGGCGACCCGGGACGCGGCATACGGCGCCGACCCCGCCGTGCTCTTCAAGGCACTCGCGCCGCGCGACAGCGAGCAGCATCCGCCCAGGGTGCTGCTCATCGAGGAGCACCCGGAGATCGCGATGGCGCTGACCGCGACGCTGGAGCGGCGCGGCATGCAGGTCGCGTGCGCGCAGGCGGACGCCGACGCGGTCCAGCTTGCCGCCCAGATGCGGCCGAACCTGGTCGTGATGGACCTGATGCAGGTACGCCGCCGGCGCGCCGGAATCGTCGACTGGCTGCGCGCGAACGGCCAGCTCAACCGCACCCCGCTGGTCGTCTACACCGCCACGGTCGACCGCGCGGAACTCCCCCGGCTGGCCGCGGGCGAGACGGTCCTGTTCCTCGCGGAACGCGCCACGAGCGCCGAGGTGCAGGCCCGCATCGTCGAGCTGCTGGCGAAGATCGGCACGAACTGACGGGACTGCGGCCTGCGCGGCCGGGGCGTCCCGCTCGGACTCGGATGGCCGTCACAGACAGGTGACGTCCAGCTCCCCGTCCGCGTACTGCCTGCGGATCACCTTCTTGTCGAACTTGCCGACGCTGGTCTTGGGCACCGCATCGGCGAGGGTCCAGCGTTCGGGAAGCTGCCATTTGGCGACGCGGCCGGCGAGGAAGTCGCGCAGTGCGCGGAAGTCGGCGACGGCGCCGTCCTTGAGGACGACGGTGGCCAGAGGGCGTTCGCCCCACTTCTCGTCGGGAACCGCGACGACCGCGGCCTCAGCGATGTCCGGGTGCGCCATCAGGGCGTTCTCCAGCGCAAGGGAGGAGATCCACTCGCCGCCGGACTTGATGACGTCCTTCACGCGGTCGGTGAGCGTGAGATAACCGTCGGGGCTGATCGTGCCGACGTCGCCGGTCTTCAGCCAGCCATCCGCGCTGAACTTGTCCGCGGGCCGCAGCGGCTCGCCGTCCGCGCCGCCGTAGTACGCGGCGGCGATCCACGGCCCGCGCACCTCCAGCTCGCCCGCGGACGCGCCGTCCCACGGCAGCCGCTCACCGTCCGGCCCGCAGAGTCTGGCCTGAACTCCGGCCGGGAAACGGCCCTGGGTGAGGCGGTACGACAGCTCCTCTTCGGTGCCGACGGCATGCGCGGGCGGCCGGGCGTACGAGCCGATCGGCGAGGTCTCCGTCATGCCCCAGGCGTGGCAGACCCGCATTCCCAGTTCGTCGAAGGCGGTCATCAGCGCGGACGGGCAGGCGGAGCCGCCGATGGTGACCTGGCCGAGAGAGGTGACGTCGCGGGGGCGGGCGGCGAGTTCGGCGAGCAGGCCCTGCCAGATGGAGGGCACCGCGGCGGCGTGTGTCGGCCGCTCCGCTTCGATCATCTCGGCGAGCGGTCCCGGCTGCAGGAACCGATCGGGCATCAGCAAGCTGACGCCGGTCATGAACGCGGCGTGCGGCAGGCCCCAAGCGTTGACATGGAACTGCGGTACGACGACGAGGCTGGTGTCCAGGTCCGTCAACCCCATCGTCTGCGCCATGTTGACCTGCATGGAGTGCAGATAGATGGACCGGTGGGAGTAGACGACGCCCTTCGGGTCGCCGGTGGTGCCGGAGGTGTAGCACATCGCGGCGGCCCGGCGTTCGTCGAGCTCGGGCCAGTCGAAGGTGGTCGGCCGGCCCGTGAGCAGCTCTTCGTAGTCGTGGACGCGCGGCCCCCAGGCGCACTGCTCCAGGACCGCGTCGAGCACCGTGCGGTCGCCGGGTCCGGAGACGACGACGTGTTCGACGGTGGGCAGCTTGGGCAGCAGCGGCGCGAGCAGCGGCAGCAGCGAACCGTTGACGATCAGGACCCGGTCTGCGGCGTGGCCCACGATCCAGACCAGCTGGTCGGCCGGGAGGCGCAGGTTGAGCGTGTGCAGGACGGCGCCCATGGCGGGGACGGCGAAATAGGTCTCGGTGTGCTCCGCGTTGTTCCACATGAGCGTGCTGATCCGGTCGTCGTCCCGTACCCCGAGCTCGTCCCGCAGGGCATGCGCGAGCTGCGCGATCCGCGCTCCCGCCTCGGCGAACGTTCGACGCCGCGGCTCGCCCTCGCCGGTCCAGGTGGTGATCCTGGACGCCCCGTGCAGCTGCGTGCCGTGCGTGAGGATACGGGTGACGGTCAGCGATACGTCCTGCATGGTGCTCAGCACGGCGTCCTCCCGGTGGCGTTCGAGCGCGTCAGGGGGTGCGGTGCGGCTCGGCGTGCGAACGGGGCCGTGCACACGCCGACGGGCCCCTGCGCGAGCTGAGGTGTGCGCCGATTCTGCGCGCATACCGCGCGGTATGTCACTACCTGGGGAGATGATCGATCATGCGGTGCCGCGCGGGAGCGCCGGGACGGTCCGCTTCTGGCGCGACCATCCCACGCCGAACACCCCGCACCGAACACCGGCGACCGCTCAGGCCGTGCGACTCAGTTCCGGGTCCTCCCGGAGTTTGCCCAGTGCACGCGACACCGCGCTCTTGACCGTGCCGATCGAGACGCCGAGCACTTCCGCGGTCTGGGCCTCGCTCAGGTCCTCGTAGTAGCGCAGCACGACCATGGCCCGCTGCCGGGCGGGGAGCTTGACGATCGCGCGCCACATCGTGTCGTGCAGGGCCTGGCTCTCGGCGGGATCCTGAGCCGGAACGGCCTGCGGCTCTGGCAGCTCGTCGCAGGCGAACTCGTCGACCTTGCGCTTGCGCCACTGCGAGGTGCGGGTGTTGAGCAGGGCGCGGCGCACATAACCGTCGAGGGCGCCGTGGTCCTCGATGCGGTCCCAGGCGACGTAGGTCTTGGTGAGCGCGGTCTGCAGGAGGTCCTCGGCGTCGCTGGGGTTCGAGGTGAGCGACCGGGCCGTGCGCAGCAGTACGGAGCCACGGGCACGTACGTACGAGGAGAACGACGGGTAAGTGTCGCGTCCCGAATGCGTTTCCCTCTGGGCGTGCGCCCCGCGCGCGGATCTCTCTTCACACCCCGCATACGACCGGTGCGGGGTGGTGGCGCGGCGCAGCGCGGGGATGCCGGCCGCGCGCACCCGGCGCACCGCGGCCGGCGTGGAAACTGCGGGCACCGCTGATACCGCGGATGTGCGCCCCGTAGTCGTGGAGGTGCTGGTGCGGACTGGCGCCAGAGAAACGGTCATGGCTCCACGCTAGGAGCGCACCCTGTTTGAGCGGATCGGCCGCAGGTCCCGAAGCACTGTCCGCCTCAGGTTGTAGGAGAGGTGCTGGTCCCACCTCCTGTGGGTGGAGGCGACCGGGCGGACCCCTGCGGGTCGTCCCTGACGTGCTGCCCAGGGTCCGCCTCTGGTCCTCCGGATGAGACCGCTCAAGGCCGCTCAAGGCCGCTCAAGTTCGCCCGAGGCCGAACTCGGCCGCCCAAGGCCGCACAGGTTTCTCCGGACGGATCACACAAGTTGATCCCGAACGAGAGACCGGTCGGGCAGGCGCCTGCGCGGCGGCGCCGAACACACCGCCGCGCAGACCCTCACACCATCCCCATGGTTGAGCTCCGACTCACCACCTCCCCCCTGCGCCATCTCCCGGTCCCCGGGCAGTGCCCCGGGCGCGACGTCACCGGGCAGCCGCAGCCCCTACGCCCCGGTCGCCCACGGCCCCGTCACATGGCCGCTGCGGGCCCGTCGGAGGCCTCCTGCGACCGCGTGCAACCCGGTTCCGTCGCGAACTCCAGAGTTGCCCACCAACCTCCGCCGCACGCCCTCACCGGCGCGGATTCGCCCGCACGCGTGAGGCGGGCCCGGCCAAACATCTCCACCGCCCCGTCAGGCGGCCCGCTCAGGTCCACGCACCCGCAATGCGCATCTCACGCCCCCACGCACATCAATTCGCCGCCACCAACAAGTACGCAGCGCCTCAACCCTCTTCCTTTCTTCGAACGTACATACGAAAATGGAAGCATGGCCATCACCGACCGGCATGCCCTACCTTCCGCCGCCCTGGCCCTCCCCCATGCCCTGTCCGCCGCCGAGCGCGGACTGGCCGTCTTCCCGCTCTCCCGCACCAAGCTCCCCGCCCTGCGCTCGCCGCACCACGACGCTCCCGGGCCGACGCCCTGCCGGGGCGAGTGCGGCAGCTTCGGCCACGGGGTGTACGACGCGTCGTCCCATCCGCGCCGCGTCCGCGCCCTGTTCGCCGCCGCGCCCCGGGCCACCGGTTACGGCATCGCCTGCGGGCTGTCGCCGTACCACCTCATAGGAGTCGACCTGGACACCAAACCGGGCACCGGCTCCCCAGCCGCGCTGCGTGAGCTGGCGCTGCGCCACCTGTTCACGATCCCGCCCACGGTCGTCGTGATCACACCGCGCGACGGGCGCCACGTCTGGCTGAGCGGCCCGCCCGACGTGGCGATACCCAACTCGGTGGGGCGTCTCGCGCCCGGCATCGACATACGCGGCGCGGGCGGCTACCTCGTCGGCCCCGGCTCCCTGACGACGCACGGCGTCTACAGCGCCGTGCCCGGCACCGGCCACCTGCCGCCCGCGCCCTGCCCGACCGCGCTCCTTCGGCTACTGCTGCCACCACCGCGCGCGCGGCACGCCACCGCGTCGACCACGGCGTCGGCCGACCGACAGGGCGCGGGCCTCGTGCACTTCGTCCGCGCGGCACACGAGGGCCAGCGCAACACCCGCCTGTTCTGGGCCGCCTGCCGCGCCCACGAGAACGGCCTCGGTCCCGCCCTGACCGCCCCCCTCATAGCCGCCGCCCGCCACACCGGCCTCACCGTGCACGAGGCCCGAGCCACCATCGCCTCGGCAGCACGGGTGACGGCCACTCGACGGCACAGGTGAACGCACTCGACGGCAAGGGCGACGGCCGAGCAGCCCCGCGGCCTGGCCGGCAGCCGGCCCACCACCGGTAAGCCACCACACCGAGCACGACAACGGTCCCCAGCCGTCACCTCAGGCCGGGGACCGTTCGCACTGCTCAGCTGCGCCTCCGAACCAACCGGCGGCGGCTTCGCTACCTGGACGTCAACGGCTACCAGTACTCAGGCAAGTACCAAGCTGCAAGTCACCGGCGGGATCGGTGGTCACCGTGATGCCTTTGCGCACAAAGTTATGAAAGGTATCAATAAGTTGAAAGGTGTTCTCTGCGATAGGAGCGCTGCCAGTGAGTTCACCAGCGCCTCACAGGAATCAGACAACACAGACACACCAGCAAAGAGCGGGCAGCAAGGGATGGACCTAGCGAGCTGCTAGGTAGCAGAATGTTTTGAGACTAATAGACCCCAATCCTTAGGCTGGCAATCAACCAGCCGGCACACGAGAAGCAAGTAGGCAACATGTTCATTCACTTACTGTGTGGCAGCAGGTTGAAGACCAGCCGATGGCCTATCATCGGCGCGTCGACCGCCTCATCGGAGCGTGGCAGGCGGCCGAGCGCGTTCGGCTGGGCGGCGCAGCTCTCGGCAAGTCCCGCCTGAGGCGCAATTTCTGAGGCCTACGCAGGTGAGAGGCGAGTGACGTGACGGCACCTGAAGCCCAACAGGACCCGATCTACCAGGGGCATCGGTTGAGGAGGCGGCTACGTGCGGCCCGGGAGCACGCCGGCCTCACCCACACAGACGTCGCCGACCGACTCGAATGGTCCCCATCCAAGATCAATCGCATTGAGACCGGCAAGGTAGGTCTGGCCATCACTGACGCTCGTGTGCTCCTTGACCTCTACGGGGTCACCGATCCGGACGAGGTCAGCGAGATCACCGCTCTAGCCCGTGCCGCCCGGCAGCCTCCGTGGTGGGCGCCATATCGCAATGCCGCTCCCGCCGAATTCCTACGGTATCTGAGCTACGAGTCCTCAGCCGTCAGGATCCGGAACTTCGAGTGCCGCACGATTCCAGGCCTTCTACAGTCCGAGGAATATGCGAAGGAAATCCTCAAAGACGGCAATAACGCGGATGAACAGCTGACGCTCCGACTCGAACGCCAGGACCGGATTGTCCAGGCTGATGGGACCCAGCTTTTTTTTATTATAGACGAGGCTGCCATCAGGCGAATCATCGGCAGCGAACAGACCATGAAGCAGCAATTTGAAAAGCTACTTCTGGTCAACGAACTGAATAATGTTCAGATCAAGGTGGTACCGTTCTCGGCTGGCCTTTATCAGTATTCTCGCTCCCCCTACGTACTCTTCGAGTTCGGTGAGGAGGACGAAGATCTCGTCGCCTACCTGGAAAGGCCGGACGGTCAAGTCTTCCTGAGCGAGAAATCGTCATTCTCTGGAATGAACACACCAGAGCCGTCCGACTACTTCGATGCCTTCTGGTACGTCGAGCGAAACGTGGCCATCGACCTCACGCCTGACTTCTTGTTCAGGGGGCTGAAGCAAGCGGAGGGCCAACCATGACATGCATGAAGCGGCCTCACGAGTTCGCCGGTCAGTCCACCACACCCGGCGCAGGCACACTCTTAACGAAGTCTACGAACTTACGCCATGATTTCGGGGACACAAAAATCACGGCTCGATCAGGCAGCCAAGAATTCCTGACCAGGATGGCTTCTTCTGCAGCTGCAACTTCCACACAGTTCCCGCCAGTCTCACTGAAAGAACTCTTCTTCCACCGCACGGTCGACTTCCCCATGATGCCGCGACTCCCGCCCTCACCGGGACCGAGCGTAGACAGTACGCAGTCCTATTTAAGCCGAGTATGCGGCATGTCGTTTCGCCTGCCAAGGGCAGAGCGCGCAATGAACACCGACATAGGTGGACATATGTGGCAATAAAATAGACGGTGGACAAGAGTTGTCCGAAAGCGTTCACGATGACTCGAACCCGCTGGAAACAAAAAAGGAGCCCTCGGCCGAGCCGGCAAGCATACGACCGAGGCGCTCCACTTGAAGCAACCCGATGATCCGTTCCGGAATGGAAGCCTCACATGAAGTCTAGCGGCTCACTACAGAAGGACCACCCTGCCGACACAACGCGGTGGCGGCGCGTATGGCTACGACAGGCGCGCACAGCCGGTGTCCACGCGCTGCAAGGTGCCTGTACCGCCGTAGGTGCCACTGTTGTGTCTCTGATCGTCTGGTGGATACAGAGCTTGTAGCAGACGGCCCGCGGGGGAGCGGGCTCTCCAGCACATGTTCTGCGGCAGCCGGTTGCCCCGACCGCAGCTGGTCACCGCTCGCGCGCTGTTCCGTCCGCACGGCACTTCGGCCCATCACTGGCTGAAGCACCAGGAGCAGGAGCGCACGCTCCCTGCATCCGACCGCCGTGTCGTGGGCCCTTTGCCAGACCGAAGGCCTCAGTCACCCAGGGCACCGAAGCCTGCTGCGACGGACATGGCCCTTGGGCGCTTGGGCACACTCCAACACCGACACGCTTGCCGACCCGGTGCCGTGCGAGCCTCGGAGTGCGCGCCGGGTGACGTCGACAAGGCCGGACGGCAACTCGCGGACCCGGCCGAAGTCACGGCGAGCCTTGCGCTTCCCGGGCATCAGGCGGCCCGCCTGAGCATCGTCGGTCGTAGGAGTCCAGGGCTCCACCATGTGGCCGCGATGAACTGCTCTACGGCGAAGTGCTCTACGGCACTCTCGGGGATGCAGACTTGCCGGCCGCCCTTCACGAAGGTGATGCGGCGTTCCTCGATGAGGCGGCGAGGGAAGCGCGCGACAGCGACCCAGCCTGGCGGCCCCTGCGGCACGCGTGCGTGTCCTTCTGGCTCCGATCCGATCCGAGGTGAGCCTGGCCGAGACCGCCCACCGTGCCGGGCACGGGCATCGCGGTGCTTCAGCGGCACTTCAGCGGCACTTCAGCGGTGCTACGCGAAGGTTCTCGACGGGGCGAAAGCCATGATGAACGCCCTGATCAACAAGGGTTTCGCCGAGCAGAAAAGGTGCCTCTATGGCTTTCGTCAAGCCGTAGCCGGTGTGGGCGGTTGGTAGAAGGTGCCGTCGCGGAGCATGGCGAAGAGGACGTCGATGCGGCGTCGGGCGAGGCGATGAGGGCGGCGATGTGGTGTTTTCCCTCGCGGCGTTTGCGGTCGTAGTAGGCGCGTGACTCGGGTTGTGAGAGCGAGGCGAACGCGGCGAGGTAGAAGGCTCGCTTGAGTTGTTTGTTGCCGCGCTTGGAGGGGTGTTCGCCACGGATGGAGGAGCCGGAGTTCCGGGTGACGGGTGCGAGGCCGGCGTAGGCGGCGAGGTGGCCTGCGGTGGCGAAGCCGCTGCCGTCTCCGACGTCGATGAGGATGCGGGCCGCGGTCCTGATCCCGATGCCGGGCATCGAGATCAGGACCTGGGCAAGAGGGTGGGCCTCCAGGAGTTGCTCGATCCGGGCGGCGAGGAGTTTGCGCTGGTCAAGAACGGACTGGAGCGAGCTGGCGAGGCTGGGGACGATCGGCGCGGCAGCATCGGTGCCCGGCACGGTCACGGTCTGTTCGTCGAGTGCGGTGAAGATGTCCTCGACCAGCCGCTCAGCCATCCGCGGCGCCTTGGGACGTATCAAGGTCACGAGGCGACGGCGTCCGGCCTTGCGGATCTGGGCCGGGGATCCGAACTGGTCCAGCAGCTTGAGCACAGCCGGGTGCTGGATCCGCGGGCCCAGGACGCGTTCCAGGGACGGGTGGATCTGAGTGAGCAGGCCGCGGAGCCGGTTGGCGATCCGGGTGGACTCGCCTGCGAGATCGTCGTCGAACCCGGCGATCATCGCGAGCTCGGCAACCGTCTCGTCCGCGGGATCGATCGTCCTCAGGGTGTGGGGCATCGCTCTGGCGGCATCCGCGATGATGAACGCGTCGCGGGCGTCGGTTTTCGCCTCGCCGGGATAGAGATCGGCGATCCGTCGCATCGTGAGTCCGGGCAGGTAGGCGACCTGGCAGCCCGCGTTCCGGGCGACCGCCAGCGGCAGGGCCCCGATGGAAGCAGGCTGGTCAACAACCACCAGCACCGCTCCGTGCTTGGCCTGGAGCCTGTCGAACAGCTCCCGCAGCTTCGGTTCGCTGTTGGGCAGCGGCTTGTCGAACACCTTCTTCCCCGCCCGGTTCACGGCGGTGGCGTGGTGATCGCCTTTGCCGACGTCCAGGCCCAGATAGACGTCGATGCCAGTCTCGTCCGACATGCCCCTCGCTCCCATGCCCGCATTCTCCCCGGCCTCACCTGCGGCATCAGCGTGCCGGCATCCACGTTACGAAGAGACTGCCCAAGGGGCGCTCGTGCCTCTAATCAGCGGTCTGCCAATGCCTCCGGCACCGGCGACACCACCTTTTCGATCATCTCGACTGGGGGCTCAAGTCATACCGGGGCCGAAGGCCGGGAGCCTCATTGCGAGGCCACGAAGACGGTAACGGGGCCGTCCGGGGTCTGGGTCCTGGCCGTTTCGTTGCCCACCTGCGGGCCGCTGCGGTTGAAGCCTGCTTCTCCTCAGTTCGCCCAGTGACTCCCAAGCCGCGGTCTCGCTGCTGTCTTGGCCCATCAGTCCAGCCAGACGAGCATCGCGTCGTCCGCCGTGGCAGCAACCTCGAAGAACCGGGTGAGGCCGTCGTACCAGTGACGACCCCATTCCAGTGCGCCGGGCTCGCTCCACCTGGGGGGATACACCTCGGCGCTCATCAGTTCAGCCGGATCCACCCCGCTGATGAGCTGGGTGAATTCGGTGGCCCGCAGGGCTTTTGCCGCGAGCCGGACGCGCTCAGGCCGCAGATACCTCGGAGGCCCGTACCCCCAGTCCTCGTCCTCGGCGAACGGCTCCTCACCGCGGATCACGTCCACCGGGAACTCGACGCGCGCCAGCAGGAAACGGAGCATGTCCCAGGTCTTGTACGTGCTGAAGCAACGCGCCTCAGACGGCGCAGGCTCAGACTCCTCCTCGCCGTCCTGGACCTCGTCAACAAAGTCCGACGCCCAGTCGGGATCCTGGATCGCTCGGTCAAGCTCAGCAGCCGTGACACGCAAGTACTCACCTATCATGCTCATGACCGGAGACTAGGTCACAACCCTCGTGCCCCTCGTGACAGCCGGATGGCCTCTACTGGTCGATCTCTGTAGAGCAACGGATCAGGTCAGGGGCCGTTCGCACTGCTCACTACCGCGGAGGCGGTGGGATTTGAACCCACGGTCACATTGCTGCGACGAGGGTTTTCAAGACCTTCCGCCGTTCGGTGACGGAAGCCATGTAGTCGCAGTTCAGGTGGGTTCTGATGCGCCTTGGTCATTCGTTCCGGGCGTCTCGTGCCCGTTGCGTGCCCCTCGGTTGCCGTCGTGCCCGCTGGACCAGCGGTCGCAGGCGTCGGCTACCTGGGCGTCACGGCCGTCTACGGGCCTGGCGTAGTGCCGGTGGTCGCGCTTGCGTTGGAGTGGCCAGGGCGGCCCACGGCGGTCATCACGCCGGAACTGTGGCGGGTGGAAGTTCAGATGCACGTAAGCCTGCCCGCAGGTCACATTCGCCCCGTAAGGTGCATGTACGGTCCGCCAGCAGCGGCGGAGGTGTTCTGGCCCCTCCGGGGAGGTCGTGGTGCAGACGAGTGACCCCGAGCGCCAGTGGATCGGAGCGTGGCACGTTCCGTTGAACATCGCCGCCATGCACTTGAGCGGCGTTCTGCTGTGCATCGGCTTAGTCTCGATTCCGGCCGTGTCCACGGCAACCTACGGCGGTCCTGACGACGTCCCGGCCCTCCAGGTATTCGGCCTGATGGCCTGGATCCTGATGTTCCATGTCGCCATCCAAATTCCCGTTGGCCTCTTCGCATCCCGCTGGGCAGTTCGTGGTCAGGTATTCAGGGCCAGCCTGGTGACGTTGGGATTGGCCACCTCAGTCACCTGGACGTTCTACCTCTGCACCGATCGAGATTCCTCGACGTGGGCCCTGTGGTGGCAGAGCTGGGCTTGTCTCTGCGTCTCCCTGAGCAGTTACGTCTGGCTCTGTACCTTGCGCCGCTCCACTGTCCGTCGGCTCACCGAACGGTTCAAGAGACCTCTCCAGGTACTCGTCATGTGGGCTTTGTTGCGTCCGCCACGGCGCGGTCCCCACTGACGACGAAGCGCCCCGCCCTCACGTGTCCGCGCCATGCCCAACTGGACAGGTATCAACGGGGAAACTACGAGAGGGCGTGGCCACGTTTGAGGTGAGCCGCAGAGAACCAACCGCCCAGGAAAGCGGTGGTCCACGTACTGCGGTTCCCACGTATCGCCCCTCCTGGTAACCGGCGCACAGAGGGAGCGCACGCCTCCTTGAACGGCGTATCGCGCGCCCCTCCCGTGCCCCATGCACCGATGACCCACGGCCAACAGCGGTGAGTCACGGCGCCCGGCACGAGCCCGCGCACGCCAACGGCCCCTGACCATCACCTCAGGTCAGGGGCCGTTCGCACTGCTCACTACCGCGGAGGCGGTGGGATTTGAACCCACGGTGACATCGCTGCCACGACGGTTTTCAAGAGGGTCCCGGTTACGCCCGCCGCACCCTAGGTGACCTGGGAAGACTCTCGATCAGGCACGTTGGTCGCTACCGTGGGCCCAGACATGGCCCACAGACGTCAGGTTCGGGTGTCAGGCCCGCAGGTGGTCGCACGCTGGAAAAGAGCACCTGACTTTCGGTGCGGCAGATCCACGATGCGTAGCAGATTGAACCCCTCGCCCTCGTAATACCGATGCAGACCGGGGTTGTCCTTCCACGCGTCGAGTCGCAGCCATGCCTTGCCTGCCGTGACTGCCCGTTCCGTAGCCCAGTCGAGCAGCGCACTGCCAACGCCCATTCCGGCGGACGACCGGCTGACCGCCATACGGTGCACGTAGAGCGCGGAATCGGGCCGGTCTGCTGGCTCCCAGAACTCCGAGTCCGCGAAGGTATCGACCTGGATCGTGGCGACCGGATGTCCGTCCACGAAGGCAAGGAAACAGTCCCCACGCTCAAGTGCTCCGGTGATGCGGTCGCGGTGGGGCGGGTACTGCCACTGATCGATGCCACGGGAGGCGAGCCACGTTGACGCTCCCCGCAGTATCGACTCGACGGTGCCCAGCTCTTCAGACTGGGCAGCCCTGATATGCAACTCCGTCACGCGTCCTCACCCTGAACATCCCGCTCCCGCTCATAAGAGATCACGGTCCGGTCGCCTGGAAGCACCGTGACAGCGACTCGCACGGGAGTGCCGTCTGCGGTGTACCCGGTTGTGACGTGGACGCCGACGGGTGTTCCGGGCCCCAGGTCGAGACGGTACGACTGGTCCGGGGTCGGCATCCGCACGTACAGCTCATCAAGCGCCCGCACCTGACGGTGTCCCAGCTCGGCAAGTACCTCGTTGGCACCGCGGCCGATGTCCTCGGGACGCATGATCTCTGAGTCCCGAACGATGGCGAGCGGATAGTAGCTGTCGTTGATGTTGGACGCCTCACCGTCGAGGTAGCGCACACGCTTGCGCACCGCGACCAGCTCACCTGTAGCGAGCCGCAGGCGCTTCGCTACTTCCTCAGGCGGGTCCACGATGGCTACCTCGATGTCCTGCCGCGGCTCACGTCCGTCCCCCGCGTACTCGGTCATGAAGGCGTCCATTTCCGCGGAGTGCGGGCGTTTGCGGAACTCCGCCTGCGGGCGGAACACCATCGGCTCGCGGCGCCGGACGAAATGCCCCTGAGGGCGGGCCGATACCACCAAGCCTTCGTTGACGAGCAGCGCCAACGCCTTGCGCACGGTCTCCCTGGACACGTCGTACTGCTCACGAAGCTCTGCTTCAGTCGGCAATTTCGCGTCCGGGGCGAGGACCCCATCCACGATCTTCTCACGGAGCGTGTCCGCGATCTGCTGGTACATCGGGTTTCGCCCGAGTCGGGTCACTGCCATGCCTCCCATGTAGCCGCAGGTTGAACGCATTGTCCAGTCAATGCAGCCAATGCTCTTGCGATCCGAGCGTGACTCTGCCAACATCCTGACTGTAGCCATTGTACAGACAATAGCTACAACATCTCCGGGACTGCTGTGTCTAAGCACTGGTTCTGGGGTTCCCGGCCCGGGATAGCTCGTGGTTCGCCGCAGGTGCCCGTGTTGGTCGTTCCTTGACAACTCAACAGAGTGCCGACCCAGCCGCCTGAACATGGGCGGTCGATGGGTGCGGGTCACCACCCCGACCGCCCATGTCGGGCCGGGTGACCTGCCCGGATCTGCCCTCATGGGCAGTGACAGGCATTGCTTGATCTGTCTCCGCAGAACCTTCCGCGGGCCACACGAGCCCGTGCTGAGAGGAGGCCCAGTGAAACGCCATACCAGGGCGCCGTACGTGCTTGACCGGCACGTCGGCAACGCCCGCTGAGTCATCCGCCGTGGGAGGCGGGCCCGGCCTGGCCGGTGTCCCCTCGCACGGTGGCTCCAGCCCCGAATGGCAGCGCCAGGTTCGATTCCTGGACGGGGCACTTCGTTCCGCGCCGATCAGCGCGGACGCACCGGCACGGCATGAGCCGTCCTGGTCTCACAACGGCGCGCGGTCCCCGGGGTGCCACCCGGGGACCGCTGACGGGCCGTTCCTGCTGAAGGGAACCACGACCCATGAAGCACATCGTTACTGTTCAGGAGGCTGTTACGGCCTTCGCTGAATGGCTAGAGCCGACAGCGGACGAGCTGGACGCGATCGACCGCGAGATGCCGCTCATCACGGCGCGGGTCGACGAGCTGGACGTGCAGATCTTCTGCATGGACCGCCCGCTCACCGAGCTGGACGCCCGCCGTCTGCGCCGGGCCCACACTCGGGTTCTGGCGGTCCGCCGCGACCTGGCCAACACCACGGCCCGGATCGGCGGTGCCGCGTGAGCACCCTCGACGAGCGGCTGACCGCGGCTCACGCGGAAGTCAAGGCCGAGATCGCCCGCACGGACGGCAAGATCGGCCTGTTGCTCGCCTTCCAGGGCGGAGCACTCGCCGGGGTCGGGGCGGTGGCTATCGCCGTGCCGTTGCCGCTCGCGGCCTACGGGGTCGGCGGTGTGGGAGTGGTCCTGCTGGTGACCGCCGCGGATCTGCTGCTTGCGGCCGTGCGCCCGAACCTGCGTGGGCGGCACGGCTTCCCCCGGTGGTCCCGGCTCGATTCCGATGGCCTCACGGCGGAGCTTGCCGACTACGACGCGGCGGCCGACATTGCCAACCTGGCCCGCCTCGCCATGAAGAAGTTCAAGGGCCTTCAGCGCGCGGTGGACCTGACCCGCGTAAGCATCGTGCTGCTGGTCGCGGCTGCTGTGGTCGCGGCGGGGGGTGCGGCATGAGCCGGACACCATCCCTGCGGACCATGGCTCTGCTATTGATCGTCCTCGGACTGCTGCTCTGGACCACCGGCCTGGTCCTGGCCGTGATGCGTGAGCCGTCCTGGCGCCTGGGCATCGGCTACGGCAGCCTGACGTCTTCACCGGCTGCTGCCTGTGGCACGTCGCCCGCTGGAAGGCCGGTGCGCGATGAAGGCGAACAAGGGCAAGGCGCTGCTGGTGCTGGCGCTGGTCGCCGTGGTGGGCATGGCGTTTCGGGTGTCGTGGAACGCGCTGCGGGATGTGGCCCGTGCGATCGGCGCGGATGGTGCCGCGGCGACGCTGTACCCGTTCGTGGTCGACGGTCTGATGGCTCTCGCTCTGGTGGCCACCCTCGTGCTGACCGACCAGACCGACCGCAAGTTCGCGCTGCGGGTGCTGGCCGCCTACACGATCGCTTCCCTCGCGCTGAACTACGTGCACGGTCTCGTGCCCGCGCTGCACAACGCGTCGGGCGGCTACGGTCGGTTGGCCGACTGGGGGCCCGCCAACTGCGCCCTGGTGCTGCTGGCCACCTCACTGCCGGTCGGCTCGATCTACTTCGGCTCAGACCTGGTCGCGAAGGTGCTGCACCATAAGCCAGCAAACCAGGATGTTTCGTCCGATGAGATGACAGAACGGTTGGGGTCTGAGCTGGACGAACCAGCCCCGGCACTCACCCAGGCCGTCCCGGTGGCCGTGGCCGACCAGTCGGCATCCGCGGAGCCAACCGCAGGGCCTTCAGCCCTTGCCGCGATCGGGCCAACCGAGCAGCCAACTGTGCGGGCGGTGGCCGCGGCCAAGTCGGCTCCGCGGCGGGCAACCGGCAAACTCCCCACAGCGGCCCGCTCCCGTCGACCCAACCGCACAGCAAAGCAGCTGCTCGACGAGGCACGCGAAGCAACCTCCAAGTGGAGTGACGCGGAGCTGACCGCGGATGCCATCCGCAAGGCCGTCCACACCGGCCTGGACAAGGCCCGTGCCCTGCGCGAAACGCTGAAGGCTGAGCGTGCCGAGCAGACCACGCCCGCCGACCCGGCATCCGACGAGACTGCCGCGCCGCTGGCCGCACTCGCCTCATGAGCGCCCTGCCCATCTACCCCTGGCGGTGCGCTCCGGAAGGTCTGGCCACACGTCGGCAACTGCGGGCCCTGCACCTGCGGCCCGGAGGTCAGGACGTCGCCGCGGAGCTTCAGCGGCACCGCCGCCGGGGCCGCCCGCCGCTGGTGGCCTACCTCTACCGCATCGACCGCGCCCGCCCGTCCGGCCCATGACCCCGGGCCGATGGTCGGCCCTGGCCAAGGCGAATGCCGCCCGCCGCACCTGCCCGGCCTGCCGCCGGGATGCGGGCTACGTCATCCCTACCTCGCTCGGCACCTGCGTGCCCTGCGCCGAGCGCATCGACTCGATCGGAGAAGCCGCATGATCCTGACCCTTCAGCAGACCGCGCCCGCCATCCACGCTCTATCCCGACTCCTGGCCGATCACCCCGACCTGCGGGCCGACAGCATCGAGGCAGGCCGCGTCAGCACACCTCGCGGCATCGTGCTGGGAGTGCACGTCAGCCTCCACGAGGCCATGGGCGTCACCCGAGCCACCGTCGACGACTGGCTGAAGGTGCTGACTGTCGACGGATCGACCAGCGCCCCTCTGCTACTCCCGGCTGGGACATCACGGAGGTGGTCGCCTCCTACCACGGCACCCCCGTCCACCTGCGCTACTTCCACCACCCCGCCTGACTGGCCCCACCGCCCCGGCAATCAGCC
>CAVXIJ010000011.1:0-26918 GCA_963761765.1 uncultured Actinomycetota bacterium
GTGAAGGGCCCCGGATCAACTCCGGCCCGGGGCACGCCCGCATCCCCTTCACCTCGCAAGGAGGGAGGGCCCGTGGACAACCTCCCCGCGCCCCATATCCCGCACGATCAGGTCGTCCGCCTCCCGGACGGCCGGTACATCTACGCCGACCAGGCCCTGACGCCCTACCAGCCGCAGGCCACCGGCCCGCAGGTCATACACCAGCACATCCACCAGGCCCCGCCGGACCGGACCCTTCAGCGCATCGCGCTCGGGGCCGGTGCCGGTGGCGGCGCGATCGTCACCGGGGTCTACTTCGGCCCCGTGCTCATCGCCGCCATGGCGTCCATGGCCATCTCCCTGGCAGTCGTCGCGGTCGTGATCGTCGCCCTCGTCTGGGGCGCCAAGACCGTAGTGCTCCCGCTGGTCAGCCCGGACCGCAAGGACTCCTCCAAGAACCGCCGGGTCTGACGGCTGCCCGCGGCACCCGCCTTCACGGGCGGGTGCCAAGAGGAGCCGGGACAACCGCCCCGGACCACCCGCGCAAAAGGGACCCAGATCTTCGGTTTTAGCGGCGACGACTTCGCTCCCCTGCCCGACGACATCGAGATCGAAAGCACCGTCACCATCACCGGCGGTCAAAGCCTTGAGACGACCGACGGCCCCATCACGAACCGGTACGAGACCGCGACCACGACCGACGACGACTGACCCGTTACCCCTCGCCGACTACGCCTGACCAGGAGGAACACCCAGTGAGCGACGTCTACCGCTCCTACACCGCGTCCGAGAAGTGGCAGCGCACCAAGCTGATCCTGCGGGGCAGCAAGCAGGCCATCGCCGACGCCGTGGACCCGAAGATCGAGCGCCGGATCCAGCGCCTCGACGACCGCGCGGAAGAGCGCGGCGCCCGTGAGGCGAAAGCCCTGCTCAGGCAGGACAACCAGGCCAAGAACGACCTGGCCACTGCCCGCGTCGCGGAGCGCGCCGCCCGCCGCGGCCCGGAAAGGGACGCTGCCAAGGCCGACCGTAAGGCCGCCGAGGAGCGGGCCCGTCACACCGAAAGCGCCATCCGCCGCGCCGGACTGGCCTGAGCCTCGCCCCGGGACGGCCGTCACCCCGGCCAAGGCATGCCGGCCGTCCCGGGCCCGTCCGCCCATTGCAGGCATGACAGGAGATCCATGATGACTGAACCCATCCCCACCCCGCCCGCTACCGGCGATGATCTCGTCAGCAAGGCGCTGACCGCTCTGAAGACCGCCACCATCCAGCCGGACGCGATCGTGGTCGATCTCGACAAGGCCCGCACTTCCCGAACCCCCGCACCCAGCCCCGTCCCAGACGAAGACTGGATCGAGAGGGAAGCCGTGGACCGGCCGGACAATCCCCTGGCTGACTGGCTCACCCTGCCGGATGTGCTGGTGTTGCCCGTGTGGGCCCGCTCGACGGCGTCGATCGTGGCGAACGTGACCGCGCTGGGACGCCTGACCTGGTGGCACACCCGCTACCACAGCCTGCGCACCCCCAAGTACCTGCTCAAGACCGTCCTGCTCGCGGCCCGCGGCTCTACCGGGCCTGCGTAGGCCTGTGGCCCACCCTCTCGGCACAGGACCACAGCGCCGCGGTCAAGGCCCTGCGCGCTCAGGCCAAAGCCCGGCCCGGAGACGTTGAGCTGGCCGTGCGGCTGCAGATCACGCATGCCGAGCGCACCCGCACCCGCCGATGGCGCTTCGGCGCCGCCGCCCCCGCCGTGGCCGCCGCGGGCGTCGGCATCATCCTCGCGCCCCCGCTCCTTCAGGCCGGTATGGCAGCCGCCATAATCACCCCGCTCGCGCACCTCGGACGCGGCAAGGAAACCCACCTCCTCGACCACGCCACCCCGCCGCTGCGGGTGGACATGTCCGCGCAGCAGCTCAACGACGCCCTCCGAGCCGCGGGCCTGCTCAAGACCGGCAGCGGCAAGGACGACAAGGACCAGCCGCGGGTGTCGTGCGTCATGGGCCCGGTCCGGGACGGCAAGGGATGGGCCGTGATCTTCGACATGCCGCGCGGCGGAGGCAAGACCGCCTCCGACGTGCTGGCCAAGCGCGAAGTCATCGCCCAGGAACTCGGAGTGGATGAGATCCAGGTCATCATGTCCCGGGTCCGCGCGGCCAAGGGCGGCAACGCCGGGCGTGTGTCGATGTGGGTCGCTGACGATGACCCCTACCTCGGCCCGCCGAATCCGTCCCCGCTGGAGAAGGCAGAGAAGTTCTCCATCTGGGAGCCGGTCCCCTTCGGACAGGACGCCCGCGGCAACCGCATCTCGGTCCCCGTGATCTGGCAGTCCATGTTCTTCGGCGGCCTGCCCCGACGCGGCAAGACGTTCACCCAGCGGCTGATGACAGCCGCCGGCCTGCTGGACCCGTGGGTGCGGCACTACGTGGCCGACTTCAAGGGCGGGCAGGACTGGATGGGCATGCGCCACGTCGCCCACCGCCTCGTCCTCGGCGCCGAGGAAGACGCGATCGAAGCGTTCAAGGACATGCTGGCGGAACTCCTCGCCGAGATGGAACGCCGCTTCGCCCTGTTCCGCGGGCTGCCCACATCGATCTGCCCGGAAGGCAAGCTCACCCCGCAGATCATTGAGAAGTACCGGCTGCCGTTTATCTTCCTGACCGTCGATGAGCTGCAGGAAGCCTTCCTCGCCATGGACGACAAGGAACGTGAGGCGGTCGTGGACGACCTCGGCAGGATCGCCCGCCGGGGCCCGGCCGCGGGGTTCATCTCCAACTACGCATCCCAGCGGCCGGACGCCAAGTCGGTACCGACCAAGCTGCGGGAGATCATCACGATCCGCTGCTGCACCCAGGTCACCGACAAGACCAGCTCAGACATGGTCCTCGGCTCCGGAAAGGCCGCCATGGGCGCGGACGCCTCCCTGCTGTCCGAAGAGCACAAAGGCGTCACCGTGCTGGTCACCGGCCCCGCCTCCTACGCCACCGTGAAGAACGACCTGCTTACCACCGCAGAGTTCAACACGCTGGCCCTCAAGGGCCGTGCACTGCGTGAACCCTTGGGGCAGATCACCGGAGACGCCGCCGGAGACGTTGCAGCCGCCGGCACGCGAGCCGGGGTCACCATCCCGCCGGTGCTGTCCGACGTGCTCGACGTCATGCGCCACTCCGACCGGATGCACTCCGTCGACCTGCTCGCCCGGCTCGTCAACACCGACGAAGACCGCTACGGCGACTGGGACCTCGACAAGCTCGCAGCCGAGCTGGACGCCGCCGGAGTCAAGCGGACCACCAAGCAGATCAACATCAAGGGCAAGAACCTCGCCGGATACCGGCGCGCCGACCTCGAAGCGGCCGTGCCCGAAGAACTCCTGCTTGCCGCCCGCACGGTAGACCCCTCCCCCTCTACCAACCCCGCCGCCTGACCCCCTCTCCCCGCCCCGCTACCGCACCCGCCCACCTAGAGGGGGCCCTCTATCCCGGTAGAGGCCTCCCATAGAGGGGTCTGACCTGCGAAGTAGAGGGGCCTAGAGGGGGCTGGGCACCCCCGGCCCCGACCCCTCCACAGCCCGAAAAACACACCGGGACAGCCGCGCATCTTTGGCGAGAGCGAGCGGCCATCCCGGTTCCAGCACCACTCAGAGAACTGGAGACATCCAGCATGACGCATGCCGCACCATCCGCGCTGCTGTCCGCAGCCCTGGCCGCCGCCGAACGCGGCTGGCCCGTCTTCCCACTGCGCCCCGGCACCAAGCGCCCCGCGCTCCACGGTGAGGACTCCTGCCCCGGCATCGGGGACTGCGCGGGCGTCCACCGCAAGTGGGAGGACCGCGCCACCACCGACCCCGACCGCATCCGCCGCGCCTGGGGCGACGTGCCGTTCAACGTCGGCATCGCCACCGGCCCCGCCGGACTCCTCGTGATCGACCTCGACATGCCCAAGCGCAGTACGGGCACGCCGTGACGGCGTGACGACCTTCACGGCGCTCTGCGAGCGCGCCGGGCAGGCCGTACCCCACACGCTCACCGTGCGGACCCCAAGCCGTGGCCGCCACCTGTACTTCACCGCCCCCACCGGCGCCCGCATCGGCAACAGCGCGGGCAAACTCGGACGGCTCATCGACACCCGCGGATGGGGCGGCTACGTCGTCGCCCCCGGCAGCACCACCCCCGACGGCCCCTACTCGATCACCGACCCAGCGCCCGTCGCCCCGCTACCGGAATGGCTCCACGCCTCCCTGACGCCCCGTCAGGCGACGCAGGCACTCGTCACCCCGCAAGCCGCACTCAAGCCCTACAGGGCCCCGCGATACGTCTCCGTGGCCCTGATTGTGGAGATCGCCGCTGTGCAGCACGCCCCGGAAGGCGAGCGCAACGCCACGCTCCTGCGAGCCGCGCGCGCCCTGGGACGGTTCATCGCCTCGGGCGACCTCCCCCGCATCGTGGTGGAGCAGGCTCTTCAAGGGGCGGGAGCGGGGGCCGGACTGCCGGATGCCGAGTGCCGCTCCACCATCCGCAGCGGTCTGAACTGGTCCATCGCCCACAACCAGCCCAGGCCGGGGGCCGCATGACCAGCCCGCCCCGTCCCCTCCCTGAAGAGCATCACCCCCACCCCCACCGGGCCCCGCCCCGCCGAACCGGCCCCCACCACGTCCGGCCGTGGAGCGCCGAAGAACGCCGCCCGCAAGGGCGCCCGAACTGCTCTTCATCCTGAGCCGCACCCGCCCACCGTCACCGGAATCCGGCCCGGCCTGACCGTACGCGGCATGGGGCGCCGCGCTGTGCCGGCCGCGGACTGGCTGTGCGCCTGCGGCCACCACGAACGAGCCCGCGGACCGCGGCGCCGTGGCCGCCCTGACCGCACGGGCCCGCGTCGGTGAGTGCCCCCACCACACGGCCACGAGCAGTGAAGGGAGGACGGCAGCATGACCAGCACGGAGGAACTGCCCGCGCCGTCGAACCCCATGGCCGTCGCCCGTCGTCTGCTGCCCGACTGGCAGACCAGGGACGGACAGCTCATCTACCGGCGCTGGCGTGCTTCCTGGATGCGCTGGAACGGAACCTGCTGGCGCGAGATCGACGAAGCCCAGGTACGCAAGGCCATGTACGAGCGCCTGGAGTACGCGCTGTTCTACGCCCCCAACAAGAAGGGCGAACCGGAAGCGCACCCCTGGGCCCCCACGAAACCGAAGATCAGCAACCTTCTCGACGCTCTCGGGGCCATCACTCTCCTGCCCACCGACACCGACACCCCCGCCTGGATCGACGACCAGGGCGCCACCGGACAGGATCACGGCACCATCGTGGCCTGCGAGAACGGGTTGCTGCGCATCCGGGACCGCGCGCTGATGCCGCACACTCCCGGCTTCTTCAACCTCGTCTCCATCCCGTACGCCTATGATCCCGACGCCACCGCGCCCACGTGGGAAGGGTTCCTGTCGCAGCTCTGGCCCGACGACCCCAACTCCATCGCCGCACTTCAGGAGTGGTTCGGCTACGTCATCTCCGGCCGGACCGACCAACAGAAGATCATGCTCATGGTCGGCCCCTCCCGCTCAGGCAAGGGCACCATCGCCCGCGTGCTGAAAGCGCTGGTCGGCAAGAAGAACCTTGCCGGGCCCACCCTCGCCGGACTCGGCACGAACTTCGGCCTGTCCACCCTGGTCGGAAAGCCACTGGGGATCATCTCCGACGCCCGGCTGTCCGGCAACGACAACAGCCAAGTCGTCGAACGGCTGCTGACGATCTCCGGCGAGGACACGATCGACGTCGACCGCAAGTACCTCCCAGTGTGGACCGGCAAGCTGCCCACCCGGCTGATGATCCTGTCCAACGAGCTGCCGCAGTTCGGCGACTCCTCCGGCGTCATCGCCAACAGGTTCATCCTGCTCCACACGCGCCTGTCCTGGCTGGGCAAGGAAGACCCCACCCTCACCGACCGGCTCGTCGCCGAGATGCCCGGCATCATCAACTGGGCACTGCAAGGACTCGACCGCCTCAAGCGCACCGGCCGGATCACGGAACCCGCCTCCAGCCGCGACGCAATCACCACCATGCGCGACACAGCCTCTCCCACCAGCGCATTCGTGCGCGAACGCTGCACCACCGGCCCTGCATGCACCGTCGCCGTGGACGACCTGTGGGCCATCTGGCGCGAGTGGGCCGAGGACAACGGCGTACGCCCCGGCACCAAGCAGGTGTTCGGCCGCAACCTGCTCTCCGTCATTCCCCAGCTCAACCGCACCCGGCCCCGTGCGCCCTCAGGCGAGCGGATCCCCATCTACCACGGGGTCGCGCTCAGCGGTTGAGCCCACAATCCGCCGGGTCGCGGCCCATCGCGACCCACCCCCGCTGACCTGCGACTTTCCCCGAGCAGCACAACGGCCCATCGCGACCCAACCGTCACACGGACGTGGGCCGCGATGGGTCGCGATACGGCGCCACAAACCCGCAGGTCACAGGCTTGGGCCGCGATGGGCCGCGACCCACAGCATTGTGGCTCCAACTTGCGTGGCGGCCACCGCGCCCGAAGCCTCGCCCACCCACATGCCGACGGGAGCCATCCCCGTGCCCACCACAAGAAAACAGGCCGACCCGCGCGCAACACTGCGCGGTGGTCTGCCAGACCGCTATCTCACCCCCGAGGACATAGCCGCGCTCTTCAAGGTCCCTCTGGAGACCGTCTACCAGTGGCGCAAGAAGCGCACCGGGCCCCCAGGGTTCCGCATCGGCAAGCACATCCGCTACGACCCCGTCGCGGTCCACCGCTGGGCCGCAGACCGCATGGCCGAAGACGCCGCAGCCTGACCGACCACCCCACAGAGCAGGGAGAGCCGTCCACGGCTCTCCCTGCTCTGCTTTTCGAGAAGGGACTCAGCCCTGTGGCTGGCCACATCCAAGACCGCTGGTACAAGACCGAGACCAACTCCTACGGCAACACCATCAAGACCAAGACTGACCGCCACGGCACCGGCATGCGCTACCGCGCCCGCTACATCGGCCCCGACAGCACCGAGAAGTCCAAGAGCTTCCCGGACCGTCAGAAGCGCCTCGCTGAGCAGTGGCTCGCCCACATCGAAGCGGACATGGCGCGCGGCCAGTACATCGACCCGAAGGCGAGCCGGACCACCTTCCAGCAGTACGCCGAACGCTGGATCGCAGCACAGACGACGGACCTCACCACCCGCGCGACAGTCGGAACGCGTCTTCGGCAGCACGCCTTCCCGCACATCGGGTCTCGCCCTCTCAGCTCGTTCCAGCCTGAGCACATCCGCACGTGGTCCAGCGTTCTGGAATCAGCCGGACTGGCCGCCACGTACCGGCGGGGGATCTTCAGCACCGTGTCGTCTGTCTTCAGGGCTGCCGTGGACGATCAACTCATGGTGAGGAACCCATGCCGTGCCGGATCGGTCCGGGCCCCGAAGGCGTCACCTGGTCGGGTACGGCCGTGGACCGCAGAGCGCGTGTTCGCCGTGCGCGCGGAGCTCCCGGAGCATCTCCAGGCCATGGTGGATGTAGGTGGCGGCTGTGGTCTACGTCAGGGTGAGCTCTTCGGACTTCCTGTCGATGAAGTCGGCTTCCTCACCGGATGGCTGCACGTCGGGTACCAGGTGAAGCCGGTGGGCGGGCACCTCGTGTTCGCGCCTCCGAAGGGCGGCAAGGTGCGTGATGTGCCCCTCCCGAATCGTGTGGGACAGGCATTGACCGCCCACATGAAGCAATTCCCGCCGAAGAAGGTCACGCTCCCGTGGCGCACCCCTGACGGACCGCCGGTGACGAAAGAGCTGATCTTCACCGGTGACGACGACAGCGCGCTCGCACGGAATGCCTTCAACCTCTGGGCCTGGAAGCCCGCTCTCGTGGCCGCTGGCGTACTTCCCAAGCCCGAGCGGGGCAAGCGTGCCCAGTCCGCACGGGAGGACGGCATGCACGCGCTGAGGCACTTCTATGCGTCCGTACTCCTGGACGCTGGCGAGAACATCAAGGCCTTGAGCCAGTACCTCGGCCACAGCGACCCGGGGTTCACGTTGAGGGTGTACACGCACCTCATGCCGAGCAGCGAAATCCGTACCCGCAAGGCCGTGGACGGCATGTACGCGGCCGTAGAAGAAGCACAAGACGGCCCACAGACGGCCCACGCTGCTTGAGCGACGCTGCCACCAGCAGCAAAACTGCTGGTGGCAGCACGTTCAGCCGGTGATCGTAGCCAGATCACCATAGTCAGGTGACTTTCCGTCAGTCAGGCGTTCGCACCGTGATCTCGTCCACACGCCGCCCCTGCACGCCAGCGCCGCCCCGGGGACCGTCCCGCACCGGCCCTGCCGTACCGGGCTGGCAGCGGCCCGTACACGGCGTCTGCGGGCCCTCCCCGACCGCCTCCCGCACCGGGCGTACGGCCACCCGTTAGGGTGGGCGGCAGTAAAGCACTCGCGGGAGCCCGGACGCACCGGGCTGAGAGGGAGGCTGCGGCGGCCTCCGACCGTACGAACCTGATCCGGGTTATGCCGGCGAAGGGAGGGTCCTGACACCCATGCGGCCACACCACGCAAACGGTTCGCGCGCCACCGGACCGCTCGACACCACCAGTGCAGCGAGCGAGTCATCCTCTGCACGGGAACCACTCGGCACGCACGCGCCGCCCGGCACCACCAGCGCGTCCGACGCCACCCGGGCACCCCATGACGAGCCTCCCGTCCGCCCGAACTCCGCGCGCACTCCCGACGCCACTGCGGTGGACGTTCTCGTCATCGGCGGCGGCATCATCGGACTGGTCACGGCCTGGCGGGCGGCGCAGCAGGGGTTGCGCACGGCGGTCGTCGACCCGGCGCCCGGCGGCGGTGCCGCCCAGGTCGCGGCCGGCATGCTGGCCGCGGTCACCGAGCTGCACTACGGCGAGCAGACTCTGCTCGGCCTGAACGTGGCGTCCGCGCGGCGCTATCCCGGCTTCGTCACGGAGCTCACCGAGGCCTGCGGCGGGCGAAAGCTCGGCTACCGCGAGTGCGGGACGCTCGCCGTCGCCCTGGACGCCGACGACCGCACGCACCTGCGCGAACTGCACGCCCTCCAGCAGCGTTCCGGCCTTGACTCGCAGTGGCTGACGGGCCGCGAATGCCGCCGTCTTGAGCCGATGCTGGCGCCCGGCGTACGGGGCGGGCTCAGGGTGGACGGCGACCATCAGATAGACCCGCGCAGGCTCGCCGCCGCCCTTCTGGCGGCCTGCGAGCGGGCCGAGGTGGACTTCCACCGGCAGTGGGCCGTCCGCCTGTCAGTGGTGCGCGGGCGGGCCGCTGGCACCGTCCTCGACGACGGTACGCGGCTGGCGGCGGACCAGGTGGTGCTGGCCGGGGGCAGCCTCAGCGGGCGGCTCGCGGGCGTTCCCGAGGATGTTCTGCCGCCGGTACGCCCAGTCAAGGGCCAGGTGCTGCGGCTGACCGTACCGACCTCGCACCGGCCGTTCCTGGACCGCACCGTCCGTGCCGTCGTGCGCGGCAGCCACATCTACCTGGTGCCGCGGCTCAGCGGTGAGCTCGTGGTGGGCGCGACCAGCGAGGAGCTGGGCTGGGACACGACCGTCACGGCGGGCGGCGTGTACGAGCTGCTGCGCGACGCCCACGAACTGGTGCCCGGCATCACCGAGCTGCCGCTCACCGAGACCCGCGCGGGCCTGCGCCCCGGCTCCCCGGACAACGCGCCGCTGCTCGGCCCGACCGCGCTCCCGGGGCTGCTGCTCGCCACCGGCCACCACCGCAACGGAGTGCTGCTCACGCCGGTCACCGGCGACACCATGGCGCACGTCCTGACCACCGGCGAACTGCCCGAGGTGGCACGCGCCTTCAGCCCTCGGCGCTTCGACACCGCCCCGGGGCAACTCCTGGGGACGGTGCCCGCGTGGCCCAAGGAGCATCCAGAGCGAACGGCACGGACGACGGAACAGGCACCACAGACGATGGAACAGCACGCATGACCGGCGACACGACCGCAGCGGCATCGGCAGCAGCAGCCATATCCGTGTCCGTCAACGGCGTGCCGCGGGAGGTCGCCGCCGGGACGACGCTCGACGCGCTCGTCGCCGTCCTCACCGCCGCCCCCTCTGGCGTGGCTGCCGCGGTCAACGAGACCGTCGTGCCGCGCACCGTATGGCCGCGCACCGCGCTCCGCGACGGGGACCGTGTCGAAGTGCTGACCGCCGTCCAGGGAGGCTGACGCGCCATGGCAGACGATCTCTTCACACTCGGCGGTGCGACGTTCACGTCCCGTCTGATCATGGGCACCGGCGGCGCGCCCAGTCTCGACGTCCTGGAGCGGTCCCTGATCGCCTCGGGGACGGAGCTGACGACGGTCGCAATGCGGCGGCTGGACCCGGCAGTGCAGGGCTCGGTGCTGTCGGTCCTCAACCGTCTCGGCATCCGGGTGCTGCCGAACACGGCGGGCTGCTTCACCGCGGGCGAGGCCGTGCTCACCGCCCGCCTGGCACGCGAAGCCCTCGGCACGGACCTCGTCAAGCTGGAGGTCATCGCGGACGAGCGCACCCTGCTGCCCGATCCCATCGAGCTCCTGGACGCCGCCGAGACCCTGGTCGACGACGGTTTCACGGTCCTGCCGTACACGAACGACGACCCGGTGCTGGCCCGCAAACTCCAGGACGTGGGCTGCGCGGCGGTCATGCCGCTCGGCTCCCCCATCGGCTCCGGACTCGGCATCCGCAACCCGCACAACTTCCAGCTGATCGTGGAGCAGGCACGGGTGCCGGTCATCCTGGACGCGGGCGCGGGAACGGCGTCCGACGCGGCGCTCGCGATGGAGCTCGGCTGCGCCGGCGTGATGCTGGCATCGGCGGTCACTCGGGCCCAGGAGCCGGTGCTGATGGCCGAGGCGATGCGGTACGCGGTGGCCGCAGGACGGCTGGCGTACCGCGCGGGGCGCATTCCGCGCCGGCACTTCGCCCAGGCGTCGTCCCCCGCCGACGGCCTGGCCCGGCTGGATCCGGAGCGGCCGGCGTTCTGATCGGAGCGGCCGGGCGTTCTCGGCCGTGCGGCTGCGACGGCCGCACATGCATGCGTAACGGGCCGTGGCGGAAAACGGGCCGAAGAAGTGCGGCACCAGGAGTGTCCGAGATCACGGTGTCCGATCACCAGGCGTGACCTTCCGGGCACCCTTGAATGTCACACCTCCAGGCACCGTCTCCAGGCACCGCCGCCAGGCACCGCCGCCAGGCACCGCCGCCAGGCACCGCCGCCCCGGGCGAAGCGTCCGCGGTCCGCTCCGGCCCTGCCCGGACCGGCTGCGTCCGGTACGAGTCACAGGACGGCTGCAGAAACGCACCGGGGATATCCGGGTGGCCTGGGCTGTCGGTGGCGGCTCGTACACTCGCCAGCGTGGACACGACCCTCTCGGACCCGTTGATCGGACAGCTGCTCGACGACCGCTACCGCATCGACGCGCTCATCGCGACCGGCGGGATGGCCACGGTCTACAGGGCCGTGGACACCCGCCTCGACCGTGTGCTCGCACTAAAGGTGATGCATCCGGCGCTGGCCGCCGACGCCTCGTTCGTCGAGCGTTTTATCCGCGAGGCCAAGTCGGTGGCCCGGCTCTCCCACCCCAATGTGGTCGGGGTGTACGACCAGGGCGCCCAGGGGCGGTACGTGTACCTGGCGATGGAGTACGTCGCGGGCTGCACGCTGCGTGACGTGCTGCGCGAGCGCGGGGCGCTGCGGCCGAGGGCCGCGCTGGACATCCTGGAGCCGGTGCTCGCCGCGCTGGGGGCCGCTCACCGGGCCGGTTTCGTGCACCGCGACATGAAGCCGGAGAACGTCCTCATAGGAGACGACGGCCGGGTCAAAGTGGCCGATTTCGGACTCGTCCGCGCCGTCGACACCGTGACGAGCACCACGGGATCGGTACTCGGCACGGTCTCGTACCTCGCTCCCGAGCAGATCGAGCACGGCACCGCCGACCCGCGCGTCGACGTGTACGCCTGCGGCATCGTCCTGTACGAGATGCTGACCGGGAGCAAGCCGCACTCGGGCGACTCCCCCGCCCAGGTGCTCTACCAGCATCTGCACGCCGATGTGCCGCCCCCGTCCGGCGCCGTCCCCGGGCTCTCCGTGGAGCTGGACGAGCTCGTGGCCGCCGCCACCGCCCGCCTGCCCGAGCTGCGCCCGCACGACGCGGTGGCGATGCTCTCGGACGCCAGGCAGGCCAGGAGCGCGCTCACCGGCGAGCAGCTGGACGCCCTCCCGCCCGGCGCCCGCGCGAGCGGCCACGACATCGCCGAGGACCGCACCAGCGTCATCCCACGCGCCGTCGGTATCGCCGCGCAGACCGCCCGGGACCTCGATGCCGGGCACGCCCAGGAGGCCGACGACGACCCGCAGGCCGCGATCCACCGGACCAGCCGCCTACAGACCCCACCCCCGGCTCCCGCGCGCCGTGCCCTGCGCCCCAGCCGGGGCACCCTGGCGCTGATCGTCGCGGTGCTCCTGGTACTGGGGATCGGGTCAGGGGTCTGGTACATCAACTCCGGCCAGTTCACCAGGGTGCCGCCGCTGCTCACCAAGACGTTGCCGCAGGCGCGCCAGCGGCTGGCCGACGCCGGACTTGAGCTCGGTCACATCAGCCACGCCTACAGCGCCACCGGCGCGCCCGGCACCGTGCTCTCCAGCGATCCCTCGGCCGGGTCCCGCATCCGCAGTCACGACCAGGTGGACCTGACCATCTCGCGGGGCCCGCGCACCGCGCGCGTGCCCGCTCTCCAGGGTGTCCCGCTGACCGAGGCGAGGGAGCGGCTGAAGTCCCTCGGGCTCGCGCCGGGCATGGTGACCAGGGCGTTCAGCGACTCCGTCACGAAGGGCGCCGTGATCCGTACGGATCCGGACGCCGGCTCGGTGCGCAGGGCGGGCTCGGCGGTGGCGCTCACAGTCAGCAAGGGCAGGCCCGTCGACATCCCCGACGTCAGCGGCGAGTCCCTGACGGACGCGACGGCGGACCTGACGGACGCGGGCCTCAAGGTGCAGGTCTCCCCGCACCGGGTGACCGCTCCGTTCGACGCGGGCAAGGTCGCCGCGCAGTCACCGGGCAAGGACGCCCAGGCGGCGGAGGGCGACACCATCACGCTGACGCTCTCCAAGGGCCCCGAGATGATCGTCGTCCCGGATGTCACCGGTCACGATGTGGACGACGCCAAGCAGACGCTGACCGACGCCGGATTCAAGGTCAACGTCGACCGCGGCCTCTTCGGCATCTTCGGCAGCGAGGTCGAGGACCAGTCGGTGGACGGCGGCGACAAGGCACCCAAGGGCAGCACGATCACCCTGGACGTCGGCTAGTAGTGCACTGAAGATCCAGGACAGCTCGTTTGGATCATGTCGGGCTCCCGGGCGCCGGCCCGCCCGGGACCCGTACAGGACGGGACCGGATAGGAGCCCCGGCGCCGGACGTGGCACGCTGTCCGGCGTGAGCAGCAAGAGAAGTACGGCCGGTGGCGGCGACGCCACCAGTGAAGTGTCCCGCAATCCGATCGGTGGGCATGTGCCCGTGGCCGGCGGTCTCGCCTCCGTCGGCCTGTCGTACGCACGGGAGATGGGCGCCGAGACCGTGCAGGTCTTCGTCGCCAATCCGCGCGGCTGGGCGACCCCCGCGGGCAACGGGCGGCAGGACGAGGAGTTCCGCGCGGCCTGTGCCGCCGAACGCATCCCCGCCTATGTGCACGCTCCGTATCTGATCAACTTCGGTTCGCACACCGCCGAGACCGTCGAACGGTCGGTCGAGTCACTGCGCCACTCGCTGCGCCGCGGACGCGAGATCGGCGCGCTCGGCGTCGTCGTGCACACCGGTTCGGCAACCGGCGGGCGGGAGCGGGCCGTGGCCCTGGCCCAGGTCCGCGAACGGCTGCTGCCGCTGCTGGACGAGCTGACCCATGACGACGACCCGTATCTGCTGCTGGAGTCGACCGCGGGCCAGGGCGCCTCGCTCTGCGCCCGCACCTGGGACTTCGCCCCCTACTTCGAGGCGCTGGACGCCCACCCGAAACTCGGCGTCTGCCTGGACACCTGCCATATCTTCGCCGCGGGGCACGACCTGTCCGGGCCGAACGGCGTGCAGCAGACGCTCGACCTGCTGGTGGATGCGGTGGGCGAAGGACGGCTGAAGCTGATCCACGCCAATGACTCCAAGGACGTGGTCGGCGCCCACAAGGACCGGCACGAGAACATCGGCGCAGGACACATCGGCGAGGACGCGTTCCGCGCGCTGATGGCCCACCCGGCAACCGAGAACGTTCCGCTGATCCTGGAGACGCCGGGCCCCAAGGAGAAGCACGCGCAGGACGCTGAACTGCTGAAGAAACTCAGGGAATACCCTCGGGGGGTATAGGGCGTTCGCTGGTGGGTACGGGCCGGCGCCACACCGCCGGCCCTGGGCCACCGATCGGCCCTGGATCACTCACCGGGGGTCGCCATGACATATCAGCGCACCGGATACCCGTTCACAGCACGCATACAGCAGCTACCGGCAGGCGGGTCCGCAGCCGAACCCGGACCCGCCGAGCTCCCCGGGCGCCGGGACAGCTCCGCGTCCACTCGTCGAGACCACGCCCGGACCACCTGGGCAACGGCCGCGCGGGCCACCCTGCACTGCCTCACCGGCTGCGCCATCGGCGAGGTACTGGGCATGGTCGTCGGTACGGCGTTCGGCTGGGGCAACTGGCCCACCACGGCGCTGGCGGTCGTCCTGGCGTTCCTCTTCGGGTACGGGCTCACGCTGCGCGGTGTCGTCAGGGCGGGGGTCGGCTTCGGGGTCGCCGTGCGGGTGGCGCTCGCCGCGGACGCCGCGTCCATCGCCGTCATGGAGTTGATCGACAACGGCACCGTCGCCGTCTGGCCGGCCGCCCTGCACGCGAGCCTGGCCGACCTGCTCTTTTGGACCTCGCTCGCCCTCTCACTCGCCTTGGCGTTCCTCGTCACCACGCCCGTGAACCGGTGGATGATCGGCCGCGGCAAGGGACACGCCGTGGCGCATCGGTACCACCACCGAGACGGGCAGCGGGCACCGCATGAGGATCACGGCGGGATGGCCGGGAGCGCGACAGGTCAGAGCTCGGGGCCGTCCCCGGGCTCCTCCTGGTACGAATAGCGCTGTTCAGACCAGGGGTCGCCGATGTTGTGGTAGCCCCGCTCCTCCCAGAAGCCCCGGCGGTCGGCGGTCATGTACTCGACACCGCGCACCCACTTGGGGCCCTTCCAGGCGTACAGGTGCGGCACCACGAGCCGCAGTGGGAAGCCGTGCTCGGCGGTGAGTAGCTCGCCATCCTTGTGCGTGGCGAAGATCGTGTGCTCGGCGGCGAAGTCGGCCAGCCGCAGATTGGCGCTGTAGCCGTACTCGGCCCAGACCATCACATGGGTGACGGTGTCGCCGGGCGGCGCCAGTTCCACGATCGCGCCGGCCGCCACTCCGCCCCATTCCGCGCCGCGCATGCTGAATTTCGTCACGCAGTGCAAATCGGCGGTGACCGTGGAGTACGGGAGGGCCGAGAAGTCCTCATGGGACCAGCAGTGCTTCTCACCGTCCGCGGTGGCGCCGAAGACCCGGAATTCCCAGCGCTCGGGGCGGAACTTGGGCACGGGTCCGTAATGCGTGACGGGCCAGCCCCGCTGCAGCCGCTGCCCGGGCGGCAGCTCCGGCCCCGGCTCTCCCGCCTGCCGGGATTCGCGACCCACCGAATGACCCATGGCTCCATCCTGACAGACCCGGAACAGTGGAAATGACCGGCCCCGTATCGATTCCGGCAAACCGCCTTCAACACGGCAAGTCCTTACTTACTGGACGGCTCTCGGTGCCGATGAAAGGATGCGCGCAACCTGGCAAGGCATCCGGCTGGAAGGAGCTTCGGCGATGCAGGGCGATCCCGAGGTCATCGAATTTCTCAATGAGCAGCTGACCGCCGAGCTGACCGCGATCAACCAGTACTTCCTGCATGCGAAATTGCAGGAGCACCACGGCTGGACCAAGCTCGCGGAGCACACCAGGGCGGAGTCCTTCGATGAGATGCGGCACGCCGAGATCCTCACCGACCGGATCATCTTCCTGGAGGGCCTGCCCAACTACCAGCGGCTTTTCCATGTGCGCGTGGGGCAGAGCGTCACGGAGATGTTCCAGGCCGACCGGCAGGTGGAGGTGGAGGCGATCGACCGGCTCCGCCGCGGCATCGAGGTGATGCGCGCCAAGGGCGACATCACGTCCGCGAACATCTTCGAGTCGATCCTCGCGGACGAGGAGGAGCACATCGACTATCTCGACACGCATCTGGAACTGGTCGAGAAGCTCGGCGAGCCGCTGTACATCGCCCAGATGATCGAGCAGCCGGCGGGCGGCGACTCACCCCGGCCACGGCCTTTCGGCAGCGCCGCGCGATGCACCAGGCGTCACCCGCTGGCGCCCATGGCCTCCGCCGCTAAGCGCGCGGTGTCCGCGACGGCCGGGCCCGGAGCACTCGCCGCGCCATCCGGACCGGGCGAGCGCCGCGTCCGAGACGGCCCTCACACCCGGAGCAGTCGCGCCACGGTCGCCTCCCGCGGCAGGGCCCCTCCAGAGCCGACACCGCACCCGACGCCGACGCCGTGTCCGCGGCCAGCGCGGGCCGCCCCCGGTCGACGAGCTCACGCCGCGGGCACGCGGCCCGGCCGAGCAGTGCCTGTATCCGGCGCA
The DNA here is from genome assembly GCA_963761765.1 of uncultured Actinomycetota bacterium. Classification (GTDB taxonomy): domain Bacteria; phylum Actinomycetota; class Actinomycetes; order Streptomycetales; family Streptomycetaceae; genus Streptomyces. Next base: position 16,680 of record CAVXIJ010000011.1, read on the forward strand.
CACAGGAGCCGCAGTCGGTACCAGCCCGGCAGGCCGACGCGATCTGCCGCGGTGTGCACGCGCCGTCGGCCACATGCTTGTTCACCTGGTCCTCGGTCACCCCGAAGCAGTTGCACACGAACACGCGGCCACCTCCCCGAGGCGATCAGAACCGGCAGGACAAGGCCTCGACCGTTTCCGCAAGCAACGCTCGCACGGTGAGGCAAACCTAACCTTACCCATGGCGGCGGCAGGACAGAAACCCCAGAAGCACCGATGGGGCGCGGATCACAACTGCGATCCGCGCCCCATCGTTCAGCAAGTTCCACCGGCTCCCGCAGGCCGCCTACTGGTCCCGGTACATCTCCGCGACCAGGAAGGCCAGGTCGAGCGACTGGCTGCGGTTGAGCCGCGGGTCGCAGGCGGTCTCGTAGCGCTGGTGGAGGTCGTCGACGAAGATCTCGTCGCCACCGCCGACGCACTCGGTGACATCGTCGCCGGTGAGCTCCACGTGGATGCCGCCCGGGTGAGTACCTAGTCCCTTGTGCACCTCGAAGAAGCCCTTGACCTCGTCGAGCACGTCGTCGAAACGGCGCGTCTTGTGGCCGGACGCCGCTTCGAAGGTGTTGCCGTGCATCGGGTCGGTCACCCAGGCGACGGTGGCGCCGGACGCGGTGACCTTCTCGACCAGCTCGGGGAGCTTGTCGCGGACCTTGTCGGCGCCCATCCGGACGATGAAGGTCAGCCGACCCGGCTCGCGGTCCGGGTCCAGGCGCTCGATGTACTGCAGCGCCTCCTCGGCCGTGGTCGTCGGGCCGAGCTTGATGCCGAGCGGGTTGCGGATCTTCGAGGCGAACTCGATGTGCGCGCCGTCCATCTGCCGGGTGCGCTCGCCGACCCAGACCAGGTGCCCCGAGGTGTCGTAGAGCTGCCCGGTGCGCGAGTCGGTGCGGGTGAGCGCCGACTCGTAGTCCAGCAGCAGGCCCTCATGGGAGGAGTAGAACTCGACGGTCTTGAACTCCTCCGGTTCCGCGCCGCAGGCCCGCATGAAGTGCAGGGCCTTGTCGATCTCGCGGGCCAGCTGTTCGTAGCGCTGGCCGGACGGGGAGGACTTCACGAAGTCCTGGTTCCAGGCGTGCACCTGGCGCAGGTCGGCGTAGCCGCCGGTGGTGAAGGCGCGCACCAGGTTCAGCGTGGAGGCCGAGGCGTGGTACATCCGCTTCAGGCGCTCGGGGTCCGGGATGCGGTCCTTTTCGGTGAAGGCGGACCCGTTCACCGAATCGCCGCGGTAGGTGGGGAGCGTGACGCCGTCTCGGGTCTCGGTCGGCTTGGAGCGCGGCTTCGAGTACTGCCCGGCGATCCGGCCCACCTTCACCACGGGCACCGAGGCGGCGTACGTGAGCACCGCGCCCATCTGCAGCAGGGTCTTCAGCTTGTTACGGATGTGGTCGGCGGAGACCGCATCAAAGGCCTCGGCGCAGTCGCCGCCCTGGAGCAGGAACGCCTCGCCCTTGGCGACGGCTCCGATCCGGGCGCGCAGCTGGTCACACTCGCCGGCGAAGACGAGAGGCGGATACGAGGCGAGCTCGGCGATCACTGAGCGCAGCGCCTCGGCATCGGGGTACTCGGGCTGCTGCGCCGCGGGCAGGTTCTGCCAGGTGTTGCCACCGGCCTGGATTTCGGCGTTCACGGTCACGCGTCAAGGTTACGGTGTCGCGCTCACCTGCCTTCCGGATTTCTCAGGGATTGAGATGGTCACCCTCGGAGACCACTGCCTCACCGCCCGGCCGCATGCGCTCCGTTACGATCTGTCATCGGCAGGCGTCGTCATCGCGCCCGCCGCTCACCTGTGGTTCCGCTCGTCCGACCGCGCCGTGCTCCAGCGGCCAGGACCGTCCTCACCCGTTGTCCGTGTGCGTGTGTGATCGCGACCGTATCCGTGTGTGATCGAGGTGACCGAGGAAGATGCCCCCGCCCCGTCCGCCCCGGGTGGCGTGATCGATGGCCGCGGAGAGCCGGCCTGCCGTGTCGGCGCACCGCGGGGGCTCCGAACGAGCCGCCCCCGCCACCTTGGAGGCGTACCGCGACGCGCTGCTGTCCGGCGCGGAGTACGTCGAGTTCGATGTCCGGCGCACCAAGGACGGCGTCCTGGTCGTCCACCACGACGCCCGAGTCGGCCGCACCGGGCCGCCGCTGGCCGCGTTGACCTATCGCGAGCTGCGGCAGCGCGCGGGGTACGCGGTGCCCGTCGTCGACGAGGTGATGTCTCTCGTCGCCGGTCGGCTGCTGGGCCACCTGGACCTGAAGGAGACCGGCTACGAGCACGAAGTCATGGGCCTCGCGCTCGATGTGCTCGGCGCGGACGGGTTCGTCGCCACCACCCTCGAAGACGCCTCGATCGCGGCGATCTCCCGTGACTTCCCGCAGGTGCGCACGGCACTCTCGCTGGGCAGGAACCGGGCCGAGACGGCTCTGTTGCGGATGCCCGGGGTGCGCTGGAGCGAGCTGTATCCGCTGCGCCGGATCCGGGCGTGCGGCGCCAAGGGGGTCGCGGTGCACCAGCGGCTGGCCCGGGCGACCGTCCTGGGCCAGTGCCACGCGCACGGCCTCTTCGCCATGGTGTGGACCGTCAACGAGGACGACCTGCTGACCCGTTTCCTGCACGACACGCGCGTGGACGTCCTGATCTCGGACCGTCCCCGCCGCGCGCTAGCACTGCGCGAGGCGATCATGCGCTAAGGTGCGGCCCGTGGACTCTCCGCATCTCGCACACGCACACCTGACCTGGTGGTGGACCGCTCAACCGGCGGCCCACTTCTGATTGTGCGCGGATCCACCGCACAGGCCGCCCGAGGGGCGGCCTTTGGTGTTTCCAGGGCCGTTCCTCCTCCCGATGGAAGGAACTCCCGCCATGCGCCCCGTACGTCCTTCGCACCTCGCCACGTCCACCGGATCCACCGTGCCGGCCCCAGCGGCGCCCTGCGCATCCGCCCTCTTCCGACGCCTACTGGCCCCCGGCGCGCCGCCTTTCGCGGTGCTGCGCCGGGCGACTCCGGGCCACGCTCCCGACACCGTCGAGGTGCTGATCGGCCCGGTGACCGAGGCGGCGAGACTGGCCGACATTCCGCTGCCGTCCGGCGCACCTGACCGGGGGCGCCTCGCACGTCCGCACGGCAGGGCGGAAGGGCGGCCCGTGCACGACGTGCTCGCCCTGGTGCCGTTCCGGCAGATCCGCGAGCGCGGCTTCGACGTGCGTGACGACGGCACACCGCTGGCGCTGCTGATCCCCGAGGAGACGTACGAACTCCCGCTGGCCGAGGTCCTCGAAGCGCTGCCCACACACGACGTGCAGGTCACCGACGGGGCGTTCGACGTAAGCGACGAGGCATACGCCCGGATCGTGGCACGGGTCGTGCGGGACGAGATCGGCGTCGGCGAAGGAGCCAACTTCGTGATCCGCCGCGACTTCCGCGGGCGGATCAGGGACTTCGACGCCGCCGACGCACTCGCGCTCCTGCGGCGGCTGCTGTCCGGCGAACGCGGCGCCTACTGGACGTTCGTCGTGCACACCGGAGACAGGACTCTGGTCGGGGCGAGTCCCGAGGTGCATGTGCGGATGTCCGGAGGCCGCGGGGAGCACGGTGGGCTCGCGGTCGAGAGGGACGGCGGGCCGGGGACGGTGGTGATGAATCCGATCAGCGGCACATACCGGTATCCGGCCGAGGGGCCGACGGTGGAGGGGGTGCTGGGCTTCCTTGGCGACGGCAAGGAGATCGAGGAGTTGTCGATGGTCGTCGACGAGGAGCTCAAGATGATGTGCACGGTCGGCGACATGGGCGGTGTGGTCGTCGGGCCACGGCTCAAGGAGATGGCACATCTCGCGCACACCGAGTACGAACTGCGCGGACGCTCCTCGCTGGATGTGCGGGACGTGCTCAGGGAGACCATGTTCGCGGCGACGGTGACGGGCTCGCCGGTGCAGAACGCCTGCCGGGTCATCGAGCGCTACGAGCCGCAGGGGCGGCAAGGATCGCAGGAACCACAGGAAGAAGCCACCGGCGGGCGGGGCTATTACGCGGGTGCGCTCGCACTGATCGGCCGGGACGCCGCGGGCGCCCAGACGCTGGACTCTCCCATCCTGATCCGCACCGCCGACATCGGCGCGGACGGCCGACTGCGGGTCTCGGTGGGCGCGACGCTCGTACGCGGCTCCGATCCGGCGAGCGAGGTCGCGGAGACGCATGCGAAGGCGGCCGGGGTGCTGGCGGCGCTCGGTGTGACTCCGGGCCGCCCGCGCGAGGAGCGCGCACGCCCGCGCCTCGCCGACGACCCCCGGGTACGGGCGGCGCTCGACGGGCGGCGGGCGGCGCTCGCGCCGTTCTGGCTGCGGATGCAGGAGCGGCCCGCGGAAACGGCAGAGGTCGCAAGCGGCGAAGGAGCCGAGATCGCGGCTGCGGCTATGGACGCGGGCGGCTCCGAGGCCGGGCTTTCGGGGCATGCGCTGGTCGTGGACGGCGAGGACACCTTCACCGCGATGCTGGCGCATGTGCTGCGCTCGTCAGGGCTCGATGTGACGGTGCGGCGCTACGACGAACCGGGGCTGCGGGACGCGGTGGCGGCGCACGACGGGCCGCTGGTACTGGGGCCGGGACCCGGGAACCCGTCGGACGCGGACGATCCGAAGATGCGTTTTCTGCGGGCGCTCACGGCCGAGGCGCTGCGCACGCACCGGCACGGGCTGCTCGGTGTCTGCCTCGGCCATGAGCTGATCGCGGCGGAGCTGGGCCTTGAGATCGTCCGCAAGGAGGTGCCGTACCAGGGGGCGCAGTGCGCCGTCGAGTTGTTCGGGCGGGCGGAGACGGTCGGTTTCTACAGCAGTTTCGTGGCGCGGTGCGATGACGCGGCGGCCGCGGATCTCGCGGCTCGCAAAGTGGAGGTCAGCCGGGACCCGGTCAGCGGGGAGGTGCACGCGGTGCGGGGGCCTGGAGTGGCCGGGGTGCAGTTCCATCCGGAGTCGGTGCTGACGCTGCGCGGGGCCGATGTGGTGCGGGAGCTGCTCTCCTGGGTGCGGCAGGTGGAGGAGCCGTCGGCTAGGTGAGCCGAAGCGGCCGCCCCGTCCGCGGTGCCCAGGGCCGGGCCTGGGCCTGGGCCCGGCGCCCGGCTCCGGGCGCCGGTCAGCCGAAGAACACGCTGACCTCCTCGTAGAGGGCCGGGTCAACCGTCTTGAGGCGGGCGGTGGCTTCGGCGATGGGGACGCGCACGATGTCGGTGCCGCGCAGCGAGACCATCTTGCCGAAGTCGCCGTCCCGGACGGCCTCGATGGCGTGCAGTCCGAAACGGGTGGCGAGCCAGCGGTCGAAGGCACTGGGTGTGCCACCGCGCTGGACATGGCCGAGAACGGTGGTGCGGGCCTCGTTGCCGGTGCGCCGTTCGATCTCCTTGGCCAGCCACTCGCCGACGCCGGAGAGCCGAACATGGCCGAAAGAGTCGAGCGAACCGTCCTTGAGCACCATGTCGCCGTCCCTGGGCATGGCCCCCTCGGCGACCACCACGATGGGCGCGTACGACGCCCGGAAGCGACTGGAGACCCAGCCGCAGACCTGCTCCACGTCGAAGCGCCGCTCCGGGATGAGGATGACGTTGGCCCCGCCGGCGAGACCCGAGTGCAGGGCGATCCAGCCCGCGTGACGGCCCATCACCTCGACGACGAGGACGCGCATGTGCGACTCGGCGGTGGTGTGCAGGCGGTCGATGGCCTCTGTGGCGATGCCGACCGCGGTATCGAAACCGAAGGTGTAGTCGGTGGCGGACAGATCGTTGTCGATGGTCTTGGGCACGCCGACGACATGGATGCCGTACTCGTCGGCCAGGCGCGCCGCGACGCCGAGGGTGTCTTCGCCGCCGATGGCGATCAGCGCGTCGACCTCCTGCTTGGCGAGGTTTTCGCGGATCCGGCGGATGCCGTTCTCCACCTTCAGCGGGTTGGTGCGCGAGGACCCGAGGATGGTGCCGCCGCGGGGCAGGATCCCCCGCACCTGGGGGATGCCGAGCTGGAAGGAGTCTCCTTCCAGCGGACCCCGCCAGCCATCACGGAAGCCGACGAAGCTGTAGTCGTACTCCTGCACGCCCTTGCGGACGATGCCTCGGATGACGGCATTGAGCCCTGGGCAGTCGCCGCCACCGGTCAGTACTCCGACCCGCATGGAATTGTCCCTTCGCCCTAGGTGAGCTGTTACCGCACACGCTAGTAGTGATGTACGTCACTCCGTGATGGGGCGAATGGTCAATTCCGCGGCTTTCACGGGGAGTTGATCTTTGACGTTCACTCGAAGGTGGGATAAAGGACAGGAAGAAAGATGACAAATATGATCATACAGGATCTTTGCTTCTATCCGTACGGGTCGGGTGCCCCGGGGTCACGCGTCGTCCAGGCCGCGTTCTATCGCGTAGCGCACGAGCTCCACGCGGTTGTGGAGCTGAAGCTTGCCGAGGGTGTTCTGGACGTGGTTTTGCACGGTGCGGTGCGAGATGACGAGGCGCTCGGCGATCTGCTTGTAGCTCAGCCCCTTGGCGACCAGCCGCAGCACCTCGCGCTCCCGGTCGGTGAGTTCGGGGACCGCCGACTTGGCAGCCTTGTCGGGAGCGGCCGGGCCGGGCTCGGAGGCGAGCCTGCGGTACTCGCCGAGCACGAGCCCGGCAAGCCCTGGCGTGAAGACCGGATCACCCGCAGCGGTGTGGCGCACCGCCTCGATCAGCTCCTGCGTGGAGGCCGACTTCAGCAGATAGCCGGTGGCCCCGGACTTGACGGCCTCCAGGACATCGGCGTGCTCACCGCTCGCGGACAGCACGAGGACGCGCAGTGCGGGGTCGGCGCCGACGAGTTCCTTGCAGACCTGCACACCGGGCTTGGCGGGCAGGTTCAGATCGAGGACCAGCACATCGGGGGCGACGGCCCGGGCACGGCGCACCGCCTGCTCACCGTCGCCCGCCGTGCCCACCACGTCGAAACCCGCCTCGGTCAGATCACGGGCGACGGCGTCACGCCACATCGGGTGGTCGTCCACGACCATGACCTTCAAAGGCGCCGCACCGCCGCCCCGTCCCCGTTGCCCGGCGGGTATGGAAGGCGCCTTCGGCCCACCACCCGCAGAAAAGGACGCCGCAGCTCCGCTTCCCCGCGCCGCCGCGTCGCCGTCCCGTTCCGCCGGCCGCTCGCCCACTGTCCTCACACCTTCCGCCGCACTGACGCCGACCGCGGCACGGTCAGCTCCACCTCTGTGCCCTGGCCCGGTACCGAGATCAGCTCGGCCGTGCCGCCGATGTCACGCAGCCGTCCCCTGATCGACAGCGCCACGCCGAGCCGCCCCTCCCCCGCCGCCTGCACAAGCCGTCCTTCGGGGATGCCGGGGCCGTCGTCGCGGACCGTGACCATCACCGCTTCCGGTTCGTCCTCGATCAGGATCCAGGCGTGGGCCTGCTCCCCGGCGTGCCTGCGGACATTGTCCAGCGCGGCGCCGACGGCGGCGGCCAGTTCCCTGGCCGCGGTGGCTTCCAACGACACCGGGGCGCCCGGCTCGGAGAGGGTCACCCGGGCGGACCCGGCGTACCTGGCGAGCAGGGACCGTACGTCAAGGGGGCCGGCCGGCGCCTCGCCGGAACCATCCGCCGAGGCGGTGTCCGCACCGTCGTGGCCGTCGCAGTCCTGCCCCAAAAACAAGTCGCCGCCACGCCCTTCGCCGGTGGCGGCAGCGGCGGTGGCCTGCGCGGGGACGGCGAGAGGGCTGGTGACGAGGACGCGCAGGGCGGCCTCCTGCTCTCCTGCCAGGCGGCCGAGTTCCGCTGCTTCGCCGCCCAGCACGCTGCTTCGGTGCTGCACCATGGCCAGGACCTGGAGCACGCCGTCGTGGATGTCGCGGGCGAGCCGTTCCCGCTCCCTGGTGGCGGCCTCGATCTTCAGGGCGCGGGCGAGAGTGCGCTCGGAGGCGCGGGCCACCTCGACGACGTAGCCGATGCCGATGGCGGCGACCCAGACCAGGACCACGTTGTGCAACGTGCCACGGCTGAGGGCGCCGCGCTGCACGATGTCGGCGACGCCGACCAGGGCGGCGGCCAGGGCCGACCAGCGCCAGCCGTGCTTGAGCGCGAAGGCGAGCACCGAGCCCGCCGTCCAGATCGACGGCAGGGTCGAGATGCCCGCCACGATCCGGGCGTGGTCCACCGTGGCCGACGTGAGCAGGATGCCGGTCAGCGCGATGACGAGGTCGGTGGCGAGAAACCACGGAGTGCACGTCGCGGCGCCCGTGACCCTGCGCCAGGTGGCGAGCGTCCAGACGGCGAGCACCGCGAAGTAGGTGATGGCGAGGGCGGGACGGATGAACCTGTCGTACTCGAAGACGAAGATCCCGACGGCGTAGAGCATGGTCAGCGGGCGGTAGACGGTGAGCGCACGCCATAGCGGCTGCTCGACCGACATCCTGGTGTGCTGCTCGCGCTGCGCCAATGCCCCACCCCTTGTACGACTCTTACTCTCCTGCCGCGGCGGCCGGTTCGCCGCCCGACGGTACGCGCGCTACGTGCCCGCCAGACCGGCCCGCCCTCCCCCGTGCCGTTCGCCGCCCCGGAGGCCCGGCCGCAGGCGGTTGCCGCGCTACCCCAAACGCCCGGCCTTGTGCTGGTGCACCACCGGCTTGTCCTGCCTGGCGGCCTCGGCGAGCCGGCGTTTCGCGGCGGTGGCGTAGATGTCCACGTACTCCTGGCCGGAGAGCTTCATGATGGCGTACATGACCTCGTCGGTGACCGCGCGCAGCACGAAACGGTCGTGGTCCATGCCCTGGTAGCGGCTGAAGTCCAGCGGCCTGCCCACGCGGATGCCCGGGCGCATCAGCTTCGGGATGACCTTGCCGGGCGGCTGGATCTTCTCGGTGTCCACCATCGCGACGGGGATGACGGGCACTTGGCTGGCGAGGGCCACGCGTGCGAGACCGCCCGGTTTGCCGCGGTAGAGCCGGCCGTCGGGCGAGCGGGTGCCCTCGGGATAGATACCGAACAGCTCTCCGCGCTCCAGGACCTCGATACCGCTCCTGATGGCCGCCTCGCCCGCGCCGCGCACCCCGGAGCGGTCCACCGGCAGCTGGCCCACCCCCTTGAAGAAGGCGGCGGTCATCCGGCCCTTGATGCCCGGTGTGGTGAAGTACTCGGCCTTGGCGATGAAGGTGACCTTGCGGTCGAGCATGGCGGGCAGGAAGAAGGAGTCGGAGAACGACAGGTGGTTGCTGGCCAGGATCGCGGGGCCCTCGGCGGGGATGTGTTCGAAGCCTTCCGTCCACGGCCTGAAGGCCAGTCGCAGCGATCCTCCGAGGGAGAGTTTCATCGCGCCGTAGATCAACTCAGGGCCTCCTGTGTCTGTCGTCCCGACCTTACCCGCGGCCGGCCCCGCGCCCCCGCCTGACGTGCGTGGCGTATCCCGGGCGCCGCCGGGGCGGATCAGGCGGTGCCGGTTTCTTCCGTCGCCCCGTCACACCGAGCCGGACCTCTCGCCTCCGCACGGCGCACCTGACCGGTCGGCGGTCGGCGCGGTCCTCGATGGACCTGGTCGGTGTCGGTGGGGTCGCGTACGGTGAGGTACGCCTTGCGCGATGGGCACACCAGCCTGCGGTCCCCGCACCCGCGGCAGCCCCCGCCACTCACACGGACAGGAGAACCGAAGGTGCCGGTACTCGCTGGAGCAGAGCCGTATCACCACCAGGGCGGCGAGGTCGGCGTCCTCCTCTGCCACGGTTTCACCGGTTCGCCGCAGTCGCTGCGCCCCTGGGCCGAGCAGTTGGCCGGGCACGGTCTGACGGTGTCTTTGCCGCTGCTGCCCGGACACGGCACACGCTGGCAGGACATGCAGCTCACCGGCTGGCAGGACTGGTACGCCGAGGTGGACCGCGAGCTGCGTGCGCTGCGGGAGAAGTGCAGCCAGGTCTTCGTCGCGGGGCTCTCGATGGGCGGCGCGCTGGCCCTGCGGCTCGCGGCGAAGCACGGCAGCGCGGTTTCCGGGATCGTCGTCGTCAATCCGGGGATCAAGGTGCACGGCATCGCCGCCTACGCGCTGCCCGTTCTCCGGCATGTGGTGCCCTCGGCGCCAGGGCTCATCAGCGACATCGCACGGCCGGGCGGCCCCGAGATCGGTTATGAACGGGTGCCCCTGCACGCCGCGCACTCGCTGCGCCGCTTCTTCCGTCTGGTGGACAGCGAACTGCCACGGCGGTACCGTAG
>CAVXIJ010000012.1:0-284683 GCA_963761765.1 uncultured Actinomycetota bacterium
TGCATGTACGGTCCGCCAGCAGCGGCGGAGGTGTTCTGGCCCCTCCGGGGAGGTCGTGGTGCAGACGAGTGACCCCGAGCGCCAGTGGATCGGAGCGTGGCACGTTCCGTTGAACATCGCCGCCATGCACTTGAGCGGCGTTCTGCTGTGCATCGGCTTAGTCTCGATTCCGGCCGTGTCCACGGCAACCTACGGCGGTCCTGACGACGTCCCGGCCCTCCAGGTATTCGGCCTGATGGCCTGGATCCTGATGTTCCATGTCGCCATCCAAATTCCCGTTGGCCTCTTCGCATCCCGCTGGGCAGTTCGTGGTCAGGTATTCAGGGCCAGCCTGGTGACGTTGGGATTGGCCACCTCAGTCACCTGGACGTTCTACCTCTGCACCGATCGAGATTCCTCGACGTGGGCCCTGTGGTGGCAGAGCTGGGCTTGTCTCTGCGTCTCCCTGAGCAGTTACGTCTGGCTCTGTACCTTGCGCCGCTCCACTGTCCGTCGGCTCACCGAACGGTTCAAGAGACCTCTCCAGGTACTCGTCATGTGGGCTTTGTTGCGTCCGCCACGGCGCGGTCCCCACTGACGACGAAGCGCCCCGCCCTCACGTGTCCGCGCCATGCCCAACTGGACAGGTATCAACGGGGAAACTACGAGAGGGCGTGGCCACGTTTGAGGTGAGCCGCAGAGAACCAACCGCCCAGGAAAGCGGTGGTCCACGTACTGCGGTTCCCACGTATCGCCCCTCCTGGTAACCGGCGCACAGAGGGAGCGCACGCCTCCTTGAACGGCGTATCGCGCGCCCCTCCCGTGCCCCATGCACCGATGACCCACGGCCAACAGCGGTGAGTCACGGCGCCCGGCACGAGCCCGCGCACGCCAACGGCCCCTGACCATCACCTCAGGTCAGGGGCCGTTCGCACTGCTCACTACCGCGGAGGCGGTGGGATTTGAACCCACGGTGACATCGCTGCCACGACGGTTTTCAAGAGGGTCCCGGTTACGCCCGCCGCACCCTAGGTGACCTGGGAAGACTCTCGATCAGGCACGTTGGTCGCTACCGTGGGCCCAGACATGGCCCACAGACGTCAGGTTCGGGTGTCAGGCCCGCAGGTGGTCGCACGCTGGAAAAGAGCACCTGACTTTCGGTGCGGCAGATCCACGATGCGTAGCAGATTGAACCCCTCGCCCTCGTAATACCGATGCAGACCGGGGTTGTCCTTCCACGCGTCGAGTCGCAGCCATGCCTTGCCTGCCGTGACTGCCCGTTCCGTAGCCCAGTCGAGCAGCGCACTGCCAACGCCCATTCCGGCGGACGACCGGCTGACCGCCATACGGTGCACGTAGAGCGCGGAATCGGGCCGGTCTGCTGGCTCCCAGAACTCCGAGTCCGCGAAGGTATCGACCTGGATCGTGGCGACCGGATGTCCGTCCACGAAGGCAAGGAAACAGTCCCCACGCTCAAGTGCTCCGGTGATGCGGTCGCGGTGGGGCGGGTACTGCCACTGATCGATGCCACGGGAGGCGAGCCACGTTGACGCTCCCCGCAGTATCGACTCGACGGTGCCCAGCTCTTCAGACTGGGCAGCCCTGATATGCAACTCCGTCACGCGTCCTCACCCTGAACATCCCGCTCCCGCTCATAAGAGATCACGGTCCGGTCGCCTGGAAGCACCGTGACAGCGACTCGCACGGGAGTGCCGTCTGCGGTGTACCCGGTTGTGACGTGGACGCCGACGGGTGTTCCGGGCCCCAGGTCGAGACGGTACGACTGGTCCGGGGTCGGCATCCGCACGTACAGCTCATCAAGCGCCCGCACCTGACGGTGTCCCAGCTCGGCAAGTACCTCGTTGGCACCGCGGCCGATGTCCTCGGGACGCATGATCTCTGAGTCCCGAACGATGGCGAGCGGATAGTAGCTGTCGTTGATGTTGGACGCCTCACCGTCGAGGTAGCGCACACGCTTGCGCACCGCGACCAGCTCACCTGTAGCGAGCCGCAGGCGCTTCGCTACTTCCTCAGGCGGGTCCACGATGGCTACCTCGATGTCCTGCCGCGGCTCACGTCCGTCCCCCGCGTACTCGGTCATGAAGGCGTCCATTTCCGCGGAGTGCGGGCGTTTGCGGAACTCCGCCTGCGGGCGGAACACCATCGGCTCGCGGCGCCGGACGAAATGCCCCTGAGGGCGGGCCGATACCACCAAGCCTTCGTTGACGAGCAGCGCCAACGCCTTGCGCACGGTCTCCCTGGACACGTCGTACTGCTCACGAAGCTCTGCTTCAGTCGGCAATTTCGCGTCCGGGGCGAGGACCCCATCCACGATCTTCTCACGGAGCGTGTCCGCGATCTGCTGGTACATCGGGTTTCGCCCGAGTCGGGTCACTGCCATGCCTCCCATGTAGCCGCAGGTTGAACGCATTGTCCAGTCAATGCAGCCAATGCTCTTGCGATCCGAGCGTGACTCTGCCAACATCCTGACTGTAGCCATTGTACAGACAATAGCTACAACATCTCCGGGACTGCTGTGTCTAAGCACTGGTTCTGGGGTTCCCGGCCCGGGATAGCTCGTGGTTCGCCGCAGGTGCCCGTGTTGGTCGTTCCTTGACAACTCAACAGAGTGCCGACCCAGCCGCCTGAACATGGGCGGTCGATGGGTGCGGGTCACCACCCCGACCGCCCATGTCGGGCCGGGTGACCTGCCCGGATCTGCCCTCATGGGCAGTGACAGGCATTGCTTGATCTGTCTCCGCAGAACCTTCCGCGGGCCACACGAGCCCGTGCTGAGAGGAGGCCCAGTGAAACGCCATACCAGGGCGCCGTACGTGCTTGACCGGCACGTCGGCAACGCCCGCTGAGTCATCCGCCGTGGGAGGCGGGCCCGGCCTGGCCGGTGTCCCCTCGCACGGTGGCTCCAGCCCCGAATGGCAGCGCCAGGTTCGATTCCTGGACGGGGCACTTCGTTCCGCGCCGATCAGCGCGGACGCACCGGCACGGCATGAGCCGTCCCGGTCTCACAACGGCGCGCGGCCCCGGGGTGCCACCCGGGGCCGCTGACAGGCCGTTCGTCATGAAGGACAACGACCTATGGAACCCATCGTGACTGTTCAGGAGGCTGTTACGGCCTTCGCTGAATGGCTTGAGCCGACAGCGGCGGAGCTGGACGCGATCGAGCGGGAGATGCCGCTCATCACGGCGCAGGTCGACGAGCTGGACGTCGCAGATCTTCTGCATGGACCGCCCGCTCACCGAGCTGGACGCGCGCCGTCTGCGCCGGGCCCATAACCGGGTTCTGGCCGTCCGCCGCGACCTGGCCAACACCACGGCCCGGATGGGCGGTGCCGCATGAGCGACCTCGACGAGCGGCTGACCGCGGCTCACGCGGAGGTCAAGGCGGAGATCTTCCGCACGGACAACAAGACCGGCTTGCTGCTCGCCTTCGTCGGTGCCCTGCTCGCCGGGGTGTGGACGGTGGCCACCACGATGCCGATGACCACCGCGGCCTAGGATCGTCGGCGGCGCCGGGGTGGTCCTGCTGGTGGCCGCGGCCGGATCTGCTGCTGTGCGGCCGTGCGGCCGAACCTGAAGGGCAAGCACGGCTTCCCCCGGTGGGCCCGGCTCGACGCCGATGGCCTCACGGCAGAGCTGGCCGACTACGACGCGGCGGCCGACATCGCCAACCTGTCCCGCATCGCCTGGCCAAGTTCCAGGGCCTTCAGCGGGCGATCGACCTGACCCGCGCGGGTGCGGTGCTGCTGGTCGTGGCCGCTGTGGTCGCGGCGGGGGGTGCGGCATGAGCCGGACACCATCCCTGCGGACCATGGCTCTGATATTGATCGTGCTCGGACTGCTGCTCTGGACCACCGGCCTGGTCCTGGCCGTGATGCGCGAGCCGTCCTGGCGCCTGGGCATCGGCTACGGCAGCCTGGCCGTCTTCACCGGCTGCTGCCTGTGGCACGTCGCCCGCTGGAAGGCCGGTGCGCGATGAAGGCCAACAAGGGCAAGACCCTGCTGGTGCTGGCGCTGGTCGCCGTGGTCGGGATGGCGTTTCGGGTGTCGTGGAACGCGCTGCGGGATGTGGCCCGTGCGATCGGCGCGGATGGTGCCGCGGCGACGCTGTACCCGTTCGTGGTCGACGGTCTGATGGCTCTCGCTCTGGTGGCCACGCTCGTGCTGACCGACAAGGACGACCGCAAGTTCGCGCTGCGGGTGCTGGCCGCCTACACGATCGCTTCCCTCGTGCTGAACTACGTGCACGGTCTCGTGCCCGCGCTGCACAACGCGTCGGGTGGCCACGGTCGGTTGGCCGACTGGGGCCCCGCCAACTGGGCCCTGGTGCTGCTGGCCACCTCGCTGCCGGTCGGCTCGATCTACTTCGGCTCGGATCTGGTCGCGAAGGTGCTGCACCATAAGCCCGCAAACCAGGATGTTTCGTCCGATGAGATGACAGAACGGTTGGGGTCTGAGCTGGACGAACCAGCCCCGGCACTCACCCAGGCCGTCCCGGTGGCCGTGGCCGACCAGTCGGCATCCGCGGAGCCAACCGCAGGGCCTTCAGCCCTTGCCGCGATCGGGCCAACCGAGCAGCCAACTGTGCGGGCGGTGGCCGCGGCCAAGTCGGCTCCGCGGCGGGCAACCGGCAAACTCCCCACAGCGGCCCGCTCCCGTCGACCCAACCGCACAGCAAAGCAGCTGCTCGACGAGGCGCGCGAAGCAACCGTCCAAGTGGAGTGACGCGGAGCTGACCGCGGATGCCATCCGCAAGGCCGTCCACACCGGCCTGGACAAGGCCCGTGCCCTGCGCGAAACGCTGAAGGCTGAGCGTGCCAAGCAGACCACGCCCGCCGACCCGGCATCCGACGAGACTGCCGCGCCGCTGGCCGCACTCGCCTCATGAGCGCCCTGCCCATCTACCCCTGGCGGTGCGCTCCGGAAGGTCTGGCCACACGTCGGCAACTGCGGGCCCTGCACCTGCGGCCCGGAGGTCAGGACGTCGCCGCGGAGCTTCAGCGGCACCGCCGCCGGGGCCGCCCGCCGCTGGTGGCCTACCTCTACCTCATCAACCTCGCTCTGCCCGTGCGGCCCATGACCCCGGCCCGCTGGGCAGCGCTGGCCAAGGCGAACGCCGCCCGCCGCACCTGCCCAGCCTGCCGCCGGGACGCGGGCTACGTCATCCCCACCTCGCTCGGCACCTGCGTGCCCTGCGCCGAGCGCATCGACTCGATCGGAGAAGCCGCATGATCCCGACCCTTCAGCAGACCGCGCCCGCCATCCACGCTCTATGCCCGACTCCTGGCCGATCACCCCGACCTGCGGTCCGACAGCGGTCGAGGCCGGCACCGTCAGCTCACCTCGCGGCATCGTGCTGGGAGTGCACATCAGCCTCCACGAGGCCATGGGCGCCACCCGAGCCACCTTCCACGCCTGGCGGACAGTCCTGACTGTCGACGAGATCGACCAGCGCCCCTCTGTCTTCTCCCGGCTGGGACATCCGGAGGTCGGTCGCGTCCTACGCCGGCATCCCCGTCCACCTGCGCTGCTTCCCCCGGCCCCGCCTGACCGGCCCCATCGCCTCGGCAATCAGCCGTGAAGGGCGCCGGATCGAATCCGGCCCGGGGCACGCCCGCATCCCCTTCACCTCGCAAGGAGGGAGGGCCCGTGGACACACCTCCCCGCGCCCCATATTCCGCACGATCAGGTCGTCCGCCTCCCGGACGGCCGGTACATCTACGCCGACCAGGCCCTGACGCCCTACCAGCCGCAGGCCACCGGCCCGCAGGTCATACACCAGCACATCCACCAGGCCCCGCCGGACCGGACCCTTCAGCGCATCGCGCTCGGGGCCGGTGCCGGTGGCGGCGCAATCGTCACCGGGGTCTACTTCGGCCCCGTGCTCATCGCCGCCATGGCGTCCATGGCCATCTCCCTGGCAGTCGTCGCGGTCGTGATCGTCGCCCTCGTCTGGGGCGCCAAGACCGTAGTGCTCCCGCTGGTCAGCCCGGACCGCAAGGACTCCTCCAAGAACCGCCGGGTCTGACGGCTGCCCGCGGCACCCGCCTTCACGGGCGGGTGCCAAGAGGAGCCGGGACAACCGCCCCGGACCACCCGCGCGAAAGGGACCCCGTGAAGATCTTCGGTTTTAGCGGCGACGACTTCGCTCCCCTGCCCGACGACATCGAGATCGAAAGCACCGTCACCATCACCGGCGGTCAAAGCCTTGAGACGACCGACGGCCCCATCACGAACCGGTACGAGACCGCGACCACGACCGACGACGACTGACCCGTTACCCCTCGCCGACTACGCCTGACCAGGAGGAACACCCAGTGAGCGACGTCTACCGCTCCTACACCGCGTCCGAGAAGTGGCAGCGCACCAAGCTGATCCTGCGGGGCAGCAAGCAGGCCATCGCCGACGCCGTGGACCCGAAGATCGAGCGCCGGATCCAGCGCCTCGACGACCGCGCGGAAGAGCGCGGCGCCCGTGAGGCGAAAGCCCTGCTCAGGCAGGACAACCAGGCCAAGAACGACCTGGCCACTGCCCGCGCCGCGGAGCGCGCCGCCCGCCGCGGCCCGGAAAGGGACGCTGCCAAGGCCGACCGTAAGGCCGCCGAGGAGCGGGCCCGTAACACCGAAAGCGCCATCCGCCGCGCAGGTCTCACCTGACCTCGCCCCGGGACGGCCGTCACCCCGGCCAAGGCATGCCGGCCGTCCCGGGCCCGTCCGCCCATTGCAGGCATGACAGGAGATCCATGATGACTGAACCCATCCCCACCCCGCCCGCTACCGGCGATGATCTCGTCAGCAAGGCGCTGACCGCTCTGAAGACCGCCACCATCCAGCCGGACGCGATCGTGGTCGATCTCGACAAGGCCCGCACTTCCCGAACCCCCGCACCCAGCCCCGTCCCAGACGAAGACTGGATCGAGAGGGAAGCCGTGGACCGGCCGGACAATCCCCTGGCTGACTGGCTCACCCTGCCGGATGTGCTGGTGTTGCCCGTGTGGGCCCGCTCGACGGCGTCGATCGTGGCGAACGTGACCGCGCTGGGACGCCTGACCTGGTGGCACACCCGCTACCACGGCCTGCGCACCCCCAAGTACCTGCTCAAGACCGTCCTGCTCGCGGCCCGCGGCTTCTACCGGGCCTGCGTAGGCCTGTGGCCCACCCTCTCGGCACAGGACCACAGCGCCGCGGTCAAGGCCCTGCGCGCTCAGGCCAAAGCCCGGCCCGAAGACGTCGAGCTGGCCGTGCGGCTGCAGATCACGCATGCCGAGCGCACCCGCACCCGCCGATGGCGCTTCGGCGCCGCCGCCACCGCCGTGGCCGCCGCGGCGGTCGGCATCATCCTCGCGCCCCCGCTCCTTCAGGCCGGTATGGCAGCCGCCATAGTCACCCCGCTCGCGCACCTCGGACGCGGCAAGGAAACCCACCTCCTCGACCACGCCACCCCGCCGCTGCGGGTGGACATGTCCGCGCAGCAGCTCAACGACGCCCTGCGCGCCGCGGGCCTGCTCAAGACCGGCAGCGGCAAGGACGACAAGGACCAGCCGCCGTATCACCTGCACCATGGGCCCGGTCCGCGACGGCCGCGGCTGGGCGGTGATCTTCGACATGCCCCGCGGCGGCGGCAAAACCGCCTCCGACGTACTGGCCAAGCGCGAAGTCATCGCCCAGGAACTCGGGGTCGATGAGATCCAGGTCATCATGTCCCGTGTCCGCGCAGCCAAGGGCGGCAACGCGGGCCGGGTATCGATGTGGGTCGCTGACGATGACCCCTACCTCGGCCCGCCGAATCCGTCCCCGCTGGAGAAGGCAGAGAAGTTCTCCATCTGGGAGCCGGTCCCCTTCGGTCAGGACGCCCGCGGCAACCGCGTCGAGCATCCCGATCATGTGGCAGTCGATGTTCTTCGGCGGCCTGCCGCGGCGCGGCAAGACGTTCTCCCAGCGGCTGCTGACAGCAGCCGGCCTGCTGGACGCCTACGTGCGGCACTACGTCGCCGACGGCAAGGGCGGCCAGGACTGGATGCCCATGAAGGCACGTCGCGCACCGCCTGGTCATGGGCGCCGAGGACGACGCGATCGAAGCACTCAAGGCCATGCTCGCGGAGCTGCTCGCGGAGATGGAACGCCGGTTCGCCCTGCTGCGGGACCTGCCCACGTCGATCTGCCCGGAGGGCAAGCTCACCCCGGACATCATGGTCAAGTACAACCTGCCGGTCATCTTCGTCACCATCGACGAACTGCAGGAGTACTTCACCGCCGATGGACGGCGAGGACCGCGAGCAGGTCATCAACGACCTGTGCCGCATCGCCCGCCGCGGCCCGGCCGCCGGGTTCATCTCCAACTTCGCCTCCCAGCGCCCCGACGCGGAGTCGGTGCCGCCGAAGCTGCGGGAGATCATCACCATCCGCTACTCGACCCAGGTCATCGACCGCACCATCTCCGACATGGTCCTCGGCAAGGGCAAGGCCGCCCAGGGCGCGGACGCCTCCGTGCTGTCCGAGGACCACAAGGGCGTCGGCGTGCTGGTCACCGGCCCCGCCTCCTTCGTGACCGTGCGCGCCGACCTGCTGGACGGCCGCGGCGTTCGCCGCGTTGTGCGCCAAGGGCCGGACCCTGCGCGAGCAGGCCGGACAGCTCACCGGCGACGCCGCCGGGGACGTCACCGCCGCCGCGGACGCCGCTGGCGTCACCGTGCCGCGCCATCGTCTCCGACGTGCTGGAGGTCATGCGGCACTCCCCACGCATGTTCACCACCGACCTGCTCGCCGCGCCTGGTCAACCTCGACGAGGACACCTACGGCGACTTCAACGGCGAACAGCCTCGCCGCCGAACTCGAAACCGCAGGCGTCAAGCGCACCAGCAAGCAAGTCAAGATCAGCGGCTCGAACGGCGCCGGGTACCAGCGCCGCGACATCGAAGCCGCCGTCCCCGCAGAGATCCTCCTGTCCACCGGCAGGTAAAGGGGTCCCCCGCTACCCCACCCCTTACCGGCGCCCCCTCCGGACGCCCCGCGGCCCACTGCCGTGAGGGCGCCCGGGTAGAGGGGGGCCTTTACCTCGGTAAAGGGGTAGGTAAAGGGCCCTGACCTGCGAGGTAACGAGGGTAAAGGGGGGTGCCCCGCCCCTCCCGGAACCCCTCCACAGCCCAAAAATCACACCGGGACAGCCGCCCATCTTTGGCGAGAACAGCAGCCGTCCCGGTTCCAGCACCAGCTCACAGAACTGGAGACACCAAGCATGACCTATCCGGCACCATCCGCGCTGCTGTCCGCAGCGCTGGCCGCCGCCGAGCACGGGTGGCACGTCTTCCCTCTGCGCCCCGGCAGCAAGCGCCCCGCGCTGCACGGCGAGAAGACCTGCACCGGCACTGGGCCCTGCACCGACGGGCACCGCAAGTGGGAGCAGCGGGCCACGACCGACCCGGACCGTATCCGCGCTGCCTGGTCACGGGCACCGTTCAACGTCGGCATCGCCACCGGCCCGTCCGGCCTGGTCGTCGTCGACCTGGACATGCCCAAGGACAAGAACAGTCCGGACGCGCCTTGCGGCGCGACGACTTTCGCGGCGCTCTGCGAGCGCGCCGGGCACGCCGTCCCCGCCACCTACCGGACCCGGACCGCGAGCGGCGGGACGCACCTGTACTTCAGCGCCCCGGACGGCATCCGGCTGACCAACACGGCAGGCAGCGTCGCCCCGTTGATCGACACCCGGGCACGAGGCGGGTATGTCGTCGCGGCGGGAAGCATCACCCCCACCGGACGGTACGAGGCTCTGTGTGCCCCTGTGGCCGCCTGCCTGCCTTTCTGGCTCCAAGCCATCCTGCAACCGGCTCCCAAGGCCGTACAGGCGCCCACAGGGCCCACGATGGGGCAATCGCGCCGATATGCGGATGTAGCACTCGCCAACGAAGCGGAGAACGTGGCCACCGCCGCGGACGGCACCCGCAACGCCACACTGCTGCGGGCCGCGCGCGCCCTGGGACGGCTGATCGCGTCCGGCGACCTCACCCGCACGCAGGTTGAGCAGGCTCTTAGTAGGGCAGCGTCCGGCAACGCCACGCAGCCACAGCACTACTACGACGACGTGATCCGCCGAGGGCTGGACTGGTCCATCGCCCACAACCCCACCCGGGGCAGGGCAGCATGACCAACCCTCCTCCCCCTAAGAGCCTCACCAGCACGCCCACCGGTCCCCGCATCGCCGAACTCGCCCTGGCCACGTCCGGCAGTGGGGCGCCGAAGGACGCCGCCCGCAAGGGCGCCCCCTCCGCTCTTCGCTTCGACCCGCACCCGGCCACCGTCACCGGGATCCACCCCGGTCTGACCGTACGCGGCATGGGCCGCGGGGCCATGCCGACCGCGGACTGGCTGTGTGCCTGCGGAGAGCACGAACACGCCCGCGGCCGGGACGCCGTGGCCGAACTCACCACACAGGCCAACGTCCACGCCTGCCCCCACCAGCAGCACGCGACCAGCGAAGGGAGGGCCGCCGCATGACCGGCGCCGCCCTGCTCGACGACATCGAGCAGTTCCACCGACGCTTCAACGTCTTCCCCATCGAGTCCGCCTACGTCGCAGTCACCCTTTGGGACGCCCACGCTCACCTGGTCGAATGCTTCGAGACCACGCCGCGCATCGCCTTCCTCTCCCCGGAGCCCGGCTCGGGGAAGTCCCGCGCGCTGGAGATCGTGGAACTCCTCACTCCCCGCCCGGTCACCACGGTGTCAGCATCCGCGAACGCCCTGTACCGGCTGGTCGACTCCGCAGCAGGGCTGCCCACCGTGCTCTTTGACGAGGTAGACACCATCTTCGGCCCCAAGGCCGGTACCGACGAGGCGCTGCGCGGCTTCCTCAACGCCGGATACCGCCGCGCGGGCGGAGCCCTGCGGTGTGTCGGTGAGGGCTCCAACCAGAACGCGCAGGTCTTCGGTTCCTACTGCGCTGTCGCCATGGCCGGTCTCGGCTCGCTGCCCGATACCGTCCTGACCCGGTCGGTCATCATCCGCATGCGCAAGCGGGCTCCCAACGAAACGGTGGAGCCCTACCGGCAGCGCCTCCACGAGAGCCAGGGACACGTCCTGCGTGACCGTCTGGCCAAGTGGGCCGACTCCATCCGCGACCAGGTCGCCAATGCCTGGCCAGAAATGCCCGAGGGCGTCACGGACCGTCCCGCTGACGTGTGGGAACCGCTCCTCGCGGTGGCCGACGCGGCAGGCGGCGACTGGCCCCGCAGGGCCCGTGCCGCCTGCCTGGAACTGATCAGCGCAGCCCACGACAACGACGAATCCTCGCTCGGTGTGCGGCTGCTCACCGACCTGCGCGACAAGGTGTTCTGCGGCGCCGACCGCATGCCCACCGCCGCCATCCTCGAAGGCCTGCTGCAAATGGACGACGGTCCATGGGGCGACATGGATGACAAGCCGATCAACTCTCGCTCCCTGGCCCGGCTGCTCAGCCAGTACGTCACCCCTGACCAACAAGCCCATCAAGCCGCGCGGCATCCGCACCCCGTCCGGCTTCCCGAAGGGCTACTACTCGGAAGACCTCACGGACGCGTGGGTCCGGTACTGCCCTCCTCCCCCTGGGACATCCGCCACGTCCGCCACGTCCGCCACACCGCAGGTCAGCGCGGGTGAATCCGTGGCGGAATCCACCACCGGCATCCGCCACACGCTCCCGGAGAACGCCACACAGCTCACCGTCAACGGGTAGCTAAGCCGTCCTCATCGACGCCGCCACATCCCTCCGGGTGTGGCGGCACTCATCCGCCACGCGACCGCTAGCCGCCACACATCCAGGGCCCTGACCTGCGGGGTGGCGGCGTGGCGGACGTGGCGGACCTGACAGCAGGAAAGGAAAGCCCGTGGCCCGCATCACCCGAATGCTCAAGCTCGACGAAGTCCTTGAAGAACTCGACATGAGCCGCGCCGCCTTCTACCGCATGCGCACCCGCGGCCAGGCGCCCCGCCTGATCAAGCTCCCTAACGGACAGATTCGCTGCCGCCGCAGCGACCTGGACGCCTGGTGGGATGCACACGAGCAGGCTGCCTGATCTGTCCGCACCGACACCCGATGAGGGCCCGCCGCCACCCGCGCGGCGGGCCCTCTCGTCTGGAGATCCATGCTCACGTACGACGTAGACATCTGGTCCATCCGTAAGCGGTCCGGTCGGCCGAAGCCCTTTGAACTGCGATGGCGCGTCGGTAACCGCCCTCATTCCAGAAGCTTCAAACTCAAGCCGCAGGCAGACGGGCGCCGCTCAGAACTCATGGCCGCCCTTCGGGAGCGCGAACAGTTCGACGAGGATACGGGCCTGCCGGTGGGGGAGTTGGCCGCGCTCAACTCGCCCACCTGGTACGAGCACGCCACCGTGTATGCGCTGATGAAATGGCCCCGAGCCGCAGCGAAGCACCGAGCGAACATTGCCGAATCATTGGCCGTGGTTGTACCCGCTCTCGTTACCACCGCCCGCGGGGCCCCAGAGCCGAAGACGCTGCGCGCCGCGCTGTATCAGTGGGCGTTCCGCGCCGTTCCCGGCCCGACGGGTGAGCTGGTCGCCCGACACGCCGCCGAGGAACCCCCGACGGATATCCGCGCTGCCTTGGTCTGGATCTCCGAGCACTCCATGAAGGTGCGCTCGCTGGACAACCCGGCGTTGCTCCGTCCGGCGCTGGACGCTCTCGCCCGTCGGATCGACGGCCGACCGGCCGCCGAGAACACTGCCCGTCGAAAGCGCATGGTCCTTAGCAACTTCCTGCGGTACACGGTTGAGGAAAAGGGGTTGCTGGCTGCCAACCCGCTCACCCGCGTGGACTGGACACCGCCAGAGACTGACGACGAGATCGATTTCCGTTACGTACCGGGTCCGGCTCTGGCACGCAGGCTGATCAAGGCGGTGCAGACGGCGGGCCCGCGCGGTGCCCACCTGACAGCGTTCTTCGGATGTCTGTACTACGCGGCCATGCGGCCTGGCGAGATCGCATCACTCAAGCGCGTCAACTGCACTCTGCCGCCAAATACCGAGGAGGCTGCCGATCAGTGGGGGGAACTGCTGCTGGGGGAGAGCCGCCCCGAGGTGGGCGGGGGATGGACGAACGACGGAGCCTCATACGAGGCACGCGGGCTCAAGCGCCGCGCTCGGGGTGCCACACGGTCGGTACCGATTCCCCCACCGCTGGTGCGGCTGCTCCGGGATCACATTGCTGCGTACGGGACTGCCCCGGACGGCCGACTGTTCCGCGCCGCGCGGGGCGGGCGTGTGCGGTCGACGGAGTACTGCGACCTGTGGAGCGCTGCCCGCGTTGCGGTGCTCACCGAAGCGGAAGCGGGTTCGTCTCTCGCTGAGGTTCCCTACTCCCTGCGTCATGCCGGCGTCTCTTTGTGGATCAAGGCAGGGGTGGACCCAGCGGAAGTCGCTGAGCGGGCCGGACACAGCATCGCGGTGCTGTACCGGTTCTACGCGAAGATCTTGAAAGGCGATCAGGCGCGGTCGAACAAGCTCATTGCAGAAGGCTTGGCCGCTGAGGGGTAGCCCTGTCCTGGCCCACAGATGGCCCATACGCACTGGTCAACACCGGGATACGGGCGAGCCAGGGTGAGACAGGGCGCACGCAGAAGGGGTGCCCCTCCACGGAGGGGCACCCCTTCTGACCTGCAACATCTATGACCTGCGCGGAGGCGTGTGGGATTTGAACCCACGGTGACATCGCTGCCACGACGGTTTTCAAGACCGTTCCCTTAGGCCGCTCGGGCACGCCTCCCCGCGCCGCCCACCTGGGGGCGGAGCGGCTACAGACTACCGCCGACCGCACGGGTTCGGTGCCGTGGCCCACGGGGACGCGGGGGGTCGGGGCCGTTCGGGGCCGGCCGGAGCGTTGCCGGCCCGGGCGGCGCGGCTCAGTTGCTGTCTCCCTTGCGTTCGCCGAGGACCACGTCCGCCGTGCGCTCCTTGCCGTCGCGCTGGTAGGTGAGCTTGACGGTGTCGCCGGGCTTGTGGTTCCAGATCTCTCCGATGAGGGTGGGGCCGCTGTCGATCACCGCGTCGTCGAGTTTGGTGATGAGGTCGCCGGGCTTCAGGCCCGCCTTGTCCGCGGGACCGCCCGGGGTGATCGGCTCCGCGCCGCCCGTGCCCTGGTCGGTGATCTTGGCGCCGTCACTGCCCTCCTCCAGGGAGACCGAGGCGCCGATCACCGGGTAGACCGGCTGGCCGGTCTTGATGAGCTGCTGGGCGACGTTCCTCGCCTGGTTGATCGGGATGGCGAAACCGAGGCCGATGGAGCCGCCCTGGCCGCCGCCGACGCCACTGCTGTCACTGGAGGGCTTGATGGCCGAATTGATGCCGATGACCGCGCCCCGTGAGTCCAGCAGCGGACCGCCGGAGTTGCCCGGATTGATGGATGCGTCGGTCTGGAGGGCGCTCATATAGGAGGCGCGTTGCTGCCCTGCCTCGCTGGTGGCACCGGGCGGTGGTCGGCGCTGACGATGCCGGTGGTGACCGTGTTGGAGAGGCCGAACGGGGCGCCGATGGCGATCGTGGCGTCGCCGACGGCCACCTTTTCGGAGTGCGGAGCAGCGGAGTGAGCTTCAGGTTCGACGGAGCGTTCTTGAGCTTGATGACCGCGACGTCGTAGCCCTGCGCGCGGCCGACCACCTCGGCGGTGTAGTTCTTGCCGTCCGAGAAGGTGGCCGAAAGCTTTCCGCCGTTGTCCGCGGCCGCCACCACGTGGTTGTTGGTGAGGATGTGGCCCTGCTTGTCGTAGACGAAGCCGGTGCCGGTGCCGCTGTCCCCGTTGCCGCTCTCCGCCTCGATGGTGACGACGCTGGGCAGCGCCTTGGCGGCGATGCCGGCGACCGAGTTGGGTGCGCGCTTGACGTCGACGGGGCCCGACGCGGAGACGGTCGTCGAGTCGGTGGAGTTGTCGCCGCGCTCCGCGGCCCAGTAGCCGATGCCGCCGCCGACGCCGCCCGCGACCAGCGCCGCCACCAGCACGGCCGCGATCAGTCCGCCGCGCCGCCCACCGGGCCGCGGCGCGGACTGCTGGTATGAGGAGCCCCACACCGCACCGCCGCCGTTGTCACCGCCTCCCTCGCCGTAGCCGGCACCCGCACCCGCACCCGCACCCGCACCGGAGCCGTCGCCGTAACCGGCAACACCGGAGCCTTCGCTATACGCGGCCCCTTCGCCGTACTGGGGCGTGGCGGGCGGCGGAGGCGGCCAGCTGCCGGGGGCGGACGGGGCAGCGGCGGGGATGCTGCCCTGGCCGAAACCGGGAGCCTGGGCCGGCGCCTGGCTGTGCGGAGGGGCGGACGGCGGCGGGTACGCGCCGGCGGGCAGCGGCGCCGTGCCCGCTTCGGAGTGCGCCGGCAGCGGCGCGGTTCCCGTGTCGCCAGAGGCCACGGGCGCGTCCTGGACGGGACTTTGCACGGCGGTCACCGCGGTGTCCCCGGCGGACGCGGGCGCCGGGGCGGCGGGTGCCGCGGGAGATTCCGTCGGCACCGGAGATTCCACCGGCACAGGAGGTGCGGACGGGGCCGGGGGTACCGGAGTGCCCTCGTTCTCGGTGCTCACAGCTCTTCTCCTCAATTCACGGCCGCAATCACGGCTGCTCTTGTCCCAGCACTTTGGTCGCTTATGTGCACGGCCCTGCCAGGTACAGCTGTGCATATGTGTACGCCGACAGCCTTTCCTATGGGACGTCAGGGCACTGTAAGGCGTTGCTGTGCGTCCGAGGCCATCCTTTATCTCGGACGAAACGGACGCATCCGCAGCGAGCCCGAGCGGCGAACACCACTGCGCGTCCTACCCCGTCGGAGTGACACCATGACGCGGTGACCGACCCACGACAGCACGGCATCCAGGTCGTCGCCCACCGCGGTGCCTCCGAAGACGCCCCCGAGCACACCCTGGCCGCCTACCGCAAAGCCATCGAGGACGGCGCCGACGCCCTTGAGTGTGATGTGCGCCTCACCGCCGACGGCCACCTCGTCTGTGTGCACGACCGCCGGATCAACCGTACGTCCAACGGCCGCGGAGCCGTCTCGGCCCTGGAGCTCTCCGAACTCGCCGCCCTGGACTTCGGCTCCTGGAAACGGCGCGAGAAGGGCGCCGACGCACCGGGCTGGGAAGAGAGCCCGGACTGGTATCCCACGGGCAGCGCCAACGCCGAGGACACGTCCGTTCTGACCCTGGAACGGCTGCTCGGCCTCATCGCCGACAGCGGACGACGCATCGAGCTGGCCATCGAGACCAAGCACCCCACCCGCTGGGCGGGCCAGGTCGAACGGCGGCTGCTCGCCACCCTGCAGCGCTTCGGCCTCGACGCCCCGCCCCCGCCCCCGGCACAGACCGGAACGGACGGCCGGTACGGGGTGCATGGAGCCTCTGCGGCCGGCGGGGTTCACGGGACTCGCAGGGCTTATGGAATACATAGGGCATATAGGTCGTATGGGATGCCTGGAGTTCATGGGACTCACGGGGTTCATGAGGAATTCGGTGCGCACGCGGGGTCCGAGGTGAACGCCGGAGGCGCGACGCACACCGGAGGTGCGGTGCCCGACGGAGGCGAGCAGCCCGGTGCATACGAGGCGTGGCCGGTGCGGGTCATGAGCTTCTCGGCGCGCTCGCTGCAACGGATCCGCCTCGCGTCGCCGTACCTGCCGACCGTCTACCTCATGCAGTTCGTCTCACCGCGGCACCGCGAGGGACGGCTGCCCGCCGGGGCGCACATCGCGGGGCCCTCCATGCGGATCGTGCGCAACCACCCGGGGTACGTCGCCAAGCTGAAGGCGGCCGGGAACCAGGTGCATGTCTGGACCGTCAACGAGGAGTCGGACGTCGACCTCTGTGTCGAACTCGGCGTCGACGCGATCATCACCAACCGTCCGAAACAGGTCCTGCACCGGCTCGGCCGCGCATAACGACCACCCCCGGCGGACGCCACCGGCGTCACGAGCGACAGAGGGCAACACACAGGCACCACCCGCACGACCGACACCACCGGAACAACCCGCACGACCGACGCCATCGACATTTCCGCGGCCGCCGTCGCGAGGTGTCACCGGCATTGGCCATACCGGCGTTATCGGCGTTATCGGCCTCATCTGCGTCATCGGCGTCATCGGCGTCATCGGCGTCATCCAGCAACATCCCCCGCCATCTGCGGTATCAATACTTTCGGCGTTATCGGAATTATCTGCGTTATCGGCGTTATTGGCAGTATCGATGCAATCGCCATCTATGCCGTTACCAGGCGTACTCCGGCGCGTTCGGTACGTATTCGTAGATGAGGAGTGCGTCACGGAACGTGGTCTGGCCGGTTTCCGGCTCCATGGGCCGGGGCATTCACACGGTGGCGTGGGGCAGAGGAGGTTTCGGGGGTGGCGTTGGTGGTGGCACAGGAGGTGCCCTCGTCGTCGAGCATGGCCGTACCCCATGGCCCTGCGGGCGTGGGGAAAGCCAGGCGCCGGATGCGCGACCAGCTGCGAGTCAGCGGGGTCTGTGACACGGCAGTCGACGACGCCGTTCTCATCCTTTCCGAATTGCTCAGCAATGCGTGTCGGCACGGCAGACCCTTGCCTCAGAGCGCTTCCCAGGACGCCGGCGCCACCGCCGCATCGGACGACAGCGGAGATGTACTGGCCGCGTGGCGCGTCGACACGGCCGGGCGGCTGACGGTCGAGGTGACGGACGGCGGCGGACCGACCCGCCCGGTTCCGGCCAAGCCATCGGTCACCGCCCGCGGCGGTCGCGGTCTCAACATCATCACCGCCCTCGCCGACGACTGGGGTGTGAAGGACGACGTTCGCGGCGGAGTCACCGTCTGGGTGGTCGTCTGCCTGAGTCACGTCCCCGCCGCCGCGCCCGACGACCTTGACGGCGTCGACGGCGCTGCCGGGCAGAGCCGGGCCGCCAGCCGCCCGCCCGCGGGTACCGGCGCCCCGGGAGCCGAGACCAACGGCCGCGCCGCCACCGTCGGCAGCACCAAGGGCAGCAGCCTCAGGACGAGTAGCGGTGCCGGCGCCCTGCACCCGCACCGCCCGGCCCTCGGCCAGCCCCACCGGCACAGCGCCGACCGCGCCACCCGCCTGGCATCACGCCCGCTCTCCGCCTTCCCCGACCGGGACTTCCCGGCCCCGTTCGACGAGCAGGACTGAACGACAGCGGAAGACCGGAAGAACCGAACGGCAGCGGAAGAGACGGCAAAAGAGCCGAAGGCCTGAACCGAGTCCCGACCTGCCGGCAACAGGCGGACAGACGATAGGCAGTCAGACAAACTCCACCGGAACTCTCGCCAGAGCCCTCACCTAAGCCTTCACCCAAGCTCTCATCGCATCTCCCACCCCACCTCTCGCCTCACCGCTCACCGCATCTCTCACCGGCTCCTCTGCGCTCCCCAGCGCCAACAAGACACCCGCCACCCCGATAAGGCGCGTGTGGCTTCGTTCACTTCTAGGGACAGCGTTTGTTCGCGAGTTCGGTCCGCACTTGGTGCTTGGCGCGCTGTCGAATGCTCACGAGTTTTGACGTCATGTAGGTGTCATCGAGCGCCCGCAACAATGCTGCCTGTCGTCGTGGAGTCGTCCGGCAGCAGGGAGAACAGGACGAGGTCGACCCGGCCTGTGTGAACGAAGCCCGCGTTTCGCAAGATGCCTTCACGGTGGAAGCCGGCCTTGAGCGCGACCTTCTGGGAAGCGGAGTTCTC
Organism: uncultured Actinomycetota bacterium; assembly: GCA_963761765.1. Lineage (GTDB taxonomy): Bacteria > Actinomycetota > Actinomycetes > Streptomycetales > Streptomycetaceae > Streptomyces. The sequence continues at coordinate 18,695 of CAVXIJ010000012.1, forward strand.
GGTGGCGGCTCGGAGCTCTAGCCGCTGGAACTGCTGCTCGGCCAGAAGCCACCGAGCCAGTGCCCGAGTGGCTTCGGCAGCTATCCCGTCGCCGCGGGCCCAGGGGGAGATCCAGTAGCCGACCTCGCTCACCCGAGCTCGCCAGTCGGTCTTCTTCAGCCCAACGGTGCCCACCAACCGCCCGGTGTGGGAGCCGGTAACCGCGAAGTGGATGCCGTCACCGGATTCGCGAAGGGCTGGGGCCACTTTCGTGCACCAAGCGGTGGCGTCATCGAGGGTGTAGGGCTGGGGCAGGGGGAGCCACTGCTGGGTGAGCGAGTCCGAGCAGCTCGCCTGGGTGTCGGGAATGTCGCCGCCGCTGAATGGGCGAAGGGTCAGTCGTTCGGTATGCAGCACAGTCTCAGGGAACATGCGTCTCTCCGCTCATTCATGATCACTGGCGCGGAAGACGGTAACAGTGCCCGTCAGACCTGGGGCCGACGGACGCCCTGGGACGGGGGACGAAGTCAGCCGGCGGCTGCCTGCTGCCCTGGCAAGTACCCCAGCGCTGCCAAAACTCGTGAACATCACCCGACCGTGGATCTGGGTGCCTCCCAAACCCGTGAACAATCGACGGCACTACTCGTGAATAAAGCCACGCGTGCCACCCGGCCCTGCGCCACCCGGCTTCCGCACAACCCGCTTTCCCAGGGTTCCCCGCACCGTGGGCGCAACCGGCTAGGCTCGCGCCGTACCAGGACCAGCCGGAATCGGGAGACACCCACGATGGCGAAAAAGCGTGCCCAGACGAACCCCAGCCGCCCGCGGCAGAGCGCGGCGGGGCGAGGAGCAGACGGCAGCGTTCCGGTCGTCGGCGCGCGCGAGCCCTGCCCGTGCGGATCCGGCCGGCGCTACAAGGCCTGCCACGGCCGGGCAGCGGCACATGCGGTGACCGAGCTGGTGCAGCGGCCGTTCGAGGGACTTGCCTCGGAAGGCGACTGGGTGGCGCTGCGCGAGCTGGTGCCCGCCGCGACCGTCGAGCTGACGCTCAGCCGCGAAGCCGGCGGACTGCCGGACGGCGTGCCCTCGGTCACGTTGGCCACAGTGCTGCCGATGGCCTGGCCCGCGTTGCGCCGCGATGACGGCGCGGTCCTGCTGGGCCTGCAGAACGACACCTCGTCCGGTGACATCAGCCGGGACCTCGCCGACACGCTGCAGCGGGCGCTGACCGCCGAGCCCGGCTCGCCCGTCGAGGGCCGGCGGGTCGGCACGGACGGGCTGCGGCTCCAGGACCTGCTGGCGCCCGACGCACCGTTCGAGCCGGTCATCCACTCGGGGTTCGAGTTCTGGGTGCCGGACGCGGAGAACGCCGCACCGGAGGTCAGCGCCTCCCTGGAGCGCGCGAACGCCGCGGCCATCCCGACCGTGAAGCTCGCCGGGGTCGAGTCCGCCTACTGGTGCGAGACCCCGGAGAAGAACCATCTGCGGTGGGTCATGCCGCACCCGGAGGAGCAGCTGCTCGACGCGCTCGCCCGACTGCACGCCGCGGACTCCTCCGCGCTCGGCGAGGGCACTCGGCTGGTCGGCTCGTTCCGTGCGCACGGCCTGACGGTGCCGGTGTGGGACCTGCCGACGGGGATGTCCGCCGAGGACGTTGAGAAGCCCGCCGCCGCGTTCACCGAACGGCTGGCGACCGCGCTCGCCTCCGACGCCCCGCTGACCCCTCAGGAGCGGCGCGCCCGCGGCGGCCTCACCAACCGGCAGATCACCCTCAGCTGACACGCCGGAAGGCGGTCCGGCGCGGTGGCTCCACTCCGCCGGGCCCGGCGGGGCATGCCAGCCACCCGGGCCCGGTGCCGCAGCCGTCCTACCCGGGCCCGATGCCACCGGGTTCGGTGGCATCGGGCCCGATGGACTGGCCCGCGGTAGGCCGAACGGGTGAGTTACGAGCCAACTTTCTGACCTGCCGACACCTCGTGGCTGACCGACCAGTCAGCCACGAAAGCCCCGGAGTACCAGGTGACTCCTGTCACAACGCCCCATCCGCGCAGGTAAATCGGTGTGCAAATGGCCGAGATCGAATTTGCGAACCGCGGATCTCTTGTTACCGTTCATATAGCCCGGTTGCTGGTGCATCCCCCGTCGCCAGCAATCGGGCGCTTTCATGCCCGCGCATCATCGCTGTGAGCGATCGTGCTGCCGGGGCTCGGGTGACCTCCCCCGTACCGCCCCGTCCCCTGTCTCTCAAAGCCTGAGAGTTTCCTCAGTGCGCCGGGCGAGGGTGGGCGCAGCCCATGGCGCGCAGTGCCGCGCACTCTTCGCCCACCCCGTCCCGCAGTGCGCCGCACTCTGCCGCAAACAGAGCCCGAAGGCCCGCGGCCGAAAGGCGCCTCACAGCTCCGGTGCGCTCACACCCCGGTGGGTGAGCGCGTCCACCACCGCGTCGACCACAGCCTCCACATCGGGTACCCAGGGCGCGGCGGACCCCGGCAGGGGCTCCCGTTCCCATCGGACCGGGCCCTGTCCGGTGCGGGACGGCGGCAGGGCCACATAGCCGCCCTCGCCGTGGAACCGCAGCGAACCAGGGACGTAGTCCTTGGCGTAGAGCAGGTCGCCGAGCTGCTCCATCGTGTACGGAGCGACCAGGATCGACCAGCGGGTGAAGGTCGCGAGGACCGGGCCGAGCCGGATCTCCTGGCGGTCGAGCGCGGCCAGCGCACGCGCCGCGGCAACCGCGGGCAGGCTGACGGCGCACGGGGCGCGGCCTCCGGTGGCCATCACGATGGGTGCCGTGGGCCGGTTGGCCCACCACCAGCGGAGCATGCGCTCGTCGGTGGTGGCGGCCAGCAAGCCGGGGTCGAAGGGGTGAGCGCCCGGCACCGTGCACTCGGCGTCGGGGCATGCGCAGCGGGCTGCGCCGCGCGGCTGGAGGCCGACAGCGCGCTGCTGGAGGCCGACGCCAGGAAGCACCGGCCACTGCCACTCGGTAGCGAAGGTCAGCGCCGCGCCGAGGGTCTCCGGACGGTCCTTCTTGCCGCGGCTGCCACGGGATCCACGGCTGCCGCGGGTCGTGCCGCCGCGCAGCCGGCCGCCCTTGGAGAACCTGCCGGCCCTGCGGCCTCCGTCAGCCGGGTCCGCTTCTGTGCCGGCTGCGGTCCTGCCTGTCGCGTCGAGCTCGTCGAAGACACCGTCGACCGTGTCGGCCACGCCGGTCTCGCTCGTCTGTTCGGCCGCACCTGATCCACTGGCCGTACCGTTTTTGCTGGCCTTGCCGGTCTTGCCGGTCCTGCTGCTCTTGCCGCTGCCGCTGGTCCCGTCGGTGCTGCTCGCCTGGCCTGCCCGCACACTGCCCGTGCCGCCGCTCCTCTCGTCGTTCCCCCCGCTCCTCAGTCCGAAGTTCCACTTGGACAGGAGCCTGCGTCGCCTTCCGAGGATCTCGCGCATGAGCGCTCGTTCCTTTCCGCGTTGAACGCCGAGGACCACATTCACACCATGTGCCATCACACCATGTGTCGATCTCTTCACTGTGCGTACGTACTGGCGCGTCACACCCCTGCGGGGCAGGGGGTCTCCTCTGGGTCGAGCGTGAGCTGTCGTCCATACCGCGCTGTTCAGAGCATGGGCATGACGTGGGGGGGGGTGGCGGCGCTAGGCGATCTGCCGCACCGCGTGGTTCTTGCGCCTCCGCCACAGAGGATGAAGCACGACCGTTTCGGTGGTTATGACGCCTGGGTTCGCTGCCAGGTTCCGGGTCCGCTCTCCCCCGTCGAACCCGGCCCGCATCGGATCACGTACCCATCACGGCCGACATGACGCTCTATTGAACAAAACCAGTCGACCGCAATATGCCGTTCACTGAAGCGTTTTTCAGCCAACTTGGCAAGACCATCGGCCTTGCGCAGACACCACGAATCCCGTCCGGACAATGCTGGACATCTCCACATCTCTGCGTGTAGATGTGGACCCACTGCCAGCCAGGGCCAGCGGCGCGGAAAGACGCGCAACGACAGGGGATTTGCGATGCTTTTCAGCAATACGCACCGGCCTGAGAGCTGGACACTATGAGCGCCCCCCACCTGCCGAAAGTGGCCGGAATCGACTCCACGGTCCCGGCGCCCGCACACACTGTCGCGCCCCCAGGCGCACACCCCGGCGCCCCGCTGGCCCCCGCCCACCCGGCTGGCGCGCCGCCCGCCGCCACGGCCGCTGTGATCCAGGACCGCCTCGCGGGCTGGGTCAGCGACCTCACCGCGCTGCACGAGCTCACCGAGCGGATCACCCGCACCACCCGTCTGCGCGACGCCCTGCACGAGCTGCTCCGTGCGGGCGCCACCCTCGTCGGGGCCCGCCGCGGCCTCGTCGTCCTCGAACCCTCCGACGGACTCGGCCCCGACACCACCGTCGGCCTGGGCCTGTCCCGCGCCGACCTCGGGCATATCGAAACGGTGCCGCGCGCCGTCACCTCATACGGACGGCTGCTCGACACGCCCGCCGGACTGCCCGGCGGCGAGAGTGAGGTGGCCCGCCCCGACCTGCTGGCCGAAGACGGTCTGGACCCGCGCCACCGCGACGTCGCCGTCCGGCTCGGCTGCGCGGCCAGCTATGCCCTGCCGCTCACGACCAGGACCGCGGGCCGGCTCGGCGCCGTGGTCTGGCTGTACGACGAGCCCGACGAGCCCGACGAACGGCGCCGCCACCTCGCCGGCCTCTACGCCCGGTACGTCACCGAGCACCTGGCCCGCCTGCTCGACCTCGACCGCACCCGCACCGCCCTCGCCGCCCTCGCCCACGAGCTGCTGCCCACCCGGCTGCCGCACATCCCCGGCGTCCGGCTCGCCGTGCGGCACCGCACCGGGCCGTGCGGCGGCGGCAGCTTCTACGACGCGCTGCCGCTGCCCGACGACGCGTTCGGCCTCGCGGTCGGCTCGGTCACCGGCTCGGGTCCTGGCGTGGTGGCGGCGATGGGACGGCTGCGGGCGTGTCTGCGGGCGTATGCGGTGATGGAGGGCGAGGATCCGGTCGCCGTGCTCTCCGACCTCGAACTGCTGCTGCGGCTGACCGACCCGGCCCGCAGCGCCACCGCACTCTTCGCGTACTGCGAGCCCACGCTGCGCCGGATCACCATGGCCGGCGCCGGGCACACCCCGCCGCTGATCACCGGCCCCCGCCGTACCGAGTTCGTGGAGACCTCGCTGTCCGCGCCGCTCGGGATGCTCTCCTGCTGGGAGGCGCCCAGTGTGGAGCTGTATCCGCGTCCCGGCGAGACGGTCCTGATGTGCACCGACGGCCTGCTGCGCCGCACCGGTGAGCCCATGGACCGTGCCTTCGCCCGGCTGCACGCCGCCGCCGCGAGCGTGCCCGCACCGCTGCGCGAGGACCCCGGGGCGATCGCCGACCACGTCCTGCGGTGCATGCGGCCGGCCGAGCCGGCGGGCGACGGGGGCGCGGTGCCGAATCCTGCGGGCGGCGCGGACGGTCCTGGCGCGTCCGGTGGCCTGGCGGCGGTGGGCGGCAGGAGCGGGCCCGGTGGCCTGGCGGGGCCAGGCGGTCAGGCCGCCGCGTGCGGCACGGCCGGGCCTGCGGGGTACGGCGAGCGCGGCCAAAGCGGTGGGCGGGACGACGCGGACGTGGTGGTCCTCGCGGCGCGCTTCGATTGACCGTCGCCCCGCGCGTTTCTCTCTCCGGTCACCACGCTCCGTTCCGTGTGATCTGTGCGCCGGAGAGGCACGGCACAGGGCCAGGTTCCGGGCAATGCATCGCTGTGACGCACGGAACACTCCTGGTGCCCCAGGCGCCGCCAGAGCCCCTCAGTCAAGCGTCCGCGCGCCCCTGGCCAGGCCCGGCCGTCTCATGAGCCCTTCCCCGGCTTCCGTACGGACTTACGATGGACGTGGGTTCAGTAAGGAATGAACGCTGATCTATGTCCTGACCGCCGCAGGCGCGGTGGTCGGGTGTTCCGTTTATCGGAGTCACCGGGGAATCGCCGGATTGAGGAGAGAAGCCGTGGCCGAAGAACAGCTGTCGGAATCCGCTGAGGTCCCTGCGGTCGTGGAGGCGAGCGGGGAGGCGGACGCCGAGGCGGCCGAGAAGCCGGCCGAGCAGCGCAAGAACGGCCTGGCACCGACCGTCTCGGACGAGCTGGCCGAGAACATGAAGTCCGGCTGGGCCGACACCGAGCTGCGCGGCCTTGAGCCGATCGCACAGGCCGAGCTGACCGCCGCCCGCCGCGCCGCGCTCTCCGCGCGCTTCCCGGGCGAGCGCCTGGTGATCCCCGCCGGCACGCTCAAGACACGTTCGAACGACACGGACTACCCCTTCCGCGCCACCGTCGAGTACGCCTACCTCACCGGCAACCAGTCCGAGAACGGCGTCCTCGTCCTGGAGCCCACCAGCAGCGGCCACACGGCCACCATCTATCTGCTGCCGCGCTCCGACCGCGAGAACGGCGAGTTCTGGCTCGACGGCCACGGCGAGCTGTGGGTCGGCCGCCGCAACTCCCTCACGGAGGCCGAGCAGCTCTACGGCATCCCGGCAGCAGATGTCCGGACACTTCCTGACATCCTGCGCGAGGCCACCGGGCCGGTACGCGTCGTGCGCGGCCACGACGCCGGGATAGAGGCGGCGCTCACCGACAAGGTCACCGGCGAGCACGACGCCGAGCTGCGAGCCTTCCTCTCCGAGGCACGGCTCGTGAAGGACGACTTCGAGATCGGCGAGCTCCAGAAGGCCGTCGACTCCACGGTGCGTGGCTTCGAGGACGTCGTGAAGGTGCTCGACAAGGCCGAGGCGACCAGCGAGCGCTACATCGAGGGCACCTTCTTCCTGCGCGCCCGCGTCGAGGGCAATGACATCGGCTACGGCTCCATCTGCGCCGCCGGCGCCCACGCCTGCACCCTGCACTGGGTGCGCAACGACGGCCCCGTGCGCACCGGCGAGCTCCTCCTGCTCGACGCGGGCGTGGAGACCCACACTCTCTACACCGCCGACGTCACCCGCACCCTGCCCATCAACGGCCGGTTCAATGAGGTGCAGCGCAGGATCTACGACGCCGTGTACGAGGCGCAGGAAGCCGGTATCGCCGCCGTCAAGCCGGGCGCGAAGTACCGCGAGTTCCATGACGCGGCCCAGCGGGTGCTGGCCGAGAAGCTGGTCGAGTGGGGCCTGGTGGAGGGCCCCGTCGAGCGGGTCCTCGAACTGGGTCTGAACCGCCGCTGGACGCTGCACGGCACCGGTCACATGCTCGGCATGGACGTCCACGACTGCGCGGCGGCACGCCGCGAGACCTACGTCGACGGCGTCCTGGAACCCGGCATGTGCCTGACCGTGGAGCCGGGCCTGTACTTCCAGTCCGACGACCTGACCGTGCCGGAGGAGTACCGCGGCATCGGCGTGCGGATCGAGGACGACATCCTCGTCACCGAGGACGGCAACCGCAATCTCTCCGCGGGCCTGCCGCGCCGGTCGGACGAGGTCGAGCTGTGGATGGCAAAGCTCAAGGGATGAGTACGGCGGCCGGGCGGTAGGCCGGCCACCCGAGGTGGAGATTTCCGGTAGGAGCTGTCCCTTCAGGATGAGGGGCGGCTCCTATCGGTGCTTTTGGCGGTGCCTCTGACGGTGCTCTGGCGGCGCTCTGGCGGTGTCCGCGCGATGTCCGCGGCAGTGTCCTTGTGACAGGACAGGCGGTCCCCGCGTCCGCCGCTGCGTCGGCTACCTGTACCTCGTGTGCCGCGGCCCGGTGTGGGCGGTGGGTTCCGGGCCGGCGGACGGGTCGTCAAGAACCTTTCCGTGGTGGGTGGCAGCGGTCAGGCCGTCAGCAGCGAGGGATCGCTGCGCCACTTGAGGATCTTGTCGAAGCTCACCACCGCGCCGCCGTGGCCCGGACGGTTGGCAAAGTGGACGTGGTCGGACAGCTCCTCGATCAGGCCGAGGCCGCGGCCGTGCTCGGCACCGTGCGACACGGGGCGGGTGGCGGGGCGAACCGGTCCGGCCGGGAAGCCGGGACCCGAATCGGCCACTTCGATACGGCATTTCTCGCCGTCGAGATAGGCGGTGACCTGGTACGCCCCTGATGATCCAGTATGGGACGCACAGCCACCGTGCGCCACGGCATTGCTGCAGGCCTCGCTGAGAGCGACGGAGAGATCGTAGGAGATGTCCGGGTCGACTCCCGCGGTCTCCATCGCACCGATCAGCAGGCGCCGGGCGAGCGGAACGCTTGCGGCTTCGCGCCGCAAATGCAGTGACCACAAGATGCTCATGCTCCAGCCTCCTGGCCGGCTCGACATACCGATACGTATTGCCGCAAGCGAGCGGGAGTAAGCCAGGCGCTTCCTTCCTGGCGCCCGTTCGGCGGATGCGCCATCCACGGGTCTCGGGTATGGGGAGTGGCTGCCGCGGCGGCGACGGCGGAAAAGCGACAGCGGGAACGCGGCGCGGCGCGCCCATCCGGTCGTCAGTGCTTCATGGCCCGGGCCGCGCATAGTCGGTGGTCGACGCGGTGCGGCCGGCGGGTTGCGCACGGCCCAGCCGCGATCCTTGGCCCGCGCTCCGTGATCGTCAACCGTGCTCCATGGACCGCGGACCGTGATCCACACGGGTCGGTGCGCCGCGAGGCGGCCGATGTGTGAGATCGGCCACTGGCGAGGAATCGGCGATCCACAAAGGGGCCGGAACACGCTCCGCCGCGCCCCGCCGGACCATGTGGCGCATACGCCATACGGAGGCGACAAAGCGGACCTTGGTGATCTTGCGGACCTGCCGCCTTAAACGCCGAGACCGGGTGGGATGATGAGTGCGCCATGACTGTCCCCCGCCAGTGCGAGGCACGAGCCGGACTCGACCTCCGGCTGCTGAGGGCCGCGGTGTTCACCGCGGCCTGTGTCGCGCTGTCCGCGGCCGGGCACGGGCTCGCTTCCGCCGCCAGCATCCCGCTGTGGACGCTGGCGACCGGATTCCTCGCCCTGCTCGTGGTGGCGGTGCCGCTCGCCGGACGGCCGCGTTCGCTCGCGGGGATCACGACGGTACTCGCCCTCGGACAGATCTCGCTGCACACGCTCTTCGGTATCGGGCAGCACGACATGACCATGCCGCACAGCAGTGCGGAAACGTCTCTGGTGGCACATGCCGCACGGCTGGTGTACGGCGCGGACGCGGCGGCAGCCAGTACGCACGGCATGGCGTCGATGCCCGCGATGGCGCAAACCGGCGACGCCCTGGCCCTACCGGGCGGCGGCGCGCAGCCGTTCGCGGGCAGTTCGGCCCCGGTGCTGCACGCCCTGTCCATGCTGCCGTCGCTACCGATGCTGCTCGGCCATGTCCTGGCCGCGGTCGCCGCCGGATGGCTGCTGCGCCGCGGCGATCTGGCCGTCTTCCGTTTGGTGGCGCTCTCCGCACAAGGGGTCGCGGAAGCGGCTCTGGTCCGCGCGCTGCGCGCCGGGCTCGCTCTGGTCCGCGCCCTGCGCGCCGGGCTCCCCAGCCCACACGGCACGGGTCAGCGCCCGCCGCGTACGCCCATGGACGCCGAGCCGCTTCCGCGCTCTGCCGCACTTCAGCACACGGTGATCCGGCGCGGCCCGCCGCCCTGCTCGCTCTGCGTTCTCTCAGCCTGACGCGACACCCACCCGCTCGGCACCGGTTTCCGCATACCCGAGGTGCCTGGTATCCGGAGGCAATCGGCAAGCCAGGCCGTCCGGTCCGCACCGGTCGGCCCGCTCCACCTGCTCCGTCCGCACGGCCGGCCGACCCGATCGGCCGGGCCGGCCCGACCTGCCGGCCCGCTTCGGATCCACGCGCTCGCGCCCGTGCTCGTACGGAGCTGTGCCACGAAGACCGGTTCTCAGCCGTGCCACGAAGCTCCGCGGACATGGGGCTCCGTGCGCCACGGAGCTTGGTACGCCGAGCGGTGGGGTGTCGCACGGCACGCCTCGGCGTGCCCACCGGTGCCCGTCGGCGCTGCTCACCGACCCACCGGTTGCCCGATCGTGTCCACCGATCCTCTCCTGACCATGGAGTGACCTGACATGAAGGTTTCCCGCGCCTGCGCCGTCGGCGGCGCCGCCGTCCTCACCGTGCTCGGCCTGTCCGCCCCCGCGTTCGCGCACGTCACCGTGGCGGCCGAAGGCAACGCCGTCAAGGGCGGATACAGCGTCATCGACTTCAAGGTGCCGAACGAGCGCGACAAGGCCGCGACCACCAAGCTGGAGGTCGACTTCCCCGTCGCCGAGCACCCGATCGCCTCCGTGGCGCCAGAGCCCGTTCCCGGCTGGACCATCGCGATCACCAAAGTCAAGATCGCCAAGCCGGTCACATCGGACGACGGAAAGATCAACGAGGCCGTCTCCAAGGTGACCTGGACCGCCGACGGCAAAGGCATCGAGCCGGGCTTCTTCCAGAAGTTCCCGGTCTCCGTCGGCAAACTGCCGGACGACACCGACCAGCTGGTCTTCAAGGCCCTGCAGACGTACTCCAACCACGAGGTCGTCCGCTGGATCGAGGAGCAGCAGGACGGACAGGCCGAGCCGGAGAACCCCGCACCCGCACTGGAGCTGACCGCCGCCCCCGCCAAGGACGGCCAGGACGACAAGGCGAGCGGCGACCAGGCCGACGACGCCAAGGCCATGCCCACCGCCTCCGCCGACAGCTCCGACACCACCGCCCGCGTCCTCGGGATCGCCGGCATCGTCGTCGGCGTGCTCGGCCTGGCGTTCGGAGTGCTGGCCGGTCGGCGGCGCGCCGGAAACTGAGCCGCGGGCCATGCCTCGCCCGAGCCCGCGCCACTGCTGAACCGCACCGCGTTCTCGAACGGCGACCGGCCCCAAGAGGCAGCGGCCGACCCCCTGCCACGGAGCGCGGGGGCGTACGCGACCGTAGGAACGTACGTCGCGTACGCGCCCGCGCCCTGGCGCGCAAGACCCCGGCATATCGCCGGGATTACGACATATGGGACATTTATCCATGCGCAAGAAGACCCTGCACCTGTCCGCCGCCGCCCTGCTGGCCTCGGCCGTACTGGTTCTGGCCGGCTGCGGCGACGGCAGCAGCGGCAGCGGTGCCGTCGACTCCGCGCCGAGCCCCGTCAAGGCCGAGGCCGACACCGGGCAGCCGGCCGTGACCGTACTCGACACGCCCTTCAAGAAGCCCGACCTGGTCGCCACCGATACGCACGGCAAGAAGTTCGACCTGCGGGCGCAGACCAAGGGCAGGCCGACGCTGGTCTACTTCGGCTACACCAACTGCCCCGACGTCTGCCCGCTGACGATGAGCAACATCGCCGTCGCCAAGAAGCAGCTGCCCAAAGCGGAACAGGACAAGCTCCGCGTCGTCTTCGTCACCACCGACCCAAAGCGGGACACCCCGACCGCGCTGGGCAGCTGGCTCAAGGCGCAGGACCCCACCTTCATCGGGCTCACCGCCGACTTCGCCGCCACCCAGGCCGCGGCGCGGCAGATGGCGATCAGCATCGAGCCGCCGAAGAAGGAGAAGGACGGCACGATCGTCTCGACGCACGGCACGGAAGTGCTCGCCTTCTCGCCGAAGACGGACGACGGCTATCTGCTCTTCGACAAGGACGCCACGATCGACGACTACGCCAAGGACCTCCCGAAGATCATCAAGGGCGAGAACCCGTGAGCCGCCGCACACCGGGACACGCGGCGATACGGGTGCCCCTCCCGCGCTTCAGACCGTGCGGGAGGGTCGTGGCGCTGGTCCTTGCGGGCGGGCTGGGAGCCGGGGCGCTGGCGGGCTGCGGCGGCGGATCGGGCGGCGCGGCGGCGGGTGGTTCCGCCGCTTCCGGCAGGCCGCTGCTGAAGATCACCGGAGCGTTTGTGCCGGAGCCGGTGACGACCGGCATGGCCGCGGGTTTCCTCCTCGTCGGCAACACCGGCGGCGCCGACACGCTCACCTCGGTGACCAGCGATCTCGCCGCCCGGGTCACCCTGCACACCACCCAGGGCGGAACGATGCGGCAGCGGGACTCCTTCCCGGTGCCCGCGCACGGCACCCTCTCCTTCGCCCGCGGCGGCAACCACCTGATGTTCGAACAGCTCACGCACAAGCCGAAGGTGGGCGACACGGTTCCGCTGGAGCTGCACTTCAGGCGGTCGGGCACAGTCGACATCCAGGTCCCCGTGAAGCCGGCCACGTACAACCCGGGCGCGACGGACGGCACCGCCGCCTCGGCCGACCCGGCGGTCGCGGTCAGTACGGCTGGTGTCGCCCACCGTGCCGCCCCGGCTACTTGGGCCGAACCCGCAGGACCGAGCAGCGCGTATCCGAACATTCCGAGCAACGCCATGTCGTCGTGAGGAGCTGACCGTCCGTGCAGAGCCTTCCCGTCCGATCCGGTTGCCCGGTCCCCGTGCCCGCCCCGGCAAAGCCTCCCCGGGCCGTCGCCTCCTGTTCGCCGTCGTCGTCTGCGTACTCAGCTGTGCCGGTGTGCTGTTCGCCGGGGCGGGGCCCGCCGGGGCGCATGCCGCGCTGCTGGGGAGCGATCCGAAGCAGGGGGCCGTGGTGGCGACGGCGCCCGCGCAGGTGTCGCTGACCTTCTCCGAGCAGGTGAGCATCGACGACGACGCGCTCCGGGTGCTCGACCCGGCAGGCCGGCGGATCAGTACCGGCAAGATCAGTTACGCCGGGTCCGACACCTATCGGATCCGGCTGCGCACGGGGCTGCCGCACGGCACCTACACGGTCTCCTACCAGGTGATCTCGGCCGACAGCCATCCGGTGTCCGGCGCCTACACCTTCTCCGTGGGCGCACCGTCCGTCACCAAGGTCTCGCTGCCGGACGGCGCGGCCGGCGGCGGAGTGGTCGGCGGGCTCTACGACACCGCCCGCTATGTGTCGTACGCGGGCTTCATCCTGCTGGTCGGCGGCACGGTGTTCGTGCTGGCCTGCTGGCCGCGCGGGGCCGGAGTGCGGCCGGTGCAACGGCTCGTGGTCGCCGGCTGGGTCGCGATCACCGCAGCGACGCTGGCCCTGCTGCTGATGCGCGGCGCGTACACCGGCTCGGGCAAGCTCGCGGACATCTTCGATCTGGGACTGCTCAGCGGCGTCCTGCACACCAAACCGGGCACCGCCCTCATCTCTCGGCTGCTGCTGCTCGCCGTCGCCGCCCTCTTCATCGCGGTGCTCTTCGGCGCGTACGCGAAACGGGACGTCGACCCCGCGGAAGCCGACGGCTCCACGGCGATCAGCCCTGCGGACCCCGCACCCGCCACCCGTCCGGACGCCGCCGCGCGCAGTGACCTCGCCTTCGGCCTCGCGGTCGGCGGCGCCGTCGTGGCGATCGGACTCGCGACGACCTGGGCGATGTCGGAACACGCCTCCGTGGGCATCCAGACCCGGATCGCCATGCCGGTGGACATCGTGCACCTGCTGGCCATGGCGACCTGGCTCGGCGGGCTCGCAGCACTGCTGACGTCCCTGTACCGAGTGCCCTCGATCGAGGCCGCCGCGGTACGGCGCTTCTCCGCCCTCGCCTTCGGCAGTGTGCTCGCGCTGGCGGCCACCGGCATCTACCAGTCGTGGCGCCAGGTAGGCACCTGGTCGGCCCTCACCGGCACCGGATTCGGGCAGCTGCTGCTCGTCAAGGTCAGCCTGGTCGCCGTCATCCTCCTCATCGCCGCGTCCTCACGCCGCTGGACCGGCCGCCTCGCTGACGCGCCGACCTCCGTGACGACACTCCAGCGTACGAACACCGACACCGACACGGGAACGCCTCCGGACACGGCCACAGCCACCACCGCCCCCGTGCCGGACACCGCCGCCGCAGTGGCCTTGGACCCCTCCGGGCCGGCCGTCCCGTCCTCCGCGACCGCCACCGCCGAGCCCCGCCCCGCCCCCGAACGCACCGCCCAGCTGGCCCGCCAGCAGGCCGCCAAGGACGCCGTCCGCCGCAGACGGTTGCGCGAGGCCGACCCGGCGCGTTCGGCCCTGCGCCGCTCCGTGCTCGCCGAAGCCGCCGTCGCCGTCGCCGTGCTGGCCGTCACCACCATCCTGACCAGCACGGAAACGGGCCGTACCGCGCAGGAGGCGGCCCACGCGGACGGTGCCGTGGCCACCGCACAGCAGGCCCCGCCGGTCTCCCTCAACCTGCCGTTCGACACCGGTGGCGGCGCCCACAGCCAGGGCAGTGTCATGCTCAGCCTCACCCCGAGTCATCCGGGCGGCAACACCGTGGACATCATGGTGATGGACCCGAACGACAACCCCCTCGACATCCCCGAAGTCACGGTCCGCCTCACGCTCGCGTCCCGGCACATCGGCCCGCTCAGCATTACGCCGCGACGCACCGCGGTAGGCGCCTGGAGTGCGAAGGACGTACAGATCCCGATGGCAGGCAACTGGCGGTTCGACGTGACCGTCCGCACCTCCGACATCGACGAAGTGACCGTCTCCAAGAACGCGAAGATCGGCTGAACCACCATGGCGGACCCCGCCCCCGAGCCTCCCGTATCCGCAGCCGCACTCCCCGGCCCCGCCGAGGCCCCCGCGCGCCCGCTCACCCGCCGGCGTCTCCTGGGCACCGCGGGCGCCACCGGGCTCACCATCGGAGCGGCGGGCGGTGCCGTCGGATACGCCGTGGCACCCGACCGGCCCGGTGGTGCCGCCGCAGGCCCTGCCGGATCTGCACCGCTGACCTCCGTGGGCGCGACGGCGGTGATGTTTCACGGGAAACATCAGGCCGGGATCACCACGCCTCTGCAGGCCCACGGGCACCTCGTCGCCTTCGATCTGCGGGCGGACGCGGGCCGGCCGGGCTCGGCGAAGAAGGCGAGCACCGCGCTGCTGCGGCGCTGGTCGGCCACGGCCCACCGGCTGATGGCGGGCGACCCGGTGGACGCGGGCGGGCATGACACGGGCATCGCTTTGGACGCCGGGCCGTCCTCGCTGACGGTCACCTTCGGTTTCGGGCACAGCTTCTTCAGCCGTACCGGCCTGGAGAAGCAGCGCCCGGCCGCCCTCGATCCGCTGCCCGACTTCTCGTCCGACCATCTCGACAAGGCCCGCAGCAACGGCGACCTGTGGATACAGATCGGCGCCGACGACGCGCTGGTCGCCTTCCACGCCCTGCGCGCCCTCCAAAAGGACGCGGCGGGCGCGGCCCGGGTGCGCTGGCAGATGAACGGCTTCAACCGGGCACCCGGCGCCACCGCGCGCCCGATGACCGCCCGCAACCTGATGGGCCAGGTTGACGGCACCAACAATCCGAAGCCGTCCGATGACGACTTCGACCAGCGGATCTTCGTTCCCGAGGACGGTGGTCCCGGCTGGATGGCGGGCGGGTCGTATGCCGTCGTACGGCGGATTCGGATGCTGCTCGACGACTGGGAACGGCTCTCCGTCGTGGACCAGGAGAAGGTCATCGGCCGGCGCAAGTCCACCGGGGCACCGCTGACCGGCGGCGACGAGCGCACCGGGATGAAGCTGGACGCCACGGGCCCGGACGGAAAGTTCACCGTCCCGCTGAACGCCCATGCCCGGATCACCCGCCCGGATCAGAACGGGGGCGCCGCCCTGCTGCGCCGCCCGTTCTCGTTCCACGACGGCTTCGACGCGGACGGCACCCCGGACGCGGGCCTGCTCTTCATCTGCTGGCAGGCCGATCCGCTGCGCGGTTTCGTGCCGGTCCAGCGCAAACTGGACCGCGGCGACGCGCTCTCGCCGTTCCTGCGGCACGAGGCCAGCGGCCTCTTCGCGGTACCGGGCGCGGCGGCCGGGGACGCGTACATCGGCCAGCGCCTCCTGGAGGCCTGAGCCCGCTCAGGACCCGCGCTCCGGCGTGCCGCGCGAGTCGTTGGGGGATCGCCGTGCGGACAGTCGTTTGGGGATCGCGGTCCGGAGGGGCGGTGCAGGACGTGGGCGTCTTACGGGACGCTCCGGGCGGACTAGGGTGACGTTATGTCGGCGACGCGCTTCACGTATCTGGGCCCCGAGGGAACGTTCACCGAGGCTGCTCTTCGCACTCTTCCGGAGGCCGCCACCCGGGAGCTCGTTCCCATGGTGTCGGTGCCCGCCACGCTCGACGCGGTGCGCAGCGGTGAGGCGTCGGGTGCGTTCGTGGCGATCGAGAACTCGGTCGAGGGCGGGGTGACGGCCACCGTCGACGAGTTGGCCAAGGGCGAACCGTTGATGATCTACCGCGAGGTCGTGCTGCCGATCGCGTTCGCGCTGCTGGTGCGGCCCGGCACCCAGCTGAGCGACGTCAAAACGGTCACCGGCCATCCGGTGGCGCAGCCCCAGGTGCGCAACTGGCTCGCGGCCCACCTGCCGGACGCCCGCTGGGAGTCGGCCGCGTCGAACGCGGACGGCGCCCGTCTGGTGCAGGAGGGCCGCTATGACGCGGCCTTCGCCGGTGAGTTCGCGGCGGCCACGTACGGCCTTGAGCCGCTGGTCAATGAGATCCAGGACGCGGCCAACGCGCAGACGCGTTTCGTGCTGGTGGGCCGCCCCGCGCGGCCGGCCGCGCCGACCGGTGCGGACAAGACGTCCGTGGTCATCTGGCTCGCCGACGACCATCCGGGCGCACTGCTCGAACTGCTCCAGGAGTTCGCGGTGCGCGGCGTCAACCTGATGCGGATCGAGTCGCGGCCGACCGGCAAGGGCATCGGCAGCTACTGCTTCTCGGTGGACGCCGAGGGCCACATCACGGACCGCCGGGTGGGCGAGGCCCTGATGGGGCTGAAGCGGATCGCGCCGCAGGTGCGCTTCCTCGGTTCGTATCCGCGCGCCGGAGTCGCCTCGTCGCAGGTGTCGCCGCTGCGGCCCGGGACAACCGACACCGACTTCATGGCGGCCTCGGACTGGCTGGCACGCTGCCAGGACGGCCGGTTCTGAGAGGTACGGACGACGGACGTCCGGCGTGCGGGGCCCGCGGATTCTCCTGCGCGCGGGTGAGGTGCTTCAGGCGTTCGCGACGTCCACCTTCAAGCGCTCGCGGCTGCCGGCTTCCGACGTTCTCGACTGCCGGCTTCCGGCATACGCGGCTCCGGTTTCCTGGCGCGGGGCCGGCTTTCGCGGCCCGTACCTGTCCTACCTGCGGATTTAAAGTTTTCCACAATGGTTATCCACAGGTCGCCCGAACCGCCTGGGGACAAGTCGACAGTGCGGTGCGTGAAAAGTCGGTGTGAAGTGCCACGCAAGTCGACAAAACGGTACGGAAGATCATGATCGGGCCGTGGAGTCACAGAATCCACCACGTCCCTTTCGTCCACCTATTTCCATCGATCAACTCCTTGGGGCGAACCAATTCCACTCGAAAGTGGGTCCGAAGCGCGGTTTAGCAAGGGAATCCACCTTGCCCCGACACCATCCCGAAGGATCAAGCAGGGTTGAGACGGCGATGACATACGGACCCGTCCGGCATCCACAGATCTCCCACACAGCCTGTGGATAACTTTTCGCCCCTTGTGGATATCCATGGACAACCACTCCCGCCCACGGCATCCCAAGTCCCCCGCACCACACCGGAGTCGAGTCAAGGGACCAGCATCCTCCTCCCTCGTTCCAGGGAATGCGGGCCAACCGCTTGACGATTGTGCGTACCGGGCATTTCCGGCTCGGCGCGCACACCGCGCGAACACCGCTCCCCCTCATTCCCGGATTTCGTATTCCGGCAATTCGGTGATCATTGGGCAGCGGCACGGCGAAGAGGAATATCGGTTCGTGGCCGGGAAGCGGGCACCGGTAGCCTTGAGGGGTGATTGACCTTCGCCTGCTCCGTGAGGACCCCGACCGCATCCGCGTCTCGCAGCGCGCCCGTGGAGAGGACGTCGGCCTCGTCGACGCCCTGCTCTCGGCCGACGAGCGGCGCAGGTCCTCCGGCGTCCGCTTCGATGAACTCCGTTCCGAACAGAAGACGCTCGGCAAGCTCGTCCCCAAGGCTTCGGGTGACGAGAAGCAGGAGCTGCTGAGCAAGGCAGGCGAGCTGGCCGCCGCGGTCAAGGCGGCGAGCGCGGAGCAGGACCAGGCCGAGGAGGAGACCAAGAGCCTCCTGCTCAAGCTCGGCAATGTGGTCCACACCGACGTGCCCGTCGGCGGCGAGGAGGACTTCGTCGTCCTGGAGACGCACGGCACCGTCCGCGACTTCGCCGCCGAGGGCTTCACACCCAAGGACCACCTGGAGCTCGGCGAGGCGCTCGGCGCCATCGACATGGAGCGCGGCGCCAAGGTCTCCGGATCGCGCTTCTACTACCTCACCGGCGTCGGCGCCCTGCTGGAGCTCGCGCTGGTCAATGCGGCGATCGCGCAGGCCACCGAGGCCGGCTTCGTCCCCATGATCGTGCCGTCGCTGGTCCGCCCGCGCGCCATGGAGGGCACCGGCTTCCTCGGCCAGGCCGCGGAGAACGTCTACCACCTGGAGCAGGACGACCTCTACCTCGTCGGCACCTCCGAGGTCCCGCTCGCCGCGTACCACATGGACGAGATCATCGAGGCCGACCGGCTGCCGCTGCGGTACGCGGGCTACTCGCCCTCCTACCGCCGCGAGGCCGGCACCTACGGCAAGGACACCCGCGGCATCTTCCGGGTGCACCAGTTCAGCAAGGTCGAGATGTTCTCCTACGTCGTCCCCGAGGACGCGGAGGCCGAGCACCAGCGCCTGCTGGCCTGGGAGAAGCAGTGGCTGACCAGCCTCGGGCTGCCCTTCCAGGTGATCGACGTGGCCACCGGCGACCTGGGCTCCTCGGCCTCGCGCAAGTTCGACTGCGAGGCGTGGATTCCCACCCAGGGCAAGTACCGCGAGCTGACCTCCGCCTCGAACTGCACCGAGTTCCAGGCCCGTCGCCTGTCCGTGCGGATGCGCGAGGGCAAGCGCACCCGCCCGCTCGCCACGCTGAACGGCACGCTGTGCGCCGTGGCCCGCACGATCGTCGCGCTCCTGGAGAACCACCAGCAGGCCGACGGCTCCGTCCTGGTCCCCGAGGTGCTGCGGCCCTACCTGGGTGGCCGGACGGTGCTGGAGCCCAAGTGACGGCCGAGCCGAAGTAGACCGCACCGACGTGACCACGAGGCCCGGCCCCGACGTCCCCTCAGCCGCAGCCGCGCGCCCGTCCGCGGCGCCGGCCGCGTTCCCGTACCGGCTGATCGCCACCGATCTGGACGGGACGCTGCTGCGCACCGACGGGACGGTCTCGGCGCGGACCCGGGCGGCGCTGGCCGCCGTCCAGGCGGCGGGTGCCACGCACATCGTCGTCACCGGGCGCGCGGTGCCCTGGGCCCGGCGTGTCCTCGACGATCTCGGCTACCGCGGTCTCGCGGTCTGCGGGCAGGGCGCCCAGCTCTACGATGCCGCCGCGCACCGGCTGCTCACCTCCGTCACCCTCGACCGGCGCCTCGCCGCGCTCGCGATCGCCAAGATCGAGGCCAGGACGGGGCCGCTGACGCTGGCCGCATGGCGGGACGGGATCGCCGGAGAGGTACTCGTGGAGCCCGGCTATCGCGTGCCGGACGAGTACGCGGCGCTGTCCGTCATACCGTGCGCCGACCGCGAGGAGTTGTGGGCCGCTCCGCTGAACAAGGTGTACCTCCAGTGTCCCGGGTTCGACGACGACGCTCTCGTACAGGTGGCGCGGCGCACGGTGGGCGAGCTGGTGGAGGTGACCATGGCGGGTGCGGGCCTGGTCGAGCTGCTGCCGCTGGGGCTGACCAAGTCGACGGGGCTCTCGATGGCGGCGCGGCGGCTCAAGGTGCGTCGCCCGGACACGCTGGCCTTCGGCGACATGCCGAACGACCTTCCGATGTTCGCCTGGGCGGGACACGGGGTGGCGATGGCCGACTCGCACCCCGAGGTGCTGACGGTGGCGGACGAGGTGACGGTCTCGAACGACGAAGACGGGGTCGCCGTCGTCCTGGAACGACTCCTCGGCTGACCCCGTCGATGTCCCGCGCCCCGCAAGGGGCGCACCTCACTCCTCCGTCGCCAGCTTCAACCCGCGCAGCTTCTGCCCCGCGTACCACGTCGCCGCGACGGTGACCGCGATGAGGAGGATCGTCGCCGTCGGTAGGCCCACGTCCGAGGTGATCAGGTCATTGCCCGCGACCTTGTGGGCCACGGCCAGCGACCACTGCTGGACGCTCAGGGTCCGCGCGCCCGCCACCAGCGAACCGAAGAGCGCCTCCCAGACGAGGGCGTAGACGAGGCCGAAGACGACGGCGTGCCGGGTGACCGTGCCGAGCAGCAGGAAGAGGGCCGCGTAGGCGACCGACGCGACCAGCGCGGCGATCATGTAGGCGACGGCGACCTGCTGACCGTTGCCGTTCAGGATCAGACCCGCGATCAGCATGGGAATCGCGGAGAACGCCATCGTCACGGCGATCGCGACGGTGAGTTTGGTGAGGATGATCGTGGGCCGCTTCACCGGCTTGGCCAGCAGATAGACCACCGAGCCGTCGTCGATCTCGGGCCCGATCGCGCCGGTGCCCGCGATCACTCCGATGATCGGCACCATGGTGGCCAGCCCGAAGCCGCCGAGCACATCGCTCGCGATCTGGTCGTCGGCGCCCGTGAAGGCCCGTACCGCCGCGGCGATCAGGATCAGCAACGCGGGCAGCGCGCAGAGAATAAGGGCCCGGCGGCGCCCGAGCAGGGCCCGGTAGGTGAGCCGGGCGACAGTGGGGTCGTACATGTTCGGCCTCCTATGCCGCGTGACGCCGTGTCACGCCGCGACCAGGTACGAGAAGACGGACTCAAGGGACTCGTCGGACGGCGAGACCGTCAGCAGCCGGATGCCGCGCTCCCGGGCGACACGCGGCAGCAGCGTGGTGAACCGGCCGAAGTCGACGGCCTGGATGTGCAGTGCGCCCTCCTGCTCGTCCACCTCGATCCCGGCCGTGGACGGGTCCGCGATCAGCGCCGCGGCCAGCGCCCGGTCATCGCTGGAGCGCACCAGATAGCGGTGCGGTCGGTCGGTCATCAGCCGGCGGATCTTGCGGAAGTCGCCGGATGCCGCGTGCCGCCCCGCGACGATCACCTCGATATGCGAGGCGAGCTGCTCGACCTCTTCGAGGATGTGCGAGGAGAAGAGCACGGTGCGGCCCTCGTCGCCCATCCGCCGCAGCAGTTCCATCAGCTGCATGCGCTGGCGCGGGTCCATGCCGTTGAACGGCTCGTCGAGCAGCAGCACGGACGGCTCGTGCACCAGCGCCGACGCCATTTTCACGCGCTGCCGCATGCCCTTGCTGTAGGTGTCGATCCTGCGGTCCTGCGCGTACTCCATCTCGACGGTGGCCAGCGCCCGGCGCGCCTCGGCCGCGCCCAGGCCGTGCAGTTCCGCGTTGGCCTCGACGAATTCGCGGCCGGTGAGGAAGTCGTACATGCCCTCGCGCTCGGGGACGATGCCGATGTGCCGGTAGATCTGCTCGTTGCGCCAGATCGCGGTGTCGTCGAGAGTGACCGTGCCGGTGGAGGGCGCCAGGAAGCCCGCCATCAGGTTGATGAGGGTGGACTTGCCCGCACCGTTCGGGCCGAGCAGGCCGGTGACGCCGGGGCCGATGGTCATCGTGACGTCGTTGACGGCGACCACGTTGCCGAACCAGCGTGAAGCATGGTCAATCCGAATGGTTGTCATCGTTTACAGCCCGATCTTTCGGTAGCGGCGCACCAGGATGGTGTAGCACCCGGCGATGCCGCCCAGGATGACCAGCAGATAGACGACGCCGGCGGCACTCGACGGACCGGCCGCGCCCGGGAACGCCGAAGTGGCGCCCAGGAAGGCGGACTGCATACCGTCGATGAGGGTGATCGGCGAGAAGAGGCCGAACCAGCTGACGGCCGTGTCGCTGCCGTGCACATCCGCGATGGCCTGCACGCTGGACACGGCGCCGTAGCTGATGGTCAGCACGGCGATGATCGCGGCGATGCCGAAGCCACGGCGCGGTGTGACCGCCGAGATGACCAGGCCGATACCGGCGAAGAGCAGTGACAGCAGTGCCACGGAGACCAACCCTTCCAGGAACCCCTTCGTCTGGTCCGTGAAATCGAGCTTCGCCAGCAGCGCACCCGCGTAGAGCAGCACCAAAGGCGTGGCGGTGAGGATGAACAGGGCCGACGTCATGGCCGCGTACTTCGCGCGGACGTAGTCGCCGTGCTCGATCGGGCGGGAGAAGTACAGCGGCACGGTACGGAACCGCAGGTCGCGTGAGACGGCCTGCGGAGCCTGTCCGGCCACGAACAGGCCGATGACCGCCTGGAGGACCACCGCGTAACGGGTGTAGTCCAGCGGCAGGTCGTGCGCCTTGGTGAAGACGGTGACCGCGACAAGGATCAGCGCGGGCGCGCACATCGCCACGAAGAGCACGATCGGCAGCACCTTGGACTTGGTGGCGCGGCCGAAACCGTACGCGCCGCGCAGGGACTGCGTGTAGAGCGAACGGGTCGCGTAGGTGCGGCCAAGACGGGCTCCGTCGTAGGCGCGGTAGCCGATGTTGTGGATCTGGGACTGCCCGGCGGCTCGGGTCCTTCCAGCACCGCCGGTCTGTCCGTCGGCGCCGGTCTGTCCGGCCGTGCGGTGCTGCTCAACGGGCATGGCGGACCGCCTCCTTGGGCTGCTCGTCGGATTTCTGCCGGTCGGCGTCGGCCTGCCCAGGACCGAACACCTCGGCGATCTGGTGCCTGCGCTGTTCCATCCGTACGAGGCCCAGGCCCAGGTCGGCGACGAGGTCGCGGATCGTGTCGTGGATGTCGGCGGGCTCCTCGCCGTCGGCGGTCAGCAGCAGGATGTGGCCCGCGCCCGGCAGGCCGCTGCCGGACTGGGTGGCGAAGCCGCGGGCCGCCAGCGCGTCGCGCAGTGCCGCGGTGCCGTCCGGGTGCTCGTCGGTGTCGGTGACCTCGACGGCGAGGGTCGTGGTGACCCCGGTGAAGTCGGTGGTGGCGCTGGAGCGCAGCAGTTTGCCGCCGTCGATGATGACGACGTGGTCGCAGGTGCGCTCCAGTTCACCGAGCAGGTGCGAGGTGACCAGCACGGAGATGCCGAAGTCGGTGTGCACCCGGCGGATCAGGGCGAGCATGTCGTCCCGTCCGGCGGGGTCGAGCCCGTTGGTCGGCTCGTCCAGGAAGACCAGTCGCGGGTCGTGCACCAGGGCCTGCGCGAGTTTCACGCGCTGCTTCATCCCGGTCGAGTAGCCGCCGATGGGCCGGTAGCGCTCCTCGTAGAGGCCGACGTGCCGCAGCGTGTCTGCGGTGCGCTCGCGTGCGGCGGTGGGCGGCAGACCCGACATGCGCGCCATGTGCACGACGAACTCGGTCGCCGACACATCCGACGGCAGGCAGTCGTGCTCGGGCATGTACCCGACGCGTTCACGGATGGCGGGCCCGTCGGTGCGGACGTCGAGGCCGAGCACCGCGGCCCGCCCCTCGGTGGCCGGGGACAACCCCAGCAGAATCTTGATCAGTGTGGACTTGCCGGCTCCGTTCGCCCCTACGAGCCCGGTCACCCCGGACCCGATCTCCACGGAGAGCCGGTCAAGCGCGGTCACACTCGGGAACCGCTTGCTCAGGCTTTCGGTCGCTATCACAGTCACGGTGACGACGGTATGGGCAACGGGCGCCGCGGGCGTCAGTCCTGGGTGCCGGAGCAGGGTCCGCCTTCAGGCGTACGGGACCTTAGGGGCCCGGGTCCTCAGAGGGACGGGCTCTCAGGGGGACGGGTTCTCGGGGAAACGATTTCTTGGGGAGGAACGGACCGTCCGGGGCGTGGATTCACACGGGCCCCATGGGGTATGACTCATCCTTGCGGACGCAGAAGTCACACCGTTCAACGGTCATCGCGGACGCAGAAGTCGCACCTCTCAACGGTCAATGTCGACACGGAGGACAACATGCGCAGTCAGCCCCACCACTTACCGGTGTACGGCACCCTCGCCGCAGTTCTGCTGCTGGGCGCAGCCGCGGTGGCACCGGCGGCAGCCGCCACCGACCCCGGGCCGATCGGCCCCGGGCAGTACTTCACCGGCCAGGTCAACGGCGTCTCGGAGAAGGCCGTGATCCAGGTCGTGTGCGCCGGCCCGGTGAGCGGGACCAGCACCGGTCACCCGGTCGCGAAGCAGACCGTGGACGTGGTCGCCGCCCCCTCGTCCAGCAGCGCCGACATCGGCTACACGGGCGACGCCGCCGATCACGTTCTGGTCGACTTCGGCAATACGACGACCAGCACGGCGCTCACGTTGCAGAGTTACGAGGCCAAGGCCGAGATCCCGACGGCACTGAACCTGCCGTGCAGCGGCACCGGCAAGGTCGCCTTCGTCCCGGCGCCCACCAGCAACACCGCGCGGTCGTCCACGATCGTCGTCACTTACGAGAACATCGCCGTCTGACCCGCCCCTGAGGGATCCGCGGGCGCGGACTACGGACGTTCCAGCCCGCGCCCGCGGCCCTCACGCGTGGACTCGGCAAGGACCGCGCCCGCTCGTCTCCCTTGCCGAATCCTGTCGTACGTGAGCCCCCGCAGCCGTTGCCGGTGAAGTCTGGCGAGGGCGGTGAGCTGGCGTTTCTCGTGTGCGGTGGCGGGGCGCAGACGAGAAAGGGTGAACGCGCCAGGTCTTGCCGGTGGGGCGTTCGAGCTCGATCAGTGTGGCGTGGACGTTGCGCACGGTGGCGGGCATCTCGTAGCCACGGTCGTAGACGGCCGCGCCGACGGTATCGGGGTCGTGGTGCCAAAGAAGGTGTGGCGGGCGTTGCGTCCGCTCATGGTGCGCCGTCCCGGGACGAGCCGTCAGGACCTCCTGCTGGCCGCGCGTCCTCCCTACCTCTAGCTGATCATCGACGAGGCCGTGCTGCGGCGCGGCTTCGGCGGACCGAAGGTCATGCGGGCACAGCTGGCCCGTCTCATCGAGCTGGCGCACACACCGGCAACCCTGATGCAGGTTCTCCCTTTCGAGCATGGGGGACATGCCCTGGCGGGTGGCGCAATGGTCCTGATGACCACGGGCCCCGGTTCAAAGGTCGCCTACGAAGAAGGCATCAGCACCGGAACCCTGTTCGAAGAATTCGGTAGCGTCATGGACCGGCAGCGGGCCTACGATTTGTTGAGGGCTTGCGCCCTCTCGCCGCGCGACTCTGCGGCGTTCATCAGGTCCGTCATGGAGGCACTACCGTCATGAGCCCCAGCCCCGACCTCTCTCACGCGCAGTGGGTCAAGTCCAGCTACAGCACTGGCAACGGAGGGGCCTGCGTCGAATGGGCCCCCGCCCAGGCCCCCACCGGCGCCGTCCCGGTCCGCGACAGCAAGACGCCCCACGCACCGGCACTCATATTCACGCCCCGTGCCTGGTCATCGTTCATCTCCGCCACCAGCACCGGCGAATTCAGCCGCTGACCGTACGAGCCCCGCGACCCGGGACGCCCGAGGTACCACCGGGTCGCGCCTCCGTACGAAACAGCAGGCGCCGCGCGCCACAACGATCCCGCAATCGCACGAAAGCGGCGCGAACTCAGCCGCTAACCGCCCGGTAGCACACAGAAGTTGTCCACAGAATCGGCAATTCCCCTGTGGATAACTCGACTTGGCTGTGGATCAAACCTCACCCGCAGAATTTTCCGTTCCGTTTACCCAGAGGCGCGGAACCCCTCTCAGCCGCCGCCCCGAGCACCGCACCACGACGCGCACCTGCCAGAATTCCCTGGTCACAGCGTCACCGCATGAAAAGATGGCCGCACCCCGGCGCCTACCGGGCACCGCCCGGACCCGCACCGCCCGGACCCGCACCGGCCGACGTTCGAACGCCCTGAGAGCGAGACGCGCCCATGCCCAGTGATCCGTCCCCGCAGGACCCGTCCCGGCGTGCTGAGCGACCCCTCCAGGACGAGACCGTCGGCGGCTACCTCGCCCGGCTGGCCGCCCGCCTGCCCGCACCGGGTGGCGGTGCCGCCGCCGCGCTGCACGCCGCCCAGGCCGCCGCACTGCTCGGCATGGTGGCCCGCTACAGCACCGGCGAGAAGTACGCCGCGCACGCCGACCTCATCGCACGGATCACCAGCGTCACCGACGACCTGCGCGCCACCGCGCTGAACCTGGCCGAGGACGACGCACGCGCCTTCACCGCCGTCACCGACGCGTACAAGCTGCCGCGCGGCACCGACGAGGACAAGGCAGCCCGTTCGGCGGCGATCGCGCGCGCGCTCGCCGGCGCCGCCACACCTCCGTGCGAGGTCATCGGCACCACCCTGCGCACCGTGGAGCTCGCCGAGGAACTGCTCCCGATCGGCAACCGCAACGTCCTCACCGACGTGGCAGCCGCCGCGGAAGCGGCCCGCGCCGCCGCCACCACCGCCCGGATCAACGTCGAGATCAATCTGACCGGCATCAAGGACCCCGTCGTCCGCGCCCAACTCATCGCGGCCGTGGCCCGTGTCGACGGCATCTGCGCCCGCGCGGAGCAGATCACCGCGAGCGTACGCAAGGAGATCACCGCGTGACCGCAGCGCCCGACCGCCCGGCCCCCGGCACTCCGGGCGCCGCCCCCGCCCCGGAACCCGTACGCGAACTCACCGGCCGCGCCCTGGCCGCCGCCCTGCGTGCCGACACCGCCGAGCGCGCCGCCGACCTGGCCGCGCACGGCACCGCGCCGCACCTCGCGGTGGTGACCGCCACCGCGGACGAGTCCAGCGCCTGGTATGTGCGCTCCATCGCCCGCGCCGCCGAGAAAACGGGCCTGAGCTGCACGATCGTCGATCTCGGCCCCGATGCGCCGGTGACCGCGATCCGCACCCGGCTGCGCGAACTGAGCGCCGACCACAGCGTGCACGGGATCATCCTGCAGACTCCGTTGCCCGCCGGAGCCCGGCTGGAGGACCTGGCCTCCGCAATCGATCCCGTGAAGGATGTGGACGGCGCGAATCCGCTGTCCCTGGGCCGCCTTGCCGCAGGCCTTCCTGCCTTCGCACCCGCAACAGCGGAAGCCGTCGTCGCCCTGCTCGACCACTACAAGATCCCGCTCGAAGGCCGTCACGCAGTGGTCGTCGGCCGCTCCACCGTCGTCGGCAAACCCGCCGCCCACCTGCTGCTCGACCGCAATGCCACGGTCACCGTCTGCCATTCGCGCACCGCGGACCTGGCGGCCGTGACCCGTACCGCCGACGTCCTGGTCGCCGCCGTCGGCCGCGCACGACTGATCACTGCGGCACATCTTTGCCCCGGCGCCACCGTCATCGACGTCGGCACCAACCCCACAGAGAACGGCAGCCTCATCGGCGACGTCGACCCGGCCGCGTCCGAGGTGGCGGGCGCCCTCACCCCCGTCCCCGGCGGCGTCGGCCCGGTCACTACGGCCCTGCTGCTCCAGCACACGGTCCGGGCGGCACTGACGCTATGACGTGCTGTCCGCAGGCGCGCTGACGTCTCGTCAGCGGCGCCGAGGATTGGCCTTCCGTTCACCTTCCCGTCGCTCGGACTGCCCCGCGCAGCGGCACTCTGTCCCGCACTTCCACTGATGAACAACTGTTCAGATCGCACATGTCCCGCCGCGGCCTGCTCGCCGCGGCGGGCATCGTCGGGACCGCTGTCGCGGCGGGCCCGGCGCTCGCCGGCACCGCGTCCGCCGCCACACGCACCGGTGCGCCTTTTGATGCACCCGGCGCCGACGCGCTCGGCAGCCCCGCGGGCGACCCCACCCGTACGCCCGCGGTGAGCGGACTGCACCTCCAGTTCGGCGCCGACGCGTCCGGTGAGGTCGTCGTCTCGTGGCACACGCTGCAGCCGGTCACGCAGGCCCGGGTGCTGCTCGGCGGCGCGGACGGGCGGTACGCGCGCACCTGCCACGCCCAGACCGCGAGCTACACGGACGCCAAATCCGGCCAGACCGTGTACGCGCAGCACACCCGCATCTCGGGCCTGCGTCCTGACACGGAGTACGTCTACCTCGCCGTGCACGAGGGCGCGCAGCCCGCTTTCGGGTCCTTCGCGACCTCTGGGAAGGGACGCACGGCGTTCACCTTCACCAGCTTCGGCGACCAGGGCACGCCCACCATGGGCAAACTCTTCGTACCGCCGGACGGCGTCAACCTGCCCAACCCGCCGTACGTCAACGACAACCTGGGCAGCCCGGCGGCCGGGAACCTGCCGGCCGCGATCGAGCGCGTCCAGCCGCTCTTCCACCTCTTCAACGGCGACCTGTGCTACGCCAACCTGGCCACCGACCGGGTCCGCACCTGGTCGGACTTCTGGGACAACAACACGGTCAGCGCCCGCAACCGCCCGTGGATGCCCGCGCCCGGCAACCACGAGAACGAGCTCGGCAACGGACCCATCGGCTACGAGGCGTTCCAGACGTACTTCGCGACCCCGCGCCAGCCGGGACAGACGGACGTCACGCGCGGCCTGTGGTACGCGATGACGGCCGGTTCCGTACGTTTCGTCTTCCTCGCCAACGATGACATCTGCCTCCAGGACGGCGGCAGCAGCTATGTGCGCGGCTACTCGGACGGCGCGCAGAAGGCATGGCTGGAGGACGAGCTGCGGCGCGCCCGCGCCGACCGCGGCATCGACTGGATCGTGGTCTGCATGCACCAGGTCGCGGTCAGCACCGCGGACCAGTTCAACGGCGCGGACCTCGGCATCCGCGAGGAGTGGCTGCCGCTCTTCGACCGGTACGGGGTCGACCTGGTGGTCTGCGGCCACGAGCACCACTACGAACGGTCCCACCCGATCCGCGGGCACCAGACGAACGCGACGCTGACGCCGGTCCCGGTGCCGTCGGTGGTGTCGAAGACCGACGTCATCGACACCACCGACGGCACCGTGCACATGGTGATCGGCGGCGGCGGCACGTCGGCCCCGTCGAACCAGCTCTTCTTCGACCCGCCGGCCTGCCGCGTCATCACGTCCGTCGGCCCCCCCGACCCGAAGACGGGCAAGCGCCCGCCGGTCTACACACACGAGGACGCGCCCTGGTCCGCCGTCCGCGACGCGGCGCACTCCTACGGTTTCGCGGCGTTCAGCGTGGACCCCGGCCGGCACCCCGGCGACCTGACAAAGATCAGCGTGACGTACTACGACGTCACCGGCACACACGGCGAGATGCAGCCCTTCGAGTCGTTCACGCTCCAGCGGCGGCGGTCGGACGGCTGAGCACTCGGCCGGACGACCGCTCGACCGGATGGCTGAAGCTGAACGCTGACGGGGCGGGAGGTCGGGTCCGGCGCACCGTTACTGCCGTGGGCGAACGCCGGGGGAGCGGGCGTAGCCCACGGCTTGCGGTGCGCCGACCGGTCGGCACCCGGTCGGCACCCGGGCCGGGCGGACCGGAACCGTGCGGCGATCCGCAGCGCGCGGCGATCAGCGTTTCATGGCCGTGAGACCGGAACGGAGTTCGTCCGCGTTCATGACAGGCCGTACCGACACCTTGGCTCCGGCGAGGAAGAAGGGCTCAGCGGCGGACGGCATCTCCGAGTTCTCCTTCATATCGAAGATCATCATGCAGCACCGGTCACCTTCGACGGCCGTGAAGTAGGCGGCCTCGGGCTTGAGCCGCTCCATGGCGGTTTCGACGATCTTGCCCATGGTGCCGTCGGCCACCGCCTGATTGGCGATCTTCGTGTCCAGCCGTGCGGTCAGCAGCATCCTCATGGTCTTCACCCTTTCGGCGGAGCACACGCTCGGCGGACCGCGCCGCGCGCACGGACGGATACCCCCGAAGACCTGCCGTTTCAGGCTCACCCGGGCCCGGCACGCCCGCAACTCCTACCGCTGCCCGCCGGCCGCCCGACCTCCAATGCCATGCCCGAGACCAGCCCGGACGCCATCCGCCCGTATCGTCGTTCCCATGTTTTTGAGCACCGTGATCCTGCCGATCTACCGTTGGGCCACCGAAGGACGGCAGGTGTGGAGCCGGGCCGAGGAACTGGGTTTCACCACCGCGTACACCTACGACCACCTGTCCTGGCGAGTGCCGTTCCGGGACGGGCCGTGGTACGGCGCCGTGCCGACGCTGACCGCCGCGGCGGGAGCGACGTCCCGGATCCGGCTGGGAACGCTGGTCACCTCGGTCAAGCCTCGTTCACGCATCACAGGCTGACCTGCGCTTCTACGGGTCAGAGGCTGATAAGCCCGATCTGCTTGCCGCACAGGCGGGCCATGTCGTCGATGTCCGATGTCAGGAGGACTACAGGTCAGGGCTGCCGCAGGGCCGCCTCCGCGACGGTCGCGTCGATGGCGTACTTGTGACCGTGAAGGCCGGCCGTCTTGAGAGCCTCGCCGCTTCCTTGGCGGCCTGATCAGTGACCGGCTCGACCTTGACGCGGGAGTTCCGCCCCCGGACGGCACTACCAGGTCATGGTGGACTGGTAGAACGGACCGATCAGGTGTATCCGAGTTCCTCCAGGCGGACTCTAAGACGTGTCGCAACTGCCTCGCTCTGCCTCTCCAGGTCCGTGAAGGAAGTCCCGTACCGGTTACCCCATGAGCGGTAGACGTCGACCATTCTTTGCCGCTCCGCGGCAGCGAGCCTCTCCACACGAGAGCAAAGGTCGTTACCAAGGACGTCAAGCACTCGCTCGCGGGCCAGGCTCTCAGGGAGATACGAAGGTCGGCTCTCGGCCACCGCCCACCGGTCGATCACTCCGGGAAAGCCCCAGCGGTCCAGGCTCCTGAGGTCGTCCTGCCGAACGGCCCACCATGCCGCGAAGGCACCGGTCAACTGGTACCGGTCCAGGATTCCGGCCGACAGGAGCTCCTCACGGAAAGAGGCCATGAGCCGGGAACTCAACGTCGACAGCCTTCCGGTGTCTGCGAGCCCGGCAATGCGTGATTCCGTTGTCCGCCACCAGGAGCGGCAGTCGTCGACGAAGTCCCTCTCTCGGGCAGCGGCCAGGTCCGGGATACGTGCTGCAGTCGCCTCGCAACCGCTGTCCGGGAAATCGAGGTAGCCGGAACTCTTCGTCGTGAACAGGTCGGCGATGCCGATACCGAAGACCTCGAACCTCCTCATTTCTGCGACGACCTCGCTTCTCGGCACCCCGCCGAACAGCGCGGCACGGACGTCCAGCGATGGCTCGGCGGGCGGACCCGCGTCGACATAGCGCCGGATGTTGAGGTCGAAGTCGTTGGCCTCGATCTCGTCCAGGTAGACCACTCGCGAGAAGCCGGGAATGTCCGCCCACTCGTGGAAGGCTCCCACGATCTTTTCCACGTTCTGCGGCTCCAGGCGGTTCTGCGACCTCCCCGTGACCATTTCGCGCTCGGCGTTGACGAACAGTACTTGACCGCGCTGATCCGACGGTGTTCCGTCCGTGCCCCGCAGCACCAGGATGCAGGCCGGGATGGCCGTGCCGTAGAAGACGTTCGGTCCGATACCGATCACCGCTTCGAGCCGGTGGTCCGCGACGATTCCCCGGCGGATCTGCTCCTCCGCCCCACCCCGGAACAGCACACCGTGCGGGGTGACCACCGCTCCGATCCCGTCCGGAAGGAGTGTGGCCAGCACGTGCTGGACGTTCATCAGATCGGCCCTGTGCCCGGGTGTCCAGCCGTACTTCATCCGGTCCGGATGCCTCATCTCCTTCTCGGAGTATTTCATCGAAAAGGGAGGATTGGTCAGCACACGGTCGAAGCGTCTCAGGTGGCCGTCCTCCAACGAGTGGAGTGGATCGGTCAGTGTGTCTCCGCAGAGCACCGAACTGTCCTTAAGGCCGTGCAGCAGAAGGTTCAACCGGGCCGCTGAGCACGTCGCGGCGTTCATCTCCTGTCCGAAGAAGGCGAGGCCCGTGCCCTCTCCGCCATGCTCGTCGACGTACTGCCCGGCCTGGACAAGCATGCCTCCTGAGCCGGTGAACGGATCGTAGACCGATTGTCCTTCCTGCGGTCGGACCAGGCGCACCATCAGGCGGACCACAGAACGCGGCGTGAAGAACTCCCCACCCCGTTTTCCTGCACTGTCGGCGAACGCGCCCAGGTGGTGGTCGTAGGCGCGGCCGACCACATCACCGAACTCCAGGTCGTCGTCGTTCAGTGGAATACGGTCGAAGTGATCGACCAGCGCCTTCAACTCGGCGCGGCTCAGTCTTACGTCGAAGTCGACAGCCTCGAACACGTCCTTCAGGACGTCGGGGTTGCTCTGCTCAAGTGCCCACAGGGCCTCGTTGAGCACACGTCCCGGTGCCCTGCCCTCGTAGGCGACGATCTGGGACCAACGCGCACGGTCAGGCACCCGAAGGATGCCGGGCTGGTCCGAGACCCGCTTGAGGAGCAGCATCGCGGAGATGACCTCACGGTACTGCGAGGCGTCCATCCTGCCGCGCAGGATGTCACCAGCCTCGAAGAGGGTCCGTTCCAGTTGGCCGTAGGTAATCGGACTCACGTGCGCCTCACTCCCTGGATCAGCTCTCCGAAGATGGCCGGCCGCAGTGCTTCCAGGCGATCAGCCATCTGCCGCTGGATCCTGATCCGTGCGTCGACGTCCGCCAGGGCTTCGACGACAGCGTGCTGCCGGTCCAGGGGCGGCACGGTGACCGGCAACTCGTTCAGCATCGCGGAGTTGAGCGAAGGCACCGTACCCGGGATGGACTGGCCGAGCATGAACCGTTGCACAGGCGGATACGACAGATACGACACGAGGTACTCGGGCAGGACGTGCTCCCGCCGGGGCCTGATGCGCAGACAGGACGAGCCGTAGAACCAGGTGGCGTGTTCCGCCTCAACCAGCGCCAGCCGGCCGAGCGTCCCCTGCCGCACAACGAGGATGTCGCCCTCCCGCAGGGAGAACCGGGAGAGGCGTTTCGCCTCCTCCCACGGCACCCGCCGTAGCCGCCGGGTGTCCACTCTGTGGTCGTCGGTGAGATCCGGCGGCGAGATCACCGGCACTCCGTCGGGGCCGTCATGGAGGCTATCCAGCAAGGACCCGGACGGGCCAGCCTTCACCTCACACAGGCTCCCTAGCGGAATTTTATGCTCCCAGCTCATGGACGCGTCGTCTCCTTGCACGGCTCCTCCGTCCTCTTCCCGGCACTGCGAATCTGCCGTGGTCCTGCGGGTGGGGTGGTGGGGTGTTTGGTGCGAGCCTGCGCTCGCACCAAACACCCCACCGCCCACGGTCAGGCGACCTGCTTCCAGTACCGCATGGCACCGCGGACCAGATCCTCCATGGCAACTGCTAGCAGGGCCATGACGACCACGGTCAGCGCCGCCTTACCCTGCCCCAGGGCAAAGGCACCGACCACGGCCAAGACGATGATCAGCACGAGCGGCACCTTGGCCTTGATGGCCCGAGGCGGGAGGGACCATGCATGATGGGTAACGGCAATCCTCACGAGGATGCCCTTTCTGTCTTCGCACTTTGTGCGGGGATGGTTGAGCCGCGCCACTCTGCCGGGCGTGCAAACCATGCAGGGTGGCGCGGTAGTTCACGTACGGCACCACACACCAGGTCCGGGCAGTCCCGATCCCTGCTGACACCAGAAAGACTACACTTCGAAGCTAGCTTCGCAAATCCCCTGGTGCTTCAACTGCCCTGCAGAAGAGGGAGGGTTGATCCGTATCCCCTGACCACGCCTCCGCCTCCGCCGGGGCACCCCGACCTCTCGCTTATCGTCGAGGTATGCGTCTGAGCACTGTGATTCTGCCGATCTACCGCTGGGCCGACGAGGGGCGGGAGGTGTGGGGGCGGGCCGAGGAGCTGGGGTTCCACGCCGCGTATACGTATGACCACCTGTCCTGGCGGGTGCCGTTCCGGGACCGGCCGTGGTTCGGGGCGGTTCCGACGCTGACGGCCGCGGCCGGGGTCACCGAGCGGATGCGGATCGGGACGATGGTGACGTCGCCCAATTTCCGACACCCCGTGACACTGGCCAAGGACCTCATCACCCTGGACGACATCTCCGAAGGCCGGATCACCCTCGGCATCGGCGCGGGCGGCACCGGCTTCGATGCGACCGCGCTGGGCCAGCAGCCCTGGTCGCCACGGGAGCGGGCGGACCGCTTCGCGGAGTTCGTGTCGCTGCTCGACGAGCTGCTGACCGAGCCGTCGGTGACGCGGCGCGGCACGTACTACTCCGCCGACGAGGCCCACACCATTCCCGGCTGCGTCCAGCAGCCCCGCATCCCCTTCGCCGTCGCCGCGACCGGGCCGCGCGGGCTGCGGCTCGCGGCCCAGTACGGACAGGCCTGGGTGACGACGGGCGACCCGAAGCTCTTCGAGTCGGGCACGCCCGAGCAGTCGCTTGCGGCGATCCGCGGCCAGCTCGACCGGCTCGACGAGGCGTGCGCGGCCGTCGGCCGGGACGCCGCCGCCTCTCACAAGATCCTGCTCCACGGCTTCACTCCCGAACGCAACGGCCCCCTGGATTCCGTCGACGCCTTCGTCGACTTCGCAGGCCGCCACCGCGCCATCGGCATCGACGAGATCGCCCTCCACTGGCCCATCCAGGACTCTTACTTCGCCGCGGACCAGAACACCTTCGAACGCATCGCGACCGAGGCCCTGGCCCAGCTGGGCGCATCCTGACTCACAGCGCAAGCGGACTGCGCCGGAGTCGTTCCTGCGGGTCCCCGCGCCCGTCGAGCGGGCGCGGCACCCAGGCGGTGGCATACCGGTACCCGTACCCGCATCGGAATGAGCGCACAGTACTCACCTGTGCGCCCCACCGCACGCCCGTGCACGCAGGTGCGCGACAATGCACCAGTGACCTCCGCCAGCTCCCGTTCCGGGTCCGACGCCAGCGCCGTACCGCCCCGGCTGATAGCCACCGACCTGGACGGCACTCTGTTGCGAGACGACAACTCCGTCTCCCGCCGTACCGTGGCCGCCCTCGCCGCCGCCGAGGCCGCGGGGATCGAGGTCTTCTTCGTCACCGGCCGCCCGGCCCGCTGGATGTCCGTGGTCAGCGACCACGTACACGGCCACGGCCTTGCCATCTGCGGAAACGGCGCCGCGGTGGTCGATCTGCACGGCGGCTGTGCTGCCGACGGCTCCGCCGGCGGCCACCGTTTCGTCAAGATCCGCCCGCTGGAGCGCGCCATTGCCCTGGACGTCGTGGACATCGTGCGCGCCGCCGCCCCCGGCACCGCGTTCGCCGTGGAACTGACGAGCGGACTGCACCACGAGCCCACCTACCCGCCGCTCCACCTGGAGCCCCCCGAGAGCGTCGGCCCCGCGGAGAAGCTGCTCTCCGAAGCCGCCGACTTCGCCGACCAGCCCGTTCTGAAGGTCCTCGCGTACCACCCCTCGCTCGCCCCCGACACGTTCATGGCGCTCGGCCGGCAGGCGGTGGCCGACCGGGCGGCGATCACCCGCTCCAGCCCCAGTGCCCTGCTGGAGATCAGCGGCCCGGGCGTCTCCAAGGCGAGCACGTTGGCGCTGTGCTGCGCCGAGCGCGGCATCACACCGGACGAGGTGATCGCCTTCGGCGATATGCCGAACGACGTCGAGATGCTCAGCTGGGCCGGCACCTCCTACGCCATGGGCAACGCCCACCCCACGGTGCTCGCCGCCGCCTCGCACCGTACGTCGGCCAACAACGACGACGGTGTCGCGGCCGTCATCGAACAGATTCTGCTGAACCGCTGACACCGGCAGCCACCCGCCGCATACGCCGCACGGCCGCACTGCCGCCGGTGCCAGGCCTCAGGGCTTGATTCCGCGCTCCGTCAGCCACTCCACCGGATCGATCGCCGAGCCCGTCTCAGCTGTCGTGCGCACCTCGAAGTGCAGGTGCGGACCGGTCGAATTGCCGGTGGAGCCCGACTCCGCGATCTGCCGGCCGGTGGCCACCTGATCGCCACGGCCCACGGCGCGCGCGGAGAGATGCGCGTACTGCGTGTAGTAGCCGTCCGGATGCCGCACCACGATCTGGATCCCGAACGGACCCCCGCACGCCACACTGACCACCCGGCCCGCGCTCACCACCCGCACCGGCGTGCCGATGTCCACCGCGAAGTCCTGCCCGGTGTGCCGGTGCGCCCAGTGCGCCCCGGCGCTGTCGAAGCCCGCGGAGAGCTCGTAGTGGTCGACCGGCAGCACCCAGGCGACCGTGGGCGCCGCCGCGGCCTGCCGGGTGCGGGCGGCGGGCTGCCCAAGGTGTACGGCGGGCGGGCAACGGCCCGCGGCGACGGACTCCTCAGCCTCGCCCTGGAGCTGGTCCCGTGCCGCTTCGAGCCTGTCCTCGATGCCCGCTTTGAGCGTGGCGAGCCGCGTGTTGCGGCGGTCGAGCGTATGCCAGGTCCTGGCCGCCCGATGCTCGTCGGCCACCAGTTTCCGTTCGGCCCGGCGGCCGGCGACGACGGCCCGTGTCATGGAACGGCTCGCCTGTCGTGCGATGCGCTGGTCGCGCAGCAGGTCCTCGGAGCTGGTGGCGAGCAGCAGCCGCGCGAGCTGCGTCAGCTGACCGCCGGTGCGGTACTGGGCGCGCGCGGTACGGCCCACGTCACCGTGGAGCACCGTGTTCTCGGCCCGTTTCCTGATCAGCCGCTGTTCCAGCCGCACCGCCATGATCCGCTGGGCCCGCGCGGCGCGCTGCCCCGCCTCGTATCGCTCGGCCGCCGTCGACGCCTGCGTGAACAGCCGCGCGACCTCCGCACCAGTACTCGATCCCGCCGGCCCGTCCGCCACCAGGGCTCGCGGCCCGCCCGCCACCGTCCGGACCCCGGTAGCCCCCGGCCCGACCGCTACCGCTGGCGCGGCCGTCGCCCTCGGAGCAGTGAGCCCCAGCAGGACGGACAGCAGCACCGGCAGCATGAGCAGCAGTCGGCGGACCGGACGGCGCGTCGGACGGGCGGCGGCCCGGCGGCGGCTCGGACGGGACGTCAACCAGCGCATCAGGCCTCGGCAAAGGCCTGCGCGGCGGCATGCGGAAGGCGGCGCGAAAGACAGCACGGAGGGCTGCGCAGTGGGTTGCGCAGTGGGCGAGGAGGACGGCGCGGACGGCATGGACGGCATGCTTTGGATCGTTGTGCCCTTCGCGCGCCACGGCCTGCGGTGCGCATCCCGCCGGGGGACCGAATGCCCCGTTCGGCGCAGCACGCCTCCGCCGGGCGAGCGGCGACGGCACACGAGACGGCGCAGCGCCTCGCACCCACGCCCCGTTTCACCTCATCGTCAGCGTCCGACCACCGCCACCAGCGGTTCCGTCTCCCGCTCCCGTTCCCGCATCTGCCGCAGCGGGCCCCACGCCGCGACGAGTTCGGCATACGGACCGCGCTGCACCACCTGCCCGTCGCTCAGCACGATCACCTCGTCCACGGCTGCGGCGGCCTCAAGTCCGGCGAGCCGGTGTGTGATCAGGAGGGTCGTGCGTCCCTCGGTGGCCGCCAGCAGATCGGCGGTCAGCGCGTCGGCGGTGGGCAGGTCGAGATGCTCCGCGGGCTCGTCGAGAACGAGGACGGGGAAGTCGGCGAGGAGTGCTCGGGCCAGTGCGAGCCGCTGCCGCTGCCCGCCGGACAACCGTGCCCCGTGCTCGCCGACCAGCGTGTCCAGGCCGTCCGGCAACGATCTCACCCAGTCGAGCAGCCGGACCCTGGCGAGCACCACGTACAACTGGCCGTCGGTCGCGTCCTTCCGCGCCAGCAGCAGGTTCTCCCGCACCGAGCTGTCGAAGACGTGCGCGTCCTGCGCGCACAGTCCGACCCAGCGGCGCACGGCGTCCCCGGGTAGCACCCGCGCATCCGTGCCGCCGAGCGTGTACGTGCCCTCGCGGAAGTCCACGAACCGCAGCAGCACCTGCGCAAGCGTCGACTTGCCCGCCCCGGACGGGCCCACCACAGCGATCCTGCGCCCCTGGTCCAGCGTCAGATCTATCTCGACCAACGCGTCACGTACCGGGCCGCAGCCCCGCCACGACACCCTGTCCTCCCCCGCTGCCGCCTGCTGTTCCTCTGCTGCCTCCTGCCACGCCGCCCGTTCCTCGTAACGCGCCGTCAGCCCCCGCAGCCGTAGCGGAAACGGTGTCGTGGGCAGGGGCGCCGGGGTGGCCGGCTCGGGCACGGGTACGGGTGCGTCCAGCACCTCGTACACGCGTGCCGCGCTGCTGCGCACCCGCTGCCGGTACTGCGCGGCGAGCGGCAGAGCGAGGACCGCCTCGAACGCAGCCATGGGGATGAGCACGACGACGGCGAGGCACACCCCGTCGAGCCGCCCGTCATGGACCGCGCCGACGCCGAGCAGCGCCATGGCCGCCACGGTCAGGCCGGACACCAGCGCGGTCAGCCCGTTGCCGAGCGCCGTGGCGACGGCGGCCCGTGACGCGGCCCTGGTCAGTTCGGCGTCGGCGCGTTCGGCCCGGGCTCTGCGGGCGGGCAGCGCGCCGGCGACGGTCAGTTCTGCAGTGCCGGTGAGCAGGTCGGTGACGCGAGTGGCGAGTGCTCCGCGGGCGGGGGCGAGCCGGTGCTCCGCGCGACGTGCGACGGCGGCGGACAGCAGCGGTACGCCGACGCCCGCGCAGAGCAGTCCGGCGGCGAGCGCCGCGCCGGCCACCGGCAGCAGCCAGGCGGTGAAGGCGACGACGGCACCGGAGACGACGGCTGCCGAGGCGGCGGGCAGCAGCCAGCGCAGCCAGTAGTCCTGGAGTGCGTCCACATCCGCGACCAGGCGGGAGAGCAGGTCTCCGCGGCGCACGGCGCGCAGTCCCGCCGGTGCGAGGCGTTCCAGGCGCCGGTACACCGCGACCCGCGCGTCGGCCAGCATCCGCAGCACCACGTCGTGCGAGACAAGTCGCTCCGCGTACCGGAACGCGGCCCGGCCGATACCGAAGGCACGAGTGGCGGTCACAGCGACCATCAGATACAGCACCGGAGGATGCTGGGCGGCCCGCGAGATCAGCCACCCCGACGTCCCCATCAGTCCCACCGCGCTCCCCAGAGCAAGCGCCCCCAGCGCCAGAGCCAGCAGCAGCTTTCCCCGCCGGGCCGCCACCATCCCCCGCACCCGGCGCAGCACCGACACCGGCCCACGCCCCGCACCCCACGCAAGGGTCACGCCGCCCACCGGATCAGGACCGGACGCCCGATCATCAACAGGACCGGACACTCCGTTCGAGCGGCCATCGGCACCACCGTCCACACGGGCAACGGCGCCACGGCCCACACGCCCGTCGGCCCCACCGTCCCCCAAGGCGCCCGCAGCGCCGTCCGTGCGAGCGACGGCACCCTCCACCCGTACCACCCGGTCCGCCACCGCGAGCAGGGCCGGGCGGTGGGCCACCAGTAGGACGGTCCTGCCCCGGGCCAACCGTCGTACCGTCTCCACTACCGCCGCCTCGCTGGCCCCGTCCAGATTGGCCGTCGGCTCGTCGAGTATCAGCACGGGACGGTCCGCCAGGAACGCCCTGGCCAGCGCGATCCGCTGGCGCTGCCCCGCGGAGAGCCCGGCGCCGTCCTCGCCGAGGACCGTGCGCACCCCGTCCGGCAGCGCGGTGACGAACTCCAGCGCCCCGGCGTCGGCCAATGCCTGCCGCACCGCGGCATCGCTCGCGCCGGGGCGCGCGAGGCGAACATTGTCGGCGATGGACTCGGCGTACAGATGAGGCCGTTGCGGCACCCAGGCGACCTGCTGGTGCCACTGGGCCGCAGGAATGCGGGCCAGGTCGACACTCCCGGCGTACACCCGCCCCGCGGTGGGCCGCACCAGCCCGAGCGCCACGCCCACCAGCGTCGACTTCCCCGCCCCGCTGGCCCCGACGAGCGCCAAGGTCTCCCCCGGACACACCTCGAACGACACCTCCGTCACCGCGTTGACCGACCGCCCCGGATACCGCACCGACACCCCGTCGAACCGGACCCCGCCACCAACCACACCAGCCGAACCGCCCGAACCGCCCTCCTCCGAGCCCGGTGCGCCTGCCTCCGCCTCCAGTACCGCGAAGATGTCCTCGGCCGCCGCAAGCCCCTCCGCCGCGGCGTGGTACTGCGCCCCCACCTGGCGCAGCGGCAGATAGGCCTCGGGCGCCAGGATGAGGATCATCAGTCCCGCGTACAGATCCATCTCACCGCGTACCAGCCGCATCCCGACGGTGACCGCGACCAGCGCGACCGACAGCGTGGTGAGCAGTTCCAAGGCGAACGACGACAGGAACGCGATCCGCAGGGTGCGCACCGTCGCCTGCCGGTAGGCGTCCGTGATCCGGCGTATCGACTCCGCCTGCGCCTTCGCCCGGCCGAACACCTTGAGTGTCGGCAGCCCTGCGACCACGTCCAGGAAGTGGCCGGAGAGCCGTGACAGCAGCCGCCACTGACGGTCCATCCGGGACTGGGTGGCCCAGCCGATGAGGGCCATGAAGACGGGGATCAGAGGAAGGGTGGCGACGATGATCGCGGCCGACACCCAGTCCTCGGTGACGATCCGGGCCAGCACCGCCACCGGCACCACCACCGCAAGCCCCAACTGGGGCAGATAACGCGAGAAGTAGTCATCGAGCGCGTCCACGCCACGAGTGGCCAGCGTGACCAGGGCGCCGGTGCGCTGGCCGCTCAGCCACTGCGGACCGAGCGCGCCCACCTGCTCCAGCAGTCGTCCGCGCAGCTCCGACTTGACCGCCGCGCTCGCCCGGTGCGCGGCCAGTTCGGTCAGCCACCCGACGGCACCACGGCCCACCGCGACCGCCACGAGCAGCGCCAACGGCTCCCGCAGCCCCGTAACGGACAGACCGTGCTGGAACGCGCCGACGACGACTCCGGCGATCAGTACCGCCTGCGCCACCACCAGACCCGCTCCGGCCAGCCCGAGCACCACCACGGCGAGCAGAAGGAACCGGGTGGCCCTGGCATACCGCAGCAGCCGCCAATCGATCGGTTTCACGTGAAACATCGCCTCTCACGAGAGGAATCCACCCGCATCGCTCAGTGCCCCGTATCCGCGATGTGCTGCGTTCCGATGCGCTTGCGGAACACCCAGTACGTCCACGACTGGTAGAGCAGGACGAATGGCGTCGCGATCCCGGCGCACCAGGTCATGATCTTCAGGGTGTACGGGCTGGAGGACGCGCTGGACACCGTCAGGCTCCAGTCGGGGTCGAGCGACGACGGCATCACATCAGGGAAGAGGGCCAGAAAGAACATGGCCACGGTCGCCGCGATCGCGATACCGGAGGCCGCGAACGACCACCCCTCGCGGCCTCGCGCCATGGCCCTGAGCGCGCCCGCCAGTGCGACCACGGCCGCGATCAGAGCGACCATGCTCGGCCCGTTGCCCGTATCCGTCTGGGCCAGGATCAGAAATCCGCTGGTGCAGACGAGCGCCACCGCACCGGCCACCAGGGCCAGCCGCCGCGCCCGCACCCGGATCTCCCCGACCGTCTTGAGCGCCACGAACACCGCTCCGTGGAAGGTGAAGAGGGTCAGCGTCACCAGACCGCCCAGCAGCGCGAACGGCTGGAGCAGGTCTGCGAGACCTCCGGTGTAGTCACCGTGCGCGTCGATCTTCACACCGTGCACGAGGTCGGCGAAGGCAACGCCCCACAGCACCGCGGGCACCACGGAGGCCCAGAAGATGGCGCTCTCCCAGGATCTCTGCCACCGCTCGCCGGCCCGCTTCGCCCGGTACTCGAAGGCGACACCGCGCACGATCAGGGCGACCAGGATGGCCAGCAGCGGCAGATAGAAGCCGGAGAAGAACGTCGCGTACCAGTCCGGGAAGGCCGCGAAGGTCGCTCCCGCGGCCGACAGCAGCCACACCTCGTTGCCGTCCCAGACCGGACCGATGGTGTTGATGAGTACCCGCTTCTCGGCCCGGTCGCGGGCGAGCAGCCGGGTGAGGATGCCGACCCCGAAGTCGAAACCCTCCAGGAAGAAGTAGCCGGTCCACAGGACGGCTATGAGGACGAACCAGACGTCATGGAGTTCCATGTCAGTCTCCTGTTGTTTCTCTGCTCCTGGCGCTCTCTCCGTACCGGCTCAGTACGAGAAGGCCATGGGGCGGTCGGCGTGTTCGTCGTCTTCCGTTCCGCGGGGGCCGCCGATGCGGGTGGGCGGATGGAGGTCCGCGTCCGTCAGCTCGGGCGGGCCCGCCTTGACGTAGGTGACGAGCAACCTGGCCTCGATGACGGCGAGGATCGCGTAGAGCACCGTGAAAACGCTCATGGAGAGCAGGACCTCACCCTGGGAGACACCGGGGGAGACGGCCTGACGGGTCCGGAGCACGCCGTAGACGGCCCACGGCTGACGGCCGTTCTCGGTGAAGATCCAGCCCCAGGAGTTGGCGACCAGCGGAAAGGCCAGGGTCCACACGGCCGCGCGCCAGTACCAGCCGCTGAGTCTGGCGCCCAGTGGCCTGCGCCATGGCACCAACCGCGGCACGTCGTCGTCGCCCACCCGTAGCCGTTCGGGCAGCAGGAACTTCCTACGGGTCAGCCAGAGCCCCGCAAGGCCGATGGCGAACGACGTCATGCCGAAGCCGATCATCCACCGGAACCCCCAGAAGGCGACGGGGATGGTGGGCCGGTAGTCGCCGGGGCCGAACTGCCTCACCTCGGCCTTGTTGACGTCGTTGATGCCGGGCACATACGAGCTGAAGCTGTCGTCGGCGAGGAAGGAGAGCAGGCCGGGAATCTCCAGGGCGACCGAGTTGTGGCCGCCCTCTCCCTTCGCGGCGTCGGCGGCATCTCCTACGTCCCCGTAGGCGAAGACGGCGAACGGCGCGGGCTGCCGGCCGTCCCACAGTGCCTCGGCCGCGGCCATCTTCATCGGCTGCTGCTTGAACATCACCTTGCCGAGGAGGTCCCCGCTGACGGCGGTGAGCAGGCCCGCGACGACGACGGTGACCAGGCCGAGCCGCAGGGAGGTCTTCATCACCCGGATGTGCTTCTTGCGGGCCAGGTGGTAGGCGGCGATGCCGGTCATGAAGGCGCCGCCGGTGAGGAAGGACGCCGAGAGGGTGTGGAAGGCCTGGGTGAGCGCGGTGTTCTGGGTCAGTACGGCCCAGAAATCGGTGAGCTCCGCCCGACCGGTGGCCTTGTTGATCCGGTAGCCGACCGGGTGCTGCATCCAGGAGTTGGCGGCCAGGATGAAGTAGGCCGACAGGACCGTGCCGATCGCGACCATCCAGATCGTCGCCAGATGGAGTCGCTTCGGCAGTCTGTCCCAGCCGAAGATCCACAACCCGATGAACGTCGACTCGAAGAAGAACGCGATCAGCGCCTCGAAGGCCAGCGGTGC
The DNA here is from genome assembly GCA_963761765.1 of uncultured Actinomycetota bacterium. GTDB lineage: Bacteria > Actinomycetota > Actinomycetes > Streptomycetales > Streptomycetaceae > Streptomyces. The sequence goes on from CAVXIJ010000012.1 coordinate 61,741, forward strand.
ACCGAAGACATCACCGACGAAGCGCGAGTAGTCGGACCAGTCCATGCCGAACTGGAACTCCTGCACGATGCCGGTGACGACGCCCATCGCGATGTTGATCAGGAAGAGCTTGCCCCAGAACTTCGTCGCCCTGAGGTACTTCTCCTTCTCCGTGCGCACCCAGGCGGTCTCCAGGCCTGCCGTGAGGGCGGCCAGGGAGATCGTCAGCGGTACGAAGAGGAAGTGGTAGACGGTGGTGATGCCGAACTGCCAGCGCGCCAGGGTCTCCGGCGCCAGAGCCAATTCCACGTCGACCTCTCCTTAGCTCGGCCGTGCGGTGTGCACCGCGGAGCGGTGCGATGTGTGCGCGTTCGGCCGGCCGGCCGCCGGGGCTGCGATGATCCGACGGCGTTTCATCCCGGTTGATCAGTGCGATAGCGGGACGAAATGGAACCGCTTGTGAACGCGTTCACATTCACAAGCATTATGGCGCATGGATTACCGGTTTGGGCAGGGGGGTCCCCATGGTCCTCTGTCCGCCATCTGCCGACGGCCCGGACGCAGCAGAGCCGGCACCTCAGGAAAGGTGCCGGCTGCCCTTTGGCGCCTCTCCCGGCGACGACCTCCCGGCGACAACATGCGGCCTCGTCGTGGCCGGTCGCACCTGCCCGGCCCAGGCGGCGCCATGTCACAGCTCCGCGCCCCTGAGTGGTCGACCTCGCGGTCTACGACACCACATCAGGGGCGCGGGGAAACTGCGCGAACCATCTCGACCGGCAGACGATCCGGGCCCGACCGGACCCGACCGGGCCCGATCAGATGCCGTCGGGCACAGCCGGACTCAACAGAGACCAGCCCTCCAAGGCGAGGACCGGAGCGATCTTCGGAGAGCCTCAGTGCTCCTTGCGGAAGGTGGCGGCGGTCTGCAGCACGATGTCGTTGGCCTCCCGCTCCCCGATCGTGATCCGCACGCCCTCGCCCGCGAACGGCCGCACCACGACCCCTGCTTCCTCGCATGCAGTCGCAAAGTCGAGCGTGCGCTCTCCGAGCCGGAGCCAGACGAAATTCGCCTGCGATTCCGGGACCGCCCAGCCCTGGTCCGTCAGCGCCCCGAACACCCGGGCACGCTCTCCGATCAGCGAACCGACCCGGCCGAGCAGCGCATCCTCGGCCCGCAGCGACGCCACCGCCGCGTCCTGTGCGATCTGGCTCACGCCGAAGGGCAGGGCCGTCTTGCGCAGCGCCGCCGCCACCGGCTCGTGCGCGATGGCAAATCCAACCCGCAGCCCCGCGAGGCCGTACGCCTTGGAGAAGGTACGCAGCACACAGAGATTCGGCCGGTCCCGGTAGAGCTCGATGCCGTCCGGAACCTGCGGGTCACGGACGAACTCTGTGTATGCCTCGTCGAGAACCACGAGCACATCGTCGGGCACCCGGTCGAGGAAGCGCTCCAACTCGGCACGGCGCACCACCGTGCCGGTCGGGTTGTTCGGATTGCAGATGAAGATCAGGCGGGTGCGGTCGGTGATCGCGTCGGCCATCGCGTCGAGGTCGTGCACCTCGGTGGACGTCAGCGGCACCTGGACCGACCGCGCCCCGCTGATCTGCGTGATGATCGGGTACGCCTCGAAGGACCGCCAGGCGTAGATCACCTCGTCACCCGGGCCCGAGGTGCACTGCAGAAGCTGCTGGGCGACGCCCACCGAACCCGTGCCGGTGGACAGGTGCTCCGTCGGCACGGCGAAGCGCTCGGAGATCTCGCTCAGCAGGCCGCTACCGGACATGTCCGGGTAGCGGTTGAACCCGTCGGCCGCGGCGATGGCGGCCTCCATGACACCGGGGAGCGGCGGGTACGGGTTCTCGTTCGAGGAGAGTTTGTATGCAATCGGAGTGCCGGGCACACTCTGGGCCGCACCCGCCGGTTTGCCCGGTTTATAGGTAGGAATCCCCCCCAGTTCGGCGCGCAGCCTCGGGTTTGTCTTGCTCACCGCAGTCCTCCTCATGACCACCCGGCTACTCGCCGGTTTCAATACTCTTCACCATAAGAGGATTGCCCCCGGCTGCGAACGGCCTGTGGATAACTTGCCCAGCGCCCCGCATCCTCCCAGCTCGCCGCACCCGCACCCGCACGCGCGCACCGGCCACGGTCCGTACACCCGTTTCGACCCTTCAGGGACGGCCACCCGGCTCCTTCAGAGACGGCTGCTGAACGGATCGGCCCACCGGCCGTCACAGCCGACCCGGCCAGAACGCATCAGCGCACACTCCGACACCCCGAATCGTTTCAAGCCGTTTCGAGCGGGACGGCGCGATCGGCCGACGGGATTACCCGGGCGCTCACCGTCCCGTAACCGGCACGTCCGCTTCCGTTCTCGTCTCTCTGCGTGGCCAAATCCGGTGCGCGCCATATGCGGATCTTCCGGTCTCCAGCGGACGGATCGAGGGGCGCATTATCCTTGTCAGCGCGCGCCGGTCTATTGCGCCGTAGCGCGCGTCCCTCGTCAAGGTGAGTTGAGACCTCTTCGAAACATCGAACTTTTGGCAGGTTTAAGCCTTCGGTGAGCCATCCAATGCCCTATGGATCATTCAAATCCCTTCTATTCGAAGGCAATTGATCCGGTTTCACCATGCAGAAACGTGACTGTCAATACGCCCCCGGGCGTCCGCGCGACCCCACCCCATGAGCCCTACTATCGGCTCGCCATGACAGCAGCAGGGAAGCACCAGGTGAGCCGGGCGCAGGCCGCCGCCCGGCGGGGGCGTCGGCCTGGGCGGGCGGGCATTAGAGACGTGGCCGCCGCCGCCGGAGTCTCCATCACGACGGTCTCGGACGCCCTCAACGGCAAGGGGCGTCTTCCGGACGCCACCCGGGCCCATGTTCGGGAAGTGGCGGACCGGCTCGGTTACCGCCCCTCCGCTGCTGCCAGAACTCTGCGCACCGGCAAATCGGGGCTCATCGGGCTGACCGTGACGACCTACGGGGACGAGCCGTTCACCTTCACCGAGTTCGCGTACTTCGCCGAGATGGCGAGGGCCGCCACCTCGGCCGCCCTGGCCCGCGGCTACGCCCTGGTGATCCTGCCCGCGACCTCTCGCCGCAGCCCTGTGGACGTGTGGTCGAACGTCGCGCTCGACGGCACCGTCGTCATCGATCCGTCCGACAAGGACCCGGTCGTGACCGAGCTCGTCCGCCAGGGTTTACCCGTCGTCTCCGACGGCCGCCCCGCGGGCCAGCTACCCGTCACCGCCTGGGTGGACAACGACCACGAAGCCGCCGTCACCGGCCTGCTCAACCACCTCGCGGACGCGGGTGCACGACGCATCGGCCTGCTCACCGGCACCTCCACGGACACGTACACGCATCTGTCCACCACCGCCTACCTGCGCTGGTGTGAGCGGGTCGGGCAGGACCCGGTGTACGAGAGCTACCCCGCGCACGACCCGCGCGCGGGCGCAGGCGCCGCCGATCGGCTGCTGGCCCGCCCGGACCGCCCCGACGCCGTATACGGCCTCTTCGACCCGAACGGCACGGACCTGCTGGCCGCGGCCCGACGGTACGGCCTGCGCGTCCCCGAGGACCTGCTGCTGGTCTGCTGCAGCGAGTCCTCGGTGTACGCGAACACCGAGCCACCGGTCACCACACTCTCGTTGAAGCCCCGGCGGATCGGCACGGCCGTCGTCCAACTGCTCATCGACGCCATTGAAGGCATCGATTCCGGACAGCCCCTCGAACAGGTGATACCGACCGAACTGATCGTGCGGAGCTCGTCCCAGCGGCGTCCACCGCGTACGACGGTCAGCCCGCCACGGTCTCCGGAACAGGGCTAGTGCTGAAGATCTAGGCCGGGAGCCCGGCATAGCTCTTCAGTGCGCTCCTCGGGCTCTTCGCCTGGGTCAGGCTGGGCTCATAGGGCCTGGCCTGATCCGAACGAGCGGCGATCCAAACGGGCGGCCCGAGGCGAACCGGAACCGGTTCGGCGGGCCTTCAAAATCCTGAGGCCTTTCGTGGCCTTGGGGCTGGAGAGCCGTCGTGGTCGGTCTGCGGGGCCTTGCCTGGCGGCGGCTCCTAGGACCGGCCCGGCGGCTTCCAAGGCAAGATATGGCGGCTTCCGGCGCCTGACCGACCCCGTCCGGACCATGCCGGTGAGCCCTCATTCCGAGCCGAACAGCGCCCTGCGCCGACCTGGTAGCGGCCCGGAAACTCTCGGAGGACCCCCGGGAAAATGCCGAGCGGGGCGGAGTCTGGTGGAACGGGTCACGCAATTCGGGGCATATGACTCGGTGAAACAACGTCAGGTCTCGATTTGCTACCCCTGGGTCATCACACTGAGCGAGCCGCATTCCTATGATGGGCGCACGACACCGCGGGCCGCTGCGACCAGGGCAGTCCGATCCGGTGCAGATGCGGCGCGATGGTGGTGGAGGGGTCGATGACTCAGGGGGCCAGTCAGGGACCCGCGATGCGGACGGCAACACTGCGCGACTTCCGGGTCCCGGCATACGTGAAGGACTCTCCTCCGTATGACGACGCTCCCGCTCCCAGCGGCCACGAGCAGCTCGTACAGAGCGCGCCCACTGGCCCCACCCGTCCGGGAACGGGCACCTTCAGCGGCCTGACAGCGCGCACCGCGCACCGCAGCGTGGACAGCTACGCCGCAGGTCAGGACCCTATCGCAAGCATGTCGGGCCACCCGCTCACGCCCTGGTCCGCCGCCGCGCCCACTCTCGTCGCGCCCACGCCTGCGTCGTTCCTCCAGCCGACCACCTCGGCGCACCACGCGGCAGTCGAGCCCGTGCCGGCGCTCATGGCAGCGGAACCGGTGTCCGGCCCAGCGGACTCTGCACCTGGACGGACAGAAGCGGTCTCCGGTCGGATGGAATCCGTCTCCGGCCAGTCAGGATCCATGCCCGGCCAGCCGGAATCCGCTCCTACGGGGCCGGTCGCCACGACCACCGGGTCGGTCACGCTGTCCGCGGGGCCGGTTCACTCTGCTGCCGGGTCGGTGGCGCCCACGGCCACCGCGTCTTTCGACGCCACCGCCGAGCCCGACGGCTACACCCCCACCCAGCACGACCTGCCCGTCATCAACCGCGGCGACACCCTCCAGATGCCCGTCGCGACCATCCCCGCGCCCATCCCGCAGGGCCCGGACGCACCCGGCCCGCTGTACGTCGTCGGTGATGTGCACGGCTACCTCAACGAGCTCCACGTCGCCCTGCACGAACAGGGCATCATCAACGCCGAAGGGCACTGGGCCGCGGGCAACACCCGTCTGTGGTTCCTGGGCGACTTCACCGACCGAGGCCCCGACGGCATCGGCGTCATCGACACCGTCATGCGTCTTTCCGCTGAGGCCGCGGCGGCGGGCGGCTACTGCAAGGCGCTCATGGGCAACCACGAGCTGCTGCTGCTCGGCGCCAAACGCTTCGGCGACACCCCGGTGCACTCGGGTGCGGGCACCGCCACCTTCCAGGCCGCCTGGCTGCTCAACGGCGGTCAGAAGACCGATATGGAACGCCTTCAGGACCACCACCTGCAGTGGATGGCCCGTCTCGACGCGATGGAGGAGGAGGACGGCCATCTGCTCGTCCACTCCGACACCACCGCCTATCTCGACTACGGCGACTCGATCGAGGCGGTCAACGACACCGTCCGCGAAACCCTCACACGCAATGACGCGAACGAATGCTGGGACCTCTTCCGCAAGTTCACCAAGCGCTTCGCCTTCCGTGACGAGGGCGGTTCCGACGCCGTTCGCAAGCTACTGAGCGTCTATGGCGGCACCCGTATCGTGCATGGTCACAGCCCCATTCCGTATCTCCTGGGCGAAGTCGGCTCCGAGGACGGCGAGGACGGCGCGGGCCCGGTCGTCGAAGGCCCGCACCTCTACGCCGACGGCCTGGCCATCGCCATGGACGGCGGCGTGACCATGGCCGGAAAGCTGCTGGTCTGCCCGCTCCCGGTAGCCGTCTGACCGGCCGCTTATCTGTTCGATGGACGGCGACGGCCGAATTGCCCAGGCCAGCACGGCAATTTTCGGAAACCCCCTGTCACCACGCGCCGTCACCGCTCTACCATCTGTTCATCCGTAGCAGGGTCCCCTCCGTTTCTGCCCGACGGCCCGCAATCCAGCCGGCCCCCAGACCTACGGAACATCGGGGGAAGCACATGCACAGCGCCCCACACCTGCTGAACGAGGACCGCCAGGATTTCGCGCGGGTCCTCGATGAGGCCCTGCGCTCGGCCTCGCACCGCCAAGATCTCCGGAACCGCACCGCAGCCGGAAGCACGCTCACCACAGAGCAGCTGCGCGGCATCGCCCTCAGCGCGACGTCCCTGATAGCCGCCGCGGCAGCCGCCGAATACCAGCACTATGTGAAGCTCCGCAGCGAACTGCGCACTCCACTGCACGCCGCCACCCGCCCACCGCGCACACGCACACGCACCACCCGCGCGGCACGGACCTCGCGGGCCGGCCCGGAATCCGGCGCGGGGCGGGGCCCGGACGCCGAACCGGTCTCCGATGCCGCGCCCGGCCTGGACACCGCACAGGCCCTGGACGCGACACAGGCCCTGGACGCGCGCCGCGGCGCAGACGGCCCGGACTCCGAACGAAGTCCGGACACGGTACGAGGCGCGGGTGCGGTCGGCGGATCCGGCGCCGCCGGCGGATCCGGGACCGTACGAGGCCCGGGTCGCGATCGTGCCGGGGTCGGTGACCGTGCGCCGGTGGGCGCCGAGCCGGGCGAGCCGGCCGGTGCGGGGCTCGCCGCCGTCCTCGCGGTGCTCGCGCCGGTACTCGCGGGCGCCGCGGCGCTGATCTTCCTGCTGGTCGGCTATGCGCTGAAGATGGTCGGCCCTGCCTCGGCCTTCGCGGACACCCTGCTCACCACGGGGTGGGTGTTCGGTGCGATCACCGCAGCGGCCATCCTGGTCGCCGCCGTCGGGCTGTTGGTGACCGCGCTGCGCAACAGCGCGACCTCGCTACGGGCCGGCGACCGAGCCGAGCTGGACGCCGAGGTGAACCGGGCGCGCGAGGCCTGGCACCAAGCCCTGCTGGAACGGGGCATGCTGCCCTTTCTTCAGGAAGCGCTGCTGAAGTCCGGCGGAGACCGGACCCGCACCACCCGCACACAGCCGACCGGCCGTATGCCGCACCTCGGTTACCACAGCCCCGGGTTCAGCAGTCCGGATGGCGGCTCCACCGCGGCCTCCCGGCCCCGCTACAGCAGCCCAGACTTCAGCAGCCCCGACTTCGGCGGACCCGAACACCAGCCCGAGTGACATGACCACCCGCCCGGCGCCCCGGCGCCCTCCGGCTGCCCGCGCAAAGCCGGTCCACCGCCCGCTCCGAAGCCGCCGCCCCGAACGCCCCAGCCGGCGGACCAGGCCCCGACGGACCGGGACGGTGAACGCCCCCGGTCCGTCCGCGCCCTGCCGCCGTCACCTGCCCACGCACGATGCGACGGCGGGCGGCGGACGACGGCTACCGCCGCCGACTCACTCGGCCAGCGGCAGGTACACCCGGTTGCCCGCCGCGGCGAACTCCCTTGATTTCTCCAGCATTCCGGCCTCTATCTCCTCCTCGGTCGCACCCTGGGAGCCGAAGCGGTCGATGATGGATTTGCTGATCTTCATCGAGCAGAACTTCGGACCGCACATCGAGCAGAAATGCGCCGTCTTCGCCGGCTCGGCCGGCAGCGTCTCGTCATGGAACTCGCGGGCCGTGTCCGGGTCGAGCGCCAGATTGAACTGGTCCTCCCAGCGGAACTCGAAGCGCGCGTCCGACAAGGCGTCATCCCACACCTGGGCGCCCGGGTGACCCTTGGCGAGGTCCGCCGCATGGGCCGCGATCTTGTACGTGATGACACCGGTCTTCACGTCGTCGCGGTTCGGCAGGCCCAGGTGCTCCTTCGGCGTGACATAGCAGAGCATCGCCGTACCCCACCAGCCGATCATCGCCGCGCCGATACCGGACGTGATGTGGTCGTAGGCCGGGGCGATGTCGGTGGTCAGCGGGCCGAGCGTGTAGAACGGCGCCTCGTCGCAGATCTCCTGCTGGAGGTCGATGTTCTCCTTGATCTTGTGCATCGGAACATGCCCGGGGCCCTCGATCATCGTCTGGACGTCATGCTGCTTGGCGATCCTGTTCAGCTCGCCCAGGGTCTCCAGCTCGGCGAACTGCGCCCGGTCGTTGGCGTCCGCTATGGAGCCGGGACGCAGCCCGTCGCCCAGGGAGTACGTCACGTCGTAGGCGGCCAGGATCTCGCAGAGCTCCTCGAAGTGCTCGTAGAGGAAACTCTCCTTGTGGTGGGCGAGACACCACGCCGCCATGATGGAACCGCCGCGCGAGACGATGCCCGTCTTGCGGTTCGCCGTCAGCGGCACATACGCCAGGCGCACGCCCGCGTGCACGGTCATGTAGTCCACGCCCTGCTCGGCCTGTTCGATGACCGTGTCCTTGTAGACCTCCCAGGTGAGTGCCTCCGCCTTGCCGTCGACCTTCTCCAGCGCCTGGTAGAGCGGGACCGTGCCGATCGGGACGGGGGAGTTGCGCAGCACCCATTCGCGGGTGGTGTGGATGTTGCGGCCGGTGGAGAGGTCCATGACCGTGTCCGCGCCCCAGCGGGTCGCCCAGGTCATCTTCTCCACCTCCTCCTCGATGGAGGAAGAGACCGCGGAGTTGCCGATGTTGGCATTGACCTTCACCAGGAACCGCTTGCCGATGATCATCGGCTCGATCTCCGGGTGGTTGATGTTCGCGGGCAGCACCGCACGGCCCGCGGCGATCTCCTCGCGCACCACCTCGGGCGCCAGGCTCTCCCGGATGGCCACGTACTCCATCTCGGGGGTGATCTCACCGCGTCGGGCGTACGCGAGCTGGGTCACCGCCTGCCCGGCCCGGCCCCGGCGCGGCTTGCGAGGACGGCCGGGGAAGACCGCGTCGAGATTGCGCAGGCCGCCGGCGGCGGTCTGCCTGAGGCCATCGTCCTCGGGGCGGACCGGGCGGCCTGCGTACTCCTCGGTGTCGCCGCGGGCCACGATCCAGTCCTCCCGCAGCGGAGGCAGACCGCGGCGGACATCGGTCTCGGTCGCCGGGTCGGTGTACGGGCCCGACGTGTCGTAGAGGGTGACGGGCTGTCCGTTGGTGAGATGCACCACGCGCACCGGCACACGCAGGTCGGAAGGCGAGCCCTCCGGGCCTGGCAGATAGGCCTTGTGCCAGCCGACGGTCGGGGTGGCGGGTCCTGGTGCACCGGACTGTTCCGGCTGACCGAGCTGTTCGGCCCCGTCCGGGTGATGGGCGTCGGCTGTGGCTGCTGTGCTCTCGTCGGTGGTGGCGGTGTTCGGGAGCGCCGCGGGGTCCGCGGCCTGCCCGGTGTCGGTTGCGCCTTGGGCCTGCTCGGCCGTCTTGTCCTGACCGGTCCCCTGGGACGGGCCGGAGGCAGACGTGTGCGCATCCTGAATGGTCATAAGACCTACTCCCTACGCCGGCATTACCCGGTAACAGGTTCGGCGGTCGACGCAGCGATTCCCGTACGACGAGACCTGGGCCCGTAGTCGAGTACCTGTGTACTCGTACGACACCCGCCTCGTAGTGCGGAGATTCAGCGCCCTCTCAGCCCGGTGCTCCGAGCTCCCGCGTGTGCAAAGGTTCCTCCACGCTAGCGTCCTCCTCGGCGGAGTGAACAGAGGGCCCCGTCAACTGACGAGTTCTTGCCATGATCGAGTGGTGACCAGCATGCAGCCCCCGTACCCTCCACCGCCCGGCCCTGACCACGACTCGGGCCCTGGCGGATATGGCCGTCCGGGCTATGACCACGCAGGCCAGGGACGTGGATACGAGCACGACACAGCGTGGCCCGTCGGCCCGGAACCGGCGTGTCCTGCTCCGGCCGGCCCCGGACCCGGCCAGCCCAGGTCCGAAGGACCCGGCGTGTACCAGCCGACGCCGGAGCGGCCGGTGCCGGGCAGGCCCGCGGAACCGGAGGCGCCCGGCCCCGTGGGACACGGGCCGCAGGACCACGGCCACCACCCGCCACACCAGGACAACCACCCTCCGCACGGACACAGCCACAGCCACGGCCCCGCCGCACCGGTGTCGCGGCATCTGCGCAAGGTGATTGCCGCGGTGCTGATCCCCTTCACCGCTGCGGTCCTGGTGGGCCTTGTGGTGCTGTGGCCGGGCGGAGTCCCGTCCCACAAGCGCAGCGGTGTCGGGTTCGACCGGCAGACCCAGTCGGCGCAGGTCCTGCGTATCGACAAGGTGGACTGCGCGTCCGTGAACGGCACCAGCGGGACATCTCCGGGCGGCGCCCCGGCCGCGCAGTCCAACTCCGCCTCGCAGTCGGGTGGTGCCACCGCGTCGGGAGGCAGCGGCGGCCCGGTCAAGACCTGCGGCAAGGCCACGATCCGGATCTCGACCGGCAAGGACAAGGGCCGTACGTTCACGGAGATCGTCCAGCCGGATGCGCCACGCCAACTGCACCAGGGGCAGCAGGTGGTGGTGGCCTATGCGCCCGACGCACCCAGGGATCTGCAGTACTCGGTGGCCGATGTGGACCGGCATATCCCGCTGCTGCTGCTCGCCGGGCTGTTCGCGCTGGCGGTGGTCGGGGTGGGGCGGATGCGCGGCGTCATGGCGCTGGTCGCGCTGGCTGTCAGCTTCCTGGTGCTCTCCCTCTTCATCCTGCCGGCGGTCTTGCAGGGGTCCAATCCGCTGGTGGTGGCCGTGGTCGGAGCGAGCGCGATCATGCTGATCGCGCTCTATATGTGCCACGGGCTGACGGCCCGTACCTCCGTAGCCGTGCTCGGGACGCTGGTCTCACTGCTGCTCATCGGGGTGCTCGGCTCGCTTTTCATCGGCTGGGCCGCTCTGACGGGGAACACGGACGACAACACAGGGCTGATCCACGGCCTGTACCCGGCCATCGATATGAGCGGTCTATTGCTGGCGGGTGTCATCATCGGCTCGCTCGGTGTGCTCGACGATGTGACGGTGACGCAGACCTCGGCGGTGTGGGAGCTGCACCAGGCCGATCCGGAGATGGGCTGGCGGGCGCTGTACCGGGCGGGGATCAGGATCGGACGCGATCACATCGCGTCGGTCGTCAATACGCTCGTCCTGGCCTACGCGGGTGCCGCTCTTCCGCTGCTGCTGCTCTTCTCGATAGCGCAGAGCAGCGTCACCGCGGTCGCCGGCAGCGAGCTGGTGGCCGAGGAGATCATACGGACGCTGGTCGGATCGATCGGTCTGGTGGCCTCGGTACCGGTGACGACCGCGCTGGCTGCGCTGGTCGTCTCGGCGGACCGGCCGGCCCCGGGGCCGGCAGTGCCCGACCTGGCGGGTCCGGACACAGGGCAGCAGGCACGGAGAGAGCCGGAAGCGCCGGCGGGCGCTCCACAAGCAGACGGCTCCGGGGTGCCGAGGCCCGCGCGGGAAGCTGCGGGGGCCGGCCGTGCGGCACGGGGCGGCAAGGGACGGCGGCGCAAGCGGTGAGTCTTCGGCGCTGAGGGGCTGAGGGCGCCGTACCGGACTCCACCGCACGTCACACCTGGTGCCCAGCCGCCACCCGCAGCCACCGCACGTCACACCGGCAGCCCGGCCACCGCCGAGCTCCGGTGCCGCCGCCCTACGGCGTCACCAGCCGCCGCCCGAGGACTTGCCCGACATGAACTTCCTTATGACGTACAGAAGCCCGCCGACAATCGCGACGAATATCAGCACCTTGAAGAGCAGGCCGATGAGGAAGGACAGTATGCCGACGATCAGCCCGCCGAACACGAACAGGGCGATGACCGGCACCACGACCCACTTGATCCACCAGGGCACGCCCGCGAAGATCCCACGTTCCGCCATCGTCCTTACCGTCCTTATGTCTCTGGCTTCCGCGGCCTTCCCGGATGCCCGGGGCCCGCTTCGCCGCGGCGCTCAGGCGCCACGGCTCCACCTTCATCCTCGTCTCTTCGATGCTACGGGCGCCGACGGCCGTTTGGAGGATGCGGCGGCCCTTGTCCTTCCCTGAGCCGTCCCCTAGGGAATCCCCGGGCCACACCCCGAGCCCCGGCCGGCCGCCACCCCGTGCCGCGCCGTCTTTAGCCCCTCAGCCCTCCGGCGGCGCGAAGACCACGAGCACCCGCAGGTCCTCGGTGATGTGGTGGAACTTGTGCGGCGCCCCGGCCGGGACGTAGACGACGCTGCCGCGTGCGACCTGCGTGGTCTCCGTTCCGACGGTGATCGAGCCCCGGCCGCTCACCACGAAGTAGACCTCGTCCTGCCGGTGCGGCTGCTGCGGATCGGAGCTGCCCGCGTCGAGTGCGTAGAGCCCGACCGACATGTTCCGCTCACGCAGGAACTGGAGGTACGCGCCGTCGTTCGCGGCGCGCTCCGCATCCAGCTCATCCAGTCGGAATGCCTTCATCGCCCTGTCCGCCCCTTGTTCGCTGTCCGTCTGGTGCCCTGTTCGGCCGGTGGCCCGCCACCTCGCGGCCCGTCGCAGTGTGACGTGGCCGGTCGTTTTGTGACGTGTTCATTCGTGATGTGTTCGTGTGCGCCTCGTGGCCCTGCTCACGATCCATCGCAGGCAATCCCATAGGTCTGCCACGATCAGACACATGAAGAATTTCCTAGTCAAGACGATCGCCAACGCCGCCGCCCTGGCCGTGGCCGTCTGGGTACTCGACAAGATCACCCTGGCCGGCGGCAGCACCGGCGACAAGGCGCTCACGCTCGTCATCGTCGCGCTGATCTTCGGCCTGGTGAACGTCGTGGTCAAGCCGATTGTGAAAGTGCTCACTTTCCCACTGTTCATACTCACCCTCGGGTTGATCACTTTGGTGGTCAACGCGCTGATGCTGCTGCTCACGTCCGCGGTCGCCGGCAAACTGGACGTGAGTTTCCATGTTGACGGCTTCTGGACCGCGATCCTGGGCGGTCTGATCGTGGCCGTCGTGTCCTGGGTGCTGCACGTCGTCCTGCCCGACGAGGACTGAGAGCACCACGCATGCCGAGGACGTCCAGGCCGTCCCCGCGGCCCCGGCCGGCTGCGCGGACCGGGCCGTCCGCACAGCCACAGCCGCCGTACCGCGTGTGCTTCGTCTGCAGTGGCAACATCTGCCGCTCGCCGATGGCCGAACACGTCTTCCGTGCGCAGGTCGCAGAAGCAGGGCTCAGCGCTCTCGTCGAGGTGGACAGCGCCGGAACCGGCGGCTGGCACGAGGGCGAGGGCGCGGATCCTCGTACCGTCTCCGTGCTGGCGGCGGCCGGCTACACGTGCGCGCACACGGCGCGGCAGTTCCGGACCGACTGGTTCGCCCGGCTCGACCTAGTGATCGCGCTGGACTCCGGTCACCTGAGCAGGCTGCGCCGTCTCGCACCCAGCCCCGCGGACACCCGGAAGGTGCGGCTGCTGCGTTCGTACGACCCTGCCGTCGGCGCCGACGGCAGGGTCGTGCCCGACGCCTGTGACATACCCGACCCTTATTACGGCGGCATGGACGATTTCGATGCCTGTCTGGACATGGTGGAGGCGGCAGGCGAGGGCCTGCTCGTGGCGGTTCACGAAGCAGTGAGAGGCAGGGCGGCATGACGCACGCGCACACCGGCGACGACGGACGGAACGGGACGACGGGCGGGCCCGCGGCGGCGCGGGAATCCGGTGACCGCTCCACCGGCGCGCGGGAGACGGGCGAGGGCACGCGGCTGGTACGGGCCGGGCTGCCCGAGCCGATGAAGTACGAGCCGGCGCTCCCGGGGCCGGTCTTCGCGGCCCACTACCACCTGCCCGGCGACCCCACGGGCCCGTACACGTACGGGCGCTACAGCAATCCCACCTGGGCCCGTCTGGAACAGGCCATCACCGGCCTTGAAGCGCCGGGCCCGGACGGCGACGACGTCGAGACGCTGGTCTTCGCCTCCGGCATGGCCGCGGTCTCGGCGGTCCTCTTCTCGCAGCTGCGCACGGGTGACGTGGCCGTGCTGCCCAGCGACGGCTATCAGGGGCTTGCCCAGATCGTGGAGCAGCTGGCCGCGTTCGGCATCGAGGTGCGCACCGCGCCGACCGGCGGTGACGCCCAGCTGGGGCTGCTGGACGGGGCGCGGCTGCTGTGGCTGGAGACCCCTTCGAACCCGGGGCTCGACGTGTGCGACGTGCGCCGTCTCGTCGCGGCAGCCCACGCCCGCGGCATGCTGGTCGCCGTCGACAACACCCTGGCCACGCCGATCGGGCAGCGCCCGCTCGCGCTGGGCGCCGATTTCTCCGTGGTCAGCGGCACCAAGCAGCTGACCGGCCACGGAGACCTCCTGCTCGGCTACGTGACCTGCCGAGAGTCCCTGATGGACCCGGTACGCCGATGGCGCAAGACCATCGGGGCGATACCGGGGCCGATGGAGGCATGGCTGGCGCACCGTTCACTGGCCACCCTGCAGCTGCGTGCCGACCGGCAGAACGCCAACGCCCTGGCGCTCGCTGAGGCCCTTTCCGCTCGCCCCGAGGTGACCGGACTGCGCTACCCGGGGCTGCCGGACGACCCGTCGCACAAGATCGCCGCCAGGCAGATGCGGCGCTTCGGCTGTGTGCTGTCGTTCACCTTGTCCTCGCGCGAGCGGGCCGAGGGCTTCCTCGCCGCACTGCGCCTGGTCGACGACGCCACGAGCTTCGGTGGGGTGCGGTCCATGGCGGAACGGCGCGGGCGCTGGGGCGGTGACGACGTCCCTGAGGGCTTTGTCCGCTTCTCCGCAGGCGCCGAGGACACGGAGGACCTGGTGGCGGACGTGCTGCGCGCACTCGACGCTTCGGCGACGGCACTCTAGAGGTCGATCCGCGGGAGGCCGATCTGAAGGAGGCTGATCCGCGCCGGCGCGAAGGCGCGTGCTTGAGTGGGCGATACCGGACCGGCTCAGCGCCGTGCCATATAGAGCTCGAAGGCCCGGTGCAGCAGCCGGTTGATGGGGAAGTCCCACTCACCGAGGTACTCGACGGCTTCGCCTCCGGTGCCCGCTTTGAACCGCAGCAGGCCCAGCAGGTGGTCGCTCTCGTCCAGGGTGTCGGTGATTCCGCGCAGGTCGTAGACCTGGGCGCCGAGTGCGTGGGCGTCCGCCAGCATGCGCCACTGGATGGCGTTGTTCGGCTGCACCTCGCGCCGGCGGCTGGTGGACGCGCCGTAGGAGTACCAGACGTGCGCGCCGACGCGCAGCATGGTGGCCGCCGCGAGGAGATCGCCTTCGTGGTAGGCGAGGTAGAGCCGCATACGGTCCGGCACCTCGGCCGTCAACGCGGTCCACATGCGTTGGAAGTAGGCCAGGGGGCGCGGGACGAACCGGTCGCGCCGGGCAGTTTCGGAGTAGAGCTCGTGGAACGCGGGCAGTTCGTCGTAGCCGCCCTGAACGATCTTGACGCCGGCGTTCTCCGCCTTCTTGATGTTGCGGCGCCACTGCTGGCTCAGGCCCCGGTGGATCTCGTCCAGGGTCCGTCCGGCGAGCGGCACCTGGAACACGTGGCGGGGCTGCCCGAGGCTGAATCCGTCCTCGCCGCCCTGTCCCGTCTGCCGCCAGCCCATGCGGCTTAGCCGCCGGATCAAGGTGGCGGTCGCCGGGTCGTGCGTGGTGGCCCGGACGTAGCGCAGCCGCCGGGCGCCCGGGTCGGCGATCGCGGCCTTGACCGTCTGTGCGTTCCAGCGCCGGACGACGACCGGCGGGCCCATCCGCACCGAGAAGGCGCCCCTGGCCTTCAGATGTGTCACCAGCGGCGCCAGCCAGGGCCGCAGATCCGGCGCGGACCAGTCGATGAGCGGCCCCTCGGGCAGATAGGCGAGCGAGCGCTCCAGGCTGGGCAGTGGCGCGAGCAACCGCGGCAGGGGCCTGAACAACACAAGGCCGACGCCGACCAGGCGGTCCCGGTCGCCGGTGTCCAGCCAGCCCACGCTCTCCGCCCGCCAGTCCGGCTTCACGTCCCCCCAGGAGGGAAGCTGCATGGGGCTCGCCGAGGGCAGGGCCCTGACGAAGTCCAGATGCTGCTCGCGAGTGATCGGTGTCAGACGCAGGCTCATGTGCGCGCTCTTTCGGTCGGCCCGTCGGCCACCCTACTGAGCTGCGGCCCAGGTCCGGCTCGGCCGCGCCACGGCCTGTACTCCACCTGGGGACTTCTTCACGGGTACGGGGCAGTGGCGGGCACCGGTACGAAGGGCAGCGGGACACGGCTTGTGCGGGCGGCCCACCAGCCGCCCCACCTGCGGCCACGAGACGCCGAACGCCCGGCTGCGAGACGCCGCACAGGCGTCTGCCGGCAGTGATCGGCCCGAGCCTCCCCCCTCGCTGGCTCGGGCCGCCTCCCCCCGGCTCTGCACGTATGCACGCGAAGGGCCGTGCTTACAAGGCTAATTGACTCTTTGTCAGTGTCCAATCACTCTAGCGACAGCTACCTATCGACTTATTGATAGTTCGGCGCCGCGCACAGCAGAAAGGGATGGCTTCTATGGATCTGGCCCTACTGCGTACGTTCGTGACGGTGCACCGGGCCGGTTCCTTCACCCGGGCCGCGGCGCTGCTCGGACTGTCACAGCCGACCGTGACGGCTCAGATCCGCACGTTGGAACGGCAACTGGGGCGCCCGCTCTTCCTGCGTCAGTCCAGAGGTGTGACGCCCACGTCCATAGGCGACGAACTCGCCCACAAGGCAGCCCCGCACCTGGACGCTCTGGTGGAGATCGCCGAGACCGGGCTCGCGGAGGACACGGCGCCACGCACGCTCCATCTCGTCGGCCCGCCGGAGTTCATATCGGAGCGGGCGCTGCCCGCGCTCACCGCGCTGACAGACGGCGACGGACAGCATCTGGAGCTGCGCGTTTCCTTCGGGAATGCCGAAGAGGCCTTGGAGGGCCTGGCCGCCGGTCACCATGATCTGGCCATCACCACCACCCGCCCACGCGGCGCGCAGCTCACCGCGACGGCACTCTGCGACGAGGAACACGTCCTGGTCGCCGCCCCGAGCTGGGCCGGCCGCCTTCCACCGGGTGCGCTCCGGCCCGAGGACGCCGCCGTGGTGGAGGGTGTGCCGGTGGTGGAGGTGCACGAGTCGCTGCCGCTGATCGCCCGCTACTGGGCCGAGGTCTTCGACGCGCTGCCCGACGCCTCCGGGGCGGTGGTCGTGCCGGATCTGCGCGCCGTGCTCGCCTGTGTCAGCGCGGGCGCCGGACTCGCCGTACTGCCCCGCTATCTGTGCGCCGCCGCGCTGGAACGCGGCGAACTGGTAGCCCTGCTTGATCCGGCGGTGCCTCCGTTGCGTACCTATTTCCTGGTGGTGCGCACGGGCACGCTCGCCATCCCGCACCTTGCGCGGGCCTATGAGTGGTTGCTGCGCGCCGCGCTCGCATGGGACTGATCAGCGGCTTCCACGGTGACCGGGGCCGATCGGTCCCACCCCACGATGTTTCACGTGGAACCAACCGGGCCACAATCTCACCCATGACCGTTCGACCTGTGGTCAAACGCACCGCCCGCGCCGTCCTGCTCGACGGCGACGATCTGGTTCTGATCAAACGCACCAAACCCGGAGTCGATCCTTACTGGGTCACTCCCGGCGGCGGAGTGGAGCCTGAGGACACCACCGTCATCGATGCGCTGCACCGCGAAGTCGACGAAGAGCTGGGCGCCAAGATCACCGATGTGGTGCCGTGCTTCGTGGACACCGTCGAGCACATCGGCGAAGACGGCGGCGCCACCGGCGTCAAGGTGCAGCATTTCTTCGTCTGTCGCCTGGAGTCCATGAACACCGCCCTGCGCCACGGCCCCGAGGTCGAGGCACCTTGTGGGCAGTACGAGATCGTGCGCATTCCCTTCACCCGGGTGGGCATCGCCTCCGTCCACCTCGTACCGCTGTCCCTGCGGCATTATCTGGACGGCAATATCGAGGGCGTACGCGCATTGCACGCCTCTGACCTGGGCTGATCACCGGCTCAGCAATTGGTCTTGGCTGATGACCGGTGTCACCAGCGGTGGACGACCTGTCGCCAGTGGACGGCCTGTCGCCAGTGGACGACCTGTCGCCGGTGGACGGCCGGTCCATCGGCTTGCCGTGTACGCCGACGCTAGTACGCCGGGTTACTCCCGCTGTCAGACGCCACCCGGGTCCCGGCTCGGCAGGGTGGTTCCCGTGAAACTCCGCCGACCGGCCCGCCGGGCCCTCCTCGTTGTCCATGTAGCCACCTCCGTCAGCTGGCTCGGCCTCACGCTCGGGCTGCTCGCACTCGGCGTGACCGCGTTCACGACAGGCTCACCCGAGGCCACGGAGGCGTCGTACCGCTCGATGCAGATGTTCGCCGACTGGCTGATCATCCCCATAGCCCTGCTGACCCTCGGTACCGGTCTTGTGCTCTCGCTCGGCACGACCTGGGGCCTCGCGCGGTATCGCTGGGTCTTCACGAAGTTCTGGATAACCCTCGTCGCCACCGGGCTTTCCTTCTTCGCCCTACGGCCGGAGATCGGCCACGCCGCCGCGCAGGCGATAGCTGGAGAGAACGTGGCCGAGCGGAGCGATCTGATCGTCGCGCCGTCGGTCGCTCTCGCCACCTACCTCTTCATGACGGTGATCTCCGTGCTCAAGCCCTGGGGGCTCACCAATCGCGGTCGGCGGCTCCAGAGGGTGCGGCGGTCCCGCACCCGAATGTCATTGGACGCGGGGGCTCCTCATCCGACAGCCTGACCTGCGTGTCCACACCTTCCCTCGCTGCACTCCCGATCCGCCGCCTGGTCCCCGGTGATCTCCCGGCCTGCGCGGACCTGTCCGAAGACCGCGGCTGGCCACGCGATGAGCACAAGTGGGGCCTGCTGCTCACCGCGGGCACGGGCTACGGCATCGACGATCCCCGCGGCGGCCTCGTCGCCGCCTGCGTCCTGACCGGCTACGGGCCACGGGACGAGAAACGGGGCAGTGCCTTCGGCGGGGACGGATCGGACCAGGGTCTTGGGGCCGTCGGCATGATGGTCGTCGCCAAACGATACGAACGGCAGGGCGTCGGCCGCCGTCTTCTGCGGCATCTCATCAACACCGCGGGCGCCACCCCGCTGACCCTGTACGCGACACCTGACGGCCGCCCGCTCTACGCACAACTGGGGTTCACGGCGATCGGCCGGTCCGAGACGTTGCGAGGGCACTTCGCCGCAGCCGCTCAGGCTCCGGGCGGCACATCGGATACGGATGATCCCTCGATCGCCGTCCGCCCCGCCGTCGCCGCGGACCTGCCCGCCATCGTGCGGCTGGACGGGAGCGTCTTCGGAGTCGACCGCACTCATATGATCATGCGCTTGCCCGCCTTCGCCGACCAGGTGCGGGTGGCGGCAGCGGGCGACCGGATCACGGGATACGCGGCCTCCTGGCCCACTACGACGTCGCAGGTGATCGGACCCTTGGTAGCCGAGAACCTGGTGACCGCACAGGCACTGATCAGCTCGCTCGCAGCGACCACGGACCGCGTGCTGCGCACTGATATCGATACGCGCCACCCAGAACTACTGGCCTGGCTGAAGGAGCACGGTTTCGCCACCACCGCGGTCAACACCGTGATGACCTACGGCAGCGACGCACTACCCGGCGACAGAACACGGAACTTCGCACCTCTGACGGTGGCCACAGGGTGAACGCGGACCGTTAAATCCATCTTCCGCAGCATGTCTCCCACTGTGCACATAAGCTCGCTGACATGGGAGAACTCGATATACGCCGTGCGCTTGCGGAGGATATTCCGGCCATTGTGGCCATGCTGGCCGACGATCCGCTGGGGGCAACACGCGAATCGCCCGATGACCTCACGCCGTACCTGGCCGCATATCAGCGGCTCGCCGATGATCCGCATCAGCACCTGGTCGTCGCGGTGCGCGACGGAGGTGTCATCGGCACGCTCCACCTCACGATCATCCCGGGGCTGTCCCGGCGCGGAGCCATGCGTTCCCTCATTGAAGCCGTACGCATCCATGCCGACGAGCGCGGCAAGGGACTGGGCGGCCAGCTCATCACGTGGGCCGTCGAGGAGTCCCGCCGTCAGGGCTGCTGCCTGGTCCAGCTCACCTCCGATGCGACACGGACCGGCGCCCATCGCTTCTACGAGCGTCTGGGCTTCTCCGCATCGCATGTCGGATTCAAGCTGGCCCTCTGACGAGAAGACCCTCCGCACGAGGTGCCGCTGATGTGATGTTTCACGTGAAACATCACATCAGCAGGCGAGGCGTTCCGGGTGCAGCGGCCGACTACCCGGGCAGCGCCCGCCACCCTTGCGGCTCCACGCCGCCCGGTACCGGAGCCTGATGGTCGTAAGGCTCGCGGGTGAAGACGAAGGACCCCAGGTCGAGATGGCTCACCGACCCGTCGGGCCGTCGTACGGCGCGCAGGATCTCCCCCGCGTAGTAACCGTTCAGACCGGTCCAGGTGCCGTCGCCGTTCGACTGGAAGCGCGCGCCGCGACCACTTCCCGAGGCGATCGGCCCGAGCTCGGCGGTCCCGTCCGCCGCCAGCCGCAGCACCGATGCCTGTGTGCCCCAGTACCAGGGCCCCGCCAACTCCAGCACGGCATGGTCCACCTCCGCCATCGGCCGCCACGGTTCGGGGATCCGCGGCTCGGCCTCCGCGACGATCCGTACGAGGTCGCCCGTCACGGTGGTGACCAGCGGGCCTGAGGTGCAGTTGGCGAGGACCACGGCGGCCAACCCGTCCTCGACGCTGATCAGGAGCCCTGCCAGAAAACCCGGCAGGGAACCGGAGTGCCCCACGAGCGTCCGGCCATCCTGCTGCTGGATCCGCATGCCGAGGCCGTATGCGGAGCCCGCCGCCACGTCGTCCGTCTCGGACGGTGCCGCGGGGGTCCCCATCTCCCGCACGGACGACGACTTGAGCACCCGGTCGTCGCCCACCGCAAGGAAGGCGGCAAACCGTGCCAGGTCGCCGGTCGTGGACCACAGTCCGCCGGCAGGGGTCATCAATCCCAGGTCTTCGGCAGGCTCCGGCATCATCACATCGGCCCACGGGTGCACGGCCCAGCCACCGGCGTGCGGCGGCTCGGGATGCCGGCTGGTGCGGTGCAGTCCGAGCGGTTCCAGGATTTCCTGCCGCAGCACCTCGTCCCAAGAGGCGCCCCGCAGCTTCTCGACCAGCGCACCCAGCACCGTATAGCCGGGATTGGAGTAGTGGTACAGCCGTCCCGCTGGATGACGGAAGGGCTCGTCGCCGAGCACATCCGAAAGCGCCGGGCGCAGTGATCCAGGCGTGCGCTCCCACCACGGACCGGGCGTCTCTGCCGCCAGGCCGCCGGTGTGGGAGAGGAGTTGGGCGATGGTCGCCTCACCGGCACCGGTCCCGGGCAGGTGTTTCTCCACGGAGTCGCCGAGGTCCAGTAGACCCTCGTCACGCAGGCGCATCACCAGGACGGCGGTGAAGGTCTTCGTGATCGAACCGATCCGGTACTGCACCTGCCCGTCCGGCTCATGATCCGCCACGCAGGACCGTGCCCCGTGCCACACCACTTCGCCGTCACGGACCACGGCCGCCACCATCGAGGGCGCGCGGCCCTCCGTCTGGCCGGTGGCGAGGCGGTGCAGCAGCGCACGGCGCGTACCGGGCAGCAGCTGATCGTCGACGGGAAGGGGCTGATCGGGCCCGGTGGTCCAGGGCTGATCGGATCTCGGTGTCATCATGTCCCCAGTCCACCCCGGGACGGGCCGGGCGTCGACCGATTTCGGATCTACCGGAGGTAGATCGCCGACGCTGGCGCCGCAACTGGCAACCTGCGCCTCGTCGCCACGCCCGGCACGCACGCTCGCCGCACCGGACGCCGCTCCCTGATCCAGGGTGATCCAGCCTGATCCAAACGAAAGCCCTAACCAGGGTTCCCGCTCCCGGTGAAGCGCCGCACCTCCGGAAAACGCCGCGCTGGCCCCTCCAGCACTCCACTGTCGTCACGGCCACACAGCCAGCGGTCAAAGAAAGCGGCGAGGCAGGCGCGTTCGGCAGCGATGGCACGCCCCGGTGCAATGGTGCCGATGTTCTCCGTGACGACCGAGGCCGGCAGACCGAGCCGTGCGGCGATCTGCGGAACGATCGTCTCGGCGTCGGTGTACGTGGCGTGCTCCGCGCCGCGCAGGGTCAGGCCGCGGTGCCAGCCGGTGCTGTGTTCCCACAGGGCAGCCCAGGACGGCTCCGTTGCGAGGTCGTCGCCGTCCTTACCCATGAGGAGGAACGGGCGGTCGAGGCCGTCGGCGGCGACGGAGGAGAGCCGGCCGGGATCGGTGTCCTCCTGGACGTAGGCGAGCACACCGTCCAGATTGGCGCCCGCCCTGATCCGCGGGTCGTCGTGCATCGTCTGCAAGGCGGTGAACCCGCCCGCCGACTGCCCGAACATGCCCGTACGGTCCATCTCCAGCACGTCGCCCAGCTGCCGGGGCAGCGCACCGGGCAGCGCGTCCAGCACAAAGCGGGTGTCGGCGACCCTGACCGCAAGCACCTTCTTCAGCAGGGCCGTGATGCGGTCCGTGGCCGAGCCCGTCTTGGCGAACTCCGCGGGCAGTACGGACTTCTCCACCCGGCCGTCGGGGAACTGGACCGCGCTCGCGTCATAGGTGTGGTCGATGCTCACCACCACATATCCACGGGAGGCGAGATCGTCGCAGAGGGTGGTGCCGAAGGACCGCGGGTCGGCAACGCCGGGCGAGTACAGGACGACGGGGTACGGCCCGTGCAAACGGTCGGCCGGGGCGTCCTGGTGAGCGTGGGTCAGGGTCGCCGCCCAGTCGACCCGATCGGCGGGCACACCAGTGAGGTTGTTCAGTGCGGCGAATCCGGCGGCCTCGCCGGGCAGCATCTGTGGGGTGGCCGGGTGATCACCGGTGTCGCGTGCCGGATACCGGATGCTGATCATGAGTTCGCGATACGGCCGCCCCGATACGCCCCAGGGATCGGGCCGGGAGCTGTCGACGAGCCGTAGCGAACGTGTGCCGAGGCGGTGCGAGCCGGTGGGCGCGGGCAGCGTCAGCCGGACGAGCCCACCAGCGCCCGGCGCGGCAACGGTGCGGACGGCATCGGCACGCGTGCTGCCGGTTTCGACGGTGCCGGCGCCCGCGGAAGCGGCGCTGGTGTGACTGCCTGCGCCGGTCGTGTGCCGGGCGGCTCCGACGCGGTCGGACAGGGCTACGACAGACGCTGCGGACAAGGCGGCGACGCCTGGCAGCAGGGTGGCGCGGCGGGTGAGCATGGTGCGGTCCCCCGGATCTTGCTCATGGTGGCGCGTGACGGGGCGGACGCCGGGCGGCACCGCAGGCGGGCATCACCGCCGCGGGCCACGGACACCCAGTGGACCGCGGAACTCGGCTCACGCCGGGCCCGCGGGCGCGCCACCCCGTATGCGATGGCCATTCCAGGATTCCGGCTCTGCCCGGCTTGTCCCATCCAGGCAGCCGGTCGGTTCTTCTGGGGGATATCCCGTACGCGGCGCCGGCGCCGGGCCGCTTTCCTGGGCGACGGTCATCAGATATCGCCACCCGGCCATCCTGGTGAACGTCACGTTCACAACGGCTCGGCGACCAGGATCCCGCCCCCGCAGCACCCAGATTTCCACTCGCCGCATCTCCCGCTCACCGGGCAGCGGATACCGTCACCGCATCGCCCAGCTGGACCGTGCCGGGCTCCAGTACATCCAGATACACGCCGAGGCAAGACAGCCGGCCGAGACTGAGGACCTGCACCCGATGCTCACGGGCAACGGCGCGCATGATGCCCGGGTCGGCGGGCAGTTCTTCGTGGCTCAGGGTCGGCACCACGCAGCGCGGCGTGGGCACCGTGACCTGGAACAGAGCCTCGCCGATCCGCAGCGTCGTGCCCGCCCAAGAGTCTTCGGGGAAGCCCGGCTCGTCAAAGAGGTCGACCACCAGGTTCGGCCGGAAGCGACGCAGATCGAAGTCCCCTGCGGGGTAGGCCTGCCTGAGTCGGCGCAGGCTCGCGGTGGTGACGAGGTGCAGCTTGCCGTAGTCGAAGAAGGTGCCGGCCGCGACCTGTTTCGAGGTGACGGTTTCTCCGGTCTCATCTACGGACGCCTTGGCCCGAAGGACATCCGGGACACCGCCGTCGTACGCGGGCACCGCACGCTCAAGGATGCCGCTTTCCGGTGGGCTGTCCGAGACGGACACCTTGCGGCCCAGCAAGCCGGACAGTCGCACGTCCAGTTCGCTGTCTCCGGCACGGAATGCGGCACCGCCCGGCAGCTCCACCCACACCGCTGCGGAGTCGGTCAGCCGGCTCTTGCAGTTCAGCAATGGCTGCCACTTGCGTGGGTGCTTGACGCTGCCGACCGCGCCCGTCTCATCGAGGACCGCGAACATCCGGTCTCCGGACATCCCCTCCGCCGCGACCCAAACGGTTGTCAGCGCCTCTCCGAGCATGGACTTCACCGGATATCGACGCAGTGCCGCCACTGTTCCCATCGACCGATTATGCGATCCCGCTTCTTCGGCGAGCCACCGTACGAACGGCACGCTCGGCCACGGTGAAAACCATCGACCACCCAGCGGCCTTTTCGGCGCACCGGCCCGTCAGCTGCCCCGGAGTCGTGGACTACGCCGGGCACATACAGCCACGTCCTCGCCCGCATCCGGCAGCATCACGCCCGGCTGACCCCACCCCCGCAAAGCCAACTACTTCTGGTGCGGGTGCGAAGTCTGCGGTTGGTTGAGTTCCTTGGGTCCGTAGTGGGCGACTGCCGCTCCTGTTTCCAAGGCCCAGTAGCGGTCTCCGTATGACCAGTGCCACCACTCAGTGGGGTAGTTGACCAGGCCGACGGCAGTGAGTGCGGTGCTCAGGATGTCCCGATGGGAGCGAGCCTTGGCGCTGATGTTGTCGGCCTGCGTGTAACAGGCGCCCGCACTCTCCTCCGGAGTCGCGTTCATCCGCGTACCCATGTCGAGTTCGCACCCGTCGTCATCAGCAAGCGTCAGGTCAACAGCTGCTCCGGCGCTGTGCGGTGCAATCTCGGGAGGGGACACGTAGCGGCTGGCTGCCGAGCGGACCTGGTCAACAGCCCATTCTGGATGTTCAGCACGCAGCTGGGCTGCGTATTTGTCGAAGTAGTGACGCTGAAGGGAAGGCGGGCGATACCCCTCGACGAACAGCAGCCGCATCCCTTGAGGTAGCTGTGCCTGTGCTTTGAGGAGGCGGTCAAGCACTCCTTCCCGCAGGTAGGCGAAGGCGCCAGCGGAGTCCTGCCACTTCCGCTCGTCGACCAGCAGATGCCCATCTCGTCGCAGATCCACAAGCCGTTCACCGCACTCCTGAACAGGCACGGCTGCGATCTTCGGGTCGGACATCAGAACAATCTCAGTCATGACGCGATCTTCTCGTGACCTTGCGCCCCTTCAGCCGGGATACACCGATCTTCTCCGCTTTGCCTTATGACTGGGCGGTGAATCCTGTGGATCGGTCGAGCCTGAAAGGAGAACCCGCCCGGGTTGGGTCCCAGCCTTGCGCCCGGGCTTC
Source organism: uncultured Actinomycetota bacterium (assembly GCA_963761765.1). Lineage (GTDB taxonomy): Bacteria > Actinomycetota > Actinomycetes > Streptomycetales > Streptomycetaceae > Streptomyces. The sequence continues at coordinate 87,226 of CAVXIJ010000012.1, forward strand.
TCGGATGCTGGCAGCGACGTGAGCTGGGCGAATGGCCTCCGCCTCGGCGCCCACCCAGTTACTGGGATGGGCCTGACTACTCGCGACGATCAAGACCGTGCCCGACTGATTGCCATGGGCCACTTCGACCGCGTAGATCATCGGTGCCCAGCAGAGTCCCTGCAAATAGGAGGGCTTCCTGCGGACCCGCCAGCGGTATTCGATCCCGTCAACGGTTATGCGCCGGGTCCCTTTCTTGTTCAGCGCCATCATTCCCTCTCTTCTGTCGGACTGTGGCGCCCTGCCAACTAAGGGCCGTCCCGTAATCCCCGGGTTTTCCCGGGTGCAGCGGCCTCATGGACCGCCGTGGCCTGTTCAAGATCGCGCGCATAGAAGGGAAGACACCGACGTAGGCACGCCATCACGGCTCCACCTATCGAGTGATGGTCTCGGCCTGCGAGTCTCGACTCCATGTCGCATCCGGCCCTGATCCGACATCAGCTCTGAGATTCCAACACGAAATTCGAGACCCTACATGTAGGTTCTCAGTTTCGATGTCATACGACGACGCTGTGACCTGGACATTCTCTCGCTGTCTCACATCGTGTCAGGCGCTGACGTTCTCAGAGCCGTGTCATTTCCTTTACCAGGGTCCGTCCCTGTCCGTCAGACGGTACGGCTGACGAGCACGGAGACTCGGCCTACGCAAGGAAGGGGCCCTCGTGTGGCAGTGCCTTCCGAATACCCCTGGAGCCACACGAGAGGCGGCGGTGTCGGCACGAGCACCCAGCAACAAAGCCGCACGGCGGCCTGCAGCGACTGACGCCCCGCGGACGATGGGCGGAGCCGGTCTTGACGCCACGGTACCGACAGACAGCACAGTGGCCCATACCCTCGCTCGCCATATGACTCAGCCGAACGGTCCCCCGATACCGGAGAGGTGAGCGTGCGCTGTGTGCAGAAATCCGAGCCCCTCGCACATCGGCCCGTGGTGGGCACCGGCCTCCATATGGGCGAGGACCACGGCGATGGCCAGCGCGAGCACGGCAAACCAGCCCGGGACCGCGAATCCCGTGGACAACCGGCTCTCCCAGGCTTTGCCACTGTCCCAGCCGCGGCGTCGTGCATACCGGGCGAGCACGATCGGCAGCGTCACGGCCACGATCGCGGCGACCAGGCCTCCGTAGTCGGCGGCCCAGATCGTCCACGGCAGCGGCAGCCACCGGCACGCCGTCGACTCGTGGTGCGTGTGACCGTTGGACAGCGCGACGGACGCGCCGAACAGCACCCATGCCAGCACCACGAGCGGCACCACCGTAAGTGCGGCTCGCCGCCAGCCCCTCGGGGGCGGCGGGCCTGCGGCATCGTGAGGGAACTGGTCGGCAGCCATGCCGGTGGTGTGCTCCACGGAGGGTCCAGGTGGTCTTGGGGACAGTAGGACGGGAGGCGTTCAGTACCAGTCGGGGTGAGGCCGGACGAAACGGATGTTCTGCTGCCCCTCGGCCTCCGTCTCATGCGGGGTCCTGCCCGGGAGGCTGATGTTCTGATGTGAGTCGGTGTGCTGGGTGTACTTGATCTCGCCGTCCGGCATGACGGCGGTGACAACGGCCGCGTGGTGCGTCTGGCCCGGGTGGAGCGAGTCGTTGGGCCCGGCCTGCTCGAAATAGACGATGTCGCCAGGGCGCACCTGGTCGCGGTTCAGCTCCTCGCCGCCGTGACGCAGCATGAAGTTCTGCTGGGACTCGGCGTTGTCCCAGCTGCTCGACACGTAAAGATGCTGGTCCAGCCAGTTCCAGCCGGTACCTTGCTCCTCGCCCCAGTCGTCGCTGCCCTTGACGCCGGTCCAGGAGCCCATCTTGCGCTGCATGCCTCCAGCCTCTAGGGCCTCGGAGACGAAGTTGGTGCAGTTGTTGCCGGTGTCCATGCGGTCGGCCTTGTTCCAGTGGTCGAGTGCGAACGCGACCATCTTCGTGCGGTCGAACTTGCCGTCCGCGCCGCGCATCTCCTGCTTGGCGGAGTCGGGGATGCCGTTCAGGTTCGTCAGAGCCACCGGCTCGGCGAGCATCAGATCGTGCTGGTCCTTGGGGCTGAGGGAGTTCCACCAGACCCGTACGGTGGCAGGGTCGGCGCCGGTCGGGATGGCGCCGGCAAGTTCATCCATCTCCACGTGTGACGCATCTTCTTGGAGCTGCAGGGCGTCGTCCGGGTTGACGATGTTGACGGCCTTCCGAAGCTTGTCCAGTTCGTCGTGGGCTTCCCTGTCGGCGTCGGTGGCCTGTTTGAGCGCCTGGGAGCGGAGCGCGTTCACCTCGTGGACGACATCCTGCTTGTGGTCCTGACCGGGCAACGGCACGCCGTCGTGGTCCAGCTCGACGCCGTGGTTCCCGGCCAGATGGAGGGCGCCGTTCAGCGTGTCCTGGGCCGTCTGGATGCCGGTCGCCAGGCCCACCAGGACCATTTTCACCGCATACAACAGGTCATACGCGGAGTCCAGCTCGTTTGCCAGCTTGTAAAGCCGCCGGGCGGCCTCCTGGCCGGTAGCGTCGGCCCAGTGCTCGTTAACCTTCGCCGCATGGTCGTCCCGGACGTCACGCGCCGCCTGGTAGGCGTACTTGGCGAGGGCCTCGTAGTCGTCGGCGGCGTCCGTCCACTGCTCGGGACGGGCGTCCCGCAGGCCTGCGTAGGTCACCATCGTCAAGATCCCCCCAGGCCCTTGACGTCGTCGATGCCGTGCAGCAGGCCCTGCACGTAGTGATCAGTGTTCTGGTGTCCCTGGGCCGCAGCTTGGAGCTTCGAGCCGATCGACGCCATCTCGCCGACCAGGGACTCCATGTGCTTCTCCCAGGCCCGCGCACAGTCTTGGACCGCCTGCGCGCTGGTCCAGCCGCCATGTGCGTGGTTGCTGTGCACGGTGTCGCTGCTATCGAGTGAATGGTCGAGACGGTGGCGGGCGTGCCGTGCCCGCGCCTCTAAGTCCCCGCCGGTCTGCCTCACCTTGTGCGCGTGAATGTCAATGTCACGTGGCCCCATGGCATCCCCCAGATACAGACATTTCCTCTTCGCCATCACGTTCAGTGTCCGTCCCACCACGATAGGAGGAACGTCGAGAGTCGACCAGGACGGCGCTGTAACGGTTGGATTCGGGCACCCCGTCCCTCCGGTTCCATGCGGATCGGCTGTGGGCACACGTTTGCCGGTGCCGTAGACGCCTCGGGACCCCGCACCGCGCCGCTGAAGCGGGCGGCCGGGCGCTGTCCGGCAGATCACGGCCGAGCCGTAGTCGGATCGCCGCCACGGTGGCGGTGGCGGTGGCGGTGGCGGTGGCGGTGGCGTAAGGCTCGCTGCCGTATGTCGTGACCTGGGTTTTCCGGATGTCTCACGGCTTGACCGGGGTATTCCGTCTCATTCTCGTGTCATTTTCTCAGCCGGGATCTTCTGGGCAGCCGCAGCGACGCGTTTTCCGAATCGGGTCAGTTTCATGGCCGTGCCGCGCTCTGCTCGTTCGAAGAGGGGCCGTCCAAGGTCCTCTTCGAGACGGTTGATCTGAGTCACCAGAGCAGACTGGTGGATGCCGAGGTCTCGCGCTGCTTCGGTGAGGGTGGGCTAGTGCCGCTGACCCCTGTACCAGCGAAAGGTCCGCCAGGGTGCCGCCGCCGCAGGCCCGTCGATCGACGACGCAGTCCACTCCCGGTTCTCAACCAAGCTGCCGTCCACGCCCCGCAGGTGTCCCGTCTCATTAGATCTTGAAGAAGTGAGGCCGCTGACCTGCGGGGTGACAAGTTGAGTCGCGACTCACGGAGAGCGAGACAAGGCGTTCCGGAAGGGCTGCGGCCGGCGCCGAGTGCGCGTCTCATCGATCATGGCGGGGTGGTGCTTCCTGAGCTGGGAATCGTCAGGATGGTGAGACGCCTGCTTTCAGGGTTCGCACTCAAGGTGGCAGTTTCCTGTGGCTGCGCGCCGCAGTTGGCCACTGCGGCGCTCGGTGTCGACTGAACCTCCGCCAGTCGGTTCCCGAGCTCGCTCAACCGATGATGTGCTGGGGAACGGCCAGGTCCGGGTTGGCGGACAGACGGACCAAGGCCGACGGATCGTCCTTGGAGCAGGCGCTGGCGACCACGTCGATCAGCTGGTCGTAGTCCGGTCCGGTCTTGCCCTCGTAGGCTGCGGTCATGCGGCCCCACTCGTCCCAGTTCAGTGTCTCCTGCTTGCAGAGTGCGGCGAGGTCGCGGACGACGTTGCCGCTGATCTCATGCGGACCCCAGGCGTGATCGGTGCCGACCACCCCGAATGTGTGCGGATCGATCATGCTGCTTCGGTATTGGGCCCATGCCTCGCCGCCCGTGAGGAACGCGCCCGGAGCGAGGTCGTCTGGGCGAGTGACGAAGTTCTTGCCGAGGTGTTCGGTGTCGACGCGCACCCATCGGCGCTGGTCATCGTCCCAGTACTCGGTGATCCAGTGGTCGAAGCCGCGCCCTTCCTGGAAGTAGGTGCCGAAACCACACCGGGCGCGGGAGGCGACACCTCGCGCCCGCAGGATCGCGCAGGCGATCGTGGCGAAGTGCCGGCAGGTGCCGATCACCCGCTTTTCGGGCGTTCGAGGCCGGTGCAGTGGAGCCGGATCCAGGGCAGTCAGCGCGGCAATCAGTTCGTTGACCGGGCGGATGTTCTTCTCTGCGATCCGGTCCTCGGGAATCCCTGACGCCGCGGCGTCTGTGGGCTGGATGACCAGTCCCTGAACGGCGGCGCAGATGCCGACGGGGTCGTCTGGCAGTCCCTCGATGAGCGGGAGTTGCGCCGCATCCAAAGTCGTAAAGGGGCCGGGCTGCGAGTAGTTGAGCACGTCATCGGTCACAGCTGAGCATCGTAAGGGCTGGGTCTGACACACCGGCCCAGCCGATCCCGGGCCCCGCGGCCATGAGGCGCTCAGTCACGTTTCCGGCCCAGGTCCGAAGGGAGTTCCTGGGGAGCGATACCGAAGCGTTGTGCCGTCTCGGTCAGCAGCCAGGGGTGGTTTCGCCAGTGCGGTGAGGCGAACAGGCCGGTGAGAACGACGACTTCGGGATAGGCGACCAGTTCGATCCGGGTTTCGGAGGGACGGTGGGGATCACCGAACGGGTCCTCGCCCAGCGCGTCGAGTCGGCGGTTCCAACGCTGCCGAAGCAGCGGGCTGCCGACTTCATTGGTGAACCACTTGATCAGGCTGTCGCGGGCACCGACGTAGGCCAGCGCGGTGGAGGGGTGGGTTCCTCGGCGAGCGATCCGCTGATGTTGGCGGTTGGCTTGGAGAACCTCAGGCAGTCGCGTGAGTCTGTGCTGTTCGTCTCCGAGGAGCCATCGGCGGTGCCGGTGGCAGACGCCTTCATGGTGCGGTGTGCTGCGGATGACGAGACCGCGGACGTGGCGGCGGGCCATGCAGGGGCGGCAGGCCGGGCGGCGCCGCGGCTCGATGACCTCCTCTGTGGCGGACAGCGGCAGCCGCCGGATCGGGTTCCCGATTGTGCCGAGTGGAGGCATCGCGTGGATCAGGGAGGCCGGGCTCCGGCTGGTCAGGGCGGCGAGCCGCGACAGCCCCTCCGGGGTCCAGTAGCCGACCCGGTTTCCAGGAGTGGGTTGTCGCCTGCTGGCAAACCCGGCCCCACGACGGGCTGCCACGCGTCCCGTACTCGGCATGGACAGCCGTGTGGCCCGCCGGTCGACCAGGCCCCACACACCCTCATCACGCCATCGCAGCCGCATGCGGTGCAAGGTCCGGTCCGAGACCGACGTTCCCGAGGCGGTCAGCTCGGCGGCCTTCGCAGTGATCCGCTCGTTGATCGTGCGCCACTTCGGGTCGAACTCCGGCCGGGGACTGGTGCCCGCGGGCGCATCCGGCGGCACTCCGGTCTCGACTTCGATCAGGTGCCGTTCGAAGAACTAGGCCTTGCGCAAGGCGGGTTCGGGAACTGTGTCGAGCTGCCCGAACGGCGGCAGGCCCGGCGTACTGGCCTGCGAGTCGAGCAGCTCGAAGTCCTCGGCCGCCATGAGGTGGGTGAACATCATCAGCGACGGTGCCCCGTGGCTGTCGACCAGCCGGACCGTGGTGCCCGCGAGCCCGGCCACCGTATGAACCTGCCCATCGAAGCGGACCCGATCACCGACACGCAGTGCTCCGCGTGGACTTGTCCGGCTCATCGCTCCTCGCTCCGGCTCACCAGCGTGCGGTCGCTGAGCGGATAGGACAGATCCGCGGCCAGGCGTCCGCACCACAGCAGGTGGAACAGCACCGGAAGCACCTGGAGGGGATCGCCGACGGAGGCGGCCTGGGCAACCAGCGGAGCGGGGACGGCAAAGGACGCGGTCACCGCCGCAATGAGCCCCTCCGACTGCCCGTAACGGGGGTGGCGGTAGCCGGCAAGCCAGCGCAGGTTCGCCACCCGCACCGCATCGATCTCCCCGGCCAGCCGAAAGGCCCAGCCCAGCTGGTCGCATGCGCGGCGAACGCCACCGCGGACCGGGCATCGATGCGGTCCACCGGACGACAGCCCACCACCAGGCCCGTCCCGTCCGCTGCCCGCGCAAAGAAGTCCGGCGCGTGCGACAGCACGCGGCCCGACGCCTCGTCGCGCCAGAACAGCCAGAACGGCTGCGAGGCGAACCCCACGACCTGAGGATCGAAGTCCATCAGGATCGCGTGATCACGCTCCAGCCACGACTCGAACCCGACATGCCGCCCCGTCGTCGCCGACCAGTACAGGCCCGGAAAGTGCCGCTGTCCCCGGTACGACGGAAAGTCCCGGACCGGCGCGACCTCCTCGAAGGCCACCTCCGCCGCGTACCCCAACGGCTTGCGTACCTCGTCACCACGCTCCAGCCAGGCCAGATCGAAATCCGAGACCTCCGGCCGAACCCCACCCCGCAGGACCTGTATCCCACCCATGACTCGACCATCACGGATGCCGTGAGACAAGCCACATGGAACGGGACACAGGTCACCCTTGTGAGTGACCGCACCCTCGACAACAGCCACCGGACATGAGATTCGAGGCCGCCCCGCTCAGATCGGTGAGACTCCTCCATCCTCAGCGAGACGGGACAAAAGCCCCTGAATTGCTGTCCTGTCGCAGTGCATCTGGCGGATGAGTAACTGCTGACCTGCTGGGGTGCCAGGCGGTTTGAGAATGCCGGGGCTCGTATGTCTCAAACGACTTGGCTTTGGCGGAAGTCGCGTTCGCGGTAGAGACAGAGGCGCCGGTAGAGGGGGTCCTGGGTTCCGAGGGTGGTGTAGACCCGGGCGAATCTTCGGCTCAGTTCCGCTGTCGTCGCGAGGTAGAGCTCTTTGGGGTTGATGGTGCTCTTCGGTGGGTTGAGGATCAGGTTTGTCAGCACCACGATCTCGGGGAAGACCGCGAGGTGATGGCGGTCCGCGGCGGGGATCTTCTTGCTGGCGGAAAGCGTCTCGATGCGGTCCAGGCGGTGGGTCCACTCGTTTCCGAGGTCGATCGGCATTCCGAAGGCGGACCATTCCTCGACGATCTTCCGTGCAAGCGTGAGGGCCTGTCCGAGGTATCGATGGTGCCGGGCAAGTTGGTCGAGTCGGCGCTGGGCTTGGATCACTTCCGGCAGGTTCGTGAGCGGGATGTCGCGTGTGGAGCGGGTCCAGCGCTGGTGACGCGGGCAGAGGTGCTGGTGGGTTGGCATCAGGAGAATCACCAGGGAGGCAGTCGGGCTGCGGCGAGCCGTGCAGTACTGGCAGAGGCGACCGATCACCCGGTCGGCGCGGGAATCCGGGCCGCTGAGGTTGAGGAAGTCCGCGAGTGCGGGCAATGCCCTGGCGAGTTCGGCTGCTGGGCGTCCGGCGAGGGTTGCCAGGCCGTGTGATGAGTCGGGGTTCCAGCCGGCCGTGGTGTTACTGAGCGGGGAAAACTCGGGTGGGAGGGGGCCTAGGAGACGGGCGAGGACGCTGGCGGGGCGGTTGTTGGCGATGGCCAGGCGGTGGAGATAGGAACCGAGTGTCTCGTTGCGGATGGGGCCGGGCGTGACGGGAAGTAGGCGGACCTGGTCAGGCTGCGTCGGCATCCGGCCTCCGGCGGCGGGGCTTGCGAGCCCGGCGCCGTTCGATGTGTGCGTCCTCGGCGGCCTGGTCGACCTCGATGGCGTCGAGGGTCTTGCGGGTGACGGCCTCGTTGCCACTGATGATGGCTTCAAGGGCCGCGCCGCGGACCAGTTGGGAGAGGCTGCCGATCGCGCCGTCGGTGCGTTCGTGGAGGTAGCCGTCGAGCTTGACCAGGCTGCCGGGCTTGTGGCGGTGCAACCTGAGTGCGTCTTCGAGTGAGGCGATCAGGTTCCGCCAGTCCTGCCGTTGTGCGCTGGTGCCGTAGGCGAAAGGCTCGGTTTCGGTGACGGTGTATCGGCCGGCAATCTGCTGTCCGCGGACTCCGCTGAAGAGGCCGCTGGCGGCGACGTCGATGCCGGCCAGTACGAAGGTGGCGGGGATGCGCTCGGAGAGGTATTTGAGCTGGTCGGAGGCTTCGGCCCCGGCCAGTGTCGCGAGATTGAGGTTGTGGATTTCGTCGACGAGGGCGACCTCGACCCGGAGTTTGATCAGCAGGTCGCAGACCGCGTTGGTGATGGAGGTCTGGCGTCTCTGGTCGGGGGACCGGGAGGCCCAGGAACCGGGCGAACTCGATGGCGAGCATCTTCGGGGTGGCCCGGGGCGGGACGGTGACATAGACGACCGGCATGCGTCCCGCGGCGGCCGTGCCGAGGCGTTTGCGGACCAGGAGTTCATGGTTGCGGCCGAGCTGGGCGATAGCGGTGGTCTTCCCGGTCCGGCCTGCGCCGGTGACGATCAGGCCGCGGCGGCCGGAGATCTGGTGCCGGTTGAGCAGGACCAGCCGCCGCCCGGTGGTGAACACGTTGCGGATGGTGGGGGTGGCCACGACCACGAGGCGGGAGTGGTAGTCGAGCCGGGGCTCGTTGTAAGCGAGCCGCTTCTCCTCGCTCAGAGCTTTGAAGGCCCGAAGCGAGAGCATCTGTGGGCTGGCCGGGGCATCGTCGACGAACCGCCGCCAGCCGTCCTTCGTGGTCAGCGGGTTGTGCTCGTCGTCGGGGGCAGTCGGGCGGTGTCACCACAGCGGTTGTCCTTCCTCTTCCAGCGGATTGAAGACGCCGAACGGGGTGACCGGCATCTCCTCGGTCATCGGTGTCGCTGGTCCGTCCGCGTCAGCGATCCGGGGCTGGCGGGAGCGCGGGCCGAGAGGGCGCCTCGATGGCGGCCCGGGTGCGGGCCATGACCTGCACCGGATCCGGCGGGCGGTTTCCCGGACCTGCGCAGGAGTTTGGCCAGGACCTGCGCGACGGCTGTCTCGCTGGTGTTGTCCTTGCCCTGGTCGGCAAGAAGCTGGCGTGCATGTCGCCAGGTGAAGTCGGCGAACGGTGCCCGGACCATCGGCTGATGGGTCCAGGGCGACCTCGATCCATCGCCGGCTGTCGCTTCGCCGTAACCCAGACGCGGGAGACGTCGTAAGGGTCGTAGTGGACTTCCCACAGATCCTGTTTGGCCGTCACCCCCGACGGCTGCCGCCGGAGCCGGTTCGAGCTCCGGGCTGTCGTAGGTGCGGTAATCGATCTTGACTCCGTAGTCGTTGATCGGCTCTCCAGACCACGGGCAGCAGCTCGATGTAGTCCTCCGCCGACAGGCGACGGGCAGGTAGCCGGCGCGGGCGACAGCGATTGCGTACGACTCGTTCGGCGACAGCGTCCGCCCCGGCATATAGGGGTTGCGCAGACCCTCGTGCGGACGCTGCTGCCAGCAGATGATCCACTCGTCCAGCAGGTCCTGGAGCTGGGCGAGGGTCCAGACCGCCTCGGCCGCTGGATCACTGCCGCGGCGGGTGACATCGGAGCCGGTGTAGCCCGGCGACGTACTGGCAGAACAGCGAGTTGATCGATGCGAAGGTCCTCTCCACGATCGCCTTGTCCGTCGGAGTCCGAGGCCGAGCCAGCTGGAGGGAGATCCCCAGCAGCGAGCACGCCGAGGAGAACGTGTCGGAGACGAACACCTTGCCGTGGTCGATCACGATGGTGTCCGGGATGATCACCGGCTTAGCAGCGGCCTGCTCCATCCGTGTATCGACTGCCATGAGCCGCTCGTGCGGCAGGATCGAGTCCGCCATCGCCAGAGCCTGGCTCCATCCCGGCCGCATCGGCTCCGGCACCAGCATCTTGGCCAGCAGCACCGCGGCATCGACACCCTTGGTGCCCGCCGGTCTCAGCAGAGCCGCGCAGATCGTGCGCGTTGTGACATCGACCCCGATCGTCAGCTCCGGACGGGCCACGACACCGTCGTCCAGCACCGCCATCACGTCCAGCCGGGTGGAATCGATCTGCACGATCTCGCCGGGCCTGGCGGCCATAGATGGAGTGAACGGACCTGCAGGACGAAGTGCCCGCTGGCGGCGAACCGATGCCGAGCCGAAGGGCTCGTTGTTCTTGGCGACGTTGTTCACGAGCCGGTAGAAGGTCGCTCGCTTCGGCAGTTCCACCACACCCTCGCCGTACTTCTCGGTGAGGACCTGCTCGGTCCGCATCATCAGCCGCTTGCGGTCACCCGTCGAAAGCTCCGTCTGCCCGGCCAGGGCCTCGGTGAGAGCGGACACGACGCGTTCGTCGACCCGGCCGGTGCCCGGGATTGGCGTAGGCGGCTTCCGGGACCGGCCATCCACCAGCCCCCACAACCCCTCGGCCTCATAACGCTGTCGTATCCGAAAGAACGTCCGTTGACTGAGCTGCTGTCCGCCGGCTGCCAGCTCGGCGACTTTCGCGGCCTCCCGCTCCATCAGGGTCCGCCAGGATGGGTCATACTCGGGCCGCGGAGCGGTTCCCTCCTCTGCGTCCGGCGGCAGGCCGGTGATCACTTCCACGACGTGCCGTTCCCAGAACCGGGCCTGCTCGACCACCGGCGGAGGCAGCGCGTCCACCAGGGCGAACGGCGGCAACGTCGTCTCCGGAACCACATCGGCTGACCTGTCGAGGAGTTCGAAGTCGGCGTCGGCCATCACGTGAGAGGCCGCCATCACGCTGACGTCCCCCTCCTCGCTGACCAGTCGCAAGGCCGTTCCCTCCAGCCCGACGATCTGCTGAGTGCGGCCCTCGAACCGGATCCGATCCCCGACCCGCAGCACCCCCCGGGGAGCCAGCTCACCCATGGCTCACCGCCGCGAGCCCGACCCGGGAGCCGTCGTTCAGCGGAATCGCCAGATCGACATGCAGGTCACCGCACCACAACAGGTGAAACAGCGTGGGCATCACAGCCAACGGGTCACCCGCCGCCTGAGCCCCGTCCATCAGCAGCTGCGGCTCGTGGAAAACCTCCGCAAGCCGGGCCTCGACCGTGCCGACCCGGTTGCGCGGATGCCGGTAGCCCGACAGCCAGCGGACGTTGGCCATCTCCACCGGCTCCGGCTCGTGTACCAGCGAAAACGACCAGCACCCCATCGCCCGGCACATCGCCTCGGTCGCCGCGAACTTCACCGCGTCCTCCGGCCCCACCCGGTCTACTGGCCGGACATCGATCACCAACCCCGAACCGTCGTCCAGCCGCGCGAAGTAGTCCGGCGTGTGCGAGATCCGACGCGTCGGCCCCGGCCACGTCACCCGGAACGGCTGCGAGGCCAGCCCCACCACCCGACGGTCGTGATCGAGCAGCATCGCCCGGTCCCGCTCCAGCCACGACTCGAACCCCACCAATGACTCAGTCGTCGCAGCCCAGTACCAGCCCGGAAAGTGCCGCTGCCCGCGGTACGACGCGAAACGCCGGACTGGGAGCACCGACTCGAACGCGACCCGATCCACCGCCCCGAGCACCGACTTCCGCAGCCCACCACCAACCCCGTCAGCCCACTCGACCTCGACCAGATCCAGGTCCATCGCCCACCCCCCAGCACTCGCGTACAGGCCGAAAGCGACCGTGACAGGTGCAGTGAGAACAAGACCAGCGAAGTGAGATCAAACCCCACGAACGAAGCAAATGCCGTCGCTCAGGGCACACCGCAATGAGAATCTGCCAGCGCGAGCGAGAATGAGTGAGAATCCGACAGCTTCAATGCGACAGGACAATTGCGAGTCTCACGGCAGTGGCATTTCTGCCATCTATCTGCCAACTGCCATGAGATTCTGCCAAGGATTTTGAGACCCTACACAGGCAACTCACGTCCCCGCCATGTCCACGAACCGTGAATAGTGCCCCTGGAACGCCACCGTGATTGTGGCCGTCGGGCCATTTCGGTGCTTGGCCACGATCAGGTCGGCCTCGCCGGCCCGTGGGGACTCCTTCTCGTAGGCGTCCTCTCGGTGCAGCAGGATGACCATGTCGGCATCCTGCTCGATGGAGCCCGACTCGCGCAGATCGGACACCATGGGCTTCTTGTCCGTCCGCTGTTCGGGGCCACGGTTCAGCTGCGAGAGTGCGATGACCGGCAGCTCCAGTTCCTTGGCCAGCAGCTTCAGATTCCGGGACATATCCGAGACCTCCTGCTGACGGCTCTCCGCCCGCCTGGAGCCGCCGGACTGCATGAGCTGCAGATAGTCGATGACGACCAACTTCAGTTCATTGCGTTGCTTCAGGCGGCGGCACTTCGCCCGGATCTCCATCATCGACAGGTTCGGCGAGTCGTCGATGTAGAGCGGGGCCGCGGTCACCTCGGGCATTCTGCGTGCCAGGCGCGTCCAGTCGTCGTCCGTCATCGTGCCGGAGCGCATGTGGTGCAACGCCACACGGGCCTCGGCGGAAAGCAGCCGCATCGCGATCTCATTGCGGCCCATTTCCAGGGAGAAGATGACGCTCGGCAGGTTGTTCTTGATGGAGGCGGCGCGGGCGAAGTCCAGTGCGAGCGTGCTGTTGTGCGTGGGCACCATCGCTTCGGTGGCCAGGTACAGGTGTTCCGGGTTGTCCACCTGGACGCAGCGGACGGGAACGCTCTCGACTTCTCGTACGTCGGTGATGAAACGCCGCGTCAGCGCGGACGCGCCGGAGCTCTTGTGCTCGGCGTGCATCCGCTGCTTGCGCGCGAGTCGGAACACGTCATCGCCGGTGGTGAACTCGACGATGTACAGGTTCGACGTCTCCTCGCAGCCGTCTTGGCAGCGCTCGGTCGCCGTACCGCAGCGGTAGCCAAGGCTCACGAGCAGTTCGCGGAAGCCTTCGGCCAGCGCCGGGCTGGTGACGGCGAAACGGATGGAACCGGTGTCGGTGACCGTTGCGCGCATGTCCAGAAGGCCGGCCAGCAGCGCCCTGCGCTGGTCGGACGAACCGCGCAGGTATGTCTGAGGGATGTACTTGTTCTCCAGCACTCCCACATCACCAAGAGCGGTAAGAAGGCTCCCATCACTGCTGGTGCAGGCGGTGCGCCCAGGCTCGGAGAGTTCGGTGCCTTCCACGGTGAAGCCGAGGGCATACGTGGTCGATTCCCCGACCCGGCGGGCCTGGACGCCGTCCTCCATGACGCGCTGGACGAGCTCAGGATCCACGGAGGTGATTCCCGCCACGTCACTGTCGCCGTCGCCCAGCCAGGCACCCAGCGTGTAAGGGGGTACCGGCAGCTCACGGTCGGGCAGGGCGAGCGGTGCCGAGTTCTGCACGGAGTGGTTCGGACGGTGGTCGGTCGAATTCGTGGAGCGGCAGGTGGCCGCGATCTCCTTCGTCGTCCTGACTGCGGCACGCGCCGCTTGCCGGTACGGGCCGCTTTCCCGGGAAGCGCGACGGGACGCCTCGGTGTCGGTGAGCCACTGGTGATCAGCGTCGGCGATGACGGTGGTCCCGTCATCGAAGGTCAGCTGGTAGCAGGGGCGGTCGACCATGACATCGGTGGTGGCGATCACGCGTGTCGGTGTCCCGGCCGCATCGATCAGATGGTCTCCGGCCTCGACCGCACCCATCGTCGTCCAACCAGTAGGGGTGGGGAGGACGGTGTCCAGGGCGAGCGCCTTGCCCATCGCGGGCCGCGCCGCGATGACGATCATCTGACCCGGGTGCAGGCCGTTCGTCAGCGAGTCGAAGTCGGTGAAGCCGGTCGGGACGCCCGTCATCTCACCGCTGCGGGAACCGATCGCCTCGATCTCGTCGAGCGCACCCTCCATGATGTCGCCGAGCGGGAGGTAGTCCTCGTTCGTGCGCTGCTCGGTGACGGCGTAGATCTCCGCCTGCGCACTGTTGACGATCTCGTCGACGTCGCCGTCCGCGGCGTATCCCATCTGGGTGATACGGGTGCCGGCCTCGACCAGGCGGCGCAGTACCGCCCGCTCGCGCACGATCTCCGCGTAGTACTCGGCGTTGGCCGCCGTCGGCACCGTCTGGACCAGGCTGTGCAGATAGGCGGCACCTCCGATCCGGGTGATCTCGCCACGCCGGGTGAGCTCGGCGGCGACCGTGATGGGGTCTGCGGGCTCGCCCTTCGCATACAGGTCGAGGATCGCCTGGTAGACCGTTTCATGGGCGGGCCGGTAGAAATCGTGGCCCTTGATCACCTCGACGACGTCGGCGATCGCGTCCTTGGACAGCAGCATGCCGCCAAGTACCGACTGCTCCGCCTCCAGGTCCTGCGGAGGTACCCGCTCGAAGGCAGAACCGCCGCCTTCCCAGGCGTCGCTGTCCCGGCCACGCTCATGCTGGTCATCGCGGCGGCCGGACCCCGCGGGACGCTCACCGTCGGAGCGCCGGCGGGACGCGGGCAGACGATCGCTAGGACCGCTCTCGGCCCACGGGTCGTCCAAGGGCTCGGAAATACTCACCGGGCCACCTCCTCGCGTCCGCAGGGCGGACCTAGCCATGCCCCTTTTTCATACGGCACGGCACCGACAAAGCAAGAGGCCCAACTCCGGTTCCGACGCGTCGGTTTTGTGATGTTTCCGGTGTCACCTGTCGAGACGGGCGTTGCCCTACGTTAGGCCCCTCAGCACCGTCAGCCAATCTGGTTATCCACAGGGGCTGTGGATGACGGCCCCCAGCCTGTGGAGAACCCGGCAAAACCTGTGCACGACTCAGTGGACAGCACTGTGAACAAGCTCGCCTTACATTCCAGACAGCCCCTCTGACCTGGGCTTAAGACATCCACCGGCTGTGCAGAAGAAAAAGTTTCCCAGTCGACTCAAGACCATCTCCGCGCCTGCACAAAAGGCCACCCAACCGAGTCAGAGGTAAGGACTCATCTCACATTGCGTCTCTTACCTGTGGAAGATTACATTGGTGTGATGACACAGGCTCCCACGACGGCCGCCCGCTCCCCTCGAAAGAGTTCCCGACGGCACGACCGGGAGATCGTGGACCTGGCACTTCCCGCCCTCGGCGCACTCGTCGCGGAGCCGCTGTTCGTCATGGCCGACAGCGCCATCGTGGGTCATCTCGGCACTGCCCAACTGGCCGGGCTAGGCGTGGCCTCGGCCCTGCTGACCACCGCGGTGAGCGTCTTCATCTTCCTCGCCTACGCCACCACGGCCGCCGTCGCCCGCCGGGTCGGCGCGGGTGATCTGCCGGCGGCCATCCGCCAGGGCATGGACGGCATCTGGCTCGCTCTGCTGCTCGGCGCCGCCGTCATCGTCGTCGTGCTCCCCACCGCCCCCGTACTCGTGCACCTTTTCGGCGCCTCGGGCACCGCGGCCCCGTACGCCACGACCTATCTGCGGGTCTCCGCCCTGGGCATCCCCGCCATGCTGATCGTCCTCGCTGCCACCGGCGTCCTGCGCGGCCTCCAGAACACCAGGACCCCGCTGTATGTCGCCATCGCGGGCTTCGTCGCCAACGCCGCTCTCAACGTCAGCCTCGTCTACGGTGCCGGCCTCGGTATCGCCGGATCCGCCTGGGGCACCGTCATCGCCCAGTGCGCCATGGCGGCCGTCTACCTGACCGTCGTGATCCGCGGCGCACGGCGGCATGGCGCCTCGCTGCGGCCCGACGCCGCCGGCATCCGCGCCTGCGCCAGCGCCGGTGTTCCTCTGCTGGTCCGCACGCTCTCCCTCCGCGCCATTCTCATGATCGCCACAGCGGTCGCCGCGCGGCTGGGTGACGCGGACATCGCCGCCCACCAGATCGTGCAGTCGCTGTGGAGCCTGCTGGCTTTCGCTCTGGACGCCATCGCCATCGCAGGTCAGGCCATCATCGGCCGCTACCTCGGAGGGAACGACACTCAAGGCGCCCGCGACGCCTGCCGTCGGATGGTCCAGTGGGGGATTACTGCGGGCATCGTCCTCGGCCTGCTCACCATCATGGCCAGGCCCTTGTTCCTGCCCCTGTTCACCTCGGACCCCGTCGTCCAGGACACGGCTCTGCCCGCCCTCCTGGTCATCGCGCTCTCCGAGCCGGTCTGCGGGATCGTCTTCGTCCTCGACGGAGTACTGATGGGCGCGGGCGACGGCCCGTATCTGGCCCGGGCCATGCTGATCACCCTGGCCGTCTTCGCTCCCGCGGCGCTGCTCGTGCCCCTGTTCGGCGGTGGCCTGACCGCCCTCTGGGGAGCGATGACGCTCATGATGATGGTACGGATGCTGACTCTGTGGCTGCGCTCCCGCTCAGGCCGCTGGATCGTCACCGGCGCCACCCGCTGACGGTGGCCCAACCGCCCGATCGCCCGGCACCCGCCGATCTGACAGCCGAGCACGCACCGACGTCGTATGCCCGTAGCCGCCGCGGGAGGATTTCGCGGATACGGCTGTTTCACGTGAAACACGTCGAAGGGGCCGCACCCGTCGGGTGCGGCCCCTTCGCTGACTACGTCAGTTCGCCCACTGCGTGAGCTCTGCCCAGCGCAAGCGCTCAGGCAGCGATCACCTCGACGGTGACCTTGGCGGCCACCTCGGGGTGCAGACGCACGGACGTCGCGTGGGCGCCCAGCGTCTTGATCGGCGCACCGAGCTCCACGCGGCGCTTGTCGACCTCGGGTCCACCAGCAGCCTTGATCGCCGAAGCGACATCGGCCTGGGTGACGGAACCGAAGAGACGCCCGGCCTCGCCGGAGCGGACGGCCAGACGGACCTTGACGCCCTCAAGCCGAGCCTTGATCTCGTTGGCCTGCTCGATCGTCGCGATCTCGTGGATCTTACGAGCGCGACGGATCTGCTCGACGTCCTTCTCGCCGCCCTTGGTCCAGCGGATCGCGAACTTCCGCGGGATCAGGTAGTTGCGAGCGTAGCCGTCCTTGACGTCGACGACGTCGCCCGCGGCGCCGAGGCCAGTGACCTCGTGGGTAAGGATGATCTTCATGCCTAGGTCACCCTTTCCTTATCGCGCGGTGGAGGTGTAGGGCAGCAGCGCCATCTCACGGCTGTTCTTGACGGCCGTGGCGACGTCACGCTGGTGCTGCGTGCAGTTGCCGGTCACGCGTCGGGCACGGATCTTGCCGCGGTCGGAAATGAACTTCCGCAGCATGTTCGTGTCCTTGTAGTCCACGTACGTGACCTTGTCCTTGCAGAATGCGCAGACCTTTTTCTTCGGCTTGCGCACAGGCGGCTTTGCCATGGTGTTTCTCCTGTGTGATCAAGAAGTTGGGGTACGAGCCCGTCAGAAAGGGGGCTCGTCCGAGTAGCCGCCGCCGCTGGAGCCGCCGCCCCAGCTGCCACCGCCGCCCTGCTGCTGGCCGCCACCGGCCGGCGCGCTGGTCGCCCAGGGATCGTCGGCGGGAGCACCGCCGCCCTGCTGCTGACCACCGCCGCTGGAGCCGGAGCCCCAGCTGCCGCCGCCCTGCTGGCCGCCACCGCCACCGTTGAAACCACCCTGGCCGCCCTGGCCGCTACGCCCTGTGGTCTTGGTGACCTTGGCCGTGGCACTGCGCAGGCTCGCGCCGACCTCGTCGACGTCGAGCTCGTAGACCGTGCGCTTGACGCCCTCACGGTCGTCGTACGACCGCTGCTTCAGCCGGCCCTGCACGATGACGCGCATGCCCCGCTGAAGTGACTCGGCGACGTTCTCCGCTGCCTGACGCCAGACCGAGCAGGTCAGAAAGAGGCTCTCGCCGTCTCTCCACTCGTTGGTCTGACGGTCGAAGGTGCGGGGAGTGGACGCGACGCGGAACTTCGCGACCGCCGCACCGGACGGGGTGAAGCGCAGCTCGGGGTCGTCGACAAGATTGCCGACGACCGTGATGACGGTCTCGCCTGCCATGGGGTACCTCTCGGCGGGTTTGCTGCTGGCTGCTTATGCTGCTACTCGGTCGCTGACTCGACCTGAATCGGGTCGCTGAACCGGGTGGCTCAGTGCATCTCGGGACGGAGGACCTTGGTCCTGAGGACCGACTCGTTCAGATTCATCTGACGGTCGAGTTCCTTGACGATCGCAGGCTCGGCCTGCAGGTCGATGACCGTGTAGATGCCCTCGGGCTTCTTCTTGATCTCGTACGAGAGACGACGACGGCCCCAGGTGTCGACCTTCTCGACCTTTCCGCTGCCCTCACGGACGACGGAGAGGAAGGTCTCGATCAGCGGGGAGACAGCGCGCTCCTCAAGATCGGGGTCGAGGATGACCATCACCTCGTAATGACGCATGTGGAACCCACCTCCTTTGGACTCAGCGGCCACGGTCGTTCCGTGGCAGGAGGGTCGTGATGCGTTGTGCATCGGTATCCGCGAGTAAACCAGCCACCACTGACATTCACGGAGGCTCGCAGGGAGTACCCGGGCTGGCACGATGGACTGGCCTGGGCAGAGACCGGTGCAGAGGGTACAGACTACCTGCACAGGTGCTCCGGGTTGAAATCCGGCAGGGTTCGCCCGCAATCTGTATTCCTACGGTGTGTACGGCACTACGGTGCGCTGCCTTTTGCAGGAGGTGCCCCATGGCACATGCAATGCGATCCAACGCCGCGTCCTCTCTCCTCGCCACCGACGGCAAGCCCCACCCCCTCCAGGACACGCTCCTGGCCATCACGCTGCTCCTCGGGGGCGTCGCGGCGATCTCCTCGATCTTTACCGGCCTTCACGCACTCAGCTCCTGGACGGGCCTGGCGGGGCTCCTCACCGGGGGCTACGGACAGTTCATCTCGGTGACGACCCGTGAACGCTTCGGGATGGTCATCGGTCTCGGAGCCGCGGGACTGGGGCTCTTCCTCGGCATCGCGCACGGCGGCCCCTTCGGCGGACTCGTCGGCTGAGCGGCAGCCCCGCCCCTCTCGGCCCTGGTGTCTGGTCCCCGGCCTTCCAGGCTTGCTGGACGCCTGGTTCTCGGGTTCGTTCAGGTTGCACAGGTTCTGCGACGTTCCGCGGTCGCCCGCCGCCCCTCTTCCGACAGACAGGGGCGGCGGGCACACAGCCGGACGGGCCGCTCACAGGGCGCAGTAGGCTTCGGCGCGAGAGCCGGAACCCTGAACCCATGGGGACACACCAGCCCAAGGAGCGCCCCGAATGAGCCTGACCTTGAGGACCATCAGCCGTGAGCAGCATCTGGACTACATCCAGAGCCTGCCCGCGGCCAGTCACATGCAGGTCCCGGCCTGGGCTGACGTCAAAGCGGAGTGGCGCGCGGAAAACCTGGGCTGGTTCGACGACAGGACCGGCGAACTCGTGGGTGTGGGCCTGGTCCTATACCGCCAACTGCCCAAGATCAAGCGGTATCTGGCCTACCTGCCTGAGGGCCCGGTCATCAACTGGTACGCACCGAACCTGGACGAGTGGCTGCGGCCGATGCTCGCGCACCTCAAGCAGGCGGGCGCCTTCTCGGTGAAGATGGGGCCGCCGGTGGTGATCCGGCGCTGGGACTGCGCCTCGATCAAGAAGGGCATCCAGAACCCGGATGTGAAACGGCTGCGCGACATGGAGGCCGACCTCATCGAGCCGCGCGCCTTCGAGGTCGCGGACCGGCTGCGCCGAATGGGCTGGCAGCAGGGTGAGGACGGCGGCGCCGGCTTCGGCGACGTGCAGCCGCGCTACGTCTTCCAGGTGCCGCTCGCAGACCGCTCCCTCGAAGACGTCCACAAGGGCTTCAACCAGCTGTGGCGGCGGAACATCAAGAAGGCCGAGAAGGCGGGCGTCGAGGTCGTCCAGGGCGATTACCAGGATCTCGCCGAATGGCAGCGGCTGTACGAGATCACGGCCGAACGCGACCGCTTCCGCCCCCGGCCGCTGGGTTACTTCCAGCGCATGTGGCAGGCCCTGAACACCGAGGACCCGAACCGCATGCGGCTCTACTTCGCGCGCCACAACGGGGTGAACCTGTCGGCCGCGACGATGCTGGTCGTCGGAGGGCACGTCTGGTACTCCTACGGCGCCTCGGACAACATCGGCCGCGAGGTGCGGCCCTCGAACGCGATGCAGTGGCAGATGCTCCAGGACGCCTACGCGCTCGGCGCCACCGTCTACGACCTGCGCGGCATCAGCGACTCGCTGGACGAGAACGACCACCTTTTCGGCCTGATCCAGTTCAAGGTGGGCACAGGCGGGCAGGCTGCCGAATACCTCGGCGAATGGGACTTCCCACTGAACAAGTTGCTGCACAAGGCGCTCGACATCTACATGTCGCGCCGCTGAGTGCGGCGGACCGCCGTGGCCATTACCACGGCAGGACCACGACAGTGATCGAAGTGGTCGAAACTCGCGAGAGTCGCGGCGCTTTTCCGGCGTATCCGGCAGAATTTCTGTCCTTACACTTCATACACCGCAGACACAAGAAAGGTTCCGGGACCGGCCATGGCGCTCACGCTCTACGTCGACACCGCGCGCTGGCGGGCACATCACAAGCAGGTGCTGGAGCAGTTCCCAGGACTCGTCCCGGTCTGCAAGGGCAATGGCTACGGCTTCGGTCATGAACGTCTCGCGGAAGAGGCCACCCGCTTCGGCTCGGAGATCCTGGCCGTCGGCACGACCTACGAAGCCGCTCGGATCAAGGACTGGTTCAGCGGTGACCTGCTGGTACTGACCCCCTTCCGGCGCGGCGAGGAGCCCGTACCGCTGCCCGACCGCGTCATCCGCTCCGTCTCATCGGTCGACGGAGTGCACGGCCTGGTCGGCGCCCGTGTCGTGATCGAAGTGATGTCCTCGATGAAACGGCACGGCGTGAGCGAGCGCGAGCTGCCACTGCTGCACGCGGCCATCGAGGACATCCGGCTCGAAGGGTTCGCGATCCACCTGCCGCTGGACCGCACCGACGGCTCCGACGCCGTCGAGGAGGTCATCGGCTGGATGGACCGGCTGCGCACGGCCCGGCTGCCGTTGCACACGATGTTCGTCAGTCATCTCAAGGCCATGGAGCTGGCCCGTCTGCAGCAGCAGTTCCCGCAGACCCGGTTCCGCGCGCGGATCGGTACGCGGCTGTGGCTCGGAGATCCGGGGGCCACGGAGTACCGCGGCGCGATTCTCGACGTCACGCGCGTCGTCAAGGGCGACCGGTTCGGCTACCGCCAGCAGAAGGCGGCGTCCGACGGCTATCTGATCGTGGTCGCGGGCGGCACGTCGCACGGGGTGGGCCTGGAAGCCCCGAAGGCCCTGCACGGCATGATGCCGCGCGCGAAGGGCGTGGCCCGTGCGGGCCTGGCGACGGTCAACCGCAACCTCTCGCCGTTCATGTGGGCGGGCAAGCAGCGCTGGTTCGCGGAGCCGCCGCACATGCAGGTGTCGATCCTGTTCGTCCCCGCCGAGGGATCGCCGGAGCCCCAGGTCGGCGAAGAGCTGGTCGCGCATCTGCGGCACACCACCACACAGGTCGACCGACTGGTCGATCGCTGACCGTCGGCCCGGGTCATCCCACGCCGTTCGCCCCCGGTACCCCGTCCACGCTGCATCCCGGTGCCGGTGTCCCCCACTGGACCGGTGCGCCTTCCGTGACGGATGCCGCATGCCGCGGCCGACGGGCGGCCCGGCCACGGACGAAGGCATCCTTGGCGCCGTCCAGCACACCGCCCGAGGGGTCGTCGTCGCCGGAGCGCCGCACGACGTCCCGTTCGGGCATCAGCACGTCACGCACCACGAGGGCACACAGGTAGAGCGTGCCCAGCAGATGCACGGCGATGGCGACGTGGTAGCCGTCGAGCGGCAGCCCCCGATGCTTGTCACCGCTGGTGGTGTAGGCGAGGTACATCCAGATACCCAGGAAATACCCGACCTCGCACGCCTGCCAGATCAGGAAATCCCGCCAGCGGGGCCGCGCCAGGGCGGCGAGCGGGATCAGCCACAGTACGTACTGCGGCGAGTAGACCTTGTTGGTCAGCACGAAGGCGGCCACCACCAGGAACGCCAACTGTGCGAAGCGCGGTCTGCGGGGCGCGGTGAGAGCCAGGGCGCCGATGCCCAGGCAGGCCGCCACCATCAGCACCATAGCCAGGTTGTTCACTGTGCCGGTGGTGGGCGGGTTGGTCATGATCTGGGAGAGGATCAGCCAGAAAGAGCCGAAATCGACGCCCCGCTCCTGGCTGAAGGTGTAGAACTTCGCCCATCCCTCCGGGGCAAGGAGCATGACGGGGAGATTGACCGCCAGCCAGGCCACGGCCGCCCCTACCACCGCGGTCCGGTACTGCCGCCACGCTCCAGCCCGCCAGCACAGGACGAGCAGCGGTCCGAGCAGCAGAGCGGGATAGAGCTTGGCGGCGGTGGCCAGACCGAGCAGCACACCGAAGGCGAGAGCACGTCCGCGTGCCCACATCAACATGGCGCCGGCCGTGAGAGCAACGGCCAGCAGGTCCCAGTTGATGGTCGCGGTGAGCGCGAAGGCAGGCGCCAGAGCGACCAGCAGGCCGTCCCAGGGCCGGCGTCGGTGGGTGCGGGCGACACTGACGACGATGAAAGCCGCGCAGATCATCAGCATTCCGGCATTGACCATCCAGTACACCTGTTCTTGGTGCTGAATGGTGCCGCTGCCGGGCGTGAGCCACGCCGCGACTTCCATGAAGAGTCCGGTCAGGACCGGATATTCGAGATAGTCCATGTCGCCCGGCAGCCGGTCGAAGTACGGCACGAGCCCGTCGGCGAAGCCGCGGCCCTGGTAAAGGTGCGGCACATCGGAGTAGCAGGCGTGGGTGTACTGAGTACTGGCCCCGAAGAACCAGCCGCCGTCGTAGCACGGGAACTTCTCGATCATGCCCAGCGCGAACATCCCGATCATGACGAGGGCGATGATCCGCACAGGCGTCCACCAGGACGTCCCCTGTACCGCCCAGCGCCCGAGCGGGCCGCCGATCAGCTCACTGCCGGCCGCGGCGACCTCGTCCTCCCTGGTCGGCCGTACGGGCTCCGGCTCCTGCGTGCTCGTGGGCATCATTTCTGCACTCGGCATGCCGCCCATCCTGCCGTACCTGCCTGAGGAACCCTAAGACCCTCTCCCCGCGCGCGAGCGCCCTGGAGAATGCGCGGCATGTGCGGCATGCACGGTGCCTTGCACAGCAAGGCCTTGTTTCACGTGAAACATCCGTTTGTGGCGTGTGACTCACGTTTCACGTGAAACATGCGCGATGGGCAGCGAGGCCGGCAATGAGACCGTCTCGGCGGCGCATCATCCGGCGGTGACCCGTGCGCACGCCGCGGCCATGATCCGGCGGCATCATCTGGCGCCCTGAACACAGAGCGGCGGCCGGACGTGTCACGTCCGGCCGCCGCATCACTTCTCACTCCGTCCGTCAGCCGGACGGTCCCCCGAAGAAGCCTCCGTTTCCACCATTGCCGCCGTTGCCTCCCGTACCGCCGTTACCACCGTTGCCCCCGGTCGCCGCGCCACCGTTGGTAGTGCCCGACGTGGTGCCTCCGGTCGCCGTGCCGCCGTTGCCGGTACCGCTCGTGGTGCCGCCGTTCGCCGTGCCGCCGTTGCCGGTACCGCCGTCGCACGACACCCAGGGGCCGCAGGTCTGGCTCTCCGACGGGGACGGGCTCGGCGACGGGAGGGACGCGGACGGGCTCGGCGAGGCGGACGCGGAGTCGCTCGGAGACGGGCTGGGCGAGGGGCTAGGCGAGGCGCCGATGACCTTGCCGATGGGCTCCGGCTTGGGGAACATCATCGGCTGGGTGCCCTTGAGCGCCTGGCTCATGTAGTCGTGCCAGATCACGGCCGGGAACGAAGCACCATGGATCTCTTTCTGGTTGCCGGTGCCGTACATCTCCAGGAACTTGCGCTTCTTGTTCTTCTCGTTGTCGTCCATGCGGTACATGGAGATCGAAGTGGACAGCTGCGGGGTGTAGCCGACGAACCACGCGGACTTGTTGCCGTCCGTGGTACCGGTCTTGCCCGCCACGTCACGGCCCGGCAGCTGGGCTTTGGTGCCAGTACCCGCTTCGACGACCGTCTTCAGCACGTCGGTGACGTTGTGGGCCACGTCGGGGCTGAATGGCTGGTTGACCTTGGCCTTGTGCGTGTACTTGCTCACGCCCCGGTACTCGACTTCCTTGACCGAGTACGGATCACGCTGCACGCCTTCGGCCGCGAAGGTCCCGTACGCACCGGCCATCCGGATGGCACTGGGGGAAGAAGTTCCGATCGAGAAAGACGGGTACATGGAGCTGGCCAGGCTGCTGTCCCTGAGAATGCCCGCATCGACTGCGGCCTGCTCGACCTTGTCCAGACCCACGTCCATGCCGAGCTGCACATACGCCGAGTTCACGGAGAACTGCATGGCCTCGCGCAGGCTGATCTGGTACGCGGGCTTATCCCCGACCGACTGACTGCCGTCGTTGGTCTGCAGCCACTCCTTGCCTTCCTTGTCCGTCCAGATATCCCCGTTGTACTCCTTGATCTTGAGCTTGTTCTTGCCGCTGAACATGCTCTTGGGGGAGATGACGGTGCGTTCGTCATCGCTCTGGTCCTTCGGCCCGTGGGGATCACGGACACCGTCCCGCATAGCCGCTGCCAGGACGAAGGGCTTGAACGTGGAGCCGACCTGGGCGCCGGTCACATCGGCGTTGTCGGTGAAGTGCTTGGTGGCATCCTCACCGCCGTAGATGGCCACGATGGCGCCCGTTCTCGGATCAACGGAAGCCCCGCCGAACTGAACATGAGTGTCCGTCAACGGGCGCTCTTTGGGCTTGATGTTCGCCTTCTGCACCTTGCTCACGGCCTGATTGAGCTCGTGGACCTTCGTCTTGTCGAAGGTCGTGTGAATCTCGTAGCCGCCCTGCTGGAGCTGCCGCTCCGTGATGCGGGTGTTGTTGACGATGTACCCCTTGGCGAGGTCGACCAGATAGCCGACCTGCCCGCTGAGCTGGGTGTTGGACCGCGGGTTCTCACTGTGCGGAAGCTTGGTGTACTTGGCCCGCTCCGTGGCACTCAGGTGGCCGTCCTTGACCTCCTCGTTGAGGATCCACTGCCACCGTGCCGTGATCCGCTGTTTGTTGCTGGCGGCATCGGCGGTCGGATCGATGTTGGTGGCCCCCGCCGGGTCGTAGTACGTGGCTCCCTTGAGGAGCGCCGCCAAGAAGGCGCACTGGCTCGCGTTGAGATCCTTGGCGTCCTTGCCGAAGTAGGCGCGGGAGCCAGCCTGGACTCCGTAGGCGCCACGCCCGTAGTACGCCGTGTTCAGGTAGCCGGCCAGAATCTTCGGCTTGCCTTCCTGGGCTCCCACCTTGATGGAGATGAAGAGCTCTTTGAACTTACGGCTGACGGTCTGCTCCTGGTCGTCGAGCCGGGCATTCTTCACATACTGTTGGGTGATGGTGGAGCCACCCTGCGTTTCACCGCCCTTGGCCATGTTCACAAGGGCACGGGTGATACCCATCGGGTCGACGCCCCTGTCGCTCCAGAACGTCTTGTTCTCGGCGGAGATGACCGCCCACTTCATATGACTTGGTATGTCCTCATAGTTGAGGATCTGCCGGTTGGCCTCCCCGCCGGTGGCGACCATCTGAGAACCGTCGGCCCAGTAGTAGACGTTGTTCTCGGCCTTGGCCGAGTCGGCTTCGTTCGGGATGCCCACCATCGCGTAGGCGATGCCCGCGACGGCCATGATGCTGCCGATGAAACCAAGGAACATACCGGTCATCAGCCGCCAGGACGGCACCCAGCGCGCCCAGCCGTACTTTCCGGCGCGCGGGTAGTCGATGAACCTCTTCTTCGGGGGGCGGCCCCGGCCACGGCCCGGCCCGTTCGGACCGCCAGGGCCACTGCCACCACCAGGGCCGCTACCGCCGCCCCGGCGTCCGCCTTGCCCACCGCCTTCGGTGGCCCTGCGGCGGCCTCCACCGCGCTGTGCCGCGCGGCGTGCTTCCGCTCGGCCACCGTAGGGGCGTTCACTCTCATTGGGCGGCTGGCCACCTCCCTGGCCGCCCGGACTACTCGGGCCGTACGCATCGGAAGGCGATGCGGCGGAGCCACCTCGTGGGACCGCACGGCGGCCCGAAGGCGCACCCGACGAGCCACGGCGGGTCGCGGCACGTCCGCCACCCCCTGGCTGCGGCTGTTTGCGACGGTGCTCGCTCATCGAAGGACTACTCCTCGGGCAGGCGCTGGTCCGCCTGGGCGCGACAACAGATTTCCGGTTCCCCCGACCTGCGGATGCGGTCTTGATCCCCATCCGCAATACACCGGGGAGAACGACGACTGGGGGACGTCACTCGGTTCCCGGTGGTCTGCAGCATGGCGCACAGACTACGCACCGCCAAAGTCCGCGTAAGGCAGAAGGTCCCGCAAAGCAGACAACTCTTTCCTACGAATCACCGATGTGACGCCGTTCACCACTTCCCCTCTTGTCCCATCCGTGAGGCCGTTCTATCGTCTAGATGTATCGAGTCGATACATCAGCACGAGATAAAGCGCTCCCTCACCTCCGGGCAGATGGATCGCGGGACACACAGCAGACGGCAGGCAGAGCCAGCCATGCGGACAGGAGGCGACGATGAGCCGACGTTCCGGCATCCTTGAGTTCGCCATCCTGGGTCTGCTCCGCGAGTCTCCGATGCACGGCTATGAGCTGCGCAAACGGCTCAATACATCGCTGGGGGTATTTCGCGCCTTCAGCTACGGGTCGCTCTACCCCTGCCTGAAGACCCTCGTCGGCCAAGGTTGGCTGGTCGAGGAATCGGCCGGCACCTCGCAAGACGCTCTCGGCGCTCCCCTCGCGGGTCGCCGCGCCAAGATCGTCTACCGGCTTACAGCAGAGGGCAAGGAGCACTTCGAGGAGCTGCTCTCACAGACCGGCCCCGATGCATACGAGGACGAGCACTTCGCCGCCCGCTTCGCCTTCTTCGGACAGACGTCGCGAGATGTGCGCATGCGCGTCCTGGAGGGCCGCCGCAGCCGGCTTGAGGAACGCCTGGAGAAGATGCGCGCCTCCCTGGCCCGTACCAGGGAGCGCCTCGACGGCTACACCCTTGAGCTGCAGCGACACGGCATGGAGTCCGTGGAGCGCGAGGTGCGCTGGCTGAATGAGCTCATCGAGAGCGAAGAGCAGGCCGAGACCGGCAGGACCGGCGGCAATCTGGAGCCGCCGCCGGACCTTTCCCCATAGAGGACACGGCTCGGCAGGACATATCTGGGAAGAAGGGCGGCCTGCCCCGGCAGGGGGACAACACCCGGCCGGATCCGTCCGACGACACCACCAAGTGAGGACCTGCCCGTGGGCAGGACCTCATCCGCAAGATCGAGTACACAGGGAGCAACCGGAATGGGTTCGGTTCGTGTAGCCATCGTCGGCGTGGGCAACTGCGCCGCCTCGCTGGTGCAGGGCGTCGAGTACTACAAGGACGCTGACCCGGACAGCAAGGTCCCGGGCCTCATGCACGTCCAGTTCGGCGAGTATCACGTCAGTGACGTCGAGTTCGTCGCCGCCTTCGACATCGACGCGAAGAAGGTCGGCCTAGACCTCGCGGACGCCATCGGGGCCAGCGAGAACAACACCATCAAGATCGCCGATGTGCCGAACACCGGCGTATCCGTGCAGCGCGGTCACACCCTCGATGGCCTCGGCAAGTACTACCGCGAGACCATCGAGGAGTCCAACGAGGCCCCGGTCGACGTCGTGCAGGTCCTCAAGGACAAGCAGGTCGACGTCCTCGTCTGCTACCTCCCGGTGGGCTCCGAGACCGCCGCGAAGTACTACGCGCAGTGCGCCATCGACGCCAAGGTCGCTTTCGTCAACGCCCTGCCGGTCTTCATCGCCGGCACCAAGGAATGGGCGGACAAGTTCACCGAGGCCGGCGTGCCGATCGTCGGTGACGACATCAAGTCGCAGGTCGGTGCCACCATCACGCACCGCGTCATGGCGAAGCTCTTCGAGGACCGGGGCGTCATCCTGGACCGCACGATGCAGCTGAACGTCGGCGGCAACATGGACTTCAAGAACATGCTGGAACGTGAGCGCCTGGAGTCGAAGAAGATCTCCAAGACGCAGGCCGTCACCTCCCAGATCCGCGACCGCGAGCTCGGCGCCGGCAACGTCCACATCGGCCCGTCCGACTACGTGGCCTGGCTCGACGACCGCAAGTGGGCCTACGTCCGCCTGGAAGGCCGCGCCTTCGGTAACGTCCCGCTGAACCTGGAGTACAAGCTTGAGGTCTGGGACTCTCCGAACTCCGCGGGCGTCATCATCGACGCCGTGCGCGCCGCGAAGATCGCCAAGGACCGCGGCATCGGCGGCCCCATCCTCTCCGCGTCCTCGTACTTCATGAAGTCCCCGCCGGTCCAGTTCTTCGACGACGAGGCCCGGGAGAACGTGGAGAAGTTCATCAAGGGCGAGGTCGAGCGCTGACGCCGTCCGCAGCGCACCAGGCGCACCCGACGGCCCGGAAATCCCGGACCGTCCTGCCCCTGCCGCATGCCGCGTAGGTTGCCTCCGGTGGATTCCGCCGGAGGCAACCCAGGTCCCCGGGCCGCACACCCGGGGACCTTTCGCGTATGTGAGGCTGTGCCCCATGGCTGTCGTCGGCGACCTGCGCGTCCTGCTGCGCTTTACGGGCTTCAGGCGGCTGCTCACCGTTCGGCTGCTCTCTCAGGGTGCTGACGGCGTCTACCAGGTCGCACTGGCCGCCTATGTGGTCTTCTCACCGGAGAACGAGGCGTCGGCTGCTGACATCGCCTGGGCGATGGCCGTTCTGCTGCTGCCCTACTCACTCGTCGGGCCCTTTGCCGGCGTCCTGCTGGACCGCTGGCAGCGCCGCCAGGTCTTTCTGTACGGCAATCTGCTGCGTGCTCTGCTGACCGTGATCACGGCGGCGCTGATGCTCGGTACGGTGCCGGACTGGCTCTTCTACGCCTCCGCGCTCTGCGTGACGGCCGTCAACCGTTTCGTCCTGGCGGGTCTGTCCGCCGCCCTTCCGCATGTCGTCGATGCCGACCGGCTGGTGGTGGCCAACTCGCTGTCGCCGACGGCCGGGACGCTGGCCGCGACCACGGGCGGCGGTCTCGCCTTCGTCATCCGGCTGATGGGATCCGGCGGGAACACGGATGCCGTCGTCGTCCTGGTCGCCGCGGCGCTCTACCTGTCGGCGGCACTGGCCCCGCTGCGCATGGAGCGGACCTCTCTGGGACCGCACTCCACTACTGGGCGACCCGGCCTCGCCGCGGTGCTGACCGGGACGGTGCGGGGGCTCACGAGCGGCGTACGGCATCTGACGCAGCCGCCGCGCAGGACCGCGGCCCGGGCGCTGGCCGCGATGACGCTCATGCGGTTCTGCTACGGCGCTCTGACCGTCATGGTGCTGATGCTGTGCCGGTATGCATGGTCGCCCGATCCCGGAAGATCCGCCGGGCAGGACAGGGGGCTCGCGCTGCTGGGTCTCGCCGTGGGCCTGTCGGCGGCCGGATTCTTCGCCGCGGCCGTGCTGACGCCCGCCGCGGTCGGCCGTCTGGGCACCGCGGGGTGGATCACCGCCTGTGCGGCCACAGCCGCCGTCCTGGTGCCCGGACTTGGCCTCACCTTCAGGCCAACGCCGTTTCTGATCACCGCTTTTGCACTGGGGCTGATCACCCAAGGAGCGAAGATCTCGACGGACACGGTGGTGCAGTCGACCATCGAGGACCGCTTCCGTGGCCGGATCTTCTCTCTTTATGACGTTCTGTTCAACGCCGCCTTCGTAGGCGCCGCGGGAGTTGCCGCAATACTGCTGCCTGCCGACGGCCGATCCGTCGCTCTGCTGGTCACGGTGGCCGTGACATACGCTGCAATTGCTCTAGCTATGCCCAGGTTTGACACTCAGTGAGTGTCACATCAGTGCCACAGAGCCTTCCCCGAGTTCGGAGTTTCTACTCCGGACCGATAACTTACGTGCGTCTTATCCGCGCGATCGCGCCAAAGTTCTAGGGGGACCCCCGTGTCTACGCCTCCGCCCCAAGGGCAGAACCAGTTTGCCCAGGGCCAGAATCCCTACGGTCAGCAGGCACCGCCGCAGGGTGGCTACGGCTATCCGCCGCAGCAGGGACAGCAGCCGGGGGTGCCGCCGCAGCCTTCGCCTTACTTCAACCAGGGCGCTCCAGGTCCCATCCCGCCGCAGCGCCCGCGGCGCAGCGGGAAGACCTATCTGCGGATCGGCGGTGCCATCGTCGGTCTGATCGTGATCGTCGGCGGCTGGTACGCGAGCCGTGATGACGCGGACACCGCGAAGGTCGGTGACTGCATGAGCATCGGCAACCCGGACGACTCCAGCAACCCCGACCTTGAGGTCGTGGACTGCGGTAGCGCCAAGGCCAAGTACAAGGTGGCGCAGAAGAAGGACGGCACGGGCGGCTGTGACCACACCAAGTACTCCGAGTACACCGAGAGCGGCGACGGAAGCGACTTCACGCTCTGCCTGACGGACTACACGCCTAAGGCACGGAACCCGGCATAGGGAGCCGTACACAGATCCAACGGACGAGGGCGGTCGATGTTTCACGTGAAACATCGACCGCCCTCGTCGTGCCGGAGGGGCATGTTTCACGTGAAACATGCCCCAGCCGAGACCCCGCCTCTCGGTGCGACCACCGCTCCCCGCTCAGCGCGGCTGCTTCGCCCACCAGTCGATGAGGGACTTCACCGCCGCGTCATGATCCATGGGGCCGTTCTCCAGGCGCAGCTCCAGCAGATACGTATAAGCCTGACCGATCACCGGCCCCGGACCGACATCGAGGATCTTCATGATCTGGTTGCCGTCGAGATCGGGTCGGATCGCGTCCAACTCCTCCTGCTCCTGAAGTTGCGCGATGCGCTCCTCCAGACCGTCGTATGCACGCGAGAGCGCACTGGCCCTGCGCTTGTTGCGCGTGGTGCAGTCCGAACGGGTCAGCTTGTGCAGCCGGGGCAGCAGCGGGCCCGCATCACGTACATAGCGACGCACGGCGGAGTCGGTCCACTCGCCGGTTCCGTAGCCGTGGAAGCGCAAGTGGAGCTCGACGAGGCGTGAGACGTCCTTCACGAGATCGTTGGGGTACTTGAGCGCGGTCATCCGCTTCTTGGTCATCTTCGCGCCCACCACCTCGTGATGGTGGAAGGAGACTCGGCCGTCCTTCTCGAAACGCCGGGTTTTCGGCTTGCCGATGTCGTGCAGCAGCGCGGCCAGCCGCAGAGCGAGGTCCGGGCCGTCCTCCTCCAGAGCGATGGCCTGTTCCAGAACGATCAGCGTGTGCTCGTAGACGTCCTTGTGCCGGTGATGTTCGTCGCGCTCCAGACGCAGTGCCGGAAGCTCGGGCAGGACGTGATCGGCCAGGCCGGTGTCGACGAGGAGCGCCAGGCCCTTGCGCGGGTGCGCGGCGAGGATCAGCTTGTTCAGCTCATCCCGCACCCGCTCCGCGGAGACGATGTCGATCCGCGCGGACATCGCCTTCATGGCCGCGACGACATCCGGCGCCACGTCGAAGTCCAGCTGCGCGGCGAAGCGTGCGGCACGCATCATCCGCAGCGGATCGTCGGAGAACGACGCCTCGGGGGTGCCCGGGGTGCGCAGCACGCTCTTCGCCAGATGTTCGAGTCCGCCGTGCGGGTCGATGAACTCCTTCTCAGGGAGGGACACCGCCATGGCGTTCACCGTGAAGTCGCGGCGGACCAGGTCTTCCTCGATGGAGTCGCCGTAGGAGACCTCCGGCTTGCGCGAAGTCCGGTCGTAGGCCTCGGAGCGGTAGGTGGTGATCTCGATCTGGAAGAGCTGCTCGGCTGCGTCTGCCCCGTCGGCTGCATCTTCTGCATCCGCTGTGTCGATGCGTCCGCGCTTATGGCAGCCGACGGTGCCGAAGGCGATCCCGACTTCCCAGACGGCGTCCGCCCAGGGACGGACGATCTTCAGTACGTCCCCGGGGCGGGCATCGGTCGTGAAGTCCAGGTCATTGCCGAGACGGCCCAGCAGTGCGTCCCGGACCGACCCTCCAACCAGGGCGAGGGAGAACCCGGCAGCCTGGAACCGGCGGGCGAGATCGTCGGCGACAGGGGACACCCGCAGTAGTTCGCTGACCGCGCGGTGCTGTACCTGACTGAGAGTACTGGGGTTGTCTTCGTTGGCATTCGACACAACAGGAAAGGGTACGTGGCCCCGATCCCGCACCGCGCCCCCTTAAGACCCTGCGGCGCCCGGCACCCGTGGCACTCCCGGTACCCTGCCCGGACCGGTCCGCCCGACCGCGTGGGGCAGTGCGCGGCGCATTGCCACAGCGAGCCTCGTTACCATGCGGGGGAGCAGCTCCCACAAGCGCAGTCAGGCGCTGGTGGGCACCGACGACCACTGACGACGACGAGGACGGGCGAGCGCGTGGCCGAGGCGGCAGACTTCCACGAGACAAGTGCCCCAGCCCCAGCCGCCCGCCGGTGGCTGCGGCGCACGGGCACACTGCTCGCCGGAGCGCCACTCATCGCGAGTCTGCTGCTCCAGTTCCCGGCCCCCGCGAGCGCTCAGGACACCGCGGGCCGTACTCCAGCGCAAGCCGCCCAGAAGGCTGAGCCCACGGGATCGCGGACCGTCGGCGTGTCCATCGACACGCTCACGCCCAGCACGCCGGCCGAGAGCGACACCCTGACCCTGTCCGGCACGCTCACCAACAAGAGCAAGCACACCGTGACCGACGCCTCGCTGGCCCTGCGAGTGGGACCCGTCCTGGGCGGGCGCGCGGCCATAGACACCGTGTCGAAGCACACCGCCTTCGGGTCCGTGGCCGAGGGCACGCAGATCGACAGCAAGTACACGAAGAAGTTCACCCGGCTCGCTCCGGGCGTCTCGCAGCCGTTCACCGTCTCCGTGCCCGTCAAGAAGCTCGGCCTCGGCGCTGCCGGCGTCTACCAGCTGGGCGTCACGCTCACCGGCCAGTCCGCGGTCCAGCCCTGGCAGCAGGTGCTCGGCGTCCAGCGGACCGTCCTCCCCTGGCAGCCCGAGCCCGCCACGGCCAAGAGCAAGACCAAGACCACCTATCTCTGGCCGCTCATGTCCACCACGCACGTCACCGCGGAAACCGACTCGGACGAGCAGCAGACACCTGTCTTCCACGACGACTCACTGGCCAAGGAGATCGCCCCGGGCGGCCGGCTCCAGCAGATGCTGGCTCTGGGCCGCGGTCTCGACGTGACCTGGGTCATCGACCCGGACCTGCTGGCCTCGGTCGACGCGATGACCAGGAACTACGAGATCGCGTCCCCGGACGGCACCACCACACCAGGCAAGAACCAGGCAGTCGCCAACAAGTGGCTCAACGACCTGGAGAAGGCGGTGTCCGGCGCGAAGGTCGTCGCGCTGCCCTTCGGTGACCCGGATCTGGCATCCCTGGCCCACACCGGCAAGAACGTCTCCGGTTCGTTGAGCCACCTCCAGGGCGCCACCGATGTGGCGGCGACCACGGTGGAGACGGTGCTCCATGTGAAACCGGACACCGGCTTCGCCTGGCCGGCCGAGGGCGCCGTCGACCCGTCCATCGTCGATGTGGCCACCTCTGCGGGCGCCCATGCGGTGATCGCCCGCAGCGACAGCTTCCGTGAGACGGGCCGCCTGCCGTACACCCCCACCGCCGCCCGGCCCATCGGCGGCGGCACCACGGCGGTCGTCGCCGACGCGCCGCTTTCGACGGCCTTCCAGGGCGACATGACCCGCGCCGAGACCTCCACCCTGGCCGTGCAGAACTTCCTCGCCCAGAGCCTCATGATCCGGCAGCAGGCGCCCGACAATCAGCGCAGCATCGTCGTCGCCCCGCAGCGCACGCCGACGGCGAGCCAGGCCCAGACGATGGCGAAGGCGCTGCACGCCTTGCAGGACGGCGGCTGGTCGCAGCCGCAGGACCTGGCGGCGGCCGCCGCCGCCAGCCCCGACCCGCACGCCACCACACGCGTGCCGTCGGCCCGCTCCTACCCGTCCGCGCTGCGCAAGCAGGAAATGCCCAAGGCGGCCTTCGAGGACATCAGCAGGACCGAGCACAAGCTCGACGCCTTCAAGGTGATCCTCACGGACTCCTCCCGCGTGGTCACCCCGTTCGGCAGGGCCATAGACCGGGAGATGTCGGCCTCGTGGCGAGGTCACAACACGGACGCCAAGGCCTTCCGCAAGGGCGTCGCCTCGTACCTGGACGGGCTCACCAAGGGCGTGCGGTTGATCGAGAAGTCCGAGACAAAGCTCTCGGGACGCAGCGCCACGATCCCGGTGACCGTGCAGAACAACCTGCTGCAGGGCGTCGACCATCTGACCCTGCGGGTCACCTCCACCAAGCCCACCCGCCTCAACATCGGCGACGGGCCCTACTACGAGCAGCCCGTGAAGGTCAGCGGCGGCCACAGCCAGTCCGTGAAGTTCACCACCAACGCCAACGCCAACGGGCAGGTGCCGGTGCGGGCGCAGCTCTACACGGAGGACGGCCAGCCGTACGGCCAGCCGGTCACGTTCACCGTGGATGTCACCGAGATCACGGCCACGGTGATGCTGGTCATCGCGGGCGGCGTGCTGCTGCTCGTACTCGCCGGCTTCCGGATGTACACCCAGCGCAAGCGCGCTGCGGCCCGGCAGGCCGGTGCGGGCGGGCCGCAGGACGGTTCTAGCGGCACCACAGGAGGGCCGGGTGCGGCGGGCGACGGCACCGATCCCGCTGCGGGCACCTCCGAAGGACCGGACCCGGCGCCCGAGGCCTCCGACACTCCCGGCACGGCGTCCGACGGCTCTCACGACGCCCCCAAAGCCGGTGACGACACCCCGGACACCGGAGCCGACGACGGTCCGAACACCGCTGAGTCCGCCGCTCCCGGGCCGCGGGCGCAAGCGCCGGGCCGACAGGCCGGCACCGGGTCTGAAGCCGGTACGCGGCGTTCCGGCGGGCTGCTGGGCCGGAGTGCGGCCCCCGTGCAGCCGAGTGACCCGGCTCCTGACACCGCACCGGAAACCACTGCCCCGTCCGCGACGGGTGAGAGAGTGGAGCGTTGAGCAATGTCGTGGCCGGTCCGGCCGGGGACGATGAGGTGGGGTATCCATGAACGCGCCGTACGACGGTGACCACGGTCAGGGCACAGGTGGTCCGGCCGGCGGTAACCCGTACCCCGCCACGCCCGAACCCGGCCACCCCGGTGTGCCGGACCCCCGTCTCGCACCCCCGCACCAGGCCGCGAACGCATACGTTCAGGACACCTACGGCCAGGACCCGCACCGCGGGCCAGGCCCCAATGCCCAGGACCCGATGACCGAAGCGCACTACGATCGCGCCGCGCACCCCGTGCCGCCGCCGGGCCCTTACCGCGCCCCGCAGTCGCCCTACCCCGCACCGCCCGCCGTCGGCCAGGCTGCCTCCGACCCCCACCCGTGGACCGGAAACCAGCCGCCCGCTCCGCAGGGCCCCACGTATCCGCTGCCCGGCCCCGGCGCCGCGGGTATGGCACCGTACGCGGCCGACCCGCAGACCACGCAGTACCTGGACGGCACCGACCCCGTCGGCAGGGCGGGTGACGAGAACCACCAGCAGGACGCCTTCGCGTACCTCTACCGCGACCAGCAGCACCACACAGGACGCCCTATCGAGCCACTGGCGGTCCCGGCTCCCGCCGCTGAAGCGGCCGGGGCACCCGGTGCTGCCGGTGGCGGTGGCGGCACACCCGCGCCCGCTCCAGCCTCGGCACCGGCCGCCGTGCCGAAGGCAGGCGGCCGTGCGTCGAGTCTGCTGAAGTCCAGTGCGGTCATGGCGGCGGGCACGATGGCTTCCCGTCTCACCGGCTTTGTGCGCACCATCGTGATCACCGCGGCACTAGGTGCGCAGTTCCTTGGCGACAGCTTCACCATCGCCTACACACTCCCGACGATGGTGTACATCCTCACCGTCGGTGGCGGCCTGAACTCGGTCTTCGTGCCGCAGTTGGTGCGATCCATGAAGGAAGACGAAGACGGCGGCGAGGCCTACGCCAGCCGACTGTTGACGCTGGTCATGGTCACCCTCGGCTTGATCACCGTGATAGTGGTGCTGGCCGCCCCGGTGCTGATCCGCCTCCAGTCGCCCACCATCGCGAACGATGTCGCGGCCAACAGCGTCGCCGTCACCTTCGCCCGCTACTGCCTGCCCACGATCTTCTTCATGGGCATCCATGTGGTGATGGGCCAGATCCTGAACGCCCGCGGGAAGTTCGGCGCGATGATGTGGACTCCGGTCCTCAACAACATCGTCATGATCTTCACGTTCGGCTCGTTCATCTGGGTCTACGGCACCTCGGCCCAGACCCACATGGCCGTGCAGACCATCCCGCCGGAGGGCGTACGGCTCCTGGGTATCGGCACCCTGCTCGGGCTCGTGGTCCAGGCGCTGGCCATGATCCCTTATCTGCGTGAGGCGGGCTTCCGCTTCCGTCCGCGGTTCGACTGGCGCGGTCACGGACTCGGCAAGACGGTGGCCCTGGCCAAGTGGACGATGCTGTTCGTTCTCGCCAATCAGGCGGGCCTGATCGTGGTGACCCAGCTGTCCACCGCGGCAGGAAAGTCCTCGGGTCATCCCGGCACCGGATTCCTTGCGTACAGCAATGCCCAGCTGATCTGGGCGATGCCGCAGGCCATCATCACCGTCTCGGTGATGGCAGCGCTGCTGCCGCGCATCTCGCGGGCCGCAGCCGACAACGACCCGGGCGCGATCCGCGACGACATCTCGCAAGGCCTGCGGAACTCCGCCGTCGTGATCGTCCCGATCTCCTTCGCCTTCGTCGCCCTCGGCGTTCCGATCTGCACGCTCCTGTACTCGTCCAGCGGCGGGCCCGCCGCCGAGTCCATGGGGTACATCCTGATGGCCTTCGGGTTGGGGCTGATCCCGTACTCGGTGCAGTACGTGGTGCTGCGCGCTTTCTACGCCTATGAAGACACCCGTACGCCCTTCTACAACACGGTCATCGTGGC
Organism: uncultured Actinomycetota bacterium; assembly: GCA_963761765.1. GTDB lineage: Bacteria > Actinomycetota > Actinomycetes > Streptomycetales > Streptomycetaceae > Streptomyces. The sequence continues at coordinate 124,363 of CAVXIJ010000012.1, forward strand.
GACGGCCAATGCCGCTGTGTCGGCACTCTGTTATGTGATCTTGCCCGCCCGGTGGGCGGTGGTCGGCATGGCCGGCGCATACGGGCTGGCCTACGCCATCGGGGTGGGCGTCGCATGGCGGCGGCTGAGCAAGCGGCTCGACGGCGACCTGGACGGGCAGCACGTACTGCGCAGCTATGCGCGCCTGTGTCTGGCGTCGATCCCCGCGGCGCTGGTCGGCGGTGTGCTCGGCTATCTGATCACCAAGGTGCTGGGGCACGGCGTCTTCGGTTCGATCGCGGCCCTCGTGGTGGGTGGCATCGCACTGCTCGGTGTCTTCGTGGTGGTCGCCCGACGGCTGCGCATCCAGGAGCTGAACTCCGTGCTCGGTATGGTCCGCGGCAGACTCGGGCGCTGAGCCGTCCCGCCACCAGGCTCAAGCGGGTCTCGCACAACCATTGGCCCTCGCCGTGTGTCGTGCATAGCGGTGGACTGTGAGCACAATTGGTTTGGCGTCAAAACGGATCGCAATGGATGGGGAGGCAGGAACCACGGTGGCGGAACGGAGCACGGCTGCCGTCGACGTGGCAGCGGGCAAGGGTGACAAGCCGGTGCCCGCCAAGACGGACAAAGCCACGGCCGACGGGACGACCCGGACCCCGGAACGGGACACGTCAAGCGATGCCGCAGACGGCACGGACCGCGTGTCAGAATCCGACAGCGCTCCCAGGGACGCGCCCGACGCCCCGGCCGCTGGGACGCCCGGCGAAGCACCAGAGGAAGCATCCGGTGACGCCGGCACGTCGGCGTCCGGCGCGGACCCTGACGACGGCACCGACGACCCGGAGCCGGGCGGAGCCCCGGAAAAAATCCCGGTGACCCCTGAGGACACTCCCGAGGAGCCGGCCGGAAACACCGCCGAGGCGGCCCCTTCCGCGACCCCCTCAGCTGCCCTCGCCAAGCCGGCACAGGCGCCCGAGCTGCACAGCGGGTACAAGCTCGCCGGGCGCTACCGTCTTGAGGAATGCGTCACCCGTTTGGACGGATTCAGCAGCTGGCGTGCCGTGGACGAGAAACTGCGCAGAGCGGTGGGCGTGCATCTGCTGCCTGCCGACCACCCTCGGGCCCGCTCGGTACTCGCGGCAGCCCGCTCCTCCGCGCTGCTGGGCGACCCCCGCTTCGTCCAGGTGCTCGACGCCGTCGAGGAGAACGACCTCGTTTACCTGGTCCAGGAGTGGCTGCCGGATGCCACCGAGCTGACCGCGCTGCTCGCCTCCGGACCGCTTGAGGTGCACGAGGCTTACCAGATGGTGAACCAGGTGACCCAGGCCATGAAGGCCGCGCACCGCGAGGGCCTGGCGCACCTGCGGCTCACTCCAGGGGCGGTGCTGCGGACCTCGTCCGGCCAGTGGCGGGTCCGGGGGCTCGCAGTGAACGCGGCCCTGCGGGGCATCACGTCGGCCACCCCGCAACGCACGGACACCGAAGCGATCGGCGCGCTGCTGTACGCCGCGCTGACCCATCGCTGGCCGTACGAAAGCGATGCGTACGGCCTGTCAGGGCTGCCCAAGGGTGTCGGACTGATCGCCCCGGACCAGGTGCGCGCGGGTGTGCACCGGGGCCTGTCGGAGCTCGCCATGCGTGCCCTGGTCAACGACGGCGCGACGGCCTCCCGCCAGGATCCTGCCTGCACCACCTCGGAGGAGCTGCTGGAGGCGATCAACGCGCTGCCGCGGATCCGCCCGCCGGAGCCGGCGTTCACCGCACCTCCCGAGTACCGGCGGACCACCTACCAGCAGGGCGTCTACCGCAGGACGCCGATGAGCGCTCCCGGTGGGCCGTCCGTGGTGGGACCGCCGCCGCCCCCGCTGCAGAGCAGGACCGGCAAGGCCCTCAAGTGGGGCGTGTCCGCGCTGCTCGTGGTGGCACTCGGGCTCGGCAGCTGGCAGCTCGCTGAGGCCCTCCTCGACCGGGGAAACGAGTCCGGGAAGCCCGGCCCCGCGCAGACCGTCGGCGGCTCGGGGAAGAAGACCTCGCCCGGGAAGCCGCTGAAGATCTTCGCTGCGCGTGAGTTCGAGCCGAGCGGGGACGGCATCAAGGAAGACGAGGTTCCGCAGGCCGTGGACGGCAAGCAGGAAACGGGCTGGGTGACGCCGCACTACGACGGCTACCCCAATTTCGGCAACCTGCCCACCCGCAAGCAGGGCAGCGGCATCATCGTCGACCTGGGCAGTGTCCGGGAGGTCTCCGGTCTGGACGTCGACCTGTACCGCAGCGGCCAGAAGGTGGAGATCCGCGCCGCAGCCGCCAGCGCGTCGGATCCCGCCACCCTGAGCGACTTCCCGCAGCAGCTCACCAAGCTGACCACCGTAGGCGGCAAGATCCAGGAGACCCTCGGCAAGGCCGTACGGACCAGGTACGTCCTGGTCCACATCACGTCTTTGCCACCGGAGGGATCGCAGAACCGATACCGTGGTGGAATTTCTGAAATAAAGGTGCTGGGCAAGCCCTCTGAATAACGCTCCCGGGGCTACGGGCCGGTTACATTACCGGGCCGTAGCCTTCGGAAATTGAGCCGGAATGCGTAGATCCAGGGCGAGGGACGCATCGGTCCCGCAGGTGGCAGGGCCAGGATCCGCGGCAGAGAAATTGAAGACGAGAATAAATGGTTCGGTGGCGGACAGCCACCGGACCATTTCCTTTTGGAGCACGTCGCCCCGCCGTTTACAGTCACCTGGAGCGCCTATATTCTGAGCGACCTGGACGTCATAGGGGGACGGGTGCGAGCGGAGGAGACGTTAGGGGATTCCGATAAGGTTCTCCTGGCCCGCCATGTCGCGGGGGATCCGGAAGCCTTCGGTGAGCTGGTACGACGCCACCGGGACCGGCTCTGGGCGGTGGCGCTGCGCACTCTGGGAGACCGCGAGGAAGCTGCCGACGCCGTGCAGGACGCTCTGGTCTCCGCATACCGGGCCGCACACACTTTCCGCGGGCAGTCCGCCGTGACCACCTGGCTGCATCGGATCACCGTGAACGCCTGCCTGGACCGGGCTCGCAAGACGTCCTCCCGCAGGACGTCGCCGGTCGACGACACCGAGCGGCTGGAACAGCTGCTGGAGCCCCACGAGGCCGCTTCCGCTCCGGCTGAGCGCAAGGATCTGCACCGGCAGCTACTGGAAGCCCTCCGGACACTGCCGCCAGAGCAGAGCGCCGCACTCATCCTGGTCGACATGCAGGGTTTTCCAGTGGCGGAAGCCGCCAGAGTGCTCAATGTCGCCACCGGGACGGTGAAGAGCCGCTGTGCACGCGGCAGAGCCAGACTGCTGCCGCTGCTCGCACATCTGCGTCCCGGCAGAGAGAAGGGCTCCTCCCCGCGAGGTCGCGCCCCGGCCGAAAGAAGAGCAGACCGGCCGGACGTCGAAGACAGCGCCAAGGACAGGCGTGCGGGTGGGACGGGTGGAGGATACGGGGGCGGACGACGGGCGGACGGGAATCGCGGCCCTGGGGGGAACCGGACGCAGGAGACATCCGTCCCACCCGCAGAAGGAACCCCAGACAAGGACGTACGTGATTCAGCTGCTCTGAAGGGCGGAGGTGGACGAGCGTGACATCGGCGACCGGCGCGGCCGGACATCCTGACGTCGACGAGATTTCCGCTCTTACCGAGGGCCTCCTGTCCCCTTCGCGCACAGCGGTCGTCCGCAATCATCTGAAGGCGTGCACGGACTGCTCCGACACATATGTCTCGCTGCAAGAGATCCGCGAGCTGCTCGGTACCGTCCTGCCACCTGAGCCCATGCCCATCGACATCGCCGAGCGTATCGACGCGGCGCTGGCCGCCGAGGTTCTGCTGGCCGCGTCCGCACCGGCACCGTCGCTGGAGGTTCTCTCTTCGGATTCCGTGTCGCCCGACGACCCATCGAGCTCGCCGGATATCTCACACGGCTCGAATCATCAGCCAGGACGACAGGCTGGGACGCATGTTTCACGTGAAACATCGCCCGTGGATGCCCCCGGGGCACCCGGAGGTCGGCCTGCGGCGCGTCCGCGAGGTTCTACGGGACCGGGTCGCACAGGCCGGAGCCGTTTTGGACGGCGCCGGAAATCGATCACCTTCGGGGCCGTCTTCACCGTGGTAGTGATCGGTCTTGGCACTGTTCTTTTCCAGACGATGACCCACCATTCCCCCGGACGTCCCATCGCGGGAACCACGGCCCATCCGACCCATGGCCGTCATACCTTCTCCTCAGGAACTCTGGAGGGGCAGGTCACCACGCTCCTCAAGAGCCACCACGCGCCGAAAGAGACGGCACAGCCGCCCGGCACCCCCACCCCGAAGCCTTCACTCGACATGGGCTCCCCGGACGGTTCTCCAAGCGCCACGCACACCCCCACGAGGGCGGCCACACCACTGAAGCGGACCGAGATCGCCGTGGAGATACCGGACTGTGTCCGCCATGGCATCGGCCGCAGCGAGGCACCCATCGCCGCGGAGCAAGGGACCTACGAGGGCTCGGACGCATATCTCGTCGTGCTTCCAGATGCCAGGGACCAGGCGAAAGTCTCGGCGTACGTCGTCGATGCATCCTGTGCACAGAAGCCTTCCGCACCGGAGGGTAAGGTCCTTCTGACCCATTCCTACCCTCGCGACTGATTCCCCAGGACCGCTCCGGCCTCCGGAACGTCGTCCCGGGTATACGGGACTCATCGGGAGAGTGCTCGCACGGCGCCCGGCGCCCGACACACGCGCCTGCCGCGGGCTCGGCATCCTCGGGAATGCGGGCCCCGTAGGATCCGTTGGGTGGTGTGTGAGTCTCCAGACGGCTCCCGCCAGGAGTACGCAGCCAGTCCCCAGAGACGAGGAATAAAGCCGTGAGCGACGTCCGTAACGTGATCATCATCGGATCCGGGCCCGCCGGCTATACGGCGGCGCTCTACACCGCGCGCGCGTCGTTGAAGCCGCTGGTATTCGAAGGTGCCGTCACCGCCGGTGGCGCCCTGATGAACACCACCGATGTCGAGAACTTCCCGGGCTTCCGAGACGGCATCATGGGTCCCGATCTGATGGACAACATGCGTGCACAGGCCGAGCGCTTCGGAGCCGAGCTGCTGCCGGACGACGTCGTCGCGGTCGACCTCAGCGGTGAGATCAAGACCGTCACGGACACCGCCGGTACGGTCCATGAGGCGAAGGCGGTCATCGTCACGACTGGCTCGCAGCACCGCAAGCTCGGGCTTCCCAACGAGGACGCCCTCTCGGGACGCGGCGTCTCCTGGTGTGCCACGTGTGACGGGTTCTTCTTCAAGGGGCAGGACATCGCGGTGATCGGCGGTGGCGACACCGCCATGGAGGAGGCCACGTTCCTCTCGCGGTTCGCCAAGTCCGTGACGATCGTGCACCGCCGGGACTCGCTGCGTGCTTCCAAGGCGATGCAGGAGCGTGCCTTCGGCGACCCGAAGCTCAAGTTCATCTGGGACAGTGAGATCGCGGAGATCCACGGGGATCAGAAGCTCTCCGGATTGACGCTGCGCAATGTCCAGACGGGTGAGACCTCGCGGCTGCCGGTCACCGGCCTGTTCATCGCGATCGGCCACGACCCGCGCACCGAACTCTTCAAGGGCCAGCTCGACCTGGACGAGGAGGGCTACCTGAAGGTGGCCGCACCGTCCACCCGCACCAACATCAGCGGTGTCTTCGCCGCCGGCGATGTCGTCGACCACACCTACCGTCAGGCGATCACCGCGGCCGGCACTGGTTGCTCCGCAGCTCTCGACGCTGAGCGTTTCCTGGCCTCTGCCAGCGACACCGAGACGGCAGCGGCCAACGCCACCGTCTGATCCACTCACCCATACCCAGAGAAGGAGCCCACAGTGGCATCGAAGGAGCCCGCAGTGGCCGGCCCCCTGAAGCACGTGACCGATGACTCGTTCGAGCAGGACGTTCTTAAGAGCGACAAGCCTGTGCTGGTGGACTTCTGGGCCGCTTGGTGCGGTCCGTGCCGTCAGATCGCCCCGTCCCTGGAGGCGATCGCGGCCGAATACGGCGACAAGATCGAAATCGTCAAGCTCAACATCGACGAGAACCCGGCCATCGCCGCCAAGTACGGCGTCATGTCCATCCCGACCCTGAATGTCTACCAGGATGGCGAGGTCGCCAAGACCATCGTCGGCGCCAAGCCCAAGGCCGCCATTATCCGTGATCTTGAGGACTTCATCGCGGAGTAAGCAAGAGGCGTTGTTTCACGTGAAACATTGACGGGCCAACCCACAGGGGCTGGCCCGTCTCGCGTTCCTCAGGCTTCTCTCTTCTTACAGCGGGCGGAGTACTGGATCTTTCTGCACGGCGCCCAAGAGCCGGTCGATCGCCATCTCGACGTCTTCCTTCCAGGACAGCGTGGTGCGCAGTTCCAGGCGTAGCCGCGGATAGCTCGGATGCGGCCGAACGGTCTTGAAGCCCACGGCCAGCAGATGATCGGCGGGTAGGAGGCAGCCGGGCTCTTTCCAGCGTGCGTCCCCGAAGGCTTCGATGGCCTTGAAGTTTCTACGGATCAGATCTTTGGCGACGGTCTGCACGATGACACGGCCCAGTCCCTGTCCCTGATAACCGGGCATGATCCAGGCAGTCATCAGCTGGACGGCGTCGGGTGCCACGGGACTGGTGGGAAAGGCCGTGGAACGGGGGACATAGGCGGGCGGGGCGTAGAGAACAAAACCCACTGGTACATCGTCTACGTAGACGACGCGCCCGCAGGAGCCCCACTCCAGGAGAACGGCGGAGATCCAGGCCTCTTTCTCCAGCTCGGGGGTGCCGGCTTTCACGGCGGCCTCTCCGCTCACCGGGTCCAACTCCCAGAACACACAACCGCGACAGCGCTTGGGGAGATCCGGGAGGTTGTCCAGCGTAAGCGGTACGAGCCGACGCCCCATGAAGGCAGTTCCTCACTTCCTCTGCCACCCACCGCATCACATACGGCTGTCAGAGTGCTCCATTCACTGAGCAGGCTGCCACCGCATCGACCGGCTGCTTCCCCTCTCAGGTCCGCAGCCACCTGTCCGATGCGGCTCACTCATCGCAAGTCCTCGCTGGTCATGGAGGTCCTGCCAGGATGGATGCGCCTTGCCTGTTCGCATCGTATCCACGATGTGATTGCACCGAAACCGTAAGAAAGCAAAGAGCGGGCCGTGTCCGGTACACACCGGACACGGCCCGCTCTTACAGCGCTTCCTGAGCTCTGGAGCCAAAGGTTTCAGAGCTCAGTCGGCGTCCTCCTCCGAGCTGTCGGATCCATTCTGCAGAATCGGGCCCTCGCCAGGAGCCAGAGAGCCGAGGATCCGCTTCAGGTCATCCATGGAAGCGAACTCCACGACGATCTTCCCCTTCTTCTGCCCCAGGTCCACTTTGACCCGCGTGTCAAAACGGTCCGAGAGCCGCGTGGCAAGGTCGGTCAGAGCGGGTGACACACGGCCGCCGGCGCGCGGTCCCTTGGACTTGGGGCTGGACTGGGGACGTGATCCCATGAGGGTCACGATCTCTTCGACGGCCCGTACCGACAGTCCCTCGGCAACGATCCGATGGGCGAGGCGGTCCTGATCTTCCGAATCCTCAACGGAGAGCAGGGCACGGGCATGCCCTGCGGAGAGCACTCCGGCCGCCACTCGGCGCTGCACCGCCGGCGAGAGCTTCAGAAGCCGCAGCGTATTGGAGACCTGCGGACGCGAACGGCCGATGCGGTCGGCGAGTTGATCGTGTGTGCACTTGAAGTCCTTGAGCAGCTGATCGTAGGCGGCTGCCTCTTCCAGCGGATTCAGCTGGGCGCGGTGCAAGTTCTCCAGCAGCGCGTCCAGGAGGAGCTTCTCGTCGTCCGTGGCGCGAACGATCGCGGGGATACGGTCGAGACCGGCCTCACGGCAGGCCCTCCAGCGACGCTCGCCCATGATGAGCTCGTAGCGCGCCGACCCCACCTGTCGTACCACGACAGGCTGGAGAAGCCCGACTTCCTTGATCGACGTCACCAACTCGGCCAACGCGTCCTCGTCGAAGACTTCGCGTGGCTGGCGCGGATTGGGAGTGATGCTGTCGAGCGGCAGCTCTGCGAAGTAGGCGTCGAGGCTGTGCTCCGGTACTTCTGGGGCTCGGCTTGCCTCAGCGGGCTCATCCATCTCAGGAGAGACAGTGCCTCGTGGCAGGGTGGCCACCTTCGCCGCTGCCACACCGCGCTCCACGCTGAGGACCGGTACGCTCGCGGGCGTCGCTGATCCCCCACCGCCCACTGCCGGGACCGCCTGCTTCTCGGCCACAGGAGCCGCAGGGATCAGCGCCCCGAGACCACGGCCCAGCCCTCTCCGTCGCTCACTCACTGGATCCCCTCCGCCATACTCTGCCGTTCGTTCTGAGCGCCCACATGGGCATGCTGGATGTCGTAGCGCACGCCGACACCTCTCAGTGCGATCTCTCGTGCCGCTTCGAGATACGAGAGCGCACCGCTTGATCCTGGATCGTAGGTCAGGACGGTCTGCCCATAGCTTGGCGCTTCGGAAATGCGCACCGAACGCGGAATGCTCGTCCGCAGAACCTCCTCACCGAAGTGACTGCGCACCTCCTCCGCGACCTGCGACGCCAGCCTGGTCCGACCGTCGTACATGGTGAGCAGGATCGTGGACACGTGCAGGTTCGGATTGAGGTGACCCCGGACCAGATCGACGTTGCGTAGGAGCTGCCCCAGGCCCTCCAGCGCGTAGTACTCGCACTGGATGGGGATCAGGACCTCAGCTCCCGCCACAAGGGCGTTAACGGTCAGCAGGCCCAGTGACGGAGGGCAGTCGATCAGGATGTAGTCCAGCGGCTGCTCATACGCCTGGATGGCACGCTGCAGTCTGCTCTCCCGGGCCACCAGCGAGACCAGTTCAATCTCCGCACCGGCGAGATCGATGGTGGCAGGGGCACAGAAGAGGCCCTCAACGTCAGCGACGGGCTGGACCACATCCGAGAGCGGCCTGCTCTCGACCAACACGTCGTAGATCGAAGGAACTTCAGCATGGTGATCGATACCCAGGGCTGTGGAGGCATTGCCCTGCGGGTCGAGGTCGACCACCAGGACCCGGCCGCCGTGCACGGCCAGCGAGGCGGCCAGATTGACCGTCGTCGTGGTCTTGCCTACGCCGCCCTTCTGGTTGGCGACCACCATGATCCTGGTCTGCTCTGGCCGTGGCAAGCCTTCGCCAGCACGGCCCAGGGCTTCCATCGCCAGCTGGGCAGCGCGACCGATGGGAGTGTCGTCCAGCGGGGCCGGTGTTTCACGTGAAACATCCTCCCCCGCCGTCTCGGTTCGGGGACCGGGGACCGGATCGGTCATCGGTCCCGCGATGTTGGCGTCGGACCGCAAGGATTCACTCTCCTCGACTTCAGGCTCGCGATAAACAGAGCCTCCCATGCCTTTGGGGTCGGGAACCAGCGAGGCCTGTTCTTCTGTGGAGAAATCCACGTCTGTGGACAACTCCGTAACCGCATCGGGTGACCCCAGCACCACCATGGACCCGCGATCACGTGGTTGAGCCGCAGTGCGACCCCGATTGATGATGCCATGCAGAAGTGAGCGACGTTTCACGTGAAACACGATGCCGAGACGTCAACGTGACGCACGCGCGACACTCCGAGACACGCCGTATCGACAGCTTGTGTGGAGTATCGCCTGTCATCAGTAGGATGGCGCAGCAGCCGTCCAGACTCCTCAGACAGCGGCGCCCGGCAGAAGATACGGCCTGATGTTCCCTCCAGCCCGCCCCGGCAGTCGTCCAGGATCAAGATCTGAAACTGGGCCAAGGCCCGGATCAGAGATCGATCTCTCTCCGGCATGTGATCACCGGCGTCGGCGCGTCCGTTCCGTACGGGCCGCCTTGGCTCGCTTCGCCGCGAAGCGCACACCGCCCGGGCTCTCCCCGACCTCGACCCGTACCACCGTGGCCAGCGGATCCACCACGCCTTCTCCGACATGGAGAACCGACGTCCTGACGGCACCCAGCTTGCTCAGGGCCGCCCTGGCGCCCTTGACCTCTTCCTCGGCAGTGTCGCCCTTGAGCGCCAACATCTCCCCGTAGGGCCGCAGCAGGGGCACTCCCCACCCTGCGAGCCGGTCCAGGGGCGCCACCGCGCGTGCCGTGACCACATGCACGGGAGGCAGGGTGCCGAGCACTTCCTCGGCCCGGCCACGCACCACGGTGACATGGCTGAGCCCGAGCAGCTCGACGACCTCGCTGAGGAAATTCGTGCGCCGCAGCAGGGGCTCCAGAAGGGTGATTTTCAGGTCGGGGCGGACCAGTGCCAATGGAATACCGGGTAGTCCTGCTCCCGAACCCACATCGCAGACCATCACACCGTTCGCCACGACCTCCGAGAGGACCGCGCAGTTCAGCAGATGGCGCTCCCACAGCCGCGGAACCTCACGTGGACCGATCAGGCCTCTACGTACACCCGTGTCGGCCAGCAGCTCGCCGTACCGGACCACGTCCGGCAGTCGCTCGCCGAAAACCTTCCGGGCCGCCTCGGGCGCCGGGGGAAGCTCCGCTGCCTCCGTCACAGGGACTGTCCTTCCGTACGCGATGGGGCCCCTCTGCTCGTTCAGGAGCTCGGGGGAACACACAGTGCTGGATATCAAGCTGACAAAGACCGGCCCCGCCTGCGTACAGACGGGGCCGGAGACAACCTACTGATCAGGCAGGTAGCACGACGACGAAGCGCTGCGGCTCCTCGCCCTCGGACTCACTGCGCAGTCCGGCGGCCTTGACCGCGTCGTGCACCACCTTGCGCTCGAAGGGTGTCATCGGGTCGAGCTTCACGGGCTCGCCGGAGTCCTTCACCTTGGTCGCGGCCTGGGCGCCCAGCTCGGAGAGCTCCTCGCGCTTCTTGGCCCGGAACCCGGCGATGTCCAGCATCAGCCTGCTGCGGTCGCCGGTCTCCCGGTGCACTGCGAGACGGGTGAGCTCCTGGAGGGCTTCCAGCACCTCTCCCTCGCGGCCGACCAGCTTCTGCAGATCACGGCCACTGGAATCACTAATGATCGACACTGCCGCCCGGTCGGCCTCGACATCCATGTCGATGTCACCGTCAAGATCGGCAATGTCCAGCAGACCCTCCAGGTAGTCTGCGGCGATCTCGCCCTCCTGCTCCAGGCGGGTCAGAGTGTCGCCGACCTCGGCAGCCTCGGTAGAGGTGGTGCCTTCCGTCACGGATGGTCTCCTTCTTACTTCTTGGACGGGTGCTTGGGCCGCTGCTGGCCCTTGCGCTGTCCGGACTTGGCCTGGCGTGCGTTACCGGACGACGCCCGGCTCCGGGCCTGCTTGGCCGGTGCCTGGGCATCCTGCGGTTCGTCTTGCTTGGCCGTCGGCTCGGCCTTCGGCTTGCTGCTGTCCTGCGATCCGGTGGACTTCTCCAGCGAGGGCTTGCCGCCCTCCTCCGTGTCGTCCTCGGACTTCGCGTCGCCCTGGCCCGCACTGCCCTGGCTCTGGGAGCCCCCGGACTGCCGCTGCGACTTGGACTGGCGCTTGGGCTGCTGACGCCGCTGGGCGCCGCCGGAGGCCGGCGTACCGCCGTCCGTCTCGCCGTCCGCCGTGGCGGTGGCCACCGCGCTCTCGCCGGACACCACGCTGCCGTCGGCCTGGGCGGCCAGGCCGGCCTTGCTCAGGCCATTGATGAACTTGCGCTCGTACTCATTGCGGTCGCGGCCCTTAGCGACGATGGCCTTGACGATGGTGCGCTCGCTGCGGCTGCGGGTCTTGCCGTGCTGCGTGACGTGCTTGGCCAGCCGCTCCAGGTACGAGGCCTGGGCCTTGGAACCCGGCGTCGGGTTGTTGCGGATCACATACATCTGCTGGCCCATGGTCCACACGTTGGTGGTCAGCCAGTAGACGAGGACACCGACGGGGAAGTTGATACCGAAGACGGCGAAGATCAGCGGGAAGACGTACATCAGCATCTTCTGCTGCTGCATGAACGGCGTCTTCACCGTCATGTCGACGTTCTTCGTCATCAGCTGGCGCTGCGTGTAGAACTGCGAGAACGACATCAGGACGATCATGATCGCGGTGACCACGCGGACGTCGGTCAGGCTGGCGCCGAGAGCCGCCACCGCGTCCGAGCTGTTCGTGAACTTCGCGGCCAGCGGAGCGCCGAAGATGTGCGCCTGCCGGGCGCTGGCCAGCAGCGAATCGTCGATGACGCCGATTTTCTTGCCCGAGGCGATGCCACTGAGCACGTGGTACAGGGCGAAGAAGAAGGGTGACTGCGCCAGGATGGGAAGACACGAGGAGAGCGGGTTGGTGCCCGTCTCCTTGTACAGCTTCATCATCTCTTCGGACTGACGCTGCTTGTCGGTCTTGTAGCGCTCCTGGATCTTCTTCATCTCAGGCTGGAGCGTCTGCATGGCGCGCGTCGCCTTGATCTGCTTCACGAAGAGCGGGATCAGGCAGATACGGATCAAAATCACCAGGGACACGATGGACAGGCCCCAGGCCAGTCCCGTATCGGCACCGAAGATGGCACCGAAGAGTGTGTGGAACTGCACGATCACCCAGGAGACGGGTGTCGTGACAAAGCTGAACAGGCTGGCAATCGTGTCCACTAATCAAGCTCCTTGAGCATGGGTCGAGGTCTCGGCGACCGGGCTCTGTGTCTCAGCGGGGTGATCCCCGGAAGGCTCGCCGGCGGCGGGAGGCCCGCCCTTGCGTGCACGCCAGGCGTCACGCAGCATTTCGTGCCATCGAGGGCGCTTGCGCGGCGGGACGTGGTCCACGCCGCCGAGCGACCACGGATTGCACCGCAGAATGCGCCAGGCGGTGAGCGCCGTGCCTTTGACCGCGCCATGCCGGTCGATGGCCGTGTAGCCGTAGTGGGAACACGACGGGTAGTACTTGCACACCGGCCCCAGCAGCGGGCTGATGGTCCACTGATACAACTTGATCAGTGCGAGCAGTGGGTACTTCATCGCGCACCCCCTCCCAGCAATCGCTGAAGAGCGGCATCCAGGTCTCGGGCCAGCTGGGTCTGATCGGCGTCGCCCGATCCGGGCAGCGCTCGTACGACTACCAGGCTACCGGGCGGCAGAGAAGCCAATCGCTCGCGCAGCAGATGGCGAAGCCTGCGCTTCACCTTGTTCCTCATGACCGCCGAACCGACGGCCTTGCTCACGACGAAACCCGCACGCGTCGGGGGAACGATTTCCCCGGATGCGTGCGGGTCCGTGACACCACTGCGGAGATGGACGACGAGGAGTGGGCGTCCGGCCCGGCGTCCCCGGCGTACCGCGGTCGCAAAATCCTCGCGCCGCCTCAGCCGATGCTCGGTAGGCAGCACGACGTCATCGACCTTGGGCGTAGACGGCTCAGGCCGACAGGCGGGTGCGACCCTTGCTGCGGCGGGACGCGAGAATCGCGCGGCCGGCACGGGTGCGCATCCGCAGCCGGAAGCCGTGGGTCTTCGCGCGACGACGGTTGTTCGGCTGGAAGGTGCGCTTGCTCACTCGGGGGCTCCAGAAATGATGGTGGTGGATGACGAGCGTCGTCACCTGGCTGTCACCGTGCGCCCACGAGTAGCTCGCATACGCCCGAGTGCACCGCATCTTGGTCACTGAGCGTGACCTTTGCCCATCGGAGGCAGGCGGCAGCAGCCATAGACAAACCCGACCTGGTCACGGTACGCGGGGCCGCACCATTAGGTCAAACCACCGAGCTCGGCAAGCGCGTGCCCCAGACTGCGAGACACTATGCACAGCCTGTGGACAACAACTTGAACCGTACGGGCGCCCTGACTACCGTGGCTGGACTCCGATTCGTCCCTTCTCATCACCACCTCGCCCCCGCGCTTCCGTTCCGCCACCCCGAGAAAACTCCGGTTCGCGTTCTGTCGAACCGGTCAAGATTGACTTCCGACCCGTCCCGCAAACCACACCTTCGTGGGACCTGTGAGAGAGCGTGCCCTGTGGCTGACGTACCTGCCGATCTTGCCGCAGTGTGGCCACGTGTATTGGACCAACTTCTCGGCGAGGGCCAGGGGCAGCGGGAGCACAGCGTCGAGGCGAAGGACGAACACTGGATCAGACGGTGTCAGCCACTGGCGCTGGTGGCCGACACCGCGCTCCTGGCCGTGCCGAACGAGTTCGCAAAGGGCGTACTGGAAGGCAGGCTCGCGCCCGTCGTCAGTGAAACGCTCAGCCGTGAGTGCGGCCGGCCCATCCGCATCGCCATCACGGTGGACGACTCCGCGGGCGAGCCACCACCCGGCCCGTCGTCCGCTCCGCAGCAGATGTCGCAGCAGCGCTACGACTCCCCGCCCACCAGGCAGGGCCCGCCGTCCGGAGAGCACGGCGACCCGTCACACGGCCCGGGCCCGCAAGCAGACCCGCGCTCCGGCCCTCGCGGCGACCAGCTCCCCACCGCCCGTCCTGCCTATCCGGACTACGAGCACGACCGCCGTGAGCCCGGCGGCTGGCCGCGGTCCGGGGACGACTACGGCTGGCAGCAGCCCCGTCTCGGCTTCCCCGAGCGTGATCCGTACGCGACGCCTTCGCAGCAGAGCGGCCAGGACTATCCGCCGCCGTCCGCGCCATCCGGTCATGCCCCTTACGAGCAGGGCCGCTCCGCGTACGACGGCGAACGGCCCGGATTCGACGGGGACCGCTCGCCGTACGAGCAGCGGCGTCCCGACTACGAGCAGTCACGCCAGGACTACGACCCGCGTTCCGTCTACGACCAGCGCTCCGAGTACGGACGGCACGCTGACCGCAGTGACCACCATGAGCCGCCGAACGCCGGAATGCGTGGTGATCACGCCGGACCCGGGCGCGGCCCCGGCGGGCCCTCGATCTCCAGCAACGCCCCCGGTCCGCTCGCCGCGAAGCCGGCGCCCGCGTCGGGCCCCGGCGAGCCCACCGCACGCCTGAACCCCAAGTACCTCTTCGACACCTTCGTCATCGGCGCGTCGAACCGTTTCGCGCACGCCGCCGCGGTCGCCGTCGCGGAGGCGCCGGCCAAGGCGTACAACCCGTTGTTCATCTACGGGGAGTCCGGCCTCGGCAAGACGCATCTGCTCCATGCCATCGGGCATTACGCGCGCAGCCTCTATCCGGGCACCCGGGTGCGCTACGTGAGCTCGGAGGAGTTCACCAACGAGTTCATCAACTCGATCCGGGACGGCAAGGGCGACAGCTTCCGCAAGCGGTACCGGGAGATGGACATCCTGCTGGTCGACGACATCCAGTTCCTCGCGGACAAGGAGTCGACCCAGGAGGAGTTCTTCCACACCTTCAACACGCTGCACAACGCCAACAAGCAGATCGTGCTCTCCTCCGACCGGCCGCCCAAGCAGCTGGTGACCCTGGAGGACCGCCTGCGCAACCGCTTCGAGTGGGGTCTGATCACCGACGTCCAGCCGCCCGAGCTGGAGACCCGGATCGCGATCCTCCGCAAGAAGGCGGTGCAGGAGCAGCTGAACGCTCCTCCCGAGGTGCTGGAGTTCATCGCGTCCCGCATCTCGCGCAACATCCGCGAGCTGGAGGGGGCGCTGATCCGGGTCACCGCGTTCGCCTCGCTCAACCGGCAGCCCGTGGACCTCGGACTCACGGAGATCGTCCTCAAGGACCTCATCCCCGGCGGCGAGGACGCGTCTCCGGAGATCACGGCGCACGACATCATGGGAGCCACGGCGGACTACTTCGGTCTCACGGTCGAGGACCTGTGCGGTTCCTCACGGAGCCGGGTGCTGGTGACGGCCCGGCAGATCGCCATGTACCTCTGCCGTGAGCTCACGGACCTCTCGTTGCCGAAGATCGGCGCGCAGTTCGGCGGCCGTGACCATACGACGGTGATGCACGCCGACCGCAAGATCCGTGCGCTGATGGCCGAGCGCCGCTCGATCTACAACCAGGTCACCGAGCTGACCAACCGCATCAAAAACGGCTGACGGGGCGCAGCGCACCGAGCGCTCGCCTGCCCACGCTCCAAAACCGGGCACGCGTGCCCTCGCGCCCGCGTGCCCGGAGTCGCACCCGCGCTCGGAACCGCGGTTTGCGCCGCTCCAGCACCCGCCCACCCGCTCCCGCACTCACCCTCGTCCACGAGGCCCGGGTCCGGCGGGGAGCGAGGCGGCGCCGTAAACCTCTGCCAGGCACGCGCACCCGCTCCGTAGACCGCGCTCGCGCCCTCAGCCGCACCCGCGGCCAGAGCCGCCCTGCGCCGCTACCGAGAGGACGGGTCCGCACGCGCGCGGCGCGAACCAGCCGGCGAACGCCGTCGCCTGCCCGCCTCCCGCACACCGCTGACCGACCGCCGCTGCCCGCAACGAGAGCCGTGGCGCCCCGAGCGGTGTGCGGGAGGCGACGCTCCTTGTTCGATTCCCCCACAGGTCACGGGTGTTCTCCACAGATTGGGGAACTTTCTTCCGTCCACATCCTGGGGAGAGAAAAGTTGTCCAGACGGTGTCCACAGGACAGCCTGTTGAGAATCGGTCTTACCAGGTCAACCGGTTGTGGATACGTGGACAACCGTTCTCCACAGACTGTGGACGACGAGACTGTCCACAGCACCCGCGCGGCGTTGTCCACCGCCGGCCCACAGGCTTGAGGCAGTTGTCCCCAGCTTTCACCAGCTTCTCCACAAAGTTGTCCACTGTTCGGCAACGCAACGCGCCCTCTCACCTGAACGAGTGAAAGGCGTCACATCAGGTCGTCGGCATGGCCTGTGGGGAACGTGGGTAAACCTGGGGACGCCGCTGGGGAGAAGTACCCCCGGCCTGTGCATCGAGTGTGCACAACTTTTCTCTGTCCACAGGAGCCCCTGGTTATCCACGGGCTCCGCCCACAGGGTCGGTGGACAAAATTTGGCCTCTGAGCTGCGAAAACGCGGTTATCCACGGTTTCCACAGGCCCTACTACTACTACCACCTAGTGAGAGCCAGGGATTGGTCTGGAAGTGGGGGCTGTGCACAACTCGCGGCGAACAGCGGCCCGGAGCCTCCCTGCCGCTTGACGCGACTTGACCCCGACGGGCTCCTACTGTCAGTGGTGTGCGTCAGACTGTTCCCCGGTGTCCTTCCCCGCACTCAGACCAGAAACACGGGACAGGCACGGATCAGACGGCGAACAGCGACCAGACAGCACACGCCGGCAAGGCAAGCGCCGGCCGGGCAAGAGCGGCAGCGACAGGCAGCCGGCAACAGCGGGAGGCGGCTTACGGTGAAGATCAGGGTGGAACGCGACGTACTCGCGGAGGCAGTGGCCTGGGCGGCACGCAGCCTCCCGGCCCGTCCGCCCGCGCCTGTCCTCGCGGGCCTTTTGCTGAGGGCCGAGGAAGGCGCGCTCAGCCTCTCCAGCTTCGACTACGAGGTGTCGGCGCGGGTCTCCGTGGAGGCCGAGGTCGAGGAGGAGGGCACTGTCCTCGTCTCCGGACGCCTGCTCGCCGACATCTGCCGCGCGCTGCCGAACCGCCCGGTGGAGATTTCCACAGACGGTGTACGGGCGACCGTGGTCTGTGGCTCGTCCCGCTTCACCCTCCACACCCTGCCGGTGGAGGAGTACCCGGCGCTGCCCCAGATGCCGTCCGCGACCGGCACCGTCCCCGGTGAGGTCTTCGCTTCGGCCGCCGCCCAGGTCGCCATCGCCGCCGGCCGCGACGACACCCTGCCGGTGCTCACCGGTGTGCGCATCGAGATCGAGGGCGACACCGTCACGCTGGCCTCCACCGACCGCTACCGCTTCGCGGTCCGCGAGTTCCTGTGGAAGCCCGAAGTGGCCGACTCGTCCGCGGTCGCCCTGGTGCCCGCCAAGACGCTCCTGGACACCGCCAAGGCGCTCACCAGCGGCGACAGCGTCACCATCGCACTGTCCAGCTCGGGCGCCGGCGAGGGCCTGATCGGTTTCGAAGGCGCGGGGCGGCGCACCACCACGCGACTGCTCGAAGGCGACCTGCCGAAGTACCGCACCCTCTTCCCGACGGAGTTCAACTCCATCGCGGTCATCGAGACCGCCCCCTTCGTGGAGGCAGTCAAGCGCGTGGCGCTGGTGGCGGAGCGCAACACCCCGGTCCGGCTCAGCTTCGAGCAGGGCGTGCTCACCCTGGAGGCCGGCTCCAGCGACGACGCACAGGCTGTGGAAAGGGTCGACGCCCAGCTGGAGGGCGACGACATCTCCATCGCCTTCAACCCGACGTTCCTGCTGGACGGCCTCAGCGCGATCGACTCCCCGGTCGCCCAGCTCGCGTTCACGACCTCCACCAAGCCGGCCCTGCTCAGTGGCAGGCCCGCGGTCGACGCAGAGGCGAACGACGCGTACAAGTACCTGATCATGCCGGTGCGTCTTTCGGGCTGAGCGCGAGCACCGCCGTGCCGCTCGGCACGGCACGCGGGACGATCAGCGGCCCCCGGGCACCGGCCGCATCCGCGCACCGGGCCCGGGCGACCGCTTGAGCGGCGGAGCCCACAGGTGTGCGTGAGATGCCGGGCGTAGTCTCGGATGCGGGGTACGCAAGTACCGCAAAGCCACACCACGCTACTTAAGGAACACTGATGGAGCTCGGTCTCGTCGGCCTCGGCAAAATGGGCGGCAATATGCGCGAGCGCATCCGCCACGCGGGCCACACCGTCATCGGTTACGACCGCAACCCGGACCTCGCCGACGTCAACAGCCTTCAGGAACTGGTCACACGGCTGAAGGGCCCCCGGGTCGTGTGGGTGATGGTGCCGGCCGGTGCCGCGACCCAGGCCACCATCGACGAGCTGGGCGAGCTCCTGGAGCCCGGCGACGTCGTCGTGGACGGCGGAAACTCCCGCTGGACCGATGACGAGCGGCATGCCGTGGAGCTCGGCCTCAAGGGCATCGGCTTCGTGGACTGCGGCGTCTCCGGCGGCGTCTGGGGCCTGGAGAACGGCTACGCCCTGATGTACGGCGGTGCCGAGGAGCACGTCGCCAAGGTCCAGCCGATCTTCGACGCGCTCAAGCCGGAAGGCGAGTTCGGCTCTGTCCATGCGGGCAAGGTCGGCGCGGGCCACTTCGCCAAGATGGTCCACAACGGCATCGAGTACGCCATGATGCAGGCCTACGCGGAAGGCTGGGAGCTGCTGGAGGCCGTCGACTCGGTGACCGACGTCCGCGAGGTCTTCCGCTCCTGGCAGTCGGGCACCGTCATCCGCTCCTGGCTCCTCGACCTGGCGGTCAACGCCCTGGACGAGGACGAGCACCTGAACCAGCTCAAGGGATACGCACAGGACTCCGGCGAGGGCCGCTGGACGGTGGAGGCCGCGATCGACAACGCGGTGCCGCTGCCCGCCATCACCGCCTCGCTCTTCGCGCGCTTCGCCTCCCGCCAGGAGGACTCGCCCCAGATGAAGATGATCGCGGCGCTGCGCAACCAGTTCGGCGGCCACGCGGTCGAGAAGAGCTGACCGCAGCGCACCACGCGCCGGCCCGCTCCCGAGCAGGCCGGCGCGCACGGCGCATCCCGTCGCGCACCATGCCGCGCGAGTGCGTCACGGACACCGTGCACCCGCGCGTACCCACCGGCGCAGCCCCAGGGACGCGTCGTTGCATCCACAGCACCCGTAGCTCAGTGAGACCAGGGGGAGGTCGGCGACCGCCATGCACGTCACGCATCTGTCGCTCGCCGACTTCCGCTCGTACGCCCGGGTCGAGGTCGCACTTGAGC
Organism: uncultured Actinomycetota bacterium; assembly: GCA_963761765.1. Classification (GTDB taxonomy): domain Bacteria; phylum Actinomycetota; class Actinomycetes; order Streptomycetales; family Streptomycetaceae; genus Streptomyces. The sequence continues at coordinate 144,025 of CAVXIJ010000012.1, forward strand.
CGGGCGTCACCGCCTTCGTGGGACCCAACGGCCAGGGCAAGACCAACCTCGTCGAAGCTGTCGGCTATCTGGCCACACTCGGCAGCCACCGGGTCTCCTCGGACGCCCCGCTGGTCCGCATGGGCGCCGAGCGCGCCGTCATCCGGGCCGCGGTCCGCCAGGGCGAGCGCCGCCAGCTGATCGAACTCGAGCTCAACCCCGGCAAGGCGAACCGCGCCCGCATCAACAGATCGTCGCAGGTCAGGCCGCGTGACGTGCTGGGCATCGTGCGCACGGTGCTCTTCGCGCCGGAGGATCTGGCGCTGGTCAAGGGCGACCCGGGCGAGCGCCGGCGGTTCCTCGACGAACTGGTCACCGCGCGTTCGCCGCGGATGGCAGGGGTGCGCTCCGACTACGACCGGGTGCTCAAGCAGCGCAACACCCTGCTGAAGTCGGCCGCGCTGGCCCGGCGGCACGGCGGCAGAACGCATGGACCTGTCCACGCTCGACGTCTGGGACCAGCACCTGGCGCGGGCGGGTGCCGAACTGCTGGCGCAGCGGCTCGACCTGATCGCCGCGCTGCAGCCGCTGGCGGACAAGGCCTACGAGCAGCTGGCGCCCGGCGGCGGCCCGGTCGTCCTGGAGTACGAGCCCTCCGCGCCCGGCGAGGGCCACACCCGCGAGGAGCTCTACGAGCAGCTCATGGCCGCCTTCGCCGACGTCCGCAAGCAGGAGATCGAACGTGGCGTGACCCTGGCGGGACCGCACCGCGACGACCTGGTGATCCGGCTCGGACGGCTGCCGGCGAAGGGCTACGCGAGCCACGGCGAATCCTGGTCGTGCGCACTGGCGCTGCGTGGCCTCGTACGACCTGCTGCGCGGAGGACCCTGGGCGCCGCAGCCGGGCCCGCGCCGGCCGGCGATCCCCGCGCCCCCGGGCGACCGCCCCGAAGCAGGCGCCCCCCGGAAGCCGGCGCGCGGCGGGAGAGCCGTGCTGGTGCTGGACGACGTCTTCGCCGAGCTGGACGCACACCGCCGCGAGCGGCTGGCGGAGCTGGTCGCACCGGGCGAGCAGGTGCTGGTCACGGCCGCGGTGGAGGACGACGTGCCGGGCGCGCTGGCGGGACGCGCGGTACACGGTCGCGGAAGGCACGGTGGAGAGCGGATGAGCGAGAGCACACCCCACGGCGGGCTGCCACGTCGGAGGGGCCGCCGCCACGCGACGGCGCCCAGCCCTTCGACAGCCTGCTGGAGAGTACACAGGGCGCACAGGGCGCTCCGAGCCCGCAGCCGCCCGCCGAGGCGCGCACCGGCATCGACCTCGCCCGGGTGGCGCTGCGGGCCGCCAAGGAGCAGGCGCGGGCGCGTGGCGCGGCTGCGCAGCAGAAGAAGCAGGCGCGGCAGGGGCGGCCTGCGCTCGGGCGCGCGCGCCGACGGCCGCGACCCGCTCCCGCTCGGCGCGGCCATCAGCCGGCTGATCACCGACCAGGCTGGGAGGCCCCGGCCGCGGTCGGCGGCGTCATGGGTCGATGGCCGCAGATCGTCGGCGAGGACCTCGCCCATCACTGCACACCGCTCTCCTATAGGACGATCCGGACCAGCGGGTGCTGACCGTCCAGTGCGACTCGACGGCCTGGGCGACCCAGGTGCGGCTGCTGGCGCCGCAGCTGGTCGCGCGGCTGAACAAGGACCTGGGGCAGGGCACCGTGAAGCGATCAAGGTGCTCGGTCCGCACCTGCCTGCGCGCCGTTTCGGCCCCCTTCGCGCCCCCGGCAGCAGGGGTCCCGGAGACACCTACGGGTGATCGTCCGGGCACCTTCGGTGCGCTCGCAAGGACGGTAGCTGGGGGTTGACGGCTCGAAGCGCTGAGTGCCGCTGTGAGCCTCTTGGAGGCCTGGGCCGTATATGGGGAGTCGGTAGAGGCCGGTTCAGGGCGGCACATGCGGACTCAGGTACCGGCAAACCCCCATCACTGTCGGCGCTACCGGTAGACTGAAGCGCGAAACCCGGTACCTGTCCGATTCACGGGCGGGGCTCTTTTGAGAATGCCTGACAACAGATCCAAGGCCGGCACCCGACCGGCCGAGCCGCACGCCGCTGACCATTGCCGATTCCCCCGTCCCAACCCGAGAAAGCCCAGCAGTCCCGCACCATCCGAGCAACGCCGGGCTTTCCCGAACGATCCCGTGTACCCGAGCAACGCCGATCAACCTTGAAGACACATTGATCAACGCTGCATGCAGTTGAGCAACGCTGAGAAACGCTGACCAAGGCTTACCAACGCACCACGCCGCAGCCGCTCCGGCCCAGGTCTTGGCCGGGACCTTGGTCGTGCTGTGCCAGAAAGGGCGCTTCGTGGCCGATTCCGGCAACCCCAACGAGAACAACCCGTCCACTGCCGCAGGCGAGTCTGCCGAAGCCCTGGTGGGCCCCAGAGGCCGCCGCGGCGTCCGCGGTAGCGTACGACGCCAGCGCGATCACGGTCCTGGAGGGACTTGACGCGGTACGCAAGCGGCCCGGCATGTACATCGGCTCGACCGGTGAACGCGGCCTGCACCACCTCGTGCAGGAAGTCGTGGACAACTCCGTCGACGAGGCGATGGCGGGTCACGCGGACACCATCGAGGTCACGATCCTGCCCGACGGCGGCGTGCGCGTGGTGGACAACGGCCGCGGCATCCCCGTCGGCATCGTGCCGTCGGAGAACAAGCCGGCCGTCGAGGTCGTGCTCACGGTGCTGCACGCGGGCGGCAAGTTCGGCGGCGGCGGCTACGCGGTCTCCGGCGGTCTGCACGGCGTCGGCGTCTCGGTGGTCAACGCGCTGTCGTCCAGGGTCGCCGTGGAGGTCAGGACCGACGGGTACCGCTGGACCCAGGACTACAAGCTCGGCGTCCCCACCGCCCCCCTCGCGCGCAACGAGCCGACGGACGAGACCGGCACCACGGTCACCTTCTGGGCCGACGGAGACATCTTCGAGACCACGGACTACTCGTTCGAGACGCTCTCGCGGCGCTTCCAGGAGATGGCGTTCCTCAACAAGGGCCTGACGATCAAGCTCACCGACGAGCGCGAGTCCGCGAAGGCCACCAGTGGCGCGGACGCGGGCGAAGCGGTCGACGAGACCGTGGCCGAGCCTCGCTCGGTCACGTACTACTACGAGGGCGGCATCGTCGACTTCGTGAAGTACCTCAATTCCCGCAAGGGCGAGGTCGATCCATGACACCGTGATCGACATCGAGGCCGAGGACAAGGAGCGGCTGCTCTCGGTCGAGGTGGCCATGCAGTGGAACAGCAGTACAGCGAGGGCGTCTACTCGTTCGCGAACACGATCCACACGCACGAGGGCGGCACCCACGAAGAGGGCTTCAGGGCCGCGCTGACCGGTCTGATCAACCGCTACGCGCGCGACAAGAAGCTGCTTCGCGAGAAGGACGACAATCTCACCGGTGATGACATCCGCGAGGGTCTGACGGCGATCATCTCCATCAAGCTGGGCGAGCCGCAGTTCGAGGGCCAGACGAAGACCAAGCTCGGCAACACCGAGGCGAAGACCTTCGTCCAGAAAGTCGTCCACGAGCACCTGACCGACTGGCTGGACCGCAACCCCAACGAGGCCGCGGACATCATCCGCAAGTCCATCCAGGCGGCCACCGCGCGCGTCGCGGCCCGCAAGGCGCGCGACCTGACCCGCCGCAAGGGCCTCCTGGAGACCGCCTCGCTGCCGGGCAAGCTCACCGACTGCCAGTCGAACGACCCGATCAAGTGCGAGATCTTCATCGTCGAAGGTGACTCCGCCGGCGGCTCCGCGAAGTCCGGGCGCGACCCGATGTACCAGGCCATCCTGCCGATCCGCGGCAAGATCCTGAACGTCGAGAAGGCCCGTATCGACAAGATCCTGCAGAACCAGGAGATCCAGGCGCTGATCTCGGCCTTCGGTACCGGCGTCCACGAGGACTTCGACATCGCGAAGCTCCGCTATCACAAGATCATCCTGATGGCGGACGCCGACGTCGACGGCCAGCACATCAACACCCTGCTTTTGACCTTCCTCTTCCGCTTCATGCGTCCCCTGGTCGAGGCCGGCCATGTCTTCCTCTCCCGCCCGCCGCTCTACAAGATCAAGTGGGGCCGGGACGACTTCGAGTACGCGTACTCGGACCGCGAGCGCGACGCGCTGATCCAGCTCGGCAGGGAGAACGGCAAGCGCACCCGGGATGACTCGGTCCAGCGCTTCAAGGGCCTTGGCGAGATGAACGCCGAGGAGCTGCGTATCACCACCATGGACCAGGAGCACCGCGTCCTCGGCCAGGTCACGCTCGACGACGCCGCCCAGGCCGACGACCTCTTCTCCGTGCTGATGGGCGAGGACGTGGAGGCCCGCCGCCAGTTCATCCAGCGCAACGCCAAGGACGTCCGCTTCCTCGACATCTGATCCCCTCGCCCGGGCGGCGCCCCCGCCGCGGTGCGGTGCGCCCACGGGCGATGGATGCGAGAAGTCCGAAAGGAATTGAGTTACGGCTATGGCCGACGAGAACACCCCTACCCCGCCCCCGGTCCCCAACGGCTCAGAGGTCCCCGAAGGCCTCGTCGGCATCGAGGACCCTGCGGCCCTGGCCATGCGCATCGAGCCCGTCGGGCTCGAAACGGAGATGCAGCGGTCGTATCTCGACTACGCGATGTCCGTCATCGTCTCGCGCGCGCTGCCGGACGTGCGTGACGGACTCAAGCCTGTGCACCGCCGTGTGCTGTACGCGATGTACGACGGCGGCTACCGCCCTGAGAAGGGCTTCTACAAGTGTGCCCGCGTCGTCGGTGACGTCATGGGTAACTACCATCCGCACGGCGACTCGTCGATCTACGACGCGCTGGTCCGCCTCGCCCAGCACTGGTCGATGCGGATGCCGCTGGTGGACTCCAACGGCAACTTCGGCTCGCCGGGCAACGACCCGGCGGCGGCCATGCGCTACACCGAGTGCAAGATGGCGCCGCTGTCCATGGAGATGGTCCGCGACATCGACGAGGACACCGTCGATTTCACGGACAACTACGACGGCCGCTCCAAGGAGCCCACCGTCCTGCCGGCCCGCTTCCCGAACCTGCTGATCAACGGCTCGGCGGGCATCGCGGTCGGCATGGCGACCAACATTCCGCCGCACAACCTGCGCGAGGTCGCCGACGGCGCCCAGTGGTACCTCCAGCACCCGGAGGCTACGCATGAGGAACTGCTCGACGCGCTGATCGAGCGCATCAAGGGCCCCGATTTCCCGACCGGCGCCCTGGTCGTCGGCCGCAAGGGCATCGAGGAGGCGTACCGCACCGGGCGCGGCTCTATCACCATGCGCGCGGTCGTCGAGGTCGAGGAGATCCAGGGCCGCCAGTGCCTGGTCGTCACCGAGCTGCCGTACCAGGTCAACCCGGACAATTTGGCGCAGAAGATCGCCGACCTCGTCAAGGACGGCAAGGTCGGCGGCATCGCCGACGTCCGCGACGAGACCAGCTCCCGCACCGGCCAGCGCCTGGTGATCGTCCTCAAGAGGGACGCGGTCGCCAAGGTCGTCCTGAACAACCTCTACAAGCACACCGACCTGCAGACCAACTTCGGCGCCAACATGCTGGCCCTGGTCGACGGCGTGCCCCGCACCCTCTCTCTGGACGCCTTCATCCGCCACTGGGTGACGCACCAGATCGAGGTCATCGTCCGGCGTACGAAGTTCCGGCTGCGCAAGGCCGAGGAGCGCGCCCACATCCTGCACGGCCTGCTGAAGGCCCTGGACGCCATCGACGAGGTCATCGCGCTGATCCGCAGCAGTGACACCGTCGAGATCGCACGCACGGGCCTGATGGGCCTCCTGGAGATCGACGAGATCCAGGCCAACGCGATCCTGGAGATGCAGCTGCGCCGGCTGGCCGCCCTGGAGCGCCAGAAGATCGTCCAGGAGCGCGACGAACTCCAGGCCAAGATCACCGAGTACAACGCGATCCTGGCCTCGCCGACCCGTCAGCGCGGCATCATCAGCGAGGAACTCACCGCGATCGTCGAGAAGTTCGGCGAGGACCGGCGCTCCATGCTGGTGCCCTTCGACGGTGACATGTCCATCGAGGACCTGATCGCCGAGGAAGACATCGTCGTCACGGTCACCCGCGGCGGCTATGTGAAGCGCACCAAGGCCGACGATTACCGCGCCCAGAAGCGCGGCGGCAAGGGCGTGCGCGGCACGAAGCTCAGGGAAGACGACATCGTCGACCACTTCTTCGTGTCGACGACGCACCACTGGCTGCTGTTCTTCACCAACAAGGGCCGCGTCTACCGTGCCAAGGCGTACGAGCTCCCGGACGCCGGCCGTGACGCTCGCGGCCAGCACGTCGCCAACCTGCTCGCCTTCCAGCCGGACGAGTCGATCGCCCAGATCCGCGCCATCCGCGACTACGAGGCGACGCCTTATCTGGTGCTCGCCACCAAAGCGGGTTTGGTGAAGAAAACGCCTCTTAAGGATTACGATTCGCCACGCTCAGGCGGCGTCATCGCGATCAACCTCCGCGAAATGGAGGACGGACCCGAGGGCACGGCCGACGAGCTGATCGGCGCCGAACTGGTCTCAGCCGAGGACGATCTGCTGCTCATCAGCAAGAAGGCGCAGTCGATCAGGTTCACGGCGACCGACGACGCGCTGCGCCCCATGGGTCGCGCGACCTCCGGCGTCAAGGGCATGTCGTTCCGTGGGGGCGACGAGCTGCTCTCGATGAATGTCGTCAGGCCGGGTACGTTCGTCTTCACCGCCACCGACGGCGGGTACGCCAAGCGCACCGGCGTCGACGAGTACCGCGTCCAGGGTCGCGGCGGCCTCGGCATCAAGGCCGCCAAGATCGTGGAGGACCGTGGTTCGCTGGTCGGCGCGCTGGTGGTCGAGGAGGCCGACGAGATCCTCGCCATCACACTCGGCGGCGGTGTGATCCGCACCCGGGTCAGCGAGGTCAGGGAGACGGGCCGTGACACCATGGGTGTCCAACTGATCAACCTGGGCAAGCGCGATGCCGTCGTCGGCATCGCACGCAATGCCGAGGCGGGCCGCGAGGCTGAGGAAGTCGAAGGACCGGACGGAGCCGGCGAACCGGACGCGGCCGAGCACACTGGAGCCACCAGTGGTGCCGAATCCGCAGGTGCCGGCGAGTCGACGGCCGGATCGGCCGACGACACCCCGCCCACGGGCGAGTAACGCGAGGAGTGAGTCGTGAGCGGAGCCACGGGCCCCACAGCCGGGGAAGAAGGCGCCCAGGACGCCCGTGGCGCCGCCACCGACGCCGCATCGCATGGACCTCATGGATCCCAAGGGGGAACGGTGACGGACACCCGGGGCGCACAGACCGGCCCCTATGACGGATACGGCCCCCAGCGCGAGGGGTATGCCGGGGCCGGAGCACCTCCCGGGATGCCTCCCGGGGCGCCGGGTGCCTCCGCTGCGACACCCCTCCCGGGTGAGCGCATGCCCCAGCAACAGCCGGCTCAGCCCTACCACCCGCCGCAGGCGTACCAGACGGCGCCCGGCGCCGTACGCCGCCCGCGCACGGGTGCCAGCACCACACCGCGCACCCGCAAGGCACGGCTGCGGATCGCCAAGGCCGACCCCGCGTCGGTGATGAAGGTCAGCTTCCTGCTCTCCATCGCCCTCGGCCTCTGCACGGTCGTCGCCGCCGCGGTGCTGTGGATGGTGATGGACGCCATGGGCGTCTTCTCCACCGTCGGCGGCACGATCTCCGAGGCGACCGGCTCCAGCGACTCGAACGGCTTCGACCTCCAGTCATTCCTCTCCCTGCCGCGGGTGCTGTTCTTCACCGGAGTCATAGCCGTCATAGACGTCGTCCTGGCCACCTCCCTCGCTACCCTCGGTGCCATCATCTACAACCTCTCCGCTGGATTCGTGGGCGGTGTGGAAGTGACGCTCGCCGAGGACGAGTGACGGCACCGGGACACGCGGCGCGGTCCTGCGGAGGTGCGCGCCGCCGGCTTATCGAATTTGGGACTTACCGCGACGTGCGCTAATCTTCAGTGGTCAGCACGCAGTGCGTGCAGACCATGTGCACTGTTCACAGAGCACGGGGCTATAGCTCAGACGGTTAGAGCGCTTCCCTGATAAGGAAGAGGCCAGAGGTTCAAGTCCTCTTAGCCCCACCAGCCAGAAGACCCCCAGTCGATCACGACTGGGGGTCTTTGACGTTCATGAAGGACGGCAACGACGCTCTTCGGTCGACGAGTGCGTCCTCGCCTTGGTTCCTTCAGCTGACGACCCCGGGCGCATACCGACTGACCTGCGTGATGTCACAACTTCCCCGCCATACGGCACTGCTTAGCAGTCGCGGCACGCCTACGTTCGGCCGCAAGGAGACGGGAAAGAGGAACACGGAGTGGATCCGGTGTTGGTCGGAGCGGGCACGACGGTCCTCGTGAAAATAGTCGGCGGTGCGGTGACGACAGCTCACCGGTGGCTGGACAAGGAGGTGGAGCTCGCCCGGATCGCCAGCCAGACGCTGACCGGACGGGTCCGCACCAGCCCGTCCGCTGGCCGGAGCGGGGGTGGCCGTGATGGAGGATTCCGTCAGTACTGAGGTCAGCGCTCCAGCCTTCCTCGGCGCCCCCTCCGTGGCCCTGCCTGGCAGAGAACTCGCGGAGGAACTTCACGAAGCGGAATACCCCGCTCTGGTACGCCATCTACTCATGCAGGGCGCCACCTGGAACGAGGCGCAGGACGCCGCGCAGGACGCCTTCACGCAGATGTGCGCCCCCGGTCTTTCTGTGACCTATCCCAAGGCATGGCTGCGCCAGGTGGCGTGGCGGTCGTGGGTGAGACAGCACGTGAGGCCCGAGGAGTCCTGCGCGGAGTTTCCCGAGTCGTACGCGGTCATGAACTGGCAGACGCCGGCGCACGCCGCCGAGGTCGGCGAGGGCGTGCGGCGTGTGATCGCGCTGCTGCTTCAGCTGCCGGCCAAGCAGCGTGCCGCCATGGCCTGGCATCTCGACGGCTTCACCACCGAGGAGAGTGCCCGCGCCATGGGTACCAACCAGGCAGCCGTACGCCAGAACCTGGCCCGTGCACGAGCAGCGCTGAAGTCGGGCCTCGGTTTCCAGAGCGACACCGGTCACAAGGACGAGAAGGGTGAGCGATGACTCAAGACCGGGTCACCACGACAACAGGAAGGGACCCTGACACCACACTCGATGCCCTGCTTGCCGCCGTCCACGGGCAGGTCGGCATCGCGGTGCACGATCGGCTCATGGCACAGGGCGGGCTGCCGGAACTGCGTGACCCCGATCTCGCCCTCGACCGTTATCTGGCCGCCGCACACCGTGAGACGGGGACAGCGGTCACGGAACGCCTGGCACGCCATGAGCGGATAACAGCGGACCCTCAGGACACGGACGGCATGGACGCCGACCCGGCCACCCCCCTGGCGGCCCGTCCGGCTGTGATACGGCTCAAGTACCGTCAGGAAGCCCTGCGTATCGTCGACGTCTACTGGCCCCGGGACCTGGCAGCCGTCCTGCGGACCGTCCTCGACGAGGTCCAGCAGCTGGGCAGGGGTGTGCGCGACGGGCGGGGGCCGACCGCGGTCCGCCTCCTGGCGCTGAGGCTCCACAGATGCATCGCCGATATCCGTGTGCCGCGCGAGCTGCGGCCCCGACCCGCGGCACTGACCGGCACCGACTACCTCGCGGCTGTCGAGGCAACGCTCGGGGTGCATGCCGGGCAGCTCGTCGCCGATGTGCGGGAGGTGTGTGTCATGTTGGCCGAGGAGCTTGCCTCGCTGCTCGGCAGCGAAGACGAGGATCTGTCAGATGCGGCGGACGTCATGATCCAGGACGTCGTCGACGACCTCACGCGGACGCACGGACAGGCCTTGACGCTGTCCCGGGCGGTCGGCGCGGTAGTAGAAGCAAGCAGCGACTTCACCGGTGTCGACCTGCGCCACGCCCGGCTGGACGGTGTTCCGCTCGCGGGCATCCGATGGGATGCCGCCACCATCTGGCCGGACGCATGGGCGGAACTGATCCGCCGGGCCTCACTGCCGGAGGACGAGGACGGGGAAGTGCTCATCGTCGCCGCGGAACCGAACGACAGCGCCGTACCAGCCGATACCTAGGGTCGCCTGTTGCGGCACCAGGGTCTTTGAGACTTCGCGCACCGTGCTGCGAGCTGTCGTACAGCGATGAAGGCCCGGCAACTCCTGGAGAGCTGCCGGGCCTTCCGGGTCCCGGGGGCGGCGGGACGCGGTGCCGGGGTGCACGGGAGGGGCGTTGGTTTTGCGGTGCGGCGCGGTGCGGACTTACCGGTGCGGGGCGGGCTACGGCTGGGCGGGGGTGCGGGGAGCGCGGATGGCTGCCTGGATGAGGGCCGGGTAGCCGCCGGGGGAGGTGACCGTGACCACTGAGCGGGGGGCGAGCCGGTCCTGGGGTGCGGCGTACGTGGGGCGACGTGCGGTGTTCGTTGCCGCTGGAGCACCGTTGGATACGGACACGGTCACGGAGGCCGACGGGGACATGGCGCCGGTCGCGTGGGCGCTGCTGTTAGACGCCGCTGTGCCGGAGCGGGATGCCGTGGTGCCGGTGGATGTCCGGGGCGGTTTGGCGGCGGCGTACTCGACTCTGGAGTAGCTCAGGCCGGCGTCGCTCACCGAGGCGCTCACCATGACCGGAGTCGTCCCCTTGGACGGCGCGGGGGCCGCGGCCGGTTTGGTCCGGGCGGCGGGGGCCACTGCGTCCGTCGGCTCGGCCGCGGACGCCCTCGCACGGCAGGACGGCGACGCACCGTGGGCCTCGGCACGGATGCGCTGCTTCATCGTGGGGGGCAGGGTCCGGTCGTGCGGCGAGGTCCGCGGGGCCGGCAGCGGCCTCGTCTCGGACGGTGCGGCGGCGACGCAGTTGCGGATCCCCTCGGCCTGTTGTACCGACGCGGCGGTCGCCGTGGAGGCGAAGCCAAGAGTCGCGAGTACCGCCATGAAGGCGGTGACGATGACGGTCCACAGCTTCATGACCCTGTTTCCGGTCATGGCCCCTCACTTTCGGGTCAGGCGATTTGCGTACTTTCCTCATGGTGTGTATACGGTGGCTGGAGTGTGGGACCGACGCTCGGCAAGCAGCGATCTTCGGATGAACAACACTCGGATGGCCGAAGATGACCCGAAAATAAAAACAGCGGCACAGGTGCCCGAGGTGTCCTGGAATGCCGTTCGCCGGACAAGGGCGATCGAGGGGCGGCCGGAGCGTCGGCAAGGGCCCGCGGACAGCCCGTACCGGTCCTGGTGAGGCGCCAGTTGAGGGCGGGATGCAGGTCACCGATCGATATCGCTCGATGTGTATAGTCGGGCGCCAGAAGTCCCCTACGTCAAGGAAAGACGAGGTCGCGCGGTGAAAAAGCTTCTCCTGATCGCATTGGTCGCCATCGGCGGGCTCCTCGTGTACCGCCAGGTCCAGGCGGATCGCGCCGAGCAGGATCTGTGGACGGAGGCGACCGACTCCGTGCCCACGGGTTCGTGAGTATCCCCGACAGTTTCGCCAGGGCCCCGGCCGCGGAAGCGACCGGGGCCCTGTGCTGTCTGTGGCGGTCTGTGATGGTCCGTCCCCGGCAGCTCCTGCTCTCTCTCACTTCCCTCCACCTTCCCTCCAGCCCCTCTCGCGTCCCCTTTGCCTCTCTCCTATCTCTTCGCCGCATTTCCCGCTCGGTCCTCCTCTGCTGCCGGTTCGGTCTCCGCTGGGTCTCCTGTCCGCGCGGCGGGCCGTCGGGTCGCGTTCTGCGGGCCGTGTTTTTCTGTTTCGGCGTTCTGCAGACGTGCTCGTTGGGCCGGAGAATTCGCGTAAGCGAATGATCAACTCGCTGGCCGAACAGTGCCGCTCCGTGATGGCCACGGCATACAGCGCGTATGGGGCGTTCCGTGATGTGTCCGGCTGCCGTCACCGTGCGAACAAGCTGGATCTCACAGGTGATTGAGGCGTCCGTGCGGACAGTGGCCGTACGGGAAGGCAGGATGGTCAGGTGGTGCGGCCATCGTGTGCCGGACAACTGAGGCGCACGCCCGTGACCGGCGCGGGAGAAGCGGCGGCGGGGCCGTCGCGGGACGTGGCGGAACGCGCGGCGGAAGGGCGCGGAGGGACGATGAAGGGCACGGAGGGGTGGCGCGCGATGTGGCGCAGCATGAGGCGTCTCGGGACGCGACGGCATGACGAGAGGACCTCGTCGGCCGGTCCAGCCCGTCCAGCCGATCCGGCAGGTCCGACTCGATCGTTCCGCTCATCCAGCGCATCCCACTCGTCCAGCGCCCGCAGTGCCCTCGGTCCCCGCAGCCGCCGCGCTCCCTTCGGTCTGTTCAGTCCGGCCGGGCTGGCTGTCGCGGCGGCCATGTGTGTGGTGGCGGCGCTGCCGGGTGTGGCCATGGCGCAGGACGGCGATCCCGGGCCGTACGCCTATGAGCAGGGCGCGAAGACCGTCCAAGGTGGCGGAAACGACGGTTCCGCCGACTCGATCGAGCCGGGCAGCACGTATAAGAGCTCCCTCGGCCCGCAGGGGGGCTCGCAGGGCGAACGTCACTACCGGCTGCAACTCAATGCGACCGACAACGTCTATGTGTCCGTCGCGGCGATCCCGCACCTCGGTACCAAGGTCGCCGGTGGCGACGGCATCAAGGTGAGCATCCGCGACGGCGACGGCTATGTGTGTGACGACGAGAAGGTGCAGTTCGGCGAGGCCGCGAGCCCGCGGCCCATCGCCACCGTGGCCGCCCGGGCGATCGATTCCGGCGACCCGTCCTGCCGGCACGCCGGTGAGTACTTCGTGGTCGTCGAGCGCGACAGCGGCATCGCTTCCTCTTCGGACGACTGGGGCCTGGAGCTGCACTGCGTCTCCGAGCCCCCGCTGCGGCCCGGCGCCAGCGAGCCGACCACGGCCCCCGAGACCTGGAACTCGGCCTCTCCCGCCCCGCCCGCCGGTACGCACCGGCAGCGTCCCGGCGGCAGCAGCTTCAGGACCGCGACCGACCTGGACAAGGGCGTCTGGCAGGAGCACATCGACGCCGGGCAGACCTTCTTCTACCGCGTGCCCGTCGCCTGGGGACAGCAGATCTCCGCCACCGCGGAGCTGACCGGTGCGGCGGGGGACGACGGCACCGGGAGATCGGATGGCTCGGGCGACACGGACGGCATGGACAGCACGCAGAGCACGGGGGGCGCTTCCGGCGGCGACGGGCTGAGCGATACCGAAAGCTCGGGAAACAGCGGCGGCAGCGGCGACGGTGGATTCGTCGGATCCGCGCTGGTCATGACGTTGTACAACCCGGTGCGCGGGTACGTCGAAGCAGCGGACGTGTCGTACCAGGGCGAAGCGCAGTCAGCCGCTCTCCCGTCGCTGCCCCCCGTCGCCTACGAGAACCGGCATTCCGTAAACCCGCAGGTCGCCGCGGTGCAGTTCGGCGGCTGGTACTACCTGACGTTGAGCGTCAACCCACGGATCACGAAGCAGTACGGCACGGGAGCGTACGGAGTGAAGCTCACCGTGGACGTCAAGGGCAGCGCCAAGTCCAGCCCCCACTACGCGGGCCCGACGAAACCCGCCGGCACGTTCTTCGTCACGAAACAGGACGGACGGCCCGCGGAGAACGGCATGCTGTCCACCGGCACGGACTCCGACGGCTCGATGCGGCTGCTCGCCGTGACCGCTTTCGGCGCGGGCACCGCGTTGTTGCTGGTGCTCGCACTCTGGACGGTGCTGGCCAGGCGGCGCGCGCGGGCGGCGGGAGGCGTCCAGGATGTGACCCGCTGAACCGGTGACCGCCGCTGAACCGGTGACCCGCGCAGGCCAGGTGGCCGCACGGCACCGTTGCCGAAGATCTGGTTGCCGAGGGCCTGGTCAGAGCGCGGGTCGGTGCCGTCAGGGCTGGAGCAGCGCCCAGGTGCCCACCGCGAAACACAGCAGCGCGACGAGCAGCATCGGGATCGCCACCTTCGCGGGCGGACCGGGCTTCTTCTGCCGCGCCTTGCGCCGTGCGGCCCGTCCGGTGGGCTGCGCGGCCGGCCACGGCACGTCGGCGGGTGCCGTACCGGCAGAGAACGCGTCCGGGTGCGGGGCCATGGCCTGCTCGGAGTACTCCGTCGGCTGGGCCATGTACTCCGGCTGGTGCATGGCCTGCGGGATCTGCGGGTGCTGGGCCGTGTAGGGGCGCGTGGGAGAGGTCTCGCGCTGCGCCGGAGTGGTCGCGGCGGAGGGGTCGGTCGGTTGCGGGTGGTGCGGGTGCTGGACGTCGGCCGAGGGCTGCTGCGGCGGGGCCTGCTGGGCGTAGGCCTGGGAGGCCGGGTGGGGCGGCTGCGGCGCGGGATGGTGGGGCGGTGACGGATGCTCGCTCTGTGCCCCTTGGCTCGGGTCGACGGCGGGGACGGCGGGCGCGGTGGTCGGAACGGGAGGGACGGCTGCAGGGGCTGGGGTGGCTGAGGCAGCGGCGGCGGATGGCGTCGCATGGCTGGCGGTGCCGCCGGTGCCGGCAGCGGCACTGGCTCCCGCAGGGCCACCAGGCCCGCCACCAGGTCTCATCGGATGACCCGTCCCCGCTGTACCTGTCGTCCCCGCTGTACCTGCCGTCCCGGCAGTCCCCGTCGTACCTGCCGACGGCGTGAACGTCCCCTCCTGCAGAACGCCCCGTTGCCACGCTCCCTCCCCCGGACCAGCCTCATGGACCTGGGCCTGCTGTCCTGAGGAGGCCTGCTGCCCCGGCGAACCCTCCTGCCTCTGTGGGCCCCGCTGCCCTGACTGATCATCCCGAGCACCGTAAGGCTGCCCGGTCGGCGACTGGCCGGCCGACGACGGCCCGCCCGACGACGGCCCCGTGAAGGACGCTCCGTCCGGAACCCGGGGCCCGTAGGCGGGTGGCGGCGGAAGGCGGAAACTCCCGGCCGTGGCCCCGGACACGGACGGCGGCTGTGCCGGGGCGGAAGACGTGCCGAATGGTTGCGGCATGAGGTCAGGCTGGCGCTGAGGCGCCGCGGGCAGTGGCCCCTGCGGACCGAAACCCATGGGCAGCGGCCCGATCTGGTCGAAGACCTCCACCAGTTCATCGTCGGGCCCGGGCGCGGGAAGCATTTCCGTGGCGTGGGTCAGCGCCTTGCGCGCCCCTGTCGCGGTGCGGAAACGGGACTCCGGATCGGGCTGGAGCAGACCGGCGAGCACTTGCCAGAGCGGTTCCGGAATGTCCTTCGGCGCGGGCGGCGTACCGTGCGCGGTGAAGTGCTCGACCAGCGCCTTGGCGTCCGGTTTGGCCCCCGACAGCAGATACAGCGCGACCAGGCCGACGGCGAAGAGGTCCGCGGGGAAGTCCGGCTCAGAGCCCGCGATCTGCTCGGGTGCGAAGTAACCAGGCGTTCCGACGACGAAGTTGGTATCGGTCAGCCGCGGCTCGCCCTTGCGCATCGAGATGCCGAAGTCGGAGAGGCGCAGATGGGGCCGGCGGGTGCCGGTCGCCTCCAGGAGCACGTTCGCGGGCTTGATGTCGCGGTGCACGACACCCTCGGCGTGCACCGCGGCGAGCCCGGACAGCAGCTGGTCGAGCAGGGTGCAGACGAACGCGGGCGGCAGCGGGCCGTAGTCCCCGATCAGATGGGCCAGCGAGCCGCCGCCGACCAGGTCCATCGTGAACAGGACCTTGTCGTCGTCGGCGGCCCAGCTGGCGGGGGCGAGCACATGGGGGTGGTCGATCCGCATCGCCTGCTCGCGTATGAACCGCAGCAGAGTGAATGCGTCGCTCTGCTGCAGCACTTTGGCGGCCACGTACCGCTTCCGCCGGTGGTCCCAGGCACGCCAGACGGCGCCGACCCCACCCCGCCCGATCGGGTCGACCAGTTCGTACCGGCCGGCGAAGACCTCACCCATCGTCGTGCGTCGCTTCCCTTCGGCATGGCGGCGGTGCCGCCGCCTCAGCTCTGGTGCGCCTGGTAGTGCGCGACCGCGTCCGCAGTGCGCCCCGCGCCGTACACCCGCAGGAACTCTGCCAGCTCCGGATGGCTGGGGGCGAGGGAGTCCGCCGCATCGATGATGT
The DNA here is from genome assembly GCA_963761765.1 of uncultured Actinomycetota bacterium. GTDB lineage: Bacteria > Actinomycetota > Actinomycetes > Streptomycetales > Streptomycetaceae > Streptomyces. The sequence goes on from CAVXIJ010000012.1 coordinate 160,069, forward strand.
CACCGGCCGCGGCAACCGAGCGCAGCAACGACTGGATCTCGCGCACCACCCGCTTGACCGTGGGCGCTCCCGAACTGTTCGTCGTGTGGGTGCTGTTGCTGAGTACGGAGCCGCCCACGGACTTTCTGATCTCGTCCATACGGTCGGTGGCCTCGGCCGCACTCACGGTGCCGTCGGCTACCTGTCCCGACAGCTCCTGGAGCAGCTGTACCCGCTGGACGACCGCAGGATTCCCGATCTTGGCGCGCTGGCCGCTCATCAGCTGGGAGAGCATGGGAGCCGAGAGCCCGAGTACTCCGGCGAGACGTGCCTGGTTGAGCCCGAGGTCTTCAATGAGCCTGCGGAAGAGCGCCCCCAACGGCTCCCCGTACCAGTTTCTCTGCAGCTCGCGGGCTCTGGCGGTTGCTTCCTGCTGTGCGGCATCCATTGCGTCTCCCCATCGCTTCCCCAAGATCCGCGGTTCACTCCAGCGAACCCGTGGGGGGCATCCTACGGAGAGTGGTCGCATGCCGGGACCCCCAATCATTTTGCGGTACACCCCCCAGAACCCGGTATCCTGTTCCTCGGCGCCCGCACCGGGCCAAGTTCCATGTACTTTCCGGTCGGCTGCCGCCTGTAAGGGGCCTTAGCTCAGTTGGTAGAGCGCTGTCTTTGCATGGCAGATGTCAGGAGTTCGAATCTCCTAGGCTCCACAGAAGGAATGCCCTTCTGACCTGCGGAAACGTGGGTCAGAAGGGCTCTTTTGTTTCCGCTGGTGGGCACATCGTGGGCGCATCGCGTCGTTTACGGTCGTTCCATGGCCTATATCGAAACCAAGGAGCGAGGGGGTGGGGACCCTACGTTCGTCGTCCGCCGGCGAGCAGCGGGAGCCCGGAGCGGCAAGCGGGAGTCGCAGGTGTCCGACCGCCTCACCGCCGCTGAGAAGTTTCGTGACCTCGTGAAAGCGCACGGGGAGCACTGGCCACCCGGATGGACCCGAGGTCACGGATTCGTTGCAGATCGGCGCTGCAAGGAGACGGTGTTCGAGCCCTTCGCGCTCGCCCGCGTCGACCGGCTCACCGGTATTCAGGGCGACACGCGCAGTAAGTACAAGAAGGAGATCACCATCAAGTCGGCGTCCGCCAGGCCATGAGCCCGATCGGCTCCAGCGCGGACAACGCGCTCGCCGAGTTCTCCAACGCGCCGTTCAAACGCGAGACGTTACAGGGCCGCAAGCACTGGTCCGGCGAGCTTGAGGCCCACCTCGATGCGTTCTACTGGCTGAACCGCTCCAACACCCGACGCCGTCACTGCCGCCTCGGACACCGCAGCCCGATCGCTTACGAGACAGCGTCCCGAACAGCGTGGACCACGCTGACGCCGGCCGCATAACCGTGTCCGGGATTCGGGGTCGAACCTTTCAGTCAAATTCCTCCACGTACTCCTCCGGTGGGCCCAGTTCGGGGTGGACGCGTAGTTCCAGGGTTTCGCCGAGGCGTTCCAGTTCGAGGACCGTGACCGTGTTTGTGCCGGGGTGTAGCAGGGGTGCCGGGCAGTACAGGGTGAGCTGAGGGCCGATTTCCCAGTGGCGGCCGAGCAGGAAGCCGTTGACCCAGACCAGGCCGTGGGCCGATCCCGGGAGCGCGAGGAAGGTGTCCGCCGGGGTTTCGACGTGGAACTCGGCGACGGCGAACCCGGTGGATGTATCCGCGGGCGTCGGCCGGGACGGCTCGGTCGGCCTGGCCGCCCCTGTCTCGGGAGCCGCGGCGAGGGCGTCCGATAGTTCGACCGAGGACCATTCCTGGAGCGCTAGCGGGGTGTTCTGCCAGCCCTGCACCATGCGCCGGTCGACCAGGACCGGGCCGAGCAGACCCTTGTGCCGGCCGACGCCGGGGCCGTAGTTGATGCGGCCCAGGTTCTCGACCAGGACCTCCAGGCGTACGACCTCGCCGGTTCCGGGGACGGCCAGTTCCGGGGAGTCAGGGTGGACGACGCCGAGCAGGGTGCCGTCGATGAAGACCAGGGCCCGGTCGTGCACGTCGGTGAAGATCAGCCGGTGCTCGCCGGCGGGGATGCGCGGGTGGGCGGTGTGCAGGATCATGCCCGCGTCGAGGCCGAGCTGTTCGAAGGAGGCGGGGCGCGGGGTGGTGGTCTTCGCCGGCACCGCACGCAGGGCGGTGAGCAGGCCGGCGCGGTGGACCAGCGGGACGTTGGCGGGCTCAAGAGCAGGCAGTTGCTCGGGCGAGCGGAGAGGTTCACGGGCGCCCAGCGCCTCGCGCATCGCGAAGAACTTGGGGGTGAGACGGCCGTTCTCTGCGATGGGCGCGTCGGAGTCGTAGCTGGTGACGATGGGCTCCAGTCGGCCCTTGGTCTCGTTGGCGCCCGCCCACAGACCGAAGTTGGTGCCACCGTGCGCCATGTAGATGCTGACGCTGCCATGGTCGGCGATGATGCCGCGCAGGGTGTGGACCGCGCTCTCCACCCCGCGGACGTGGTGCCGTTCGCCCCAGTGGTCGAACCAGCCGTTCCAGAACTCGGCGACCACGAAGGGTTCGTCGGGCCGGCGGCCGGCGAGGAGCCGCCGGGCGGCTTCCGGCTTGGAGCCGAGGGTTGCGGTGGTCAGGGTGCCGGGCAGGGTGCCGCCGTCCAGCATGAGTTCGGTGGGGCCGTCGGCGGTGAACAGCAGCTCGGTGATGCCCCGTTCGGTGAGGGCCTCGCGGTTCCATCGCACGTAGGCGTGGTCGTCGCCGTAGCTGCCGAACTCGTTCTCCACCTGGACCGCGACAACCGGGCCGCCCTCGCGGGCCTGGAGCGCTGCCAGCCGAGGGACCAGTTCGTCGAACCAGCGGGCGACGGCCGAGGTGAACGCCGGGTCCGAGCTGCGGATGGCAAGGTCCTTGGCGGTGAGCCAGCTGGGCAGGCCGCCGTTGGACCATTCGGCGCAGATGTACGGGCCGGGACGGACTATGACGTCGAGGCCTTCCTCGCCCACGATGCGGATGAACCGCTCCAGGTCCCGCCAGCCGTCGAAGCGCGGTGCCCGGTCCTCGCGGAGCTGATGGAAGTTCCAGGCCACATACGTGTCGACCGTGTTGAGCCCGAGGTCGGCGATCCGCCGTATCCGGTCCCGCCACAGGTCGGGGTGGACCCGGAAGTAGTGCAGGGCCCCGGACAGGACGCGGTGGGGGATGCCGGCTCGGTAGAGACGGCCGTTATGCCAGGAGAGCGCGGCGTTGGGCGTGCTGCCGGCCGTGCTCCGTGGCTCTGGGTTGTGTGTCGTGGGCGACTCGGTCACGAAGGAAGAGTATGTTATCGGTAACACAACTAACAAGCTCAGTAAGGTTCGTCTGACGACGACGTCGAGGGAGGGAGCGTCATGAAAGACGGCATCGAGCGGCCGAGGCAGCCGAGCATGGCCGACGTGGCCCGGATCGCCGGAGTGTCGGCGCAGACCGTCTCGCGCGCGCTGCGCGGTTCGCCGAACGTCAACCTTGAGACCAACCGGCGGGTGCTGGCCGCCGTGGAGCAGGTCGGATACCGGTTCAACAGTGCTGCCAGGACACTGTCCTCGGGGCGCAGCCGCACCATCGGGCTGGTACTGCTGGCCTCCGGCGGCTACTACTCGCGCTCGGCGGTCACCGCCGGCGTCGAGTCGGCGGCCGGCGAGGCCGGGTACGCGGTGAGTATCGCGACCATCTCGGCGCTGGACGTCGGCCTGATGGAGCGTTCCCTCGCCAAGCTCGCCGACCAGGGCGTGGACGGTTTAGTGATCGCCGTACCGCTCATCTCGGTGACGCGGAAAATGGAGGACATCACCCGCGACATCCCGACCGTCACCCTCGACGGTTCGCGCACCGCGGGGGCCCGGGTGCTCGGCATCGACCAGCAGGAAGCCGGTCGGATCGCGACCCAGCACCTGCTCGACCTGGGTCATCGGCAGGTCTGGCACGTCTCGGGACCGGACGAGTGGATCGAGGCGCGGCAGCGCCGCCAGGGCTGGCAGGAGTGCCTACGGGCGGCCGGGATCGAGCCGCCGCCGTCGCTGGAGGGCGACTGGTCGCCCGGGTCGGGGTTCCGGCAGGGGCAGATTCTCGCGATGATCCCCGAGGTCACCGCGGTCTTCGCGGCCAGCGACGAGATGGCGTTCGGGGTGATACACGCGTTGCGTGAGCGCGGCCGTGCGGTGCCCGAGGACGTGTCCATCGTGAGCGTCGACGACATCGCGCTGGCGGCGTACTGCTGGCCGCCGCTGACGGCCGTACGGCAGGACTTCTTCGGTTACGGAGTCGCGGCGGTCGGCCTGCTGCTCAAGGGAGAAGCCGCCGTTGAGGCGTCGGTGGGCGCCGTCACGCTGTCGGTGCGCGCTTCCACTGCTCCGCCGGGCCCGCAGTAAGCGCTATTCGGCTGTTGTCTGAATTAATCATCATCTGATCCTTGCGCACTCATGTGATCGATGCCATCGTACGCATCATGTTATCGGTGCCACCGTAACAATCCTGGCTCGTCCGACAGCTGGATCCGGGATGCGGTGGCACTGCACGGTGTGATGCCGATGCGGCCGCCTCGACGGGGGTCCGCGCGGTACCTGTTCTCCCGCTCGCAGTCAGGTGGGCAACTGTCCACGAGGAAGGACCCCAAATGAGGAGATCGCTCGCCCTTACGGGCACAGCGGTCGCAGTGCTCGCACTGCTCGTCGGCTGCTCGTCCGGCGGTGACGAAGCGGGCTCGGGAAAGACGACCCTTAAGGTCGCCGCACTCGAAGGCGGCTACGGCCGGGACATGTACACCCAGGTCATCAAGGCTTACGAGGCCTCGCACCCGGACGTCGACGTCCAGCTGCAGATCTCGAAGAGCATTGAGGACGAGATCACGCCGAACATGAAGGCGGGCAAGTACCCCGACGTCGTGGTGCTCGGCCAGGGCCGCAAGGCCGCCCTCACCGAGACGCTGGTCAAGGACAAGGCCCTCGAAGACCTGACCCCGGTCCTTGACACCAAGGTCCCCGGCGAGGGCAAGACCGTGGGCGACAAGCTCACCGACGGCATCATCGGCAACCTCAACACCAACCCGTACGGTACGGACAAGACGTACCTGATGCCGATGTACTACGCGCCGACCGGGCTCTTCTACAACAAGGGCCTGTTCGAGAAGAACGGCTGGAAGGTCCCGGCCACCTGGGACGAGATGTTCAAGCTGGGTGACAAGGCCAAGAAGCAGGGCATCTCGCTGTTCACCTACCCGACCGCCGGGTACCTCGACTCGTTCTTCTACGCCCTGCTCGCAGACGTCGGCGGGGAGCAGTTCTACAACGACGTCATGACGTACAAGAAGGACGTCTGGAAGACGGCGAACGCCAAGAAGGCGCTCGACCTCACCACGAAGCTGCTGAGCTACGCGTCCAAGTCCACTGTCGGCTACGCCAACGAGCAGGACTTCACCAAGAACCAGCAGTCGATCCTCGACAACAAGGCACTGTTCATGCCGAACGGCACCTGGATCACCGGTGAGATGGCCGACGCCCCGCGCGCCGACGGCTTCGCATGGGGTCTGACCACGCTGCCGACGGACACCGACGGCGGCAAGCGCTACCTGACCACCTCGGTCGAGTCGGTCTGGGTGCCCAGCGCGGCCCAGCACAAGGATGCGGCGAAGGAGTTCATCGCCTACCTGTACTCGGACAAAGCCGCGAAGATCTTCGCCAAGTCGAACGCGATCCAGCCGGTCGAGGGCATCGCGAACAGCCTGACGGGTGAGAGCGCCGAGTTCTACAAGCTCTACGAGGACTCGTCGGTCTCCGCGCTCGTCGGCGGCTTCGCTTCCACGGCGCCTGTCGAGGGCGTCGACATCAAGTCCACCCTCTTCGACACCGCCAACAGCATCATCAGCGGCGACACCACCGAGTCCAAGTGGCAGTCCGCGCTGAACGAGGCCAGCGAGAAGCTGCGCCAGGCGGGCGACTGACCGGCCCGGCGGCGATCCGGCTCCGCCGGGTCGCCGCCGGCGCCCCATGACCCGGGAGGCCCTCTAGGTTCACCCGGGATTGCTTCGTACGACCGAAGGATCGGCACGGTGACGACTCTCTCCACCCCGCCCCAAGGCTCAGCGGATCCCGCATCGAAACCCGAGCCGTCCGCCAAAGGCTCCCGGCCCGGTGCCGCATCCGCGGCCCGCCGACGCGGCAACACCCGCTTCGTGCTCGCCTGCCTGCTTCCCGCGCTGGTGCTCTTCGCGGTGTTCATGGTCTACCCGACCGTGAACGTGTTCCGGATGTCGCTCTTCACCTGGAGCGGCTTCTCGCCGGACATGAAGTTCGTGGGGCTGGACAACTTCCGCCACCTGATCGACGACAAGCAGTTCGTGCGCGCCTTCCAGAACACGGTCGCGCTGCTGGTCGTGGTCACCGTGGTGACCATGGGTATGGGCCTGTTCCTGGCCGCGATCATGACCAGGCAGAAGCTGCGCGGCCGCTACTTCCTCCGGTTCGTCCTCTATATCCCGAACGTGCTCTCGGTGGTCGTGATCGCGGCGATCTTCTCCGCCGTCTACGACCAGAACAACGGCCTGCTCAACGGCGCGCTGCGGCTGCTGTCCCTCGACGGCTGGCAGCAGGTCTGGCTCGGCAACCAGAAGATCGTGCTCTACTCCGTCGGGATCGCGATGGTCTGGCAGTCGCTGGGCTACTACATGGTCCTCTACATGTCGAGCATGTCGAGCATCCCCGAGGAGCTGTACGAAGCCAGCGCGCTCGACGGAGCCTCCAGCGGCCGGCAGTTCTTCTCCATCACCATGCCGCTGATCTGGCAGAACCTGCGCACCTCGCTGACCTTCTTCATCATGAGCGCGGTCAACCTCAGCTTCGTCCTGGTCCGCGCGATGACCGGCGGCGGTCCCGACAGCTCCTCCGAGGTCCTGCTGAGCTACATGTACAAGCAGGCGTACACGAATTCGTCGTACGGCTACGGCATGGCCATCGGTGTCGTCATCTTCGTGTTCTCGTTCCTCGTGTCGCTCCTGGTGAGCCGGGCGACCCGGCGCGAGCCCCTCCAGTTCTGAGGACAGACACCATGACCGTGATTAATTCCTCCCGCCCGCGCGCCTCCCGCCCGCGGATCGGCCGCGTGCTCACCTACGCGCTCGTCATCGTCCTCGCTCTCGCCATCGCGGTGCCGGTCGCCTGGGTGCTGCTGGCCTCGCTGAAGAAGAAGAGCGAGTTCTTCGGCAGTCCCTGGACGCTGCCCGAGGGGCTGCGCTTCGAGAACTACGTTGCCGCGTTCACCGATGCGCACATGGGCCAGTACTTTCTGACCTCGGTGTTCGTGACGGTGCTCGGCCTGGTCTTCGTCCTCGCGGTGTCCGTGCCGGCGGCGTACGTCATCGCCCGGTACGAGTTCCGGGGCAAGGGCATCGTGGAGATCGCCCTGCTCGGCGGGCTCTTCGTCAACGTCAACTACATCGTCGTACCGATCTTCCTGATGCTGGTCGACTGGGACAAGGCGCTGATCGACGTCTTCCCCGGCGGGTTCTTCCTCGACAACCCCTCCATGCTGTCGCTCGTCTATGCGGCCACGTCGATCCCCTTCACCATCTACCTGCTCACCGCGTACTTCCGGTCCATCCCGGTCGAGTACGAAGAGGCCGCGTCGCTGGACGGGGCTTCCCGCTTCCGGATCATGACCCGGATCATGCTGCCGATGGCCCGCCCGGCGGTCACCACGGTGATCCTGTTCAACTTCCTCGCCTACTGGAACGACTTCATCATCTCGCTGACCCTGCTGCCCGGCGAGGGCAAGACGGTCCAGGTCGGCCTGCTCAACCTGTTCACCGCGCAGAAGGCGGCGGCGGACTACGGGCGCCTGTACGCAGGCATGGTCATCGTCATCGTGCCCGTGCTGATCGTCTACGCCTTCATCCAGAAGCGGCTCATCGAAGGCATGGCATCCGGCGGAGTCAAGGGCTGACGGCCCCTCGCGGCCCAGCGGAAGGAAGACCGACATGAAGGACTCGACGCGTACGGCGCTGCTCGTCATCGTGCGCACGCTCGTCGCGGCGGCCTGCGTGGCCCTCGTCGTGGTGGAGCGGACGATGATCGGGTGGGGACACCTCGCCGTCATGCTCGTCGCGCTGGCCGGGCTGCTCGCCCTGCTCGCCTCGTACAACCGGCGGTTCCGTTGAGCGCTGAGGCGTCCGGGCGGACGCTGGCCCAGGTCCGGCCGAGCGAGCGGCAACTCGCCTGGCAGGAGATGGAGTTCTACGGGTTCATCCACTTCGGCATGAACACGATGACCGATCGGGAGTGGGGCGAGGGACACGACGACCCTGCCCTCTTCGACCCGTCCGACCTGGACGCCGACCAGTGGGTGAGGGCGCTCAAGAGCGCCGGGATGACCGGCGTCATCCTCACCTGCAAGCACCACGACGGGTTCTGCCTGTGGCCGAGCGAGGCCACCGACTACTCGGTGGCCTCGTCTCCGTGGCGCGGCGGCAGGGGCGACGTGGTCGCCGAGGTCGCCGACGCCGCCCGCCGGCACGGCCTGAAGTTCGGCGTCTACCTGTCCCCGTGGGACCGCACCGAGGCGTCCTACGGCTCCGGGACCGCGTACGACGACTTCTACGTCGCCCAGCTCACCGAACTGCTCACCCGCTACGGCCCGGTGTTCTCGGTGTGGCTGGACGGCGCCAACGGCGAGGGCCCCAACGGCAAGCGCCAGGTCTACGACTGGGACCGCTACTACGCGGTGGTCCGCGCGTTGCAGCCGGACGCGGTGATCAATGTGTGCGGGCCCGACGTCCGCTGGTGCGGCAACGAGGCCGGGGACACCCGCCCCGACGAGTGGAGCGTGGTGCCGCGCGCCCTCCAGGACGCCGAACGGACCGCGTCGCGTTCGCAGCAGGTGGACGACGGTGCCTTCACACGGCTCGTCCGGAGCGACGACCGCGACCTGGGCAGCCGCGCCGCGCTGGCCGGGCACGAGTCCGACCTGGTCTGGTACCCGGCCGAGGTCAACACCTCGATCCGACCCGGCTGGTTCCACCACACCGCAGAGGACACCGAGGTCCGCCCGGTGGACGAGCTGTTCACGATCTACCTGCGCTCGGTCGGCGGCAACTCCTGTTTTCTGCTCAATGTCCCCCCGGCGGCGGACGGGCGCCTGCGGGACGCCGACGTGGCGGCGCTGACGGGCCTCGGGCAGCGCATCGAGGACTTCCGCTCCCGCCGGATCGAGGCCACCGCGACGGTCACCTCCGGCACCCCGGGCGATATCGCCACCGCCTGGCCCGGCCCGGCGCGCACGCCCTGGCGGCCCGACGCCGCCGACCCCCGGCCCGCCGTGACTCTCGTGTTCCCGGAACTCCGCCTGGTCGAGGCGGTCGTCCTGGGCGAGGACATCACGCAGGGGCAGCGCGTCGAGCACATCGTCGTCCGGGGCGGCCGCGGCGGCGCGTGGACGACACTCGCCAAGACCGACGCGGTGGGCTACCAGCGCGTCCTCACCTTCCCGCCGGCCGAGGTCGACACGGTCGTGTTCGAGGTGACCCGGACCCGGGACATCCCCGTCCTCGCCCGGGTGGCCGCGATCGGGGCGGCTTCGTGAAGGGCACGGCGTCCGGGGCGGGGGCGCCGCGCACACCGGGCGGTTCCGCAAAGGCGAGCGCTCGCAAGCAGGGCGGCCCGGGCGGGCGGGGCACCGGCACAGCGGGGGCCACGCGCAGAACCGGCGGCGCCCGCAAGCCGGGCACCACGCGCGCGACGGGCGGCTCCGGCCGGCCGGGCGGCTCGCGCAAGCCCGGTGCCCGTAGGCCGGCCGCCGCACGCGGCGCCGCCACCCGCACACCGGACACCTCCCGCACACCGTCGCGGCGCACCCTCGCCGTCCTGATCGGCAGCTGCCTCGTGCTCGCCGCACTGGTGGTCACCGCGGTCACGACGATCGGCGGCCACCACCGCACCGACGAGGTCGCCTCGATGGACGGCCACCCCGTCACCCGCGACGAACTCCTCTTCCACATGCGACGGCTCGCGCCCACCGTCCAGAACGAGCTGCGCACCGCATACCACCTGCAGGCCGCGTTCACCTGGAACGCGAAGACGGGTGACAGGACCGCGCTCCAGCGCCTGGAGACCCGCGCGCTCGACGAGATCCGGGAGGACAAGACCACTTTCGTCCTCGCGAAGGAGCAGAAACTCGTCGACTCCGTGGACTACGCCGACCTCGCCGCCGAACGCACGAAGGAGAACGAGTCCCGTGCCCAGGCCATCGCCGCCGGCCAAACCGTCTACGGCGTCACGGAGTTCTCGCCCGAGGAGTACTACACCCACCGGCTCACCGAACTCACCACGAGCCTCAAGGCCCGCCTCAGCAAGAACTCCGGCGACCCGCTCCACGTCACCGACGCCGAGGTCCGCAAGGCGTTCGACGCCGATCCGGACGCCTGGAGCGCCAACGCGACCACGTACACGTACACGCAACTCGTGGTGCAGGTGCCCGACGGCGCCGCCAAGGACTTCGCCACCGGTCTCCAGCGCCGAGTGAAGGCCGCCGGGCACCTCAAGGCCCTCAAGGGCGAACCGGACGCCGAGCTGACCACCGCCACCTACGGCGGCAGCGGCGCCACCGGGCTGAGCACCCACGACCAGGACCTCATGTCCGTGCTCGGCAAGCTCAAGCCGGGCCAGGTCTCCGGGCCCGTCAAGGGCACCGGCCAGATCACCTACTACGAACTCGACCGCAAGAAGACCGACGGGGACAAGGCGTTCACGGAGTACGCCCAGCGGATCCGCCAGTCGCTCGTCGCGAAGAAGTTCGACACGTACCTCCAGCGCCGGGTCGACGACGCCTCGATGGACGTCGACACCTCGGCGGTGGCCGCCATCAACGTCAAGGATGTGCAGCAATGAGACCTGTCGACGTCGGCCCAACTGCCGACGAGGCGGCGCCGAAGCGAGTGCGGATCACCGCGCGGACGCTCCGCGCCGGCCTGACCTCCCTGCTTGCCGCGCTGCTCGTGGGGTCGCTCGCCCCGGCCGCGCACGCGGCGGCCCAGCCCAAGCAGCCCACTGCCGCCTCGGCCTCTGCCGCCGGGCAGTCCTGGCCGGGCAACATGCCGAACAAGACCGGCGGCAAGGACTACTACCTCGACGCCACGCACGGCAACGACAACGCGGCCGGCACCTCACCGAAATCCGCCTGGCGCAGCCTGGCCAAGGCGAACGCGACAACGTTCGAGCCGGGCGACCGCATTCTGCTCAAGGCCGGTGAGCAGTGGCAGGACGAGCAGCTGTGGCCCAAGGGCTCCGGCAGCGCGGGCAAGCCGATCACCATCTCGGCGTACGGCGACAAGCGCGCGGGCCGGCCCTACATCGCGACGAACGGCAACGTGCCCAGCCCGTTCAACGCGGACGGCACCAAGAACCCCCAGACCGTGGGCCTGACCGGTGCGATTGTGCTGCGCAACCAGCAGTACTACGACATCAACAACGTCGAGCTGTCCAACGACGACGACTTCGCCACCAACATCACCACGGGCACCTATGTCCGTGACGGCATCATGGTGTCGATCAACGCCGACCTGTTCAAGGCCGGCGAGGACACCGTCATGGACCACTTCCGGATCTCGGACATCTACGTCCACAACCTGGATGGTCCGAGCGTCTGGCAGAAGATCCACTACGGTGCCGTGGACTTCCAGGTCTTCGGCAGCAAGAACTACAAGGACTACCCGGCCGGCGGCTACCACTTCAAGGACGTCCGGATCGAGGACAACACCTTCGAGAACGTGGAACTGCACGCCGTCCAGTTCGCATTCAACTGGTTCGCCGCCGACAGCGCTGACTCGGGCCAGTACGACGACAGCGGCAAGTGGCACGAGGGCTGGGAGCAGCTGTGGGTGCGCACCCGCGACCTCTACAGCCGTGATGTCTACATCGGCCACAACTACGCCAAGAGCATCGGCCAAGGCGCCTTCCAGCTCGCCGACACCGAGCGGATGACCGTCGAGTACAACGAGGTCAACGGCTTCCTGGAGCGCTACGACGCGGTGTCCTGCGCGCTCTACCTGTGGGCCGGCGCCGACTCCACCATGCAGTACAACGAGGTGTACGGCGGCCCGGACAACGAGTACGACGGCACCCCCTGGGACCTGGAGTACACGAACTTCAACGTCACGTACCAGTACAACTACTCGCACGACAACGCGGCGGGCTGGATGGCCTACATGGGCAACAGCTCGAACTCGGTGGCCCGTTACAACCTGAGCGTCAACGACAACGGCGTCCTCGTGAAGAACATGCTGTCGACGAACTACTTGCCGACGTACTTCACGAACAACACCTTCGTCTACAACGGCGCCGACATGAACTACGTCCACGACGAGACGTTCCTGAGCCGCGTCTACTTCCTGAACAACATCTTCTACAACACCTCCAAGACGACCGAGACACCGTGGTACCGCCGCACCGGCGCTCTGCGGCAGGCCGTGTTCTCCCACAACGACTACTACGAGGCGAGCGGCAAGCACTCCACCCAGGAACCGGCCGACCCGGACGGGCTGCGCACCGACCCGAAGTTCGTCGGCGACCCCGCCGCCTACGTCACCGGGGCGGGCGTGGAGCACATCCGCAAGGCCGCCGCGCACTTCGCGCTGCGCAAGGACTCGCCGCTGATCGACGCGGGCCGCTACAACGCCCACCTGGGCACGGCGGACTTCCTCGGCACCCACCTCTACTACGGTGACGCCCCGGACATCGGCATCGCGGAGACGAAGGCCGGCAAGCGGGTCGCCCACCCGGTCGACGACGATCCGATCGAAGAAGAGGGCGACAACCGGGTCAATCTTGCGCTCGGCAAGCCGGTGACCGCCAGCTCCACCCACCCCGGCGCGAACGGCTCGCTCGGCGCGGAGAAGCTGACCGACGGCGACCTCACCACCCGCTGGGCCGCCGCCGACGACGCCTCCTACCCGATCACGCTCGACGTCGACTTCGGCGCGGACACCACGTTCGACCAGGTGTACCTGGACGAGTACACCGACTCGGGCACGAACCCGCGGGTGCAGTCGTTTGAGCTGCAGCGCTGGGACGCGGCGACGGGCACCTGGGTGACCTTCGCGAGTGGTGACACGGGCGTCGGACACGACCTGACCGTGACCGGCTTCGGCAGCGTCACCACCTCCAAGCTCCGGGTGGCCCTCACCAGCCAGATCGCCACGGAGCAGTACACCCCGAGCCTTACCGAGATCTCCGTGTACCGCGCGGATGCGTGACGGGGAAGGGAACGGCTTACTGAGACCGTCCGGGCAAGCCCAGGACGGACGGGTCACCGGCCGCCGGCGGGTGGATGCACCAGCTTCCACCCGCCGGCGGCTGCGCTGTCCCTGACAGCGTTGCCGGGTCGCAGCAGGGCTGCCACCGGCTCCCGGTCCCGGCCTGTCCGTGGTCGGCGAACGCGCCGGCGGGTGGTGCCCGAAGGTTTTCGGTGCGGGCGCGGCCGTTCAGCCAGCCGTTGGCGAGTGGACTGTAGCTGCGCACGTCCATCCCGTAGCGCCGGGCGGTGGGCAGCACCGCGGTCTCCGGCTCGCGATGCTGCGGAACCAGCCGTCCGCGGCGACTGTGCGTTCCGGTTCGGTCCATGGCCTGGTTCCTGTCACAGCGAGACGAGGGACGGGTGGTTGAGGCGCGGGCGGGTCATCGTTGGGTGGTGGTAACGGTCTTGTGTGTAGGCGCGGGCGAGTCCGGCGCGGGGCGCCGGTTCAGCGCCGCTGTGAGGGCAGCCATGACAGAGACGAGGGCGACGCTGATCCAGGATGCGGTCTCGGTCGCGGAGGCGTAATCGCCGGGCCCCATGGGATGGTCGCCGAGTGCGGCGAAGAAGACGGTACCGATGACCGCCAGGCCGGCCGAGCCGGCGAACTGCTGGGTGGTGTTCAGCGTCCCGGAGGCGATTCCGGCCTGCTGGGGTTGCACTCTGGCGAGGGTGGCGCCGATCAGCGCCGGGAGGGTGAGGGTGTTGCCCAGCCCCATCAGCGCGAGGACCGCGGCCAGCCAGAGGATGCCGATTCCGCCGCCTTGTGTGTGCAGCATGCCGGCCAGGGCGAGGGTCGCGGCCAGGTCGACGGCGCAGCCGAGCAGGATCACCCGGGTGGTGCCGTACGCGACGATCAACCGCTTGCCTGCCAGTGGGGCGATGATGCCGGCGAGGGCCATCGGCGTGAACGTCAGCACGGCACGCAGCGGTGTGAGTCCGAGGCCGTTCTGCAGCAGCAGGCTGACCACGAAGATGCTGCTGGTGAAGTAGGCCATGAACGCGACGCTGATGGCCAGGCCAGAGCTGAAGGTGCGGACCCCGAACAGGGACAGGTCCAGCAGCGGTGCCCCACCGCGGTCCAGGAGGCGCCGCTCATAGGACAAGGTCAACAGCGCGGCCGGGACGGATGCGGCCAGCAGGACCCAGCACCAGACCGGCCAGCCCTGACCGCGGCCCAGGACCAGCGGTATCAGGGCGAGCGCCAGGGACCCGGAGACGCCCAGCACGCCGACCGGGTCCAGGGCTGCTGTCGGGTTGCCCGCGTTGCGGGGCAGTACTCGTGCGGCCAGGGCGAGCACGAGGACGCCGACCGGCAGGTTCAGCAGGAAGATCACCCGCCAGCCCAGCGCGAGGACGTCCGCGTTCAGCAGCAGTCCGCCCAGGACCTGCCCGAACACGCCGCTGACCGCGGCCGTCACACCGAACCAGGCCAGCGCTTTGGGCCGTTCCTCGGCGGTGTAGTTGGCCATGATCATGGCAAGGATCTGCGGCGCCATCATCGCTGCGGTCAGTCCTTGCAGCAGCCGGGCTCCGACCAGCTCCCCGGGGTTTTGCGCGATCCCGCACAGGACGGACGCGAGGGTGAAGGCGCCCATCCCGGCCAGGAGCATGCGCCGGTAGCCGAACAGGTCACCCAGGCGTCCACCGGTGACCAGGCCGGCGGCATAGGTGAAGGCGTACCCGCCGGCGACCAGCTCCAGCGCGGCCTGCCCGGCGTGCAGCCCGCGCTGCAGCGACGGGATGGCGACGTTGACGACGTTGAGGTCGAAGCCGTACATGAACATCGCCGCGAGGACGACCGGCAGCAGCAGCCGGTGGCGGCGTTCCAGTGAAGCCATAAGTGCCCCCTTCCGGAGTTCGACAATCTTCGACATGTCGAAGATTGTCGAACAGTACAAGAAAGTTCGACATAGCGCACGCCGCGCTCTATGATCGACTGGTGACGGTGATGACGGACGGGATGCACCCCGACACCGGCGAGCTGCGGCTCGCCAAGGTGCTTGCGGCGCTGGGTGACGAAGGGCGACTCACCACGGTGCGGGCGCTGGCGAGACTCGGGGAGTCCGACTGCACCCGGCTGCGAGCCGACGCCGGGCTTGAGATGAGCCGGTCGACCTTCTCTCACCACCAGAAGGTGCTTCGTGAAGCGGGCGTCCTGCACGCGCGAGTCCAGGGCTCCCAGCGGATCCTCACACTGCGCCGGGACGACCTGAACGCACGATTTCCCGGCCTGCTCGACGCGATCCTCAACTCACCGCCTGAAGCCGCGGAGGGCGCCTACAAGCGCGGATCATGAGCTCGCGCCACGCCCGGGGCATGTCCTGCGTCCCAACGTGCGGGCGGCATCTCTTGGAACATCTCCGAGATGCGCTGCTCACCCTGCTGGCGATGCTGTCGACTGCCCTGCTACTGAGCGGATCTCATGCGTTTCGTGCGCTATCGGATCCGGGAGGATCGGTGGCTCGGGGTTGAGGCCGCGGCGTAGTGCGGCCGTACGCCTGCCGCGTTCACGGGGCCGTTTCACGGTGTGGTCCGGGATCAGGTTGCCTCTCTGGTCAAGAACGCGCAGGCCGGGTATCTGGATGCGGCCGGGTGACCTCTGGACCGCACAACACAACCGGAGCATCGCGAGGCACGGCTGTGGGAAACTGGTCGGACCCCAGCAGGGCCGGGCCCGCCCGCAGGTCAGGGAGGTATCTCATGAGCGTCGAGATGGTTGCTCCGGCGTGGATGCATGAGCAGGTCACCGCGGAGCAGTACGACTCGTGGACCGAGGAGCAGTGCGCGGGTATCGAGATCGTGGACGGGATGGTCGTTGTGAGCCCGAGCGCGTCCAAGCGCCACAACCGGCTGGCCCGGATTCTGGCGAACGCGCTGGAAGAGGCCGCGGGACCGGAGTGGAACGCCGATACCGACTTCGATGTGCGGCTGCAGGACGTTCCGCTGATCAATCGGCGTCCCGATGTCGTGGTGTACCGCGCGGACACGATCGACCTCACGCCTACCCGCCCGGACCATGTGCTGCTGGTCGCCGAGGTGGTCTCGCCGGGCTCGGAGACCACCGACCGGATTGTGAAGGTGGACCAGTACGCCAAGGCGGACATCACGTTCTACTGGAGGATCGAGCAGGCGGCTACCGGTGTACCGCTCACCTACACCTACGTTCTCGATCCCGCGACGAGGACCTACCGGGACGGCGGTATGTTCACCGGCATGATCAAGGTGACGGCACCCTTCTCGGTGGAGGTCGACCTCGGTCGGATCTGAGTCGACGTCCCGTTGCCACCTCGGGCGTGATGTACCGACCTGGCCGACCAGTCCATGGAATGCCCTCTGGCTTGCGGTTTTCCCGCAGGTCCGGGCTCGCTGAAGACGCGGCGAAATCCGGCACGCGGTAGGCCCCGCTCAGACCGCTTACGGTCGGTGCATGGCCTACATCGAAACCAAGGAGTGCCGCGGCGGACCTCTACGTTCATCGTCCGCTTGCGCGCAGCCGGAGCCCGCAACGGCACGCGCGAGTCGGAGTTCTTCGATGATCTTCCGTCTGCGGAGCGGTTTCGTGATCTCGTGAAGGCCCATGGTGAGCAGTGGCCGCCCGGTTGGATCAAGGGCGAGGGTTTCGTCGCGGACCGGCGTCGCAAGGAGACGATGTTCGAACCCTTCACCCTTGCTTACGTGGATCGTCTCACCGGCATTCAGGGTGATACGCGCGCAAAGTACAAGAAGGATGTATGGGAGAACATGGCTCCCTGGTTCGGCTCCTACTCCGTTGAAGTCGGAGTAGCCGGCGCGCTCACCGTTGCGGTCGCCGGCGGCGACGGTGATGACGTGGGCGCAGTTCGCCGGTGTGCAGTCCTGCGCGTTGTCCGTTGGCGTTGCCGGCCGCGACGACAACTGTGGTGCCCCGGTGAACTGCGGAGTCGATGGCTTCCTGGTAGGCCGGCGAGTAGCGGGCCTTTTCGCCCGCGCTGAGGTTGATGACCTGTGCAGGGGTCCGGTTGGCTGGGACGCCGGGAACGGAGCCGCCTGATGCCCAGATGATCGCTTCAGCGGTGTCGGACTTCACGCCCCCGCACAGGCGGCCGGGCACCGGGCGCGGGGCGCCTTCGCGATGCACGAATGAGGGAAGCGCCGCCGCCGCCCGATCACGGCCTTGAGTCGGCTCAAGGTCCAGCGCTGGCTCTCCCAGCCGTGCGCTCGTGGCCGATCCTGCAAGGCAGCATTCCGCTGCCGGTGATGACATGCCATCACATACCCTTCAAAGCACGGTATCTAGCAGTTTGAGGAAACAGCATGGGTGCACCATGGATTTAGTTTTATGCCTTGACAAACTTCTGATGCGCAGCCGATGCTCATTTGGTCCTTGCGATGATGAACGGTCTCAGCCACCGAGACGGCCACCCGGCTGGTCACGGCACGTCACTGGATGGTCGGAGTGGACGCATGAATCCAAGTCCGACCTGAGGTCGGCACACATGGGACTCCATGTCTCGCGATCAGGACCGTGCGCGTGCGCACATTTGGCTCGACTCGTATGTGTCGTTTGATGAATTCACTGTGGGCGATCGACGCTCGGTCAGTGTGACAGGTACGCCGGGAGGCTGAGGAATTAGATTTCCAGACTGGTACGCAAAATGTGAGACCACGCCTGCCGACAAGAATTCTCCAGCAGCACTCGAAGGTTTAAAATATGGGTCACATACTTGTCGCCCCACCTGCACTCTGGGGCGTTCGCGGTGTCGATAAATACGGGGAATGGAGCTACTTCGACCTTCAGAAGCGATTCCTGGGCCCATCGGCCGCGACCTTCCCCGGGGAGCACCTTGGGCTGCGCTCGATCGAGGCGTACTGTCTCGAACGCGACTTGGACATCAGCGTGGTCAACGGCCAGTCCGGCAACCACCGCACGCTCGACGAAACCTGGCTCGCCATCCAGGAAGCAGCTGGATCGGAGGAGCCCGGCCTCGTAGGGCTCACCGGAACATGCGAAATGTTCGCCGAGAACCTTGAGCTCGCCGGACTCGTGAAGGAGTCATGGCCGGGCACCAAGATAGTGCTCGGCCATGACTTCGGTACGCTCAACTGCCAGCGCATTCTGGTGGAATACCAGGAAATTGACTTCATCATCCGCGGTGAAGGTGAAAGAGCCTTCTTCGAACTGGCGCAGAGCGTCGATTCTGGCCAGGGCGTGGAAAACGTGCCCAATCTGGCCTACCGGCGCGCCAACGGGCAGCCGAAGGTCAATCCCCTGCACTCGCCGCTCGACCTGGACCAGATTCCGGTGCCCACTCGGGGAGATCTGAAGCCGGTCCTCGGCATGGGCCTTGCGGCAGGGATCTTCACCACACGGGGCTGCCCCTACCGGTGCACCTACTGCACCACCGGCCAGACGTCGGACCTGCTGGCGGGGGAAGCGACCTACCGGTACCGCTCCATTCCGCTGGTCATCGACGAGATCGAAACGCTGGTTAACGAGCACGGGGTCGAACACATCACGGTGGTGGACGACCTCTTCGTCTCCAAGCAGAAGTCGTCCCGTGAGCGTGCCGCCGCATTCGCACAGCAGATCATCGACC
Organism: uncultured Actinomycetota bacterium; assembly: GCA_963761765.1. Taxonomy (GTDB): domain Bacteria; phylum Actinomycetota; class Actinomycetes; order Streptomycetales; family Streptomycetaceae; genus Streptomyces. The sequence goes on from CAVXIJ010000012.1 coordinate 178,925, forward strand.
GCGGTATCCAGGTGTCCCTCAAGGTCGACTGCCGGGTGGACTCCATCGAGCCCGAGCTGTTCTCCCTGCTGGCCCAGGCCGGCCTCAACGAGGTCTTCATCGGGATCGAGTCGGCGAGCGATTCCCAGCTCGCCAGCTACCGCAAGACCTACAACACCTCGGCTGATTCGCAGGAATCGTTCATCCAGAAACAGATCACATTGCTCCGGGGCATCGGCATCGAGGTGTCACCCGGGATCATCACCTACCACCCGCATGTGACTCGCGAGGAGCTGCAGCTCACCGCCGACCTGATCGACTTCTGCGGTTACCAGGCCACCTACCCGTTCTGGAGCACGGTGATGGCCTACCCGGGAACGCCGCTGTATACCTCGTACGCGAAGGACGGCCTGCTGAGCAGCGACTGGCCGACCCCCGCCTGGACATTTGCCGACGAGCGCGCGGCACGGCACTACGCCTTGGTGAAATCCGCCGCAAGCGAGCACCGGTTCGACTTCCAGGTCATACGGCAGACCTTCCGCGATGGCCTGACACAGTGGGACGCACCTCTCGAAAAGTCATACACGTGACGGCAGAAGCCCTCCGTATCGCCATTGTCGGCAGGGGACTGATCGCACAGCGTGCACATGACGTCATCAGATCGCGGTACGGATCCCGGGTGGCCCTGGAGCAGATGCCGGAGGACGCCCGGGTGGTGTTCCTGGCGCTCTCCGAGGACGGAGCAGAGCGCTTTCTCGCCGAACGCCCGACGCTGGCAGAGTCCCGGCTCGTCTATGACGTCAGCGGCTATGCGAAACGGATTCAGGATGAGGGTTACGCACTCGGGCCTGCCCTGTTCGAGGCGGGTTCGGCAGACCGGGCCGGATTGATGTCCAACCCTGCCTGCTTTGCCTCAGCCGTGCTCGTTCCGCTCTGGTACCTGAGCCTCCACTGCGGCGTCGGTGCAGTACGGGACGTACATGCAGTGGGTATCGGAGGCCGGACCACTCTCGGAGCGGCCGGTTATATCGAGCCCGGGTCGTTCAGGACCTCGTCGCGGGCAAGTGAAGCCCGGCACGGTGCAGAGATAGCAAAATTCTGCCCCATTCCTCTGGGACCCTGCGATCTCCAGCTGCTCGTCGGTGATCTGGACTCGGGGATCCTGACCGCGGGAAATCTCTCCGTTGCGGGCGCGGGCATCACGCAACCGATCTCCGTGTCTCTCAACGCGAAGAATCTCGACTGGGTCCGTGAGGACGTGTTGCCGGCCGAACTCGAACGCCCTCTCGTCAGCCGTCAGTCCGTGGCGTGCAGATTCGATCTGGCTCCCGGTGATCAGCCAGGGCACATCCGGCTGCGCAGCTTCATACATAATCTCGACTTTCCACTGAGTGTGGTGCTCGCACATCTCGAACGCGCGATGCCGGAATTCTTCGCACCCACGCGAGAGGAGATGTCCGATGGATTCGTCGACTCTCACTGATTTTGTGGCACAGACATGCTCGATTCCTGGGCGTCCGTTTCGTGGCTATGTCGTGGGCGGCTCCGCCCTTGTCTTGCACGGTATCCAGAAGCAGACAAAAGACATCGATCTGTTGTTCACCAGCGACGAGGACCGACGCTCCTTCATCGCCAGGGCCGAACAGCAGTCCTTCGCCTGCGTGGAAGACCCGGCTGCCGCGCCGACGTCGCAGGGCGGCGACCGGGCGATCATGCTCATCGGTCCTGACACGCTGATCGTCGACTGCTTTCTGAACCGGACCACCCACTTCACCGCCTGCCCCGGCCTGGTGGACCGCGCTCACCCGTGGCTGAGCTCCGACGATTACGCCGTGGGAATCGTCTCCCCGGCTGACATCCTGCTGTTGAAGAGCGCCACGGGGCGGCCTAGTGATGCCGCGATGGCTCTGCAGATCATGCGGCACATCACGGTCGACTGGGAGTTGTTCCACGACGCACTCAGTGAACAGTACGACGCCGGAAATCTACGTGCGGTCTTCGATGTCATGGCCCTCCTGGAGGAGGCGGACGCCTGGCATCTGGTCCCCGAGTCCTTCTCGAAGAAAGTCCTCGACCAGATGCGGGAGCAACTCTCCGCTATCACCGCGCACAGCCGCACCCGGCCCGCGGTGGGTCCATGAGCTTCGTTGTCGCCTTCGAGGGCATCGACGGAAGCGGGAAGACCACACAGATCGAGCTTCTGTCCCAATGGCTCCGTGCTGCGGGCCGCACTGTGCGCACGGCCCGGGCCCTTACCCGGGAAGCTCCCTTCTTCAGGGAGCTGGAAGATCTGGTGGGCGAGGTGCCGCGCAGCAGCTTCTGCGATGTGGTCGCCTTCGAGAGGTACCGGCGGATAAAAGAGCTGACCGCACCATCCGGCACGGAGAGTGATGTCATCCTCTTTGACCGGTACATCTTCACCGACTACGCCTATGCCAGGGCCTACGGCTGCAGCACGGACTTCATCGAAGCACTCATGTCCCGGACGCTGATGCCGGATGGGCTGGTCCTGTGCGATGTCCCAGCAGACGTGGCCATGGCGCGGATCCAGCGGCGGAAGGCCATCCTGCACTTCCAGGAGAACACCGCGACCCTAAAACGCGCCCGTGCTGCCTTCCTCGAAAGCTGTACTCCGCTGCGCCAGACAGTGTGTGTCGACTCGTCGGTGCAGTCCTCCCAGGAGATCGTCACGAAGATCGTGGCTCATTGCGAGGGCCTGGTCGCGGAGGACCGGGCGAGCCGGACGGCCGGTTCCTGAACGAACGCCGGCCGCCAGGTCCCGGTAGGAACCTGGCGGCCGGCGCCGTCGTCCGTCCGCGCCGGACCACGGTCCGTTGCGGGGAAGGGGCGAACGGGTGCTTCGCGCAGCAATGTCCTACGGCACGAAACCCAGCTCCCGAACGCGCTGCACCCATGACTGGTGGCGCGCGTCGGGGACGGACTGCCAGTAGGGAGTGAACCAGCTCGGCTGCCCGTACTTCGTCACCCGGCGGATCGCCCGCTCAAAGCGCTCCGTCGCCTGGGCGCGTAGCTCGGGGGTGTCCGGGTCTTCGAAATAGACCACAGCCCCCTGTCTCCTGCGGACACCGTGAAATGCGGCGTGCCAGACGGCGAGATTGAAAGCGATCACGTCACCCGGGCGGCTCTCACAGGTCCAGGACGGCACGTCGGGTCCCGACACCCCGAACTCCGCACTCATGTCCCGCTTCAGCGAGCTGAAGAGTGAATCGCGGTGCGAGCCGGGAATGAATCGGAGCGCTCCGCTGTCCGCCTTCAGCTCATCCAGGTAGATGGCGAAGCGAATGCCGGAGAAACCCAGCACATCCACGTCGGGATGCCAGTCCGTTTCGCCATGCCAGATGCTGCCGTTCGTCGAGACACCGAGGGCCGGCTTCCCCAGGAGTTGCTGTGCACTCTCAGCAAAGCGGTTGTCGTCGAGCAATGAGGCGGCAAACGGTGTGGATTCATAGGAAAGTACGGCATAATGATTGCTCTTCTTGGACGTGTCCCGATTGTCCGGCCATCGGGACAGGGCACCGTTGAACTCACGCTCATAGACGGCGAGCTCGTCCGCCGTCAGCAGCCCGGGAAGCTTCAGGAACCCAAACGTACGGAAATGGTTGATCTCGTGTTCGCTGAGCATGAACGTTACCTCCGAAAAGAGACGTCAGCCGGCGCCTGGCATGGCGGCACGCTGCTCTGACAATGGGTCCGTGCGAGCCCATTGATCCAGGGCGTGTGCAATGTCGCCGGTGCCGACGCAACGGAGCGGCACGGTGATACGGCAAACCCGTGTGTGTTGCACCAATGTGGTCACACGCTTACGGACCACGTCATGCGAGAGAAAGCCGCCGGGGTCGACCAGTTTCGGTGTCTGGTAGCCACCGATTTCCATGGCCTGCCCGACGATTTCGTCCACCGCGGCCCTGGGTTCGGTGTCCTCGATAGTCAGCTCGCCGTCGTCGATCAGCCGCGGCAAGAAAACCGCCCGCAGATCAGCCGCCGGGACCAGATGGAAGTGGTCACGGATATCGCGGACATGTAGATAGCGCTTGTCCAGGAACACCTCGGCATCTTCATACCGCTGCAGCTGCCGGTGCAGGGCCTGAAAGGTACCCGCTGCGATCCTGATGGGTTCCGGTGTACCCAGCAGTCCTGCCGAGTCGCCGTCTGGATGTGTGACGACCGTGTAGTCATTGGTCAGGAAGAAGTATCCGGAAACCGCCGCCAGGGTCAGGGAGATCGATGTCTTCCCGGCTCCCTTGGCACCGCAGAAGAGCAGACCGCCGTGCGGCCCGGATACCGCGGAGGAGTGAATGGTGAGCGATCCCATGCGGTCGGACAGCCGGTACAGCAGCGGAAAGAGCGTGAGCCGCAATCCGATGTAGGCATGGAAGTCATCGCCTGCACAGGTGATCCGGATGTCACGGCCGCGGATCCGGTAGACGCCGGGAAAATGCGGATTGTGTATGAGGGTGTCTTCGCCCTCATACCAGCGCCGGCCGCTGAGCGGCACGTCACGGGGGTGCAGGACCATGGACTCGGCATCGCCGGGCACCGTGGGCAGCGCATCCGGGCCCGCCTGCCCGACCAGGACGCGGATGTCGTGCCTGGCGGTGCGCGTGCCGACGGGCACGGGCGAGATGAACGGACCGACGTCCCGTTCGAAGAAATCCAGAAGGCGAGCGGTGTCCGACTCCATGTGCAGCACGACATCGCCGAATCGATAGGTGCGCGAGGTTGTCGTCGTGTTGTTCCGCGGCATCGCTGGATCCTCACGAACGGGTCGTGGCGGACGGCGACCGGTGGTTCGGGAGATGTGCCATCTGATCCACCACAATGCGCCCGATCTCGTACTTGCTCAGCAGTGGTGTCGTGAGACGGACCCCGTCGGCATCCAGGATGGTGAGCATATTGGTATCCACCTCGAAACCGGTGTCCGAACGTGAGACGTCATTGAGGCAGAGCAGGTCGAAGCCGCGGCTCACCCTTTTCCCGGCCGCTTTGGTCAGACTGGTGTCCGTTTCAGCGGCGAAGCCGACCAGGAAGACATGTTCCGGCACGTCTGGGATGAAATTGGGCACGATGGCGAGATCGAGCGTCATGCCTTCGGCGGACTTCTTGATCTTCCCCTCGCTCAGCACCCGCGGCCGGAAATCCGAGACGGCCGCGGCCATGACCAGGGTGTCCGCCGTGCGCGTGGCGGTCAGCACAGCAGTCCGCAGTGACTCCACATCGCTGAAGGACATCGTGTGAACGCCCGCGGGAACGGGCAGGTCGGCAGCGCTGGTGAGGAGAGTGACGAAGGCGCCGCCATCCCGTGCGGCTTCGGCGATCGCATGGCCCATCCTGCCCGATGACCGGTTGGTGATGCTGCGCACGGGATCGAGCGGCTCGCGTGTGCCGCCGGCCGTCACCACGACCCGCCGACCCGTCAGGCTTCCGCCGGCAAGCGCCATCGCATAGCGAAGAGCGTCCAGCACGGTGTGCGCATACCCACGCCCACCGGGCGTGGGAGCAGCCGACTCCACCACTCTGACCTGCGCCTTACCAGGCTCAACGGACTCGTCGACGGGTACGCACCGAGCCCAGCTGTCCACACCCACGCTGTCGACGGCGATTGCCGGGAGATGCCCGGCCGAGCCGCCCGTCACATCCGCGTGGTCGGGCCCGCCGAGGCAGGCGGCGACCCGCAGACGATCCGGCGCTGCCGGTGCCCGGGGGATGTAACGGTCGACGACGGTCACGCCCGTACAGCCGCCGATCGCCTGCCAGACTTCCGCAGGCAACAATGCTGCAGCATGACTCGATACCTGGACCTGTACGTCCACACCGCGAGAAGTCAATGCCGCGGAAAGCTCAAGACCATGATAGAGATCGCGGCCGGCCCCTATGAACAGATCGACTCCCCGCGGGAGAGCAGGCTGATTCTTCTTCACAATATGAATTGTTTCAGCTGTGCGCCTGTCAAGTCAACAGATCGAGGATCGAATCCTGCCGGTTTAACGACGCCTGGTTCGACGATGCCGTGTGGAAGCCCGCAATAGGGCTTGACATCGTGCGTGGAGCATCCCCGGAACTCCGGCTGCGTGCACCCGATAGCGAAGTTGGATTTCTGCATGTCCGCAGGGCAGGAAGGCGGCTCACTTCCCAAAGGGGGCCGGTGAATGGTGATGGTGGTCGCGAGGGTCCACGGTGTTGCGCAGCGGGTCCACGGTGATGTGCGATGGATAGGTGGGCGGACCTGTACGGGGCAGCGCCCGGCGGGAGTTCTGCACCGCGTCTGCGACCCTCGCCCATGGCGGTAGAACAATTTCCGTCAGCAAATATATGCCGCAATGTATCTACCTGCCGGCACCTGGGGCCGTGGCCCCGCCGGCCTCCAGAAGGAGGCCGCGCCTCGATTCCCCAAGGACCGCGAACGAGCCGCGCGAACTGTGTGGGGCCGCCCTGGGTGGCGGTGACCATCGACCGGCAACAACAACCCCCCGCCCGTCCGTCAGTTCACGGCCCCGGTCACGGGCATGTCGCTGAAGAACGGCTCAAGCGTGATCTTCAGCGCCGCCCGGCGTCGCAGCCGCCGCCGACTGCACGTTCCCCCTGCGTGCCCACGGCGGCTTACGGGACGGCCAGTCGCGCTGGGGCCGCCTCACTCGCGCCCGCCACCCCCGGACGCGCTGAACTCGAAGCCCTCGTCGCTGATCTGCCCCGGCTCGGGACGCTCCCGCCACCAGCGCGAAGGACCGCAAGAGGCTGCTGCCAACCCTCGTCAGCGACGTCACCGTGCCGCCCGACGGCCCGGCGGGCCAGGTCCGCATCGGTGTGCGCCGGGACCCGGGCGCCACCGGAACGATCCCCACAGGAACCGGCCCTACGACGTCAAAGCCGTACGCCGGCTCAGCCAACTGGTGCGCCGTTGTCGTGACGCCCCGCCGCCCGCCCGGCCCGCGTCCGCTTCCCGGGGTGCACCGGGCTGGAGGACACCCGGCTTCCGGGCAGCGTCCAGCGCGAGAGCCCGAGGCCGGACGGCGCATCAGTCAGGAATATATCCCACTAAAACGACTCAAACAGCTCGCAGCGTCAGAGGAAATTGTCAAAATGTCAAAGTGTCGCCGGAGTCACTGGAGTATAAAATAGAGGGCATTGCCACTAGGATGTGAATCCTGCCGTTGACACCCTATGCATCGGGAATTGCTTATTTTGAGCATTCCCAGAAATGCTGCTGGTGAAATGAGGTTAGGCCACCACCCCGAAAGCCGTAACGTGTTCACCGGAGAGCGGACATGACCTGGAATACCCCCACCGCGCACGGCGGTGATCTGGCGCCGCGTCTGGAGGAACTCGTGCGCCACAGTGCCCGGCAGGCCCCGGGCAAGGAGGCGCTGCGGATCGGCTCCCGGCGTGTCACCTACGGCGAGTTGGCTGGGACGGCCGAGAAGTGGGCCGCCGTGCTGCGCACCGCTCATCCGGCCGGCACCCCCCAGTTCATCGGCGTACTGAGCGGTCGAACGGTCACCGGATACATCGGAGTACTGGCGGCCCTGTGCGCAGGCGCTGCCATCGTCCCTCTTGATGCGGATATGCCGTCCACGCACCTCGCTCAACTCCTCCGCGACCAGCCGCTGGACGCCCTGATCACCGATACGGAGGGAGCCGCCCGGGCACAGGAGATGTCAGAACTGTTCCCGCTGCCGCCGCTGTTCACCCCCGAGTCCGATCCGGCGACGCTCACCGACGGCCAGGCCGTGCGCACCACGGAGGAGCATCCCAACGACATCGCCTATGTGTTGTTCACGTCGGGCTCGACCGGCCGTCCCAAGGGTGTGCCTGTCCGCCACGACAGCGTCTGCCATTTCCTGACGTGTGTGCGCGAACGCTACGGCCTGACGGGGCGTGATGTCTTCAGCCAGACCTTCAGCCTCACCTTCGACCTGGCCTTCTTCGACCTGTTCGCAGCCTGGTCGTGCGGCGGCACGCTGGTCTATGTGCACTCCGCGGCGCTCGCCCGGGTGGCGCGGGTGGTGGAACGCGAGGGGCTGACCGTCTGGTTCTCCGTGCCCGGCGCGATCCAGCTGGCACGGCGCGCGGGTGCGCTGGCCCCCGGCAGCATGCCCTCGCTGCGGTGGAGCCTCTTCTGCGGGGAGGCACTGCTCGCCGCGGACGCGGCGGACTGGCAACGCGCGGCCTCCGGTGCCACGGTGGAGAACCTGTACGGACCCACCGAGCTGACCATCGCCTGCACGGCCTACTCATGGGACCCCGGGCACCCGGATGCGGGCGCCCATGGCATCGTCCCCATCGGGGAGCTCTTCCCCGGCCTTGAGAGCATGCTGCTCGCGGACCCGGACGGTCCCGACGGCCCGGCCGAGGGCGAACTGTGCGTGACCGGACGGCAGATGTTCTCCGGCTATCTCGACCCGGCGGACGACGAAGGACGCTTTGTGCACCGCCACGGCCGCCGCTGGTACCGCACAGGCGACCTGGTCCGCCACAGCGACCACGCCGGACTGCTCTACCTGGGACGCACCGACCAGCAGATCAAGATCCGGGGCTACCGCATCGAGCCCGCGGAGGTCGAGCAGCACCTGCGCGCGCTGCCCGGCGTGGCGGACGCAGTCGTCCTCGGCCTCGGCGAAGGAACCGCCCGCCGCCTGGTCGCCTTCTGCGCCGGCACCGGCCTCGAAGCGGCCAGGCTGGAAGCCCTGCTGCGCGAGGGGCTGCCCGCGTCCATGGTGCCGACCCGCTATGTCGTGCTTGAGCGGCTTCCGGTGAACGAGCGTGGAAAGACGGACCGCAAGGTACTCGCGGCCTCCTTCTCCTCGGTCGCCCCCACCTGACGTCGAGGGAAGCACGCTGCACGCGCCCGGTCCCGCGGACCCGCGGAGCGCACGTGCAAGCATCAGGTGCCCGGCCGCCGGGCCGCCGAAGGGTGACATCCACACCCGGGGCGATGACCTGGCGGCGCCCACCGGCGTCGAGGGTCCACCCACGGCGCGGCAGATGGCACGGGAACCGACGGCTCCTCCTGTCCGGGGTTGGCCGCTCCGGACGAAGGCGCACCCGCTCGCCCCAGGGGCGCCACGGCCATCAAGCCACATGTCCCGGACAAACATGCTGTTCGAAAACCGAGCGACTCTTCATCGATACGGTGGTGGAATCCTGATGATCACGACGATGCCTCTGCCCGAGCAGGTGGAGTTCCAGCTCCTCCTCGCACTCAGCCGGCTGTCCCTGACGGACAAAGAGACGGCAGCGATCAGGGAGCTAATCGACGACGCCCCGGAGGAAGTCGACTGGGGACTATTCATCGAGCGTGCACTGCGGCACCGTGTGCTGCCGCTGATGGGTCACCACATCATGGCGTACCGGCTGTTCCCGGGCGAGGGACGGATGCCGAGAATCCCCCACTCGCGGTTCTACGAGAGCAACTACGTGGGCAATCGGGAGCGCAACCTCGGACTGTGGGAGGAGTTCGGCCAGGTCATCGGCTGCTTCCAGGCCAGCGGCCTGCGCTACGCGATACGCAAGGGCCCGCTGATAGCCGAACACCTCTACCACAACCCCGCGCTGCGGCCCATGGGCGATCTCGACCTCCTCGTCGACCGGGCGGACGCACCAGCCGCCGGAGAGCTGCTCGCCGGCCTCGGCTACGCCCAGGGCCGGGAGAGCGCCGACGGCCGGCAGGTGGAGGAGTTCAGCCGCCGGACACGTGCCTATTGGCGGCTCAACCTGAAGAACGAACTGCCCTATGTGAAGGTCGCGGGCCGTGACTTCATCCCGACGTTCAACGTCGATGTGTGCCTGGACGTCTTCCAGACCTCCGGCACCGCGGTGACCACCGCCGAGCTGCTGGACCGGCGCGTCGAGGTCCAGGTCTGCGGCACGACCGGCTCGGCCCTCGCGCAGCCGGACCAGTTCCTCGACCTCTGCTCCCATCTGCACAAGGAAGCGACCAGCCGCTTCTACATCGCGGCGGGTGTCGACCTCCAGATCCTGAAGTTCCTCGACATCGCGCTCTGCTGTCGCCGGCTCACCGAGGTGGGGCTGTGGCCCGTGGTGCGGGAGCGGGTGCGCCAGTGTGGTGCCGAAGCCGTCGTCTACTACGCGCTGCACCACACCGCCCAGCTCTACCCGGAGGACGTCCCCGAGGCGGACCTGGCCGCGCTGCGCCCCGCCTCCCTCGACTACCTGGATGAATACGGGTTCGCGGACGGCGAGACGGACCGGTGGCAGCAGCCGTTCCAGCACCGCCTCTTTGACATCACACGGGGCCGGGCGCTGCGGGACGCCGCAGCACTCCCGTGGTCCTGACCGGGAAGGGAAAGGGAGCAGAGGCAGCGGAGGAAGCAGCGGAAGGAGAAAAGAGAGTGGACGCTGTGCTCGTACACCAGGCCCTGGCCCGGGCGGCGCGAGAGTGTGCCGACGCACCCGCCGTACGAGACGAGACGGGTTCCTGGAGCTACGCCCAGCTGGATCGGTTCAGCAGGTCCGTGGCCGCCTGGCTGAGGGCACGCGGCATAGGCCGGGGCGCTCGGGTGATGGGCTGCCTGCCCAACTCACGTCTGCTGGTCGGGCTCCTGTACGGCGTGCTGCGCAGCGGCGCGGCGTATGTGCCGGTGCCCCCGGACGCCCGTCCCTACCGGCTCCGCTCGCTCATCGAGGACTGCGACCCGGCGCTGATCGTCACCGAGACGCAGAGTCCGCCGGGCGGTGACCCGCGAGTGATCGACGTGTCCGGGCTCTGCGACGAGCTGCCCGACGCGCCTGCACCCGAGGCACTGGACGAGGCCGGTGCCGAGGACATCGCGCTGCTCATGTACACCTCCGGTTCCACCTCGCACCCCAAGGCAGTGGTCTGCCGTCACCGGCAGGTCGCGTGCGCCGTCGCGGCCATTGCGGAGCGGCTGGGCTACCGTGCGGACGACGTGGTCTACTGCCGACTGCCGTTCTCCTTCGACTACGGTCTGTACCAGGCGTTCCTGTGCACACACGGCCACGCCACGCTCGCAGTGACGGGCCGTCAGTCCGACACCGCGGTGCTGAAGTTCGCCCACCAGTGGGGCGCCACGGTCATCCCGGTGGTGCCGACGCTGGCGGCGCTGCTGCTGAAGCTCGTCCGGCGCGGCCGGCAGCTGCCGCCGCTGCGGCTCATCACCAACACCGGCGAGGAACTGATCCCGGGAACGGCGGCCCAGCTGCGGTCCGCCTTCCCCGGCACCGCCGTCACGCTGATGTACGGCATGACGGAGTGCAAGCGCATCACCATTGCCGAGCCGGACAGCGACCTGTCCGTGCCCGGGTCCGTGGGAACCGCGCTGACCGGCACCCATGTGGACATCGTGGGCGAGAACGGTACAGTCCTGGAACCCGGGCAGTGCGGTCAGATCGTGGTCCGTGGCCCCCACTTGATGGACGGCTACTGGCACGCGCCCGAGGCCACCGCCCAGCGCTACCGTCCCCATCCCCTGACGGGCGAACGGGCGCTGTTCACCGGCGACGTCGGCTCGCTGGACGAGGCGGGCAGAGTGACCTTCACCGGGCGCGACGACGAGATCTTCAAGCGGCGCGGGATACGCACCAGCACCGCGGAGATCGAGGCCGCGGCCCTGGACGTCCACGGGGTGACGCAGGCCGCGGTACGTCCCCCTGGCCCGGACGGCGCGCTGCACCTGTGGGTGGTCGCCCAGTGCAGTGCGGAGGACGTGCTGAATGCCCTGTTCGAACGGCTGGAGGCGGCCAAGGTGCCCGACCACTGCCGGGTCCTGGACCGGCTGCCTCAGACAGCGCATGGAAAGGTGGATAGGAAGCGCCTGTGGGAATCCCTGAAGTCCACGACGACCTGACCAAGTGGGCACAGCGGTACGGCACCCCGCTGTACGTCTACCAGCTGGAGGAGGTGCGGAAAGCCGCCGCGGCCCTGCTGCGGAGCGTTCCGGAGCAGGCCCGCCTGTACTACTCGCTGAAGGCCAATCCGCACCCCGCCCTGGTGCGTGAACTCGCCTCGTTCGGCATCCGGGCGGAAGTCAGCTCGACCGGTGAGATCGACGCGGCCTCGGCTGCAGGGCAGTCCGCCGCGGACATCCTCTTCACCGGTCCGGGGAAGACGGACGCCGCGCTGCGTCATGCCGTCCGCGCGGGCGTGCGCCTGTTCTCGGTGGAGTCGGCCGCCGAGCGTGCCCGGCTGGCCGCCGCCGCCCGGTCGCTGGGCGCCCGCGTGGAGCACCTGGTGCGGGTCAACGCTTCCACCACCGGGGCAGACGAGGTGGGGCTGCGCATGACGGGCACGCCGTCGCAGTTCGGAGTCGACATCGAGCATCTGGACGCCTGTCCGGAGCTGTTCATGTCCGGCGACGCGAGTCGCCCGGCCGGTTTCCACCTCTACCCCGCCACCAACATTGCCGACCCCGCTGCGCTGCTCCGCGAGTTCGAGGCCAGCGCGTCGACGGTGGCCGGCCTGATCCGGCGTACCGGATTCCAGCCGTCCCTGGTCGACCTGGGTGGCGGCTTCGCCGCGCCGTTCGCCAAACCGGGATCGCTGCCCGACTACACGGCGCTGCGCACCCGGCTCCCCGCCGTGCTGGACCGGCATCTGCCCGGCTGGCGCGAGGGCAGCCCGACGATCGCCTTCGAGTCGGGCCGCTGTCTGACCGGAACCTGCGGCACGCTGCTGACCACGGTGCTGGATGTCAAACGCAGTGGTGGCAGAACGTATGCCGTGCTGGACGCGGGGACGCATGTGCTCGGTGGCATGGGGGGCCTCGGGCGGATCCTCCCGCCGGGGGCCGAGCCCCGGCCCCTCGGCCCGCCGTCCGGTGAGCCGGTGAGCCTGGTCGGCCCCTTGTGCACCCCCCTGGACGTGCTGAGCAGGTCCGCCGCCCTCGGCCCCGTCAAGGTCGGGGACGTGCTGAGCATCCCCAACACCGGCGCCTACGGCCTGTCCGCGAGCCTGTTGGGTTTCCTCAGCCATCCGGTGGCCGGCGAGGTGGTCCTCGACGGCGACCGGCACATCGACACCCGGCGGCTGCAGCTGACCACGGTCGCACTGGAAGCATCGGAAGGAACACAGATATGACACCCCCCTGGGACTCCGCCTTCGAGCCCATGCTCCGGCCCCTGCTGCGCTCGCTTCCCGAGGACGCGCCGCTGCTGCCGGATGAGAACCTCTCGGCCGTGGGGCTCGACTCGATGGGCAGCGTCGAGCTGCTGCTGCAGCTGGAGTCGACGTATGCCGTCGAGGTCCCGGACGAACTGCTCCTGCCCAGTACCTTCGCCACCCCCGCCGGCCTCTGGCAGGTCGTGTGCACGCTCCTCGCGGAGCAGCAGGGATGACAGCGGCCGAGCATGACGAGCAGGAGCAGAGCGCACGGATCGACGAGGTGCTCGGTGTGCTGCGTGAGCACGCCGGCCGTGTCGACAAGGAAGCCGCTTTCCCCGTCGCGGCCTTGGACGCGCTCAGGAAGTCGGGACTGCTGGGCTTTTTGGTGCCCGCCGACTACGGCGGCTGGGGCGCGGGACTGCGGGGCTTCGTCGAGGTGGCTCAGCGGCTGGCGGGCGCCTGCACCAGCACGGCGTCCATCTGGGTGATGCACTGCCAGCAGGTCGATGCCGTCGTCCGCTACGGCGACGACGCGCTCAAGGACGAACTGCTGCCGCGCGTCGCCCGGGGCGAGAGCTACCTGGCCTCGGTGACCACAGAGGCGGTGAAGAGCTGGAGCTTCGTCACCGCCCATGCCCCCGTCACCCCGGACGGTGACGATGTGCACCTGGACCGTATGGCGCCGGTCGTCTCCGGCGGCGAACACGCCGACGGGTTCCTCATCACCATGCGGGCGGGCGAGGACGCCTCGGTGCACGACGTGTCGCTGGTGTACGCCGCACGCGAGCAGGTGGCGATCGACAGCTGCGGTGACTGGGACACCCTCGGCATGCGGGCCATGGACAACGTCTCGATGCGCATCTGCGGAAACGTCGCCGCGCACCATGTGGTCGGCGGCCCCGGAGCCTTCCGCAGCATCGCCGTGGAGTCCGCCATCCCGCTGGCCCATCTCGGCCTGTCGGCCTGCTGGCTGGGTGCGGCCCGGAAGGCGTTCGCGGAGCTGATCGGCTATCTGCGCAGTCCCCGGCGGAAGGGCGGGCCGTCGTTGTCGTCCGATCTGGTACGGGAGCGGCTGGCCAGGATCCGCTGCGACCTGGAGCTGGTGCACGCCTATCTGCGGCGTGTCACGGACGAGGTGGCAGACCTGCGCGAGGGCGTCGGCACGGCCACCCCGCAGGTGATGCAGATCCACCTCAACACCTTGAAGCTGGCGGCCTCGGAACTGTCGTTCCGCGCGGTGGACCGCATGGTCGAGCTGGCGGGTCTCTCGGTGGGTTACTCGGCCAAGTCCCCGATCCCGCTGGAGCGGGTCTTCCGCGATCTGCGGTCGGCGAGCCTCAACTACTCCAACGACCGGCTCTGGACGGCCAATGGCGCCCTGACCTTGTGGGACCGGCACATCACCCTGGCCTGACAATCGAGTCCGGTCGGCCTGCCCGGGCCCCGGTCCCGGGTCTGCTGCAGGACCGAAAGGTGCGGTTTCCCTCCATAGACGGGAGCTCATATGCATGGCGCAACTCCTGGTGCGACCCGTCCCCGTCCGGGGGGAACGGGCGACCGGGCGCGGTGGAGCGCCATCAGGCGATTCCTGCGGCGGCGCTTCCGTCTGCTGGCACTGCTGCCGACCGCGGGGACGGGCCTGGTCTGCGGGCTCGTTGCCGCGCAGGGGGCCCAGTGCCTGGTCCCCACCGTCTCCACGCTCGCCCTGGCGGCCATGGTGCACGATGTGACCAGCATCGAAACGGCCGGCCAGGTGGCATGGCTCGGGGTGGGCGCGTTCATCGTGGCGCTGGCCGCCGGACATCTGCTCGATGCGTTCATCCAGCCGCTCAGCGGCCTGGCGAAGGCACGGATCGACGGCGCCCACCGGGCCAGGGTGGCGCGGTGGGCAGCCGGGACGCCCACCCTCGATGCCGTCGAGTCGGCCCGCGTTCAGGACCTGATCGAGATCGCCGCCGCGGACCCACGGAACTGGACCGAGCACACCCCGGGCGATGGGGCGGTGGCCCAACTGGTGCTGCTGTCCCGCTACATCACCGCCGCGGCAGGCTGCGCTGTCATAGCGGCGCAATCCCCGTGGCTCGTTCCGCTGCTTGCGGTGCCCGCAGTGGCCATGCGGGCCATGCGCCGCCGGAAGTGGCTGATTCTCAGCCGGATGTCGGCGGACCGCGCCGACCGGGGACGGCGCGCCGACTACTGGCGCACCGTCGTCACCTCACCGGCAACCGGGAAGGAACTGCGCGTCTACGGGCTGACCGACCACGTGGTCGGGAAGGTGCGCCACCACGTCCTGGACATGTACGAGCCCCTCTGGCGCTACAGCTTGCACATTCCACGGTGGCAGGCTGCCTCGTTCCTGCTGAGCTCCCTGCCCCTCGCCGTCGCATACGGCTGGACGGCGGTGGACGTGGTCCACGGGCGCACCACCCTGGCCACGGAGGCCGCGGTTCTCACCGCCGCCCTGGCGATCTACTCCATCACCGGGATGGGAGACGCGTTCAACATCGAAGGGGCCAGGCCAGGCCTCGACGCGCTCGACGAACTCGGCGCGCTGCTGCGCCCCGAGCCGCACCCGCCCACCCCAGCGCACGCCGGCCAGACGCAGGACCACCACCGGGGCGACGCCCCGCAGGTGGAACTGACCGATGTCTGCTTCTCCTACCCGGGGGCCGGGCAGCCCGTGCTCGACGGGGTGTCGCTGACCATCCGCCCTGGTGAACGGGTGGCGATCGTGGGCCTGAACGGGGCCGGAAAATCCACCCTCATCAAGCTGCTCTGCGGCCTGTACGGGCCCACCGGAGGCGATATCCGTGCCGATGGGGTCGCCCTCACCGACGGGAGCCGGCTGGCGTGGCGCAAGCGCGTGGCGGTCGTGTTCCAGGACTTCGTCCGCTACCACCTCACCGCCGCCGAGAACATCACCCTGGGCAGCCACGGCCCGCCACGGGAGGAGATGGTGGCCGCCGCAGCCCGGGAAGCCGGCATCACCCCTGTGGTGGAAGCGCTCGCCGAGGGCTGGGATACCCCGTTGTCCCGAAGCCGCACCGGCGGGGTCGACCTCTCCGGCGGGCAGTGGCAGCAGATGGCGCTCGCCCGCGCCCTCTACTCCGTCAGGACCGGCGCCGGCCTGCTCATCCTCGACGAGCCGACGGCGCACTTGGATGTGCGGAGCGAGGCGGAACTCTTCGACCGGCTGCTGAACCGTCCGCGGTCGGCCTCCATCGTGCTGGTGTCGCACCGGCTGGCGACGGTGCGGCATGCCGACCGCATCCTCGTGCTGCACCGGGGGAAGATCGCTGAGTCGGGCTCCCATGACGAACTGATGCATCAGGACGGGCTCTATGCCGAGATGTTCCATATCCAGGCACGCCGGTTCGCCACGGCGGACGCGGACGGTGCAGAGGAGTTGAATCCGTCATGAGCGCATCACCGCACTTCCGCACCTTCCGCACCTTCCATACCTTCCACGCCCTCCGCACCGTCCACAGCCACGCAGCCCCGGCCCGGCAGGCCGTCCCTGTCGAGCCATGTGGCGCTCTGGCGGCAGATGATGGCGCTGTGCTGGCGGCTGTACCCGGGTCTGACAACGGCGACCGTCGCCACCCGCTGTGTGGGCGTCTTCACCTTCGTCGGCACCGGCCTCGCGGCGCGCGCATTCATCGCCGGCTCGCAACACGGCCCCCTGGGGGCCGCCCTGACCGGTGCCTGCGCCGCGGCGGTGGCCTACGGCGCCGACTGGGTGGTCGGCACCATCGCACTGAATCTGCGCATGCAGCTCGTCGAACGGGTCGGACTCACCGCCGTCGACGGGGACCTGCTGCGCGACATCGGCGGGGTCGAGAGCATCGACCATCTGGAACTGCCGTCCTTCCTCGACCGCGTGGAGCTGCTGCGTCGAGGGGGCTGGCGGCTGGTCGGCTCGGTCTGGTCGGCTCTCGAATCGTTCCTCAACATCGCCCAGCTGGCCATGGGGATGGCGCTCCTCGGCACGGTCAACCCGTGGCTGCTGCTCCTGCTCGCCGGCGCCGTGGCCCCGCTGTGGTTCGACGCCAGGGGCCGCGCGGTGACCATCCGGGCCGACCAGGACACCAGCGAGGACCTGCGCGTACAGCGGCATCTGTTCGAAACGCTCACCAGGTCGGCGTCGGGCAAGGAGATCAGAGTCGCGGGGGTGGGCGAGCGGCTGGTGGAAGCCCAGACCCAGCTGTGGGCACGGGCCCATGCGCGCCGGTTCCGGGCGCAGTTGGTGGCCGCGTGCTGGCGGGCGGGCGGCTGGCTGGTGTTCACGTCCGTCTTCGCCGCCGGTCTGGTGTACCTGGTCGAGCAGGCCGCGTCCGGCCGGAACGCGGTCGCCGACGTGGTGCTGAGCGTCATCGTGGCGAACAACCTGCGGTCCGCGGTGCAGGCGGCCGTCACCCGCACCACCGAGGCGGTGCGCAGCGGAAGCCTCCTGGAGCCGTACCTGTGGCTGCGTGACTATGCGGCGTCCCGGCGGATGGTCGTGCGGCAGCCCCGCAAGGACGTCCCGGACCGGCTGGTGAGCGGAATCAGACTGAACGGTCTCGGCTACGCATATCCCGGAACCGGCCGTCCGGCGTTGGAGGACCTGACTGTCGATCTGCCCGCGGGCAGCATTGTGGCGATCATCGGCGAGTACGGCTCCGGCAAGACCACCCTGGCCAAGCTGCTGTGCAAGTTCCACCAGCCGGACGCCGGCGCCATCACCGTGGACGGCACCGACCTCCAGGACATCGACACCACACAGTGGTGGAGCGCCATTGCCACTACCTTTCAGGACTTCGGCCGGTACCGGACCACCGCAAGGGAGTGCGTCGGGTTCGGGGACCTGTCCCGGCTGGCCGACACGGAACGCCTGACACAGGCCCTGGCCGAGGCCGACGCGGACGCGCTCGTCGCCCGGCTCCCGCAGGGGCCCGACACCCTGCTTGGTGCGGAGGCCGGCGGCGTCGAACTGTCCGAAGGGCAGTGGCAGAAGCTCGCCCTGGCCCGGTCCTGCATGCGCCAGGAGCCGCTTCTGTTCCTACTCGACGAGCCCACCGCCTCCCTCGACGCACCGAGCGAACAGGCGATCTTCGACCGCTACATGCTGCGGGCCCGCCACTGTGCCGTGGTCAGCGGTGCGATCACCGTGGTCGTGTCCCACCGGTTCTCCACGGTGGCCCAGGCGGATCTGATCATCGTCATGGACCATGGCCGGATCGCGGAGTGGGGCTCACACGCTGAACTCCTCTCCCGGGGATCAATCTACGCACAGCTCTACGGAATCAGCCGCAGCTCCTACAGCAGCCGAAAATAACCGATACGGAAGGATTCTCGGTGTCGCATTCTCACCATGCGAATGAATACCTGCCGCTTCTGCCGAGTCAAGCATGGTTCCTGGAGCATTTGAGCCCCACTCTACTGAATCGGAACCGCTGGAATCTCCATCGGATACTGCGCCTTCCCGCCGACTGCGACGCCATGGCGGCCAAAACGGTGGCAACGGCGGTCTGGCGCGCTCATGACGCGCTCAGGGCAACTTTTTCCTTCCGTGACGGCATCTGGCGGCAGCGAATCTCGGCCCATACCACCGATGCCCCCTTCAGGTCTGTCGACATTTCACATGTACCCACTTCGAAAAGAGCGGCAGCACTCGGGGACGTGATCAATCAACTGCATTTCAGTCTGAACATCGAAACGGGCCCCCTGGTCCGATTTGCTTATGTACGGCTCGGCGATGCAGAACCACCACGCCTCATTTTTCTCACCCATCACCTGGTCTGCGACAGACTGTCGCTCTCGATTATCACCAACGACATCGACGGTGCCGTATGCGCGCTCGGAGCCGGCCAGGGCACAAGGATTCCCTCCGGCGCGTCCTATGCGGATTCCATTCACGCGCTGAACGAGTACGCGAGATCGGAACTGATGCGGGAGGAGCTCCGCTTCTGGACGGATCAGGCCTGGGACGACGTGGTCGAACTGCCCCGCGACCAGCCGCCTTACGAGGGGGAGTGCGTACGCCAGTGGACATCCTTGACCGTCCCCATGGATCTTGCTGGCAAGGGCTCACAGATACTGCCGGACGGGTCAAACGCGGGCGATGAACGCGTCATATTGGGCGTGGTCGCGGACGCCCTGACGACATGGGCGGACGGTCCCGTGTGCGTTCAGGTGGTGCATAACGGTCGCAGTTTCGTGCACAGCGCAAGCGGTAAATCCGTGCTGCCCGGCCGGGTGTGGCGCACCGTCGGGTGGTTCGCCACCGCCGGGCTCGCGATCCTTCCGCCGCGAGGCGGCCTGGATCTCGCCGGCTATGTGAAGGCCGTCTCTGCATCCATGGATGCCGCGCCCAATCATGGACTGGGCATCGGACTTCTTCGGTGGATGTCCCCTGCGACTGCTTCATACAGTGCGGCAGTGCGTAAAATCTGGGACACATCCGCACTCCTTTTCAATTACGTCGGCGCCCCGGGCAGACGTAACTCAGGAACATTCAGGTCCGTGTCCCTCTCGGACGATCAGGTTCCGCCATGGTACGACCCCCTGGAGAACCGACTGCAGATGCACGTCCGTGTGGTGGTCGGCGAGGACAGGGTTGTCGCCCTGTTGGACTACGACGCCGGAATCAGATCCGAGGGAATGGTTCTGAACGTCGCCAGGATGCTGGAAAATTCATTCCATCGCTTCCTGGGAGGGCAGCCCGGCCCCTGGGAAGCCTGAACGCGGCGCCGGGCCCGTGGCCAGCTGGTCGGGCGAAGGTGCCTTGTCTGGATCACTGTGGCCACCGCCGACCTCCTCGCCGCCGGACTCGTCGGCTTCCGCCGCCGCGATCTCGCCCGCTACTGAGGTTCAATGCGTGATGTCGCGGGGCTCTACCTCTTGAACTGCGAAGACGGGTATCCGTAGCACAGCATCATGCGAAGATCACCAGTGACCCAGAGGTGCATGGCCGGGCGGGCGACGGGTAAATCGGTGGCGCTGGCGCCACGAGCGTCGCTAACGTCGCGCCGTGATGCACCAGAATCCGCTCGCCTACTTGGTGGGCCTTGAAGGCACTGCCCTGCTGCGATCGTTCACCGGGGAGCACGATCGCGAGTTCGTCGATGCGCGTATCGGCGAGATCCGGAGGCTGCTCGACGACGAGGCGCTGGCGGATGCCGCTGTGGACGTTGCCTCGGTGGGCACGGTCGATGGATACCAGATCTGGTCGAGTACCTATGACGGCCCCAACTCGGCGTTCGACTTCGACGAGCCGGTGATCGGGGAAATCCTCGATGGAATACCGACTGGTATCGCCTTGGACGCCGCCTGCGGCACCGGGCGGATAACGACCCTGCTGGCCGAGCGCGGTCACTCGACGGTCGGCGTCGACAGCTCGGTGGACATGCTAGCGCGGGCACGTGAGCGGGTACCAGCAGGCGAGTTCCTCCTTGGCGACCTGCGCCGGCTGCCCGTGGCCGATGATGCCATGGACCTGGTGGTCTGTTCTCTTGCCCTGACGCACGTCCCCGACCTGGGGCCGGTGATGGCGGAGTTCGCCAGGGTGTTGCGTCCGGGCGGGCACCTCGTGACCTCGGACATCCACCCGGAATGCGTGGCGCGGGGTTCGATTCCCTCGGTGCGCTTGGCGGACGGGAGGCCGGGGCACTTGGAGACCTATCGTCATCCGGTCGGGGACTATCTACGTGCCGCGCTTGCGGTGGGGCTACAAGTCCGGCGCTGTGAGGAACCCGGGGAGCGACCCGCGGGACGGACCGGGTCACAGGATCCGCCACGGAAGCTCAGGATCGACTTGGGTCCGTGGGAGGAATGGCCATGGTGCCTGATGGACCTGGTACCCGAGGCTGCTACGGCGGCTAACGCCGGGGTTCCGGTGGAGATCATCTGGCACTTTCGACTGGCCGAGACCTGATCGCCCGCACATGACTTCGTCTGCCACCGGAACATCGCTTTCCGGCGCAGACTCATCGCCACCCACAGGCAGGGGGATCAGCGCGGGCCGTGCGGTCCGCTCATCTACTGGTGATCTCCGCATGATGCCGTGCAGCGGATACCCGTCTTCGCAGTCCAAGAGGTAGAGCCCCGCGACATCGCGCATTGAACCTCAGTAACCCACTCCCGGACCGACCCGGACGGCGCGCACCCCACGGCCCTCCCGCACGCACCCCGCGGGCAAGGAAGGCCCGGTGACATCACCGCGTCGTGCTCTGGGACACGAGCTGGTGGGCGATCTCGCCTGCGAGGGCACGGAGTTTGTCCTGGGACACCTCCAGGCCCTGCGAGGCCAGCAGCACGGTGTTGACGCTGAGCAGGGCGGCGCGAAGCCGTACTTGCTCCTCGACCGGCGCGTCAGGGCCCACCAGGACCTCGACCAGTTCGGCGAGCCTGGCGAACCCGCTTGCCTGCCCTGGGTGAAGGTCTCGCACCGCCCGCGGATTGGCCAGCGCGAAGCGCATGATGGGAAGGCCGGTGCCGGTGACCAGGTCAATCATCCGGTCAACAGCCTCAAGGCGCCGATCAAGTCCCGGAGGCTGTTCCCGGGCCCAGATCACCAGTTGTTCGAGGCCTTCCAAGTGCTCCTCGAAGAGCGCGCGGACAAGATCTTCCTTGCTGCTGTAGTGGTAGTAGAGCGCGGCTTTGGTGATATCAAGATGCTCCGCGATCTCCCTGAGGGAGGTCGCCTCGTAGCCCTTCTCCGTGAACAGCTCGATGGCGATCTTGAGGATTTCCGCCTTTGTGTCACGTCCTCGTCGACGCGTCGCCGCTGCCATCGCTGCATGTTCCCTTCTCGCAGGTGTGCGCCCGTCGAGCGCCTGTGTTCGATCGTGGTCCGCCGGTACTTCCTTGCTAACCTACCGTGCGGCAAGTAGGCTACTAACCGGCCGGCAAGTTAGTACGATCGAACTGGGGCTCGTGTCCTGCGGCCCGCGGCTGTGGCGGCCGACTTCGCGACGGGGCAAACCAGCCGCCAATCCCGCATCACACCCGCGCGCGACGTTCTGCGCGCCCCGCACTTCGCTGAAAGGCACTCCCGTCATGACGCAGACCTCACCGGCCCCGGCCGGTACCGAGGCGGACCCGCCTCCGCGCTTCAGTCACCGCGAGATCATGGTGGCGATGAGCGGCCTGGTCATCGCGATGCTGCTGGCCATGCTGGACAACATGATCGTGGCGCCTGCGCTGCCCACGATCGTAGGCGACCTCGGCGGCCTCAAGCACCTGGCCTGGGTGACCACCGGGTATATCCTCGCCTCCACCGTGGCCACCCCGATCTGGGGCAAACTCGGTGACCTGGTCGGGCGGCGGATCACCTTCCTGTCGTCCATCGTCATCTTCCTGGTCGGCTCCGCACTGTGCGGAGCCTCGCAGAACATGGCCGAGCTGGTCGGCTTCCGCGCCTTGCAGGGCCTGGGCGCCGGCGGTCTGATGGTGGGCGTCATGGCGGTGCTGGCCGACATTGTGCCGCCGCGGGACCGCAGCAAGTACCAGGGCGTGATGATGGCGGTCATGCCGATCGCCATGATCGGCGGCCCGCTGGCCGGCGGCTTCATCACCGACAACCTCAACTGGCGCTGGGCCTTCTACGTCAACCTGCCCCTGGGCGTCCTCGCCCTGCTGGTCTGCTGGTTCACGCTCGCCAAGCTGCCGCGCGGTAACGGTGGCAAGGTCAGCATCGACTGGACCGGCGCGGTCCTCCTCACGGTCTGGATCACCACGCTCGTACTGATCACCACCTGGGGCGGGAGCGAGTATGCCTGGGGCTCGGCCACCATCATCGGCCTGATCGTCGTCACTGCCGTCACCTTCGCCGCCTTCATCCAGTGGGAGCGGCGGGCGAAGGAACCGATCATGCCGCTGTCGGTCTTCGCCAATGGCAACTTCAGCCTCTCCGGTGCCCTCAGCTTCGTCGTCGGCTTCGCCATGTTCGGCGGGATGACCCTGCTGCCGCAGTTCCAGCAGTACGTCCAGGGTTCCTCGGCCACCAACAGCGGCCTCCTGCTGATGCCGATGATGATCTCCGCCATGGTGCTCTCGCTCGCCTCCGGCGCCGTCATCAGCAAGACCGGCCGCTACAAGGCCATGCCGATCATCGGCGCCATCATGATGACGCTGGGTATAGGCCTGTTCTCCACTATGGACACCGGCACCTCCCGCTTCACCACCGGTGTCTACATGGCCGTCCTCGGTATCGGCATGGGCTGCCTGATGCAGACCACCATGCTCATCGCCCAGAACAGCGCACCGCTGCGTGACATCGGCGCCGCCACCGGTGCCGCGACCTTCCTGCGCAACATGGGCGGCTCGCTGGGAACCTCCCTGCTCGGCACCCTGTACACCAGCACCCTCGCGGACTCCTTCGGCTCCGGTGGCCGCTCGGCGGGCCAGGACGCAGTGGCCCAGATGACGCCCGCGGCCCTGCGCACCATGCCCAAGGCCGTCCAGCACGCCTTCGCCCAGGCGGTCACCGACGGCATCGGTACCGCCTTCGTCTGGGGCACCTGCGCGGCGGCCCTCGGCATCGTGATCGCCCTGTTCATCAAGCAGGTCCCGCTGCGCGGCTTCGGCAACAAGCCCGTCAACGACGGTCGGCCCGCGGAGAACGCCATGCCCTCGGCGGCGCCCGGCGCGACCGCCACGGCAACCGCCACCGTGGCGGCGCCCGCTGGCCAGGAGGGTCTCTCCGCCCCCACCGCATAGCGGGTCCAGCACACCCGGCCCCCGTACGGCAGCGCGCAGCCGTACGGGGGCCGGATTCGTTTGAGCCTGACATGAACCGGCCGGACCAAGCGACGGCAGGCGATGGCGGTGACGGTGGCGATGGCGCGATGATGAGGACCTTGTGAGGCCGGGAGGACGGCCGACGAGGGCCGATACGCGCCGACGAGGCCGACAAGAGCCGAGGACGGGCCGACGACTGCCGGTGGTCTCGGTTCGGACCGGAAGGGAACACTCTGTGCCGTACGCCGAGGCCGAGGACGGGACACGCATCGCGTATCAGGTCCGGGGGAGCGGTGACCCCTTGCTGTTGCTTGCCGGGCAGAGCAACAGTCACCGCTGGTGGGACGGGGTCCGGGAGGATTTCCAGGACGACTGGAGCACCGTCACGTTCGACTACCGGGGCACCGGCGACAGCGACAAGCCCGATGAGCCGTACAGCACCGAAGGGTTCGCGGAGGATGTGATCGCGGTCCTGGACGCGCTCGGCGCGGAACGGGCCGGCGTCTACGGCACGTCGATGGGCGGCCGGGTCGCCCAGTGGATCGCCGCCCGCCATCCGGACCGGGTCCGTGCACTGGTCCTCGGCTGCACGACGCCCGGTGGGCCGCACGGCGTCGAACGCGGCAGTGACGTGCGCCGTTCGCTGGCCCAACTGGACCAGGAGGCGGCCCGGCGGGCACTGCTGGACCTCATGTACACGCCCCAGTGGCTGGCGACCCACCCGGGCCCGTACCGCACTCTCGGCGATCCGGCCATGCCGCCGCACGCCCGCCGCCGCCACCTCGTCGCGAGCAACCGCCACGACGCGTGGGACGTCCTGCCCGGCATCAGCGCGCCCACCCTGGTGATCCACGGCACCGACGACCGCTTCAACCCGACCGCGAACGCACACCTCCTCGCCGACCGCATCCCCGGCGCCGAACTGCACCTGGTCCCCGGCGCGCGGCACGCCTACTTCGAGGAGTTCCGCGAGGTCGCCGGGCCGGTCGTACGGGACTTCCTGGCGAAGCAACGGTGAAGCCCCCGGCACGTGCTTCCGGGGGCTCCTTCTCGCGATCTCGGTGCGGGCTGGGCGATCTCCTCAGTCTGAGGAGAGTCCGGCGGCCTTCACCGTGTTCATGAACGAGGTCCACGCGCCCGCCTTGAACACCAGGCAGGGGCCTGCTGGGGCCTTGCTGTCACGAACGGGCACGATGCCCGGGAAGCCGTCGGCGACTTCGACGCAGGTGGCGTCTCCGCCGTTGCTGTAGCTGCTCTTGCGCCAGTGGGCGGTGCGGAGGTTGGGGGTCACGATGCTGTGCCCTGATGCACTGGATGAATGCCGACCATGCGCGGGGCTGGAAGGCGAGCGCCGGGCCGGTGGGGTTCTTGGAGTCGCGGATGGGGACGATGTGCGGGAAGTTATCCGCTATCTCGACGCAGTTTCCGTCTCCGCCGTTGCTGTAGCTGCTCTTGTGCCAGCGGGCGGAGCGGAGGTCAGGGGTGGTCATGGTGCCGTGTCCTCCATGAGGTCTTTGATGAAGGCCGCCGAAGCTGCCGGTGAGAGGGACTGATCTCGTACCTGATCGTAGGACAGGCGGAGCTTCGTCACCTCTTCCGGATCCTCAAACAATTGCCCCGACTTATTGCCTTCCAGGTAGGCAATGCTTGAGCCGTCCGCCTGCCACAGCAGAGAGAGGGAACCGCCCTCAAATCGTGCCACCAGCGCTGAAGGGGAGTACCTGAATCACGATCGACGGTTCGTCTGCGGCCTCGATGATCCGGGAGAGCTGCCCCGACCAGACCTTTTGTTGCGGATGGGGCGCCTGAGCACGGACTCGTCAAAGAGGACGCGCATGTGCGGCGGCGAATCCCTTCGTAGTAGCTCCTGGCGGCTAATACGTGCTTCCACCTGTGCTTCGAACTCTTCGGTGCTCCACTGGTTCGGTGGCTGAAGAGAGAACTTCACGGGCGTAGTCCTCGGTCTGGAGCAGTCCTGGAATGGTGAGCATGTACTTGTGCATGAGCACGGCGCGCTCTTCGTACCGCATGAAGAGCTTGTACCTGTCCACGAACACGCTGTTCCGGGCCGACTTCCAGAGCCGCACCAGCAGTCCGTCCGTGTCGTAGTACGAGTCCAGGTCCTCCATCACCGGGCGCTTCGAGAAACGCTCGCCGTTCTCCAGCCTGTTCAGGTACGTCCGTTCGTAGCCGACGTCCTCCGCGAGCTGGCTCAGTGACTTCCCGGACTTCTTCCTGAGCCACAACAGCGTGCTTGCCAGCGTCTCCCGCGCGTCCTGCCTCTCCTCCTCGGTCAGTTCGGTCCGTTCGGCCTGATTGGTCACGGGTCTCTCCCTCCGTTGCCGCACCCGGATGTCAACGGACGCCAACGCGTCAACTGGCGTTCCATGGGTGATGGTCGGAGCAGATCGTAATCACCCACGTACCGAGGGTGCAGGCAAACGGTGTAGATAGGATTAATAGGAATGGGTGCAGCGAACGCGCGAAAGTCGGCAACCGAGAAGATCAAGGAAGCCGAGGACGTCCGGGACGAGTTGTGTGCGGCGCTGTTCGGCGCCGGGATCACGCTG
Source organism: uncultured Actinomycetota bacterium (assembly GCA_963761765.1). Classification (GTDB taxonomy): domain Bacteria; phylum Actinomycetota; class Actinomycetes; order Streptomycetales; family Streptomycetaceae; genus Streptomyces. Next base: position 205,292 of record CAVXIJ010000012.1, read on the forward strand.
CCGTCGTTGCGGGTGGACCCCGTCGGCTGTGCGGACGAGAACCCGCGGATGCTCCTGGAATTGGGCCGCTGCAACCTGCGGACCGCGCGTGAGCTGGCAGGCGTGCTGCGGGACCGGGTGCGGGAGTCATGAGCCCGGCGAGTGGGATCGGGACCGGGGCCGGGGCCGGGACCGGGGCTGAGCAGGGACCGGCGGCCCTGGAACCCGTACCCGTGGCAGGCTGCGACATCTGCGGCGCCCTGGCCGGCCAGCGTGAAGCCGCCCGCACCGAAGGCCGCACGGACACCGTGCACCGGTGCAACGAGGAGTTGCGCAGCCACCTGCGCACCAAGGCGGCCCGGCGATGAAGCCGCCACCCCGGAGCCGCACCCCCACCGCACCGGCCGGAACCGCCCGCCGCCACACCTACTCCGGCACCGACATCGACATCGTGCCGGGCGCGGCCGTCTACGACCGCGCGTACGAGATGCCCGCCCGTGTCCGCAACGTCTACGCCACCCTCATCGAGATAGCACGCCCGGCGGGAATGACCTGGTGCGTCCACCCGCGCCGCCTGCGTCCCGCCACCGCACACGAGATACGCCAGCTCACCGCCCTCGCCGCACTCCACAGGCAGCAGCGGCGCGGGCTGACATAGCCGCCGGCCGTTGGACGCCCCCTGGGACAGCTGTCAAAATGGGAGAATAATCCCGCGCGGACAGTCCAAGATGTCCGGCCTCAGATGTCCAAGGAGCCCAGGCCGTGTCCAACCCGCGGACCATCCGCCAATTCGAGAAGCGTATGGCGGAGGTTCTCCACATTCGCCCGACGCAGGTGAAGGATGTGTTCCGGGGCGCGCGCCCCTCGTCGATCCGGATCAATCGCCTGCTCGACGAGGAGACGTACCAGGACACGTTGCGCGCTGTGCGGGAGAAAGCTCCGAAAGCCTTTCCCGTCGACTGGTGCGAGCACACTTTCCTGTGGCCCGAGAACGACGGTTTCGACGACATCATGCCGCTGGCGCACGAGGGCCGGGTATATGTGCAGAACGCGTCCAGCCTGATTCCTCCGGTGGCCCTTTCGCCGCGGCCGGGCGACAGCATCCTCGATGTGGCCGCGGCGCCCGGCGGCAAGGCCTTCCACCTTGCCGCGCGAGTGGGTGGCGACTGCCGCCTCTGGCTGAACGACGCCCAGGCCCCGCGCGCCCGCAAGCTGGGCGAACTCGCCGAACTCTACGGCGTGGCCTACACGGAGCTGACCACTCACCCGGCGCAGTACGTGGACAAGTCCCTGCCCGCGGAGAGCTTCGACCGCATTCTGCTCGACGTCCAGTGCTCGGGCGAGGGAAGAATCGACCTGCGGCATCCGAACACGCTCCGTTTCTGGTCGGAGGAGCGCATTGAGAAATACAAGTTCCTGCAGACGAAGATGCTGAGCGCGGCTTATCGGCTGCTGCGTCCCGGCGGCGTCATGGTCTACTCGACCTGCACGCTCAGCCCGGAGGAGAACGAATTCCCGGTCAGCAAGATTCTCCAGCGCCACGCGGATCTCACCCTGGAACCCCTCACGTTCTCGGAGCCGTCCTTTCAGCCGGGCGTCACCTCATGGCGCGGCATGAAATTCGACGCCCGCCTCGAAGACGCCGTCCGGGTCGCACCGACCGACGTCTTCGAGGGTTTCTTCGTAGCCAGGATCACCAAGGCCGACACGGCCGACAAGACAGACAAGGCTGATTAGACCGCCGCCGACTCATCGCGTCGGGTCCGACACCGCTCCCAGCGCGGCCCGCACTTCCTGGATGACCTGTTCCAGTAGCGGCCCCGGGTCGGCACTGAAGTAGAAGTGTCCGCCGTCGAAGAGCCGCAGGCCGCGGTAGTCCGCGCAGAAGCGGGTCCAGTCGGTGAGCTGTTCGCGAGTGATGGACGTGTCGTCGCGCCCGGCGAAGAGGCTCACCGGCATCGGGAGCGGGTGCGTGGGCTCGGGGCGCCGGCTCTCCACCACGCGCATGTCGGCGCGGATGATCGGCCCGAAGATCGCCCACAGCGTCGGGTCTTCGAGCACCACCGCCGGGGTGCCGCCCAGATCGGCCACGCTGCGCCGTAGATCTTCGTCGCTCATCGTGTGGCGCAGCACGGGCGGCAGATGGCCCGGTGCCCGGCAGGACGAGAGCCCCAGCCACACCGGCCCGCAGAGTCCTCGGACAGTCAGCCGATGAGCCATCTCACCGGCGACCATGCCGCCCATGCTGTGCCCGAAGAAGGCGTACGGCTCGACGAGTTCGGGCCCGATCTGGTCCAGGAAGTACTCCGCGAGATCCCCCAGGTCGTCGATCTGAGGGTGCCCGAACAGCTTGCCGTGCCCGGGGGCGTCCAGCAGCCGCACGTCCCAACTCGCGGGCAGCCGGCTTCGCCAGCCCTGGTACAGCGCATGCGATCCGCCCGCATGGTGAAAGGCGAACAGCCGTACCCCATCGGGGCCCAGCGTGCCGCTTTCCCTGGTATCGCTCACCGGCGCTTCCCTCCCCACGTCGGCGGCACATCCGCCTCTCCTGTGTCTCACTCTGCCAGTGCGGATGGGCGGCTGGGGAGATGTCCCGGTGACGGCTATGCAGGAACCCGATGAGAACAAAAGGTTCCGGCCGGAGGTCGGCGAGACGCCCTGGCGGTGCGGCAACAGACGTGTACGCTACCGGAGTTACCCATTCCGCAACCGCGGAAGCCGGGTGTGCGCCACACCGCGCCGGGGCGCGCGGGGCGTATCGGGCCGTTCAGGGACGTTCAGGGGCGTTACCATCGCCCGGGTCCGGCCCGCCCCGCCCCGCACAACCGAAGACGACACCACAGCAGGCCCCGGCCACGCACCACCCAGCACGCAACCCCCCATGCACGGAATTCCCCCCATGCGCTGAATGCTGTGCCCGGACCGCTCGCCATGCGCGGCCCGCGCCGACGTTCCGCACCACCGGCACGGAAGCTGTACGCGGACCGTACGGGCACCGTTCATGGCCCGCACGGACGCCGTACGCGGCCGGTACGCGGGAGAGATGCATCTTGGCGACTGTCGAACAGTTACGCGAGGTATACGCAGGGGCATGTACATGCAGACGGCGCGTTCCGCTGATGTGTCCACGGCCCGAAGGACGGATGAGGCAGGAGTCCGACATGATCAACCGAAGGGCCTTCGTGCTCGGCGGCGCGGCCGGGCTCGCCACGGCCGGCACCTGGACGGGAGCCACCGCCGCTTCGGCTGCGCCCGCCACCGCTTCGGCGGAGTGGAACGACAAGTTCGACCTGACGGCGCCCGCCGTGCAGTACCTCCGCGAGAAGTCGCTCTACAACGAGACGATCATGCAGTCGTTCGCCTTCGACGACGTCAACCACTGTATCTTCGCGGCGCAGTTGATGCAGGGCGGCGTCCAGCTGCCCGGTGAGTCGGCGCCCGTCTCCGGGACCGACCGCAGTGCCCGGGGCGACATGTGCCTGACCCGGCTGGGGCTCGACGGTACGCAGCTCGGCTACATGTATCTGCGCGGTTTCGGCCACGGTGCCTCCATCGGCGTCGAACCCCAGGGCAGCACCTCGTACATCTGGACCGAGGCGGACGCCAACCCGGAGAGCGGCTACGGCACGGCGGTGGCCCGCTTCGCCTTCTCCAACGGCGCGGTCCTGGACAGCAGCGCGGTGGACAAGCTCTACGTCGTGCCCGGCTCGACCAGTAACCGGCCCGCCGTCGACATGTACAGCCGTCGGCTGCTGGTGCAGTACTTGCTCGGCGAGGACGACTACCGCTACAGCGTCCTGCCGCTTGACCACGCCAAGCAAGGCGATCTGCGCCCGCTTTACGACCTGCCCCGTATCGGCATGGACGCCACCGAGACCCCGCAGGGCCTCGCGCTGCTCGGCGACTACGTCTACCAGATGACCGGCACCCACTACACCGACGAGGCCGGTGACAACCCGCCCTCCGGGCATGGCAACACCTATCTGTCCGCGTTGTATCTGCCCACGTCGCAGGTGGTGCAGCGGGCCAGGACCGAAGCGGCGTACTCGCTCGACTACCGTGAGCCGGAGGGCCTTGCCGTACAGCGCGGCGTCTCACCCGCCCGGCTCTGCCTGGGCTTCGCCTCCGGTGTCGCGGGCGACCGCAGGTACACCATCTACTACAAGAAGCAGAGCTGAGCTCCACCGCAGGCCGCGGAGCCGACCCGGACCATCGCCGGGCACCGGACCCCGTGACGTCTTGCTCCTCGTGACGTCTTGATCCACGCGGCGGACCGCCGCACGCGCGTGGCGTACCGATCCTGCACGCAGCGCCGCGGCCCGCGGGCTACGGAATCCGTGCCACTCCCGCGAACATCCCGCTTGGCGGGGTCTGCGGCGCGGCGCCGTCCTTGTGCCAGTGGGCAGCGGCCACCAGACCGGGTGCCAGCAGGTCGAGGCCGTCGAAGAAGCGCAGCACCTCGGCGCGGGCGCGGGCCTGTACGGCGATGTGAGTGGTGTACGGGGTCATGCGCTGCGGCTCGACCTCGGGGGCCTGCTGGTGCCCGGGCACGAAGTCGTAGGTGCCGTGGCTCAGTACGAGATGGCTTCCCGACGGCAGGGCGGCGACCAGAGCGCGCACGATGCCGTACGGGTCCTCGTCGTCCCGGACGAAGTGCATCAGGGCGACCAGGGAAAGACAGACGGGCCGTTCGAAGTCCAGGAACCTGCGGGCGTGTTCGACGATGAGGCCCGGCTCGCGCACATCGGCCTCGATGTAGTCCGTGGCGCCTTCGGGAGAGCTGACGAGCAGGGCCTCCGCGTGGCGCAGCACGATCGGGTCGTTGTCCGTGTAAACCACCCGGCAGGCCGGATTGATCTCCTGGACGACCTGGTGGAGATTGGGCTCGGTGGGAATGCCGGTCCCGATGTCCAGGAACTGGTCGACCCCGGTACCCGCGACCCAGGCCACCGCGCGCCGCATGAACGCCCGGTTCTGGCGTGCCGCGTCCTTGGCCTCCTGGGGCATATTTTCGGCCACTTCTTCGTCAACGAGATAGTGGTCCTTGCCGCCCAGCAGGTAGTCGTAGACCCGCGCCGGGTGCGGTCTGCCGGTATCGATCTGCGGCCTGGGGTCCTGCGTCGTCATGTACAGCTCCGATGCGCGACATACCGAACTGCCTGTGCGTTGCCATTATGACCCGACCTTTGACGCGTGTTACCGCCGGCATACGGCCGGTCCGGGCCGCCTCTCGCAGCAGAGATCCGAGCATCACGCCACAGCCGGACGCCATGCGCGGCCCGGCAACCCGTGCATGACCATTGACGCGCACCCGACAAGGAGTCGAGCATATGGGAGCGCTCCCATGTGTTGGGTGCATGCATGTCCGCATCCGTCGCCCGTCAGGCTCCGCCCACTGCCGACCAACCATCGGCGGCCGGCGACCGATGACCGGCGACCGCCCGGAAGCGCCTGCCCCGCCCTTGCCCTGCCGCTCGTCGTCCGCGTCATCGGTCATGACCTCCCGTTATGACCGGCGTCATGACTCCTCGTCATGACCATCCGCCTTGCCACTCGCCTGAGGGGGCGTCCGATGCTTCACCTGATCAAGCCGGGCACGCCGCGAAGAACGGGTACGCCATCGAGGCCCACCCCATCCGTCACGCCGGTCCTGCCGCGCACGCCGGGCCGCCCGGCCAAGGCCGCCGCAGGCCTCGCGGCGCTGCTGGCCCTGCTCGCCGCCGCCGTGACCGCACCCGCGCAGGCCAGCCCCGCGCCCGCCGACGTCGGCGGCGGCACGTCCGCCGCCGCGGGCTCCTACAACTACGGCGAGGCGCTGCAGGACTCGATGCTGTTCTACGAGTCCCAGCGCTCCGGCAAGCTGCCCTCCGACAACCGTGTCTCCTGGCGCGGCGACTCCGACCTGGCGGACGGCCAGGACGTCGGCGTCGATCTGACGGGCGGCTACCACGACGCCGGAGACGAGATGAAGTTCGGCTTCCCCATGGCGTTCTCGATGACGATGCTGGCCTGGGGCGGTATCGACGAGGCCGCGGGCTACAGCAAGAGCGGCCAGGCGCAGTACCTCACGCGCAACCTCAAGTGGGGCGACGACTGGCTGCTGAAGGCGCATCCGTCGGCCGACGTGCTCTACGGGCAGGTCGGCGACGGCAATGCCGACCACAGCTTCTGGGGCCCCGCCGAGGTCAACCCGACGACCCGCCCCGCGTACAAGATCGACGACTCCTGCCCGGGCTCCGACCTGGCCGGCGAGGCCGCCGCCGCGCTCGCCTCTTCGTCTCTCCTCTTCAAGAGCAGCGACTCCGGTTACGCGTCGACACTGCTCACCAACGCCAAGCAGCTCTACTCCTTCGCGGACGCGCACCGCGGCAAGTACGACCAGTGCATCACCGCGGCCCAGGGCTACTACAACTCCTGGAGCGGCTATCAGGACGAGCTGGTGTGGGGTGCGCTCTGGCTCTACAAGGCGACCGGCGACAGCAGCGTACTTGACCAAGGCGAAGACGTACTACGCCGACCTGCCGAAGATGAACCAGACCACCACGCCCGAGTACAACTGGGGCGCTGGCCTGGGACGACAAGACCTACGGCTGCTACGTGCTGATGGCCGAGCTGACCGGCGAACAGCAGTACGTCGACGACGCCGAGCGCTGGCTCGACTGGTGGACCGCCGGCGTGAACGGCGCGAAGGTCGCGTACTCGCCCGGCGGTGAGGCGTTCCTCGACACCTGGGGCTCGCTGCGCTACTCGTCCACGACCGCGTACGCGGCGCTGCAGTTCGGCGACTGGCTGACCTCGCAGGGCAAGGACACCGCGAAGGCGCAGACGTACCACGACTTCGCCGTCAACCAGATCGACTACATCCTCGGGAACAACCCGAACCACGAGAGCTACGAGATCGGGTTCACCAACTCCGGCAAGAACACCGCCTGGCCCAAGAACCCGCACAACCGCACCGCGCACGGCTCCTGGGACCAGTCGATGTCCGACCCGCCGACCACCCGCCACACCGACATCGGCCTGCTGGTCGGCGGTCCGTCCTCGTCGAACGACTCGTTCACCGACGACCGCCAGCAGTACCGCGAGACTGAGGGCGCGCTCGACTACAACGCGGGCTTCTCCGGCGCACTGGCCGCGCTGAGCCGACGAGTACGGCGGCATCGCCGCTGGCCAGCTTCCCGCCAAAGGAGACCCCGGACGGGCCCGAGGAGTTCACGCAGGCGCGCGGTGAACCAGACGAGCACGAACTTCTACGAGATCAAGGTCCAGGTGGTCAACAAGTCCGGCTGGCCGGCCAGGCACCTCACACACGGCAGCTTCCGCTACTACTTCACCCTGGACGCCGGCACCCAGCCCTCACAGGTCGACGCTCACCTCGCCCGTACAACCAGTGCTCGGCCCCGACCGGGCCCACGCAGTACTCCGGCAGCGTCTACTACGTGACGGTCAGCTGCGAGGGCCAGGACATCGCACCGGCGGGGCAGTCCGCCTTCCATCGAGAGGTGCAGTTCCGGCTGACCTTCCCCGGACGCGCACGACCCGTCCGGTGACTGGTCGTACCAGGGAGTCTCGACGACACCCGGGTCCACGCCCGTCGATGTCAAGAACATCGTGCTGTACGACGGCAGCACGGCGGTGTTCGGGAACGCGCCGGCCGCCTGATGAGTCGGCGGCGCGCACGCCGCCGCCCGTCACCGCCCAAAGGATCGCTGCCGGGCCGGTGACGGGCCGAGGATGAACGTGCCAACGGGAGGCGGGGCCTACGTGCCCCGCCTCCCGTTGGCCTTCCGCCTCCTGCTTTCCCCTCTCCTGCTTCCTGTCCCTACCTCCGGTCGCCCTTTCCTGGCCTGCCAGGTTTTCCCCGGCCGCTCTGGCTGCCCTGGCCGTTCTGGCTGCTCCGGCCGCCGTTGCGCCGCTCGCGGGCGATGCGTTCCGCGGCGCGGGCCTCCTCCTGCCTGGCGCGTACCTCCGGGTCGTGCGACTGGGCTCCGCCGCTGCCGTCGACCGAGGTGAGACGGGAGTCGTCGGGCACCTCGGTGGGTGCGGGCGGCTCGACCAGCCAGTCCGGGTTGGCCTGCTTGTCCCACCACTTCCAGGCCGCGAAGGCGCCGCCCGCCAGCAGCCCGAGCAGCAGCGCCCCCTTGGCCGCCCGGCCCGCGCTGGCGCGGCGCTGACGGCGGCGGATGATCCGCTGGACGTCCTTGGCCGAGACCTGTCCGCGCAGTGCGGCCAGCGCGGCGACGGACCGCCCGGCCGCCTCCTGCCGTACGGGACCCGCCGCCGCGACGGCGTGTTCGATGCGCGGCCGGGAGGTGGCGGCGGCGTGCCGCGCCGCCTCCCTGGCCCGCACCGCGGCCTCGTCGACCTTCGTCGGCACGTGCGAGCGTGCCTGCTCGAACCGCGGGGCGAGGTGGGCGTCGTACTGGGCGCGTGCTTGATCGGCGGCGAGTGACACCCTGGGTGCGAGCCGTACCCGGGCCTCGCGTGCGCACTGGGTGGCCCGGTCCCTGGCCGTGTCTGCGTAGGGAGCCACCACTTCCGCCGCGTGCAGCACGCTGTCTCTCGCCGAGCCGGTTGCGGCGCGCACGCTCTCGATGCGGGTCACGGGAATCCTCCTCCTTGGTGGCGTTCGGTATTTCACCTTTCCACCCCTTTACGGATCATGCCTGCCGGAAGGAGGCCCGGCATGCGAGGACGGGCATCCGGGTCATGGCCTGGCCGCGCCGAGGCGCCCCGGTGCAGGCGACCCGCGCCGTCTTCCGGCAGGCCCCGGGCCGGTCGTCACGATGGCGGCGACCGCACCGTCACCGATGGCGGCTGGGGACGGGCGTGCCGGTCCATGCGAGGATCGTGGAAGTCATAGAGGACGACGGAAGGCACATCGTGGCCGAGCAGCTTTACGCCACCCTGAAGACCAACCACGGCGACATCGAAGTACGGCTCCTGCCGAACCACGCGCCGAAAACGGTCAAGAATTTTGTCGAACTCGCCACCGGCGAGCGCGAGTGGGTCCACCCGGAGACCGGTAAGAAGTCCACCGACAAGCTGTACGACGGCACGGTCTTCCACCGAGTGATCAGCGGCTTCATGATCCAGGGCGGGGACCCGCTGGGCAACGGCACCGGGGGGCCCGGCTACACCTTCGAGGACGAGTTCCACCCGGACCTCGCCTTCGACAAGCCGTATCTGCTGGCGATGGCCAACGCGGGCCCGGGCACCAACGGCTCGCAGTTCTTCATCACCGTGGCCCCGACCGCTTGGCTGACCCGCAAGCACAGCATCTTCGGTGAGATCACCGATGGCGCCAGCCAGAAGGTCGTGGACGCCATCGTGGGCGTTCAGACCAACCCGCGTACCGACCGTCCGGTGAACGACGTCGTCATCGAGTCGGTCGTCGTGGAGACCCGCCAGGCCTGAGTCACACGGGCCCTGGTCGCACACGGGCCCGAGTCGCACACGAGCCCAGGGCCTGAGCCACGAGGCCCTGAGCGAACGGCCCGCAGTAACGCACGGGCCCGGACGAACGGTACGACCGCGGCAGGGCCCGGGACGCAGGGCGCGTCCCGGGCCCTGCCGCGCGGCAGAGCCCGCCCGCGCCATGGCTCCGCGCGCCTGCCGGGAACAAATGTGCCCCGCCCGTCCGTAGGAAGAGCGGGGCACGGGGTACCGTCCGGGTCCTCGTGGCGCCGGAGTGGGGGCTGCGCGGCCCGGGTCGTCGGTATGGACAGTGAGGGGAACTCATGAACGAGGCGGATCAGGCGCCGGACAGTCCGCCACCGGGCGACCGGCAGGGCGCGCAGGACGGGGCGGGGGCGTCTACCTGCTACCGGCACCCCGGTCGCGAGACGGGCGTGCGCTGTAGCCGCTGTGAGCGCCCCATCTGTCCGGAGTGCATGGTCAGTGCCTCGGTCGGATTCCAGTGCCCGGAGTGCGTACGCGGCGGTTCCGGTACGGGGCACGGCCCCGGCGTACGGCCGCGCACCATCGCGGGCGGGACCGTCACCGCCGATCCGCGGCTGGTCACCAAGATCCTCATCGGGCTCAATATCGCGGTCTTCATCGCCATCTCGGTCAATTCCGACCTGGTGAACCAGCTCGTCATGATCGGCAGTTGGCCGCCCAAGAACTATTTCCCGCCCGGTGCGACCTACCATCCCACCGAAGGCGTCGCCGCAGGTCAGTGGTACCGGCTGGTGACGTCGATGTTCGCGCACCAAGCGGTGTGGCACATCGCGTTCAACATGCTCAGCCTGTGGTGGCTCGGCGGCCCCCTGGAAGCGGCGCTCGGCCGCGCCCGCTATCTCGCGCTGTACCTGGTGTCAGGGCTCGCGGGCGCCGCCCTGACGTATCTGATCGCTTCGCCGAGTGAGGCCTCGCTCGGCGCCTCCGGAGCGGTCTACGGCCTCTTCGGCGCCACCGCCGTCCTGGTGCGCAGGCTGCGGTACGACATGCGGCCGGTCATCGCCCTGCTAGTGATTAATCTGATTTTCACCTTCAGCCTCAACGGCATCGCCTGGCAGGACCACATCGGCGGTCTCGTGTCCGGTGTAGCGGTGGCCTACGCGATGGTGCACGCCCCGCGTAGGCGGCGCGCGCTGGTGCAGTGGGGGACGTGCGCGGGGGTCCTGGTGGTCGTCCTCGTGGTGATCGTGCTGCGCACGGCGGCTATCACCTGACGGGACCGGGGCGCGGCCCACCGGCCGCCGCCGACTGCACCGGTCAGGTGACATGTTCCACAAGGGCGCCGACGGGTTGTCCACAGCGTGTGCCGGATCTTGTGCACACTGTGGGCAGCGCGGGCGCGGTGGGCGGCGGTAGCGTCCGAAGAGGCTGGCTCGCTCTTTCACACCGACTCTGACCAGGTATTTTCTGGTGAGAGGCGGAAGGTGTGCGGCTCTGCCGGGATCTGTATGACAGTCGTGCCGGCGTCAACCCGTTGAAAGTTATCCACAGATCTTCAGAATATCCCCACGTGTGGACAGTCCTGTGGATAACTCTGCGGATCGTTCCTGGTGGGGCGGTGTCCGCGTGTCCGTCGCCGGATGTTTGTGCAGCCCCTTTTCCGTACCGGGTACGGAAAAGGGGCTGGCCGGTGCGGGGCACCGGTTGCAGGTCACTGGCGCGAAACGGGTGTCACTTCCACTGGGTGGAGACGCCGAAGCCCGCCGCGATGAAGCCGAAGCCGACCACGATGTTCCAGTTCCCGAGCGAGTCGAGCGGCAGGTCGCCGGACGTCACATAGAAGACGACGATCCAGGCCAGGCCGATCAGGAACATCGCCAACATCACCGGCGCGACCCAGGCACGATTCGTCAGCTTGATCGCCGTCGTCTGCTTAGTGGGCGGCGGCGTGTAATCGGCCTTCTTGCGGATGCGTGACTTCGGCACGAGGAACTCTCCTGTCGATGCGCTGCGGGGCCGCGCAGGGAAACGAGGCGGGCTGGCAGCGTACAAGCGGAAGCTGAGAGGGGCACCGAGCGCTCCCCAGGGCGTCCGTTAGCGTAGTGCTTTCCTGGGGGTACCGCCCAGGCCTCAAGGCTCCTCCGCTGCCTGAAAGGCGTGGGAGGTGCCCCAGGGAAGCCGTAAGGAGTAAGGATACCGTTGAGCAAGCAGAGCAATTCTGCCGACTCCCCCGGGACCAGCGCCAGCCCCGTGCGCGCCGGACTCCGTCGGCCGGCTGGAGTGGCCTCCATGCTGCACTTCAGGCAGTGGGGGAGGGTGCTCACCGTGGCCGTCTTCGCCCTCGCGGGTCTGCTCTTCTTTACGAGCTTCAATACGGCCAAAGGTACAAATATCAGGACAGATACCTCTCTATTGAAGCTGTCCGACCTCATCCAGGACCGCAGCCGCAAGAACGGCGACCTGGAGAACTCCAACGGCACCCTGCGCGACGAGGTCGAATCGCTCGCCGCCCGCGACGACGGCCGCAGCAAGGAAGAGAACGCGAAGCTCGGCGCGCTGGAGGACGAGGCCGCGACCGCCGCACTGCGCGGCAGCGCCATCACCGTCACCCTGAACGACGCCCCGCCCGACGCCACCGCCAAGCTCCCCGGTTATCCACAGCCGCAGCCCAACGACCTGGTCATCCACCAGCAGGACCTGCAAGCCGTGGTCAACGCCCTCTGGCACGGCGGAGCAAAGGGCATCAAGGTCATGGACCAGCGGCTGATCTCCACCAGCGCCGTGCGCTGCGTCGGCAACACCCTGATCCTCCAGGGCCGCGTCTACTCACCGCCGTACAAGGTGAGTGCGGTCGGCGATGTGGACCGGCTCAAGCAGTCCCTCGCCGACTCCCACGACATCCAGAACTACATGCTGTACGTCAACGCCTACGGACTCGGCTGGCAGGTCAAGGACGACGGGCGGGTAACTCTCCCGGGTTACAAGGGCGCCGTCGACCTCCACTACGCCCGGCCCCTCGACTGAGCCCTGTCGAGTGCCCCGCCAGGCCCCGTACCAGCCGGATGCGCCAAGTGATCGTGGAGTGACTGGCAGGACAACCCGGCAAGGCAACCATCGCCCTTGTCCACAGGCTGCCCACATACCCTCTGGTGTTCCGTAGTCTGGGGGGACGCAAGTTTCGTCGACGGTGAATGAACTAGGGGCGGCACGGCATGTACGGCTGGATCTGGCGGCATCTGCCGGGGAATGTATGGGTCAAGGCGTTCGTCTCGCTCGCGCTGGTCTTCGTACTGGTCTACGTGCTTTTCCAGTACGTCTTCCCCTGGGCCGAGCCGCTGCTGCCGTTCAATGACGTCACCGTCGACCAGGGCATGGGCGCTGCGGCGCAGCCGGGGGTGGCCGTCCGATGAGTACTTCGAGCGCAGGCGCGCAGAACACGGGCGCGCAGAGCGCAAGCCTCTCCGGCACACGCATCCCGAGCGGTGGCGTGCGCAACGGACCGCTCGCCGCTGTACGGCCCGCGGCCCCACTCCCCGGGCGGGCCGACGGCGCCGCGGGCCCGGCCCGCATCCTCGTCGTCGACAATTACGACAGCTTCGTCTTCAACCTCGTCCAGTACCTCTACCAGCTCGGCGCCGAGTGCGAGGTGCTGCGTAACGACGCCGTGACCACCGCGCACGCGCAGGCCGGCTTCGACGGCGTGCTGCTGTCGCCGGGCCCCGGCACTCCCGAAGAGGCGGGCGTCTGCGTCGACATGGTGCACCACTGCGCGGAAACCGGCGTGCCCGTCTTCGGCGTCTGTCTCGGCATGCAGTCGATCGTGGTGGCCTACGAAGGCGTGGTGGACCGCGCCCCCGAGTTGCTGCACGGCAAGACCTCGCCGGTCGAACACGGCGGCAGCGGCGTCTTCGCCGGCCTGCCGTCGCCCTTCACCGCCACCCGCTACCACTCGTTGGCCGCCGAACCGACCACCGTCCCGGCCGACCTGGAAGTCACGGCCCGTACCAGGGACGGCATCATCATGGGCGTGCGGCACCGGGAACTACCGGTGGAAGGCGTGCAGTTCCATCCCGAGTCGGTGCTCACCGAGCACGGCCACCTGATGCTCGCCAACTGGCTCGTGCGGTGCGGCGACACAGGCGCGGTGGACCGGTCCGAGGGCCTCGCGCCCGTGGTGGGCAGGGCCTCGGCGTGACCGCGCTGCGCCCCGAGCGTGATGGAACCCCGTACGGCGAGTACGACGCGCAGGACGCCGCCTACGAAGACTCCGCCATGTTCCGGGACGCCGCCTACGGGGATGCCGCCCTGTTCGAGGCGGGCACCTACGGGGACGCCACCGCCTTCGCCGCCGCCGTCGAGCAGCTAGCCGACCCGCTGAACGACCCGCTGCCCAACCGCGGTTTTGGCCAGGACCAGGAGCACCAGCAGCACGGGCGGCACTCCCAGCCGCCCGACCCGTACCAGAGCGGCCATGCGCAGGGGCAGCTGTATGCCGCGCCGCACGATCCGCTGGCCGTGCACCCGTTGTCCGTGCCCTATCCGGATCCGGCGGCGCACGACCCGCTGTTCGGCCCGTACCCCACCGCACCCGAGCAGCAGCAGCCGTACCGCACCACCGCACCCGAGCAGCCGCACCGCCCCACCGCAGGCGCGTCTCACCGCAAACCCGCCGAGACCGGGACTGAATTCCCCGGGCTCTTCGAAACCCCTGGAGTCCCGCAGGGCTCGCATCCCGCACAGGCACCCCAGGAAGCCCGTCAGACGCCGCGTCAGGCCGCGTACGGGGTCGTGCCGTACGACGCGACGGTGGGGCTGCGTACGGCCGACACACGGCGTTCAGCGGCGTCCGACGCCGACGCCGGGGCCGCGGACGGGGACGGCTTGGACGGTGTTGTGGGTGCGGGGGCCGCGGGAGTGGCGTCGGCCGCTGGTGCCGCTGGTGTCGCCGGGGGAGCGGCAGGTGCCGCCGCGACCGGTGCGGGGGGCGCTGCCGGCGCACTGGCCGCCGCTGCAGCTGCGGCGGGTGGTCGGGCGGCCCGCCGACGGGCGGCCAAGCAGCGTGGCGGCGGAGGCGGCCGGCGCCGGGCCGGGGGCAGGCATGACGGCAGACAGCAGGACACCAGGGCGGCGGGCCGGCGGGGTGCCACCTCCGGCCCACAGGGCAGCGGGGGCGGCCACCGCGCGGGCGGGCGCCGCGCCGCGCACGACGCCGGCGGCGAGACGTCCGAGGGCACGGAGAGCACCGAGGCATCCGCCCCGCTGACCCGGATGGCGGCCCGACGCGCCGCCCGCGCGGCCAAACCCAGTGCCGGCGTGGTCGCCAGCCAGATGGTCGGCGAGGTCTTCATCAGCATCGGCGTGCTGATGCTGCTGTTCGTCACGTACTCGCTCTGGTGGACCAACGTCCGCGCCCACGAGGAGGCAAACGGCGCCGCCCACAGCCTCCAGGACGACTGGGCGAGTGGAAAGGGCAAACCGGGCGTCTTCGCGCCGGGCCAGGGCTTCGCCCTCATCCACATTCCGAAGCTGGACGTCGTCGTGCCGATCGCCGAGGGCACCAACAAGCACACCGTGCTCGACCGCGGCATGGTCGGCCACTACGGCGGCCCGAACGACATCCAGACGGCCATGCCGGACGCCAAGACCGGCAACTTCGCGCTGGCCGGCCACCGCAACACCCACGGCGAGCCGTTCCGCTACATCAACCGCCTGGTCAGGGGCGACAAGGTCGTGGTCGAGACGCAGGACACCTACTACGTGTACATGGTGACCAGCACGCTGCCGCAGACCCCGCCGACCAACACCAGCGTCATCGGCCCCGTGCCGCCGCAGTCGGGTTTCGCCGGGCCGGGCCGCTACATCACCCTGACGACGTGTACGCCCGAATTCACCAGTAAGTATCGTTTGATCGTCTGGGGCAAAATGGTGGAGGAACGACCGCGCAGCGAAGGCAAGCCCAAAGCCCTCGTCGGGTGAGGGTGCGCCCGCGCCCTGCCCCAACTGCCCGGACGACAACACGGACTGCCACCGACTGACACGGACAACACGGACTGAACGCGCCGGAGAGTGGGCAGAGCCGTAACCGAAAGACCGGTGGCCGGACAGACAGGGCAGATGCAGTGGTAGCAACAACCGATCCTGACGACCGGGCTGAGCCGGCCGATCAGGCTGGTTCGGCCGGTCAGGCACAGGAGGGCCCGCCGCCCAGGACCCGGCGGCCCCGGCACCGGATCGCCCTCGCCATAACCGTCTTCGGTGAACTCCTCATCACCGCGGGCCTGGTGCTCGGCCTGTTCGTCGTCTACTCCCTCTGGTGGACGAACGTGGTCGCGGACCGCGTCGCACACCGCCAGGGCAGCAGCGTCCGCCACGACTGGGCGAGCCACCCCAAAGCCAGCGGCCCCGGCGCGCTCGACACCAAGGACGGCATCGGCTTCCTGCACGTCCCCGCCATGCACAACGGCGAAGTCCTGGTGAAGAAGGGCACATCGAGCGAGGTCCTCAACGACGGCGTCGCGGGCTACTACACCCATCCGATCAAGTCGGCCCTCCCGCAGGACAAGACGGGCAATGTCACGCTGGCCGCGCACCGCGACGGGCACGGCGCCAAGTTCCACAACATAGACAAGGTGAAGAAGGGCGACGCGATCGTCTTCGAGACCAGGGACACCTGGTACATCTACAAGGTCTACGACGTCCTCAAAGAGACCTCGAAGTACAACGTGAAGGTCATCGACCAGATCCCCCGGGAATCCGGCAAGAAGAAGTCCGGGCGGTACATCACACTGACGACGTGCACGCCTGTGTACACGTCTTTGTACCGGTACGTGGTCTGGGGTGAGCTGGAGCGGACGCAGAAGGTCGACAGTGCGCGGACGCTTCCGGCGGAGCTTCGGTAGCGGCTGACGCCACGGTCGGACCGGGGGGCGGTGGCCGGGGTTCGGTCGCCGCGGGAGAGGCGAGTGCCGAAGAGTCCCGGCGCCTTCGGACCCAGCACCCGCACCCAGCGCTCGTACCGCGCACCATAGAGGAGCTCTCCCGCACCGCACGCGCGGCAACAGGAAGGGGGCCCGCCAGGCGGCGGGCCCCCTTCCTGCTGATCGACGGTCGCCGAGGACCGTCGATCGTCAGTCGTACGTGCGGCTGGAGATGCCCGACGGTCCTCCGAAGGACTGGCCGCCGAGCTGACCGCCGTTCTGGCCGGCGTTGCCGGCGACGGTCGTGAGGTTGATGGCGGTGCCGGGCGCGACCTGCTGGTTTGCCCCCGGGTCGGAGGTGACGACGAAGGCGTTGTCGTCCTGCGGCCCGGTGATGGTGCCGACCGCGAGACCGGCGCCTTGCAGGGCCTGCTTGGCGGCGCCCAGCGTCTGCCCGGACAGGTTCGGCACAGTGGCCTGTGCGGCGGCCTTGGCGACCTGGACGACCACCGTGGAGTCCTGATCGACCGGGGTACCCGCCACCGGCGAGGTCTGGATGACGTTTCCGGCCTGCACGCTGCCGTTGTCCACGTCCTGACGCTGGACCTTGAGGCCGAGGGCCTCGATCGTCGCCTTGGCGTCGTCGAAGGTCTTGCTGGTCACATCGGGGACGGTGACCTGCTGTTTCTCCTTGGCGACGGTGAGGGTGATGGTGGTGCTCTTCGCGACCTCCGAGTCACCGGACGGCTTCTGGTCAATGACCTTGCCGGGAGTCTGGTCGGACTCCTTGTCCACCCTGCGGACGTCCTGGAAGCCCCTGCCGTTCAGTTGGTCCTTGGCCTTGTCGAAGGAGAGCCCGCGAACGTCAGGCACCGTCACCTTCGGCGATCCCGTCGAGACGGTCACCGTGACGGTGTCGTGCTTCTTGACCTTGGTGCCGGCAGCCGGATCCTGCCGGCAGACGTAGTTCTTCGGCTGGTCGTCGCACGCAGCCTTCGTGACCTGCAGTGTCAGCTCACTGTTGGTGGCCACCTCGCGGGCATCGCTGAGACTTCTGCCCACAAAACGAGGTGCTGGGAAAGGAGCATTGCTCTGGTCGCTGCTGCTGAACACCCATTTCCCGATGAGGACCGCACCGACCAGCACCAGTACGCCCGCGATGATCAGCATCACCGTCGACGCGTTGGACTTCTTCTGGCGGCGGCGGTCGGGGCGCTCGTCGTAGCCGTAGCTGCCGTCGTCCGGGTTGGTGGGCGGCAGCATCGACGTCTGGCCCCCGCCCCCGGCGTCCTGGGGGCGCATCATCGTGGTGGGCGCCTCGTCCGGGTAACCGCCGTACGAAGTGGCGCCCATGGCCGCGCTGACCGGCTGCCCATCCAGGCAGGCCTCAATGTCGGCGCGCATCTCATCGGCCGACTGATAGCGGTAGTCCGGGTCCTTGACCAGCGCCTTCATGACGATGGCGTCCATGGCGGGGCTGATCTCGGGGTCGTACACGCTCGGCGGCTGGGCCTCTTCGCGGACGTGCTGGTAGGCGACGGCGACCGGCGAGTCGCCCACGAACGGCGGGCGGACGGTCAGCAGCTCGTACAGCAGGCAACCGGTCGAATACAGGTCGGAGCGTGCGTCGACACTCTCACCCTTGGCCTGCTCCGGGGAGAGGTACTGGGCGGTGCCGATGACGGCCGAGGTCTGCGTCATCGTCATCCCGGCGTCGCCCATGGCGCGGGCGATACCGAAGTCCATCACCTTGACCTGGCCGGTGCGGGTCAGCATCACGTTGGCGGGCTTGATGTCGCGGTGCACGATGCCGCTGCGGTGCGAGTACTCCAGCGCCTGGAGGATGCCGATGGTCATCTCCAGGGAGCGCTCGGGCAGCAGTTTGCGGCCGGAGTGCAGCAGCTCACGCAGGGTCGAACCGTCGACGTACTCCATGACGATGTACGGGATGGAGACCCCGGCGCCGCCCAGCGCCTGGTCGTAGACCATGTCCTCGCCCGTGTCGTACACCGCCACGATCGCGGGGTGGTTGAGCGAGGCGGCCGATTGGGCCTCACGGCGGAACCGGGCCTGGAACGACGGGTCGCGGGCGAGGTCGGCGCGGAGCGTCTTCACCGCCACGGTGCGACCGAGGCGGGTGTCGTGGGCGAGGTAGACCTCGGCCATGCCACCACGGCCGAGCACGTGACCCAGCTCGTACCGGCCGCCGAGGCGACGCGGCTCTTCCATAGCTACCTACCAGCCCTCTCCGTCGGCCTTGACCCCACTCCATGTGTGGTCCGGCGGTGTGCTGTCCGGGCTACCGTACCCGGCCCGCCATTCTTGCTCCGGTCCTGCCGGCCACCCGATACAGGACCGGTATCGCAGCACGCGCCGGTGTGAAGGGGGCGTGTGAGCAAGGTCACTTGCCGTTCATTTCTTGCTGTTGATGACCGCCTGCATCACGTCCTTGGCGATCGGCGCCGCCAGGCCGCCACCTGAGATGTCGTCGCTGTTGGCGGCGCCGTCCTCGACGACGACCGCCACAGCCACGGGCGATCCGGAATCGGTCTTGGCGTACGAGATGAACCAGGCGTACGGCTTGCCCTCGTTGTTCACACCGTGCTGGGCGGTACCGGTCTTGCCGCCCACGGTGACCCCGGGGATCTGCGCATGGGTGCCGGTGCCCTCGCTGACGACGGTCTCCATCATCGACTGGAGCTTCTGCGCGTTCTGCGGCGACAGCGGCTGGCTGAGCTCCTTCGGCTTGGTCTCCGCGACGGTGTCCAGGTTGGGCGCCTTGAGTTCGTCGACCATGTACGGCTGCATCAGGGTGCCGTCATTGGCGACCGCCGAGGCGACCATGGCCATCTGCAGCGGGGTGGCCGCGGTGTCGAACTGGCCGATCGAGGAGAGCGCCGTCTGCGACGGGTTCATGTCCTTGTCGAAGTTGGACGCATTGGAGCGCACCGGTGTGAACTGCTCCGAGTTGAACCCGAACTTCTCCGCCTCCGCCAGCATCTTGTCCTTGCCGAGGTCGGAGCCGACCTTGCCGAAGACGGTGTTGCAGGACCACCTCAGCGCCACGCGGAGGGTGGCGTTCTTGCAAGGGATGCTGCCCTCGTTCTTCAACGGGGTGGAGGTGCCGGGCATCGTCCAGGGGAGCGGGGACTTGGTCGTCTGGTCCGGGTCGCTGTACAGGCCGTTCTGCAGCGCCGCCGCGGCGGTGACGATCTTGAACGTGGAGCCCGGCGGGTAGGTCTGACGCAGCGCGCGGTTGAGCATCGGCTCGTCCGGGTCGTTCTTCTTCTGGAGCCGGTTCCACGCCTTGGAGTCCGTCTGCGTGGAGTTTCCGGCGAACGTCGATGGGTCGTACGACGGCGTGGAGGCGAGCGCCAGGATCGCACCGGTGGACGGGTCGAGCGCGGCCACCGCGCCCTTGCGGTTGCCCAGGCCCTGGAAGGCGGCCTTCTGCGCGGCGGCGTTGAGGGTGGTCACGACATTGCCGCCCTCCTCCTTCTTGCCGGTGAGCATGTCGAGCGTGCGGCGGAAGAAGAGCCGGTCGTCGTTGCCGGTGAGGATGCCGTCCTCCAGGTTCTCCAGCTGCGAGGCGCCGAAGGCCTGGGAGGCGTAACCGGTGACGGGCGCCCACATCGCCCCGTTCTTGTAGGTGCGCTTGTAGGCGAAGTCACTGCCGGACGTATCCACGGAGCCGGTGATCGACTTGCCGTCGACGATGATGTCGCCGCGCGGGTGGGCGTAGCGCTCGATGGAGACGCGGCGGTTCTTGTCGTTCGACTGGAGGGACGACGCCTGCACGTACTGGATCCAGTTGTCCCGGGCGAGCAGGGCGAGGACGAGCAGGGCGCAGAAGATCGCGATCCGGCGCAGGGGCTTGTTCACGGTCGGACCACCTGGGTCATCTCGGCGTCAGGGTTCGAAGCGGGGGCGGGGGCGGGGCGGCGCGCGGTGTCGCTGATGCGCATCAGGATGCCGACCAGTGCCCAGTTGGCGATCACGGAAGATCCACCGTAGGCGACGAACGGCATCGTCATACCGCTGAGCGGGATGAGGCCCATCACACCGCCGGCCACCACGAACACCTGGATGGCCATGGCGCTGGACAGACCCACCGCGAGCAGCTTGCCGAACGGGTCGCGGGCGGCGAGCGCGGTACGGATGCCGCGTTCCACGAGCAGGCCGTAGATCAGCAGGATCGCCATCACACCGGCCAGGCCGAGTTCCTCGCCGAAGGTGGCGAAGATGAAGTCGGAGTTGGCGGCGAATCCGATCAGGTCGGAATTGCCCTGCCCGAGGCCGGTGCCGAGCACTCCGCCGGAGCCGAAGGCCATCAGGGACTGGGCGATCTGGTCGCTGCCGGTCTGGGCGATGACCGTGTCGGAGAACGGGTGCAGCCAGGCGGCCACACGCGACTGCACATGCGGCTCGAAGGAGGCCACGCCGACCGCGCCGGCGCCCGACATCAGCAGACCGAAGACGATCCAGCTGGTTCGCTCGGTGGCGACGTACAGCACGACCACGAACATGCCGAAGAACAGCAGCGACGTTCCGAGGTCGGTCTCGAAGACCAGGATGAGCAGGCTCATCGCCCACACGGTGATGATCGGCCCGAGGTCACGGCCGCGCGGCAGGTACAGGCCCATGAAGCGGCGGCTGGCCAGCGCCAGCGCGTCCCGTTTCACCATGAGGTAGCCGGAGAAGAAGATCGCGATGATGATCTTCGCGAACTCTCCTGGCTGGATGGTGAAGCCGCCGATGTTGATCCAGATCTTGGCGCCGTTGACGGCGGGGAAGAACACCGGCGCGACCAGCAGGATCAGCGCCACCATCATCGAGATGTAGGTGTAGCGCTGCAGGATGCGGTGGTCCTTGAGGAGCATCAAGATGAGCGCGAAGAACGCGATGCCCAGCCCCGAGTACAGCAGCTGCTTGGGAGTGTCCGGGCTGAAGGCGCCGTACGAGAGCTTGGAGAGCCGCTGCAGCCGGGGCGACTGGTCGAGCCGCCAGATGACGACCAGGCCGAGGCCGTTCAGCAGCGTCGCCAGCGGCAGCATCAGCGGGTCCGCGTACCGTGCGAACTTCCGGACGACGAGGTGCCCGATGCCCGCGAGCAGGCCGAGTCCCAGGCCGTAGCCGAGCAGGCCGGGCGGGACCTCGTCGTTGATGGCGAGGCCCACGTTCGCGTAGGCGAAGACCGGGATGACGACCGCGAACGCCAGTAGCGCGAGCTCCGTGTTGCGTCGGCTCGGTGCGCCGATCGACCCGATAGTCGACGTATGGGCGGCTTGGGCGGTATGCGTCGAATGCGTACTGCTCATGGTGTGACAGGGCCCCTTATGACGGCTTACTGCTTACCGCACAGCGGGACCAGCTTCTGCTCATCCTCCGAGAGGCTGGGGCCGGGCGTGGGTGTGGACGTGGACTTGTCGCCGGAGCCACTTGCCGAGGAGCTGGGTGTGGCTGTCGGGGAGCCGGACTTGGCGGTGTGGGCCGACTGAGCCGACTCGGCTAGTGGCTTGTTCGCGTTGTCGTCCGAGGGCTTCTGGGAGCCGCCGGTGGGGGGTTTGGCGTTGCGCTCGGCGGAGCGGCGCTCGGCGTCCTTCTTGCATGCGGACGCTTGCAGGGCCAGCTCGTCGATCTTGTGGTCCGCCGAACCGAGCCCGTCCTCCGTGATCGTCGCCTCGACCTGCTTGCGCATGTACGGCGGCAGGTACTTGAGCTCGATCTCGGGGTGGTCCTTGTGCACCTGCGACAGGTTCACCCAGGCGAGGTCCTGGCTGATGCCGCGGTACAGCGCGACATGCTCCGCCTTGGCGCCCACGTAGTACTGGGTCTGCGTCCAGCGGAATCCACCGTACAGACCGCCGCCGATCACGGCGAGCGCCAGCACGATGTAGGCCGACCGCTTCAGCCAGGGACGGCGGCGCGGTGCGACGAAGTCCTCGTCACCATAGGGGCCGAAGCCGCCCTCGGGTACGTATCCGGGGGTTGCGCCGCTGCCGGGCGGACCGAACCCGCCGCCTGTGCCGCCCTGTCCCGGCACCGTCCGGCCGAGCCCGGCGGCACGGCCCGCGGGCGTCTCCATGGCGCCGCCGTCGTGCAGCTGGTGCTGGTTCTCGGCGACCGCGCCGACGACGACCGGGGTGTCGGAGAGCTGCTGTGCCATTGTGTCGCCGCTGTCGATGTCGAGGACATCGGCCACGATCACCGTGACGTTGTCGGGGCCGCCGCCGCGCAGGGCGAGCTGGATCAGCTCCTGCACGGTCTCCTGGGGGCCCTGGTAGCTGGCGAGCGCGTCTTCCATTGTCTGGTGCGACACGACGCCGGAGAGGCCGTCGGAGCAGATCAGGTACCGGTCGCCGGCGCGCACTTCGCGGATCGACAGATCGGGTTCCACGTGGTCGCCGCTGCCCAGTGCCCGCATCAGCAGCGAGCGCTGCGGGTGGGTGGTGGCTTCTTCCTCGGTGATCCGGCCCTCGTCGACGAGGCGCTGCACCCAGGTGTGGTCCTGTGTGATCTGTGTGAGCGCGCCGTCCCGCAGCAGGTACGCGCGCGAGTCGCCGACGTGCACGAGGCCGAGCCGCTGCCCGGTCCACAGCAGCGCGGTCAGCGTGGTTCCCATGCCTTCCAGCTGGGAATCCTCCTCGACCATCATGCGCAGCTGGTCGTTGGCGCGCTGTACGGCGCTACCCAGGGAGGTGAGGATGTCGGAGCCGGGCACGTCGTCGTCGAGTGTGACGAGCGTCGAGATCACCTCGGAGGACGCGACCTCGCCCGCGGCCTGCCCGCCCATGCCGTCAGCGATCGCGAGCAGCCGGGGCCCGGCGTAACCCGAGTCCTCGTTGCCCTCGCGGATCATGCCCTTGTGCGATCCGGCGGCGAAGCGCAGTGACAGACTCATGCGCACCTGCCCTGTCGATGACTCAGTCTCCGACTGCAGCCGGTCGTGTCGAGCCACACTGCCCACCCTCCGGTCGGGAGCGCGCTGGCGTCCTGGATACGGACAGCGTCGGCTCGCTTGCTCCGCTCGCTCAGCTTGCTCATGGTCGCTACTACTTCCGCAGCTCGATGACGGTCTTGCCGATGCGGATCGGCGCGCCCAGCGGAACAGGCGTCGGCGTCGTCAGCCGGGTCCGGTCCAGATACGTACCGTTGGTGGACCC
This sequence comes from uncultured Actinomycetota bacterium, assembly GCA_963761765.1. GTDB lineage: Bacteria > Actinomycetota > Actinomycetes > Streptomycetales > Streptomycetaceae > Streptomyces. Next base: position 228,753 of record CAVXIJ010000012.1, read on the forward strand.
GAGATCCTCGACGATCCACTGGCCGTCACGGTCCGGATAGATCCTGGCATGCTTGCTCGACGCGTAGTCGTCATCGAGCACAATTGTCGAATCGTGAGCACGGCCCAGCGTGATCGTCTGGCCCTGCAGGGCGACGGTGGTGCCGGTCAGGGTGCCTTCGGAAATGATCAGCTTGCTGGGGGCGCCACGCCGCTGCCGCCCGCTTGCGCTCTGCCGCGGCGGCGGCATTTCCCGCGCGGCCCTAGGGGCCTGCTGCGGCCTTCCGCCGGCCTGGCGGGAGCCGCGCTGGGTGACGCGGGTGCCGAACAGGTCACTGCGGATGACCTGGACGGCCACGATCACGAACAGCCACAGAACGGCCAGGAAACCCAGCCGCATGACCGTCAGGGTCAGCTCTGACATTGCCCCCGCTTCACCCTTCGGCTTGCCGGTAAATGATGGTGGTGCTGCCCACGACGATCCGCGAGCCGTCGCGGAGCGTAGCGCGGGTGGTGTGCTGCCCGTCTACCACGATGCCGTTGGTGGAACCGAGGTCCTGGATCGTCGAGGGCGTTCCGGTCCGGATCTCGCAGTGCCGGCGCGATACTCCCGGATCGTCGATCCGCACGTCGGCGTCGGTGCTGCGGCCCAGCACCAGCGTCGGACGGGAAATCTGGTGGCGGTTGCCGTTGATCTCGATCCAGCGGCGGGCCGGTGCGCCGTGCGACGGGCCCGCGGCGGCGCCGGAACGGCCGCCCGCGGCGGAACGCAGTCCGGGCGGCGGCGTACTGGGCATGGGGGGCGGGCCGGCGGGCTGCTGCGGATAGCCGTAGCCGCCGGGACCCGCGCTCGGGGCGCCGCGGCCCGGCCCCGGGGCCGGGTGGGCGCCGGAGGGACCCGCGGGGGCGTAACCGGACGACTGCTGCGAGCTGCTGCCGGCGAGGGTGCGGCTGCGCACCCGGTACAGGCCGGTGTCGAGCGCGTCGGCCTTCTCCAGGTGCACCTTGATGGGCCCCATGAAGGTGTAGCGCTGCTGCTTGGCGTAGTCACGCACCATGCCCGCGAGTTCGTCGCCGAGCTGTCCCGCGTAGGGGCTCAGGCGCTCGTAGTCGGGGGCACTGAGCTCCACGATGAAGTCATTGGGGACGACGGTCCGCTCGCGGTTCCAGATCGTCGAGTTGTTGTCGCACTCGCGCTGCAGGGCGCCGGCGATCTCGACGGGCTGGACCTCGGACTTGAAGACCTTGGCGAAGGTGCCGTTGACCAGACCTTCGAGGCGTTGCTCGAACTTCTTCAGGACTCCCATGGGGCACCTCCTCCTTTTCCTTGCTGGTCTCTGCCGTTTACCGCTGTTGTGTGTGGTTCGCGTGCTCTTGGTGTGCGTGTTCTTGATGTTCTGAGTGTGCTCTGTGCGTCTTTTGTTCGGCCAGGCGTGTTGCTTTGCGTTCTGCCCGGTCTTCTGCTTCAGCGTGCCGGTACTGCTTACTGATCGTATCCACGCGCCGGGAAATCGGCTGGTTCCCCCCTTCTGCCCCGCCGACGAGTGTCGACTCTCACAGCACATGTCCCCGCCGAACCCCCGGGGATGCCCCCCGGATCCTGCGGGACCTGCTTACAGGACGCGGGCCGGGCCCTGGGGGGACACCACGCGGAGCCCTTGCGGGACGGCCTCACGGCCTCCCCCACGAGGCGATCGTAAAGGGGACTGGATTCCAGTGTCCCGCACCCGCACCGGACTCAGGACCATGAACGGCCCCACAGCGGCTGCTGGTGCCGGGTTGAAACGAAGCGAGACGCGATGGTGACGGGGTGCCGGAGAGTCGGGAGGCGGGCGGGGAGTCCGGTGCGGGAGCGGCGGGCCGGGGAGGGGCGGGAAGGGTCGGGGGCGGGGGGCTTGAGAGGGGGCGAAGGGAGGTGCTTTCTGGCTCTTCCCGGCGCTCTTCCTGGTGCTCTCGGCCTCTTCCGCCCTCCTTGGTCTTGTCTGGCTCGATCTAGTGATGTATGTCACTAGGCAGCACTATTTGGTGCTGTAATGCATATTTGTCCATGCCTGGCGATGTTTAGGATATTTGGCAGGTTTGATTCGTTTATTCCTGTTGAGATAGGTCACGGGTGACCTCGTGTATTCGAGTTCAGGGTTGCTGGGGGCCTGCGTGGTGTCGGGGGTGGTTGTGCGGTGGTCCGGGGCGGTTCCAGGGGTGCGGGCGGCTGCGGGGCGGCGCGGCGCGGCGGGGGTGATCGGCTGAGAGGTGGGTTTCCGCAAGGTCGAGGCGGCGCAGGTGGGGGCGCCGCTCCCCAGGGAAACGGATGTGAATCCACCCATCCCAGCGTGCTAACCTTCTGCATGTCGGAAGGCGCCCGCACCAAAGAGTGAGGGACTCCGACAGCACCTTGCGCGGGTGGCGGAATAGGCAGACGCGCTGGATTCAGGTTCCAGTGCCCGAAAGGGCGTGGGGGTTCAACTCCCCCCTCGCGCACCAGCGAAGCGGACCTCACGGCAGTAGCCGTGAGGTCCGCTTCTTTGTGTTGTCTTTAGGACTCTTCCGCTCTGCGCGCTGCCGTCGGCGCCGGCTCCCAGGTGGGTCGGGAGCGGGTCCGTTAGAGGGGAAGCGGTGGCCGGTGTCCGGTGTCCGGTGGCCGAATGTGAGAAGGGTCTCAGCGCTGCGGGGCGATCCCGGGGAGTCGGCCGGACACCAGGTCCGGCCGGCGGAACGCGACGTCGGTCACGCCGCCGTGCCCGCGAGGCGCTCGGCGAGGGCCTTGGCCTTCGTGGTGGCGTCCTGGAGTGCCTTGGTACGGGACGCCTCGGCCAGTGGTATGAGCTCCTTCATCGCCGGTACGGAGTTCGCCAGGGTGAGCTCGGACACGATGAAGTCGACCTCGGCGCCGAGTATTTCGGTGAACACGGCCTCCAGGTAGCGCTGGACGTACTCGAACGACTCGCGCGGGGTGCCGGGCGAGTAGCCGCCACCACGGCTGGCGACGACCGTGACCGGGGTGCCCTTCACGGCGGAGTTCTCGCCGATCGTGCGGCCCACCATGATCACGTGGTCGAGCCAGGCCTTCAGGGTCGACGGGATCGTGAAGTTGTACATCGGGGCGCCGATCAGCACCGCGTCCGCCTGCTCCAGCTCTTCGATCAGCTTGATGCGTGCGGCATGTGCGGCGGCCTGCTCGGGGGTGTGCGTGGCGGGGTCGGAGTAACCCGCGGCAACGGCATGCCCGTCTATGTGCGGCACCGGGTCCACGGCGAGGTCGCGGTAGATCACGATGCCTTCGGGGTGCTGCTCCTCCCACGCCTTGCGGAAGGCGTCCGTGACGGTACGGGACGCCGAGGCGGTTCCCGGCAGGACGGACGAATCAAGGTGCAGCAGTGTGGCCATGGCGTTCTCCCAGGAAGGAACAGAGGGACAGAGGAACAGAGGAACAGAGGCAACGGAGCGTGCGAAGGAAAGAAGGCAAGGGCGACTGGGCGTGCCGCCGGTGTCGGCCGGAGCCCGCATGACTGCCGCCGGGTCAGGGCTGAGCTGGGCTGAGCTGACAGCGGACGGTGGTCGGATCGCATGCCTTGTTATTTTGTGCGCAACTACTTCTACCATAGTTACTTACTTTTTTTCACCCCCTTGTCTTGACGCAGTACGCTGAGCCCATGGCGGCAGACGGCATGCATGGTGAAGCGGCGTGTGCAAAGGTCGACGACGGTATGACCCGCGTCTTCAGCCTGCTCGGAAAGCGCTGGTCAGGGCTGGTCGTCGCGGTCCTCGTGGAGCGTCCGGTGCACTTTGCCGAACTGCGCCGGGCTATCCCCGGCATCAGTGAACGCATGCTCTCGGACCGGCTCACCGAACTCGGCGCCGTGGGGCTCGTCGTACGAGAGGTGACCGAAGGCCCGCCGTTGCGGGTGTCGTACCGCCTGACAGAGGCGGGCGCCGCCCTTGGACCTGCCCTTGACGCGCTCGGCCGCTGGGCGCAGACGTATCTGCCGGAGGGCGGGCGCTGTCCGGAGCGATTCCGGAAGTAGGACGGGGCGGGTTGGAGGCTGGGTTCGGCTGTGCGGGCCGTAAGGCTGTCTGGTTTCTTGGGTGTTGCGGTAGTCCGTCCTGGCTGTTTGTTGCTGGAGTGGAGAGTTACCCACAGGCCCTGCCGCGGTTCGGCCAGCGGCGGTACCGTCGTGGCTGGTTGATGTTCGACGCGTTCGCTCACCCGGTCACCAAGCCGCGCGGGGCGAGTGCGACAGCGAGACGGGGGCGAGCGGTATGGCCGGGACCGATGGCCGGGTCGCCAGGACTGCCGATGCCGACGGCGGGACTCCGAAGCGGGAGCAAGGCCCGCTGCATCCAGGGCAGCAGGCGGACACCGTTCACCAAGCGGAGCTCGTTCACACGGAGTTCGATGTGCCAGAGGTCGTTCCCGCCGGATGTGTCCCTTGCGGCCCTCCGGGGTCCGTTCCTCCGGAGTCCGACCCTGCGGAGTCCGGTGCCGTGCGACCTGTTCCTGTGCGACCCGTTCCCGTGCGGACCGTTGCGCCGGAGCGGGGCCGTCCGGCCCGGCCCGGTCGGCTGCCCTGGGTGCATGGATTCGCCGAGCGGGACCCGGACGGCTCTCCCAAGCGCGAGGGCCGCGCCCTGCGCGAGCGGGTGCCGCGCTCCTCGCACGCCGAGCTCGTGATCGACACAGCCCGGCCGGACGCCGTGACCGCCGTGGAGCAGTCGAACGCGGGCCGCCTGGCGGACCTCACCCCGATCAGGGTCGGCAGAATGGCCGCAAGCCCCTTCGCCTTCCTGCGCGGCTCCGCCGGACTGATGGCCTACGACCTGGCCCGCACACCCCTGACCGGTGTCGGTGCCCAGATCTGCGGCGACGCCCACGTGGCGAACTTCGGCCTCTACGCAGACGTCCGCGGCGAACTCGTCATCGATCTGAACGACTTCGACGAGACCGTCCACGGCCCCTGGGAGTGGGACGTCAAACGTCTCGCCGCCTCCCTGGTCCTCGCGGGCCGCGAAGCCGGGGCCGGTGAGGACGTCTGCCGCGAAGCGGCCTTCGACACGGTCGGCGCCTACCGCCGCACCATGCGACTCCTGGCGAAGCTCCCCGCCCTCGATGCCTGGAACGCCATAGCGGACGAAGAGCTCGTCTCGCACACCGACGCCCATGACCTGCTCGGCACCTTGGAGCAGGTGTCTCGGAAGGCGATGAAGAACACCAGCGGCAGATTCGCGGCCAAGTCGACCGAGCCCGCGCAAGGCGGCGGACGCCGGTTCATCGACGCACCCCCGGTACTGCGCCGGATACCCGACGCCGAAGCGGCAGCGGTCGCCGCCGCCCTCGGCGACTGGGTCGACACGCTGCCGCAGGACCGGCTGCCCCTCATCGCGCGCCATGCGGTCCATGACGTGGCCTTCCGCGTGGTCGGCACCGGCAGCGTCGGCACCCGCTCCTACGTGGTGCTGCTCCTCGACCACCGAGGCGAACCGCTGATCCTGCAGGTGAAGGAGGCACGCCCGTCGGCACTGCTGCCACAGTTGCCCGCCGCCGGATTCGAGGTGCCCGACGTGGCGCACGAGGGCCGCCGTGTGGTGCTCGGCCAGAAGCAGATGCAGATCGTCAGCGACTTCCTCCTCGGCTGGACCCAGGTCGACGGCAGGCCTTTCCAGGTACGGCAGTTCCGCAACCGCAAGGGCAGCGTGGACCCGGCAACCCTCGCCGCCGGCCAGCTGGACGACTACGGCCGGATGACCGGAGCCCTGTTGGCCCGCGCCCACGCCCACAGCGCCGACCCGCGCCTGATCGCGGGCTACTGCGGGAAGGGCGACGTGCTCGACGAGGCGATATCCGCCTTCGCGGTCAGCTACGCCGACCGCACCGAGGCCGACCACGAGGTCCTCGTGACAGCGGTACGGGAAGGCCGGGTGGCAGCGGAGACAGGGGTGTGACTGCCCGACGTCCGCCGGTGATCCCCCTGGCCGTCCGACCGCACCGACGATCTACCTGACCGTCCGCCGGCTCCGACCGCCGCATCACCGCATGCACAGCACGGTCCCCGACCATCCGTAACGCCGACCAGCGGTAACCATCCACCGAAGAACCAGTTCCGCAACCCTCTACTCTGGACGGGTGACGACCCCGGAAGCCGAGCCACCCCAGACCGAGACCTCCGCCGAGACTCCGGCCGAGGCCCTTACGGACGGGCCTCGGAGCCCCGGGCAGGACGGGGCGCAGACGCAGCCCGAACAGGCGCACTCGCAGCAGACGACCACGGGTGCGGCCGCCGAGAGCTCCCCGGAGCCGTCGAGCGAACGGCCGGACGAAGAGAGCCTCGCCGCTCAGCCCGGGGCACCCTCCGCTGACCAGCCGACCGACGACCGGCCCGAGGCACGGCTTGAGCGGGCCGTGCGGGGCGCGGAACAGGCGCTGATCGAGTACGAGATCGCGGTGGAGATCTTCCGGATCGAGGTCGAGAACTTCTCCCGGCTGCACCACCAGAAGCTGGGCCCCATGTACGCCCGCCTCGACGAGCTGGACGCGGAGATCGCCGAGGCCAAGGCGGCGCGCACCGGTGACCCGGAGGATGTGCGCGCGGCGCACGAGGCGCGTGCCAGGGTGATGCCGATGCCGGACGTCGAAGAACTGTTCCACGACTGGCTGGATTCGGACGGCCTGTCGGACGAGGCCACCGCCATGCTCACTGGCCAGCAGGTACGCCCGCCCGAGCGGGTGCGGCCGAGCGACGAGGCTCGCAAGTTGTACCGCGAGCTGGCTCGCAAGGCCCATCCCGACCTGGCACAGGACGAGAAGGAACGCACCCGCCGCGACGAGTTCATCTCCCGCGTCAATGCTGCATACGCGCGCGGGGACGACGCGCTGCTGCGCGAGCTGGCCGAGGAGTGGGCGGTGGGACCGGTGCCGGAAGGGCGCGGGCCCAGCAAGAGCGAAGAGCTGTACACACGGCTGGAGTGGCTGGCGCATCGCAAGGATCTGCTGACCATAGTCGCCCGCGACCTGGAGGAGAGCGCCATCGGGGCGATGCTGAGAATGGCCCCCGAGGACCCCGACGGTCTGCTGGACGAGATCGCCGACCAACTCCTGTCCCAGGTCGCCGAGCGCGAGGCAGAACTGGCCGCCTTCAGCGCCTGACAAGCTCAGACCCGGCACGAGACCCGGCACCAGATCAGGCACCCGATCCGCTGCGGGGCCGCCGAGACTGATCCGACTTGCGAGAGCATTGATCCGATTTGAGAGCGGTGCTCTGATTCATGAGCACTGATCTGACGTTGGAGTGATGGTCTGACGCTGGTGATCTGACGTTGGAGTGGTGATCCGGCGTGGGAGCGGTGGTCTGGAAGGCGAGCGGTGCTCTGCTGCGGTGCTCTGCTCTGGCGGCCAGCGAGTCGCTTGGCGCTGTGATCGCGTAATCGCCGATCCAGTCAGCGAGCAGCCGATAGTGAGCAGCGATCTTTACTGTGGGCAGCGATCCAATCGGAGAGCAGTGCTCTCACGCAGATGCGGTTTCCGTACGCACTCCATCCGGTCAGGTAGCGTCGAACCATGAATTTCGGATCTGGTGTGCCCGCGATCACCGTGGGCGAGCTCGCAGACGGTGATTTCCTGCTGGACGTCCGCGAGGACGATGAATGGGACGCAGGGCACGCCGAGACGGCGCTGCACATCCCGATGAGTGAGTTCGTGGCCCGCTACGGCGAGCTGACCGAGAAAGCGCCGGAAGGCGGCAGGATCCACGTCATCTGCAAGGCGGGCGGTCGCTCGGCGCAGGTGGCGATGTACCTGTCCCAGCAGGGCCTCGACGTCGTGAACGTCGACGGCGGCATGGCGGCCTGGGCCGCGTCCGGCCGCCCCGTGATCGACGCGGAGGGCCAGCCCGGCATGGTGGTCTGACCTTGCGGTGAGCAGGTCAGCGGGCGTGCGCCTCAGTGGGTGTGCGGGTCAGCGGTCGAAGTCCAGTTCCACTCTCTCGGTGGCCGGGTGGGACTGGCAGGCCAGCACATACCCCGCTTCGGTCTCCTCCTGCTCCAAGGCGAAATTGCGGTCCATGCGCACCTCACCCGCGACAAGGTAGGCGCGGCAGGTCCCGCAGACGCCGCCCTTGCAGGCGTACGGGGCGTCCGGGCGGTTGCGCAGCACTGCCTCCAGCAGCGATTCACCGTCCTGGACCGGCCAGCTGCCCGAGCGACCGTCGAGTCGTGCGGTGATCGTGCTGTGCACGGGCCCGCCTGCCGCTGCCGCATCAGGTGATGCCGTACTCGCCGCCGGACCACTGTCCACATGGAAGATCTCCTCGTGGATACGTGCCCGCCGCACGCCCAGGCCGCGCAGCGCCCGCTCCGCGCCTTGGACCAGCCCGAAGGGACCGCACAGGAACCAGCCCGCGACCTGCTCCACCGGCAGCAGCGCCGGCAGCAGTCCGGTGAGCCGCTCCCGGTCGAGCCGTCCGGACGGCAGTCCGCTCTGCTGCTCCTCGCGGGAGAGCACCGTCACCAGCTGGAACCGATCCGGATAGCGGTCCTTGAGGTCGGCGACCTCCTCCAGGAACATCGTCGAGGCGGCGCTGCGATCGCTGCGGATCAGACAAAACCGTGCGGTGGGCTCGCGCATCAGCAGCGTGGTCGCGATGGAGAGCACCGGGGTGATGCCGCTGCCGCCAACCACGGCCGCGTACCGTCCGGGTGCCGGATCCAGGGTGAAGCGGCCGGCCGGTGTCATCACATCCAGTTCGTCCCCGGCCGCGACCTCCTTCAGCGCGTATGTGGAGAAGGCGCCGCCTTCGACGACCCGGATGCCGACCCGCAGAGTGCGGGGGCCCTCGGCGCCGGGATCCCAGGCTGGTGAGCAGATCGAGTAGGTGCGGCGTATCTCCCTGCCGTGCTCGCTGCGGCGCAGGGCGAGATGCTGGCCGGGGGCGTGGCGGTACTCCGCGCGCAGGGTGTCCGGCACGTCGAGGGTGAGCGCGACGGCGTCGTCGGTGAGCCGGTCGACCGCCATCACGCGAAGCCGGTGGAAGCGGGCCATCACACCTCCTTGAAGTGGTCGAACGGTTCCCGGCAGGAGAGGCAGCGGCGGAGTGCCTTGCAAGCGGTCGAGGAGAACCGGCTCAGCAGCTCGGTGTCGCCCGAGCCGCACTGCGGGCAGCGCACCACGGCGTCTGCCGCAGAGGGCCGTGTGTCCGGCTCGGCGGCGTTCTCCGGAACGGGGGTGCGGGCCGTGCGGGTCGGGCCGAGCGGGACCGGCACCGGTTCAACGGCGCGCTGGGTGCGCGGTGGTGCTATGCCGGACTCCCGCAACTTGCGGCGGCCTTCGTCGGAGATGTCGTCCGTCGTCCACGGCGGCGACAGCACGGGACGGACCATCACCTCCACGATGCCATGGGCGTGCAGCACCCGCTCTATGTCCATCGACATGGTCTCGATCGCGGGGCAGCCCGTATACGTCGGAGTCAGATCGACCTCGACCCGACTGGGACCGAGGACCTGAACGCGGCGCAGCACGCCGAGCTCCTCCAGCGTGACTACCGGAAGCTCCGGGTCGGGAACGGCGCCGGCGAGCCTGCGCAGCTCCGACTCCAGTGCCGCCATGGCCTCTGCTGAGCCCTCAGGGTCCGTGGAAGGCCGCAGGGCATCGGGGTCTGAGCGCCGGCCGTCCGGCCCGGTGCGGGTCACCATGACGCCCCCGGATGGCTGCGGTGCAGATGCTGCATCTCGGCGAGCATGCGCCCGAACGGCTCGGTGTGCAGCCCCTGACGGCCCGCCCCGGCTTGCCAGGCTCCGCTGCGGGGGCCGTCCGGCACGGTCAGCGTGGCCTCTTTCAGTACGGCGGTGACGGACGCCAGCCAGTCCGACTGCAGGGCATTCCAGTCGACGATCTCGCCGCGTGCGCCTCCGTCGCCTGCGCCGTCCAGCCCTTCCACCGGCTGGAACAGCTCGCCGGTGAATCGCCACAGGGTGTCGCAGGCCCGCTGCATCCGCCGATGGCTCTCGTCCGTGCCGTCGCCGAGGCGCAGGGTCCACTGCCGGGCGTGGTCCTGGTGGTAATCGACCTCCTTGACCGCCTTGGCCGCGAGTGCCGTGAGGGACGCGAACTCGCCGTCGTCCGCGCGGGCCGAGGACGCCAGTCGGTCATAGAGCAACCACTGGTAAGTGGAGAAGTACAGCTGCCGGGCGATGGTGTGGGCGAAGTCGCCGTTCGGCTGCTCGACCAGGTGGCAGTTGCGGAAGGCGCGCTCCTCGCGGAGGTACGCCAACTCGTCCTCGTCTCCCACGAGGGAGAGCAGGATGCGGGCCTGGCCGAGGAGATCGAGCGCGATGTTCGCCAGGGCGACCTCTTCTTCGAGGACGGGTGCGTGGCCCGCCCACTCCCCCAGCCGGTGTGAGAGCACCAGCGCGTCGTCGCCCAGGGCCAGGGCGGGTGTCCGCGGCGAGACGGTCACAGGTGTCGCACTCCTTCCGGGATCTCGTAGAAGGTCGGATGACGGTACGGCTTGTCCGCGGCCGGTTCGAAGAACGGGTCCTTCTCGTCAGGCGACGATGCGGTGATCGAGGTGGAGGGCACCACCCAGATCGAGACGCCTTCGCCGCGGCGGGTGTACAGGTCACGGGCGTTGCGCAGGGCTAGCTCCGGGTCCGGGGCGTGCAGACTGCCGGCGTGCGTGTGCGACAGACCGCGGCGTGAGCGGACGAAGACCTCCCAGAGCGGCCAGTCCGCCGTCCGGTCCGCGTCCTTGAGGGTCTCGCTGGTCTCGCTGCTCTGGTGATCCGGGGCCGCGCTCATGCCGTCACCTCGCTCATAGGACGCTCGGCCGGGGAGTCGGTGCCCGGGCGGTGCTTGCGGGCGTGCGCCGAGGCTGCGGCCCGGACCCAGGCGCCCTCGTCATGCGCCTGACGGCGCTGGGTTATGCGCTGGTCATTGCACGGGCCCTGGCCTGCGAGGACCTGGCGGAACTCGGTCCAGTCGATGGCGCCGTAGTCGTAGTGCCCGCGCTCCTCGCTCCATGCCAGGTCGGGATCGGGAAGCGTCAGGCCGAGGGATTCGGCCTGCGGCACGCAGATGTCCACGAAGCGCTGGCGCAGCTCGTCGTTCGAATGGCGCTTGATCTTCCAGGTCATGGACTGTGCGGAGTGCGCGGACTCGCCGTCCGGCGGCCCGAACATCATCAACGAGGGCCACCACCAGCGGTCCACGGCGTCCTGGGCCATGGCGTGCTGGGCGGCGGTGCCACGGCTGAGGGCGAGCAGCAGTTCGTAGCCCTGACGCTGGTGAAAGGACTCCTCCTTGCAGATGCGGACCATGGCGCGCGCGTACGGGCCGTACGAGCAGCGGCACAGCGGGACCTGGTTGGTGATTGCGGCGCCGTCCACAAGCCAGCCGATGGCGCCGACGTCCGCCCAGGTCAACGTGGGGTAATTGAAGATCGACGAGTACTTCTGGCGGCCGGAGTGGAGTTTGTCGACCAGCTCGTCGCGGCCGGTACCGAGGGTTTCCGCCGCGCTGTAGAGGTACAGCCCGTGCCCGGCCTCGTCCTGCACCTTGGCCATCAGGATCGCCTTGCGCCGCAGGGAGGGGGCGCGGGTGATCCAGTTGGCCTCGGGCTGCATGCCGATGATTTCGGAGTGCGCGTGCTGCGCCATCTGGCGCACGAGGGTCGCGCGATAGGCGTCGGGCATCCAGTCGCGGGGCTCGATGCGCTCCTCCGCCGCGACCGCCGCGTCGAAGGCGGCCTGGAGCCCGGTGGTGTCCGGATGCGGGGACTCGGTGCGCTCGTGGGCGGCAGGGTCGCCGGGGCTTGGTGGTGGCGCAGACGCAGGCGGTGTCCCGGCCGGAGCGGTATTGGATGTGCGCTGCGTGGCCCGCTGCGCGGCTGCTGCCCTCATGCCGTCCCCTCGACTGCGATTCGACTGCGCTGCGAATACTGCTGCGATGTAGGCCGCTTATCCACTGAGTACATTGCGGCCCGACCGATCGTTCGGTTTGCTTTCTCCATGGTGGGTCGCGATTCCATAACGTGTCAACCCTGTGGATAACCTCGGGCCCTCTGCGCGCGTGTCCGCACAGTGAGTACCGTGCTCGTGCAAATGCGGCCGTACGACCGTGTGCGGCGGCATTTGCACCGGCTCCAGCAGGGGCCCCGGCGGCGGCCGGCCCGGGGCGAGCCCGCATATCCTGCGGAACCGGCTGTGGACAGCCGTGAGGAACTGACCGGAAACTGGCCGGAATCGGAAGCAGGAACGGACGGAATGGACGCGCACGACAAGCGCATGAACCCACGGCCCGGGCAGTGCGAGCCCGGTGCGTCAGGGTCGGAAGAGGCCTCCGCCGGAGCTGAACGAGGCCCCTCCGGTACCGATCCGGGGCGAGATCCAGCCGGATCCGGTCCTGGGCAGGTTGCCGAGCCCGGTTTCGTACGAGATCCAGCCGGATCCACTCCCGGCCAGGATCTCGCCGAACACACCGGCTCCAGTGGCTCCGGTACCGATGAGGACCCCGCGGGCCCCGGCTCGCCCGAGCACCCGGACGATGCGCAGCGCCCGGCCGCGGAAGCGGACGCCCACCGGGCGTCCGGAGCCCCCGAGACCGCACCGGACGCCGCCAGCGCCGGTATCGCCGGCCTCTCCTTCCGCTACCAGGTTGCCGCGGCCGTGGCCCTGGCCGCCATCGGTGTGGCCGCCTGTTTCCATCTCGCCCTGGTCTTCCTGAGCGTGGCACCTTCGAACACCATGACGAAGCAGCACGGGCAAGTGGTCGACGACTGGGTCCTGCCCGAGTTCGAGCAGAACTGGAAGCTGTTCGCGCCCAATCCGTTGCAGCAGAACATAGCCGTGGAAGCGCGCGCCGAAGTGCGCACCGCCTCTGGCGGCATCGAGACCACCGGTTGGTACAACATCTCCGCGCTCGACGGCGCGGCCATCGACTCAAACCCGGTGCCGAGCCACACCCAGCAGAATGAACTGCGCAGGGCCTGGGACTTCTTCGTCTCCACGCACGACAACCAGAACCGGTCCTCCAGCATGCGCGGCACGCTCTCCGAGGGCTATCTGCGCCGGATCATCGTCCTGCGCCTGCACCGCCTCGGCGTGGGTGAGGTGCCGGTGCCCGCGCAGAGCGGCGGGAACGCGGCTGCGGACGGCACCGGCAAGGACAAGATCGTCGAACGCGTCCAGATCCGCTCCATGACCACGAACGTGCAGCCTCCGGTGTGGAGCGGTACCGGCCCCTACAGTGACAAGCCGTTCTACCGCACGCTCTCCTGGTGGACGGTCACCTCCGACGACATGCCGTTCGACGCCGCCGCGCCCGCGCGCCCAAAGGACACCACGACGGAGGCGAAGGCCCGGTGACCAGCATCGAAGAGCGGCTCGCGCACGCCATCAACCGCATCACAGAAGAACCGCTCGGCAGGTACCAGACCGCGGTGATCCGGATCGGCTTCTCCCTCACCTGGCTGCTCTTCCTGGTCCGGGAGTTCCCGCACCGCCAAGAGCTGTACGGGCCGGACGGCCCCTGGAGCTGGTCCATGGCGCGCCAGCTCGTCGGGGACAACGGAGCGTTCACGGCCCTCATATGGTCCGACAGCCAGGTCTGGTTCGAGATCGTCTACGTCCTGGCGATGCTCTCCAGTGTGCTGCTGCTGCTCGGCTGGCGCACCCGCACCATGTCGGTCCTCTTCATGGTCGGTGTGCTCTCGCTGGAGAACCGCAGCATCTTCATGAGCGACGGCGGCGACAACGTCATCCATCTGATGGCGATCTACCTGGTGCTCACCCGGTGCGGCGCCGTCTGGTCACTCGACGCGCGCCGTGCGCGACGCGGCGCGGCGGCGCGGGCGAGGGGTGCGCGGGTGCGCACGGACGCCGTGGGCCCGCTCCTGTGGGGTGTGCTCGGCCTGGTACTGGCCGTGGTGAGCGCCAAGGGCTATCTGAGCTCGGGATGGCTGCTGATCTTCTGGGGGCTGTGGACGGCGCACGGCCTGTGGTGGGCCGTCGACCGGCGCACGGTGCGCGGCGGCGCCCCCAGGAGCGCGATAGCCCGCGACGGCACACCGCACGACGCCGACATGTCCTCTGCCGAGCTGTCCCGTAACGAGCTCCCTGGGGATGCCCTAGGGAACGCTGCCACCAATGCCTCCGTAGACATCACCAGGGATGCGTCCAGAGATGAGCCCAGGGATGCGTCCCGGAACGAGCCGCGGCAGCTGCTCGACGTGATCGCGAACCTGGCGCACAACGCGGGTCTCCTAGTGATCATGGTTGAGGCCTGTCTGATCTACGCCACGGCGGGCTGGTACAAGATCCAGGGCAGCCGCTGGGAGGATGGCACGGCGGTCTACTACCCCCTGCACCTCGACTACTTCTCGCCCTGGCCGGCCCTCTCCCACCTGCTCGGCGAACACGGTCTGATCGTGCTGGTCATCACGTACGGGACGGTGATGATGCAGGTCGCCTTCCCCTTCACCCTCTTCAACAGGCGAGTGAAGAACGTGCTGCTGGTGGCCATGATCTGCGAGCACACCGTCATCGCGATCACACTCGGCCTGCCGTTCTTCTCGCTCGCCATGATCGCGGCCGACTCGGTCTTCCTGCCGACGTCTTTCCTGTGCTGGCTGGGGCGCCTCGCGGCACACGCGTGGGGCGCGGTGCTGCCCGGCCTCGCACGGCCTACGGCGTACGGTGCGCAGCCGGACGAGTCCCCCGCGGCCACGGCCTCTGGGCAGGCTGGGCAGGCATCACAGGAAGTCGGAGCACCAGGCACGCCGGGCACGGACGCACCGCCCGTCGGCACGACGGATTCGCGCGTGTAGCCCGGGCGGGGCCCGGGGCTGCTGGACGGACCCGGGCTCTGAGACCGGTCGGCGGGCGGCCCGTGCGGCTGCTCCGCGGGGCCCGGGCTCAGGAATTCGTACGGGGCCCGGCCCCGCCCATGCGCGCGGGCCCTGTAGGCGGCCCGGCGTCGGCTTCGGCCGTGGCGCAGCCCGGGCGGCACCGCACGTAGGCTGCACCAGAGGACTCACACGGAGGACAGGTGCATACGGACGACGGGCGCACGGGGCTGCAGCTAACGGGCGGTGCGAACGGCGCCGGAGAGGCCGTACGCGCCTGGCACCAGGCCGCCGCGGACGCGGTGCTGCTGGACGGCTTCCATGCCGTCAAGCACGCCCTGCGCTTCGGCGCCGAGCTTCCAGTGGCCCTGACCAGCGATCTACCCGGCGCCCTCGCCCTGGCCGAGGAACTGGCGCCCGATGTGCGGCCCGCGCTGGCCGCACTGCTGGTCCAGCTTCCGGAGTCCACCCTGCGCACCCTGGTGCCCCGCCTGCACCCGACCGGGGTGGCCGCGCTGGCGGTACGCCCGGCCCGCGCCGTGCACCTGGGCGCGCTGGCACACCGTCCGCGCGCCGCTCCCGTCGTAGTCCTGGACCAGCCCCGCAACCTGGGCAACGCGGGCGCGGTGATCCGGCTCGCCGCCGGTTTCGGCGCGACCGGCGTGATCACCACAGGGCCGCTGGATCCCTGGCATCCCACGGTCGTGCGCGGGGGAGCCGGTCTGCACTTCGCGACCGCCGTGGCCCGTATGGACCTCGCCGAGCTGCCCGACGGGCCGGTCTACGCGCTGGACGCCGGAGGCGAGGACATCCGCACCACGGTGATCCCGGACGATGCCCTGCTCGCCTTCGGCTCCGAACGCAGCGGTCTGTCCGCACCACTGCGCGCCCGCGCCGACCATGTGGTCTCTTTGCCGATGCGCCCTCAGGTGTCCAGCTACAACCTGGCCACCAGTGTCGCCATGGCGCTCTACCACTGGTCCCTGCACCCGGCCCCGGAAGCGGCACCCTGAGGCCCTGCCCGCCCCGGGGCCGCCCCCGGTCCAGCACCGCTTCACACCTCCCGGCGCACCTCCACGACCCTGAACCGGCCGGCCACGAACGCCCCGTCGCACAGTGTCGAGTTCGCGGCGGGATTGCCGCCCGAGCCGTGGAAGTCGGAGAACGCGGCCGTCTGGTTGACGTACACACCGCCTGTGAGGTTCAAGGAGAGCTGGGCGCACTCCTCCAGGCATACCTCCTCGACGGCCTCGGTCACCTCCTGTGATGTCGTGTACGCGCCTACCGTCATCGCGCCCTGCTCGCGGACCGTGCGCCGCAGTAGCTCCACCGCGGCTGTGGCGGAGTCGACCGCGATGGCGAAGGAGACCGGGCCGAAGCACTCACTGAGGAAGGCAGCTTCGTCGGCGGGCTTGGCGCTGTCGAGTTTGACGATCAACGGGGTGCGGACCACGGCGTCGGGGAACTCGGCGTTGCTGATGTGCCGGCTGGCCAGGGCGACCTCGCCGAGGTCGGGGGCGGCCTCCAGGCGGGCCTTGACCTCCGGGTTCACCAGCGCTCCCAGGAGGGCGTTCGCCCGGGCGTCGTCTCCCAGGAGAGCGGTGACCGCGGCTGCCAGGTCCGTGACGACCTCGTCGAACGTCTTGGGGCCCGCGTCGGTCGTGATGCCGCCGCGGGGAACCAGCAGGTTCTGCGGGGTGGTGCACATCTGGCCGCTGTACAGGGAGAGCGAGAAGGCCAGATTGGCGAGCATGCCCCGGTAGTCGTCGGTGGAGTCGATGACGACCGTGTTGACGCCGGCCTTTTCTGTGTGGACCTGGGCCTGGTGGGCGTTGGTTTCGAGCCAGTCGCCGAAGGCGGTCGAGCCCGTGTAGTCGATGATCTTGATGTCGGGGCGTACGGCGAGGGTCTTGGCGATGCCTTCGCCGAGTGGGGTCTCCCCTGCTCGAACGGGGCTGAGAGCTTGGGGATTCTCGGCGGCCAAGGCCACCAGATTCGGGTCGAAACCGGCTTCGGCGAGCACGTCACGAGCCACCCGGACAGTTAGCGCGAGCGGCAGCACCGCACGCGGATGCGGCTTGACCAGGACCGGATTGCCGGTCGCCAGAGAGGCGAAGAGGCCGGGGTAGCTGTTCCACGTCGGGAAGGTGTTGCAGCCGATCAACAGGGAGATGCCGCGCGGCACCGCGGTGAAGCTCTTGCGCAGCGCCAGTGGGTCGCGCTTGCCCTGGGGCTTGGTCCACTCGGCGGCGTCCGGGGTGCGCACCTGCTCGGCGTATGCGTACGCCACGGCCTCCATGCCGCGATCCTGGGCGTGCGGGCCGCCCGCCTGGAAGGCCATCATGAACGCCTGGCCGCTGGTGTGCATGACCGCTTGCGCGAACTCATGGGTGCGGGCGCTGATCCGCGCCAGGATCTCCAGGCAGACCATGGCGCGCGTCTCGGCCCCTGCGTGGCGCCAGGCGCGCATTCCGGCGCGCATGGCGGGCAGCAGGACGTCGATGTCCGGGTGCGGGTAGGTGACGCCGAGTTTGGGCCCGTACGGGGACGTCTCGGCGCCCACCCAGTCGTCGGTACCGGGCTGGCCGAGGTCGAACCGGGTGCCGAGGAGCGCGTCGAAGGCCTCCTTGCCCGCGGCCGGGGTCAGGCTGCCGCTCTCCCCGTAGGCCTTGGGGTGCTCGGGGTGAGGTGACCAGTAGGCGCGGGTGCGGATCGTCTTGAGGGCTTGGTCGAGAGTGGGGCGGTGGCGGGCGATCAGCTCGTGCGGGGTGAGTGCGGCGGCCATATGGGACCAACTCCTCCTCGCGCCGGCTCTCCATCGAACCGGCGGTCTTGGCAGGACAGGATCGGGAACGCGGCGTGATTGGGAATCCGAGATGAACGTCTTGTGCGAAACGGCAGGCGCTGGTGGTCTGACAGAATTAGCGTAACCGAACGATCGGTCGGGACAAGAGGGGTCCGCTGAACCTGTGGACAACCGGTGCGGGAGGATCGCGAGCATGACAGCACTCGACCTCAAGAGTCCGGTGGCCGTCGTCGGCAGCGGCACCATGGGTCGCGGCATCGCCCAGGTCGCGCTTTTGGCCGGTCATCCCGTACGGCTGTACGACGCCGCGCCCGGCCGGGCCGACGAAGCCGTAACGTCGATCGGCACGCGCCTCGACCGGCTCGCCGACAAGGGCAGCCTGACCGCCGCGGCCCGGGACGCTGCACAGGCCCGGCTTGAGACCGCCGGGAGCCTGTCCCGGCTCGCCGGCTGCGGCCTCGTCGTGGAGGCCGTCGTCGAACAACTCGACGTTAAGCAGGCCCTCTTCCGTGAACTCGAAGAGATCACCGGCGAGGACTGTCTCCTGGCGACCAACACCTCGTCCCTGTCCGTCACCGCGATCGGCGGCGTACTGCGCACCCCGGGCCGCCTCCTAGGACTGCACTTCTTCAACCCGGCACCGCTGCTGCCGCTCGTGGAGGTCGTCTCCGGCACGGCGACGCACGAAGCGGCGGCGACGCGCGCGTACGACACCGCGCGCGCCTGGGCAAGACCCCGGTGCGCTGCACGGACACCCCGGGCTTCATCGTCAACCGCATCGCACGGCCCTTCTACGCCGAGGCCTTCCGCTTGTATGAGGAGGAGGCCGCCGACCCTGCGACGATCGACGCCGTCCTCAGAGAGAGCGGCGGCTTCCGGATGGGGCCGTTCGAGTTGACCGACCTGATCGGTCAGGACGTCAACGAGGCCGTCACCCGCTCCGTGTGGGAGGCCTTCCACCACGACCCCAGGTTCACGCCGTCCCCGGCACAGCGCAGGCTTGTCGAGTCGGGGCGGCTCGGGCGCAAGTCCGGGCGGGGCTGGTACGACCATGGGCAGGGCGCAGGGCCCGCGCGGCCGCACACCGCCGAGCCGTGCGAGGCACCGCACAGGATCGGTGCGCACACCCCGCAGGAAGGCCCCCTCGCGACCGTGCTCGACCTGCTCACAGAGGCGGGAGTCCGCGTCACCGAGGACCGCGCCCCGGGCCTCTCGTCCGGTTTCCTGACCCTTCCCAAGGGCACTCGTATGACCGTCGCGGACGGACAGACGGCCACGGGCAACCTGGGCGGCCCCTGCATCCGTCTCGATCTGGCCCTGGACTACCGCACCTGCACCCGTGTGGCGCTCGCCCCAGGGGCCGACGCGCACCCTGAGGACATCCGAGGGGCGATCGGCCTCTTCCAGAAGCTCGGCAAGAAGGTCAGCGTCGTCGCGGACACCCCCGGCATGATCGTCGGGCGCACGGTCGCCATGCTGATCAACCTCGCCCTCGACGCCGAAGGCTGCGGAGTCGCGAGCAGGGCGGACATCGACACCGCCATGAAGCTGGGCGTCAACTACCCGTGCGGGCCGCTGGAATGGTGCGACCAGGTGGGCGCCCCGTGGGTCTCACAGACGCTGGCGCACTTGGACGTCGCCTACCCGGGTGGACGCTACGGCGCCTGCCCGCCGCTTGTAGACCGCACCGCTCTCGCCCTCAAACAGGGGAATTCATGACCACCGCCAAGCGGGACACCTACACCCCCGACACACTGCTCGCGGTCGCGGTCACCGTCTTCAACGAGCGCGGGTACGACGGCACCTCCATG
This sequence comes from uncultured Actinomycetota bacterium, assembly GCA_963761765.1. Classification (GTDB taxonomy): domain Bacteria; phylum Actinomycetota; class Actinomycetes; order Streptomycetales; family Streptomycetaceae; genus Streptomyces. The sequence continues at coordinate 248,173 of CAVXIJ010000012.1, forward strand.
GAGCACCTCTCCAGAGCGGCAGGCATCTCCAAGTCGTCGATATACCACCATGTGTCCGGCAAGGAGGAACTGCTGCGGCGCGCGGTCAGCCGCGCCCTCGACGGCCTCTTCGGGATCCTCGAAGAGGAGCAGGCGTGCGTGGGACGTCCCGTCGCACGCCTTGAGTACGTCATCCGGCGGATGGTGGAGGTGCTCACCGCCGAACTGCCCTACGTGACGCTCCTGCTGCGCGTGCGGGGCAACACCGCCGCCGAGCGCTGGGCGCTTGAGCGGCGCAGGGAGTTCGACCACCGGGTCGCCGAGTTGCTTAAGGCGGCGGCGGCCGACGGCGACGTCCGCGCGGACGTCGAGGTCCGCCTCGCCACCCGCCTTGTCTTCGGAATGATCAACTCGATCGTGGAGTGGTACCGGTCCGACGGCCAGGACGTGATCGACCCGGAACTCGCCGACGCTGTAGGGCGGCTGGTCTTCTCCGGACTGCTCGGAGCGGAGTGACACCGCAGCCCTCCCTCGCGGCCTTGACGCCGCGGGCGGGGGCGCCTGCCGCGACCGTGGGGCGGCGCGGCAAAGTGCCTCGTGCCAGGCGTCAGATGCCCGGCTCCAGGTCGTCCTCCTCGAAGACCAGCAGGGTGCGGGTGCTCAACACCTCGGGGATGGACTGGAGTCTGGTGAGGACCAGTTCGCGCAGGGCCCTGTTGTCCGGCGAGTGCACCAGCAGCAGGACGTCGAAGTCACCGCTGACCAGCGCGATGTGGGACGCACCCGGAAGCGCCGTGAGCTGCTCGCGCACCGTGCGCCAGGAATTCTGGACGATCTTGAGCGTGATGTAGGCGGAGGCGCCCTGCCCTGCCCGCTCATGGTGGATCCGAGCCCCGAAGCCGCGGATCACACCATCCTCTATGAGGCGGTTGATGCGTGTGTACGCATTGGCCCGCGAGACATGCACCCGCTCGGCGACGGACCGGATCGAGGCGCGGCCGTCCGCCTGGAGGATCTGCAGGATGTCGCGGTCGATGGCGTCCAGCGGCCGCGGCGGCGGGAGCTGTGAGAACTGTGACGGCTGAGGGAATTGCGGTGTGTGAGGGAGCTGCGGGTACAGGGGCGGCTGCGATGGATGCGGAAGCTGAGATTGCTGGGGTGGTGGTGAGGCTTGCGGTTGCTGTGGCGTCTGTGGGTGATACGGAGAGTCGGATTCGTCCGGGCGGAGCGTGACGGAGGGCCTGCGGGTGTGTGGCGACCGCGCCGCGTCCGGCTCGCGGCCCTGCCTCTCGGGCGGGGACGGCGGCTGCGGGCCAGGCCGGTCCGTGGACCGACCGGGGCCGCTCGCCGCCCGGCCGGGCTGGGGAGACGGCTGGTCCTGCCGGGTGGGCGCGGCTGCCGTGCGCTCGCTCGCCGGCTCGTGGGCCATTCGTTCAGATGCCATGTCCCCCCGCCTCCTTACCATGGACGTACTGCGTCCATCACAGGTTGTGGAGAACCGTTTGTCCACAGGCTGAGGGCGCCTGTAGCCAAAATGCGCTGACGACCGAACAATCGGTAGGTGAGGCGCGAACCACAGCACGTGCCTCTGCCGCTCCCACGAGGAGAACCCGTTCACGAGGAGGTGCACGCGGTGAAGAGGCACAGCACGCCCGTCATGGAGCAGCCCGCAGCGTACCGGCTGACCCCGCCCCCGGCCTGGCAGCCACGGACGGACCCCGAGCCCCTGCTGCCCGACGCGCGCCCGTACCGCGTCCTGGGCACGGCTGCCGCCCGCAAGGCCGCCCCCGCCCTGCTGAGCAGCCTGTACGCCCACCTGGTCCGCGGCCGGCGGTTCAACACGCAGGCCACCGCCCTCACCCGGCAGGGCCGCCTCGCTGTGTACCCGTCCAGCACCGGCCAGGAGGCCTGCGAAGTAGCGGCGGCGCTCGTGCTGAAGGACCAGGACTGGCTCTTCCCCAGCTACCGCGACACCCTCGCCGTCGTCGCCCGCGGACTCGACCCGGTGCGCGCGCTCGCCCTCCTGCGCGGCGACTGGCATACCGGCTACGACCCGCGTGAGCACCGTGTGGCCCCTCTGTGCACTCCTCTCGCCACCCAGCTCCCGCACGCGGTCGGCCTTGCCCACGCGGCCCGTCTCAAGGGCGACGACACCGTTGCGCTCGCCTTGGTCGGCGACGGTGGCACCAGCGAGGGCGATTTCCATGAGGCGCTGAACTTCGCCGCCGTCTGGCAGGCCCCGGTCGTCTTCCTCGTACAGAACAACGGCTTCGCGATCTCCGTACCGCTCGCCAAGCAGACCGCGGCCCCGTCGCTGGCCCACAAGGCCGTCGGCTACGGCATGCCCGGCCGCCTGGTCGACGGCAATGACGCCCCTGCCGTGTACGAAGTGCTGGCCGACGCCATCCGCCGCGCCCGCGAGGGCGGCGGCCCGACGCTCGTGGAGGCCGTCACCTACCGCATCGAAGCCCACACGAACGCCGACGACGCCACCCGCTACCGCACCGACGCCGAAGTCGAGGCATGGCGCGCCCATGACCCGATCACCCTGCTGGAGCGGGAGTTGACGGACCGCGGACTGCTTGACGAGGACGTGATACGAGCCGTTCGTGAGGAGGCGGAGGCCATGGCCGCCACCCTGCGCGAGCACATGAACCAGGATCCGCCGCTCGACCCGATGGACCTGTTCGCGCATGTCTACGCCGACCAGACCAGCCAGCTGCGCGAACAGGCCGTCCAGCTGCGCGCCGAGCTGGACGCGGCACAGGACGGCACCGGATACGAGGTACCAGGTGCCGAGGACACCTCGGGCGAGCCCGCGGACGGCAGCACGGACGGCACCGGGCGGCATGGCCGCGCGGTGGGCGTCGCCGGGCACGGCAGGGAGGAGGCCGGACGATGATCACTGCGGAGACGACCGGGCCCGTGCCGGCCGCACCGGCCGTCAAGCCCGTCACCATGGCTCAGGCACTCGGCCAGGCCCTGCGCGACGCGCTGGCCGAGGACCCGTCGGTCCATGTGATGGGTGAGGACGTCGGTCCCCTGGGAGGCGTCTTCAGGATCACCGACGGGCTTGCGAAGGAGTTCGGCGCCGACCGGTGCACGGACACCCCGCTCGCCGAGGCGGGCATCCTGGGGACGGCCGTCGGCATGGCGATGTACGGACTGCGGCCGGTCGTCGAGATGCAGTTCGACGCCTTCGCGTACCCGTCCTTCGAGCAGCTGATCTCCCACGTCTCCCGGATGCGGAACCGGACCAGGGGCGCCATGCCGCTGCCGATCACCATCCGGGTGCCCTATGGCGGCGGCATCGGCGGTGTGGAGCACCACAGCGACTCCTCCGAGGCGTACTACATGGCCACCCCCGGCCTGCACATCGTCACGCCCGCGACGGTCGCCGACGCCTACGGGCTGCTGCGGGCCGCCATCGCCTCCGACGACCCCGTGGTCTTCCTGGAACCCAAGCGTCTCTACTGGTCCAAGGCCGAGTGGGACGCCGCGCGTCCGCCGTCCGTCGAGCCCATCGGCAAGGCGGTCGTGCGCCGCCCCGGCCGCAGCGCCACTCTCATCACCTACGGCCCTTCGGTACCCGTCTGCCTGGAGACGGCCGAGGCGGCGCGGGCCGAGGGCTGGGACCTCGAAGTCGTCGACCTGCGCTCTTTGGTGCCGTTCGACGATGAGACGGTGTGCGCCTCCGTACGGCGCACCGGCCGGGCGGTCGTGGTGCACGAATCGGGCGGCTTCGGCGGTCCGGGAGGTGAGATCGCGGCCCGGGTGACCGAGCGCTGTTTCCACCGCTTGGAGGCCCCGGTGCTGCGGGTGGCCGGGTTCGACATCCCGTATCCGCCGCCGATGCTGGAGCGGCACCATCTTCCCGGGGTGGACCGGATCCTGGACGCGGTGGCGCGCTTGCAGTGGGAGGCGAATAGCTGATGGGGCAGGCCCACAACAAGCAGGACACGCATGACATGCCTGGCGTGTACGGCATGCACAGCCTGGAGTTCCGGCTGCCCGACCTGGGGGAGGGCCTGACCGAGGCGGAAATCGTCCACTGGCTGGTGGAGGTAGGCGACTTCGTCACCGTCGATCAGCCCGTAGTCGAGGTCGAGACGGCGAAGGCGACGGTCGAGGTGCCCTGCCCGTACAGCGGCGTGGTCACGGCACGCTTCGGCGAAGAGGGCACGGAGCTGCCGGTGGGCTCGCCTCTTTTGACGGTCGCCGTCGGGCAGACGGCCGACGGAGCCAGGGGCGCCGGGGGCGAGGGGAACGGAAAGGCCGGGCGGGACTGGCCCGGAGGTCAGGACGGAGACGCGCGACCCCAGGGGCGCACGGGGCGTGACGCGGTTGCGGGGCGCGGTGCGGGAGCCGCCGGGCCTGATGTCGACCGGAGTGATGGTGCGCAGAGCGGGGCGCGGCCTGCTGCGGACGAGGGGTCGGGCAATGTCCTCGTCGGCTATGGCACGACGGGTGCGCAGGCCCGTCGCCGAAGGGTGCGACCACCGGCCACGGGGAGCTCCTGGACCACCCGGGGTACGCATGGTGGCGTTGCGACCCGGGAGGACGATGGCCATCAAGGGGCTGATGAGGCACGGGCCGGCGGTGCTACCGGCACGGGGAGCGGTGCGCGGCCCGGCGGGGATGCGGGTGGTTTCGGCGCACCTGCGGTGGATGCGGATGCGGATGCGGCACTTGCGTCGGGTCCGGTGCCGGTCATCTCGCCGCTGGTGCGGAAGCTGGCCCGTGATCACGGTATCGATCTGCATGGAGTCATCGGGTCCGGCCCCGATGGGCTGATCATGCGCGCTGATGTGGAACACGCGGTGCGCGCTGCCGCAAGTGCGCGGACGACATCGGCTGCGCCGGCTCCGGGTGCGGTGGCTGCCGGGTTGCGTACGGGGACCGGTGCGGCCGGCGGTGCCGGTGCCGGTGCCGGGCTGCGTCTTCCCTTGCGGGGAGTGCGGGGTGCGATTGCGGACAAGATGACGCGTAGTCGGCGGGAGATACCGGATGCGACCTGCTGGGTGGACGCCGATGCGACCGAGCTGCTGAACGCCCGTGCGGTCATGAACGCCGCGGGTGGGCCGAAGATCTCCGTTCTCGCCCTGCTCGCCCGTGTCTGTACCGCCGCCCTGGCCCGTTACCCGGAGCTCAACTCCACGGTCGACGTCCAGGCGCGTGAGATCGTCCGGCTCGATCGTGTGCACCTGGGCTTCGCGGCGCAGACCGAACGGGGCCTCGTGGTGCCGGTGGTGCGGGATGCGCAGGAGCGGGATGCGGAATCGCTGAGCGCCGAGTTCACACGGCTCACCGAGGCGGCCCGCTCGGGCACGCTCACACCCGGGGAACTCACGGGCGGCACCTTCACGTTGAACAACTACGGAGTGTTCGGTGTCGACGGCTCCACCCCGATCATCAACCACCCCGAGGCGGCGATGCTCGGCGTCGGCCGGATCAGCCCCAAGCCGTGGGTGCATCGGGACGAGCTGGCGGTGCGGCAGGTGGTGCAGCTCTCGCTCACCTTCGATCACCGGGTGTGCGACGGGGGCGCGGCTGGCGGCTTCCTGCGGTATGTCGCGGACTGTGTGGAACAGCCCGCGCTGCTGCTGAGGAGCGTATGACGCAGGCCCACGCCCGACTGCGTTTCTTTTGCAAGTCTTTTGGGGGGTGGCAAAGATCGCCATGGAGCTCATACTCGGGAGATGACCGAGTACCGGCACCCGTTGGGGGGCGAGCCTGCGGCCGGGGCCGTGCGCGGCGCCGGAGGCCAGGCCGCCGGCCCGGACCCAGGTTCGGCGGCGCACGGTTTCGACGCCGTGGTGCTGGCCGGAGGCGCCGCCAAACGGCTCGGCGGTGCCGACAAGCCCGGGCTGCGGATCGGCGGCCGGTCGCTGCTCGACCGGGTGTTGGCGGCCTGCGCAGGTGCCGGCACGACCGTTGTCGTGGGCGGGCGCAGGCCTACCGCGCGCCCGGTGGTGTGGGCCCGCGAAGAACCGCCGGGCGGCGGCCCGCTCGCCGCTCTTCACGCGGGCCTGCGCCGTACGACGGCCGACCGCGTCGTCGTGCTCTCCGCCGACCTGCCCTTCCTCGGCGAGCAGACGGTACGCCGACTGCTGGCCGCGCTGGACGGCCGCGAGGAACGCGAGGAAAAGGGAGACGGCGGTTCCGGGGGTGACGGAGGCGGTTCGATCGCCGGTGGCCCTGGCGGGAGAGGCGGCGACGGTACCGGCAGCAACAAGGAAGCCAGGGAACCACGGGAAGCACGGGAAGCCAGGGGAGCGCGGGAAGCCGCGATGCTGGTGGACGGTGAGGGGCGCGATCAGCCGTTGGTCGCCGCGTACCGGAGCGAGCCGTTGCGTCGGGAGATCGCGCTGCTGGCGGTCGAGCACGGCGTGCTGACCGGTCTGCCGCTGCGGCTGCTGACCGGGGAACTCGCACTCACGCGGATTTCCGACCCCGTCGCGTCCTTTGACTGCGACACCTGGGACGCCATCGCCATGGCGAGGTCACGGATCAGGGAGCATGGGCACGTGTTGGATGAATGGATCACTGCGCTCAAGAACGAACTGGGTCTCGATCTCGGTTTCGATGTCGACACCGGTTCCCTGCTCGACCTCACGCGTGAGGTCGCACACGGCGTCGCCAGGCCCGCGGGACCGTTGACGACCTTCCTCGTGGGTTACGCGGCGGCGGCAGGCGGAGGAGGTCCCGAAGCCGTGGCGGAAGCGGCACGCAAGGCGGCGGCGCTCGCTGCCCGCTGGGCGGAAGAGGACGGCCCCGAAGAACCGGACGCGGATGACCGGCCGCTTCGCCCAGGGGCCCCCGGAAGGCCGAAGGGCCGTCCAGAGTAGGCGGATCCCCCAGGGCGGGCACACTCCCCCGGAGCACCGGGCCGTGGTTCCTCAGGAACTCCGGCCCCAGGCGTCAGGGGCCGACGAACACCAGGTCCGCGAGCCTCAGGCTGACGCATCCACGGCCGCCAGAGAATCCCGTGCCGACGAGGACAGGACCGGACCCGCGAACCGTCACCGTCACCACCAGAGCAGCCGTACTTCCTGGTCGCAGGCCCGAGCCCGAGCTGCCCAGGCCGGCCGCGCCCAGCGACCCGAGCAGCCGGACCAGCCCCGCCAGCCGACGAACCAGTCTGGCCCTCATGGTCACCCCGTTCACCCCGGCCAGCGTCACCACCTCCCCACCGACCGCCCCCATCTCCGTCCCACGCCCGTACCGCTGGAGCAGGCGCTCGGCCGTGTCACCGCGGCACCCTTGATCGCGCTCACGGATCTGCCGTCGTTCGACACCTCGGCCATGGACGGCTGGGCCGTAGCGGGCCCCGGCCCCTGGAACGTCCGAGTCGCACTCCCCGGCCCCGACCACTCCCACGCCGACAGGACCGACCCCGCACTCCAGGCCGACCGGACTGACCCCGCGGGCCATCCCGACCAGGACCGTTCGACGGCCGTCCGTCCCGACCGCACCCTCCTCGCAGGTCACGACGATCCGGAGCCGCTGGGCGACGGGGAAGCCGTACGGATCGCCACCGGGGCCCGGATCCCGCAGGACACCACCGCCGTGATCCGGAGCGAGCACAGCCGCACCGACGACCGGGGCCGGTTGTACGCGACCCGCGAGGTGGTGTTCGGGCAGGACATCCGCTCCAGGGGCCAGGAGTGCCGCAAAGGCGACCGTCTGCTGCCCGACGGGACGGTGATCACTCCGGCGGTGCTCGGTCTCGCCGCGGCGGCTGGCTACGACGAATTGCTCACCGTGCCGGTGCCGCGCGCCGAAGTGTTCGTTCTGGGCGATGAGTTGCTGACCGGCGGGCTGCCTCACGACGGGCTGATCCGTGATGCGCTGGGCCCGATGCTGCCACCGTGGTTGCGGGCGCTGGGCGCCGAGGTGACCGCGGTCCGCAGGCTGGGTGACGACGCGGAGGCGCTGCATCGGGCCATCACGGAGTCCGACGCGGATCTGCTGGTCACCACGGGCGGAACGGCAGCCGGCCCGGTGGACCACGTCCATCCGACCCTGCGCCGGATCGGAGCCGAACTCCTGGTGGACGGCGTCGCCGTGCGCCCCGGCCACCCCATGCTGCTGGCCCGCACCAGGACGCACCAGCACCTCGTCGGCCTCCCCGGCAACCCGCTCGCCGCGGTCTCCGGCCTGCTCACCCTCGCCGAGCCGCTGCTCCGCGCGCTATGCGGCCTCGCCGAACCAACCGCCGGCACCGTCACAGATGCCCGCACCGTCACAGATGCCCGCACCCGCACGGACACCGGCAGTACTCCTCTCCGCGACACCCCGCACCCACCCGAGCCCGTACACCCCGCGAACACGACGTCCCCGGCGCACCCCGAGTGCGGGCCGGGCCCCGCGCACCCGCCGACCTCTTCGCGATCCCAGAACCCTCCTCCGCTCCCGATGTCCTGCGTGGCCGTGGTACGTGACGCCGTTCAGGGCCACCCGCACGACACCCGTCTCGTCCCTGTCGTCCTCAGCGCCGGCGACGCCGTACCGCTGCACTACAACGGGCCGGCCATGCTGCGCGGTATCGCCGCCGCCGATGCTCTGGCCGTGGTGCCGCCGGGCGGCGCGGTGGCCGGGCAGCAGCTGGAGATTCTCGACCTGCCCTGGACCGCGTCCGGGAGCGGGCCGAGGCAGGCCTGGACGGTCTGAAGGAATCGGGGAGTGTTTCACGTGAAACTGCCTGGACGGGATGCGATAGCGCGTCAAGCCGATGAGCACCTTGTCGTCCACCGGGTGCGGTTGCCCCGACGGGCCGTCCAGCGGCCGTTGCGGCAGGTCGGCAAACGGCTGCTGATGGCGCTGCTGGTCCTGGTCGCCACCGCGCTCGTCGTCTTCGCCGACCATGGCGGCTACGGGGACACCGCGGATGGCTCGGTCAGCCTGCTGGACTCCTAGTTCCGCCTGAGTCGCTGGAGGTCCAACTTGCGTGATCACACGATCGTCGTCGGCTTCGGTACGAAGGGCCGCTCCGCGATGGGGACCGTGTGCGCGACGGGCCTGGGCAAGGAACAGGTCGTGGTCGTCGACCCCAGCGGCAAGGCCGTGGACGCGGCCGCCGCCGAGGGCTATGCCGGCGTCATCGGCGACGCCACCCGTAGCGATGTGCTGCTCAGGGCCGAGGCGCAGCGGGCCAGGCAGATCATCATCGCAACCCAGCGCGACGACATTGCGGTGCTGGTCACCCTGACGGCCCGGCAGCTCAACCGCGGAGCGAAGATCGTGGCGGCGGTCCGCGAGGAGGAGAACGCGCCGCTGTTGCGCCAGTCCGGCGCCGACGCCGTGATCACCAGCGCCAGCGCGGCCGGACGACTGCTCGGCCTCTCGGTGCTCAGTCCGAGCGCGGAGATGGTCATGGACGACCTCATCCAGCAGAGCAGCGGACTCGACATCGTGGAACGTCCCGTGGTCAAGGCCGAAGTGGGACGGGGTCCACGGGAGACCGACGACCTTGTGGTCAGCGTGATCCGCGGACACCGCGTGCTCGGATACGACGACCCGGCGATCGGCACGCTCCAGCTGACGGACCGCCTGATCTCCATCGTCCGCGCCACGCCGGGCTCCCAGGTCGTACCGGACGCCCGCCCGCTCTCCGACAGTTAGCCACCGCCTGGCTGACCGGCGGGCCATTCCGGATCTTCGGCCGGATCTTCGGCCGGATCTTCGGCCGGATCTTCGGCCGGATCTTCGGCCGGACCTTCGGCCGGACCTTCGGCCGGACCTGCGCACCGTTTTCGCACGGGCGCCTACTGAGGCTCACTCTTGCCTTTGCTCCCTCCGAGGCCAACAGGGGGCCATGGCCCGAGGAGACGGGTCCTCGCGAAACGGGGAGAGTACCGTCCACTTCATGTATGCGATCACGATTCCTGAACCCGGAGGGCCTGACGCGCTCGTATGGGCGGAGGTCCCGATCCGGTGCCCGGTCAGGGCGAGGTACTGGTGGAGGTGGTGGCCGGCGGGGTCAACCGGGCCGATATCCAGCAGCGCAAGGGCTTTTATCCGCCGCCGCCCGGCGCGTCCCCGTACCCCGGTCTTGAGTGCGCTGGACGGATCGCCGCGCTTGGTGCCGGGGTCTCCGGCTGGGCGGTCGGCGACGAGGTGTGCGCGCTGCTCTCGGGCGGCGGCTACGCGGAACTGGTCGTCGTCCCGGCCGGGCAGTTGCTGCCGGTGCCCACGGGAGTCGACCTGACGCAGGCCGCCGCGCTGCCCGAGGTGACCTGCACCGTGTGGTCGAACGTCTTCATGGTCGCCCATCTGCGCCCCGGCGAGACCCTGCTGGTGCACGGCGGCTCCAGCGGCATCGGCACCAGCGCTATCCAGCTCGCGAAGGCGGTCGGTGCCAAGGTCGCCGTCACGGCGGGCAGCAAGGAGAAGCTGGCGCGCTGCGCCGAGCTCGGCGCCGACGTTCTGATCAACTATCGCGAGCAGGACTTCGTCGAGGAGGTACGGGCCGCCACGGACGGAGCGGGCGCGGACGTGATCCTCGACATCATGGGCGCGAAGTACCTGGACCGTAATGTGCAGACACTGGCCGTCAACGGTCGCCTCGCGATCATCGGCCTGCAGGGCGGCGTCAAGGGCGAGTTGAACATCGGCGCCCTGCTGACCAAGCGCGGCGCCGTCACCGCGACCTCACTGCGCGGCCGCCCGGCGCCCGAGAAGGCGGCGATCGTCGCGGCGGTACGGGAGCACGTCTGGCCGTTGATCGATGCCGGGCATGTCCGTCCCGTCGTCGACCGGATCATGCCGATGCGTGAGGCATCTGCCGCGCACCGGGTCGTGGAGGAGAGCGGTCACATCGGGAAGGTGCTGCTCACGCCGTAGAGCTCACGCTGCAAAGCGCACGCCGTGGAGTGTGCGCCGTAGCGGGTGCGCTGCACTCGGTGGCTCGGTGGCTCGGTGGCTCGGTGGCTCGGTGGCTCGGTGGCGAGGTGCCGTACTTCTTGCTTTGTGTCACGCTTAGTTCTGTACGCCTTGTATGCCTCGTACGCCCCGGCGGCACTGTACCGGGAGGGGGGTCACACCTGTGGCTGTGCGGCTGAGCACATCCTGTGCGCGCTGCCCGCGCCGGTACGGAGGGACCCGTGCGGCCGTGTTCTCGCTCGTGCTCGCGGCCGCCGTCCTGTGCCAGGGGCTGCCCGCGTACGGAGCCTCGTTGCACGTCAGGCCGGCGTACGCCGTCTCGTACTCCGATGCGCCGTCCACCGCGCCCGACGCACTGTTCACCGCGCCGCGCGCGCCGGGCGTCCGGCGCACCCAGGCCGCCCCTCCGCATTCCGTGACGAGGGCCCGGGCGCCGCAACCGGTGCCCGGGACGGACGACGCGCGCGCCGGGAGCCGGCCGGGCGAGGGGCGCCTGAGGCCGGGCCGCGCGGAGCCGGCACCGCAGGACCGGTACGCGGGCGACGGCGTCACCTACTACACTAACCAGCGTTCGAGGCGTGTTCGGCGCTTTCCTCAAGATCGCCATCCCATCCGCAATCCACAGGAGAAGGCGCGAGCGCTCGATATCCTGATTGCGCGCAGCATCTCGCCGCAGCGGGCATGGAGCGCATTGACATGGCTTCCTTCCGCTCCATACCCGATGATTCCCCACATGCTCTCTTCTCCGAGCCGTTACAATCCGCGGCTGATGATGCGCCGAATTCTGCTCGCGCTCGCGTTCGCCTTCGTTGCCGCCGCGTGCGGAAAGAGGGGAGATCCCAGACCTCCCGTTCCCGTGATCCCTGAAGCCACGAGCGACCTAGTAGTAACACAGCGTGCCGACAAAGTGATCCGGCCTGAAGATATCCGTCGCTCACCACCGCCGGCCTCAGTCTGACCGACATCCATCGGATCTCCGTCTATCGCTATGTCGAAGAGCTGCCGATTCGGCCGTGGAAAGCGAAGCCACCCCCGGTCTCCCCGGCCCGTCGATCCGACGCTCCCGCAGCCGATCGCGCTCTTCGCCAAGATCCCGTCGTTCCCCGCGCGCAGTTCGCCAAGCTCGGCACTCGAATCGACGGCATCAGAAAGCCAACCTCGGGAAGGCCACCGCGGGCGCTCATCTCGTCTACACCGGATTCGCCGCCGATACAGTCGGCCGATGGACGTCCCGTTCGGCTAACGTATGCGGTGGTGACCGAGAGGCGCCACGGCGCGAAGCGACTTCTCGAATCTCGCCACGGTGGTTCCGCTCCCGGTCGCGATTCCCCCCTCCGGCTTGACCGCGGAGGCCAAGCCCGAAGGCGTCGTGCTGAAGTGGGAAGAACCCACGGCATCGGTGCGCAGCGGCCAGGGGCCGATCGTCATGGGGTATCAGGTCTATCGCACCTCATCCGGGGAGGAGCCCGGCGAGCTGTACCTCCAATCACCACAGCGCCGGTCAAGGCGGCGACGTACACCGATACGCCTTCCTACGGCGAGCATGAGTATCGCGTCACCGCCGTCGCCACGGCCGGACCGCCGCTGCAGCAGAGCGGATTCTCCGAGCCCGTACGGGCGACCTTCCGCGATCTCGTCGCTCCGCCCGCGCCGACGGGAGTCACGGCGCTCCTGGAAACGAAGCTCGTCCGCCTCCTGTGGGATCCTGTCGAAGCCCCCGATCTGGCCGGATACCGGATCTATCGCTCCGAGGGAATCGGACATGAGAACGAGATTCGGGAGGCCGGCACGTTCCCGATCGTACCGGAGCCGATGACCGCCACGACTTTCGTCGACCCCGGCGTGCAACTGGGCATCGCCTACCGATACGGTTTGACCTCGGTGGACAAGAACGGCAACGAGAGCGCGAAGGTCTGGACGGATTGGGTGGTCGTACCGAAGACGCCATGAACCGGGCGCATTGGGCCGCGGCGATCGCGGCTCTGGCCCTTGCACTGACCCTGGGGGTATTTCTTCGCCTTGATGGGTTGGATGGGTTGGGTGAACCGAGCTACTGGCTCGACGAAACGCTCAGCGATCTGCTCACCGATCAAGCCGTCGCCAGCCAGCCCTGGCATCACTGGATCACGGGAATCGATCACGAGAACGGACCGCTGTTTTACGCGGTCCAGGCCGCGTCACGGCTGGGCGGACGGAGCGAGGCGGCCGGGCGCATGCCGGCGGCGCTGTTCGGCGTCTTGACGATTCCTCTCCTGTGGCTCATCGGAACGGAATCGGGGATGTCCGCTTCCGTCGCCTGCGTGCTCCTTCTGGCGAGCTCCCCGTTGCATGTCTACTACAGTCGCGAGGCAAGGCCGTACGCGCTGCTCATGCTCCTAACGGCGGCCCTGATGATTGCGCTCATCCGCGAGGCGCGACCCGCGGTCGTTGCGGTCATCCTGGTGGGGATACTCTACAACTCGGCGACGGGCGGGCCGGTGATCGCCGCCGCGGCGCTTACCCTGATTCTGATCGCCGTTGCCGGCGGAAGTCGACGCGACCGTCAGTACGCCGTCGCAGCCGGCGTCGTTACCCTGCTGGCTCCGTTGCTCTATCGCGGCGGGACGTGGGTGTCGACGCACGACTTTCCCAAACTCGACCTTGCGCTGGGATCGCGAATCCTGCGCTCCTGGACGGTGTCGGCGTTCGGCAATGATGTCCGCGGTCACACCGCGCTCGCCCTCGCGGCCTTCGCGATCATCGGGGCGATCGCGATGTGGCGGCGTACCCGAAGGCAGGCGGTGATCGTGATCTCGATGACGGTGCTTCCCGCCGTTTTCGCCCTGGTGCCGCTGTGGCTTTCCGGCCACTTCTTCGCCACCCGCTATCTGTCGCCGTCGCTCATTGGATTCCTGGTGCTTGCGGGCACCGGGATCGCTGCGTGCGGAGTGTGGCTGCGGCTCCGCCCGGCGCTGGCCGTGGTGTTGACGCTGGCGATCACCGGGGCGGTGATTACGCAGACCTGGGACACCGCGCGACACGAGCCGTTCCAGAAGCTCGACTGGCGGATGATCGCTTCGATCCTGCGCGAGTACGCGCGGCCGGGAGACGTGATCGCCACCGCGGAGCCCTATTCGTACCTTTCGCTCCGTCACTATCTCGGCGCTCCCCCGCCCGGTGTGAAGTACGTCCAGGTCGATCTCGTTCCGGTCGCGGAGAAGTGGGCGCGCACCGCGCCGGCGACCTGGTTCGTGACCGCCGGATATTCGACGCCGGTCTCCGACTGGATGTGCCGCTTCCCTCTGATTCTGGCCAGCCCACTCGAGGGATTTCGCCTTCACTACGCACCTTCGGCGCGGGCGTTTCTCGCCGACCGCAGCCGACCCCCGGACCAACGCGCCGTTTCGCAGGCCCTCGGAGCGCGGGGATTCATCTTGCGGATGGGGCCCGAGGACGACCTCGTTCTCGGCGATGGGTGGGCCGGCGCCGAGCTTACGGGAGGCAACGCATTCCGCTGGGTGGTTGGGCGCCGGTCGGTCCTGACGTTTCCCCGCCCCGCACCGCACGATCGCGTGATCCGCTTTCGCGCCTATCCGCTCAGTGCGCCCGGGCTGCCCGTGCAGACGCTGAGGATCTCGGTCAATGGCGTTCCAAGATCCAGGCTCAGCTCGCGCCCGAATGGCGCGAATACGCGGTCGCGGTTCCTGCCGCGAGCTGGCGCGAGGGCATGAACGAGCTGAGATTCGAGTTTGCTCGCGCGAGCTCGCCGGCCTCACTGGATCCGGCGTCCGGCGACGAACGCGAGCTGGCCGCGTCGTTCGAATGGATCTCCATCGACGACGACGATGCCCCACCGAGCGCCGATCGGGATGGCCGCGCGCCGGTCCCGATGGTTCGCCTTGCGTCGGATCGCTTTCTCGATGCCCGAACGCTTTGGCGCAACTCGCCGACCCGGTTTCCGGCCTCGCGGCTGCGCCGGGAAGCCGTCGAGCGCTTGCTGGCACGGCTCGGATTCGATCCGTCTTCCACGTGGCCCCAATTGGCCCGCGGCGACGTGCATCTGGACAACGTCGTCGAAACCATCGCATCCGCAAGTGCATGCGCCGCCGATCGACCATTCATCGGTCGCGCCTTCGCGCTCTTGCTGGAGCGCGCGCCGAGCCGTGTGGAAGAGGAGAGTCTGGCGAAACTCCTCCGCGACGGCAGCTCGCGCGCGCGGGTCGTGGAGAGGATTACCCGGCTGGGCGAGCTCCGCAATCGCTTCCTCGCGGATTGAGAAGCGCTCCGATGCCGCCCGTCCGGCTCCCGACCTACCCGGTCTGCCGAAGGAGCGGTACCGCGACGAGCACGACAGCGTAAACGATGATGTTCCACGCCACGATGGAAACGGCTGCCACGAGCTCCAATCGTCGCGGCATGCCGCCCGGGTAGACGATTCGACCGATGTAGTGCTGCACGAAGCCGCCGGAATACCCGGCCGTTCCCGCCTTTCGTCGAAGACTTTGCTCGAGCGGCGTGAGGGGGCATGTCCATGCCGCAAGGTTGACCAGCGACGACCACACCACCGCAGGCGCGTGGAGCCACAGCCAGCTCCTTTCCAGGAGTCCGAGAAATCCGCCCAGGACAGCGAAGGCCACAAACGCAAAATGGGCCAGCAGAACCGAGTCCGCGGCGAGTCGCTTCAGCACGACTGGAGGGTTCGGAGAAACGCTACACTCGGTCTCTCGAGAAGGGAGCCGGTCATGTCGAAGGGACGCTTGGAAGCCTTCAGTGATGGCGTCATTGCAATCCTGATCACGATCATGGTGCTGGAGCTGAAAGTACCTCATGGGACGGATTGGAAGCTCCGTGAGCCCCACCATCTTCACGATCCTGCTCTACGTGATGAGCTTCGTGTATCTGGGGATCTATTGGTCGAATCACCATCACATGTTCCAAGCCACCGAGCACGTCGATGGGAGCGTGCTATGGGCGAATCTACACCTCCTCTTCTGGCTGTCGCTGGTGCCGTTCGTCACACGATGGATGGGTGAGAGCCACTTCAGCAGGCTGCCGACGGCCGTCTATGGCCTGGTCCTTCTCGCCGCCGCCATCGCATACACGATTCTTCAGGGCCGGATCATCACGCACCAAGGTCCGGGCTCGAGATTGGCGAAGGCGGTGGGTCGTGATTGGAAGGGGAAAACCTCGATCGTGCTGTACGCGGTCGGGGTGGCGTCGGCATTCGTCCACCCTCTCCTTGCCGACGCAATCTATGTTGCCGTCGCGTTGATGTGGATCGTTCCGGACCGGCGCATCGAGTCCGAGGTGGGACACAAGCACGACTGAGCGTGCCCTGCACCCCGGAAGCGCTGAAGTGCGATCGAAGTCGGCGGGTGCTTCCGGTGAACGAGAGCCGACTTGGGTGCAGCGTTGGGGCCCGCATCGCCATGGTAGCGTGACTCGCAAGAGCGGAAAAGGAGGATCACCGGATGAGGAAAGGGCTGGAGCCATTGGAGAAAGATCGCAGCGTTTTCATCGCGAAGCTGGTGTATGTCGCGGCGTTCGTCGGTCCCCTGACGATCATTCCCCAGGTCGCCGAGATCTGGTTCGTCGACCGGAGTGCGCAGGGTGTGTCGCTGATGACCTGGCTCTCGTTCTCGCTTCTGTCGCTGATCTGGCTCAGTTATGGCCTCAGCCGGCGCGACCGGCCCCTGGTCATTTCGAACCTGCTCTGGTTGATCGGCGAACTGATCGTCGTCGTCGGCGCAATTCGGTTCGACATCGATTTCCTAGGCCTAGATGCTTGACGCCGAAGTCTGAGGATTCGTCTCTCAGAGTTAACGACAAAAGCCGGGCTCGGGCGCGGGCTCGGGCGCGGGCCCGGGGGGCTCACTCACGCTGCGATCAACTCGATAACTTGCTCAAACCCCGTCTCTCCCGGGCCCGGACCCGAGCCCGCGCCCGAGCCCGGCCTTTGACTCTCAAATTTCAAATCTCTTTGGGTAGGTCTAGGCCGTGCCGGCCTACCCAAGAAGAGTGCGCAACCGTTCCGGATCGGGGGTCGGTTCTTCGCAGGCGTAGGCGAGGCAGACGTACGCCATCGTGCGGTCCTGGGGGCGGTTCTCCATCAGCGGAAGATCGGAGGACGAGGAGCCGGCCACGAGCACGCGGTGTGGGAGGTAGGTGGCTCCAACCACGCGGCGCAAGGCGGCGAAGTCCTCGCCTGCACCGGTGATGGCGATCTCCCTCGGCTGTCCTGCGCGCCATTCGGCGACGCCGAGGAGGAATCCGAACGCGGAAGGGTAGCGCTCGGCGAGCGGCCATGCGCACTCGAGAGCCTCGGTCGCGATCCGGACGTGGTCCTCGTTGCCGAACAGAAGGGCGTGGCGCAGGAGGACGTCGGCGGCCACGGAGTTGCCCGACGGGCGTGGCGTTGTCGAAGAGATCCTTCGGGACGGGTGATGAGCTGCTCGTGATCCGATCGGCGTATCGAAGAAGCCTCCATGCTCCTCGTCGCGGAAGCGGGACAGGATCTGATCGACGAGCCCGCGCGAGGCATCGAGAAAGCGCCGCTCGCTGGGTGGCCTCGTATGCCAGCGTCAGTCCCCATGCCGACGCCGGCATAGTCTTCGAGCAGGCCGGGGATCCTGGCGTGGCGCGTGAGTCGGCCGTCGGCATCGATGCGGGTGAGGAGGAAGTCGGCGTTGCGGCGAACCACGTCGCGATAGCGCGTCGCTGTCGAACGCCAGCGCCGCTTCGGCGAACGCGGCCAGCATCCAGCCGTTCCAGCCGGCGAGCATCTTCTCGTCGCGCGCGGGACGGACGCGTTCCGCGCGGCGCCGTAGAGCTTGCACTTGCCGCGCGCGGCGATGTCGGCGAGCGGCATCGGGCGCGATGCCGAGGTCCGCGGCGACGCTTTCGGGCGCGCGCGGGACGTTGAGGATGTTGTGGCCCTCCCAGTTGCCGCCATCGGTCACGTCGTAGAGCGCGCAGAAGATCCGCCCTTCCTCCTCGGCCGAGCACCTCCATGACCTCGGCACGAGACCAGACGTAGAACTTTCCCTCCTCGCCTTCGGAGTCGGCGTCGAGCGTCGCGTAGAACGCGCCGTCCGGGGAGGTCATCTCCCGTTGGACGAAGCCGAGGATCTCGTTGGCGATCTGTGCGAAGAGCGGCTCCTTGGTCCATTGCCAGGCCCGCGTGTAGAGGCGCGCCAGGAGAGCGTTGTCGTAGAGCATCTTCTCGAAGTGCGGGACGAGCCATTGGGCATCGACGGAGTAGCGGTGAAAGCCGCCGCCGACCTGGTCGTACATCCCGCCGCGGGCCATCTTCGTCAGCGTCGTGACTGACGATCTCGCGAAGGTGTCGCGTGGCCGGTCGCGATGCGCCAGCCTGCATGAGGAAGTCGAGCGCCATCGACGGGGGGAACTTCGGCGCGCCGCCGAAACCCGCCGTGCAGCGGGTCGTAGCCCGCCGCGATGCGCGCTGCCGCGGCGTCGAGAGCACGATGATCGATCGGCCACCTCGGTCGCGGTCGACGTGCAGGTGACCGGAGAGCGCCTGCTGGACGCTCGATCGACGCTTCCTCGACCTCCTCGCGCCGGGTCCGATAGGCGTCGGCGACGTGATCGAGCACGCGCCGGAAGCCCGGGCATGCCGTGACGATCCTCGGGTGGGAAGTAGGTGCCGGCGTAGAACGGCCGCCCGTCCGGCGTGAGGAACATCGACATCGGCCAGCCGCCGTGCCCGGTCATCATCTGCACGGCCTGCATGTAGATCGAATCGACGTCCGGCCGCTCCTCGCGATCGACTTTGATGGCGACGAAGTTCGCGTTGAGAATCGCCGCGACCTCCTCGTCCTCGAACGACTCCCGCTCCATCACGTGGCACCAATGGCATGCCGAATAGCCGATCGAGAGAAAGACCGGCTTGTCCTCCTCCCGGGCCCTGGCGAACGCCTCCTCTCCCCACGGATACCAATCCACAGGGTTGTGCGCGTGTTGCAGGAGGTAGGGGGAGGTTTCGCGAGCGAGGCGGTTCATCGGGCAGATCGTAGGCGACGATCCACCCTCGGGTCCCACCGTCCCGGGTCAGTTCGGATATATGATCATCGATGGCAAGAAATCTTTCGGCTGCGTACAACCTGAGGAGAACCATGCTGTCACGAAACGTCGGAATTTGGTTTGTGTTGATTATCGCTCATGCTGCTTTCGCTCAGCATTCGGTGCTTCTGCGGTTTGAAGGAAGAGCATTGACTCCTGGCGATCGATTCACCGTCTCCTCGACGATGCAATATGTCGTGATCGACCCCAACCGCAAGGCAGCGACGCGCCCGGACGGAGGGGAAAGCGGTCGATGAATCGATGGCGGAATTTCGCGCCGTGTCGACGGGCAAAGGCGAATGGAGTCTGACCGTTCCGACGGACGGCCGATACCGGGGTAACGCGATTTCGTTTCCCTTTCAGCAGAACGTCAGAGCAATTCCAGGCAGGGTCACGACCTACCTCGTCGATCTCGTCATCTCACGAAGCTCGGTCGATACTGATGGAACGCCGGTCGCGTTTTCACGTGAGCAGGCCTTCCCCGTGGCCATTAGCGACGATTCGATTCCGGAAAGCCTGTGTGTCGTGTTCGAAGGTGGGCCCGCCGGGACGCTGACGATCGGTGTACGGCCGAATTGTTCGGATTCAGTCGCACCTACGCCGGATACGCGCTCGATTCCGGCCTTCCACCGATGAGATCGGGCCTGCGTTGAAAGGGCGCGGGTTGGTTATACTGGCGGTATGAAGACCGCGGTATCGATCCCGGACGACGTGTTCGAGAAGGTCGAGCGATTTGCGCGTCGAGCGAAGCGTTCACGGAGCGAGGTGTTCAGCTCAGCCTTGCGGGAGTACATGGCTCGCCATGCTCCGGACGAAGTCACCGATGCGATCGACCGGGCCTTGGATGAGATCGTCGACCCCAAGGACCAGTTTGTCGATCAGGCAGCGCGTCGGATCTTGGAGAGGACCGAGTGGTGATTGGCCAAGGCGAGGTCTGGTGGGCCGAGCTTCCGGAGCCGATCGGATCCGGACCGGGCTTCCGAAGGCCGGTCGTCGTTGTCCAGTGCGATTCTTTCAACCGCAGCCGGATCGCTACCGTCGTCTGCGTCCCCCTCACGACCAACCTTCGCTGGGTGAATGTTCCCGGTAACGTCCTACTGGGTGCCCGGGTTTCGAACCTACCGGAAGACTCCGTGGCCAACGCTTCGCAAGTGATTGCGCTCGACAAGGACCTCCTCGTGGAGCGGGTCGGTAAACTGCCACGTGCGAAGCTCGAGCTTGTGATCGCCGGGCTCGATGCTGTCCTGGGTCGGTGACGAAACTTCGACCGGTCGTGGGACTCCACCCAAAGAGATTTGAAGTTTGAGAGTCAAAGGCCGGGCGCGGGCTCGGGCTCGGGCCCGGCAAAGACTCGCGCTTAGAGGTCGCTTAGCGGGCCCGCGCCCGAGCCCGGAATTTCGTCACACTCTGAGAGACGGATCCTCAGACTTTGGCTTCAAGAATCTAACGCGGCGGGAACCGGCCTCTGGATCTTCTCCAGCAGTTGGGGCGGGTAGGCGCGCATCTCGAAGTACTCGCCTTCGAGCTCTTCGATCTGGAAGCGGTCGAGGCCGGAGTTGGCGAGGAAGTCGTTGCGGAGCTTGGCGTCTTCGTTCTTCGACGATGCGCGGCAGGAGTTGGTTGATGTAGAAGGCCTCGAGGCGGATTTTGGTGATGACTTCCTCGAGCAGGCTCTCGGTCATCACGTCGTGCAGTCCGCGAAGCTCGGGATCGAAGGCGATCTCGGCGCGGATCTCGCGGCGGAACGTCTCCCGTCCTTCGGCGGTGTTGAGCTCGAGGTAGAAGTTGGCCATGCGCCGCCGGGCGAGCTGGTAGGCGGCGAAGTAGGCGCGCTCGTGGCGGTTGAGCGAGGCGATCGACTCGGCGACGCCGGCGATCGATTCTTCGTTGTTCTCGATCGAGATCATCCCCAGCGTCAGCGCGTAGAGCTTTTTCTTTCCGTAGGCCAGCGCGTATTCGTTGTTGATGACCGGGTCGATGAAGAGCTGTTGGAAGAGGCCGCGCTGCAGCCGCTCGAAGACCTGCATGTTGCCGAGGAGCGAGCGCACCTGTTCCTGGGTCAGCTCGACGTCGTCCATGAAGGCCAGTTTGTTGATGAGCGTGGTGGTGTGGTCGATGCGGTCGAAGAGCGTGACCAGCTCGCCGAACGACTCCAGCCGCTCGTAGTCCTCCTCCTCGCGGCCGATCTCGTCGATGAGCCGGCCGGTCTCCAGGAGCAGCTCCTCGAACGTCTGGATCGCGGTTCGCGGCGGCCTTCTGCTTGTTGTCCATCAATTGCACGAGGTCGAGCGAGGAGAGCTTGCGGGTGATGTTGCGTCCGAGCGAGAAAGCCGCCCAGGATCTCGCGCGTGGACTGGATGTACTCCGGTTCTTCTTCCTTTCGGATGACCGCGCGGGGCTCGAGAAGGAGGATCTCTTCGAGCGTGTCGAAGATCGAGAGCGGCACCTCGTTGCGGAGCGAGAGCGTTCGCAGCCGCATGAGCCGCGCCCGTGCGGAGGAGTCGATGGTCGAGCCGGCGCACGTGCGCGAGGATGCGCTTGTACTCGTTGATCAGCTCCTGGTTGTCGGGATGGCGATAGATGACGTCGATCTGGATTCGCTCGCGCTGATAGGGCTCGACATTCGCCCGGTGCTCTTCGACTGGTGGACGGTCACCCAGCGAGCGCGTGGCGGCGTAGGCCTTCTGGCAGAGCTCCCGCGAAGCGCTGGTTGGCGCGATGCACGACGCGGACGACGACCAGCGTCGTCTCGGCCTCGCCGAGCGCCTCCAGGATCTCGTGCGCCAGCGCGAGGAAGTTTCCCGCGCCGACCTTCTTCGATCGTTTGAGCAGCCTCCCCGCTTTCTTCAGCGTCGCTTCCTGGCGGTCGCCGACGTCGGGGATAGCGCTTCCGGTCGTCGACGAAGAAGAGGTAGTTGGCGACTGGCGTTTCCCTGAAGGAAGAGGTTCTCCCAGCGCTCGAAGCCCTCGGTGTTGGTCGTGAAACGAAGGTCGTGCGTCCGCGGATCGATCGTCGTTCCGAAGAGCACCAGCCGGTTGACCACCTCCTCGTTCAGCAGATCGCCGACCGGAAGATGTCCGCCGAACATGTACTCGCCGAAGATCCCCCCATTCCCGCGGAAGCGGACCCCTCCGGATTCGAGGACGATCTCCGAGCTCCCGCCGAAATAGCGGATCACATCCCCGCGCGGCGCATTGATCTGCTCGAAGAAGAACCGCTTGTCGACATCCGGCCCCACCACCACCGCGAAGTACTCGATGGCGCTCCCGACGAGACCGTGGTGGACGATCGCGCGGATCACGAGGGGGATTGTATGGGGAATGACGGTAACACGGGGCACGGAACAACGAACGATGAACGTCATCGGCTTCCGCCATCATTTCTCGTGCCTCCGCTGTTCAATTTTCATTCTCGCACTCTTCAATCTAATCCCCTCACGCCCTGGGGTGGGCCTTCTTGTACACGGCGATGAGCTGCCAGTCGTTGAGGTGGGTGTACTTCTGGGTGGTGGAGAGCGAGGCGTGGCCGAGGAGCTCCTGGATGCCGCGGAGGTCGGCGCCGGCGTTGAGGAGGTGGGTGGCGAACGAGTGGCGGAGGGTGTGCGGGGAGATGCCGGCGCGGAGGGAGGCGTCGCGAAGGTAGCCGTCGAAGAGGCGGCGAACGCTGCGGGTCGTGATGCTGCGCGCCGCGGTAGTTGACGAACAGGGCCTGCTCCTCGGGGTCGCCGGCGCCAGGTCGCCGCGGACGGCCAGCCAGCGCGCAACGCGTCTTCCGCCTTGGTTCCGAACGGGACGATGCGCTCCTTCGATCCCTTGCCGCGAACCTTGACCAGACGCGCGCGCAGCTCGAGGTCGTCGAGGTCGATCGCCGACCAGCTCGCCGATGCGGAGACCCGAGGCGTAGAGCAGCTCCAGCCAGGCCGCGTCGCGGAGTCCGAGGGGCGTGGAGGTGTCGGGTTGCTCGAGCAACAGCGCGACGTCGGACGTCTGCAGAACCGCGGGCAGGTGCTTTTCGCGCTTCGGCGTGGCCACGGTGCGCGCGGGATTCGCTTCGACGACGCCCTCGCGCACGAGATATTTGAAGAAGCTGCGGAGCGCGGAGAGATGCCGGGCGATGCTGGCGCGGGCCAGCTTGCGCCGGGCGAGGTGCGCGAGATAGGAGCGGACGGCGAGATGATCGACCCGCCCGAGGTCGAGTTGATCGCGGGCCATGGTCAGGTAGTCGTTCGAGAGGAAACGGACGAACGACTCCAGATCATCGCGATAGGCGGCGATGGTGTTGGTCGAGACGTTCCGCTCGTAGGTGAGATAGTCGAGGAACTGCCCGATCTCGTTGGTCAACCGCGCCCCTCCCGCCCAGGTGAGAACCATTGTACGGCCTTCGACGTACGGCCTTCGACCCGGGACCGCTGCGACCCGGGCCCCCGCCCGTGCCATGCTCTGGAGCGGGACAAGCCTGCAAAGCACGCCTCCGGGAAGTTTGTGCTACGTTAGCCGCCCTTAGCCGCCCTTCTTGGAGGCCTCATCGATGTCCGGACGCCGAGCTCAAAAAGACCCCGCTTCACCAGACGGAAATCGAGCTCGGCGGAAGGATGGTCGACTTCGGCGGCTGGGAGCTTCCGGTCCAGTACAGCGGCATTCTCGACGAGCACGAGGCGGTGCGGACGAAGGCCGGGCGTCTTCGACGTCTCCCACATGGGGGAGGTGGTCGTGAAGGGGCCGCAGGCGCTCGAGCTGCTGCAGGAGTCGACCTGCAACGATGTCTCGAAGCTCGAAGACGGCCGGGCGCATTACAACGGACTCCTCTACCCGACCGGCGGCTTCGTCGACGACATCGTCATCTATCGAATCGCGGCCGACGACTACTTCGTCGTCGTGAATGCCTCGAACACCGACAAGGACTTCGAATGGTTTCGCGAGGCGCGCGGCGGGGCTGGACGTCGAGGTCCGCAACGTCAGCGCCGACTACGCACAGCTCGCGGTGCAGGGTCCGGAGGCGCAGCGACATCCTTGCGCCGATGACCGATGCCGACCTCCCCTCGATCAAGTACTACCGTTTCGCCCACGGGTGGCGTCGACGGTGCGCCGGCGATCGTTTCGCGCACCGGCTACACCGGAGAGGACGGCTTCGAGATCTACGTGGCACCGGAGCAGCGTCCGCGGATCATGAAGAAGCTCGTCGCGGCGGGCGTCAGGCCCTGCGGGCCTCGGCGCCCGCGACACGCTGCGCCTCGAGGCGAAGATGGCCCTCTACGGCAACGACATCGATCACACCACGACGCCGATCGAGGCCGATCTGGGCTGGATCGTGAAGCTCGACAAGGGAGAATTCGCCGGCCGGGAGGTCTCCGGAACGGGAGAAGGAGGAGGGTCCGCGGCGGAAGCTGGTGGGATTCGAGATGGTCGACCGCGGCATCGCCCGCCACGGCTATCCGGTCGTCGCACGGCGGGGAGGAGATCGGCGTCGTCACCAGCGGTACTCACTCGCCGACATTGAAAAAGGCGATCGGACTCGCTTATCTTCCGCTCGACAAGTCGTCCCAGGGCACCGAGTTCATGGTTCTGATTCGCGGCAAAGAGGCCCGGGCGCGCGTCGTTCCGACTCCGTTCTACAAACGCGCGAAGTGACGCGAGGTCGCATCCCGATCCCGAGCCGAACGGGCGGGAACAAAGGGAACCGACAACGCGCCGCCAGGAGATGAAACGAATGAACAACCCCGAAGACAACCGTTACGCCAAGAGCCACGAATACGTTCATCTCGAAGGCGACATCGGAACGGTCGGCATCACCGACTATGCGCAGAAGGAGCTCGGCGACGTCGTGTTCGTCGAGCTGCCGCAGGTCGGCAGCGAGCTGGAGGCCGGCGACGAGCTCGGAAGCATCGAGTCGGTCAAGGCGGTGTCCGAGCTGTTTTCGCCGGTCACCGGCGAGGTCGTCGAGGTCAACGAGCTCCTGGCCGACAACCCGGCGCTGGTCAACACCGATCCGTTCGGCGACGGCTGGATGGTCCGCATCAAGCTCTCGGATCCGACCGAGATGGATGAGCTGATGAGCGCCGAGGAGTACGACGAGTATCTCGAAAAGGAATCGGGGCACTGATGGGCGGACGCGGGACCCGGGAAAGTGCAGCGATTAATGGCTCTCACAAATTACCCTGAGATTTCGGCGATCAGAATTCGTAACCGATTCAGTGATCGATTAAACGCACATTACTCATCGACGATAATGCATCATTACAACTACGAATGACCCTTCTTCCCGACCCCACCGATCCCTCGTCGTCCCATCGCTACATCCCCAACGCCGGCGAGGACATCCGGGAGATGCTCGCGGTGATCGGCGTCAAAGAGATCGATCGCCTCTTCGACAGCATCCCGGACGACGTCAAGCGGAAGGCGTTGCTCGATCTCCCCGGCCCATGGTCGGAGGTCGAGATGCGAAGCGTGGTTCCGGGCGACTGGCGTCGCGCAACATCACCGCCGCGGGCCACGCCTCGTTCCTGGGCGGCGGCGCCTATGCCCACGATCAGCCGGCCTGCATCGATCAGCTCCTCCTCCGCGCCGAGTTCCTCACCGCCTACACGCCCTACCAGCCCGAGGTCTCGCAGGGGACGCTGCAGTCGATCTTCGAGTACCAGACGCACCAGTGCCTCCTGACCGGGCTCGACGTCGCCAACGCGTCGCTCTACGACGGCTCCACCGCGCTCTGCGAGGCGGTGCTGCTCGCCGAGCGGATGTCGAAGGGAAAGAACCGGATCGTCCTGGCGAAATCGATTCATCCGCACTACGCGGAGACGGTTCGGACCTACGTCCAGAACCTCGGGATCGAGGTCGTCGAGGTCGGATGGGGAGCGGATGGGCGCGTCGATCCCGTTGCGCTTCGCGCCGCCGCCGAAGGGGCGTTCGGCGTCGCGGTGCAATCTCCGAACTTTCTCGGAGTGATCGAAGACTACGACGCGGTGGCCGCGGCGGCGGGCGATGCCACGAAGATCGCCGTCGTCACGGAGGCGACGTCGCTGGGGATCGTCAGCCCGCCGGGCGAGCACGGATTCGACATCTGCGTCGGCGAAGGGCAGGCCTGGGGAGTCCCGACCGCAATTCGGCGGCCCGTATGTCGGGTTCATGGTCGTACGCGATGCGCTCAAGCGCCACATGCCGGGACGGCTCGTCGGCGAGACGGTCGACGTCGACGGGAAGCGCGCCTACGTCCTCACGCTGGCCACGAGGGAGCAGCACATCCGCCGCGGCAAGGCCACCTCGAACATCTGCACGAACGAAGCGCTCATCGCCCTGGCCGCGAACATCTACCTCTCCCTGATGGGCAAAGAGGGGCTGCGCGAGGTGGCCACGCACTGCCTGCGGAAGGCGGCCTATCTCCGCGAGAAATTGAGCGCAGGTCGGCGGGGTCGAGTTGCCCTTCAGCGGCCCGGTCTACAACGAGTTTGCCGTCCGCACTCCCTTTCCGGCTTCCGTGATCCTCGAGGATCTCGGAGCACGAAGGCATCCTCGGCGGAATCCCGCTGACCAGGTTCTACGAGGGCCACGAGCGCGATTTTCTCGTTGCCGTCACGGAGCTGAATACGCGCCAGCAACTCGATCGACTACGTTGCGGCGCTCAGCGCCGCCATCTCGCGGGAGCGGCGGTGAAGCGATGACGACGTCCATTGAATCGCCAAGCGAATCGCCGAGCGAATCGCCCGTCGATCCACAGGAGCCTGCGTGAGTCGAAAAGCCGGCACTCGCCGGAGCCGCTCATCTTCGAGCGCTCGCAAGCGCGGACGGCGCGGCTATCAGCTGCCTCCTCTCGAGGTTCCCGAGCGGCCGCTGGACGAGATTCTTCCGGCGGCGCTGCGGCGCGACGGAGATCGCCGATGAGGTCGAAGTCTCGGAGGTCGACGTCATTCGCCACTTCACGCGACTCTCGAAGCTGAACGTCTCCATCGACGCCGGCCTCTATCCCGCTGGGCTCCTGCACCATGAAGCACAACCCGCGCATCAACGAAGAGATCGCCCGCATCCCCGGCTTCGCCCATTCGCACCCCATGCAGGCCGAACATCAGGTGCAGGGGAACCTCGAGCTGATCTGGACGCTCGAGCAGACGCTGGCGGAGATCTTCGGCATGCCGCGCGTGACGCTGCAGCCGGTTGCCGGCGCGCACGGCGAGCTCACGGGCATCCTGATGGTGCACAAGGCGCTGGCGAAGAGCGGGAACGCGCGCAAGTACATCCTGATCCCGGATTCGGCGCACGGGACGAATCCCGCCTCGGCGGCGTTTTCCGGATACGAGATCAAGGAGCTGAAGTCGAACAGCCGGGGAACCGTCGATCTCGGGGTGCTGGAACAGGCCGTCACTGAAGACGTGGCCGCGCTGATGATCACCGTTCCCAACACGCTCGGCGTCTTCGAGTCGGAGATCCGCAAGATGGCGGAGATCCTCCACGCCAAGGGTGCCTATCTCTACTGCGACGGCGCGAATCTCAATTCGTTCGTCGGCATCGCCCGGCCCGGCGACATGGGCATCGACGTCATCCACTCGAACCTGCACAAGACGTTCTCCACGCCTCACGGCGGCGGTGGCCCCGGCGCCGGCCCGGTCGGCGTCAGCGAGCGGCTGGTCCCGTTTCTTCCGACGCCGACGATCGCGCGCCGCGAGGACGGCACGTTCTACCTGGACGAAGCACACCCGGATTCGATCGGCCGGATGCGCGGCGTTCAACGGCAACTTCAACGTCCTGGTCCGGGCGCTGACGTACATACGCTCCATGGGTCCGACGGGACTGCGGCGCATCGCACAGATCGCGGTTCTCAATGCGAATTACATCCGCGGCCCGGCTTCGCGGCCACTATCACCTGCCCTACGACGCGCCGACGCTGCACGAAGTCGTCTTCAATGACAAGCTGCAGACGCCGAAAGACGTCCATACGCTCGACATCGCCAAGCGCCTCATGGACTATGGCTTCCATCCGCCGACGATCTACTTCCCCCTGATCGTCTCCGGCGCACTGATGATCGAGCCCACCGAGAGCGAGCCGAAAGAGGAGCTGGATGCGTTCTGCGATGCGATGATCGCAATCGCCCGCGAAGCGCAGGAGCGGCCCGAGCTGGTCCGCAGCGCGCCGCACACCACCCCGGTCCGGCGGCTCGACGAAGCCCGTGCGGCACGGCAACCCGTACTGCGGTGGAAGCGCCCCGAGGGCCCAGGCACCGGCGCCGTCTGAATCGCGACATCCCGAGCCAGCTGGAAGACGGCTTCGGTCCGTTCGTTGCAGTAGACTCATTCGCCAAGTGCGGAACGACGAGGACGATACCGACCGGTTTGATCGAACGCTGTCGATGCGGCGCCTGCCGCCGCGTCCGCGGAACGAGACCGCCGCCGACAAACGGGCCGACGAGCGGCGCCAATCGAAGACCCACCTCTTTTTCACCTCGGTCCTCATCATCGCCGTGCTTCATCTGGCAAAGCCGGTGGTCGTGCCGGTGGCGGTGGCGGTTCTGTTCACGTTTCTCCTGACTCCGATCGTGGCCCGGCTGGAGCGGACCCTCATCCGCCGAACCGGCGCGATCGTGCTCTCGGTCGGGCTGACCACCGCGGCCCTGTCGTTCGGGGGATGGTGGATCTATCAGCAATTCAACGCCGTGGCGCTGGAGCTGGCCAAGGCGGCCACGAGCGCGAATATCGAGGAGAAGCTGCGCTTTCTGCGGCGCACGGGAGGCAGCACGCTCGACGTCGTCGAGAAAACGATCCAGCGGGTGGCGGAGGCGCGGGAGCGCTCCGAGCTGGCCGACCTCAAGGTCCGGGTGATTCCGGAGAAGAAGACGATCGGGCAGCGCTACAAGGAGGTCGCGCCGAGCGTCGAAGGCATTGCCGCGGTCTTTCTCGTGATCGTGGTCGTCTTTTTCCTCCTGCGGGACCGGGAGCAATTGCGGGACAAGCTTCTGCGTCTCGCGGGGCGAGCGCATCTCACCGTCACGACGCAGGCCATCGGCGAGACCTCGCACCGGATCAGCCGATACCTCCTGACCATCGCCCTGCTCAACGTCGGGTTCGGACTGCTCATCGGCCTGGGGCTTTGGGCGTTGCACGTACCCCATGCGGCGCTTTGGGGCGTGATCGCGGGACTGCTGCGCTTCGTTCCCTACATCGGCGCCGTGCTGAGCGCCGCCGGGCCGACGTTTCTCGCCTTCGCCGTCTTTCCGAACTGGTACACGGCGCTCGCCGTCCTGGGACTTTTCATCTTCAGCGATCAGTTGATCGGCGGTTTCATCGAGCCCATCGTGGTCGGACATCGCGTCGGCGTCTCACCGGTGGCCATCCTCCTGGCGGCGATCTTCTGGGGCTGGCTCTGGGGCCCGGTGGGTCTTTTGCTGGCGACGCCGATCACCGTCTGCCTCACCGTCGGCGGCGAGTTCATCCCGGCGCTGCGGATCTTCTCCATCATGTTCGGAAGCGAGGACCCGTTGGAGGGTTACCTCAGCTTCTACAACCGCCTGCTCCTTCGGGATCGCACCGGGCGCGATCGCGATCGCCGACCGCAATGCCGAGACGTCGACGATGGAGGAGATGTTCAACCAGCTCTTCATCCCGACGCTCAGCTTCGCCCAGGAGGAGCTGGACCGGAAGCGCATCACGCAGGCCCACGACCACTTCATCAAGGACGTCGTACGCGAGCTGATCATCCGGTTTGGCGATCGCAATTCGGGTACGCCGGACCCTCAGAAGCACCTCGTCGCCGTGTCCGTGGTCGGCGGAGCGGCTCTCCCTCGGAACGCTGATGCTCACGCAGTTGCTGCGGAGCGAGGGCTACACGGTCGACTACTTCACCGACCTTCCCGAAGCAGGAGCTCTCGTCCTTCATCAACGAGGTCAAGCCCGAGGCGGTGTTCGTATCGTGCGCGAACCGTCGACCACCTCGAAACGGGCTACGAGCTGCTGCAGCTCCTCTCGGCCAATTTCACCGATCTGGCCATCATCGCCGGAGGCTCGGCGTTCTCCCGCGACCGCTCCAAGACCCTCAACGCCGGCGCCACTTACCTCCCGAGCACGCTCCACGAAGCCAAGGAGGACTTCATCGGCCAGCGCCGCGGCGCCCGCCGCCGCAGCGGCCGGATGACGTTCTCCGGGACGCGTTTCCGCGTTCCCCCGCCGGCGTGAATCGGTGAGCGCTTGACAGTGACTTGATGATAGCTATCATTGATAGCTATCATGAGCGTCAAGGCCCCAAAACCGCGAACCGCGAGCATCTTCTGGACGGGCAGGAGCCAGGCCGTGCGTTTGCCCAAGGAATTCCGGTTCAGCGGAGACACGGTGCTCGTACGTCGCGAAGGCAACGCGGTGATTCTTGAACCGAGTCACGAATGGCCCGAACGATACGTCGAGTCATTTGCCGGGGTTCCGGAGGACTTCGCACGACCGCGGCAGGGTGTCGCTGAGAAGCGCCGGAAGCTCGGATGAGATTCCTGCTCGATACCGACATCTGCATTCATACGCTCAAGCGGAATCGCAACGTTCTGCAAGAGCTGCTCTCCAAGAGCCGCGAGGACGTGGCCATCTGTGTGATGACGGAAGCAGAACTTCGGGCAGGAGCCGCCAAGAGCGCATCGGCGGCGAAAACACTCGGCTGGTCGAGAATTTTCTGCGACCGCTGACCGTGCTCGAGATTACGTCGCAAGACGCCGTAGCCTACGCCCGCGTTCGCGCCAGGCTCAAGCTGGCGGGCACACCGATTGGCCCACTCGATGCGATCATCGCCGCACAGGCCGTTGCCCGGGGTCTGACGCTCGTTTCGAACAACGAGCGGGAGTTTCGCCGCGTCGCCGGATTGCGCGTGGAAAACTGGGCGTAACCTATCCCGGCGGCCAGGTGAAGGGGCGTCCGCCGAGGAGGTGGACGTGGATGTGGAAGACGGTCTGGCCGGCGCCTTCGCCGTTGTTCGACGACCAGGCGGTAGCCGTCGGCGGGAGGCTGAGCTCTGCGGGCGATCTCGGACGCTCGGACGATCGTGGTGCCGATGGTCGCGGCGTCGGCGTCGGTGAGATCGTCGAGTGAGGGGATGTGCTTGCGGGGGATGACCAGCACGTGGGTCGGCGCCTGGGGGTTGATGTCGTGGAAGGCGATGACGTCGTCGTCTTCGTGGAGCTTCTTGGCCGGGATCTCGCCGGCGGCGATGCGGCAGAAGAGGCAGGTCGCGTTGCTAGCCATCGTCGATAATACGACGACGCGCGGAATGCCGGCCAGGTCGGGAAGGAAGGCGTCGATCGCGAAACGGCGCTTCCGCGGCGATGGCTCGCGCACGCTGCTCTCCTGCCCGTATCCGACCTCGACGATCATCCATCCGCCGGGCGCGAGCCGCTCCCGGCCTTCGTCGAGCAGGCGCTCGATGATCTCCGTTCCCGCGCGGCCCGGGCGTCAGTGCGATGCGCGGCTCGTGGATGCGCACCTCGACCGCGAGCTGCTTCGTACTCGGCGAGCGGGAACGTAAGGAGGGTTCGAGACGATGACGTCGATCGGGCCGCCGATGCCTGGAGAAGGTCGGACGCGGCGAGGCCGATGCGCGAGCCGAGGCGGCACCGATTGATGGCCGCGACCGCCAGCGCCTCGACCGATAGATCGACTCCGAGAACGCGAAGGTCGCTGCGCTCGCGCTCGATCGAGATGGCGATGCAGCCGCTTCCCGTGCCGATGTCGACCACCCGCCCGCCGCGCGGCGCGCGCTCGATCGCCGCCTCGACGACCAGCTCCGTTTCCGGCCGCGGAATCAGCACGCGGTCGTCGACGAAGTACTCGCGCGAGTAGAACTCCGTCCGCCTGCGGATGTACTGGAGCGGCTCGCCCGCGTAGCGGCGATGCAGAAGGGCGCCGAGCGGTCCCGGGTCGACGTCCGCGTCGCCGTGCGCGAGGATCCACGCCAGCGGCCTGCCGAGGAGATCGCTCAGCAGAAGATCGACATCGCGTGGGTTGATGCCCCGCTGCATCGCTTCTTCGCGATGGCGCGCCGCGCAGCTCATCGAGACGGGGCATGGGACCGGATCCCGGTCAATGGTGCAGGGCTCGGGTCTGATCCGTGATCAGGCGTGGCACACGATCTACGGTCGACGCCGTAGCCTCCGCGCCTACGCCTCATACGTCAGCTCCAGGAACACGTCCTCGAGTGCGCTCTCCTGCCGCAGCTCGGCGGTTGCGCCGCCGGCGATGATGCGTCCGCGGTTGATGATGGCCACGCGATCGCAGACGGCTTCGGCGACGGAGAGAGTGTGCGTGGTGAGGAAGATGGTCTTCCCCTCATCGGCCAGACGGCGCAACAGGACCTTGACCTGGCGTTGGGCCAGAGCGTCGAGACCGACCATCGGCTCGTCGATCACGAGGACCGAGGGATCATGCACGAGCGACGAGACGATGACGAGCTTCTGCTTCATTCCGTGCGAGAGGTTCTCGATCCGCGCGTCGATCCAGTCGCCGAGCCCGAAATAGCGGAGCAGCTCCACCGCCCGCGGCTCGCACTCCTGCCATTCGCTTCCGATAGAGGTCGGCGACGAAATGCAGCAGCTCGCGGCCGGTGAGCTTCTCGTAGAGGTAGGGCCGGTCGGGAACGTATCCCATGAGCGCCTTGGCCCGGACGGGGTCGGCGAGCGACGTCGATGCCCTCCGACTAGGACCGTCCCGCTCGTCGGCAGGGAGAGGCCGGCGACGATCCGGATGGTGGTGGTCTTTCCGGCGCCGTTGGGCCCGAGGAACCCGAAGATCTCGCCAGCATCGGCTCAGGCTCAGACCGTCGACGGCGGTGAAATCGCCGTATCTCTTTGTGAGATCGTGGATTTCGATCATCTGCGGGCAGGGTATCATCTAGGGACATCCGCGGGGGCTCGGGTGCGCGCCTGGGCCGCGGGCAACCTTCGGGGACCGGCCCGTAGAATCGAATGGCAGAACGTGACCAGCTCGACGACCGCTCTCTCGTGGAACGGATCCTCGGCGGCGACAGGGATCAGTTTGCATTGCTGGTGTCGCGATATGAGAAACGCGTCATCAACTATGTTTATCGGATCACGCATCGCTATGAAGAGGCTCACGATCTCGCGCAGGAGATTTTCGTGAAGGTCTATCTGGCTCTCGATCGATACGATCCGAAGTACCAGTTTTCGACCTGGCTCTTCCGGATCGCGCAGAACAGTGCCATCGACGCGCTGCGCAAGAAGTCCATCATCGAGGTGCCGCTGGCGCGGCCGGTGGAGGAGGACCCGTCGGGCAGGGAGCGCGAGTTCGCCGACGGAGGCGTCTCTCCCTATCGCGCGCTCAAGAACAAGCAGCTCGGCGCGGCCATCGACAAGGCGGTGGACGAATCTGCCCGCGGACTATCGCGAGTTGATCCAGCTTCGCCATTTCGCGGAGCTGTCGTATGAAGAGATCGCATCGATGAAGAAACTTCCTCTCGGCACGGTCAAGAACAAGCTCTTTCGGGCGCGGAATCTGCTGAAAGATGCGCTCGGCTCATTCGTGGAACCGTTATGACCTGTGAGGAATACCTGCACGACCCCGAAGGGAACCCGAGTCATCTCGACTCCTGCCCAAACTGCCGCCTGCTTGCGCTCGATCTCGCCGCGGCCGTGGAGATCCGCGAGCGGCCGCTGAACCTCGAGGCTCTTCCCCTGGCCGCATGGGAGGGTGCGTCGTACCGTACCTGGCCGCTCGTTGCCGCCGGTGTCGGCATCGGTAATATCGTTGGCGATCATGTTCTTCCTGGCCGCCGGATCGTCGCCTCTCATGGAGCGGCTCAGGCCGTGGCCTCGGGCGTCACGTCTTTCGAGGCGCTGGCCAAGTTCGTGCGCCTCTTCGGCCGGGGATTGCACGGCGCGCCGCCGGCCGTGCACATCACCGTCGGTGTCCTGTTCGTGGTCATCAACACGATCCTCTTCCTTCTGTTGCGACGGGCACCGCGAGGCATCGCCGCCGCCGAGCGGAACGAAGGCCAGAATTTCTATGTATAGGCGCCTCGTCGTTCCGCTCGTGAGTCTCTCCGCGGTACGCGGAAAGCGTCACGATCGGAACGACGATCCGCCTATACATAGAGATTCTGTCCTTCGTTCCGCTCCGGGGCCGCAATGCCCCGCGGCGCCCGACGCAGCAGGAAAACCAGGAGCGTGTTGATGACCACGAACAGGACGCCGACGGTGATGTGCACGGCCGGAGGAGCCCCCTGCAATCCCCTTCCGAATAGTCGGGCGAATCTGGCCAGCGCTTCAAAAGACGTAACGCCCGAGGTCACGGCCTGGGCGACTCCATGCAGAGGGGACGAACCGGCGGCCAGGAAGAGCACGATGGAGAGAGTGAGGATGGACGCCACTCCCCGCGGCCACGAGCGGCCAGGTGCGATACGACGCTCCCTCCCATTCGGCCAGAGGAAGGGCGTCGAGATCCACCGGGATGACGGCGAATCGTCGACGGCCGCGGCGAGATCGTGCGGCGATCAGGCGGCAGACTCGTACAGGACGTCGAGATGACTCGCGTTCGCCTGCGGGGTCGTCCAGGTATTCCTCACAGGTCATAGCGGTTCCACGAATGATCCCGAGCGCATCTTTCAGCAGATTCCGGGCCCGAAAGAGCTTGTTCTTGACCGTCCCCAGAGGAAGCCTCTTCATCGTTGCGATCTCCTCGTAGGAAAGCTCCGCGAAATGGCGGAGCTGGATCAACTCACGATAGTCGGACGGCAGGCCGTCCACGGCCGTGTCGATCGCCGCGCCGAGTTGCTTGTTCTTCAGCGCGCGATAGGGGGAGAGACGCCTCCGTCGGCGAACTCGCGGTCCCTGGCCCGACGAGTCCTCTTCCACCGGCCGGGCCAGCGGCACCTCGCTGATGGACTTCTTGCGCAACGCGTCGATGGCACTGTTCTGCGCGATCCGAAAGAGCCAGGTCGAAAATTGGTACTTCGGATCGTATCGATCGAGAGCCAGATAGACCTTCACGAAAATCTCCTGCGCGAGATCGTGAGCCTCTTCGTAGCGATGAGTGATCCGATAAGCATAGTTGATGACGCGTTTCTCATACCGCGACACCAGCAATGCAAATTGATCCCTGTCGCCGCCGAGGATCCGTTCCACCAGAGAGCGGTCGTCGAGCTGGTCACGTTCTGCCATTCGATTCTACTGGCTTGATCCCCGAAGGTTGCCCGCGGCCCCGGGCGTGCACCCGAGCCCCCACGGATCTCCCTAGATGATACCCTGCCCGCAGATGATCGAAATCCACGATCTGACAAAGAGATACGGCGATTTCACCGCTGTCGATCATCTGAGCCTCGACACCGAGGCTGGCGAGATCTTCGGTTTCCTCGGGCCGAACGGCGCCGGAAAGACAACCACCATCCGGATCGTCGCCGGCCTCTCCCTGCCGACCAGCGGGACGGCCTGGTCGGGGGGCATCGACGTCGCCGCCGACCCCGTGCGGCGCCAAAGCGCTGATGGGCTATGTTCCCGACCGGCCGGATCTCTACGAGAAGCTGACCCGCCGCGAGCTGCTGCATTTCGTGGCCGACCTCTACCGGAAGGAGTGGCAGGAGTGCGAGCCGCGGGCGGTGGAGCTGCTCCGCTATTTCGGGCTCGGCGACTGGATCGACGCCCGAATCGAGAACCTCTCGCACGGCATGAAACAGAAGCCGGCGATCGTTTCGTCGCTGGTGCATGACCCCACCGTCCTCGTGATCGACGAGCCCATGGTCGGTCTCGACGCGCTGGCACAGCGCCAGGTCAAGGTCCTGTTGCGCCGTCTCGCCGACGAGGGGAAGACCATCTTTCTGGACCACGCACACTCTCTCCGTCGCCGAGGCCGTTTGCGATCGCGTGGCCATCATCAACCGCGGACGCATCATCGCCGGCGGCCGTACCGCCGACCTCCAGGCAGGAGAGCGCATTGGAGGACGTGTTCTGGAGCGGATGTATGAGGCGCGTAGCCTCGGAGGCTACGGGCGCCCGGAGATCGGTACCATGAATCACGCTATATGATCCGGAGTGGGATGCCGGGATCAATCCAATGCCCCGTCTCGATGATCTGCGCGGGGCGTTATCGCGAGGAAGCGATCCAACGGGGCATCAGCCCGCGCGATGTCGATCTGCTTCTCGGCGATCTCCTCGGCAAGCCGCTGGCATGGATCATCGCGCACGGGGACACGGCCGTGGACGAGGGACTGCTGGAGACCCTTCTGGAGCGCCGCTATTCGGGCGAGCCGCTCCAGTACATCCGCAGGCGGACGGAGTTCTATTCGCGCGAGTACTTCGTCGACGACCGGGTCCTGATCCCGCGGCCGGAGACGGAACTGGTGGTCGAGTCGGCGCTGGAGCGGGCACCGCGGGGCGGGCGGGTGGTCGACATCGGGACGGGAAGCGGCTGCATCGCCATCTCCATCGAGCGCGAGCGCAGCGACCTTCGCGTTCTCGGGGTCGATCGGATCGGTCGAAGCGCTGGCCGTCGCGGCCGTGAATCGGAGGCGCCTCGGCTCGCACATCGGCCTGGCCGCATCGGACCTGTTCTCCGGGCATCGGTGGCCCGATCGACGTCATCGTCTCGATCCTCACGTTCCCCTTGCCGAGTACGAACAGCTCCA